>NZ_KB899217.1 GCF_000378085.1 Hoylesella loescheii DSM 19665 = JCM 12249 = ATCC 15930
CACCGACACGTACCCGCCAGTAACGCTCGAGGCGGGCTTGCCCTTGGCGTCGGTGTTGCGTTTGAACTCGTAGTTGGAATACAGAACGTCGTACTCCTTACCTCCCATTTCCAATGTGGCTCTGAATGAACTCATAAATCTTGTTTTAGGTTGTTGTTGAATATTTACACTATGCGTCTTGTCCTTCCATTTCCCCCATGCGCGAGGGCAACGAAAAGAGAACGCCGTCAACGCCGCCTGATTCCGCCTCAGCCCCTCATGCGCAGCTGTTTTCCATGGCAGAACGTAAGGAACGCGGCCAAACGTGGTTGATGTTGCAAATCTAGACATTTAATCCCAAAAAATCAAGAAAAAGGAATCCGAATCTCAAAAAATTAACCCTCTTTAAACCTAGGAGGTGCGTATCAAAATTTTACATAACGAATCTTAATTCCGGGTGTGTGGGCAGCCCGAAAAGACACGAGGGCACCGAAACGACAAATGGGCCATGTCCCTTGGCGTGCCCTTCGGGCCCTTCGGGGCCTGTCGTGCGTGCGAGCGACCTTATGCCCTAAGGCGTTCAGGAGCAGTTCACCATCCCATAGCAATAAGCCCTGAAACCCCAACGGCAAAGCCCAAGGACACAACTCGCTAACCGCCCGCCTCGTTACAGGTAAGATGGAATGCCATTACAGACAAGGCGGAACAATGCTCCAGATAAGATGGAACAGTGTTCCGGGTGACATGTAACAGGGTTACGTCTTAGCGATAACGACACATGATTTAATCTACTGACAACCTATTAACTACCCTTTGGTCATGAAAACCCATCAAAACCGCCTTCGGCTTTATGCCGAACAGTCGCCTGCGCTACATCGGTCAAGAGGGAAAACATAACGCCATTGCCACGACATCAGTATAAACCCTGCCTTATATATATTAAGGTACGCGCGCACGCGAGAATTAGAGAATACAAAATGCGATGATAACTTGGTGCGTTTTTTGCATATCTTTGCAGCCTTCCACCAAGGCAAGCCGCCTCAAAACGCATCAGAATTCTTACGCATGGTTGTTTTCTCAGACAGAAGCACAAAAATACAATGTTGCGCCCTTTCGACCCGTTAACACATCAAGAAACCAACCACAACAGTCAGCACACGGAGGTATTGAAATTTATACAGAAATATTTAAAGATCACTTTCTCCCGCTCAGATAACAGAGTGAACTTAAACACTTACAAGCAAACGCAGAAACACCGTATAACATTGATTGTAAACGACTAACGAAACAAAGCCGCAAATTGAAAGTACCTGTTCACTTATTATATGCACAGAAATAATGGAGATCGCCACAAAATTTAAGCGTAAAAATTTTTGTCTTTCAATAAAATGTTATACATTTGCGGAAGTTATCCTAATAATATCATGGACTACCTAAAATTACCATTAGATTTGCCCTCAGCCTTAGAGGGAGATTTGGAGCGATGCTCCTATGAGGAGTCTATCGCCCAGCATATCATGCTGCTCGTCGTTTCACGATATGGAGAAATGGAGAGTAAGGACGATTATGGTTCCATGATTTGGAACTTGGAGTATAACCAAGCGGTTTTCAACAAGGATTGGGAGGAAGACGTGCGAAAATCGTTAGCGGCTACCATTGCCAAATACGAGCATCGCCTGAAAGACATTAGTGTAGATGTATACTTGACGGCTGCCGAAGAAGAGGTAAGAAACAAATATCCCAACGCCCGTCGGCGTGTACAAATAACGGTAAATGGGTTGCTGATTTCGAATGACAAACCTTTCTATTTCAACACCTACCTTTACATTAGTCCCCTTTCCCAATAGTAAATTTACAACCATGATAGACAATCGACAGCAAGACATAAAAGAGCGGATTTCGCGGTATGCAATGAACCTTTGGGGAATAACCGACCCAAGCAAGATGGATCCAGTAGTGGATTTGCTGCTAGACGCGTTTGCCTATAACAGCAATAGACTGTATCAAGATATAGAAGCAGCTGATGCGGCAATCTTGCATCGGTTAGCACGCTTGTTGGTTCCACACAAATGGTCTTTACCCTTCCCTGCCCACGCGTTGCTAACAATCTGTCCAGCTTCAGGCAACATTCGTGAATGTTCAATAGAAGATCAATTCTATGTGGACAAGATGTTTTTCGGTAAAGGCACAGTCCGTCTTTTCTTTACACCTCTTGCCGCATACCCGTTGGTTGATGGGCATGTGAGATCTATTGTTGACGGTAACAGGATGCGTACATGTTTCACAGACGGCAGACGAGCCGTATCAATATTGCCAAACAAAGACGAAGACAACGAACTTTCCATTTGGGCTGGTGTCTCCATCTCAGAAATGAACCTTTTGAGCACGGATTCATTAACATTTTGCATCTTACCAGAAAACGATAGGCTTTCACCCCTTATCAGGGACATACAAGTATATGATACGGATAATCATATCATGCGTACACATACTCCGATGTTTTCTCTGCCCGAGAAGGAAAAGTATTATTATTTTGAAGACATCAACGACTACTATGCCGACAACTATGTTACCATAGACTTGGCAGGACATGAGCATAGGGAAAGCTTATGCTGCACCCCATTGCCACGTATATGGAACTCCGACGGCATGGATGGCAAGCTAGAAAAGCTCTGTTGGTTTAGGCTACAATTTCCCAACACATCGCAAGACGTAGATTTTGATGAAATACGTATCTTACTCAACACCTTTCCTGTGGTGAATAGACAACAAGCCTTTAAGAAACATGATTTTTCAAAAGAAGGCTCTATCGTCTCTCTTCCATACAGTGCAGAAACACATTTTCTACATATCGATAGCCTTCAAGACAACGAGGGGAGAAACTATACTGATATACAAAGTCACTATGAAGGCAACCCAAGCGGTGCTTTTAGCGTATACTTCGGAAATCTTGAGAGATTTGACACAGATAATGCACGTAGCCTTATAATAAAGCTAATGCACCTGTTGCGTGAAGACGGAATGGCTTTCTCTTCCGAAAACTCGGAAATTCTTGGCGGTAAACTTACTGAACTTTATGAGAGTATAACTTCGATGGGTAAGAACAGCTATGATTTGGTACAACGCGGGAATAGGCCTCGCGTATTTCTGCTGACTTATCCTGAAAAAGGAGCAGAAAATGTGGAAGTAAAATATTGGCTTTCTAATGGACCTACAGGTAACGGATTAGACGAAACGACCCCGTTATCCCACCACATGACAGACAAGTACCTAAACGCAGGCTTCCGCTTCCAAACAGAAACCAAGCAGGGAACTGCGCACAAAAATGAACAAGAGCTAATAAGCAGCCTGCGTTATGGCCTACTAAGCAGAGACAGAGTTGTTACTGAAGAAGATGTGAGCAGTTACATCTTCCATAAGCTAGGCAATGCTGTAAAAAACGTAGACATTCGCGATGGAGTGGCGATTTCTCCTGATATAAAAAAGGGAATTGTACGGACTACGGAAATAAGGATAAGCTTGAAACGTAGTGCAGGAGGCCATGCGACAGACTTCTCTATCACTGCTCGGTTCTTAGAAAAGGAATTAACGAAACGAGCCATCAGTAAAATACCTTTTAAAGTGTCTTTCGTATGAGTGAGCAAAATTACAGCAACAGCCTGTTGTCAGCCATTAAACTGGCAAAGGCGATGGCACGGCAAGACAGACATCAATCGTATGGTGTTGCCCATCTAGCAACGGCAATGATGACAGAACAGACAGGGTTGAGGGACATCCTTACATCCATGCAGAAAGATGTGGCATACATTATGGATTGGTTCGACACGCATAAAGAAATGTATGTGTCGGTAGGGAATAACACTTCAGACATCGTTGCCGATGGTGAAGTAAAACTTGTGATGGACGAGGCAGAGAGGTCAAAAATTAAGTTGGGAACCGACTATGTAGACGCCCTCTGCGTGTTTACAGCAATCGTAAGAGATGGTGTAGTGTATTCACATCAACAAATAGAAGGTTTGGGTGTCTCTGAACAAGACATCTTGGAATATTTCAATGCTGCAGCTTCTCCTTTCGCAAACGCAATGGGACAAGAACTACCAACTTCTATCCAATATGCTTCAGATCTAAAACGAGGTGACATCTTGGAAGAAGGAAAGACCATCATAGGCCGCGGTAAAGAGGTAAGACTTATTCTTGAAAACTTAGAAAGGGCGGAGAATAAAGGCGTCTTATTGGTTGGAGCACCTGGTGTCGGCAAAACGGCAATCGTAAAAGCATTGGCACATGAAATAGCAACCAACAAGGACGAAATGATCAACCAGACTGCACTTATTGGACTGAACACCTCTAAGGTTTTGGCACAAACGTCTTCAGAAACCGAAGTAGGGCAAAAGATAACCACTTTACTTCAAAAACTGAACCAAACCAAAAACAAGACTGTTGTTGTTATAGACGACTTGCAGATGCTCTTGGAAAATGGAAATGCCTCTAACGCTATCGGACTGGTGAATATCTTGGATGCGCAAATTAGCGAGGGGACAGTAACACTATTGTTGCTTCTTTCGACGGACGCTTATCGAAAGCATCTAGAAAAACACCCCATAGCCAACCGTTTGAATGTGGTGAATGTGGAACAACTTGAACCCAATGTGTTGAAAAGTGCCCTTCTGGAGCATCGGACACTATTACAGGCTCATTATGGGCTGAATATTACGGAGGAAGCCATAGACAATGCCTGCTATTTGGCAAACAGATATTATAAAGAAAAAAGTCAGCCTGCATCTACTTTAGACCTTATTGACAGCACAGCAGCTTCGGTAAGATTAAGCAACAAGAACGCACCGGAAACAATTGCACAACTAACCAATAGCTATAACAAATGGCTAAACCAACCTGTTGAGGAAATAAACGAACGCGACCTACATCTGCTTTATCATACAGTGTTTAGTAAGCTTAGTGTGGTTATCACCTCTAAAATTGCAGACAACTTCGTGCTTACCGATGATGATTCGACCAAAGATAAACTGGATAAAATAGGCCTAATATTAAAAGAGCTAGCCGATGTAGCAGCCCAAGGCATCCAGGCTGTTTCTTCTCTTGAAGTGGAAGCGGTAGTTG
The DNA here is from genome assembly GCF_000378085.1 of Hoylesella loescheii DSM 19665 = JCM 12249 = ATCC 15930. Lineage (GTDB taxonomy): Bacteria > Bacteroidota > Bacteroidia > Bacteroidales > Bacteroidaceae > Prevotella > Prevotella loescheii. Next base: position 5,098 of record NZ_KB899217.1, read on the forward strand.
CAGGAGACACCGGTATACCCATAGGGAAGATACAGGCTCAGGAAAAAGATCGTCTACTGGGCATCGAATCCAAATTAAGAGAGCGGGTAAAGGGTCAGGACAAGGCAATAACAACACTATCTGATGCCATTATCGAGTCACGAAGCGGACTTAGTGACCCCAAGAAGCCCATTGGTTCTTTCTTCTTTCTTGGACCAACAGGAACAGGTAAGACAGAACTAACCAAATCGTTAGCCGAACTTCTCTTCGACGATGACAATGCAATGATACGTTTTGACATGTCGGAGTTTAAGGAAGAACATTCAGCCGCATTACTCTATGGAGCTCCTCCTGGATATGTAGGCTACGAAGAGGGCGGCCTACTTGTTACTAAAATACGACAGAAGCCCTATTCCGTAGTGTTGTTTGACGAGATAGAAAAGGCCCACAGCAGTGTTTACGACGTGTTCTTGCAAATGATGGATGAAGGGAAGATACATGATAAGCTGGGTCGTGAGGGTGATTTTTCTAACTCTATAATCATCTTCACCTCGAACATCGGCAGTCAATGGATTACCCAACAGATACAAGAAGGACGCCAACCAAAATCTAACGAACTGATAGAGGTGATGTCAAAATACTTTCGGCCAGAGTTTCTTGGCCGTCTGACAGAAATCGTCCCTTTCTCTCCGATTACAGAGCCTGTGGCACAAGAAATATTCACGTTACAGTTCTCGCGTCTACAAAAACAATTACTGGACCAGAAGAACATCCGAGTGGACTTGGCTCCGGAAACAGTTTCTTATCTCACAGGCAAAGGATTCTCACCACAATATGGCGCACGACCGATAGCAGGCGTAATCAGAACTTACCTGAAAAAGACGATCTCAAAACTGATTGTTTCGGAATCCGTCAAGCAAGGCGACAGCGTAATCGTTAATTATAAGGAAGGAAACTTGCAATGGGAGTGCAAATAAACACAAACGAAAGAAACATGGAAGAATTCTCAAAAAGCGAGGTAGGAAGATTACTTGCCGAGGTATTCTTTAGAGAACTCCTATTCATCTCGGGAGACGAAAATCTCTCAGATAAACTTGTGGTGCGTAACCATGGGATGAATAGTCGTGTGCTATCGCAAGACGTTTTGGCTTTTCAAGTGGAAGATCTTCCTGGAACTTCGAAAGAATGGTTCGTATTACACCTTGCCCGTAATGGCATTTACCACCAACTGCCTGAATTTCTTTTCCACCCAATCTCTCTTAGCACACCAAGTATGACCAATAACGAGGTCGTAGAAGCAATGCGTGCCAATAGAAAGAAAGAAGCTGATGCCATCAAGTTCTTCCAACCTTTTGATACAGAGTTCTTTTTGGATGGAGTTAACGTCTTTAAGCGCAGCTTGAATCTCTTTACGAACCCATACGATAGCCGCATATTACGAGGTGTAGGCTCTCTTTTTTGTCCTCAAGAAGGTTTGTTAAACTATGGAGAGCGGTACAGACTCTTCTTGTTCTTATGCGACGCTGATAAATATAAGGAGAATCTGACTAAACTAGAAAGCCTTCTTGACACAGTATTACGTGTGCCCATATCCTTACAATATAAATCTCACTACATAGAAGAATCACCATACAAGACCTTAGGGGATTGTCACTTAGGAGTAGATTCTGGACTCTTTGGCCGCTTTATTGGCGAGTTAGACGATGTAGAAGCAAAACTCTGTTTAGTGAAAGGTATCGAAAGCGACAAATTACTTAAAGAAAGGACAGAAGCACTAAAGTTTGTCTTGTCATTCTTCATCGTGTCTGCAAGGCGTGTTAATGTCGTTTATACAATTAAGTCGAATAATGGGTTTGTGCTAGGAACAAACTTCCTAGGTTATGACACAGAGCTATAAAAAACATCAACAGAATGAAACCATTAATATTGTTTTTCCTAAAATACTTGTTAGCACCTCTACTTGCAATGCTGCTATTGTTCATTGCAAGTGCCTTGAAATCTGTTAGGCAAAAACTCAGCATGAAAAAAGTCATCATTTTTTCGTTAATTGCTGGAATTTGCTTAGGAATACCTGCCCTCTTTGGTTTTCTGAGAAACGAGTTTGTGTGGGGCGGGCTAGTTCTTGCTCTCGTTTCATACCTCTTACTTGGTGTGCTTTTTCTCATCGCTTTAAAGGTTATGACAAAAGACGGAACTAAAGGTCCAAACGATGGTATTAGCATCCTACTCATTGTCGTATCCTCCGTAGTGGGCGGGTGGATATACTATTTGGTCTTTGACTGGGCGAGTGAAGGCTTAACTTATTCTGTTTGGGCTATGACAGTCGTGCTTTGGTTTACAATTCCCTATTTTGTTTATCAAAGCTTTGAGAAATTCCGCAATATACAACCACCTGTATATGCATTATGGAGATGTGATAATGGCGGATTTAACCGTAACTATTGGGACACGTTCGACAGTTTTAGGGCAAGGACCGTGAAGGTGAAAGTAAAAAGGAGAAGAGGAGATGTGGGCTATACAACATTAACCGTTCGACTTTCTGACGGTATTCCCTTGGGAAACTGGTTCGACTGGTTGATCGAAGACCAGAATAGACGTTTCCCCCAAGCTCAGATAGATACGAAGACTGAGAATCCAGATAGCGGTTGGATTTTTTATACCAGCAAATGGTTTAAGTACCCGCTCTTTATACGTATGCTGGATCCAAATCTGCCCGCAGGGGAGAACCGCATTAAAAAGAACCAAGTGATCTATATAAAAAGAGTAATGAGCATAAACAACATACAACATGAAGAAGATTGAATACCTGCCAATCAATTGGGTTAATGGTCTTAAATTGAACAATGGCCATTTTTTCGAAACTTACTATAACATGATGGAGACGGTAAGGCTGAACCGCGAAGAAGGTCTTACATCCTATAACTATGGATTTGGCGAAAGACTCGAGCATGCCAGTTCGCCCATTGAGTTGGAAACAAAGGGAGATACTATTGACACACTCTCTATACATTTGAAATCATGCAATGCCATAACTCGTGGTGGTTTTTCCATCATTTACAACCAAAGTCTCTATGGGGAGTTCGTCCCATCTGTGAAGATAAAGACACCAGATGCAGATCTAGAGAAGGAGAAAGTAATTTACATCATCCTTTCTGTCAGTCCAGATAAAATGCTCCCTGTGGGTGTACCCGATCCCGAAGCCACTCCCCTACACCATCCCTATGCCCTACCTAAAGTATGCATACAACTGATGACAGAAACGCAAGCTAATAAAGACTTCATGGAAGGTAACTGCATCATCGCAGGAAGAGTTATAGCAGAAGGTGCACTATTTGAAATAGACAATCAATATGTCCCGGCAACACAGCGCGTATGCTATGATACACGTCTGTCGTCGTTTCTTGATGAATTTAGAAAAAGCATTGAGGTGATTCATAACTATTCACTGTTAATTTGCCGCAAAAACATTAGAGATTCGCGTAGAGATAAATTAATGGAAAATACTTTCGTTCTTTGCCGTTCTGTACAAAGGTTCTTCGATATGCATTCCTTCCATCTAGAACAACTGGCTGCTGAGCAACCTCCCGTGTATATGGTAAGTCTAGCTAGTATGCTTGCACACAGCTTGCACACGGCTCTGCATACCATGCCTGAGAATGAAGCAGAATATCTATTGCAATATTATAAGGAATGGACAAATATCAATCCTGCCGATTTTCAGCAAGCGATAGGTGACGTGAAGAATGTCAGATACAAGCACACGGATATTCTTCCCTCATTGAAGAGTGTCGGTAACTTGATGGCATTGTTAGAAAGACTCTTTAAAAAGATGAGTGAATTGGAATATGTCGGACTGATGCGAGAGAATATTGTGTTGAGCGAAGACAGTGCTGGTCATTCTCCTGAGGAAGAGAAAAAGGGATGGCGTGTGTGGGAGTAAAATTAACCTTTGATCATGGAAGCAAAAAACAAAAAAGAACGTAAGAAAGCAAGAACCGCATTCCTGGCATGGTTTGCACTCACACTGCTACTGTTCTTCACCTTTGGAGTATTTACACTGACAATAGCCCAAAAAGGCATCAGTATGCTCGAAGAGAAGAAAGCACGTTATGACGGGATATTTAGGAAGCAGGCCGATTACAACTTTCGTATGGATGAGATATACAGAAACATGCACAGCTTAACCATCAAAGAAAGGACAGGTAATGAACACAGACTGCTACAACAGATCATTACCCAAGAGCGCGACAAAATGCTTGACGAGATAGGTATGTCAGACAATGACAGTAACAATTACATGCTCTACAAGTCTGTGTTGGCGCAAATCCGTACGACACAAGAGACCATAGACAATTATGACAAGGAAGCTCGCAAACGAGTGTATAACCTTGGCCAATTGCAAAAGGGTCGGCAAAGGGTCCAATAAGAAGTGGGCTAGGAGTTTGCATTAACCGGTTAATCCCTATAATCAAATGGATGGCTTGGGCGTTTATTGGAAAGATACGGATAGGGTACTCAGTCAAAAGAGACACTCCAATTATGAGGGGCAATCAATACGAGCCTTCTCGTTAACTTTCCCTCTAGTTGTCTATCTAACCCCAAGCTAAAGTAATGAAACAGTATCACACAATGGGCACTAACTTATAATAAGCAGGAAGCCATGCTGTGTAACTAGAAATATCATTTTGTATAATAAAATATAGAATATGACAAAAGACGAGAATATTTGGACAGGAGTTAAATTTGTCTTATTACTGGTTTTCTCAGTAGCGTTGGCGTACATTCTTCTATGTAAGTATGTTATACACATCCCTGAATCAAAGACCGACTTGCTTATAAAAGAGATCAACGAGTCTGAAGCGATACTTACCGACCAAAAAAAGATGGCTCAACAGTTTGAGCGGATTAAGGCAGACATCGACTCTCTGAACTTCGAGATACAGCAAGTGCAGCATACTGGTGAAATTAAAATGAGAATTTCACGGATGCAAGAAGCATACAAGAAGCACGGGAGTAATCCCAAGTACTTATACTGCGTACAGGCATACAAGTTTCTACAGGGGTATTTCGACGTACGCGAAAACTTAAGCTATACCATTAGCGACAACAAACTCATTGAGGAAGATATCGAAAAGATAAAGGCGAACATCTAAACACGAGTTGTTATGAATGAAAGACAAAAAATCCTATTGGCAATAGCTGCCTTCTTAGCCATTGTCGTCATTGTGCTTCTCTTGCTGCTTCCTTCACGAACGTCTTCAAAAAGCTTAGACTTCTACATCCATGACAGCAATGGAAACAATCAATTGGAAGTGAATGAGGCTATCAGGTTCATCATCAACAATCCTGACGGTGTGGCAGACAAAGCTGTGCTTTGGAAAATGGGCAATGGCGACAGCGTAATAGGACATCCCAACATTCAGTATAAGTATAAGAAAGCTGGGAGATACCTCATAACACTTCAAGTTGATGGAAAACGCATTCTCGAAAGGGCAATACTGGTGATTGCCGTAAAAAAGGATGTGGAAATAGACTCTATCCCTAAAATTAATGGTGTGTCGCAAGGATATGAGGGTGAAGAACTTGTCTTCTCTGCAGAAGGACATGGGATGGACACATGGTATTGGGAATTTGGCGAGAGTGGCACTGTTGACGCTTTCGACCGGCAAGTAGTATACAAATACGATAAGCCTGGCAAGTACATCATCAGGCTTAAAACCAACACAACACTTTTACCTATAGAACACGAGATTACTATTCTGCCCAAAATAGAAGACATTATGGATCAAGCGCAAATCGATACCCTCACGCTTGTACAAAACGATATCAAGAGACATTTACAAGCGATAGCCAACGCAAAGGTATCAGATAGAGCTACCTTCTATTACAATATGAACTACATTAAGGACACCTATTTTTATTATGATGCAGACCAGGTAATGGTTGAGGTGAATGGTAAACGCTTCAATGTTTTCCCTGATTATTGCCAAGGTTTGCATTTCTTGGAAAGCAATCGTAACAATCGGGTTCTTATTGAGGATGCTAAGATCGACGATTTACATCGAATCACCAAAATTCAAGTAACTCAAAAATTTGTCGGAAAATGAAATTGTCTATCTACAACATACATTATTCTTGGATGGCAAGAACTACTGCTGTCCTTCTCTCCCTACTATTCCTTAACAGTGTTTACGCACAGGTTACAAAGTACGAACGCTTGCATTGTGTGGGCCATCAATCCTTTAACTTTGTACCTAGCACTAGCCAACATCCGTATTTGCATAAAAATAAAGACTTGCTTGTAGTCTATTCCGACAGAGATGGGAATAAGGCTTATTCAAATCGTTTTGCACAAAGGGTACTAGGAGAACAGAAGATGGGCAGTCCATATTACGTTGTCGACGAGAAGAATGGCTTTTGCAAACTAGTAGCTGCATCGCCAAGTATCGTAGGAAAGCCCAAGGGAATGCTAAGCCTATTCTATGGCAGTAAAAGACATCTCAAGGATGCAGCAAGCGCTCCGTTTGTTGGATGGATACCCAAAGATCGTTTATTGCCTTTTGGACATGCTTTTGTCTCTCCATCAAACAACTTACCCATTAAATTCCGTGTGGGTACTACTGCTATCAACAGGCTCTTCAACCTACACCCATATTGTTCAATCGATAGCATACTAGTGTTCAAAGATCCTTTCTTTGACAATAAAACATCAAAGAGTGTCTGTTGGGGACAGATTGTATATGCCTATAAATACGATGAAAGTAAGCAGGCCGTTCTGATTTCCGATAAACCCACGCTGAACGATACAGAAAGAAAGGTATTGGGATGGGTACCAAGCGACATGGTTGTTGAAGTAGGACAAAATAGTTCCTGTTTGTTGGAAAACGAGCAGATAGGCGAATTTCCTTTACAATCTAACTTTATTCTCTTCCACAATATCAACAACAAAAGTAAAGACAATGTAACAAAGCTGCCAGTGTCCGTGTGGGATGACGAGCGCAGTTATATCATCAACATAAAAGGCGAAAACTTCCCCGTAGCTGAAATAAAGCGGATGAACAACGGAAGTAGGCGCCTAAATGTTCATTTATTGTTTTTTGAGAAAGACAGGGCAGAAGTTCGGGCGCTGGCAAGTTCCTTACAAGACATTGCCATGAAAATACCTCACACATTTCAAACGGCATTTTCGATGACCTCTATTTCCGAAAATGGTAACCAGCATCTAAAATGCACACCCAACTATGCGCAATGGCTAACCTTTCTTGAGAAAACAACTTCCGGTCATACAAACGGCACTACATCCTCAGTGGGTTTTGAAGCAGCTATCAATACTATATTCAGCGAAACACCTTATGTGAAATTTGAGAATGACGTCTTCATTGTTTTAGGAACGGATGAAATTCCCACCTTCACTTCCGACATCAAATCTAAGTTAGCAGCCCGATCCGCCTGCCTATTGTTTGTGCAACTATATAATAAGGACAACACCTCTTATCAGAATTTTATTCTCCAATCCAAAGAACTACTCGATGCCAATATTGCGGGATATATGAATTTCATTACCCAATATATTGCAGACCCCAAGCTAGACAAGCCCAGCCTATTTAAGGAGTTAAGCACTGATAATGAAAATGCCTATCTACTAGATGTGCCACAGAATAGCATAGCCACAGGCGGACTAGTCTTTCCAAAAGCCAATGGCAGACTATCAAATCCTGGCCTCTCCAATATACTAGACACGCTATTTGTACAGATCTCCACAAAAGATAGCGAACTGATAACATCACTCACCAAATGCAAGAACAAGTTGGGCGTGCAACGCGCCGTTCCTACAAAATATGTTGAACAATTATGCAAAGCCTCTTTCCTATCTATCAAAAACCTAGATAGAGTAAGTATAAACGAGACTATCTATGCCAAAATTCAACCAAACGACTCTGTCCTTAATGATACCACAAGCGGTTATCTTTTCAATGCAAACGAACTGAAGGCTCTATTTGATGGGTGGCGAGAACTCATGCCCTATTTTACATCAGGTATGGGAAAGAAAGAAGTCAAAATTTTGCGGAAGCTGTATCATAGGCAATGTCGCAGTATTAATGACATATATCGACGGAAGGTACTCTCAGGCAAATCTTTGCTTTCCTATCTTTTCTATTACAAAACAGGCGTTCCTCCTATAGAAGAAAGGAGTAGGATGATGAGAATAAAAGACCTGACATGGAAGAAATGCCAACTAAACAGTTGGGACACGTCCTACCATAATATGTACCAACGACTTCTGCGTTTGGAAAAGCTTTTTAAATCTAACAAGCTTCGAACGATAGAAGTATCTGGCGTTACCTACCACTTTATACCCACACAAGAAATGCTTTAAGCCTGATTATAGAATCTATGCTTACACAGCTTTATTGTACGTTATAGGAGATTCAAAGATACTAAAAACAAGATTCTATTGACATGACTAATTTAGGGGCATTAAAGGAGTGGATTGTAGTTTGTAATAGATGTCTTCAAGAGAACAATGATATTAAGTCGTTTATAGACAACTATATCAAGACATTCCCTAAAACACGGAAAAGGCATATACAACTCTCAATATTGATACGTTCTTCCATGAATTTAACTTCTATTGCCTTATTGGCGAAGTTTATGGTTCAAAACAGTATGCCCTCATATCTCAAATTATCCGTAGGCATTCTTTTACGCAATTGTTTTATGGATATATTACTGGGATTGTATATTGGAACTATGGATGATGCAAATGTAGATGAAATTGCAGAGGTTCTACAGATTGACTATGTTAAGTCCTTGTTTGAGCAGTTTGAGGTTTATCGTGACAAAGTGGGAGACATAGGTTTAGAAGAGGAACTTATTGAACACATATACACACTAGAACTTGAAGATAACTATCTTAATTATCTTGAACCTAACAAGAATCCAAGCGATTTGATTCCTGGGAGTGAACGTGAAATGTGGAAGACAATTCCAAAGAAGAACGTTAGAACTCTTCTTGAAGACAAAGAATCTAAAAATGAACTAAACCTCAGGAGAATTTATGAGATCTTAAAGAACTCTAGTTTATCAGAGTGTGCAATCAACTTGTATGCATACTACAAATATTTTTCACAATATGAACATTTTTCTGAATTAGGATTTGGAAATGCTATTGTCTCATACGATTCTGACAATATCAATATGGAAAAGTCGATCATTCGCTTATCCGAATCAATATCATTGATAAAACAGCAACTTACAAATAAGTGATTGAGAATATAAAGAAGCACAAGATAGCCAACGCATTACAAGTGGGGTATCTCCATAAAAGACACTAAAAAACTTTCACTGCTGTATACCTATTTTAACGTGAGTTCGATGAATTATAAGTGTCTGTAAATTTCGCTAATCACGTTATTTACAGACACAATCAAATGAGGAAGAAAAAGACGAGTGATACCAACAACTTGAAAAAGAGACTATCTAGCTTATAGATAGTCTCTTTTTTACTAAACCCAAAACAACAAATACTTATTTCTTAGGTTTTATACCGAGTTTTACAGGTTTTATCATATTCTCGGGTTTCATTATTGTATCGAGGTCTTCTTTCGACAATATGTCGTGTTCGAGAATAAGGTCATACACGCTGCGTCCCGTTTCGATAGCCTCTTTTGCTATCTTTGTCGAGTTTTTGTAGCCTATCACAGGGTTCAGAGCCGTTATGATGCCGATACTGTTGTGTACGTAGTTGCGGCACACCTCTTCGTTGGCGGTGATACCGTCGATACAGCGGATACGAAGTGTATCGAAGCCCTGTATCAGTATTTCTGACGACTCGAAGCAGCACTGAGCTATAACAGGTTCCATCGGGTTGAGTTCCATCTGAGCCTCTTCGCTCGACATAGCCACACAGAGGTCGTTGCCGATTACTTTATAAGCAATCTGATTCATCACCTCAGGTATGACGGGATTTACTTTGCCTGGCATAATGGACGAACCCGGCTGCATCGGAGGCAGGTTTATCTCGTTAAGTCCACAGCGGGGACCCGACGAGAGCAGACGTAGGTCGTTGCATATCTTGTTCATCTTCAGAGCTATCATACGCAGAGCCGATGAGTAGCCTGCCAGTGAAGAAGTATCGGAGGTGGCTCCTACAAGGTCGTCTGCCAAAATGTATTTATGCCCTGTTATCTTGGCAATAGCCGCCGTGCTCTTTTCGGCATATCCCGGTTCGGCACAGATACCCGTACCGATAGCAGTAGCTCCCATATTGATAGTCAGGAGTTCTCGTGCAGCAGCTTCGAGGTGTGGCAATTCGTTGCGTAAGATGCTTGCAAAGCCCGCAAAGGTCTGACCCAAAGTCATAGGTACGGCATCTTGCCATTGTGTACGTCCCATCTTTATGACGCCTGCAAACTCTTTTGCCTTACGTTCGAACGAACGGATAAGCTCTTCGAAGTGCGGCACGAGAGCCAGATATGTGTAATACAGACCTATATGTATGGCTGTAGGATAAGCGTCGTTGGTGGATTGCGAACAATTTACGTGGTCGTTAGGAGAACAGTGTGCGTAATCGCCCCGTTTATATCCCATAAGTTCCAGAGCACGATTGGCAATTACTTCGTTGGCATTCATATTGGTGCTCGTGCCAGCTCCGCCCTGAATCATGTCTATCGGGAACTGTTCGTGATGCTTGCCGTCTATCAACTCCTGGCACGCCGTCTTGATGGCTTTTGCCATATCGTCTGTGAGCAGACCCAGTTGGTGATTGGCTTCGGCTGCTCCCATCTTAGTGATAGCCAGACCTTTGATAAACAAAGGATACTGGCTTAGTTTGAAGTTGCTTATTGGAAAGTTTTCCAAAGCCCTGAGTGTTTGGACTCCATAAAGAGCCTCTTCGGGTACTTCTCTCGAACCGAGCAAATCGCTTTCGATACGTGTTTTTACTGATTTATTCATGTCTAAAATTTTAAATGATTATCTGTATTTATACCTAAACTCATTTCATGTTTAATGTCATGAAATGTGTTATAGCCTCTACTTTTACACCGTCATAGCTTACAGAATGTCCTATGCGCAAGGGTAAGTTTCTCATTTCAATGCAGTGGAATTATGACGAAACGAATTAATAGCCCACCTCAATAGATGCAGGGAAAATTCGACATGGGTCGAAGTATTCTGTGCAGCTGTTAATCATGTCCTGCAAAGTAGGCTTCACATAACCGCGGTAAAGCTGTTTGCCATTTACGATGAGCGTTACAGCCTTGTTCATATCCACAAGCTGATCGTTAAGATATATGCGCAGCTTTCCGCCTTTAGACTTCTTATAAGAACGGTTGAACTTCATTTCAATGCCCCACTGCTTATCCTTCTCAACAGTTGTGTATTCCACATCATTGATATTCATTGTAATGACATTGTCATTAATCATCATCTCATAATAAGTGCGATGCTCCGATGGAGACACTAGAACCTGTAGGTTGTGGAAACCCGAACGTCGACGGCCGTCCATTTCAAAATCTTCCCAAAGAACGGTCTTAGGATACGGATTCCGAACAAAGCGTTTGAGCCATGGGGTTGTTAGGCTATAGTTTATTCTATGCTGCATATTTGGAAGCAAATTGATGCGATGCCGAAAGAGCGGACGATTGTCTGCCGAAAGGGGACGCACCAATTGTGCAGAGTCGAAAGCAACTTGTGTGTAGTGGGTTAGAATATTACGATAGAATCCCGTATCGTCTGCACCTGTGAGAAAAGAAAAACCCATGTTGGCACAATTCTCAACAGGAGCATTCTTTAGAGGTTCACCACCGGCCATCGGACCAGCTGCAGCCCAATAGTCTGCATAGAATGAGGCTAGCCGTTGGCTACCATAACCACCTTCGGATATGCCAAACACGTAAAGGCGATTGGCGTCAACAGCTCCGTCAACAAGAACTTGTCGTATAAGTTTCTCCCAAGCAAACTGTTTAGATAGTTGCCACCAACGATAGTAGTTGCCCTCGTTGGGTATTTGGGGAATAAAATAAAGCGACGGAGCATCTTGGAACAAGTTTCCCAATATCAACCCATTCTGCCACTCTTGTTCTTTTGGACCCGAACCATGCAAATATAAGAAAAGCGGCATCTTCCCATCCGCCTTACCTTTTGAGCCAAAGTAGTAGGGCATAACCGCATTCGGTTCCAATTCTTGTGGTAGGCTCCATGATGCACCACCACCATTTTGCAAACTTTCGGGCTTTATGAGTTTCTCTTCCTGCAATTCGCGATTGGCCTCACACCAAGCACTCCACACCATCTCCTTGCTACTAACTACGTCGTTGTCCTTCAATTGCTTTTGTATCTTGGTAGCATCGTTCGTGTTGCGAGTGTAGTTCGCCTTACTCTTCAGCGCTGCGTTCTGCTTTGCCTTTAAAGTTTGCAGGAAATAGTTCTTCACCTTCTCCTGTAGGTTGTGCGATTGTGCATCCGCGCTGTTTATAGTAGCAAACAGAGCAAGAGTTACCGACAACGTTGCGGCAAGTTTATTGAAATGTATCATAAGGTATATGTCCGACTTTTACTGCTCAGTGTATTTTATGATTTAGGCTGACTGTTTAACCCTCTCACCTGTTAGAACAAGTTGATACGGCTAAACATTAATACCATTTACGGTTGTCAATAGTTTTGATGGACAAAGGTAAACATTTCCCAATGATTGTGCAAGCATATTTCTCCAATTTATATTCACAACATTATACCCCTATCCTTAAACCCATCTACGTCAAGCACCCTACAGCCCCATGCTTATTATTAAGTGAAATGCTTATGACTTATTTTAAATAACACGTTAATTCGTCATCCAGAAGCATTAAGCTATGTTGTACTGCTGTTCCAGATGACATGGAACAGTGTTACAGCTTATATGGAACAAGATTCCAGATGGCATGGAACACGGTTCCATCTTACATGCAACAAGGCGTCTTACTAGAAAGCTCATCGCTAGGGCATATCTCATCGTGGCTGAAAGCATAAATCTATGAATAGGAGAAACTATCTATCTGAACGCGTGGGCATAAAAAATGATGTAAATAGGGCATGGAGTAACGATTAGCCAGTGCAAGTCACACTTTACATGCCCTACCCTATGCATGGACGCAAACATACGTGTGTGACACAACCTGGCGAACACGCAGATTTTGCGAGCCATATAAACACCAATCGGCCATTAGCTCTTCTCAATGCCATAATGGTTTGAAGAAGATCTAATGGCCGATTAAGCTTAAATCAAAGCGCCATGGCAGGCCATGCACGTGCATGATAAAATGCCGTTTGTAAGGGCCTATACGCCTAAACTTTTTTATCAGTCGTCCTTATGATGCCCTAACATATACCGGACCAGAATAGTTTCCTCGTTCTGCTCTTACGCCATTTTTATTTACCTGTCGTACTCTATACGAAAGCCAAATATAGCCGTTGGAGTATTTATCCACAGCAATGTAGCTGCCTTCGGCCAAAGCCACCTTTGAACCATTAACATCAATATCTTCACCATCAAACTCCCACGAGCCTCTCTGAGACAGGTCTACACTTTTGCCAATTCTATTCTTGGGATAAACCAAGGTTACGTCTATATCTCTAGAATTAACCTCCAACCTAATCTTATAGGTTGCGCCCCGGTCCTCAATGGTTGCACTTTCTATGGGGAATATACCCCTAGAGTAGCTAATTGTGTTGGGCTGCTGATCTTCTATCATACCGTCGTCTTTACGACAACTAGTAAACAATGTACCAAAAACCAAAAGGGCTACTGCCAGTAAAGATAAAGCTTTAATCTTTTTCATAATCTTATTCTTAGTTGATTGTGCGTGCAAAGATAGGCAAAAGCCATGTCGAGGCATCTACATACCCTGCAATTATAAGTAAAGCTATGTTTTTTTAACTTTTCGAAATTACACAGAATAGAGCTACTTACACGCGCTTCACCAAATATATTTGGATAACTTGCAAGCCCGTTGCAAGGGGGATAACCTAAGGAATAGACTTAAAATAAGACTTAAGGTTTGCTGTTTTCGATGATATTTTATAAGTTTGCAAGACAAAAGGGCGATACCATTGTATGGCAGGCCTTGAATTGTTACACACACGTGGGTTATAAAATACGCCACCAACAACTAAACACTCAGAATTATGAGCAGACAAAAAAGATTTTTATTGCAAGAAAGCGACTTGCCAAAGCAGTGGTATAACATTCAAGCCGATATGCCGCATAAGCCCTTGCCACCACTAAACCCCGCAACAAAACAACCCGTGAGCGTGGACGACCTTGCTCACATCTTCTGTAAGGCATGTGCCCAACAGGAACTTGACACCAAAAACGCATGGATTGACATTCCCGAAGAGGTGCAAGAAAAATACAAATACTATCGCGCAACACCGCTTGTGCGAGCATACGCTTTGGAAGAGGCACTCGGAACGCCCGCACACATATACTTTAAAAACGAAAGTGTGAACCCATTGGGCTCGCATAAGGTGAACTCAGCCTTGCCTCAATGCTACTATTGCAAGCAAGAAGGCGTTACAAACGTTACTACCGAGACCGGCGCAGGACAGTGGGGAGCAGCCCTGAGCTATGCTGCCAGCGTGTACGGACTGTCGGCTGCCGTGTACCAAGTGAAGATTTCGATGCAACAAAAGCCCTATCGCTCACTCGTGATGCGTGCTTTCGGCGCGGCTGTCACTGGTTCGCCATCGATGTCTACTAGGGCAGGTAAAGACATTATCACGCGCGACCCACTACATCAAGGCTCGCTTGGCACCGCCATCAGCGAGGCGGTGGAGTTAGCCACCACAACACCCAACTGCAAATACACATTAGGCTCGGTGCTCAACCACGTTACGCTGCACCAAACCATTATCGGATTGGAGGCCGAAAAGCAAATGGCCATGGCCGAGGAATACCCCGACGTGGTGATAGGTTGCTTTGGTGGAGGCAGCAATTTTGGCGGTTTGGCCTTCCCCTTTATGCGACACAACATCTTGGAGGGTAAAACCACCGAGTTCGTTGCTGCCGAACCAGACAGCTGTCCCAAACTTACGCGGGGCGTATTTAAGTACGACTTCGGCGACGAAGCTGGTTATACGCCATTGTTGCCCATGTACACATTGGGCCACGATTTCAAGCCTGCAAACATTCATGCAGGCGGATTGCGCTACCATGGAGCGGGCGTGATTGTATCGCAGCTTATAAAAGACGGCTTGATGCGTGGCGAAGACATACCCCAACTTGAAACGTTCGAGGCGGGTACGTTGTTTGCTCGCACGGAAGGTATCATCCCTGCACCCGAAAGTAACCACGCTATCGCTGCCGTTATACGCGAAGCGAAACGCTGTAAGGAAAGTGGTGAGAAGCGTGTTATATTGTTTGCGCTGTCGGGACATGGACTAATGGACATGACCGCATACGACCAATACCTCAATGGCGACCTGCACAACTATTCGCTTTCAGAAGAAAGCATTGCACAAAGCCTTAAAGCGGTTCCAGAGGTTTAATAGCACATTAACAGGACTTGTGGGCTCGCGAGCTACTCACCTCAAATCATGAGGTTACGTAACTTGCTTGCTTAACAAGTCCTTTTTTAATGAACAAGTGGAAAAGTTTACGAGTTAACAAGATGGCGAATTGACGAGTAAACAAGTTAACAAGATAACTAGCTAATGAGTTAACGACGGTTGGAAGTTCACAAACTTCTCCAGCGCAGACAGGTTTGTTGGCAGATTTAGCCACATGTAGCTGAATAAATGAGATAAAACAAACGCTTGGCTTGGAGAATTAACTGCCTAAGCCAAGCGTTCAGTTACATCACTTACTTGCCAGATGTAAGTATCTGGTCTAGTTTTTCGAGCAAAATAAACGGATTCTTCTTAAAAGCCTTCAAGTCAAATTCCTTGCTGTCGATGTATTCTTCCATCTGTGGGAAACGTTCGAACATGCGTTTCAAGTCGGCCTGTTTGCCTATCACCGTTCCACCCATCGGCACATGGTAAGTCACGGCAATGTTATCACCATCTACGGAATAGCTGAAAGGCAAAGAACGTTCGGTAAAACTACTCCTAACACCCGTTATAACGCGAGTTGAAGCCATAGAGATGTAACCCGTAACCTTCTTTCCCTCGTACATAACCAACCAAAAATACCGCTTTGGCGAGGGACTCATGCTCTTGGGCATAGTGAAAGATTTCACGGCATGAAGCGACTTATACACCAAGCTTTCGCCACTTGTCTCGTCGGTAAGCTTCATTTCTTTAACGTCATCGGCATTGTAGTTGGTGCCGTCTTTGCTTTCGGCCGAAGATGCAACAACAACATCGGTGGCATTCTTAACCATGTATGGCCCATAAGATGAACTTTTCTCTTTCACCAACCAGCCTTCTACCTTCTTGCCGTCGTTTAGAATTAGTTCGCATTTAATGTTGCTCGACTTCTTTGCAGATACACTGAGCGCACACAATAATGAAAGTAGTAATGAAAGTAACAAACTTTTTCTCATACGTTTGATTGTTTTTAATGGATTAAACAAATAGTTGTTAACGCCACGAAGTTAGTCAAAAGTACAGAAATAAGAAAGATAATGGGCCGTTTTTTTTGTTCGTTATTTCACCGCTTGCATAATAAGATAACCCATATATATAATATAGGTAGAAGTGAGGAGGGCACCTTCGAGGCGAGAAATGGTGTACTTGGTGAACGAAAGAAACCATAACAACACCATCGAACCAAGAAGAACGGAGAGATCTACAATACCTATTCCTTGTATAGTCATGGGCGAGATAACGCCCGTTACACCTAATATTAGCAGGATATTGAAGACGTTAGAGCCCAGCACATTGCCAATAGCAATGCCGCTATTACCCTTACGGGCAGCCACAGCACTTGTTGCCAGTTCGGGAAGCGATGTTCCGCCTGCCACAATAGTTAGTCCAATGATGGCGTCACTTACGCCCAAGGTCTTGGCAACGGTGGTTGCACCATCCACAAAGAGGTTACTGCCAAGCACCAAACAGCCCAACCCAACCAGCAACCAAGCTGTTGCCACAAGGGGTTTTATGGGTTTCTTCGTTTCAGTTTGCGTACCCTCGTCGGACTTTGCCGTAGTAAGGGTGAAACCCATAAAGAAGAAAAACAAGATAAGTAGGAAACCTGCATCTACACGACTAATGTAGCCGTCAAGACAAAGCAGGAATAGCGCACCCGAAGCCAATACTGCAAAGGGGATATCTTTGCGCACGGTGGTCTTCAAGATGGTCATTGGCGCCAGCATGGCAGCCACACCCACAATGAGCAAACTATTGAAAACATTACTACCAACAATGTTTCCAACGGCTAAATCGGGTGTGCCTTTCAGTGCCGACACAAAACTCACGCAAAACTCGGGCATAGATGTTCCCATGGCTACAATGGTCAGTCCGATTACCATTTGCGACACTTTCATACGTTCGGCCAAACCTACCGCACCCTCCGTAAGTCGATCGGCTCCCCATAATACAAGCACTATACCTACTAAAACAAAGAGCACGTTTAACCAAATGTTATCGGAAAAGCCACCCAAAGCGGCACAAAATAGTTGGAGCATGGAGTTTTGAGTTCGTGAATGAGTGAGTTTGTGAGTGAATAAGTTTATAAGTGGGTGAATTATTGAATTTATTAGTTTGTGAGTTTATTAGTTTGTGAGTTATTGAGTTTGTGGGGAATAACCGAGTAAGTGATGTTCTTAGCTTTATACGTTCGTTGGGTAATGGGGACACACGCATAAGTCTGCAATCGCATTTGCAAGTACATCAGCAGGCCAACCCATTAACTAACAATCTTAAGAACTCAATAACTCGTAAATTCAAACACCCATTAACTCAATAACTCACTAACTCGCAAAGTCATAAATTATACCCGCGGTTTATTCAGCCGCAGGTTGTTCGGCAGCCTGTTCTTCTCCATTCTTGGGTTTAAGAGCCTCTTCGAAATTGGTAATGCCATTCTTTACCAAGATGTCGTACCATTGAATGAGCTTACGAATGTCGCTATCGTGTACGCGGTCGCGGTCGAATGCGGGAAGCACTTCACCGAAAAAGTCGCGCAACTCTTTGCCCGATGCTTTCTTGTAGTTTAGCGAACAAGGTTTGAGCTGTTCTTTTTCGCCGAGGTTTTTAAGCACTTGCCACAAGGGTACATCCTCTGAATCGGTGTACATGGCAATGTCGGTAAGGCTCGTTACACGATCGGTTGCGAAGGCAGGCATGCGACGGTGTGTTTCATCTATAGCCTCAACGATGAGCGAAGCCTTTCCGCTAGATACAAGTTTGTATAGCCCAGGCTTCCCTGAGATAGAAAGAATTGTCTGTAACATGTTGTTTTTCTGTTTATGCGTTTGTTAGTTGTATTAATAATTCGTTTAATTGTTGGCTCACATCTTGCACGCCATCGTTCACTATCTCGAAATGGCTCATCGCCCTAATGCGCTCTTGTGGCCATTGGCATTCAATCCATCCGAGTGCTTTCTGGCGGTCTAGCGCATCGCGTTGCATCACCCTTTGTATGCGCACTTCAAGCGGGGCGGTTACACACACCACCTTATCTATCTTCACCCTAGCATCGAAACCGCTTTCGAAGAAGATGGCGCTTTCGAGCCATTGATAGCCCGATTGTTCGAAATCGCGCGCCACTGCGGGATGAACAAGTGCGTTAATACGCTGCTTATTCTCGTCGGAGGCCAATAGATAGGCAGCTAACACCTGCTTTTGCAAACGTCCGTCGACATAGAGATGGTTTCCCACAAGTTGTCGCATGCTTTGCATCAGAGGCTCGGAGCTACGCAAAAGGCGTTTGGCCGATGCATCGCAGTCGAACACTTCAATGCCACGAGCTCGCAACAATTGTGCTACATACGATTTTCCACTACCTATTCCGCCCGTCAAGGCAATGCGTAGGTTTGGAGAAATGGAATGGGAACTCATGAAAATACCTACTTTTGCTCGATAAGATAATCCACCTGATTGATCTCCAAGCGAGCTTTGCGCACTCCTTGCGGTACCTTACGCAAATAAAGTGTACACTTATCGGTTGGCTGATTCACCAAGTCGGCATAGTTTACCACGACCTTAAAGGCATCTGCCTTTATGGAACGCACGCGACTAACGCCAACGATAAAATGCACTTTCACCTTCGAGGGGAAGGTGCGCAACACTTTATCGCCAGGAAGATTCTCGGCCGAGACGGGCACTTCTACGCTTTCTTCGGTAAGTACATCTGGGTAAAGGGCCAGCCTAACCGTTGAAGGCACAATCTTTACGCCCTCTATACGATGCAGGGCAACCGTTTGTACCATGGTGTCTGAGAAGTTCACGATATTCAGTTCTTCGGTTTGCACCTCCTTGATATTGCGTAACTCCTTGTTATGGGCATACACAGTGACATACTCGGGAATGAACTTATAGTTGGCCAAATAACGCTGATCCCCAGGCTGAATGTTTCCCAAAAGGCGTACTGGAACACGTTTGCTCTCACCATAGTTGAAGAAAAACTCCAACTTATCAGGCTTTACCGCAACGATTTTGGTAGAACCCGACAGATGCGTGTAAAGCTGCTTCTGTATGTCGGCTGCAGGAATGACTCCCTTTCCACGAGACTTATTGGCGTAATTGGCAAAATTAAGCACAATTGGACGTAAGCGCTCGGTGTAAAGATAGCCCATGATAGTAAAACCTTTGTCTCTTAAAGTAACTCGCACAACATCATCGTCGTTTGAAGTTATCACCACATCCTTTGGCAAATTGGTCAGATGGATGGGCACGATAAAGTCTTTCTCGTAGGTTTCGTTGAGGGTGGCGAGTAGCCAAAAACCTCCACTAAGCCCGAGAAAAAACAAAAAAATCAGAAACTCCTTGTTCACAGTACTGAACACGAAGCTCCTGACTATCGAATAGATCTTTAAGAGCCGAAGCGGTTTCATTACCTAGTTCTTGGTGTTGACAGACTGCAAAGAAGCAGGGTCGGCAAAGACATAGTTGCGATCAACGGTAACAACCACGCCACGAGCCACCTCTAGCTCCACCGTGTTGTTTTCGATATTAATGCGCTTTACCTCGCCATATACGCCCCCACTGGTAACAACACGTGTACCTTCTTGCAGTGCATTCTGGAAGTTTCGTATAGCCTTTTGTTTCTTTTGCTGTGGCCTAATCATGAAAAAGTACATGATAGCAAAGATCGCCACCATCATTAGGATGGGTGCGGCAGAACCGCCGCCAGCTGCTTGAGCAGCCAATACTGTTGTTGAAATCATATTTTAATTGTTGAGTTGTTGGTTTATACGGAGAAAACCTATTGAACTAGGCCTCCTCTGCTCTTGCTTCCACAGCCTCGGTGGGTTGGATGTCGCCATTAACAGCATCAGCATGAGCTTCGTTGTCGATGTTTACAACTTCTTCAACGCTTGCATCCGACTGGTGAGCGGGATGCTGTTCCTGCCTTTGTTCACCGTTCTTGTGGTCGTGGCCTATGTGCTTGCGTGGACGTGGATCGGGCATAGCCTTCATCATTTGTCCGTGAGCAATGAGCCCGCGAGCAATAGTGTCAAGCATGCCGTTGATGTATCCGCCACTGCGATGCGTGCTATACAGCTTGGCCAGTTCAACATATTCGTTGATAGTTACGCTTACTGGGATGTTGGGGAATGTCAGCATCTCTGCAATAGCAATCTGCATGATAACCACATCCATGTAAGCCAACCGCGAGAAATCCCAATTACGCGAGTTCTCGCTCATATAACGCTGATACTGATCGGCATTAAGGATGGTTGATCGAAACAGTTTGCGAGCAAAATCCTTATCTTCCTCATCCTTATATTCGGGTAAAAGTTCTTGCTTTGCCTTGTTTGCAGGGTCGAAACGCTTAATGGTCTTCAGCACGAAGGTGTCTACAATCTCCTTGTCGTCGTTCCAATACAAGCTCTTTTCTTCGAGCAAGGCATCCAAGTCCACGTTGTTCTGCACAAGTTGCTTATATAACTTACGCCAAACTTCACGGTCTGCCTCGTACGAATCATCGTCGCTCTCCATATATTCGCGGTAAATTTCCGACTGTTCGATTTGATTACAGAGTTTCCTAACGGCTTCAATATCGTCTTCCCAACGCTGTTTCAGCGTCTCCATGAAGTCATTCAGTTGCTTATTTTCCTCTAATTGCGTTGCGAATTTATTGTACGCGAACTTCGGCGAGGGCACCTCTGTGCCTTCGCGCTGAGCTTGTTGTGTCGCGATATCTACACGATGTCTCTCTTCACGCATGATTGCCACTATCAACGCCAGCAGGTAATTATATAGGTCGTATGCCTTAGAAAGACTGAAAAGCAGCTCTTTCTCAGCATTATCCATATTTCTATTACCGTTCTGGTAGTAAGCATAGGTTAACTGGACAATCTTTATACGTATTAATTCCCTATTTATCATCGTTCTGTTTTTCGTTTATTGATATGCAAAATTAGGAACTTTCCCACGATTATGCAAGTACAAAGGGCTTTTTCTACTTTTTTTAATAACTGCCAAAGCATTATGCCGTAAAACACAATAAACCCCTTAACCTCTGAATATCAAGTGTTTTATAAGTCTAGCGCTGTGTATTTAGCCCCTATTTTACCCTAAACATGTTTTATAACAAGTATTACAAAAAAGGCTTTATATGGGGCCGTGCACCTTATATATTAACACGTTGTTATACAATAGCAGACAAAAGAAATAAGAATCAACAAGCATTTAGCAATAAATTATTTTACATATTTGTACGTTTTTACGATGATTATCGTTATCTTTGCTCTCGACATTTATTGATTGATTTAACTAACGAAATCGACAACCCTTTGAAAATGGCATGAACCGAGGTCTATCATCATGCCCGTCAACCATATACGCGTGCATCAAACTAGTTCTATCCAATGTGCCAATCATCACCGAACATCGTTCGAAGGATGATGCGCAACGATTGGAACGATTACATAACACGGAACGTAAAGTGGAAGACGTGGCAAAGCGTGGAGTAATCTAAATCTTCCTTACACAAAAACAAGAACAAACACTAAAAGTAAATATGATACTCTAACTTAACAAACCTTAGCAATGAACAAACAAACGAAACTTTTGACAGTGGCTGTTGCATTGCTTGGAAACCTCAACTTGGCGGCCGCCACTTCAACGGCCGACAAGCCAACAGGCTCATTTCCATCAACACCAACAGCAAAACGACTGCCGCATGTACATGGCGCTATTGCAGTTAACGCACAAGACAACCGCAACGTGCAGGCCAAAGGTCGCATAACCGACCAAGAGGGCGAACCCATTGTGGGCGCAAGCGTCATTCAAAAAGGTACAAAAAACGCCACGGTTACCGACATCGACGGTAACTTCACACTGAATGTTCCCACTGGGAGCATGCTAGTGGTGTCGTACATTGGTTATGCCGAGCAAACCGTTACGGCTTCATCCAACATGAACATCACCTTAAAGAGCAACGTAGAGAAACTAGACGAGGTGGTGGTTGTGGGCTACGGCACGCAAAAGAAGGTGAACGTAATTGGCTCCATCGCCTCGGTAGACAGCAAAGCGCTTGAAAGTAGAGGCGTGGCAGACGTGTCGAACATGCTCACGGGCCAAATGTCGGGCGTTACGATCACACAAAACAGCGGCAACCCAGGCCAAGATGGCGGAACGATTCGCGTTCGTGGCGTGGGTTCGTTCGGCGCTTCACCCGACCCTTTGGTGCTTATCGATGGTATGCCAGGCAACTTCTACGAACTAATGCCTGCCGACATCGAGAGCATCTCGGTACTAAAAGACGCCTCATCGGCAGCTATCTATGGCTCTAGGGCTGCCAATGGCGTGGTGCTCATCACTACAAAAAGGGGTGCAATGGGGCATACAAAGGTTACTTACAATGGTTCGGTGGGCCTAAGTAAGGCCGTAGCTTTGCCGCAAATGGCCCATTCTTACGAGTATGCCGAATATCTAAATATGGCCATTGGCAAAGAAAACTTCTCGCAAGAAGCCATCCGTAAGTTCCGTGATGGCTCTGATCCCGACAACTACGCTGATGAAAACATGATTGAAAAGTTGCTTGGCGGACACGCTTTCCAAACTAAACACGAACTAAGTGTGAACGGTGGCAACCAAAACATCACTTATGCGCTGTCGGCTGGGTACTTAAGACAAGATGGTTTGCTAAAAAACAATTACATGGATAAGTACACGGGACGCGCAAACATCGGTCTGAAGTTTAACGACAAGCTTAAACTAGACGTACGATTAGCTGGTGCTGTGAAAGACCGCAATGAGCCATCCACCCCTGGTCCGCTTGATTTCGACGGTGTGAAAAGCATCATTCAGCAGGCGTTACGTTTCCCTGGACTAACCCCCACTTATCTTCAAAACGGCGAATTGGGCCTTGGTCCGAAACAACAAGGCACACCTGTGGCTTGGGCAAACAGCTCTTCGTTCTTCAACGAGGGCGAAAAGAACCTCAAAGCCAATGCCGAACTAACGTTCTCGCCAATCAAAGGTCTGTCGTTAAGGGCCATCGGCGGCTACAACTTCGGCTTGACAGAAGAGAAACACTATCGCAACGAACTGCAACTCACCGAAGGTAGAAAGGTTGGCCCTTCAAAACTAACGAACACGATGTTTTGGAATGCCTACAAAACTTTCCAATTTATCGCCAACTATAACCTCAAAATAAAACGGCACGACGTATCGTTGCTGGCCGGATATACGTGGGAAGACGAAAGCCAACGCTTCGTTAGCGGTTCGCGAAACAAGATTGCTACAGACGATAAGCCATATTTGAGCATGGGCGATGCCAACGGACAAACGAACAGCGGCGACGGATACGACTGGGCTTTGCAATCGGTTATCGGTCGACTAACCTACAACTACGACCAACGCTACCTCTTCGAACTGAACATGCGCTACGATGGTTCGTCGCGTTTCCCCACCAATAGCAAGTACGCCTTGTTCCCTTCGGTGTCGGCAGGATGGCGAATAACCGAAGAAAAATTCTGGAAAGACGAACCTGCATTTGATTTCGTAAATAACCTTAAGCTGAAAGCGAGCTACGGCGTGTTAGGAAACAACAACATCGGTAACTATCCTTACCAAACGGTTTACCAACTAGAATCCAAGCACAACTATGTGTTTGGCGGCACTTATACGCAAGGAGCGGCCATAACCACCTTCACCGATCCCAACCTAAAATGGGAACGCACCCGCACATCAGACGTAGGCATCGAGGCCGCATTCTTCAACTATGCCCTCACCTTCAATGCCACGTATTTCTATCGCAAAACCACAGATGTGCTATACACACCCGCTGCTAGCGTATCCGACATCTTCGGACTAAAACTTTCGAAAGTGAACACGGGCGCGTTAGAGAACAAGGGTTGGGAATTTGAAGTGGGATACACCAACCACGCAGGCGATTTCAGCTACCAAATTAACGGTAACTTCTCTATCATTAGCAACAAGGTGCTCACTCTTGGCCTTGGAAATGTGCAACAAAAGAATGGCATGGTGGGTAACGGCACCGACCTTTTCATTGGCTATCCTATGGAAATGTTCTACGGCTACAAAACCGACGGACTATTCCTTACCGACGACGAGGTGAACACATGGGCAGATCAAAAGGCGATTGCCAGTGGTTCGAAAGCGGGCGACATACGTTATCGCGATCTCACGGGCGACAATAAGGTCACGCCCGACGACCGCGTGTACCTTGGTTCACGCATTCCCAAATACACCTTTGGCTTAAACTTGGCCTGCAACTACAAGCAATTCGATTTCTCTATGCTGTTGCAAGGCGTTGCCAAAGTAAAAGGTTTGCTTACGCGATATGCAGGATGGGCCTTCAATCAAGAAGGAAACATACAGAAATGGCAGATGGAAGAAACTTGGAACGTGCAGAAAAACAATCGTTATGCCAAATATCCGCGCCTGGAAGCCACTAGCAATGCCGGAGGCAAAAACACGCTCACGTCCGATTATTGGCTGCTCGATGCTTCCTATCTCAAGGTGCGCAACGTGCAATTGGGCTACACCCTGCCTAAGAACATGGCCAGAAACATGGGTATTGGCTCGCTGCGTATGTATCTCTCGCTAGACAATCCGCTGGCATTCCACCATTATCACAAGGGTTGGGACCCCGAAAACACGAAAACCGAGGGCAGCTACTACCCCACCCTAACCACCTACACATTCGGTTTAACACTTAGCTTATAGGCACATTATGAAACAGATTAAAATCAACCATATCATCGTCGCCACCCTATTGGCAATGCTAATGGGGGCGTGCAGCCTAGAAAGGTCGCCCTTGTCGAATATCTCCGACAACGAATTTTGGAAAGACCCCAATAGGGCTTCGATGGCACTCACCGCGCTATATCGTGGTGAAATAACCAACGGCGTGGAGTTCGCGCCCAGCGACTTTTGGTCGTATGGCGGATTTCTCTACACCGAGCACCTCACCGACAACGGTTTCGACCGACGCGGGGAAAATGCGCCCTACTTCCAAATTTCAAGCGGAAAGCTGCTCAACAATAACAACATGATCAGAATTTATTGGCGAGCCGCCTACCACCGCATTGTAAACTGCAACCGTTTTCTTCAAAACATCGCTGCCATACAACAAACGCCTGCCATTGTGCGCATGACAGCCGAAGCACGCTTTCTTAGGGCTACACAGTATCATTACTTGGCCAGCTACTTCAAAGATGTGCCCCTTGTGACGACCGTACTCACCAACGAAGAATCGAATAACGTGAAAAAAACGCCACAAGCAGACATCTTGAAGTTTTGCGCAGACGAGTTTAAGGCCGCAGCCGAGGTACTTCCGTCATTCAACAACCTACCTGCCAGCGACAAGGGTAGGGCTTGCAAGCAGGCTGCACTGGCCTTCTTGGGGCGCACTTACATGCTGATGAAGGATTGGAAGAATGGCGCAGAGACTTACAAACAAATCATCGAGATGGGCGAAAACGCCATCCATCCACGTTATCAAGAACTGTTTTGGCCCAAAACAGGTATCGACAACAAGGAGAATATCTTCTACATCGCCTACTTATCCAACTACTTTGGATGCGGAATGCCTCAACACCTGATGTCGGCCAAAGACAACGGATGGAGCAGTTCGAACCCTGCTGGCGGTTTGTTTGAGGCTTACGAATTTAAGGATGGCACGCCTTTTAGCTACGACGACCCGCGTTATAACCCCAACAACCTAGGTGAAAACCGCGACCCCCGACTAGATTATACCATCTATTATAATGGTGCAACCTTCAAGGGAACAACCTACATTATCTCGCCCGACTCGTCGGCTGCCAAGAAACAAAAGCTAGATTATGCCACCGAAGCATCGAAAACGGGTTTTCTCTGGCGTAAATACTTCAACGAAGAGCGTATCGAAGACATCACCAGTTACAGTGCCGTAACGCCTATTATACGTTATGCCGAAGTGCTGCTTAGCTACTTGGAATGCCAATTGGAGAACGGCGAACCCATCACCCAAGCCCTATTAGACCAAACCATCAATGCCGTTAGAGGTCGTAACGATGTTAACATGCCTGCCATCAACGAAACCGACGCCAACAAACTGCGCGAAATCCTGCGCCACGAGCGTCGCATTGAGTTGGCCTACGAAGGCATACGCTATTGGGATTTGCTAAGGTGGAACATCGCACACGAGGTTCTTAACGGACCAATATGGGGTGCACCCTACCCCAATTCGGCTGCATACGAAAAGTCAACCAAGGTGGTAGACCCCACAGGACATTTCCGTTGGTATGTGGGAAGGCGCGATTTCAGGAATCCACAAGACTACAGTTGGCCTATCCCACTGAGTGAACAGAACATCAACCCCAACCTACGCGAAGAGTAATCCCTATATCGTCGGTGTGTTGCCATAGGCCATCGAGCCTCGCGCAACACACCGATTTACATTTATCGGCCTAACAAACAATCCTCCCCCTACGCATTTATAGGTATAAAATCACTTGTAGAAACAACGTTCTTTTTTACAAATCATCATTTTTAGCGATTGTCGACAATAGCAGAAAAGCCTACCTTTGCTATGAATAAAAACTGCACAAGCCAAGAGGTAAGAAGACTTGCGCCATAAAAACGACATGCAATGAACGATAAAATTGAAAGTAAACTGGGCAACGTACCCGAAACGATGCTCATCACACTTTGGGCTAAGGCAACCGAAACAGGACGCACCGACGCACTGATTAAAGACGAAAAGGCCGTAGAAATGATGGGCAAGATTGACTACGACTTCTCTAAACTCAAAAAGGCTTCGTTCTCGCAATCGGGCTGTTGCGTACGAGCTGGCCTCATAGACATGGAGGCAAAGGCTTTCTTAAAAGACAATCCCGACGCTGTGGTGATACAGCTGGGGGCTGGTATCGATGCCCGATACGAACGACTTGGTAAGCCCAAAGTGAGCCATTGGTACGATCTTGACTTGCCCGAAGCCATCGAACTGAGGCGCAAACTGCTGCAAGAGTCGGAAGAAAACACTTTCCTGCCACAGTCGCTCTTCGACTACTCGTGGTGCGACAAGGTGAAAGCCGCTGGCAAACCCGTACTCATTATCATCGAAGGCGTAATGATGTACTTCGAACCAGAAGCGGTTAAGAGCTTCTTCACCAACATTGCGCAACGCCTAGACAATGCCATTGTACTATTCGACATGCTGGCTTTTTCGCTTGTTGGCAAATCAAAGGTACACGACTCGTTGAAGAAAATGGATAAAGAAGTGGAATTTAAGTGGTCGGTGCTTAACACCAAGGAAATGGAAACATGGAGCAACCGCCTACATCTAGACAAAGAATACTATATGAGCGACTACGACCACGGCCGTTTCCCCTTTATCTTCCGTATGCTTTACCACATCCCCTACTTCTATCGTCGCTTCAATCAACGCGTGGTGAAGCTGATGATTGGGCAGTGAAGAAGTGACTAATTCGCCACAGATGGTAAGAAAAAACATTCGATTTTAGAAGTAGCTTATAGGCGAAACTAACTGCGTGTTTGGCTACAAGCAGTTTGTAGCCCCACTACAAGTCGTTTGTAGTCACACTACAAGCCTTTTGTAGTCACACTACAAGCCTTTTGTAGTCACACTACAAGCCTTTTGTAGCCGCACTACAAAGCCCTTTGTAGCCACACTACAAAGCCGCTTGTACTGGTACGTTGAAGGCAAAACATCTAGCAAAACGGCAATAATAATATGGGGAAGCCTTAACAAAGGCAGGCTGAGTGATGGTCTCACACATCCCCCCAACAACCCTTCGTGCTTATACATTTCGACACAATCGTTATAAAAAAGGGAACTATATTTCGGTAGTTCCCTTTTTTTTGTTTACTTTGCAACGCGAGAACAACAAGCATTAAACCGCAGAAAGAAACAGACAACAACGCAAACATTGGAACAGCAGGTCACACCCATACTCACCATTAACGGGTCCGACGGCACTGGCGGGGCAGGCATACAGGCAGATATCAAGACGATTTCCGCCCTAGGAGGTCGTGCGCTCTCGGCCATCACCTCGATAACAGCCCAAAACACATTGGGCATTCAAGAGTTTTTCGACCTACCTTCCGAAACCGTTAAGGGACAGATAGAGGCCATTGTGAACGACATACAGCCCACCGTAGTGAAGGTTGGCATGATAAGAAGAGCCGACACTGTGGCCCAAATAGCACATCTGCTAAGGCAACACAAGCCCAAGCACGTTATCTACGACCCTGTTATCGTGTCGTCGCAAAACGAGATGCTCATGGCGCAAGAGGTTGTTGACGAGGTTCGACGCAGTCTGCTGCCCCTCTGTTCGCTGGTACTGATGAAGCGTGCCGATGCCGAACGGCTTACACAAACTGCAATTAACACGGCAGCCGACCTAAACCTTGCGGTGAAAAGTTTGCTTGCCGGGGGTTGTCAAGCGGTGCTGTTACAGGGCAGTCACACGCCCCCGCAAAGTCTTACCGACGTGTTCGCCACGGCAAAAGACGGTGAGCCCACCTTTCTCCCCTCGCTGTTCGGAGAGGGTGAAGGAAATACTCGCCACGGACTTAGTGGTAGCCTGTCGGCCGCCATCGCCACTTTCGTAAACGGTGGCAATGCCATCTTCGAAGCAGTGGTAAACGCACGCAACTACATTGCCCAGTTGCAACCCCACCATACGGGCATCATCGGTCGGAGTGGAGAACTGTTTAACGAGTTCACCCACGAGATAACACAACACCATCGCACCAACAGCGACGTGAAGTTTTATGCCGACAAGCTGAACGTTAGCGCGCGATATCTGGCTCAGGTAACGCGTCGCATAACGGGAAAGGCACCCAAGGCCATCATCGACGAATACCTTACGCACGAGATTGAGCAGCAGTTGGCCTTCACCCAGAAAACCGTTCAAGAGATTGCCTACGCCTATGGGTTTCGCTCGCAGGCACATCTGGCCAAGTTCTTTAAGAACATTAACGGACTTGCACCTAGCGAATTTAGAAAAGAAATACATTTAAACAAACAATAAAAATGAAAGAGAACAGACAAGAACTTAACCGCAACCTGGCGCAAATGCTTAAAGGCGGTGTTATCATGGACGTTACAACCCCCGAGCAGGCACGCATTGCCGAGGCTGCTGGTGCATGTGCCGTTATGGCATTGGAACGCATCCCCGCCGATATTCGCGCAGCTGGTGGCGTTTCGCGCATGAGCGACCCCAAGATGATTAAGGGCATTCAAGAGGCCGTTTCCATCCCCGTGATGGCCAAATGCCGCATCGGACACTTTGCCGAAGCACAAATTTTGCAAGCCATCGAGATAGACTATATCGACGAGAGCGAAGTGCTTTCGCCTGCCGATGATGTTTACCACATCGACAAGAACAAGTTCGACGTACCTTTCGTTTGCGGTGCCAAGAACCTTAACGAGGCCCTTCGCCGTATTGCCGAGGGTGCAACGATGATTCGTACAAAGGGCGAACCCGGTACGGGCGACGTTATTCAGGCTGTGCGCCACCTGCGTATGATGCAAAGCGAAATACGTAGGCTTACCTCGATGAGCGAAGACGAGCTGTACGAAGCAGCTAAAGCCATGCAAGCTCCCTACGAATTGGTGCGCTATGTTCACGAGAACGGCAAGCTTCCCGTTGTGAATTTCGCCGCTGGTGGCGTAGCTACGCCTGCCGATGCAGCCTTGATGATGCAGCTTGGAGCAGAGGGAGTGTTCGTTGGTTCGGGTATATTCAAGTCGGGCGATCCTGCCAAACGTGCCGCCGCCATCGTAAAAGCCGTAACCAACTACAACGATGCCAAGATGCTGGCCGAACTGTCTGAAGACCTAGGCGAAGCCATGGTGGGCATCAACGAGCAAGAGATAGCGCTGCTAATGGCAGAGAGAGGGCAATAAGACGATGCGAATTGCCATTCTTGCACTGCAAGGCGCATTCATCGAACATAGCAAGATGCTTGCGCAACTCGGTGTGGAGAGTTTCGAAGTGAGGCAAGCTGCCGATTGGGAACAACCCAAAGACGCGCTTATCATCCCTGGCGGAGAAAGCACCACGATGCTCAAACTGTTACGCGAACTGAACTTACTCGCCCCCGTTAAGCAAGCCATAGAAGACGGAATGCCCGTTTTTGGCACATGCGCAGGTCTTATCTTACTGGCCAAACACGTGGTGGGCGACGTTCTGGAACGCATATCAACGATGGATACCACCGTTTGCCGCAACGCATACGGACGTCAGCTGAGCAGCTTCTATATAGAAAGCAACGTAAAAGGCATAGACCATGCCGTGCCAATGACCTTTATCCGCGCGCCCTACATTACCAATGTGGGCAAGGATGTGGAGGTATTGGCCGAGGTTAATGGCCATATCGTTGCGGCTAGGCAAGGCAAACAGCTGGTAACAGCTTTCCATCCTGAACTGAACGACGACCTTTCTATACACCGCCTGTTTGTGGAGATGGTGTAAACAGTTAGGCCAATGCCTCTTTTCAAGGGGGAGCGCAGAACACATAGCCATGCTACTTTGGTAGTAAAGGCCAACTTCAATCGGCCATTAGCTTTTCTACTTGCCCATTAAGGATAAGCAGAAAAGCTAATGGCCGATTTACTTTATACTTTAACGCATGCTCTAAATGCTTGGATGCAAAGCCTTATACGCACTTCCATCACTGCCCAAACGAGCGCATGCGGGCAGCATTTACCAAATGATTTGCCAAAATCAAAACCCAACAGTTATCGTCTACCAACCTTTTTCTTTGCGCCTTTCTTCTTTTGGGCTTGCTTTTTCTTATTCAGTTCGTAGAGGTACTTCCCTTCTATGGATGTGGGCAAACCTTTCGCCGTAGTATAGAAATCACTCAAATCACCACTTCCACATTCATTCCACTCTTCATGTTTTAGCACATACAAAGTCTCGCCTGTTGTGCCGTCTATCAGGTATCTGTCGCCATAGTGCGAACGTTCATTTTCTAGGTAAAACACCGAGTACCAGGGCTTTTTAAGGTCTCTCTCGCCCTCGGAGCGATGCACGCTAACAAGCCTTCTCTTATTCAGCAGGTCGCACCTATACTCGCTACTCATCTTCTCAATGAGGTTGTTCAGCTTAAACTTATAAGGCCTGCTGTAATCTTTTATTTCCGTTATGCACCCTAACGAGTCGTAGCGATACGAATTACCTATACTCACCCCATCGAAAGACACGGACAAGTAGCGCAGTCTTCCTTTTGTGTCGTAATTGTAATAGTAGCTATATGGCGTGTGAAGTTCTTTGCTCTCCTCAACATAACCAACAAATTTCTTATCAGAATCATACATTTCATATTGCCTTATCGACCTATCGCCGGCCTGAAACTCATAATCACCCAAACAATTTTGGCTCACCTCAAAGTCCCTAACGTCAAGGTATTGCACCAAATCCTGTGTCTCTTGGTGATAAGCACTATCCGCCTGCGCACTCCCACGTGTGCAGGCAAGCAGCGTAAGGGCTAGAATAACAAGTATTTTCATTGCACGTTCGTTTATTATGTTCTTTTTTCGTTCCTCGAAAAGTGCGTTTTCTCGCCATGACAATGTCCG
This sequence comes from Hoylesella loescheii DSM 19665 = JCM 12249 = ATCC 15930, assembly GCF_000378085.1. GTDB lineage: Bacteria > Bacteroidota > Bacteroidia > Bacteroidales > Bacteroidaceae > Prevotella > Prevotella loescheii. The sequence continues at coordinate 37,232 of NZ_KB899217.1, forward strand.
AGCAAGCTCGGCATTATTCATTTGGCTTAACGAAAACGTTGTTTTACTTTATCCGTTACTAAAGGCCAACTGCACATCATAGGCAGCGTTGTTTCAGGGCAACATGGGGTAAAAATGGCCTTACATTCCCCCACTCCACCCCGCTCTTTCCGCTTTTATCCCATCCGTGCCAGCCATTTAAACACAGCCCATCTAGGGATGAAAAGGCGCACGCTGATGGCCACGAACAGCGTTATTGCCCAACAGCTTTGTTGTAGTTGAGAATGTTCTCGCTCATCTTATCAAAGCCAGGTAGGTTGAAGTAATGCTGCTTTTCTAAATATTGCCTGAAACGGTTGTCGTTGCGCAGTGCATCATCATAAAAGGGAGCGCCTTTGCGGTTGTACTTTTCCCTAAGCTTAATAAGGTAGTATGCCGTGTACGCCGCAATCATATAGCGTTCGTTTTTTGTGAACAACGAAAACCAATAGGCACAATTCGAGAGGTCTTTTTTCAGCAAGGTTTCGCCATAAAAGTCGAGTACATCCATCCATAGGCTGTTTTTATCGCTCGTAGGAAGTTGCAAAAGCGTCTTAAACAACCCTTCGCGTATGGCTACGTATGGTTTTTGCGTATAGATTTTGCGCGCAAAGGTGTTGTACATAAATCCCAATCTTGTTTCTCGTAAGTCCGACTCCCACATGTCGCTCTTTAACTCCTGCATCATTCGCTTTAACATCTGCCTGTTAATCAGTTCATTCTTGTCGTATCCGTATGTTACGAAGAGGTCTTTCAGCCATAACGGGGCATACTTACACAACCACAGGAAACTTTCCTTGTCGTTGTTAAACAAGAAACGATTAATATGTATGATGTCGTTACTTAACCTAAAACACATCTTCCCGTGTATTTGCCGTACACTCTCTATGTCCATCGGAGGAGACGAAATAAAGTTGTAGCCCTTAATAAAGAAATCGTTCATGCAACTAAACTTAACGTAGTTTTCATCGTTTAAAGACTTCCTCTCGCTTTCTGTCCTGTCCGACCACCCCCGCACGCAGCTAGGAATAGTAAAGTAATGCTGGTGGTCGAAAACGTAGGGCAGGTTCTTTCTTTGTACCGAGTCTATACCCAATTCTGCCAATCGCTGTTCAAATTGTTCGTTAGATATGGGCTTAAAGCCGTGTTTCACCAAGTCGTTAAAGGCGTATGGTATGTAGATGTCCACCATTCTTTCATCAACACATATCTCGTCTTCTCCCTCTTCTTCCTCTTCTTCCTCTTCTTCCTCTTCTTCTCCTGCCGAGTCGCTTGGCGTTACATCAAAAAACGCTTTGTAGCCACTAAGCAGTGAATCCATTCCAGCCGAATCAAAGGGCAACACCAAATCGGGAGATATGCCCAAATGGTATTGTGCATTGAGGGCCAATGCCATCTTTTGTTTATTCATGCTTATTTTTTTGGCAGGATGTTTCTGGCTGCTTGTTAGGAGTAGAACACCCAATATGGCTACGAGTATGGTCTTTTTCATGCTCAAATCGTTTTGTTTAGACGTACCCTTAGTTATTTGCAACAGGCTTTCTTGCACAGGGATGCCAACATAAAGGGGCGAAGGGTTTTACTGCGTTGGCTGTTATGCTGCAACAAAGCTAGTAAATATATTTCACAACTGCAACAGAATGGAAAAGAAAAAGAAAGCTGCAAAGCCCATTCAACCCTTAAGCAGCTCGTTATGCTCCACTTTACATCAGTTTCAACAACTCATCACCTTACACACATATAAATTAAGGCTGGCTCTAAAAATTGCCTTACACAACTCAAAAGTTTTTGAACTCATTAACTCAAAACCTTACCAACTCATTAACCCCAAAACTTATAAACTCAAAAACTTATAAACTCATTAACTCAAAACCTTACCAACTCATCAACCCAAAAACTCATCAACTCAAAAACTCATCAACTCAAAAACTTATAAACTCATTAACTAATAAACTCATTAACTCAAAACCTTATAAACTCATTAACTCAAAACCTTTATAAACTCATTAGCTCAAAACCTTACCAACTCATTAACCCAAAACATTATAAACCTATTAGCTCAAAACCTTACCAACTCATCAACCCAAAAACTCATAAACTCAAAAACTTATAAACTCATTAACTAATTAACTCATTAACTAATAAACTCATTAACTCAAAACCTTACCAACTCATTAACCCAAAATCTTAATTTCTTTATTTTTATTCTACAACACATTTCTAATTTTCACGCCGTTCTGGAGAAAATACTGGCTAAAAAGTAGGTAAATTTCTACCATTTTCAACCTTTCACATCCCTCACTCTGTCTATTTTTAAAAACAAAACCCGCATTTCGCACCATTTTACCTTTCTAGTTTGGTTAGAAGTCCGATTTATTTCAAGCCCAAATACACCCATTTTACCCCTAAAAACCCACTTTCCGGTAGACATTTTGCCCTTTTCAGCCATGTTTTTAATGGCTCTTAATGGTTTTATTTATACCATTACAGAGGATATTTATACTTTTCATCTCGCATTTAGCACCATTTTACACTGCATTTAGCACCATTTTGCCTTGCATTTAGCACCAAAACACACGGTATTTAGCACCAAAACGCAGGGCGTTTAGCGGCATATTGCACCGCATTTAGCAGCAAAACGCACTTCATTTTGCTGCAAACAGCCCGAAATCTGGTGTAAAGGGCGGTATTTTTAAATAAACATTCATTTTGCCGCATTCACAAACTAGCCCCAATTTGCATCAAAACAAACCTGCGCGAGAATCGATTATTTGCGGTCGAACAAACAACTGGTGAGAGAAACAGGCACTCATAATGTTAAAATTCGCACCTAAAAATTGACAAGTTGACGAGTTGACGAGTGTGTCGGTTCGTGAGTTTACGAGTTGACAAGTTAATGAGTTCATTCCATCTTCAAGGCACAACCACATTTTGCCACAGACAAAGAAACCAGATTTTCAAAAATACAGAGCCTGGGTAAGGTTCTTCGTCATGATCAGGGTGGTTTGTCTTGGCTTTACAGCGCAAAGACAATACCCCTCTCTCAATTTAGAAATAACAAAAGTCAAAACAGCTTCTATCAGTGAATTTAATCTCACATTCAATTTTTCGACAACAAAATATTGCAAATTAGAACTTTTTTACCTAACTTTACGGCATAAACGCAAGTTTCATTCGCACGTTTTCGGTTAGTCACGAGTTAATGCAGAGACATACAAAGCCACCTTGTAAACTTGCTTATTCGTAAGCTCGTCAACTAACAGCTGGCCTTGTCAACTTGTATACTCGTAAACTTGTTCACCCGTAAACTTGTCAACTAACAATACAACGCCTATGAATACCGATACGCCACCCTTCACCTATTGATACCGGCAAGCCTTTGTTTGTCGACAGTGTTTATTAACCCCCTACTACGTAATAAATAATTAATTCAAAACAAGATGAAACATAAAATACTTTTATGGCTCATGCTTTTCTTTTTCCCCTTAGCTTTGGGTACGGCCTGCAACACGGAGGTGGATCTTAAAAGCATAAGGTACGAAGGAGAAGTACTCGTGCTAGAAGGCAAAAGCAGGCCTTACAACATCATTAGAGTTACAAAATCGTCTTCTAGGAAAGGGGTACCGGTAGGGGTAACCCTCGGTTTCATTGGCATGGGATACGACAAACAGATGAGCGAGGGCGACATTGTTCATTTCCATGTGATAGATTTCAAAGAATGGCAATGGCCTAAGACAGCAGATCTCCGATGGCCAATGTTTATCGGAATAGTAGAATTTTATGATAACTAACAACGACAAATAATAACGATTAAGAAACGACTATTCATTATTACATTCCTATTATTTTTCTAGAGTTGCATCCAAACAATAATATTGTAACAACCAAAAGCAATATATTGCAGGGCGAGGATTACGCCTCGAACATCTACAAGAGTGAGGGGGAAAGCCCTATTATTATTCGTCCAAGGATTGTTCTGATGCTTAACACTGGTAAAACAATTGAACCCATCCTAAAAAAAATAATTCAAAACAATATGAAACATAAAGTACTTTTATGGCTCATGCTTTTCTTTTTCCCCTTAGCATTGGGTACATCATGTAACACCGAAGTGAATCTTGAAAACATAAAGTATGAGGGGAAAATACTGTCACTTATCAAGAGCAACAATAATGAGCATTATAACATTATTCTAATTACACGTTCTACATCCAGAAAAGGAGTACCTGTGGGAAGCTCTATCGGTTTTTATGATAGAGACTTCGGCGAAAAGATGAACGAAGGCGACATTGTTCATTTCCGTGTGCCGATGTTTAAAGAATGGGTTGGCCCAGAAACAGCCGACCACCATTGGCCAGAATATGTAGGAGTAATTGATTTTAATTATAATGAATAACCACTAGAAGATAACAAATAATGAAGAAAACATAGACACGCATGATCAGCCTACTTATTGATGACTAGCCTACTGACTTGTAATCAATAAAAAAGGAGAAAAGCCACACAAGGCCTCCCCCCCTTCTTTAATAGTTTACTTTTCTTTTCTCGTCAGTTCAATTCGTGGCGTTGGCATGTCGAAAGTCAATGGCTTTCGTTCATGGCCGCTGCCGTTTGAAACGCTACTTCGTTTCGATTTCTTCCTTCATGTCGATAAACTGCTTCTTTGCATCGTAAAACTCGTATTGCAAAAAAGCCAACTTCTGAGAAGGAACGATGTGCAAGCCAAATCCGTACTTCAACTGCCACTGCCTTTTTAAGGAAACAAATCCTTTATTGATGTAAGCAGCAACATACGGGTGCACATGCAAATAGAATTTCTTTACGCCAATTTTGTTAACCAGTCGGTCTATCTTACGTTCCAGTTGGTCGGTAAACAGAATGCTCGACTTTATTTTTCCTTTTCCGAAGCAGGTTGGGCAGGTCTCGTCTACACTTAAGTCCATTGCCGGACGCACGCGCTGCCGTGTTATCTGCATCAGTCCAAACTTACTTAGCGGCAGTATGTTATGGCGTGCGCGGTCTTTCTGCATGTTTTTACACATCCGTTCGTAGAGCATTTGCCTGTCTTCTGCGAGGTTCATGTCGATGAAGTCTACCACAATGATACCTCCCATGTCTCGCAGTCGCAGCTGTCGGGCCAGTTCGTCGGCAGCGCCGAGGTTCACTTCGAGTGCATTTGCTTCCTGTCCCTTTTCCGAACGCGTACGGTTTCCGCTGTTTACGTCCACCACATGCAGCGCTTCGGTATGCTCTATGATAAGATATGCGCCATGTTTGTAGTTAACGGCTTTCCCAAAACTCGATTTAATCTGTTTGGTAATGTTGAAGTTATCAAAGATTGGCACCTTACCCGAATAGAGTTTTACGATGTCTACCTTATCTGGGGCGATCATCGATACATAGTGCCGCACTTCCTTGAAAACGTCTTCATCGTTCACATAGATGTTCTCGTAGGTTGGGTTGAACAAGTCGCGCAACAACGCCACAGCCCTACTCGTTTCCTCGAATACCAAGTGCGGTCTCTTTTGAGATTTCTGCACCTTTTCGATAGCTTCTTCCCAATACTTGGTTAGGGTTTTAAGCTCGGCGTCTAGTTCGGCCACCCGTTTGCCTTCGGCTACGGTTCGCACGATAACGCCACAGTTTTTGGGCTTGATGCTGTGAATGAGCTGCTTTAGTCGCGCCCTTTCTTCGCCGCTTTTAATTTTAGAAGAGACAGAAACCTTATCGTTAAAGGGTATGAGTATGAGATAACGGCCAGCGAACGAAAGCTCGCACGTTAGTCTCGGCCCTTTGGTAGATATGGGCTCCTTAACTATTTGCACCAGCACCTCTTGCCCCGAAGTGAGGGTTGTTTGCACGCTACCGTCTTTCTTTAAGTCGGGTAGTCTAGATGCCTTTGCAAAGGGATAAAGCTTTTTCCTGTCGCTTTGCACCTGTTTAAGGTACTTGGCGTATGAGTCGAATTGACTTCCTAAGTCGAGATAATGAAGAAAAGCGTCGCGTTCAAATCCTACGTCTACGAAACAGGCGTTGAGCCCTGGCATCAGCTTTTTTACCTTTGCCACGTAGACATTGCCAACAGAAAACGACACCTCTCGTGTTTCGCTCTGATATTCCACTAGCTTTTTGTCTTCTAGTAGGGCTATCGAGATTTCTTTCTGTTGAACGTCAATTACTACTTCGCTAGTCATCTTCTTCTTGTTAGCTCCTTAGTTTTCGTCCAAAATATTTGTTAGGCATGTTCTATAAGTATCTTTTGCGCATGATGCATCGATGCACCTAAACTGCGCGAGACAAGGAGTTTGGCGTTTGACGGGTTTTGCTTACATGGTGTTTGTTGGTGTGAGAGTTACTGTTGTTTGGCCAACGAGCACGCCAAAACCCACGAAGAAAGCCGCACTGCCTATGAAAGAAACTTATAGGCGCGTTCTATAAAAGTGCGCCAAAGGCCTTTTTATAGAACTCGCCTGTAAAGAACTGCTGCCTAAAAGGACAAGTCGAGATGTCCACCACGGATGTGTCGACATGCCCCTCAATGGCGAATAAGCTCTTGGCAAGTGCGGTTACTTGCTCTTGTGCCTATTCTTTCTCAGTCTCTTTTTACGTTTGTGAGTAGCCATCTTGTGGCCTTTTCTTTTCTTTCCGCTTGGCATAGCTGTAATTTTTTAATTGTTATTTATAATATATATGTGTTGTCGCAACGTTTTATTATTCGCCTCGCATGCTCTCAACGAAACTCTTGGCGGGCTTGAAACACGGCAAATCGTGTGCAGCGATGGTAATAGTGGTGTTCTTGGCGATGTTGCGTGCCGTTTTGGCAGCACGGTGCTTGATGATGAAGCTACCAAAACCACGAAGGTAAACATTGTCTTTCTTGTCCAACAAGCTGCCCTTAATCGTCTCCATGAAGCTTTCAACCACTACGGAAACGTCTTTCTTTTGAATACCAGTCTGTATGGCTATCTCGTTGATAATATCTGCCTTTGTCATTCTTATTTTTGTTGTTATTTGTTTTACATATTTCTCCCTATCTCGGATATGGAGTGCAAATATACGAGTTTTTTATGTGATAAGAAAATATATTTACCTTTTTTTACGCTCCACGGAGTGTTTTTGTTCGTTTCAAAACCTGCTTATTCTCAACGAATTACACTTCAAGGGATAAGTGAAGGATACAAAAAAGGCCGACACATCAATGATGTGTCAGCCTCAACTCTTGTGATTCCGGCGGGATTCAAACCCACAACCTTCTGATCCGTAGTCAGATGCTCTATTCAGTTGAGCTACGGAACCTCTTTCCGAATTGCGAGTGCAAAGGTATAGAGTTTTTTTCTTTCCGCCAAATGTTTCGTTAACTTTTTATTGAAAAAAGTGCAATTTGGACTACTTTAAGTCCCATTTTGGGGTGCAAAGGGGCTGTTTTAGCCCCTCCGCCACACCCAAAAACTTATTTTATCAATGCCACCGAACGCTTCAAGAAGGCATCGAGAGCAGCGCCTTTTAGCAGGCCATTTTGTAGCAATGCCAAATCGATAAGCTGGTGAACGATGTCGTTACCCTTACCGAAGTCGGCCAATGTGGCTTGCTTCTTTGAACGTTGGTCGGCAATATCCTTTTCGGTCTTGCTCACCTCGGCACGTTCTTCCTCGGTAATTTCTTCGGGTTTCTTTGCCGATTGTTGCTGACGCAATGCGGCCAAGCGCGCTTCCAAGCCCTTTATTTCGGCCTCAACGGGCTTCAAGGTATCGGCCGTTGATTGCTTGCAAGCCTCCAACACACGTTTTATCAAGGCATGGTCGCTGTTCAGCACCACGCTATACGCATCGGGCATCTGAGCATAGAAGGCCATGCCAGTCTGCAAACGGCTCATATCCTTCATGCGGCGCATGTACTCGCTTTGGGTGATGAGTATAGGCTGTGCCGTTTCGCCCATGGCTTCGACTTCGGCATTAAACTCGGCCTTGTCGATGCGCGGCATCTGCGAGCGGAACACTTGCGACAGACTTTCGCGATCGGCATCGTCTAGATTGCTCTTCGGGGCATCGTCTTTTTGTATCAGTCGCTCTACGATATCACTGTCTACGCGTACGAAGTGGCATTTTTCCAACTTCTGTTCCAGCATCGATGCCACGGGAACATCAAGCTCGCCTTCGAGCAGCAGCACGCTATAACCCTTGGCGCGAGCTGCTTCAACATAAGAGAATTGCTCTTCTTTGTTGTTGGTGTATAGGCAAACCAATTGTCCGTCTTTGTCGGTTTGGTTGTCTTTAATCAGCGTGCGATACTCGTCGTAGGTGAAATACTTGCCATCTACATCCTTAAGCAGGGCAAAATCTTTAGCTCGATCGTAGAAATCTTCTTGCGAAAGCATGCCATAGTTTATGAAAAGCTTCAAGCTGTCCCACTTGTCTTCAAAGCCCTTGCGGTCTTCCTTAAACAGACTTTGTAGACGATCAGACACCTTTTTGGTGATGTAGGTCGAAATTTTCTTCACGTCGCCATCGCTTTGCAGATAGCTACGGCTTACGTTTAGAGGAATATCGGGCGAATCGATAACACCGTGCAAGAGCGTGAGGAAGTCGGGGACGATACCTTCAACTTGGTCGGTTACGAACACTTGGTTGCAATATAGCATCACCTTGTTGCGTTGCAGCTCGATGTTGCTATGTATTCGGGGGAAGTAAAGCACACCCGTGAGATTGAACGGATAGTCTACGTTGAGGTGAATCCAGAACAAGGGCTCATCCTGCATGGGATAAAGCGTGCGGTAGAAGTTCTTGTAGTCTTCGTCTTTTAGAGTACTTGGGGCCTTCGTCCACAGCGGTTCCACATCGTTAACGATGTTGTCTTCTTCCGTGTCCACTTGCTTTCCGTCCTTCCATTCGGTCTTTTTGCCAAAGGCGATAGCGATAGGCAAGAACTTACAATACTTGTTGAGCAGCTGTTGTATGCGTGCTTTCTCCAAGAACTCTTTGCAATCGTCGTCGAGATACAGCACGATGTCGGTTCCACGATCGTCTTTTTGCACCTCTTCGATTTCGTATGCAGGCGACCCATCGCAGCTCCACTTCACGGCTTGTGCGCCTTCTTGGTAGCTGCGCGTTACGATTTCCACCTTCTTGCTCACCATAAAAGCCGAGTAGAAGCCCAGTCCGAAGTGTCCGATAATGGCGTTGGCGTTGTCTTTGTACTTATCGAGGAAGTCGGTTACGCCCGAAAAGGCGATTTGATTGATGTATCGGTCAATCTCGTCGGCCGTCATTCCCACGCCTCGGTCGCTGATGGTTAGCGTACCCTTGTCGGCATCCAAGCTCACGCGCACGGTTAAATCGCCCTGTTCGCCTTTGAAGTCGCCACGCTCGGTCAATGTTTTCAACTTCTGTGTAGCATCAACGGCGTTAGAAACTAGTTCGCGCAGAAAAATCTCGTGGTCTGAATAGAGAAACTTTTTTATCACGGGGAAGATGTTCTCTGTTGTAACCCCAATGTTTCCTTTTTGCATGTTATATATATAATAATGTATTAAGTTCGTTTTTATCGCTATACATTTGCATGATATGCAAAATATGTGCCAAGATGAAATGACGTGTTGGGGGATGGCAGAGAGATATGCAGATTGAACCTTCAACTCACAAATATAGAGGCTCGCAATTCTAAACATTAAATTATTTTCTATGAAAAAAGTTAAAGCTATGCCTCATTATTACATAGCTTGTATGTATCTTTGTACCATAACCAATAACCATAAGCCATGGCTAAGATACTAAACAAATACATTTGGTTAGCCGAAACCATATATAAAGCACGCAAAATAACCTTCGAAGAGATTAACGAAGAATGGCGGAGAGATATCGATTTCAGTGGCGGAGAAGATCTCCCTTTACGCACTTTCCATAAATGGCGCATTGGGGTGGAAGACTTACTCGGCCTTGTTATCGAATGCGAGCGCAAGGGGCGCTATGCCTATTACATCGCAAACGAAAGTGAAATAGGGAACGGAACACTCAAACGATGGATTTTCGACACCATCACGGAAGGCAAACTGCTGATGGAAAACCAACGAATGAAAGACCGAATACTGCTACAACACACGCCTACCAACAACCAACAGCTAAAAACAATATTGCAAGCCATGCGCGAGAACCACACGCTGCGCCTTACCTATCACAGCTATTACCGCCCATCGGCTACCACTTTCGAGGCAGAACCTTATTGCGTTAAGATGTTTAGGCGACGTTGGTACATGGCGGCACGCTCTCCTCATTATAATAAGGTGATGGTGTATGCGCTCGACCGCATCGTTAACTTGGAGTTACTTACGGGCAACAAGTTTGCGCTGCCACCCGATTTCGATGCGAAAGCGTTCTTCAACGATTGTTTCGGCGTTATCATTGGCGACAACACTGCGACAGAAGAAGTGACACTAAGGGTCAGCGAATGGCAAGCTCATTATCTTCGCGACCTGCCTTTGCATGCCTCGCAACGCGAACTCGCGCCCGAAGACAACCGCTGCACCTTCGCCTTTCGCCTTCGTCCCACTTTCGATTTCCAACAAGAACTGCTCTCGCTTGGGGCGGATGTGGAAGTGATTGAACCCCATTGGCTGAGAGAAACGATGAAAGAGAAGATTAGGGAGATGGCAGAAAGGTATGGGGAGGAAAGAGAAAAGAGACCCTAAACTTGGTAGATTAAGGAAAAAGAACTTTATTTATTTAACTAATTTTTAAACATTAATAATATGGTTAACATTGATTCAAACCTGAGAGACTTTATAATAAAAAAGTTTCCCGACAGGACAGTAAAAGGCAAACATCACGATCATAGTTGGCAATCAAGCCGCTGGCTATACGTCACGACCGTTCTAACAACAGAAGAAAAAATCCATTATGAATATCTTGGAGGTAAAAACGGCTGTGTTGAACTTCACCTTGAGGGTAAATATCTAGAAGAAGAATACCGCGACTTCAGGCGTAAACTATATGAGAAGACACGGCAAGACCCGAGGTTGCGTTGGAAAACACCTCAAGGTAGAAATCTTCGCGCGTGTGAAATTAACTTCCAAATAAACAATAGGGAAGATGTAATCGACGCATTTAAGCAGATGATGGACATCTTCGATCCCCTAATAGAAGAAGCGAGCAGAAAGCACAAGGAACAATATGACACAAAACCGTACGAAGGAGAAGTTAGTTTAAACGAGAACTTAAAAAACGAACAAGTCTGTATGTTAGGATGCAGCCTTGGACAACTTATCTCCAATTCATTGATAATTCCCGATTATCAACGCAATTACTGTTGGGAAGACAAAGAGATAACGGCATTATGGAATAGTTTAAAAGAGATTCCCAAAGAGGGGAAAAAGTATCATTTGGGAACAATTATTCTTCAAAAGCTTGACGAAAACAAGTACGCCGTAATTGACGGACAGCAACGCCTCGTAACTTTGGCACTCGTCCTAAAGGAGCTGAACTACAAAGGTCCTATCCCACTACTAGGACAAACGTTCCGTTCAAAAGAGTCGGACAAACATGTCTCTAACTGCAAATGGCTCATCAAACAATTAAAAGCAGCCGGGTTTGCAGGTGATCTTTGGCATCGCATTCTTTACAACCTGAACTTTTCTGTGCTGATACTTACTGAAAGTAGATTAGACCTGGCATACACATTCTTCTCTAACGAGAACTCCAAGGGGGTCCCTCTCTCCGACTTCGATATTCTAAAAGCACACCACCTCCGTTATATTCACATCGAAGAACAAGCTGAGCACATGGCGATGAGATGGAACAAGATGATGAGTGACAATAAGGAACAACTCAACAAGAGTATTGCCAAACATCTGTTCCGCATGAGAAAATGGATTAGAAAAAGGTATTACAACCCAAATGCCAAGCGAATCGTAAAAGACGAGTTCTCTGCTTCGCCCATCATTCCCGAGATACCACCTTTCGGCGAAAGTTTCAATTTCAATGAAAAGATACAGGGCGGCACACACTTCTTTGCTTACATCGAGTTCTTTGTCAATAAGTACGAGCATTTTTCCTCGCTACGCCAGGTTAAAGAACTGCAAGATAAATTGCAAAGGGAGTCGCATTGGAAGTACGCAGACGTAATAGAAACGTTGCTTTTCGCCTATTATCTCAAATTTGGAGACCAATACTTAACGGATGCATTGTTCTGCATTGCATCGGTTATAGCACAACATAGATACCAAACCAACCGTGCCATGACGTATAAAATCCAAGAATACGCGATGAACTCTGAAATTGTGATGATGATAGAACAAGCCACTTCGCCTACGTTCTTCTTGGCCGAATGCCTACAAACAGCAAAAGTAAGCGGCAAGACATTAAACGATGAGAATATAAAAAAGCGATTTTATCATCAACTCAAAGAGCTATTCGAGCAACTTTCAGATGAGCTAACAGAACCTACAATTACAAAAAAATACAATTATGAATATGAACACTAACAGATATACCCCAGCTATAATAACAGCAGAGAATTACACTTTCTCCATCCCTCTTTACCAACGCCTTTTCGCATGGGGAGAAGAACAAGTGAACGGACTTCTTTACGATTTGAAAAAACATTTTGAAAAGGAAGGCGAAGTGCCCTACTACCTTGGAATGCTTTCGTGTATTGAAAATGAGGGAAGATACGACCTTATTGATGGGCAACAAAGGTTTACACTGATGATGCTCTTAGGCATTACCTTCCAAAAAGAAGGCAACGGATGGGACAAATTCCTAGCAGGGGGAAACCGTTTAACCTTTAAAGCTCGTTCAAAGGACACTGAATACATCAAGTCTTTAATACATAAAAGTTCGTTTGTTGCTGAAAAGAACAAGCAGATGAATTGTGGAATACAGGCTATTCGCAACTTCATGGACAAAGAATTTGAAGATGAAACTACACGCGAAACCTTTGCTCAAAGGGTTTACAACCATCTATCGTTCTTCTTTTCTGAGTTGCCAAAAGAATATGCACAGCATCCTGAGTCTTTAAATAAATACTTCGAGGCAATGAACAACAGTGGGAAAGGCCTGGAACAACACGAGATTTTGAAAGTGGACTTAATGCGAGGAGAAGAAAATCAAATGTACTTAACGAAGATATGGAATCTTGTTTCAGAAATGAACAGGCCAATAATCAGGTACTCAGAAAACACAACCGAAAACGAATACCGTAACGCGTACATCGCTGCCATCGGTTCTTGCAGAAATGGCCGATATGAAGATGCTCTATCACAATGTGAAGAACTTACAGATAAAAAATCGGATAGAACATTAGAAAGCATTGTGGCTGAAAGACATGAATTTGCAAGAATAGTGGGTCATAGCGAAAGGAGCATCCTCTCTTTCCCCGACTTTCTTAGACTTAACTTTGCTATATTCAACAAGGTTGAGGCATCATATAACTTCTATCGTGAAGAATTACTTCGTATTTTCAAAACAGATTCTATAGCAAACAAGCAGAATTTCTATCATCAGCTGCTCTTTACAAGGTTGCTAATAGACTATTACTTCATATATAAAGAAGGAAACGAAACTATTACAAGATATAATTTGCTCTTTAATGCAGGTGAGCAAAAAGAAGCGTTAACCCAATATCAGTCGATGCTCTATGTTTCGACCACATTCTATAGTTGGATGAGACCAATACTTCAAGAACTCATAAACTCGCCCATAGAAAAAACAGACAAGCTTCTTGATTTGCTAAAAGTAACTGACAATGGCCTGCATCCTATGCCCACCAATACAGAAGACCTGTCATATGGGAAAGTAGACCGCTATTATTTCTGGCGACTTGACTATTATCTTTGGGAAAATAGAGATGCTTACTTCGAGCATGAAGAAGATAGAATGATTGTGAAAGACTATGTGTTTAAAGCCAACCGTTCTATCGAACATGTACATCCTCAAAACCAAGACCACAATAGCGAATGGGGAGAAGACGCAGTTAATTCCTTTGGAAACCTTGCTTTGATTTCACAAAGTTTCAATTCGCAACAAAGCAATGATTCTGTCAATATTAAGTTTGCAAGAATTGAAGACCAAGCAGACAATGCAAAACTAGAAAGCATTAAAATGTATCGGATATATTTAGATGCCAAAAGGACTCCCGAAGGATGGGATGAAAAAGCAAGAGAAAAGCACGAAGAAGATATGTACAACTTACTGAAAAAGTCGTACAGCATGGAAGAATAAATCCTAAGAAACGTTTTGAAAGTCACATTTTATCTCTATCCACCCACATTCCCCAAGGCTGTGCCCCAATTCGGCACAGCCTTACTCTAAATTTGCACCATCAATCAATATAAAAGAAAAAAAGATGGAAGCAAAGAAAGAAATGAAGGACATGAACCTGCTTGAAGCAATGGAGCACATTGTGGCATTGGCAAAGGGATCGGAACTAAGTGACGAGTTTTATAACAAGGCCGACGAATATATCTGTTTCATCGCCGATAAGTTACAATTGAGCAAAGAACAGAGTGTGATGCTGTCGCTTTTCGTCGACAACAGCGACAGCAGAAACATACTTGCAAGCGACATTGCAGAGTTTCTGCAATGCACAACCATCCAAATTATCAAGTGCATGAACGATGTAGACGAACTTGTTCGCCGCGAGTACATCCTCAAACGAGAAGATGAGCGACAACTCTCTTTCCGTGTCCCCATAGATGTTATCGAGTCGCTTAGGAACAACGAGGCGTTTGTAGTGAAGGCCAAGACCAACCTTTCTGCTTCTGAGCTGATGATGGAACTAGAAACCATCTTCGAGAAGAGAGGAAACAAAGAATTATCATACGAGCAAACCGCCAGTAAAACAAAATGCCTACTGGAGAACAACGTGGACCTAGCGTTCTCGAGAAAGCTGCGGGAATATGCCCTAAACGAGGAAGACCAAACGTTGCTCATTCTCTTTTGTCATCTATTTGCAAACAACAACGACGATGAAATAAGATTTCACGACATCGAGTTTCTCTTCCCAAAAAGGCAATGGAACAGAATTAAATGCATGCTTAACGCAAAATGCCACACCTTACAATACTTGCAGCTGATAGAATATGGGAATGACAACGGGCTGGCAGACCGAGAAACATTCCGCCTTACCAGAGAGGCCAAGCGCGAACTGCTAAGCGAGTTGAACCTCTCCAGCATGTCTCAAGCCTGCAAAGGCATGATAAAATCGAAAGACATTGTTGCCAAACAACTGTTCTACGAGAACGACACCCAACAGCAGATTGCCGAACTGGAAGACCTACTCGATGAAAATCGCTATCAGCAGATACACAGCAGGATGAAGGAGGCAGGCTTTCGTTGTGGCTTTACTTGCCTTTTCTACGGTGCGCCTGGCGTTGGCAAAACAGAAACCGTGTTGCAGCTGGCACGTAAAACGGGGCGCAACATCATCCAAGTGAATGTAGAACAGATTAAGAGCATGTGGGTGGGCGAGAGCGAGAAGAACATCAAAGCTCTTTTCGACAACTACCGCAACCAGGTGGAAAGCCAATCGCTAGCTCCCATCTTGCTCTTCAACGAGGCCGATGCTGTTATTGGCATGCGCCATAAAGGTGCCGAACGGGCAACAGACAAGATGGAGAACGCGTTGCAGAACATTATCCTTCAAGAGATGGAAAGGATTGACGGCATACTTATTGCCACAACAAATCTGGTGCAAAACTTCGACAAGGCTTTCGAGCGTCGCTTTCTTTATAAGGTGAAGTTCAACGCCCCTTCCATCCAAACGCGCCGCCATATTTGGCAGTCGATTATGCCCGAAATAAGCGAAGAAACGGCTAGTTGGCTAGCCAGTCATTACAACTTGTCGGGCGGACAAATAGAGAACGTGGCGCGCAGGTACGCCATCAACACCATTCTCTATGGCCAGCCAGCAGAAGAACTGCCCACGCTCTGCAAATGCAGTGAGAACGAAAGCAAAGAAACTTATGGCACTTCGCAGATTGGATTCAGCAAATAAATTGCTTGAGGAGTTAGGTCGTTGTTCTGAGAAGTTAAGGAGTTAAGGAGTTAAGCCAAATGCCTAGTTGCAGAGTAGTAAACATTCTTTTCAGCTCACTAACTTCTTAAATCCTAAAACCATTAACTCGTTAACTGCCCATACCTCCAAGCGACAAAGCATTTGGCTTAACTCCTTAGCTCCTCTACCCCCTTAACTCCTCACAATATGACCATCCTACAAATCTCCGACACCCACAATCGCCACGGCCTATTGCAAAACATGCCAATGGCAGACGTACTGATTCATTGCGGAGACTTCACTGACAGAGGCACGGAAGCAGAGACGTTGAACTTCCTTAACTGGTTCATCGCCCTACCCCATCCGCACAAACTCTTCGTAACAGGCAATCACGACCTCTGCCTTTGGGATGCCGAGGACATAGACGACCTACCCCCAAACGTGCTATTTCTTCAAGACAAGGCATGCGGAATAGAGGGTGTAAAGTTTTTCGGACTAGGCTACAACCATTCCGAAATACTTATACCCAACGACGTTGACGTACTGATTACCCACGAACCACCGATGATGATACGCGACAAGTCTAACGGAACACATTGGGGTAACCTGCCACTCCGCAATCGCGTAATGGAAGTTAAGCCCAAGTTCCACCTCTTCGGCCACGCCCACGAGTCGTATGGCACAGACGTATTTGGCAATACCGTGTTCTCCAACGGCGCAGTGTTAGACGACCAATACCGCCTAGTCAACGCCCCCGCACTGCTTACACTCGAAACATAAACAAAGACTGGCTAGTTGACAAGTTAACAAGTTGGCAAATTGACCAAGACGTTATCGTCTTGCAACAAAGCATTTGGCTTAACTCCTTAACTCCATAACTCCTTAACTCCTCTACCCTTTACAATATAAACACATCCCCATCCTTCATCACAGGGAACGTGTGGCGCAATTCTTCCAGCCCCTCAAGAGAGAGCGAGGCGCTTGCCACACCCATCTCGTTTTCGCGACATTCGGCCAGCGTTTGACCTTGTGGGTCTAGCGCAAAAGTCCCTCCGCTGTAAGCATTGGCAGGGTCGTTGCCCACGCGATTCACACCCAACACAAAGCATTGGTTCTCAATGGCACGCGCCCTAAGCAACGTTTGCCATGCAAAAAGGCGCGACGTGGGCCAGTTGGCCACATATATGGCAACATCGTAATCGCCGCGGTTACGACTAAACACAGGGAAACGCAGGTCGTAACACACCTGCAAAAGAAACCGCAGACCACCATAACGAACCACAACGCGATCTTCACCCTTGGTGTAAAGCCTGTCTTCGCGCGCGTATGTAAAAAGGTGTCGCTTGTCGTAATGCCATGTCGTGCCGTCGGGCGTAACGAAATAAAAGCGATTACGTCGCCTTCCGTCCACTTCCACCGCCACACTTCCTGCCACGGCACAGCCCCTACGCCTAGCCACATCCACCATCCAACGATGCACTTGCCCCTCGGTGGGTTCAGTTACAAGGTCCTCGCCCACCATAAAACCAGTGGCAAACATCTCGGGCAACACAAAAAGTTGTGCCTCGGGATGCTCGTCCATCAACCTTTCCACTCGCAACAGATTCTCTTCCCTATCACCCCAAGCGATGTCGGTTTGCAATAACGCTATTTCCATTGTTTCTTTCCTCATGCTTTGTTTCAACCGCAAAGCTAACATTTTTCAACCGAAACACCAAACGAAAAGCACATAACCCACCCCCGATTTCATTCCAAAAACATTCGGCGAAGGCCACTCCATTCGTCAAATAAAACGCTGTTTCAATACCACTTAATAAAATAAGGTCAAACATTCCTCACACAAAGGCATGGAAAATGCCTTATGCAGGTGCCAGCACAACAAAGCTCACCACGCCCTTCTCTCCTTAAGGAAATATCAAAAATAAAGCTTCTTTTAGTCAGATGTTTTGACATCTTTACGCTACAAGCCTTTTGTAGTGTGACTACAAACAAGCTGTAGTGCCACTACAAACGAATTGTAGCCACGCTACAAAAGGCTTGTACTCGCCCTACAAAGGCTTTTGTACTCACCCTACAAACGCATTGGTACTCGCTTACTGCTATGTAAATATTTCACATTATGCATTTCTTCGTCTTCTTACTTCTAAATTTCCCTTTACGCGTTAATTGTTCTTGACTTATGCAAAATCCACGCGTTATTTAATATTATTTAGATACCAACATGATGAAATATGTTATTAAAGTTGTACTTTTGCCATAAATTAATACTTTAGAAAAGTAATACATTATGGCAGAATCTTTAGACATCCGTGAATTAAACCAACTTATCGAGCAACAAAGCGCATTTATCACTAACCTGACTACAGGTATGAACCGTGTAATCGTGGGGCAAAAGCACCTCATCGATTCGTTGCTCATTTCCTTGCTTAGCGACGGACACATCCTTTTAGAAGGTGTTCCTGGACTGGCAAAGACTCTTGCAATTAAGACTTTGGCGCAACTTGTAGACGCCGATTACAGCCGCATACAGTTCACCCCCGACCTCTTGCCGGCCGACGTGATAGGTACGCTCGTATATTCGCAAAAGGAAGAGAACTTCCAAGTAAAGAAAGGACCCGTGTTTGCCAACTTCGTGCTGGCCGACGAAATAAACCGCGCACCCGCAAAGGTGCAAAGTGCACTGCTCGAAGCCATGCAAGAACATCAGGTAACTATTGGCGAGAACACCTTCCCCTTGCCTAAACCTTTCCTTGTGATGGCCACCCAAAACCCCATTGAGCAAGAAGGAACTTACCAACTGCCTGAGGCACAGGTAGACCGTTTTATGCTAAAGGTGGTTATCGACTATCCCACGCTTGAGGAAGAAAAGCTCATCATACGCGAAAACATACACGGCGGACTGCCACAGGTACAACCCGTAACTACGGCCAACGACATCATGAAGGCCCGTGGTGTGGTTAACCAGGTGTATATCGACGAAAAGATTGAACAATACATCGCCGACATCGTTTTCGCTTCTCGCTATCCCGAACGCTATCAGCTTGCCGACCTCAAGCCGCTCATCAACTATGGCGGTTCGCCACGTGCCAGCATCAACCTCGCTAAGGCAGCAAGGGCTTACGCCTTCATCAAGCACCGCGGCTATGTAGTGCCCGAAGACGTGCGCGCAGTGGTTCACGACGTAATGATACACCGCATCGGACTCTCTTACGAAGCAGAAGCCAGCAACGTATCAAGCGAAGAAATCATCAGCAAGATTATTAATAAGGTGGAGGTTCCTTAAATGGATGCGCTCGAACTGTTTAAACAGGTACGGAAAATAGAAATAAAAACCCGGGGATTAAGCAGTAATATCTTCGCGGGGCAATACCACTCGGCCTTCAAAGGACGAGGTATGGCCTTTTCGGAGGTGCGCGAATACCAGGTTGGCGACGACGTGCGCGACATCGATTGGAACGTAACGGCCCGCTTCCGCCGACCTTTCGTCAAGGTGTTCGAAGAAGAACGCGAACTCACCGTGATGCTACTCATCGACGTGAGTGGTTCGCTCGACTTCGGAACAACAGAACGCACCAAACGACAAATGGCCACAGAGATGGCCGCCATCTTGGCATTTAGTGCCATACAAAACAACGACAAGATTGGCGTCATCTTCTTTTCCGACCGCATTGAGAAATACATCCCTCCTAAAAAGGGACGCAAACACATACTGTACATCATCCACGAGATGCTCGACTTCAAGCCCGAAAGCAAACGCACAAACGTTGCTGCGGCCATCGAATATCTCACAAGGGTGATGAAACGCAGGTGCATCGCATTCGTGGTGAGCGACTTCTACGCCGAAAACAGCTTCCAAAAAGAGCTGCAAATAGCCAATTCGAAACACGATGTCGTGGCTATTCAGGTGTACGACCAACGCGCCAAGACCCTACCCAACGTGGGGTTGATGAAGGTAAAGGATGCCGAAACAGGACACGAGATGTTCATCGACACGGCCAGCGCCAAACTAAGGCGGGCGCATACCGAGTATTGGCTCGAAAGAATGAACACCCTTAAAACCACGTTCGCACAAAGCAACGTAGACTGGGTGTCGGTAGCCACCAACGAAGACTATGTTAAAGCAATGATGCTTTTATTCATGCAAAGAGGACAAAACAGATGATTAAACGACACATAACGCTGCTTATTGTCGCGCTCTTGGTACTAGCCGCCAAGGCTCAGGTGTCCGTTGAACAGAAAATAGACTCGTTCGCCATCTACATCGGACAGCAAACGGCCTTGCGGGTAAGCGTAACGGCACCGAAAGGACAAGCCGTGGTGTTCCCCAATTTCACACCGTCGCAAGAACTGGTGCCAGGTATTGAGGTGCTGCATGCCGACGAGGAGGAAACCGCCGAGCTAGACAATGGCATGCAAAAGACCACGAAAAGCTACACACTCACCTCGTTCGACGAGAAGCTATACTCGCTACCCGGACTGAAAGTGAAGGTGAACAACAAGGAATACGAGGCTAACATCTTGGCCCTTAAAGTGGTTACGATGGACGTAGACACGTTGCATCCCAACCAGTTCTTCCCCCCGAAAGACGTACAAAACAACCCGTTCTCGTGGACCGAAGAGCCTTGGGCGTCCATTTTCTACCTTAGCGTGCTGATGTTGCTGCTCGCCGCACTCGGTGTCTACCTCCTTGTGAGGCTCAAACAAAACAAGCCGGTTATCACCCGCATACGTATTGTGAAGAAAATACTGCCCCACCAGAAAGCCATGACGGCCATCGAGCGCATAAAAGCTGAGAAGATGACCGCGTCGGAAAACCAGAAGGAGTATTACACTCAACTAACCGACGCCCTGAGGCAATATATCAACGAGCGTTTTGGCTTTAACGCCATGGAAATGACTAGTGCCGAGATCATCGAACACCTGAACGCCAACGGCAATCAGGAAATGATGAACGAGCTGAAGGAGATCTTCCAGACCGCCGACTTGGTGAAATTCGCCAAGTATGCCACGCTGATCAATGAGAACGACCTCAACTTGGTGAACGCCATCGAGTTCATCGACAAGACCAAGATTGAAAACCAACCCGACACGGAACGCATCGTACCCGAGCTAACCGAGGCCGACAAGCGAACCAAACAAACGCGCGTGGTGCTCAAAACAGTGATTTGGGCCATCGCCGTATGCGTAGTAGCCATCATGGTTTACATCGTGTATAGCCTCTACGACGTGCTGGGTTAACAAACCTTCAAGGATAAATACCATTATGGAATTTGCAAACAAAGAATATTTCCTGCTGCTTGCGCTCCTAGTGCCTTATATATTTTGGTACTTCATCTATAAGAAAAGGGGCGAGCCCACCTTGCGCATGAGCGACACCAGGGCATACCGCTACGCACCAAAAAGCTGGCGAACGCGACTGATGAACTTGCCCGTGCTACTTAGGTGCGCCACTTTTGTGCTGGCTGTCATCATCTTGGCCCGTCCGCAGACATACACCTCGTGGGGCAACAAGCAAGTAGAGGGTATCGACATCATGCTAGCCATGGACGTTTCTACGTCAATGCTGGCCGAAGACCTCACGCCTAACCGTATGGAAGCTGCCAAAGAGGTGGCTGCGGAGTTTATTGCCGACAGACCAAACGACAACATCGGACTCACAATCTTTGCTGGAGAGGCGTTCACCCAGTGTCCAATGACCACCGATCACACGTCTTTGCTCAACATGTTGCAGACCGTCAGGACCGACATTGCAGCCAAAGGGCTCATCCAAGACGGTACGGCTATCGGCATGGGACTCGCCAACGCCGTGTCGCGACTTAAAGACAGCAAGGCCAAAAGCAAGGTGGTGATACTGCTTACTGATGGTTCGAACAACATGGGAGACCTCTCGCCAATGACCAGCGCTAACATCGCCAAGAGCCTAGGCATAAGGGTGTACACCATTGGTGTGGGAACTAACAAGGTTGCTCGTTACCCTATGCCCGTAGCGGGAGGCGTACAATACGTCAATATGCCTGTGGAAATAGATACCAAGGTGCTGAAAGACATTGCAGCCAGCACCGACGGAAACTTCTATCGTGCAACAAACAACCAAGAGTTGAAGCAGATTTACAAGGACATCGACAAATTGGAGAAGTCGAAGATGAGTGTAAAGAAGTTCTCTAAGCTCTACGAGGCCTACCAGCCTTTTGCCATTTTGGCCATCATTACACTGCTTACCGAGATCTTGTTGCGCACCACCGTGCTCAGACGAATACCTTAAAGATAGGCGAAAGAGTGGAAGAGTAAAAAGGTGAAAGAGTGAAAAGGTGAAATAATGGCTTCGCTTAAAGCCTGGCCAACTCGTTAACTTGTCAACTTGTGAACATGCAAACTTCTGAACTTGCGACCTTGTCAACTCGTCAACTTGTGAACTTGTAAACTCACCTACTTGCAACCTTGTCAACAGACAAAAACCATTTTAATTGGAAAAGAAATGTTTAGATTCGAAGACCCTATATACCTATGGTTGCTGCTGCTAGTGCCGGCGTTGGCATTGGTAGTCCTTTTGGGCCACCGCAAAAAAAGAAAGCAGCTTAAAGCCTTTGGCGACCCCGAACAGCTTAAAGACCTCATGCCCGATGTTTCCACATATCGCCCGTGGGTGAAGTTGGGCTTAGCCATCACTGCCTTCGCCCTTTTGGTGGTGATGCTGGCACGTCCACAGATGGGTACGAAGATAACCCACGACAAGCGAAACGGCATCGAGGCTGTTATCGCCGTAGACATCAGCAACTCGATGATGGCACAAGACGTGGTGCCTTCACGTTTAGAGAAAAGCAAACTACTCATCGAGAATCTCGTGGATCACTTTACACACGACCGCATCGGATTGGTGGTGTTCGCAGGAGATGCCTTTGTGCAATTACCCATTACCACCGACTACGTTTCAGCTAAAATGTTCTTGCAAAACATCGACCCCGCTCTCATCGCCACACAAGGTACTGACATCGCCAAGGCCATTAACCTTTCAATGCGTAGCTTTAGCCAACAAAAAGGCATTGGCAAAGCGGTTATCGTGATTACCGATGGCGAAGACCACGAAGGAGGTGCACTCGAAGCGGCCAAAGCTGCCAACGAGCGAGGCATTCGCGTGTTTATCCTAGGCATCGGTAGCACCAAGGGTTCGCCCATTCCTTTGGCCGAAGGTGGCTATCTAGCCGACCGCAGCGGACAGACGGTGCTCACCGCGCTAAACGAAAGCATGTGTAAACAAATTGCACAAGCCGGAAATGGCACCTACATCCACGTAGATAACACCAACGATGCCCAAGAAAAGCTGAACAACGAATTGGCTAAACTGCAACGTGCAGACACACAAGCCGTGATATATAGCGAGTATGGCGAGCAATTCCAAGCAGTGTGTATCATCGTTATCATCTTGCTCATTGCCGAAATACTGATGCTTGACATCAAAAATCCAAAGCTACGCAACATCCAACTCTTTGGTTCGAAGAAGGCTGCAACCATGTTATTGCTGCTCATCGTGCCCACATTGGCCTTCGCACAAAACGACAGGCACTTCATTCGAACGGGAAACAAGCTCTATCGCGACCAAAACTACCCCAAGGCCGAAGTGGAATATCGCAAGGCTATTTCACAAAACGGCAGCAATCCACACGCCGTTTACAACCTGGGATGTGCGCTGATGATGCAGCAAAAAGACTCGGCAGCTATCGTGCAGCTAGAAAACGCGGGCAAGATGGAAACCAACAAAACACGTAAGGCTATGGCCTACCACAACATTGGCACCATCTGTCAAAGGCATCAACTATACGGTGATGCCATCAAAGCCTACGAAGAAGCCTTGCGCAACAATCCCAACGACAACGAAACACGTTACAACCTTGCCCTATGCAAAAGGTTGAACAAGAACAACAAGGACCAACAGAAGCAACAACAAAAACAAGAACAAAAACAAGAACAGCAAAAAGAGCAAAAAGAGAAAGAAAAGCAACAGCCCAAACCTAAGGAGCAAATGAGCAAGGAAAATGCCGAACAGTTGCTCAACGCTACCATTCAAGATGAAAAAGCCACACAGCAAAGGCTGAAAAAGGCTATGCAACAGCCGTCGAGAAGAACGGTTGAAAAGAATTGGTAACGACATTGGTAACCTCACTCACCCAACAAAACAATTGGTTCTATGAAGCGAATGAAAAGACATATCCTACTGATGGTGGCCTTGGCCTACGCCATGCTCGGGGTAGCACAACGCCTAACGGTGTCAGCTCCCTCGAAAGTGGCCGCCGGAGAGAACTTCCGAATAGCCTATACCATCAACACACAAGACGTGGCGGACTTCAAGGCGGGTAACATCCCTTCTGCTATCGAGGTGATAGCAGGCCCTTATACCTCGTCGCAATCGAGCTACCAAATGACGAACGGACACACAAGCTCCAGCTCGTCAATAACATACACCTACACACTTTACGCCACAAAAAATGGCACTTACACCATTTCACCGGCTAAGGCAGTGGTACATGGTAAGACGATTACGTCGCCCGCACTTAAGATTAACGTAGTAGGAACGGCCAAGCCCACAGCTAGCGGAGCGCCAAAGATGCACGATTACAGCAACGACGAGGATGCCGTGCGGGCTGCCGGCAGCAAAATATCGGGTAACGACCTGTTTATTAAGGTGAGCGCAAGCAAAAGAAGGGTTCGCGAACAAGAACCCGTGCTACTCTCTTACAAGGTGTACAGCCTCGTAGAGCTAACCCAACTCAACGGTAAGATGCCCGACCTCAACGGCTTTCACACCCAAGAGGTAAAGCTACCCACGCAAAAAAGCTTCCATTTGGAAAGACTTAACGGCAAAAACTACAAGTGCGTTACGTGGAGCCAATATGTGATGTATCCGCAGATGAGCGGCGAACTGAAAATACCCAGCATCAAGTTCGATGGCATTGTGGTGCAAAGAAACCGCAGTGTAGACCCCTTCGAGGCCATCTTCAATGGTGGCTCTGGCTATGTTGAACTAAAAAAGGAGATCGAAGCACCAGGCCTTACCTTACAAGTAGACCCATTACCCACACGCCCTGAAAACTTCTCGGGCGGCGTGGGCAACTTCACCATTTCGGCGCAGCTCAACAAGAAAGAAGCCAAAACAGGCGAACCGCTCAACCTACGCATTGTGGTTAGCGGCTCGGGAAACCTCAAACTGCTCAAGGCACCTATCGTAAACTTCCCCAAAAGTTTCGATAAGTACGATGTGAAGGTAACCGATAAGACCCACCTTACCACCAACGGTATTGAGGGAAACATGATTTACGACTTCCTTGCCGTGCCGCAGCAGATTGGGAAATACGACATTCCGCCCACAGAGTTCGTGTTCTACGACACCAAGAAACAGCAATACCGCACCATTCGCACCCAACGCTTCAGCTTGAAAATAGAAAAGGGCACGGGTACGAGTTCTGAAATGAGTAAGTTTGAAGAAGAACAGAACAAAGACATACGCCCCATCATGCAAGGTCCTGCCGTAATGATGAAGGCAAAACGCATGTTCTTCACTTCGGCCTTGTGGTTCATACTGCTATTCGTTATCGTTGCCGTTACCGTGGCAATCTTTGTCGTACTTCGTCAAAGACAAGAAATCTATTCCGACTCGCGTCGACTTCGCGGTTCGAAAGCCAACAAGGTGGCCACACGCCGTCTGAAACTCGCAGGCAAACTGATGGAAGAGTGTCGCCAGAACGAATTCTACGACGAGGTGCTACATGCCCTTTGGGGATATGTTAGCGACAAGTTAGGTATCTCGGCAGAACAGTTAACGCGCCAGAATATCGCCGAAACGCTGAACCGTAGAATGGTAAATGCCGAAACGGTAGACAGCTTTATCGCCGCTATCGACGAATGCGAGTACGAACGATATGCACCAGGCGACTCGCAAGGTAACATGAGTAAGACCTACGACATGGCCGTCAAGGCTATTATGGACATTGAAGCCACTATGAAATCGAACAAGAAAGCCTCCGCCCTTGTGCTGCTCGCATTGGCAATGAGCACATTGCCTTTGGCCACAAACGCAGCCACCAAGACCTCGGCCGACCAAGAATACAAGCGCGGAAACTATCCGCAAGCCATCGCCGACTATAAGTCGTTGCTGAAAAAAACGCCCTCGGCCGAGGTGTATTACAACCTGGGCAATGCTTATTTCCGCTCGGATAGCATTCCACAGGCCATCTTGGCTTACGAAAGAGCCGCACTTATCAATCCCGGAAACAGCTATATCAGGTTTAACCTGCAATTCGCGCGGGGCAAAACCATCGACAAGGTGGCCGAACCCGATGAGATGTTCTTCATCAGTTGGTTTCGTTCTGCGGCCAATTTGGCCACGGTAGACGGATGGGCCACTATGGTCTTGTTCTCGGCGGCATTGCTTGGCTGCTGCATCCTGCTGTATTTCTTTAGTTCGCGCATACTCGTTCGCAAGGTAGGCTTTGGCTGCGCAATAGCCTTTGCCATACTTTTCGTACTGTCTAACATCTTTGCCCTGTACCAAAAAGATGCGCTTATCAGTAAGGAAGGGGCAATCATCATGGCGCCAGCAGCCAACCTTAAAAAGACCCCCATACGTTCGGGAGCCGATGAAGCGGTGCTGCACGAAGGCACAAGGGTAGACATTGCCGACCGCTCCATTAAAGGTTGGCTCGGTGTTAAGCTTGCCGACGGTCGCGAAGGATGGATTGAAGAAAACACGGTGGAAGAGATATAAGGCTATAACAAGTCGCCTAACAAAACTCCGCAACACCGAACCCAACATCTCGCAAAGCACGATTTGTTGTGCCACATACACCTTATTATATATAAGGAGTACGTGGGCGAGATAATAAGAGCGGGCCTATTAGATATGAGCGACACACCTATTTATATATAAGGAGTGTATAAACTTCGCATAAATGCGCTTCGGGATTTCAGGGTTTCTAGTGTCTATCGCTTTCAATCCTAAGCCCAAAACTTGCCGTCTTACATTATACAGGATGTGTTCGAGGGCTGAAATAGTTCAAAACTCATGAGCATGCAAACGCACAAGCTCACCGATATGAGCCGTAAGGAGCATGCCACCAAAGCCCATATTCGCAGAGGACATGCCCTCGTCATCAACAACAGAACAACAGTAAAAAGGAAGAATGAACCTCACCCACATATTGGAACTAGACCGAATGGTGCTTGCCTGGTTCAACGGGAGCAACTCGCTCTTCGTCGATTCCTTGGCAACGACTCTCACTTCGGGCTTCACGTGGATACCGCTCTACGTGATACTCATCTATGTTATCATCAAGAACAACGACACCATGCCGCAAATATTCCTCACCATCGGATGCGCCGTGCTTGCCGTTGTGGTGGTGAGCGTGTCTGTTGAACTTATCATCAAGCCGCTCGTTGGCCGATGGCGACCCAGCAACGACCCGCTCATTAAGCACACCATCAAGATTGTTAACGGTATGCGCGGTGGCCAATACGGCTTTTTCTCTGCGCATGCCGCCAACACTTTCTCGCTGGCCGTGTATCTTAGTCTGCTTATCAAGAGCCGTCCCTTGGCCGTTATGCTCTGCCTTTGGTCGGCCGTTAACTGCTGGACGCGCCTCTATCTCGGTCTCCATTACCCACTCGACATCCTCTTCGGACTACTTTGGGGCACAATCGTGGGTTGGTCAGCATACACACTTTACCGCCGTTGGGGCAAGCCTTTAGAACTTCCCCGCACACAAGTAACACCCCAAACCACCCCAACAGCCTACCTCAAAGCTGATGTTGGCAAGGTGTTACTCACCATGGCACTGTGGATTTGCGCCATCATCATACACTGCTTATTCAACGCATAACAATGAACACAAAACACATCAGGATAAAAGATTACAACTACGACTTGCCCGACAAGCGCATTGCGAAATTCCCCTTGCCCGAACGCGACAAGAGCAAACTACTTGTTTACAACCATGGCGAGGTTTCGCAAGACGTGTTTAGCAACATCACCCACTATCTTCCACAGGGCGCTCTCATGGTTTTCAACAACACTAAGGTTATTCAGGCCCGCCTGCATTTCAGAAAAGAGACGGGCTCGCTTATCGAAATATTCCTCCTCGAACCAGCTTTGCCCGCCGATTACGAACAAATGTTCCAAACAACGGGTGCATGTTCGTGGTATTGTCTGGTAGGAAATCTCAAGAAATGGAAGGGCGGACCGCTAACAACTACGGTCGAGATGCCTGGCCAACCATCTGTGCAACTCAGCGCCGAGCGCGATATGTCGTGCGAAACGGCACTGAAAATAGACTTCAAATGGACAGGCGATGACAAGCTCTCGTTTGCCGAATTAATCGATAAAGTGGGCGAACTGCCCATCCCACCCTATCTTAATCGTAACACGCAAGAGAGCGACAAGACCACCTACCAAACGGTCTACTCCAAGATTAAGGGCTCGGTGGCTGCCCCAACGGCTGGCTTACACTTCACCCAAAAGGTTCTAGCCGACATCGACCAGCACGGCATCGACCGCGAAGAGCTTACCCTACACGTTGGTGCAGGCACCTTCAAACCCGTAAAAAGCGAAGAGATTGAGGGGCATGCCATGCACACCGAATATGTGTGCATACGCCGATCCACACTCGAAAAGTTGCTACAACACAACTGCGAGGCTGTGGCCGTGGGTACAACCAGCGTGCGAACCCTCGAAAGTCTTTATTATATGGGGTGCAAGGTGAAAGCCAATCCCAACGTTTCCCTTGATCAATTGCACGTTAACCAATGGGAACCCTACGCGTCAACAACCACAACCATCACGCCCGCAGAGGCCATTGGCGAACTAATTGCCTACATGGACCGCAACAATTTGCCGTCGCTCCATTCCAGCACGCAAATAATTATCGCGCCCGGCTACCAATATAAAATCGTGAAACGCCTCATCACCAACTTCCACCAACCGCAAAGCACACTGCTTCTGCTGGTTAGCGCATTTGTGGGAGGCGATTGGAAAAGCATCTATCGCTATGCACTCGACAACGATTTCAGGTTTTTAAGCTACGGCGATAGTAGCATTCTCATTCCCTAGCAACGTGTTCTAAAACTTTTCGAGAAACAAGAAAAGAACCTGCTTAGCAGATTTATGCCGAAGTAGAGGCATTTTAGAACACGCCAAACAACAAACAGTAAGACAATGAAAAAAGGAGATAAAGTAAGATTTCTAAGCGAAACGGGCGGCGGTATCGTGGCTGGTTTCCAAGGAAAAAACATCGTGCTGGTACAAGATGCCGATGGTTTCGAGATACCCATGAGCATCAACGAGGTGGTGGTTGTAGACGAAGAGCTAGACCGCAAGCAAGGCCGAACATCTACCGTAACCAACGATAAGAAAACGAACACCACGCAACAAGACACCTCTGGCAAGCAGTCTATCAAGGCTTTGCTAAGTGGCGGATACGAAAATGAGGGCACCGATAACGAAACGGAACACGAGACAGATCCTGCCGACAGCGAGATAACCTTCCGCAAGCCCGTTGAAGAGCGTGTAGGAGGAAACAGTTTGAACGTGTATTTGGCTTTCGTGCCCGAAGATGCCCGACAGCTGAGCCACACCAAGATGGCTGTAGAACTGGTAAACGACAGCAACTATTATCTGCGTTACACCTTCGCCACAGCCGAAGGAGAGAGTTGGTCATTGCGCAATGAGGGCGAAATGGAACCCAACACCAAGGTTACGCTCGAAACCATTGCCGCCGAAGACTATAATAGCCTTGAACAGGCGGCCTTCCAAGCCATTGCGTTCAAAAAACAAAAAAGCTATGTGCGCAAGTCCGCCATTGACGTAAAGCTGCACATCGAGCCACTAAAACTCTTCAAGCAACACCTCTTTGCCGAAACGCCTTTCTACAACGAGCCGGCCATGCTCTATACCATCGTCGAGGGCGACGAGCCTGCCGAAGCACCCGTTAGTAAGATTGACGCCAACAAATTGAAAACAGAAATGCTTTCTAAGTCTGCCATACAGAAGATAAAACAAGATGCGCGACAGGCTAAAGGCAACGTTTCTGCGACAGGCAAACATGCCCATGGCGACCGCAAAGCTAACGAGCCGCTAGTGATTGACCTACATGCCCACGAGATTTTAGAAACCACGCAGGGCATGGATTCATTGGATATTCTTCAATATCAGCTTGAAGTCTTCCGCCGAACGCTTAAAGAGCATGCCAACGAACGTGGTCTCAAAATCGTGTTTATCCATGGCAAGGGCGAAGGGGTACTGCGAAAGGCCATCATCAACGAACTGAACAGACACTTTAGAGGCTGTACATATCAAGACGCTTCGTTCCAAGAATATGGGTATGGAGCAACGCTGGTAAAGATTGGGTAAAGGTGAAAAGTGAAAGGGTGAAAAAGTAAAAGGATGAAAAGGTGTAAGGGTGAAAAGATGAAAAGATGGCTAACGCCCATTAAAGATGAAAGAGTGAAAAGGTGAAAAGATGGCTAACGCCTTTTTATTATGAATGAGTGAAAGGGTGGTTGATGTTCCAAACTTCATTGCAACTCATAAACTTAGAAGCTTATAAACTCAAAAACTTACAGGCTATTGGCTTAACTCCATAACTCCTTAACTCCTCAAAAAGGACTCTTTAACTCCTCAAAAATAAATTATGCAATACGGATATATCAAAGTGGCGGCAGCTATTCCAGCTGTAAAGGTGGCCGACTGCCATTTCAACGCCAAACAAACAGAACAGCAAATCAGGCTAGCCAATGAACAGGGGGCAGAAATCGTGGTATTTCCAGAGCTTGGCATCACGGGCTACACTTGTCAAGACCTCTTCACGCAGCAACTACTCATCGAGCAAGCCGAACAAGCCGTTGGCTCGCTACTCGAAAAAACGCAGACGCTAGACATCATTGCGGTGGTTGGCGTGCCTGTTGCCGTAGATAGCATCTTGCTCAATTGCGCCGTGGTTTTTCAGAGGGGGCGCATCCTTGGCATCGTCCCCAAGACCTATCTACCCAATTATAGCGAGTTCTACGAAAAAAGATGGTTCGCCTCCACCCATCATCTCAACGACACTTCCATTCTTTACGCTGGGCAGCAAACACTACTCACGGCGCAAAGTCAAATCTTCGTTACCGCCGATGGTGTGAAATTCGGCGTCGAAATATGCGAAGACGTGTGGGCGCCCAATCCTCCTGGCACCTATTTGGCGCTTGCTGGGGCCGACATTGTTTGTAACCTCTCGGCCAGCGACGAGCTTATCGGCAAGCACACCTACCTTAAAAGTCTGCTTGCACAGCAAAGTGCGCGTACAATGGCAGGCTATGTGTACAGCGGATGCGGGTTCGGCGAAAGCACACAAGACGTGGTTTACGGTGGCAATGCCTTGATTTACGAAAACGGGAAGCTGCTGGCGCAAAGCAAACGCTTCGATTTCGAGCCTCAAATTGTTATCTCCGAGATAGACATCTTTAAGCTTCGTGCCGAGCGCCGCACCAATAGCACCTACGTTAACGCCCAACACGGACACACCGCCTTCCTGCATACGGCCCAAGAACCCCTCATCAACAAGCCTTTCAACCTGCAACGCACCATCGACCCCTTGCCTTTCGTGCCGCAAGACGAGCAGATGCACGACAGCTGCGAAGAGATTTTCAACATCCAAGTGTCGGGGTTGGCACAACGTCTTAAACACATCCACGCCTCAAAAGTTGTGTTGGGCATCAGTGGTGGATTAGACTCCACGCTCGCCCTGCTGGTATGTGTGCGCACGTTCGACAAGCTTGGTCTTCCACGCGAGGGCATCATCGGCGTAACCATGCCAGGCTTTGGCACCACCAACCGCACCTACCGAAACGCCATCAACCTGATGCGCGAACTAGGGATAACCATCCGCGAGATTAGCATTGCCAAGAGCGTAACCCAACATTTCGAAGACATTGGTCACGACATAGCCGTGCACGATGTGGTTTATGAAAACGGACAGGCACGCGAACGCACACAAATTCTTATGGATTTGGGTAACAAGCTTGGTGGAATTGTTGTGGGAACGGGCGACCTTTCCGAACTGGCATTGGGCTGGGCCACCTACAATGGCGACCACATGAGCATGTATGCCGTAAACGTAAGCATACCCAAGACCCTCATCAAGCATCTTGTTCGACACGTTGCACAAACCATGCATAACGAATCTGCCTGCCAAACGCTCTACGACATCATAGACACGCCCATCTCGCCCGAGCTTATCCCAGCCGACGAAGCAGGCAACATCAAGCAGAAAACCGAAGATCTCGTTGGCCCATACGAGCTACACGACTTCTTCATCTACCATTTTTTGCGCCATGGTTTCACGCCTCAACGCCTCTATATCATGGCTCGCCATGCATTCGCATCACCACAACAACGTGCCAAGCACTATTCCGACGACGAGATAAAACACTGGCTAAGGGTTTTCCTCCGTCGTTTCTTCACCCAGCAGTTCAAGCGTTCGTGCCTGCCCGATGGACCGAAAGTGGGTAGCGTTAGCCTTAGTCCTCGTGGCGATTGGCGAATGCCCAGCGATGCAACGGCCAAAATGTGGCTTGACGAATGCGAGAAGCTATAAACAATAACTTTGTACACAAGAGGAGTGTTTATCTTGGTTTTGCATCACAAAGATAATAAACTCCTCTCAATTTATAAAAATATTAAAAGTCAAGACGACTTCATCATCTATTATAATTGACATAGAAAACATCTAATAACGATGAAACAACTTTTGGGAATATTATTATGCATGATGCTGGCTTTGCCTCAGCAATCATTTGCACAACAGCATTCAACTACTTCTAAAAAAACACGCGAAATGAAAATGTACGGGCGCGTGGTAGACAGTTTTACAAGCCTTGCTATCGTCGATAGTAAGATAACCTTGATGGCTCCTGATAGCACGGTGGTTGATTCTTGTTCCACACAGACTTGGAACAGGAATGCCATTCACCCAGAAGCCTATTTCTTTATGACACCCAAGGTATCCGAAGGCAAATATATCATCAAGGTGGAAAATCCCAAATACGAAACCACTTACTACAATCTTGAGATTAGCTTCAAGACTCGTGCAACGGTGATCGACTTGAAAGACCTTACCCTGAAACGAAAACGAATGGAAGATGTAGAACATAACTTGGGCGAAGTAGTGGTGAAGAGTACCAAAATCAAAATGATTAACAAAGGCGACACCATTGTCTTTAATGCCGAGGCCTTCAACCTTCCCGAAGGTAGTATGCTCGATGCGCTCATTCGACAACTGCCTGGAGCAACGATGAACAGCAATGGTGAGATATTCATCAATGGCCGTAAACTCGATTACCTCACACTCAACGGAAAGGATTTCTTCAAGGGTAACAACAAACAACTCATCGAAAACCTGCCCAATTACACTGTAAAAGACCTCAAAGTGTTTGAAAAGAGCACCGAAAAGAGCCAAGCTATGGGCATTGACGTAGAGAAAAAAGACTACGTGATGGATATTCAACTGAAGAAACAATACGAAAAAAACTTCATCGGTAATGCCGACATTGCGGGTGGAACCAATAGTAGATACGCCCTCAAGTTGTTCGGCTTGTATTTTACACCACGCATACAAGTCTCTACCTTTGCCAATATCAACAACGTAAACGAAGACCGAAAACCAGGCGAGAAGGGCGACTGGAATCCTACCAAGTTGCCAAAAGGACAAGTAACCCGAAAGACCATCGGCCTCAACCTTGCCAACAGTAACGAGAAGAACACGGTAAATAATAGTCTATCGACAAGTGTTTCATGGCTCAGCACCCATAACATCACACACACGGCAGCTGAATCTTTCTTGGGTACTGCTAACAACAACTTTACACGACGCATTAACAATAGTACCACCAAGAATACTATTTATGAACTAAATGATCTGTTTCGTGTCGATAAGTCATACCAACTTATGGCTATGCTGTGGTTGAATTATAACAAGTTTGATAACTTCAGTACAGACAAGTCTGCCGTTTTCCAGACAGACCCCAAGAGTTTAGGGTCAACAGAAGCTATCCTTGACTCTGCTTTTACGCTTCCCCTTCCACAACTCTCCACCTATAAAGGCATAAATAGGCAATTATCTCAAACGCTCGGCAATGGTCATACACTCAGTTCAGCATTGGATATATACTTGGGAAAGCCTTTAAAATCGGGTGACAGAATAGGAGTTCAAGTCAAAAGCACATACGAAAACATCAAGAATTATAACTTCAGCAAATACCAATTAGACTATCTTCAGGAGGCGGGAAAGAAAGATTCTCGCAATCGATATGATAAATCACCTTCTTATATCTATTCATATACTTTTAATCCTCAGTACATATTTGTTCTCCCCTCAGGCTTTAACATCATCACCGGGTATGAATACAGGCAAGCTGGCAATTATCGAAACAACAATAAATATCGATTAGACCGCTTGCAAGAGTGGAAAAATGAAGATCATAGTATTGGAAGTTTGCCTTCTACGCGAGATTCCCTCTTACGTTCGTTAGACCTCAATAATAGTTATACAGGCTACTATATGAGTAAACAACATATGGGAGTACTTGGTGTACATTATATGAAAAGAAAAGGAAAAAACTCCTTTACATTTGGCGTATTTACGCCTCTAGGCTATAAAAAAGAACAATTGGATTATAGAAGTGAACCGGTAACAAAAGCCATTTCTCAGAGTAATTGGATCAAACAAATAAACTTTTCAGGTCAATTGATTCATAATGAATATGAATTTATGGCGTGGGGTAATTCGACAACCACTACTCCCGATATGTATTCTTTGATTGATCGCCGCGACGACTCCAACCCTTTAGCCATCTCATTGGGAAATCCGAACTTAAAAAATGGCAGACAGAGTTCATTGGGAATAAGATTTAGCGATAAGCATAATAGACGATACAATTTACCTTCCATCTACTTCGGTATTCAAGAAACGCACAATGCCGTGGCAAACGGGTTCATCTACGACCCACAAACGGGGGTATATACTTATAAACCCGAGAACGTAAACGGCAACTGGTCAGCACATAGCGAAATTTATTATAATGTTCCGTTGGATAGCATGAAATAC
This sequence comes from Hoylesella loescheii DSM 19665 = JCM 12249 = ATCC 15930, assembly GCF_000378085.1. GTDB lineage: Bacteria > Bacteroidota > Bacteroidia > Bacteroidales > Bacteroidaceae > Prevotella > Prevotella loescheii. The sequence goes on from NZ_KB899217.1 coordinate 72,358, forward strand.
TTCAACTTATTCACCGAAACAGAATATAACTACGACCACAATGTAGACTTGACGGGAGTTGCAGGACAAACGAGTAGCGTATTGAGCAAAGTGAATAACCACACTACCCGCCAATACCTGGAGGTGAAATACCAAAAAGAAACCTTAAGCTTGAGTTTGATGGGACAACTCTCATGGCGAAACGTCAATAGTACCCGTAAGGGCTTTACACCCTTCAACACCTACGACTACGAATATGGCTTCATCGGTTCGTATAGTATGAAAACGGGATTGGAAATGGGAATGGACCTCAAGATGTTTAGCCGAAGAGGCTATGCTGATGAGCAGATTAATACCAACAACTTGATGTGCAATGCATACGTTACTCAAAGCTTCATGAAAGGTAGATTTGCCGTGAAACTCGAAGCGTTCGACCTTTTCCATCAACTTAAGAGCGTAGATTATCAAGTGAACGGTCAAGGAAAGAGCGAGATACGCTACAACACAATCCCCCACTACATCATGCTACATGCTATTTATAAGATGAATGTGGGAGGTAAGAAATAGGGATACCTCACCCACTTACCTATTTCCTTTATATTCAATAGCGCATCAGTGATTTAGACACGACCTCCGGCTGGTAAACTATTTCATACAACCTGAGTTCGGCATTGTTGTAGGACATCCGAATTTGCTCTTAAAAAGAGAATCTTATAAATTCGCACTTGCTACTTTATACATAAAGCGTTAAACAATGTTGCCCCATGCTTTATTTCAAACACTTTTCTTATTTTTGCATCAAATATAACATATCCGCAATTTAGCTCTTGAGCTTCATAACCTATTATAAATCGAAAATATAATTCATGAATCGCCTACTAATAAATACACCAATTACTGCAAATTGGGATTCTGATACAAATATTGATAAAAAAACTATTATGGATGCCGACAATATTCTTCGCTCAAGTCAGGCAGACATCGCATATCCTTATAATGGAATTGTTTATCAAACATCAGATATTTTGCAGATATATTATTTAAATACCAAAGACATCAAAGTCCTCTATAAAAACCTTAATATACTTGATTATCTTTACAATCAGCCAATGTATGGAGGTGCCGTATTTGTAAATAGTAATAAATATATTGATGCGGGCATCGAAAATGAAAGACATTATGGATGGGGGAATGAATATTATGACTGCTATAATAGATTCACCAACCTTGGATACAATGTATATAGGGTTAATGCTCATTTATTCCATTTATATCATCCGAGAAAAGAAAATAGTTCTTTCCGCCCAAAAACATTTCACTATATATCTTCCAATGAATTATTTAGAATATCAAATAGCTCTAAATAAGAGCTACTGAATAACATTAAATCATTTAAATACGAATATTTTTAAAAGTTAGTGTTGATTATGAATATACTTGAAACTAACCATCTCACTTTTAACTACAGAAATCATTCTGTATTAGAAGACATTAACTTGAAGATTCCTGAGGGTTCCATTTATGGATACTTAGGCAAGAATGGGGAGGGTAAATCTACTACGATAAAGATACTTTTAGGATTGGAGCAAACTAAAACGAATACGATATTCTTCAATAAAAAAGAATTCAATTCCAACAGATCGTATATCCTTCAAAATATAGGATGCCTGGTAGAACAACCATTCTTCTATGCAGATTTGAGTGCCTATGAGAATCTAAACTATCTGGATATGCTATATCATTGTGGACAAAAGCGCATTAAAGAGGTTTTAGAACTTGTGAATTTGACTAAAGATAAAGACAAAAAAGTTAGAAAATATTCTACAGGAATGAAACAACGCTTGGGAATTGCGATGGCAATGTTCCATAATCCGAAATTACTCATTCTTGACGAACCACTCAATGGCCTAGATCCGCAAGGTGTTTATGAAATGAGAGAGCTAATGCTCAAACTTCAAAGCGAAGGAAAAACGATTTTCATATCAGGACATATCTTAGCAGAACTGGAGAAAATATGCACACATATTGGAGTATTAAATAACAAAAGATTATTGTTTCAAGGAGAAATTAACAGTCTACTCAATCAGAAAAAGCTTTCATATTTAATATATACTGACCAGCCGGAACGAGGCATGGAGATATGTAAAGAGCACTTGATTCCCGTAAATAGGATTTCTGACAGAACGTTTGTCATAGAAATAGAACAAGATGGCTCTTTTGACAGTTTTAGAAATTTAATGCAACAAAACAATATTCAAATTATATTTGCAGATAAATGCCAAGAAAAATTGGAGTCTGTATTCCTTCATCTAATAAAAACCGACTTATGAAACCAGTATCATTCTTTACCATTCTTAAAAGTGAACACTATAAATTAAGATTTAATATTGCCATTTGGCTCTTCTTGTTATTTCCTTTTTTCATTACTTTATGTATTGATGTATATATCTTGTTTAAACATGCTGATGCTGTCAATAATCCGGCAATAACTTTTGATTATAATCCTTGGGTATGGTTATTGGGTAGATACATCTTTGAATTCTATGCTCTGCTTTATCCAATTCTTGCTGCCGTTTTGAGTTATTCTTTATGCGATGTAGAATATAAGAATTATGGATTTAGACTTCTTTTTACAAGACCTATGAGCAAGGTGACAGTTTATTCGAGCAAAATTGTCTTCCTTTTGGAGATTATCTTTATTTCTTCCCTTATAGGTTATCTTACTTTCCTTCTGTCTGGTTTTGCTCTGGATAAGTTATTACCTGGATATAAATTCTCCAGTTATAATGTTAATACCCTAATGGTTTCATATTTCTTGTATTTGTTTATAGCCCTTTCTGCTGTTTCATTTATACAATATAATCTTAGTTTGATTTTTAAGAGTTTTGTTTTACCTATTGGGTTTGCTGGCTTCATGACGATCTTTGGTATTATTGCTCAAAATAAAGATTATATCTATCTTATACCCTATAGTACATTGTGGAGATTAAACTATGGTTTTTATAACGGGACAATAAGCTTTTCGAAAGGCGAATACGTAAACATAGCATTTGTGCTATTCTTTATCATTATCTCATTTTTTGTATTTATAAGGAAAAAATAAAAGATACACCTGCTGCAAAAAAGAACCAAACAATTGAAGTCGCCTTGACTTTTAATGTTTCTATAATTTGAGAGGGGGTTATAGTCTTTGTGCTGTAAAGCGAAGACAAACACTCCTCTTCATGTACGAAATACTAGACAAGGATACGATAATATTAAAATTCTAACCCATTTTTCTGTTGCAAAACGCAGTTAAATCTTGAAAAATGATATAAACTTATTAATTTATAAACTTGCTAACTCATAAACTTACCAAATTATAAACTCACCAACCTATGTCCACTTTTAGCAAATTCTTAACATTACGAGTGCCATTTTTGTCCGTCTGTCACCCGTCCAGTCGCAAATAATCAATTCTCTCGAGTGTTGGTTTTAATACAAAACGGAACATTGTGTATAACCGAAGGAAAAACATTTGATGGCGCTTTAAAGTACATCTTACACAAGATGACGTGCTATTTGTCGCAAAATGCAAGACTATCCGTTGCTAATTGCAAGTTTAGATACGCCCAAATGCAGGGTATATTGCGACTTAAAGCTTTTCCGTTCAATTGAGAACGCGTGCCGAACAAGGTGAAAAAGGCACTTTATGGAATGTTTTTTAGTGGCAAAAAGCAGGTAATTGGGATTGGAAAAGACATGAGCCAGCAGCAAACTAGAAAGGCTAATTAGTGCTAAATACAGGTGGTATGTTCAGAAATGGACTAAAAAAGAAACGCGTAAGGCCCAAATGTGGCTCGACGAATGCGAGAAGCTATAAGCTGCATAAGGATTTTCGGTAATTCAAACAAGCACAACAGTCGCCAACACACACGTATATTCGGGATGAGGCATCATGCCCTTTAAGTAGGGCTTACATGCAACATGCACCTCTAATGCCAATACTTCCCGCACCTATACATTGGCTGTCATGGATTGTTTGTTATCCTAAACAGATGAATATAAAGGTAAACGTTGCAGGGGTACACATTCATAAGTCCCTGCAACGTTTACCTTTCATCGTTTCACCAAGTAGTTTCCTCGCACCAACATACCTGCTTCCATGAGGCCATTAACAAGCGCTTACAATGAGCTTGATAAGAAAGCGGTTTGTTACAGTTAAGATGGAATCCTACTCCATATCATCTGGAACATTGTTACAGCTAAGTTGGAACATCATTCCATGTCACATGGAACATCAGTCCCAATCGTAAAACACCCCATTAGGGTTAAAAAACAGTGAATTAAAAGCTTATTATGCGTGTTGCGTTAACGATGAAAACGCACAGCCTTACCTTTGGAAATAGCGTGCCATTAACCAAAGAACACCCCAGGCGTTAAACCTTTTGGGGGGAGGTAATGATGCTAACTACCACATATTGACTGTCGTAATAGATATTTGTTGTATGTTGGTTCTAGTTAGAAAAGATAGCCTGTTGCTCTCAAGGCCATACTCTTCCGCTAGCAACCGCAAAAGCCATAGCATTTTATTTTTCGCTTATCATGGTTGCGGTTCTCAATGATTAGGAAAGCCACAATATAATTATAGTCGCGTTTGGCAGAAAAACGGGTGCCGGATATTTTAACCGTCAACTTATAATCCTTGTTCACATACAGATAGTTTTCATCGTTATTGGCCACAAGCGAAAACTTTTCTAGCTTGCCATTTACCATCACATACGCGTTTTCCGCCGAGTCATTAGTCAGTACATACCGATCTTTCTCCACATCATCAAGACTCTTGTAGAACGTACAAAGTCCGCCATCAATCTCCGCGGGAAGTGAATCTAAGTAACCAATTTCAATCCCCACCCTTCCTTTCTTCGTTGCAAAGCTGTCGACAAAAGCCCATGCGACAAGACAAACAATAAAAAGCACTCTTAATTTGCACATAACTACACCCTAAAAATGATAAACAAACAAACCAATAAGCCAAACAGATAGCTGAAAAACTTAGAAACGCACAAACCTATAAACTAAAAAACAACTCATAGACTCACCCACACAGGCAAACTATGGCTCTATTAAGAGATCGTCTTTCGTCACCAATTTCAGCGTTGTCTTTTCTCCTTTAATCACGGCACGATACATACCATCCCGCTTAACGCATATCAGCACCAACTGTTTAGCATCCTTGTTTTGGCATCTATCCGCTTCTATCACGCAATCGAACCTATTCGCTTGCAGCGTCTCAGCAATGGCGCGGTCGTCTTTTGTGCCTAAATAAGACTTCCTTTCATCACCTCCTTCATCTCTATTTGCAAGATTATCAACCAAAAAGTATCGCAATTGGTCATCGTAAACATACACCTTGTGCCAACACTCGTACACTTTGCGAAGCCAATCGCTAACTGTAAGCGAAGTGATACTGTCTGTGGGGACGGATTTTTTCTTGGTCGTGAGGTCGCATACGTAAATATACGCTGTTGCATAGAGCTTCACCCACTTCGGAATCTTGAATATCCTACGCATCTTAAGGATGGTTTTTTCTCCCATTCGCTGAAATTCCCCAGTGTTCCACGTTTGTGCCGAAACACCTATTGTAAACAAAACAAGCAACAATAAGATTATCCTTTTCATACGCCAATCTATTTCGTTTTATGCGTTAATTCCATAAAAGAAGCTTCACTACAACAGTATTGAAAAACCAATGCTATGCCATTGCGCCATTATAAACCAACCAACGCAGTGGATTAGCTCTTAAGGCATATTCTAAAAATTCCCCGCAAAAGGTTCAATCGTTGTTCCTTGTATTGCTCTTCACTGTCTTTTTGCTTTTATCTGGCATCTTTCGCTTACTCTTTCAGTCGCATAGTCCACGATGCTCCTTCAAGAAGTAAGCAAAACCTGCTCAGCTAAAAGCTAAAATACAGCAAAGGTAATTTTTAGAACCTGCCTTAAAAAGGCACGCGCGCACCAAACACCCGCTTTACATTCTCATTGGTTTGGCGGGCTATTTCGTCGGTGGTTGTGGCATAGGCACTGGCCATTACCTCCACAACATGGGTGAGATAACTGCTCTCGTTGCGCTTGCCTCGCATGGGAACAGGGGCCATATAAGGGCCATCGGTTTCGAGAACGATGCGCGAAAGGGGAATATGGGGTAACACGCTAGGCAAGTTAGACTTCTTAAAGGTAAGTACGCCACCAATGCCTAGCACAAACTTGTCGAACTGCAAAAAGGCATCGGCCTCGCGTTCGTTACCCGTAAAGCAATGGAAAACACCACCAGGCAGTTGGCTTTCGTACTTTTTGATGATGTGCACCATCTCGTTTTGCCCCTTCCTACAATGAATCATCAAGGGCAAACCATATTCTGCCGACCAGCGCACTTGCTCCTCGAAGGCTTCAAGTTGTTGCTTTTCGAACTCGCGACTCCAATAAAAGTCTAGTCCAACTTCACCAATGGCGATGAAAGGATGCGGCATATCAAACCGCCGTTTCATACGTTTCAGCACCTCGGCATAGTCGGCCTTCACCTCTTCCGGATGCAAACCCATCATCGCAAAAGCATAATTGGGGTAGCGTTGAGCCAGCAAGAGGGCCGCATCGCCACTTGGTTCGTCGATGGCAGGAATAAAAACCTTGCTCACTCCCGCCGCTTTTGCGCGCGCAATAACCTCGTCAAGGTCGTCGCGATAGTCATCCACGTCTAGGTGGATGTGCGTGTCTATTATTTCTGTTGTCATGTTCTCGTTTACAATCTGTTGGCTTTTGCCCTGTTACAAAGGCTCAAAAGCACTTTCTCCCCATAACGATGGGGAGAAAAACCGCCAACATACAAGCACCGAAAGCGAACTAACCCAATCCTTTTGCATTGGGATAGCAGTCCGTTCGGGTCTTAGGCTCACGCTAAAAACTGGGCAAAGCCACATTGAACAGTGGCACAGCGTTTATAGAAGCAGCCTTTAACGAGAAATAGTTAATACAGATGTTCCTCGTTGCGGCGGTAATAATATATCACCCCCAGCTTTCTACATTCGGCGAAACGCACTTCGGGCGGTTCGTGTTCGAAATGTTTCTCGATTTGATTCCACAAGTCGAGGATGATGTTATCTGTTTCCGGGCGCAGCGTGTGCAACTTATCTACCGTCTTGTTTGTTCGGGCTTGCAGTGCCTTTTGCTGCTTATAGGTCTCCATAAAGATGTCGTAGTGTGTGGAAACCATCCCGATAGAGGGGTTGTAGATAGGTCTTCCGCCCTGATTGATGCGCTCTTTTTCGCCCTCAATCACCCGTTTACCATATTCGGCCAACCCTTCTTGGGTTTTGAGATTGGGTAGTGATGTAGCCTGCTCGCTAAGTCCGTAGAGTTTTAGGGCCGACTTCTTTATCTCTCCGCGCTCTACGCTCATGAAGAGCACTTGCAAAAAATGACTTACATACATCACGGCATTGCGCTGCACGCGGTCAATCTTGCCCGTTTGCCTAGCCTGCGCCGTTAGCGAGGTTCGGTATTGTTGGGCCGCAGTAAGCAGTCGATCGTAGGCGGGTCGAGCCCTGTTAATTACGCTCCAATCGATAAATCGATTTCTTGCCGCATACACACTCTCGTTTTCGAGAAGCATTTTCAGCGCCTTAAGGCGGGCGGCATCTGTCTTAGGTAGTCGTCGGTATGGCATGGTATTGCTATTTTATGGTGTGTTCTGAAAGTTATTTTCACGTCATGGCAATGATCATTCGGCTTAACGGAAACGTTATCGGGCCTCGGCACAAGGCCGTTTTTCAGGTTTCAGGACCCACCGAAGGTAAGATGTCTAGTATTTTCTGTTCATCATTTTCGAGGCATAGTTAATGAGGTTTACTTTTCTTTCTGCTGGCACGTTCACCTCGTCGAGGTATCGTTTGCCACATTCGAAGTAATGTTCTATTCGTCGTTCGGCCATCTTATCAATACCCATGTCGTTATAAAGATGGGTGATGGCCGCTATCTTTTCTTGCACATTGCACTGTTCTTGGCTAACCCATCGTTGCAATTCGGCACGTTGCGAGGCGTCGGCCTTATTGAAAGCGTTAATCAGCATGTAGGTTTTCTTGTTGCATACGATATCGCCCCCGATGGTCTTTCCAAACACCTTGCTGTCGCCGTACACGTCTAGGAAATCGTCTTGCAGCTGAAAAGCCAGACCGATTTGTTCGCCAAACTTATACAACAGGTCGGCATCTTGCTGCGGAGCATCGGCCAACAGCGCGCCCATTTTCATGCCACAAGCCAATAATACGCTGGTTTTGAGGCGTATCATTTCGATATACTCGTCTTCAGTTACATCGTTGCGATGTTCGAAATCCATATCGTATTGTTGCCCCTCGCCTATCTCGAGTGCCGTCTCGGTGAAGAGTTCCATCACGGGTTTCAGTTTCGAGGAATCGCATTGTGCCACAAGTTGATAAGCCAGAACCAACATCGAGTCGCCCGAAAGTATGGCCGTGTTGGCGTCCCAACGTTTGTGCACGGTGGGCATACCACGTCGCAGGGCTGCATTGTCCATCAAGTCGTCGTGCAGAAGCGTGTAATTATGATAGGTTTCCAGTCCGCAAGCGGGTGCAAGAATGCTCTCGGGGTTGTCCTTAAACAAGTTATAAGCCAGCAAGGCAAGTGTGGGCCTGATACGTTTTCCCCCGATAGAGAGCACGTAACGTATCGGTTCGTATAGCGATTGCGGCTTGCGATTGAAAGGCAAGTCCTCAATGTAGTCGTTAATTTTACTGAGAATGATATCGTCTGTCAACATACTGACTTCATTTTAAAGTTTAAATACGATGGGGATGGCAAAGAGTGTGCGACATGGTTTGCCTTTTTCTAGGCCTGGCTTCCATTTTGGCATGTGACTGATAACACGCAAGGCTTCGGCATCCAGTTCTTCGTTTACGCCCCGCACAACCTTTTGGTCGGTAATGGTTCCATCGACATTGACGATGAACGACACCATCACAATACCCTGAACACCCTGCTCTTGGGCTGCGGGTGGATAGCGCAACGTGCGTTGCAACCACTTCATAAACTCCACGATACCTCCTGGATACTCGGGCATTTGCCTTGCAATGCGTGGTGCATTGTCGGCAGCAATCGGTTCGGGAACAGGCTGCTCGATGGCCGTGGTTGGCGTTTCGTTCTGTTGCACAGTAGCTTCGGCGCCCTCTTTTTCCTCATCGTTGCGTTCGTTCAGCTTGTCGGGGATAGCTACGGGCGTATCTACTGCCTTTATTTTCGTAGTGATTGAGGGTGCAGCAGTGGGTGTTGCGGCGGCCACCATCTCGCTCTTCTCCACGTCGGGCAATATTTCCATCTCCTCGAAGAAGTCGTCGGGCACGTCGTCGTCAAAACTAAAAGTGCGCGAATTGCTGTTATACTCCAGCGCCACGAACAGGAACGAGAGCACTACAACGAGCCCAAGCAGATAATTGGTTGCGCGCTTGTTCTCCAAATTGGCACTATACGTCTTCTTTATCTCCACCTTATAGATGCTGATGTATCAATCTTTGAGCTTTCATGGTGAATGAAACTCAATTCACCTACAAATATAATGATTTAATTGGAAAAAGATGTAACTTTGTAGATAAAATGGAAAGAAGTTGATGAAAAAAGTTATTTTCGCCCTCGTATTGTTCTTTAAAGCGGGTGAAATGGCGGCGCAAGAGAGCCAAACGGCCTACAATTTCTTGCGATTGCCTGTGAGTGCGCATGCCGCTGCATTAGGTGGCGACAACGTTACGCTCATTAACGACGACGCTTGGTTGATGTTCAATAATCCCGCGTTGCTGTCGTCGGTGAGCGACAAGACGCTTGCATTGAACTACATGAACTTCATGCGGGGCGTTAACATGGCTGGTGTGGCCTACAACAGGGTGATAAAAGAGCGCGCTTCGGCTGCCCTTTCGGTTAATTATGTTGACTACGGAAAGATGCGTTACACCACTGCCGAGAACCAAGACTTGGGTGAATTTGCCGCAAGAGACATCGCCGCGACGGCCTATTTCTCGTATATGCTTACCGACCGACTGGCTGGCGGTATTGCGGCAAAAGTGTTGTCGTCGAGCATCGGGAACTATCATTCGATTGGTGTAGGCGTAGATCTAGGCCTGAACTATTACGACCCCGACCGCGAATTGTCGTTATCGGTGGTGGCCAAAAACCTTGGCGGACAGCTCAAAGCCTACGAAGACGACTACGAAGCCATGCCATTGGACGTACAGATGGGCGTTAGCAAACGCTTGCAACACACGCCTTTCCGACTGTCGGCTACGTTGGTAGACCTCAACCATTGGCACTATGCACTGATGAAGCATTTTGTTTTCGGCCTAGACGTAGAGCTATCGCAAAACATTTGGGTGGGAGCAGGATATAGTTTGCGCCGTGCCAACGAGATGAAAGTGGGCGATGCCGAGAACGCCAGCAGTCATGGGGCGGGTCTGTCGCTTGGTGCAGGCTTGCAGTTAGAACGCTTTAAGCTGAACCTGGCTTACGGCAAGTACCACGTTTCCAGTTCATCGGTGGTGCTTAACGTTTCGTTTGCATTGTGATTCATGAGTTTATGAGGGGGCGAGTTTGTAAGAACGCGAGGGCGTTAGCTCGTCAGTTTATCAGTTCATGCTTAGCGCTCACACAGAAAGGGAACACCGAAAGGCACTTGCACCCTCACCACTACAGAAGCCCAAAGGCATCATACACCTTATTATATAGCAAAAAAAGATAATCGAATAACAGCAAAGAATGAAGAAAATAACCATCGCCATCGACGGATTTTCGTCGTGTGGAAAGAGCACCATGGCCAAAATGCTGGCCAAAGAAGTGGGCTATATCTATGTAGACACTGGCGCAATGTATCGCGCCGTAACCCTTTTTGCCATGCGAAACGGCATGATTGCGCCCAATGGCGACGTTAACCGTGATGCGCTAAAAGCGAAAATGGACGCGCTGCACGTAGAGTTTAAACTGAATCCACAAACGGGAAAGGCCGAAACTTACCTCAACGGCGAGAACGTGGAGCACGAAATTAGGGGCATGGAGGTATCGGCTCACGTGAGTGCCATTGCGGCAATAGACTTTGTTCGCACGGCTCTTGTGGCCCAGCAACAACGTATGGGACACGATAAAGGTATCGTGATGGATGGGCGCGACATTGGCACGGTGGTGTTTCCAGATGCCGAATTGAAAGTGTTTGTCACTGCTTCGGCCGAGGTTAGGGCACAACGCCGCTTCGACGAGCTTGTGGGCAAGGGCATGAAAGCCAACTACGACGAAATTCTTCACAACGTTCAAGAGCGCGATTACATTGATAGTCATCGTGAAGTAAGCCCCTTACGCAAAGCAGAAGATGCCATCGAACTGGACAATGGACAACTAACCATCGCCGAACAACTGCAATGGCTGATGGACAAGTTTAGAGAAACAACGGAAAGTGCATAGTAACAAGAGGGGAAAGGGGTAAGAAGTGCCCCCACAGGAGGCAAGAAATTGAGCCAAACGCTTGTGAGTTTTTGAGTTGACGTGTTTGTAAGTTTATGAATTGCAAAGATGTTCGAAACATCAAACACCTTGTCACCCCTACGTCCCCAAAGGGCGTTAGCCATCCTTTCACCCTTTCACTCTTTCACCTCTAATAGGCGTTAGCCATATTTTCACCCTTTCACCTTTTCACTTTTTCACCCTTCCCCCTTTTCGCTTTTTCATCCTTTCGCCCGTCGCAACATCGTGGAAAAGTATCCAAAAAAGAATTAATAAATATAAGAAACCACGATTTTTGCCACAATAAAGTTTGTTCTTTCGAAATTCTTCCCTATCTTTGCAACGACAAGTTTAGGTCACAGGGATACCAACTGTAAGTTTTCCCCCTGTAAATTAATAATGAATATCCTAATTGTCAGTAAAAATAGATTATAAATTTTGAGTTAATTACTGTTTTTGGAGGAGATTCTTCGCGATGAAGGGGCTCCTTTTTTCATGCCCTTTGGCTAACGCCACCTTACCCCCGCACATATTTTTTACGTGAGTTCGGGATAAGAGACGAAACTTTTTGAGTAAGATTTTACGCACACTTTCTTGATAAGAAGCTCTCTGTTTTGAACAAGGCTAGGGTGTGAGAAATAACTATTATGTCACCCACTGGGCAGTAGTTAGCGCAACGGCTCTTGTCTATATGCACCCGATTGACTGTTGTGAACCCAACGTGTTCTTTGAAATTAGCACCGACAACCTTAATTCAGCATAAGGATTTTTCCCGTCAACAGAAGGGATTATTAACAACAAAAGCGACCAACTAATATCAGGATACATCACACCTTTTATCACGCCATATCAGTACAAGTCGTTTGTAGTGCCACTACAAGCGAGTTGTAGCGCCACTACAACTTAATTGTAGCATGACTACAAAAGGTTTGTAGTCGCCGTACAAGCAGTTTTGTAGCCACCGTACAAACAGCTTTGTACGACAGAATTAACGACAAAACGCCAAACAAAAGCATTGACGGCGTATAGGAAAAGATGTGATAAAGCCTGCAAAATGTAAAACAAAAGCCACAAGCACAAGGCGTTATGGGCAAACCCATCACTTGAGTTTGCACATTATTCCCTCCCTGCAACCCCAACACATAAAAAAAGCACAGCCTGCAACATGCTGCAGACTGTGCCTCTTATGTTATGTTTTGGGCCTAGGCCCTACATTCTATCTTATTGTGCGCGTTCGATGTAAGCCACCACGTCGCCCTTGTTTACCTTGCTACCTTGCTTGGCATTGATTTCAACCAGCTTGCCACCCAATGCGGCAGGCACGGTAACAATCTCGCCCCAAGTGGCAACAATGTAGCAGAACACTTCGCCTTCCTTATACTCCTTACCGATGTAAGGCTCTACGGTAGGTGCACATTCGCCGTCGCCATTGAACTCCCAGAAGAGCTGTCCCTTAACAGGAGCCACCAACGCATCGGCCTTAGCGTGCTTAAAGGCTGCTAGTTCTTCAACCGACAACTTGCTGCCCATCTTGGCATCCTTAGCCTTTTGCAGGTCGGCCAAGAAGTTCTTCTTAGCCTGTCCACTCTTATAGTTGCGGTATTGTTCAGGGTGCATAGCCAGTTCGAATAGTTCTTCGTTGTCTTGACCATACTCCCAGCCGTTCTCGTCCATTTCTTTCTTGAACTCTTCGAGGTTGTTTGGCAGCAGCGTATGTGGGTCGGCATCGGTAAATTCGAAACCTTTTTCCTTGGCCAAGGCCACCAACTCGGGTGCGATTTCTCCAGGAATCTTGCCACTCTTGCCAAGAATCATACCCCACATGGCATCGTCCATCATCACGAAACGTCCCTTGCCCTGCTCCATTGTAAGGAGGTTCATCAGCGCAATGTTCTTCACATACTGCGAGAAAGGCGTTACGAGGGGAGGATAACCCACACGTGGCCATACGTATTCTACCTCGTTGAAGAGGTTGATAAGCATGTCGTCGGTAGACAATTCAGGTTCGCCCTTCTTCGCACGAATGCTATTGATGGTGCTATGTATACCTGCAAGGTCGGCCATCATACTGCCCATCATACCGCCAGGCAGACCGCAGCCAAGGAGCAACGAGCTCATCAGCTTGTTGGAAGGATTGATAAAGTAGCCCAACCACTCGTCGATGAACTCTTGGGTCAATGCGCGCGCCTTCATATAAGCGCTCATATTGATTTCAGGAACATCGAAACCTTCGTTCTTCAGCATGCTTTGCACCGAGATAACGTCGGGATGAACCTTACCCCAAGACAATGGTTCGATGGCCGTATCGATGATATCGGCACCGTTGTTGCACACTTCCAATACCGAAGCCATCGACAAACCGGGGCCAGTATGTCCGTGATACTCGATGATTATTTCAGGATGCTTGTCCTTAATAGCCTTCGTTAGCTGTCCCAACAACGCTGGCTGACCGATGCCTGCCATGTCTTTAAGACATATTTCCTTAGCTCCTGCCTCTATAAGTTGATCGGCAATGCCGCTATAATATTCCAGCGTGTGCACGGGCGAAGTGGTAATACAGAGCGTTCCTTGTGGAGTCATGCCTGCTTCTGCTGCCCATTTGATGCTGGGGATGATGTTACGAACGTCGTTCAGGCCATCGAAAATACGGGGGATATCCACACCCTGGGCGTGCTTCACCTTGTACATCAGCGCACGAACATCGTCGGGCACAGGATACATACGCAAGGCGTTCAGTCCACGGTCTAGCATGTGGGTCTTTATTCCCACCTCGTTGAAAGGCTTACAGAAGGCCCGAACGCCCTCGTTGGGGTTTTCGCCGGCCAGCAGGTTCACTTGTTCGAATGCACCGCCGTTAGTTTCAACACGCGAGAAACATCCCATCTCAATGATCACGGGAGCAATACGCTCCAACTGGTCTTTGCGTGGCTGAAACTTCCCAGAGCTCTGCCACATGTCTCGATATACGAGGCTGAATTGTATTTTCTTTTTCATAAGTTGCTTATACCAATACTATAAAGGATAATATAGCGGTGCAAAATTAGATAAAAAAAATCAAATACGGCCCATAGATTTGAAGTTTTTGCAGATAGTTAGCATTGCTTGGTTGGCGAAAGGGGATGACAAGTGTGCACACCATCTTATACATCGGCTTGTTGACAACTGTTGAGGCACCTCAAAAAAGCAGCGCGAACAAGTGTTAAAAAGGGATAAGAGCAAGAAGGTTCATCATTTATTCTTTAATTTTGTAGCCTAGAATGCGAAGAAAATCGTTAATTGCCCTGTTGCTGTTTGCCGTCATTTTTGTGACGGCAGGGGTTTATACACCCTTCGTGCAACGAAAAAAGACGTCTAAGACGGCCGCTGAAAGGCAGGCCGACTCCATTCGGCGCGACTCGTTGGCACGCATTGCCAACGACACTACACGCATGGATTCGCTACAACGAGCCATCTATCGCCACAACAAACAAGTGGACGACTCCATCCGTCTTGACTCGATTAACCGACAAAAGAAGAACGGTATCGATGCGCCCGTGGTTTATTCGGGTAACGATTCGCTGGTTTACAACGCCGATACGAAGATGGCTTACCTCTATGGTACGGCCAAAGTGAAGTACGAAAACATGGACCTGGCCAGCGAACGCATACGTATCAGCACCGACAGTAGCGTGGTTCATGCCACTGGTGCACCTGATAGCACCGAGAAAGGGGGCATAAAAGGCAAGCCCGTATTTAACATGGGGTCCGACAAATACAGTAGCGACACCATGGCCTTTAACTTCAAAT
The DNA here is from genome assembly GCF_000378085.1 of Hoylesella loescheii DSM 19665 = JCM 12249 = ATCC 15930. Taxonomy (GTDB): domain Bacteria; phylum Bacteroidota; class Bacteroidia; order Bacteroidales; family Bacteroidaceae; genus Prevotella; species Prevotella loescheii. Next base: position 87,649 of record NZ_KB899217.1, read on the forward strand.
CGAAGAAAGGGCTTATCAAAGAAGTGCACACACAGCAGCAAGAGGGTTTTCTTTTCGGTCAAAAGGCCAAGCGCGATGCCAACGGAGACATCTATCTTCAACACGGACGATACACCACTTGCGATAAAGATTGTCCCGACTTTTACATCGCTCTCTCTCGTGCAAAAGTGCGTCCGGGTAAGGATGTGACGTTCGGGCCCGCCTATTTGGTGGTGGCCGACGTGCCGTTACCCCTTGCCATACCCTACGGTTTCTTCCCTTTCACTAAGAAATTCAGTAGCGGCTTCATCATGCCTACTTACGGCGACGAGAGCGAACGCGGGTTTTATCTACGCGATATGGGTTATTATTTCGCCCTCGGCGACAAGTGGGACTTGAAGCTTCTCGGAGAAATCTACACCAAAGGTTCGTGGGGTTTCTCGGCCGCAACAAACTATCGCAAGCGCTATCGCTATAACGGCAGCTTCTATTTTAGCTACCAAAACACCAAGACGGGCGACAAAGGGCTACCCGATTACTCGTCGCAAACCAGCTTTAAGTTGCAATGGAGTCACCGACAAGACCCAAAAGCCAACCCTTTCAGCGACCTTTCGGGAAGTGTTAACTTTGCCTCCACCAGCTACGAGCGCAACAACATGAACAGCCTTTACAACCCGCAAGCGCTTACACAGAGTACCCGAACATCGTCGGTAAGTTGGAGTACGCGCTTTTCGAGCATCGGACTAACGCTCAGCGCAACGGGAAACCTATCGCAAAACATGCGCGACTCGAGCATCGCCCTTACCCTACCCGACCTCAATATCTCGATTGCACGCTTCAATCCCTTTAAGCGCAAGCACGCCGCAGGTAAGGAACGGTGGTACGAAAAGATTGCGGTGAGCTACACAGGACAATTAAGTAACTCGATAAACACGAAAGAAGACCGCCTGTTACGTTCGAATTTGGTAAAGGATTGGCGTAACGGAATGATGCACAACATACCTGTTAGCGGGTCGTTTACCCTCTTCAACTATCTCAGTCTTAACCCCTCGCTGTCGTTTACCGACCGTATGTACACCAATAAGATCAACCGCTCGTGGGACATCGCTCAGCAAACAGAACGTCGCGACACAACTTACGGCTTCCATAACGTGTACGATTGGCGCATGAGTGTTTCGGCCAACACCAAGCTTTACGGCTTTTGGACACCCAGCCGAAAGCTGTTTGGCGATAAGATAGTGGCCATTCGCCACGTCATCACCCCACAAGTGAGTTTCAGTTACGCACCCGATTTCGGTTCAGCGCGTTACGGATACTACGCCACTTACCAAAAGACAGATGCGGCGGGTAACGTTTCGCTCGTTGAATACTCACCTTTCGAGGGTTCACTCTTCGGTGTACCCGGACGGGGAAAGACTGGAAGCGTTTCGTTCGACATTGGAAACAACCTCGAAATGAAACTACGCTCCGACAAAGACTCAACTGGATTTAAGAAGATAAGCCTCATCGACGAACTAGGAGCATCGATGTCGTACAACATGGCAGCAGAAAGCAGACCGTGGAGTGACCTTAGTATGCGTCTAAGATTAAAGTGGTGGAAGAACTATACCTTCAGTATGAACGCCGTGTTTGCCACCTATGCCTACGAGTTAGATAAGGACGGAAACCCATACGTGGGAACGCATACCGAATGGGGACGCGGTAGGTTCGGCCGATTCCAAGGCATGTCGCAAAACATTTCGTTTACTCTTACGCCCGAAAAGCTGGCTAAGCTGTTCGGCAAAAAGACGAAAGAAGACGACGATAAGAAACGAAACAAAAACGACGAAGGGCCAGACACGAACATAGAGAGTAACATTGACGACGACATGATTGAGGGACAACGTGGCGCAAGCAACCCTAACAATGGCGGAAAGACCGAAACCGACGAAGACGGATACATGAAATTCTCGATGCCGTGGTCGCTAACCTTTGGTTATGGAGTAACGATGAGCGAGAACACCGACCGTTCTAAGTTCAACTACAAAACCATGCGCTACCCCTATAAGTTTACCCAAACGCTCAACATGAGCGGTAATATACGCCTGAGCGAGGGCTGGAACATCAGCTTCTCATCGGGTTACGACTTCGAAAACAAGAAGATATCCATGACCACGGCCTCGCTACAACGCGACCTTCACTGTTTCAGCATGAGCTGTTCGGTGGTTTTGGCCCCATATACCAGCTATAATTTCACCTTCCGATGCAATGCTTCCACGCTTACCGATGCCCTTAAATACGACAAGCGTAGCGGCTATGGCAACGCTGTGCAATGGTATTAAGCTGGGTTAACAGCAGCAACTAAACATACAAAGATGAAGAAAATAACGCGCGCTATACACCAGCCTTACAAGCGACGCGATGCCTACGATGCTCTAAGCATGCCCGTTTACAACGCCGTGGCCTACGAGTTTGACAATGCACAAACAATGTCCGACGTGTTTTGCGGTCACATCGCAGCTCCCGATTACTCGCGAGTGAGCAACCCAACAGTTGAAAACTTCGAACATCGAGTGAAAGGTATCACTGGAGCTACAGATGTTATAGCTTTCAATTCGGGCATGGCAGCCATAAGCGCGGTATTTATCTCACTGGCCGAACAGGGTAAGAACATCGTCAGTTCGCATCACATGTTCGGCAATACCTACTCTCTGCTTACCTCTACGCTCAAGCGTTTCGGTGTGGAAGCGCGCCTTTGCGACCTCACTAAGCCTGCCGAAGTGGAACGCTTGTTAGACAATAACACTTGTTGCGTGTATTTAGAGATAATGTCCAACCCACAATTGGAAGTGGCAGACATACCCGTATTGGCTGCACTAGCCCACCAACGAGGCATACCTTTGATTGCCGACACCACACTTATTCCCTTTACAGAGTTCTCGGCAAAGACTCTCGGCGTGGACGCCGAAGTGGTTTCTAGCACCAAATACATTAGTGGCGGGGCAACGTCTTTGGGCGGATTGGTAATTGATTACGGCACATACGAGCGCTTGGGACGCACCCTTCGTGGTGAATTGCTCTTTAATTTCGGCGCCTACATGACCCCACAAGCGGCCTATCTGCAAACAATTGGCCTGGAAGTGCTCGATGCACGCTATCGCATACAAGCAGCAAACGCTCTCGAATTGGCACGTCGCATGCAGACATTACCGCAGATTAAGCGAGTAAACTACGTGGGACTGCCCGACAATCCCTATCACGAGCTGGCGAAAAGACAATTTGGCAACACGGCTGGCGCAATGATAACCATCGATTTGGAGAGTAAAGAGGCATGCTTCGATATGATTAACAAGCTTAAACTCATTCATCGCGCCACCAACCTTTTCGACAATCGCACACTCGCTATTCATCCTGCTAGCACCATTTACGGTTCGTACTCGGCCAAAGAACGCCAAGAAATGGACGTATTGGACACAACTATCCGACTTAGCATTGGATTAGAAGACGTGGACGACTTGATGGAAGACATCAGACAAGCGTTGGACTAACTCGTTGGTAAAGGAGTCAGAAGGTTACGATTGAGGTGTTAAGCCAGATGCCTAGCTGCAATATTCAATGCTTCTGCTAGTAAACTAGAAAGGCTAAAAAAGACAAGTAAAACTTGCTAACTCATTAGTCCACAAACATAATTATTAATTCATAACGACAACAACAAAGCATATCACTCCCCTCTCCTCTTGGAGAAGCACTGGGGGTGAGGCCGATAATCATTATGCAAAACTACAACTTCGACCAAATAATCGACCGCAAAGGAAGCGGCTGTATCAAGCACGATACCCTAAAACCACGTTGGGGACGCGACGACCTTTTACCCCTTTGGGTGGCCGATATGGATTTTGCCACGCCACCTTTTATCGTCGATGCCTTGCGCAAACGACTGGAACATCCCATCTTCGGCTACACCGCTACACCCGATGAGCTATGGCAATGCATCATCGATTGGCAACAACGCCTGCACCAATGGCAGGTGCAACGCGAATGGCTAACCTTCATTCCCGGCATTGTTAAGGGCATTGGCTTCGTGGTTAATGTGTTTACGCAGCCTGGCGAAAAGGTCATTATACAGCCACCCGTGTACCATCCGTTCCGCCTTACGCCACTAGCCAACGGACGCGAAGTGGTACTTAACCCTCTAAAACGCAATGTCGACGGCTATTACGAGATGGATTTCGACAACCTTGAGGCCGTATGCGACGAGCAATGCAAGGTCTTTGTGCTGTGCAACCCTCACAATCCAGCGGGTCAAACATGGTCTAAAGCCACGCTGCAACGCCTTGCCGACTTCTGTTACGAACACAACCTCATCGTGATTAGCGATGAGATACACGCCGACATGCCTTTGTTTGATAACCGCCACACACCCTTTGCCACCGTGAGCGACCGTGCAGCAGACATTTCCATCACCTTTGGCGCACCCTCTAAAACCTTCAACATAGCAGGCATTGTCAGTTCGTTTGCCATCGTTCCCAATGCGCAATTGCGCACCAAATTCTTCCGTTGGCTCTCGGCAAACGAGTTAGACGCCCCCACCATCTTTGCTCCCATAGCCACCATTGCGGCCTATACGCAAGGCGACGAATGGCGCAAGCAGATGTTGAAATATATTGAAGGCAACGTGCTTTTCGTAGAAGAGTATTGCAAAAAGCATATTCCTGGGGTTAAACCGCTACGTCCGCAAGCCAGTTTCTTAGTGTGGCTCGACTTCACCGAACTGAAACTGAACCACGCACAATTGCTAGACCTATGCGTAGACAAGGCCTGTTTGGCCATGAACGATGGTGAAATGTTTGGCCCTGGTGGTGAATCGCACATGCGATTAAATGTGGGTACAACTCGCGCCATACTTCAACAGGCTATGGAACAATTGGCCGTGGCCGTGCATAACATTTAGAAAACCATCCTAAAAAAGGTACAGATACAAAAGTGGAGAGTTGCCAACGCAACCCTCCACTTTTCTATATCAACCCTTAACACGTCACCCTTTGCGCATAAAGTGCTTACGTTCTTCGGGCGAAAACTTCTCGATGGCATAGCGCAACATGGTTCGTGGCATCTCCAATCGATGTTTTTCCACAAACAAGCGAAGTCTTTCCACATCGCGTTTGCCTGCTTCGCGCAACATCCAACCGATAGCCTTGTGCATCAAGTCGTGCTTATGCCCCATCATTTTCTCAGCCATGGCGTAAGTATCGTCTAGTTGTTCTTGCCTGATAAAGGCATAAGTAGACACCATCGCGATGCGATTATCCCATAACAAAGGGCTTTCGGCTAGTCGATAGAGCAAGTCGCGGGGCTTGTCTAGCAAGTAGGTGCCGATGGTTTCCCATGCGGCGAGGTCCACGAGGTCCCAATTGTTGATGTATTGGGTATTGCTTAAATAGAAATCCACAAGCTCCTTGCGTTTCGTTTCATCGCCTTTATTAAACTGAATGGTCAGAATAAACAAAGCGCAAAGGCGCACTTCGTGCCACTCCGACTGAATAAGCCGTTGCAAATCGACCTTTTCCACGCCAGCATGAGCCTTAGCCACACGGCGTGTTTCAGGTACAGTAACCCCCAAAAAGCGGTCGTTCTCGCCGTATTGTCCCTTTCCTGTCTTGAAAAAATAGCTCAAATGCGCAGCCTTCTCTGCGCTCCCAAGGGCCTTCAATTCGCTGGTAATGGTGCCTGTTATGTTCATCGTGTGCGTGTATTTGGTTCACTATCTGGGTGAAAACATACAACAAAGTTAACGCATAAAACGCTAAATCACGAACATGGTTGGTTTTAAATAATCCCTCAGATCGTTTTTTAGGTTTTATTCATCCTGTCTTCTGTATATGTTTTCCCAATGTTTACCCCTTGTTATGGCGCTTGTCAACAGGCAAAACAGCGTTAAACATACACCCAAAGACTGGCAATACGCCGATTTTTAGCTATCTTTGCAACCATGAACATCGAAGAATTGCAGGGAAAAAAGATAGCCGTTCTGCTCTCGGGAGGGGTAGATAGCTCGGTGGTGGTGTACGAGTTTAACCGACTTGGACTGCATCCCGACTGCTTTTACATCAAGATTGGGCCCGAAGAAGTTGAAGAATGGGATTGCGCTTCAGAAGAAGACTTGGAGATGGCTACTGCAGTGGCCAAGCGTTTTGGCTGCAAACTAGAGGTGGTTGACTGTCATAAGGAGTATTGGGAACAAGTTACGCGCTACACGATGGATAAGGTGAAGGCGGGATTTACACCTAACCCCGACGTGATGTGCAACCGATTGATTAAGTTTGGCGCGTTTCATGAGAAGCGCGGACACGAATACGACCTCATCGCAACGGGACATTATGCCCAAACGGAATGGATTGATGGCAAGAAATGGCTGGTTACGAGTCCCGACCCAGTGAAAGACCAGACCGACTTCCTTGCGCAAATATACGATTGGCAACTGCAAAAGGCCATCTTTCCCATTGGTCATTACCAAAAGGGAGAGGTGAGAGAGATTGCCGAACGCGAACATCTTATCAACGCCAAACGTAAAGATAGCCAAGGCATTTGTTTTCTTGGCAAGATTAATTATAATGATTACATCCGCCGTTTTCTTGGCGAAAACCCAGGCGAAGTGCTGGAACTGGAAACGGAAAAGAAGATCGGCATGCACCGCGGACTGTGGTTTCACACCATTGGTCAGCGTCACGGACTAGGCTTTGGCGGTGGTCCTTGGTATGCGGTAAAGAAAGATGTAGAACGTAACGTGCTGTTCGTAAGCAAGGGTTACGAACCTGCCACAGCTTATAAGCAAGACTTTAAGGTGCGCGACTTACACCTATTGACAGCTCCCCTCGATGGTCTTGACGTTACTTTTAAGATTAGGCACACGCCCGAATATCATCGCGCACAGCTCGAACCACTGCCCGATGGTGGCTATATCGTGCATGCCGAAACGCCAATGCAAGGTGTTGCGCCCGGTCAGTTCTGCGTTATCTACGATAAAGAACACCATCGCTGCTTCGGCTCTGCTGAAATAGCATGGTGAGTTTATGAGTTTTTGAGTTTCTAAGTTTTTGAGTTTGGGGTGACGTTGTGATGGAAATGCTTACGCAAAGAGATGGTAAGCGTGGTGAGTTTATAAGGTTGTGAGCTTCTAAATTCGTGAGTTTCGGAGTGAAAACCTTTTTAGTTCGCGTGGATGTAAGGTTATGAGAACTAGGGCTCGTAAGGTTATCAGCCTTTAATTTAATGAGCCTGAAACCATACAAGTGTTGAAACAGCAAGGCATATCACTCCCCTCTCCCCTTGGAGAGGGGCTGGGGGTGAGGCTTTAATACGCCTCCCTATACTTGCCTTCGTCCTTATCTTCAAGCATGTTAAGGTACGATTGGTAGCGACTTTGGGCAATATAATGGTCGTTTAAGGCCTGCAACACCGCGCAACCTGGTTCGTGCGTGTGCGTGCAGTTGTTAAAACGGCAATCTTTGGAAAACGCAAATATCTCTTTGAAATAGCTGCTTAGCTCGGTGCGTTCGATGTCGAACGTGCCAAAGCCTTTGATACCTGGTGTGTCGATAACCCACCCACTCTCGGGCAATTCCAACATTTCGCTGAACGTGGTGGTATGCATTCCCGCGTTGTGAGCATTCGATATTTCGGCCGTTTTCAGGTTTGCCGTGGGCAAAAGGCGGTTAATCAGGGTAGACTTCCCCACCCCGCTATTGCCACTTAAAAGCGAAATGCGACCTTTAAGCAAAGCGCGCACCTCGTCAACACCTGCTCCCGTCTCGGCCGAAATGGCCAAACAGTGGTAACCAACCGTCTCGTAGAGGTTTATCACCATCTGTTGGTAGCGCATTTCGTCGTCGTCAAGCAAGTCGGTTTTATTAAACACCAGCACAACAGGTATGCGATAGGCCTCGGCCGAGGCCAAAAAGCGGTCGATAAAGGTTGTGGAGGTTTGCGGTCGGTTAATGGTTACGATGAGCAAAGCCTGATCGATGTTTGCAGCAAGAATGTGACTCTGCTTCGAAAGATTAGACGACTTGCGTATGATATAGTTCTTACGGTCATCAATCGCCGAGATAAAGGCCGTGCCCTCTTGGTTGGTTACAAGCTGAACACGGTCGCCCACCGCCACAGGGGATGTGCTACGTATGCCTTTAAGCCTGAAATTGCCCTTTATCTTACTGTCGACAATCCGCCCATCGTCGGTTTTCACCGTGTACCAACTGCCCGTATTCTTTATTACCAGTCCTTGCATGTTGTGCCTTTGGCGCGGTATTAAACCGTCATTATCTCCTTATTCTTGGCTTCAAGCAGTTCGTCAATCTTCTTGATGAACTTATCGTGCAGCTTTTGGAGTTTATCTTCGGCGTCTTTTTCGTTGTCTTCCGACAATCCGTCCTTGATGGCCTTCTTCAGTTTATCCTTTATTTCGGCACGCACATTACGCACTTCAATCTTGGTTTTCTCACCAATCTTGTTGCATTGCTTGGCCAGTTCGCGACGGCGTTCTTCGGTTGGCTGCGGTATTCCAAGGCGAATCACCTCGCCATTGTTCTCGGGTGTGATGCCCACATCACTGTCCATAATGGCCTTTTCAATGTCGCGAATGGCTTTCTTATCAAAGGGTTTGATGGCGATGGTACGTGCATCGGGTGCCGAAACGTTAGCCACTTGGTTCAGCGGAACGGTCATTCCGTACGATTCAACACGCACGCCATCGAGTATAGCCACGTTGGCTCTACCGGCACGAACACGCGACAATTGCTCTTCAAGATACATCGCCGCCATCTCCATGCGGTCTTGCGCATCCTGTAATGCTTCATTTACGTCTATCATAATACTTGGTTCTTAATTGTTTTAAAGCACAAATTTAGAGAATTATCGCCAATAACCCAAATTGTTTGACCCAAAAAAGCGGTTCAACACACGTTTTCTAGCATAACGCTTGTTTTTCGCTCGCATGTACAATATATATAGGCTGTGCACGTTTAAAAAGAAATTTAAGACCGAAACAGGACATGCAAACAGGTTATCAGGCCGTTATCGACAAATATTATCCGCACAACGATGAGCTGCGACACATTTTATTGACCCACAGCCGAAGTGTGGCCGACTTGGCTTTGGCCTTGGCTAAGCGCCTTCCCGAACAAGACCTCGACCTTCAATTCATTGAAGAGGCGGCCATGTTGCACGACATTGGTATCGTGCGTTGCGATGCACCGTCCATCCATTGCCATGGAACGGAGCCCTATATAGCCCACGGACGCCAAGGAGCAGAGATGCTTCGGGCCGAAGGAATGCCACGCCATGCCCGCGTTTGCGAACGACATACGGGCGCAGGCATCACTCGGCAATCCATCGAAGCACAGCAATTGCCCCTACCCTTGCAAGATTTCTTGCCCGAAACGCTCGAAGAACAGCTGATTTGTTATGCCGACAAGTTTTTCAGCAAAACCAAACTCGACCGCCAAAAGACAGTGGAACAGGCCGAGAAGAGCCTCGCCAAGTTTGGCGAAGATGGTCTAGTACGCTTCCGCGCATGGGTGGAAAGGTTTGGAGAACCGCCAATTGTGGTCCCTGCGACATAGGTTTTGAACTTTCGGCATATAGGTATCTCCACTGTTTTAATGCGTGTATAGGAACGAGCACACGTAAGGAGACACCATAAAAGCATCGTAGCTTATCCCGAATTTCCGTAACGCTTAATACTAGCTTGGCACGATCTAGGCAGTTCATTCCACAGCTTATCATCACCACTAACTCACCCTTCCGCCCTCCAAACGCCATCTTTCATTCTCCACCCGATAAGCTCTTGTAGTGAGCTTTTTCAGCTCCCGCCTTGTTATAGCTAAGTTGGACTCCTGTTCCGGATAAGTTGGAACAGGGTTCCAATTCAACTGGAACAGCATTCCAGTTAACATGGAACAGCCGTCCAAATGATATATAACACGGCGGTTAATGTAATTATGCATCATCAGGACTTAGCAAGCGCATTTTCAGAACGATGAAAATGCGAACGAGGGAGGGGTTTATTGGCAAGTTAGAGATTAGGTTACCATGCCTTTAAAACAAGACTAGGCAAGTAACGAAATGGCAATCTCGCCAACTCATACTACGCTGCGGTTGGCATAACGATTGTGCTTTATCGCGAACTGGCGTATTTTTCTATCTCACGATATTATTCTTCGAACATGGAGAAAGCTTTGATTTAACCTTTCTATTCATCTTTCCGAAACTCCCCAGAACCTTATGCAATACAGGAGAAGGTGACAGGAGCAGAGGCATAAAAAGAAAAGAACCTAGCATCACGCTAGGTTCTCTCTCAAAGAAAATTGATGACTAAATATATAACTTTTTGACAATATAAAATATGCTACTCCATTGTTTGCAGCCAGCTTTTCGGTTTTCATTCAGCCTATTGCCTACTGCTGGGGCTTTATCACCAATTTAATACAAGCGTGAAGTTACTTGTAAAACTTCAACTTCTCTATGCCGAAGTTCAACGACACTTCTTCTTTCGTATCGCGCAAGTTCAGCGGATTCTTGTCAGTATCATAAAGTTTTTCCACTTCTACACGACCAGTTCTCTTGCCTTCTCTTACCAAAGTCTCGAACAAAGGTATCTCAAAGACATACTCTTTCTTAAATCCGTCGTTCTCGTTTTTCCTATCAAACACCACGGTAATTTTCTCTCCACTCTTATAATTAGGGATATTATGTCGTGTACGCTTGCTCCAGTAATCGAAAAAGAACTCTGTGCGCTGCTTAGGGTTATCTCCTACCTGTATAAAACCTCTGCCTGCATTGAGCTTCCTACCCGACAAGGCCTTCAGTTCGTCTAAAACAATCAGGTCAAAGCTTATTTTCGAGAATTCGCCAGCATAGGGATCGTTCTTGGTGTACTTAGAATAGATCACCGTTTTAAATGTGCGGTTCGTCCCAAGTTCCTTCAATTTGTAGGCAATAGGCACTCCAGGGTTTTCAGTACTTAAGCGTGCGCCTTCCCCGATGAACTTCTTCACATCCTCCAAGCTGATTGCAGCCAACGAACCTAGCCTGGCATCGCCACCCAAGACACGTCCTTTGATGGTGGATTCTTTAAGTAAGTCGTTGTAAGCAGCCTCTGCTTTGGCGCCAATCTTTCCGCCCAACACAGACGCTTGCAGCTTAGCTTCGGCCTCTTTCTTAGTCATGTTAGTCTCAATACCCAAAAGCAAGATGCGCCCATACTTCACAGAAGAGACAAATAAAGGCTTTTCTGCTCCGAATTCCCTTTTGTATTCAAACTCTTTAGCAAAGAAATCCGATGGATTTTTGGGTAAGTCGATGCTCAGTTCATAGAAAACCTGCTGCACTTTCACAAGAAAACGGTTCTTTTCCTTATCAAAACTGAAACCAGCACTTGCCTCTACGCTGTTGGCAACACCCTTATAGTTGCCACCCATAGCCATTTTAAGGTGCGCTTTGTCGTAAACCTCCTCGATAGAATAGGTGAGATTAGCCCCAGGAGCATTGAAACCACGACTAAGTAAGTCGTTAATGGCCTTTCTAACGCTTGACAGCGAGGGGTGCTCAACCTTTATTGTGGGGTCGGAACTGCCAGGAAGGTCGGTTGAAAGTACAATTGGAGCGCGCTCGGTTTCAATGGGGTCATACTCTCCTTCAACCACACTCTTCGCCCGAAGCAGTGCACCAGGATAGAAAACGTTCTTATCATCCGAGAAAAGAAGTTGTTCTTCGAACTCTTTTGCTTGTTCATAGAACTCCTTATTTGAACCTGCTCTTGTATTTATTAAGGCATATTCGAAGGATGCAGGTTTGGGATCGGCCACTTTTCTCTCCGAGAAGGGGTCGATTTGTTTCACCGATGGCATGGTACGTACATACGAATTAATTGCTGTTTGGAAAGTTCCATTCCCTGTGTTTGTTCCCAAATCCCCGTCTTTATCATTGCCACAGGCACATACGAGGACTGAAAACATAATCATTAGTTCTTTTCTTACTGTTAACTTCTTCATTGTGTTTTGTTGATTAGTTACTATTTTTCAAATCAATAAGTGATTCGTGTCTGTCAATGTATTAATCAAAAACCCTAGTAAAGCTTGCTTCTTTGCTTCTATCATTATATTTTTTTTAACATTAATGAGTGTTTTACTGCGAACAATCCGATAAGAATTTACGGGAAAGAAGACATCCTCTAAAAGTTCCCAATGTGGTATTATCCTATCGCATTATTAATGATTTAGAATTGAAGCGCAATGTTCACTGCTCTTAGATAAGCCTTTAAAGGAATGCAGAACATCATTGCTTACTCTTTTTCCGCCACTACTCACTACCCCCGAAAGCATAATTGACAACTGCCAAAAAGAAAAAGGAAGCCTCAAAATCTCTCCAATACCAGTTAGCCCTATATAGTTATCTCCATCCCCAGACATACATTTTAACGCCAGCGACGATGGTCGTTCGCATGCATTTTCCTATCTTTGTAACAATAAACCACAATCATAAAACTGTAACAAAGATGCAATATTTCGAAATCGCCGTTAAGCTGATAACGGGCATGATAGGTATTCTGGTCTTTCTGCGCATTGCAGGTAAGGCGCAGATGGGTGCTTAACTAACGATGTGATAATGCTTTTTACAAACGACGAAAGGAGAAAACCAAACGGCACAAGGCAAAGAACGATAAGACTCGGCATAACTTTGTGCACGCTTACATTGGCGTTCGCTACAGCTTTTGCCCAGCAAGCAGATAGCGTTTCGCGATGGGGTGTAAGCCTTTCGGCCATGAAAGGGAAGGTGGTGGCTACCGACCAATACGTGAAAAAATGGCTGAAACGAGGCGACAACCTTTCTCTGGCCCTCGAATTGATGCGCGCACCGCTGCCCCAAGACAGCGATGCCTTTGCCGCCGACTATGGCAATCCCACTTTCGCTTTCGGCTTGCGCTACACCTTTAACAATGCGGTAAGACTTCATCGCGATGCGGATGCCGACTGGGGACAGATTGTGCCCGTGGCCTACGATTCGCCCTTGGGCAACACCCTCTCGCTCTACACCACCTTCTATCGACCCCTTCATCGCTCACGAACATGGGAAACGGCCTATTCGCTCAGTGGTGGCGTGGGCTTTTCATCGTCTATATATAATAAGGAGAACGCCATCGACAACGAGTTTATCGGGTCGCATGTCTCCATCTATTTTGCTGCGGGACTGCACCAAACCCTGCACGTCGCACCGCAATGGGGGCTGCGGGCCTCGTTAGAGTTTGTGCACCACAGCAACGGGGCTCTGTATCGGCCTAACAAGGGCAGCAACACCGTGGGCGCATCGTTAGCTTTGCTGTACACGCCTTACTACGAACAAACGTTGCGCGCAGAGCAAACGCTTCGCAAAAAGCCATTCGAACGGGGCATGTACCTCAACTTCACGGCTGGCTTTGGGGCGAAAACATTGCTCGAAGACTGGCTATTAACGCAGTTTGGCACACCACCCGACCACCCCGACTACCGCACAGAACACTTTCGCATCTATCCCGCCTATTCGATACAGGCCGATTTGATGTGGCGATATGCACGGCGTTGGTCGTCGGGTCTGGGCGTAGACGCGTTCTACGGAACATACGCACGACGCATAGAAGAACTTGACCAACAGGCGGGATCCACACTTCGCCACTCGCCTTTTTCACTAGGCTTGGCCGCCAAACACGAGGCCCACTATGGCCGTTTGTCGTTAGCCGTATCGCTCGGCGTGTACCTCTATCGCCGAATGGGTGCCAATGCCAAGATTAACGAGACACCTTATTACGAACGAATAGGCTTGCATTACGCCCTGCCTTGGCTCAATGGGCTAACCGTAGGCATGAACGTAAAGGCCCATAAAACAAAAGCCGACCTTACGGAGCTAGTTGTCAGCATGCCCATACGGCTGTAAGCAAGGAATACGAAAAAAGCATTTGCACCATAACAGCAAAGCATATAACTCCCCCTCTCCCCTTGAAGAGGGGGCGAGGTGAGGCAGATTGCGGGCGGAGGTATGGTCGATTACCATATTTCCCCCTTTTGTTTGGCGCATACCCAATTTATACTTACATTTGCATAACAAAAACAACAAAAACATCATGACATTATATCCCAAATTGATAAAAGACGCCCTAGCAACCGTAATGTATGCTGGCACGAAAAAGAATATCATCGAGAGCGGTATGCTTGCCGACGACGTGCACATCGATGGCATGAAGGTAAGCTTCACGTTGCTCTTCCCCAAGGAAACCGACCCTTTCTTAAAGTCGACCATCAAGTCGGCCGAGGCGGCCATACACTATCACGTAAGCCCAGAGGTAGAGGTAGAAATAAAGACCGAATTTGCTTCTAAGCCTCGCCCCGAAGTGGGTAAGCTACTGCCACAGGTAAAAAACATCGTTGCCGTTAGTTCGGGTAAGGGTGGCGTGGGCAAAAGCACCGTGTCGGCAAACTTGGCCATTGCTCTTGCCCGATTGGGTTACAAGGTGGGCCTATTGGATGCCGACATCTTCGGTCCGTCAATGCCTAAGATGTTCAACGTTGAGCAAGCGCGCCCATACGCTTCAAAGGTAGACGGTCGCGATCTTATCGAACCCATCGAGCAATATGGCGTTAAGCTGCTTAGCATTGGCTTTTTCGTAAACGCCGAGACAGCCACCTTGTGGCGCGGAAGCATGGCCAGCAACGCCTTGAAACAACTTATCGCCGACGCCGACTGGGGAGAACTGGACTATTTTATACTCGACACGCCACCGGGAACGAGCGACATACACCTCACCTTGCTGCAAACGCTGGCCATTACGGGTGCGGTTATCGTTAGTACGCCACAAAGCGTGGCCTTGGCAGATGCTCGAAAAGGCATCGACATGTACCGAAACGAGAAGGTGAACGTGCCTATATTGGGACTAGTAGAGAACATGGCGTGGTTCACACCTGCCGAATTGCCCCAAAACAAGTATTACATCTTTGGCAAAGAGGGCGTTAAACAACTGGCAGATGAAATGAATACGCCCCTATTGGCACAAATTCCACTGGTGCAAAGTATCTGTGAAAACGGCGACAAAGGCACACCCGCAGCCCTAGATGCCGACACCATGACGGGTCAGGCCTTTATCAACTTGGCGCAAGCGGTGGTTACGGTGACCAACAGACGTAACAAAGAGCAGGCTCCGACCAAGATTGTTGAAGTGAAAAATAGTTGAACGAAAGACACGTTAATAACAAAACACGCCAGCCAGGTTTAACTGGTCATGGCGTGTTTTGTTATCATGTAAATAGAAAGCATTGCGTTAACAAGCACCTAATATATGTTTGTTTAATTAGCGAACCCTACCGCATGTCCCGTAAAAAGTATCGGTTTAGGCATTAATTACCTTCAAATGGTGAAGCACATAGTTAGGGCTAGGTCAGTACAAGTTAGCTTGTAGTGCGACTACAAGACGTCTGTAGCGTGACTACAAGAGGCTTGTAGTTTGGCTACAAAGCGTTAGTAGTGTGACTACAAAAGGCTTGTAGCGGCAGTACAAAAGCCTTTGTACTGTTTAGTAGGCCACTAACTAGGTGAGTTCTAGCCCAAGCGCGTTACGCAGATTGTCTATCGCGGGATTGGCCTTGAGCATGTTTTCGTAAATCTCTTTTTTGGAAAGGATGCGTTTCATCTCTTCCACCTTGGCCAAGCGAATGTGAAGCCGTAGCTGCCCGTTGTGCAAATATTTGGCCAGCCCTCCCTCAATTCGGGTCTTAATATTGTTAACCTCCTCCAAAACAATCTCGTTATCGGCCAACACCTCTATGTTAGGAAACTCGGTGATACGAGGCGACATGTTCTTCATTCTCGTTGCAATGGCAATCATAGCTTGTGGCATGCGGTTGCAAAGCGCCATCCACTGCAGTTCGAGGTCTTCTTGCGAGAACACGTTGTTCTCCTCTTTATTGGTAATCTCGTCTTCTTTAACGTATCCAGGCTTTTCAGGACCACGCTTAAGATCGGCAAACGACGTGCCCACCTTACCCAATTTGAGTTTTCCAAGGGGCATAGCCGTGCGCAGTGGAGTAGTTTCTTGCTCGTTCGCCTTAGGCATTTCAACTGCGGGTTGAGAAGGATAAGGCGTTGTTTTCGCTTCAGTGGCGTTGGCCAAAGCCGTTTCGGGGCGCGTTGCCATAGGTGTGCGCACCAGTGGTTTCTCCCCACCGACCACCTGTTGAGCCGGTTTAGGTTGGGGAGTGGCAAGTTTTCTGAACAGGGATTTTAAGCTCTTGGGGCTACGCCCCGCAGCAGGTTCGTCGTCGGGTTGTGTCACCTGCGCCACCTGTATAAGCGTAAGCTCTACCAACAAGCGCTTGTTGCTACTCGCCCGATAATGTATGTCGCACTGGTTCATAACCTGCAAGGCCTTGTAAAGGAACTTTGTGGGGCATTTTTGTGCCTGTTCCTTAAAACGTTCGCGTTGACGTGCACTCACTTCCAGCAGTGGCAGGGTGCTCTCGTCTTTTGCCATCAGCACGTTGCGCACGTGCGTAGCCAGTCCGTTTACAAGATTTCCGGCATCAAAGCCCTTGGCAATGATGTCGTTGACCAGCACCATTATGTCACTCACCTTGTTTTCTAAGGCAAGGTCGATGATGTTAAAGTAATTATCGCTGTCAAGCACGTTGAGGTCGGCAATTACACTATCGTAGGTAAGGTTGCCTTGTGCGAAGCTGGCAGCTTGGTCGAATATGGAGAGCGCATCACGCATACCGCCATCCGCTTTCTCGGCAATCACGGCCAAGGCCTCCTCTTCGTAGGCAACACCTTCATTCTCGGCAACACGCTTTAGATGGTCGATGATGCCGGGAACGGTCATTCGCTCGAAGTCGTAGATTTGACAACGCGACAGGATAGTTGGTAAAATCTTGTGCTTCTCGGTGGTGGCCAAGATGAAAATGACGTGTGCGGGTGGCTCTTCAAGTGTTTTAAGGAAAGCATTAAAGGCCGCCGTGGAAAGCATGTGCACCTCATCGATGATGAAAACCTTATATTTGCCCACCTGCGGAGGTATTCGTGTCTGGTCCATCAGTGTCTTGATGTTTTCCACCGAGTTGTTACTGGCCGCGTCTAGTTCGAAAATGTTGTACGAACGTTGGTCGTTAAAGGCCTGACAACTTTCGCAATGGTTGCAAGCTTCACCCGTTTCGGTGGGCGTAAGACAATTTATGGCCTTGGCAAAGATGCGTGCGCAGGTGGTTTTCCCCACTCCTCGCGGACCGCAAAAGAGGTATGCGTGCGCCAATTTTCCACTTTTCACCGCGTTTTTCAGCGTGGTGGTAAGGGCCGATTGCCCCACCACCGAGTCGAAAGACACGGGGCGGTATTTGCGCGCCGATACGATATATTCTCCCATAAGTGATACTTTGTATTTCGTTATGTGTGTGGTGTGGCATTGGGGGACATGCCCCTCGCCGTATGGGTGTGGTATTTTGTAACCTGTCTTGCAAAGTTACGCATTATTTTTGGCTTTTCTTTTGCTTCACACTTTTTTATTGTTTCTGTCTTTTTTGCGCTTTGCTGGTGTTGTGTCGCTTGCCCATCTAAAGCAGGGTTATGAGCACTCGTAGAACGCAGATATAGCGTGTGCATTGGCCTAAAACACACTTACTTTTGCAATATTTACATAATAAGTGGGCTTGCGGTGCGTGGCGATTGAAAAAAAAGTTGTAAGTTTGCAACAGATAACAAAGCTACAATGAACAGCAAATGGAGTGAAGTGGGCAGGATGATTAACCACTACCGTTACCTTATCGTAGTGGTGGTGGGCGTGCTTATCGTTGGTTTCGTCGACGATAACAGCTTCATGCGCCGTTTGCAGTATGAGCTCCAGATAAGCGACTTAAAAAAACAGATAAAGGAATATAACGAACGCCACAGCACAGACACCGAACGGCTTCGCCAATTGAAGCGCGATCCCAAGGCCATCGAGAAGATAGCTCGCGAACGCTACTTTATGAAAGCCGACGATGAAGACATCTACGTGCTGAGCGACGATGAGAAACCTACACAAGAGCAAGATGAAACAACTGAATAGATTCCAATCCATCCTCTTCGCCATAGGTGGCATGCTGATGGTGATTGGTGCGGGTTGCTTTGCATTTATGTGGCAACAGCAAGTGGTATGCTGGCTTTTCCTTGCGGGGGCAAGCATGTTCACCCTGATGCAATCAATGCAAACCTACGAGGGTAGCAACTTTGTGATACGCCGACTAAAACGCATTCAAGCAGTGGCCAATATTTTCTTTATGCTTGCGGGCATACTGATGGTAGACACGGCCTACATGTTTTTCCGTCCACTTTTCAACAGTTCCATCGCCTACATAGACTTTTTGTATAACAAGTGGGTTGTGTTGCTGCTCATAGCAGCCTTCTTGGAGATTTACAGCATGCATCGTATAGACTCTGAGATGAAAAAAGACAAGAGCCAATAAGTGGCAAACAAACTTACACCTCTTTTATATATACCCGCGCAAAAGACTACATTTGGCAAATATAATATTTCTCAAAAAATACTTAAAAGTCGGCATGTTTGGATTAAATTGCATGAAAATAATTCGATAGCCCACAAAAGCGTATTATCTTTGTGTGACAAGACAGAAACACTCAACTTATGAATAAACTTCTATATACATTGCTCGCGTTGGCGTTGCTCACATCGTGCGGAAGCAGCTACAATATCGAAGGCACTTCTAACATTTCTACCCTTGATGGCCGAAAACTATACCTGAAAGTGCTAAAAGATAACGAATTCAAGAAGTTAGACTCGTGCGACGTGGTGCATGGCAAGTTCGGCTTCTCGGGTTCGCTAGACTCTGTGCGCATCGCCAACATCTTTATGGACGAAGAAAGCGTGCTGCCGCTGGTGCTTGAAAGTGGCAACATCGTGGTGAAACTAGACGACGCGCAGCAAAATGTATCGGGAACACCCCTCAACGACAAACTGTTTAAGTTCTTTAACAAGTACAACCAACTGAAAAACCAAGAACAAGAACTGGTGCATAAGCACGACCAAGCCATCATGAACGGTAGCAATATGGACGTGGTTAGCGCCCGATTGAACAGCGAAGCTGAGCGTCTGTCTGTACTTGAAGACAAACTTATCACCTCGTTCGTATGCGAAAACTTCGACAATGTATTAGGTCCTGGCGTCTTTTTCATGGTCACCATCGGTTACGATTACCCCGAACTAACACCTTGGATTGAAGATATCATGAGCAAAGCCACCGACAAATTTAAGAACGACGCTTACGTGAAAGACTATTATGCCAAGGCACAAGAAAACCAGCAGATAATGAACGGCATGAAAGACATTCCGGTGTCTGCCACCACGCCCACAGCTGGTATGCCACAGGCGACGCCTGCGCCCACACCAAGCGACTTGGCTAAGCCCGCAAAAAAATGAGAAAACTAATTTACGGTGCAACGATTGTGAACGAGGGAAGGAGCTTTAAAGGCAATCTGACCCTCAACAACGACCTTATCGAAAGCGTGGTTGAAGGCGACGTTTTGCCCGAAGAGCACTTCGACCAACGACTGGATGCTACGGGATGTTTGGTTCTGCCAGGCGTGATAGACGACCACGTGCACTTTCGCGAACCAGGTTTAACGGCCAAAGCCGACCTCGAAAGCGAGAGTCGCGCTGCTGCATACGGTGGCGTAACGACGTTTTTCGAGATGCCCAACACCGTTCCGCAAACCACCACACTCGAAGCGCTGAACCAAAAACTGGAACTTGCGCAAAGCAAGAGCCATGTTAATTATAGCTTCTTCTTTGGAGCCACCAACCAAAACGCCCATTTTTTTGAGCGTTTAGATACCAAACGCGTGCCAGGCATTAAGCTTTTTATGGGCGCTAGCACAGGAAACATGCTTGTAGACAGGCTCGAAACGCTTGAAAACATCTTTAAGCATGCACCGCTACCCATCATGACGCACTGCGAAGACACGCAACTCATCAACCAAAACATGGCCGAGGCCAAACGTTTGTATGGCGACGACCCTGCTGTGGAGCATCATCCAACGATTAGAAGCACTGAGGCTTGCTACCATTCGTCGGCCTTAGCCGTGGAGTTAGCCACCAAATACGGGGCGCAACTGCATGTGGCACACCTCACAACAGCACGAGAATTATCACTTTTTGGCAGAGATCCGCGTATCACAGCCGAAGCGGTGATTGCCCACCTGTGGTTCTGCGATGACGATTATCGCACGCTTGGCACCCAGATAAAATGCAACCCTGCCGTAAAAACTCGTTCCGACCGCGACGCTTTGCGAGCAGCACTAACGGATGGGCGTATCTCTGTGGTGGCCACCGACCATGCGCCGCACCTCGTTTCCGACAAATTGGGGGGCTGCGCCAAAGCTGCTTCGGGCATGCCGATGGTGCAATTTTCACTACCTGCTATGCTCGAGCTCTGCGAGAAAGGTGTATTGACGGTGGAAAGGGTGGTAGAACTGATGTGCCATGCACCTGCACGCCTATTCGCCATTAACAAACGTGGATTTATTAGGCCTGGCTATAAAGCCGACTTAGCCATCGTACGCCGCAGCGAACCATGGACCGTAACCAAGGATTGCATACAGAGCAAGTGTCAATGGAGTCCCATGGAGGGCGAACAATTTCACTGGCGAGTGGTACGAACTATTTGCAACGGACATCTGCTACTGGATGAAGACGG
The DNA here is from genome assembly GCF_000378085.1 of Hoylesella loescheii DSM 19665 = JCM 12249 = ATCC 15930. Classification (GTDB taxonomy): domain Bacteria; phylum Bacteroidota; class Bacteroidia; order Bacteroidales; family Bacteroidaceae; genus Prevotella; species Prevotella loescheii. The sequence continues at coordinate 108,366 of NZ_KB899217.1, forward strand.
CACGTTCGACACCCATTATCGCGGTGAAGAGGTTGCTTTTTGCCATTAAAAGGGGAAAGGGTGAAAAGGTGAAAGAATGAAAGGATGGGAAAAGTGAAAGGATGAAAAGATGGGAAAGGTGAAAAAATGAAAGGGTGAAAAGGTGGAAAGGTGAAAAAATGGCTAACGCCAACTATTCATTTGGCTTAACTCCATAACTCCTTAACTCCATAACTCCTTAGATCCTTAACCCCCTCAAAGATACAGAATGATTTTAAAATACAAGGTCAACGACATACGTCCTTACATCAGCTGGCTGTACTTTTACCACACATGGGGCATGAGTGGTAAGCCTGCAGACGAGAAAGAGAAGTTGCGTAAAGACGCAGAAGAGATGCTCGACATGATGGAAACGCGTTATAGTACACATGCCGTGTTCGAACTTTTCGATGCCAATAGCGACGGCGACGACCTTCTTTTGGGCGACATGCGCTTGCCCCTACTACGTCAGCAGAAGCAAAAAAGCGCAGGCGCACCAAACCTTTGCCTCGCCGACTTTGTGCGACCGCTGTCCAGTGGCATAAAAGATAAGGTGGGCGCATTTGCCACGACGGTAGACGCAGGCATTGAACACGACTTCAAAAACGACGACTACAAGCAGATGATGGCCAAGGTTTTGGGCGAACGATTGGCCGAAGCAACGGCCGAACGCATGCACGAGGAGGTGCGGAAACATTATTGGGGTTATGCGCCCAACGAGCAATTCGAACCACAAGAGTTGCTTAATGAGCCCTATCAAGGCATCCGTCCGGCCATTGGCTACCCCTCGCTGCCCGATACAAGCGTCAATTTCTTGCTCAACGAGCTTATCGATATGGGCGCTATCGGCATACATCTCACACCCACAGGCATGATGCAGCCCCACGCTAGTGTGTCGGGTCTGATGTTTGCACATCCCCAATCGAAGTATTTCGATCTGGGAAAGATAGGCGAAGACCAACTGGCCGACTACGCAAAACGCCGCGGTGTGCCATTAAACATGATTAAAAGGTTTGTGCAATAAGCGCAGATCAGGGGCGTAAAAACAACATTTAGCAAGTGATTTCAAGAATACTCATACCTCTATTATTAGCCATCCTCTTGCCCGACCTCTACATTGAGCGACGCAATTGGAAAAGCAAACGCAAGGCGAAATGGCCTTTGCGCATACTCAGATGGGCGCTTAGCCTAGGCATGGTGGTGTTTACCATCATGATGGCAGATGCCAAAAACTTCATCCCCGACAGTGTTGAGATGCTCAATATCTACCTCATTTGCCTGGGATTATTGGTCGTACCCAAGTTTGTTTACGTGGGTTGCGCCATCATTGGGCGCGTGTTTGCCCGACTCAGACATTCAACCACCAACTGGGGAAAGGCCGTTGGCTACCTATTGGCTGGCATTTGCCTTTACGTTTTTGCTTATGGCTGGATATTCGGAGCCAATAAACTGAACGTAAATCACGTGGAAATATACTCGCCCGACCTGCCCGAAGGCTTCGATGGCTATCGTATCGTGCAGTTTACAGATGCCCATGTGGGTAGTTTCACTGGCAGTCATGTCCACCTTTTGGAACGTGCCGTCGACACAATCATGGCTCAACAGGCAGATGCCATCGTGTTCACAGGCGACTTGCAGAACGTGCAGCCCTCCGAACTCTATCCCGTTCGCGAACTGTTAAGCCGTCTGAGCGCTCGCGATGGCGTGTTTTCGGTGCTGGGCAACCACGATTACAGCATGTATTTCAATGGTCCTGAGGCCGTAAAGATCGCTAACGAACGCGAAATGATTACGCGCCAGCGACAGTTTGGCTGGGATTTGCTACTCAACGAACATCGTGTGATACGTCGCGAAGCCGACTCAATCGTTATCGCAGGTACTGAAAACGACGGCAAAGCACCATTCCCTTCGCGCGCCGACTTGCCAAAGGCACTCAAAGGCGTAAGCAAAAGCGCCTTCGTGGTGATGCTTCAGCACGACCCCTCGGCTTGGGAACGCAATATTTTACCACATAGCCACGCACAACTAACCCTCTCGGGGCATACCCATGGCGGTCAAATAAGTCTCTTCGGACTGCGCCCCACTCGCTTTAGCTATAAGCAAGACAAGGGATTATATACCCAAGGGCAACGCTCGCTCTTCGTTTCATCTGGTCTGGGCGGTGTTGTTCCCTTCCGTTTTGGTGTTCCGCCCGAAGTGGTGGTTATCACCTTACGGCGTGGAAAGGTGGCTGAGAGGTAGTAAAAGGGGTGTTTTGAGAAGTTAAGGAGTAAAGGAGTTATGGAGTTAAGCCAAATGAATAGGTGGCGTTAGTCATTTTTTCAACTTTTCACCTTTTCACCCTTTCACCTTTAGAGGTTATGGAGTAAAGGAGTTAAGGCAAATGAATAGGTGGCATTAGCCATTTTTTCACTCTTTCACCTTTTCACCCTTTCACCTTTAGGGGTTATGGAGTTAAGGAGTTAAGGCAAATGCTTTGTTACAAATATCCTTGCAAACTCGTTAACTGATCAATACGAACGATGATAATAAATCAATCAGTAAGGCAAGTAACCACCCTCACACTCTGGAGAGGCGTTGAAGGTTAGGCTATGCTTTTCGTCAATAATAAACAACAATGACAATTCTCTATCGCATCTACCAATTGTTTGTGGCCATCCCCCTAATAGTCTTGGCCACGGTGCTAACAGCCCTCGTCACCATCGTGGGATGCTTCATTGGCAACGGACACTTTTGGGGATATTACCCAGGAAAGTGTTGGTCGTGGTTTATTATTCGTATTTTGTTCCTGCCCATCAAGGTTGAAGGGCGTGAGAATTTACAGCCAGGGCAGTCGTATGTGTTTGCTGCCAACCATCAAGGTGCGTTCGACATCTTCATGATTTACGGCTTTTTGGGGCGTAACTTCAAGTGGATGATGAAACAATCGCTACGCAAGATACCGCTCGTGGGCAAGGCTTGCGAAGCCGCACACCATATTTTCGTAGACAAGCGTAGTGCTGCAAAGATAAAGAAATCTATCGACCAAGCCCGCCACACCTTACATAACGGCATGTCGCTGGTTATCTTTCCCGAAGGTGCACGCACCTTTACGGGGCATCTCGGCGTGTTTAAGCGTGGTGCTTTTATGCTGGCCGACGAACTGCAACTACCCATCGTACCTGTTACCATTAATGGTTCGTTCGATGTGATGCCTCGAACACGCGACCTCAAATGGGTGCATTGGCATCGATTAAAACTCACCATACACGCCCCGATAATGCCAATTGGACAAGGAGCAGACAATACGAAGTTCTTGGAAGAACAGAGTTACGAGGTGATTATGGGTTCGCTGGTACCCGAATATCAGGGATTTGTACCTAACCCCGACCAATAATCGCACCCAAGCAACCAAAAAATACGCACATATAGCATTGCACTTCTGAGAAATAGCCTTACCTTTGCATAAGTAGAACCAACACAGTTACACGGCATGAACACAAGCGACAGCATCGTTATCATACCCACATACAACGAAAAAGAAAACATCGAAAAGATTATTCGAGCCGTCTTCGCGCTTGAAAAATGTTTCCATATCCTCGTTATCGACGACGGCAGCCCCGACGGTACGGCAGCAATTGTTCGCCAACTGATGGACAGCGAGTTTGCCGACCGCCTGTTTATGCTCGAGCGTAAAGGCAAGTTGGGACTGGGAACCGCCTACATCACAGGCTTCAAATGGGCCTTAGAACGCGATTACCAATATGTTTTCGAGATGGATGCCGACTTCAGTCACGACCCTGCCGACCTGCCTCGCCTATACGCTGCATGCCACGACGAGGGCTACGACGTGGCCATTGGTTCACGCTATGTTAGCGGTGTGAACGTTGTTAACTGGCCCATCGGTCGTGTACTGATGAGCTATTTCGCCTCCAAATACGTGCGTTTCGTCACTGGCTTTAAAGTTCACGACACCACAGCAGGCTTCAAATGTTATCGCCGACGCGTGCTTCAGACCATCCCGCTTGATGAAGTGCGTTTCAAGGGCTATGGTTTCCAAATCGAAATGAAGTACACCGCCTATAAGATAGGGTTTAAAATTAAAGAGGTTCCTGTGATTTTCGTCAACCGTCGCGAAGGAACAAGCAAGATGAGTGGTGGCATCTTTGGCGAAGCTTTCTTTGGCGTTATGCGGTTAAGGCTCGATGGCTGGCTACGAAAATATCCCGAAATAAAACAATAAATACACCCGAATGTGGATGAAAAGGAGTGGAAAGCATTGGTGGCTTCCACTCCTTTTCATGGCATTATGAGTTTGCAAGATTATGAGTTCGTGAGTTTTTTAAGTTCACCAGTTACTAAGTCTGTAAGTGCTCAATACAATATTATGCAGTCACAACCCATAAACAGACGAACATTTATCCACAAACGCAGGAACGCTTAAATACATAAGCCCACGCAGTTAAGAACTCACAAACACATAAACTCACCACATCAGCCTCTCAAAAAATCGCATATTGATGAACCTACAACAAATATACGCAGGACAACCACAAGCTGCCGCGCTCGACAAGGCCCTTGCCGATGCTGCTGTTCGCCGTATTTTCCTCCAAGGGATGGTAGCTTCTGCTGCACCTGTTTTCTTCTCGGGCATGGCACAACGCCACCCGCAAACCATCCTTTTCGTATTGCAAGATGCCGACGAAGCTGGTTATTTCTATCAAGACTTGGTGCAACTGATGGGTCAGAACAATGTGCTTTTCTTCCCATCATCATATAGGCGTGCCGTGAAATACGGTCAGCGCGACGCAGCTAACGAAATATTGCGCACCGAAGTGTTGGCTCGCCTTGCAGCAGAGAGGCCAACTTACGTGGTTTGCGCTCCCGATGCGCTGAGCGAATTGGTTGTTTCAAAGCAACGATTAGACGAACGAACGCTGCGACTAAGCGTTGGGCAAACCATCGATACGGTGCAAATGGTGAAAAGCCTGCGTTCTTTCGACTTCCACGAAGTGGACTATGTGTATGAACCTGGACAATTCGCCGTACGCGGTAGCATCGTAGATATCTACTCGTACAGTCACGAATTGCCTTTCCGTATCGACTTCTTCGGCGACGAAATCGATACTATCCGCACCTTCGATGTCGAAAATCAGCTATCGAAAGACAAACGCGAGGCCGTTGAGATTGTTCCCGAACTGGCACGCCAATCCAACGAAAAGGTGTCGTTCTTAACGCTTTTGCCCCCCGATGCCCTACTTGTGATGAAAGATTTTGGCTATGTTCGCGACACCATCGAACGTATCTACGACGAGGGTTTTGCGCATCAGGCCTTAGAAGCACAACTTGATGGCGCCACCGAAGTGGAACAACAGCAGATACGCACAGCCATGCAGAAAGAGTTGCAGCTGCTTACGGCTGGCCAATTTGCCCACGATGCTGCTACCTTTCGCCACATTTACATCGGCAGCAAACCTGCCGATGAGGTTCAAGCCACCATTACCTTTCACTTCTCGGTTCAACCCCTGTTTCACAAAAACTTCGACTTGCTGCGTCAAACGCTCGAAGACTATCAGCTACAAGGCTATCAATTGGTGCTTCTGGCCGATAGTAAGAAGCAACAAGAACGCCTTCGCGACATCCTTTCAGCCGAACAAAAGTCGGCCGCTCCACTGCAAATGGAGGTGGCAGGCGACTTCACCCTACATGCAGGATACGTGGATAACGACCTTCGCATCTGCTTCTTCACCGACCATCAGATATTCGACCGCTTTCACAAATACAACCTCAAAAGCGACCGCGCACGTGCTGGTAAGCTGGCGTTAACGATGAAAGAACTGCAAGAAATGGAACCAGGCGACTTCATCGTGCATGTAGACTTCGGTATTGGTAAGTTTGGCGGACTGGTTCGTGTGCCTACTGGCAACTCGTATCAAGAGATGATACGCATCGTTTACCAAAACAACGACAAGGTAGACGTATCCATCCATTCCTTATATAAGATTTCGCGCTATCGTAAAGGTACAGCCACCGAGCAGCCAAGACTGTCGACATTAGGCACGGGAGCATGGGAACGACTGAAAGAAAAAACCAAGAAGCGCATCAAAGACATTGCGCGCGACCTGATTAAGCTCTATGCCAAACGGCGCACCGAACGCGGATTTGCCTTCAGTCACGATTCTTTCATGCAACACGAACTAGAAGCTAGTTTCCTTTACGACGACACCCCCGACCAGTTGAAAGCCACAACCGAGGTGAAGGCCGACATGGAACGCGCCCGCCCCATGGACCGTTTGGTGTGTGGCGACGTAGGTTTCGGCAAGACAGAGGTGGCTATACGCGCCGCGTTTAAGGCTGCATGCGACTCCAAACAAGTTGCCGTGATGGTGCCCACAACGGTTTTGGCCTTCCAACATTTCAAAACTTTCAGCAAACGACTTGAGAATCTACCCGTAAGGGTCGACTATCTGTCGCGCGCTCGTTCGGCTAAACAAACCCGACAAGTGCTCGACGACCTCGCGGCAGGTAAGATTGACATCATCATTGGCACGCACAAGCTTATCGGAAAGACCGTAAAATGGCACGACTTGGGTTTGCTCATCATCGACGAAGAGCAAAAGTTCGGCGTGTCTACTAAGGAAAAGCTGCGCACACTTAAAACCAATGTCGACACCCTCACCATGTCGGCCACGCCCATTCCGCGTACGTTGCAGTTTTCGTTGATGGGTGCACGCGACATGAGCGTGATGCGAACACCGCCCCCCAACCGTCATCCCATACATACGGAGATAGCTACTTTCGACGGGGCATTCATCGCCGAGGCCATCAACTTTGAGATGAGCCGCAACGGACAGGTGTATTTCGTGAACGACCGCATATCAAACCTGCCCGAGTTAGCCAACATCATACGCAAGCATGTGCCTGATTGTCGCGTGGTTATAGCGCATGGACAGATGAAGCCAGAGGACTTAGAGAATGCACTTATCGACTTCATGAACCACGAATACGACGTGTTGCTATCCACATCGATTATCGAAAACGGCATCGACATTTCTAACGCCAACACCATTATCATTAACCACGCCCACAAAGTGGGACTAAGCGACCTCCATCAGATGCGCGGCCGTGTGGGCCGAAGCAACCGCAAGGCTTTCTGTTATTTGCTCGCACCTCCCCTATCGGCCTTAACACCCGACGCCCGACGTCGTATGGAAGCCCTCGAAACCTTCTCCGACCTAGGCAGCGGCTTTAACATCGCCATGCAAGACCTTGACATTCGCGGTGCAGGAAACTTGCTCGGAGCCGAACAAAGTGGTTTTATGGAAGACTTGGGTTATGAAACTTACCAGAAAATTCTATCTCAAGCCGTCACCGAACTACGTAACGACGAGTTCGCCGACCTATATGCCGAAAGCATCGAGCAGGGAGAAGAGGTGGGAGGCGACCAGTTTGTGGAAGACTGCGCACTAGAAAGCGACCTCGAAATGTATTTCCCCGACAACTATGTGCCAGGAAGTAGCGAGCGCATGTTGCTTTATCGCGAGCTCGACAATATCGAGAGCGACGACGAACTAGATGCCTATCGCAACAGGCTTATCGACCGCTTCGGTCCTGTTCCGCCACAAGGCGAAGAGCTCATGCAGGTGGTAGCCTTGCGAAGAATTGGCAAACGACTAGGTTGCGAGAAAATTATGCTGAAACAAGGGCGCATGCTCATGCAGTTTGTTAGCAATCCCAACAGTGCTTACTACCGGTCGAAGGCTTTCGACAACGTGCTTACTTACATCGCCAACAACCCGCGCCGATGCGACTTAAAGGAAATAAAAGGCCGCCGAATGATGCATGTTTCGGACGTGCCAACGGTAGGCGACGCAGTGAAAGTGTTGCGCACCATCGAAAACAAGCCTGCTCCCACAGCGAAGTAAGACGATGCTCATACAACATACACCTTATATATATAGGACGCGAGTGTACCATATCCAACCCGCTAACAACATCCATGGCGCACCTTCACTGCGCCAACAAACATAAAGAAGACAGCAATAATGACAATCAATCACACCAACAACAAGCAGAACGGCGAGTTCGTGGCCTTTGAAGGCGAAGAAAAACTGGGCTATCTCTCCTACGATTGGGTAGATGCCAACCACTTCGCCATCATGCATACTGTGGTTTCGCCCGAATATAAGGGCAAGGGCATCGGCAAAATATTGCTCGATGCAGCCGCCGATTACGCCCGTAAAAACAACAAAAAGATACAAGACGTATGTTCTTTCGTCACCGTGCAGTTCGCCAGAAGCGATAGGTACGATGACGTAAAGACATAAGAGAGTGTAGCCCAGGCGAGGACCTTAGCCTTTATCCTTATTTATGCCTTAGTTACAAAAAGGACTCTGCTGCTAAGTCGTGTGAATGGATCTTGGTGTTATTAAAGCTCCTTACCATGTTTTAATTTTCATTTCTTGCATTAACTTTTATCTATGCAAGAAAGAAAAACAAGCATAGCAAGGGATAAAAGCTATGCTTGTTGAAATTCATGCTCGTTCAAGCCTGTGTCGTGTATAGATGTATAAGCCTGCAACCACGCAAATTATTGAGTATACCACATAGGGAGACATCGGCAATAGACCACCTGAACACATCGTAACATAGAGCAATAGGGCTGTAACACCTACAGAAGCTATATCAAGATAGTTTCGTAACAATGTTGCATTCTGCTCTGTTTGTACAACTGAACCTATATAATTCATTTTGTAGGGATCCTTGATATACCTGCGTAGGATAGCATAAATTAAGCAGGAAACGAGAGGAAGGACAAGAATAAACTGTTGCGCGCCATAGTTGGTAACATGTCCAAGAATGTCCCAGTGCAAAATTATAGATGATTTGTTTAGAACAATAAAAATTGCTACACCTAAGTTTGCAATTAAGAACAATATGGCTATTAAATTTAAAATCTTTGTAGTCTTCATCTTTGATATTCTTTTTGGGAAATGATATCCAGTGTTAACTGAATTAAGTTGGTTCAATCGGGAGATCTTTTAAAGTGATGTCAAGAATACAATTAAGTGTATTTCAAGAAAAATCAATATGTTTTTACATGCAGCAGTACACTTAAATGTGGTTAAAAGTGTAAGCGTTGCGGGAGGTTGAATCAATATTTTACTCATATTTAAAATATGTTGTTGTTCATTCCATTTCGCTTTGGGTGGAGCTATTAGTTTTTTGAAGTGGATTTATACTGTAGGATGTTCAAAACTTTCTAAATGCAAAAATCGTCTTTTTTGAGTGAAGTTGTTCTTTTTAAACGCGATTTTTAATCTTCTTTAACTGTAGCTTGTGCCTATTGGAGGGTTTAGAGCTTTTTAATGGAATTCAAAATCGTGTGCTTTTATCCGCTTAACTTGTGAATGGTGTTACTTTCACCCTTTCACGTTTTCACCTTTAAAAGCCTTTCTTTGCTACATTGATTTCTTGGTTTGCACATATGTAAGCCTGCCTATGCAAAGTTCAAAACTAGGGAAACGTATTTCTTCTTTGGGTAAAATAATGTCTGTATTGCATGCTTTATTACAATATTTTTCTTATATTTGCACATTGTAAACATTACAATAACAATGAACAAGAGAAGCTTTTGGTATCGCACTTTCGACCTTTACTATGATGGTTTCAGAAGCATGACACTGGGTAAGAAGTTGTGGTTGGTGATTCTCATCAAGCTCTTCATCATGTTTGCCATACTCAAAGTGTTTTTCTTCCCCAACTTCTTAAAGGCTAATGCACCCAAGGGAGAGGAAGCCGACTACGTGTCGCGCACGCTCGATCAACGCCAAAGATAACAAGGGGCACCGCAGACACGGGAAATTGGGCATGCCATAAACAGGCAGACGGAATACCCGAAAAAGGCGAACCACACAACAAGAGAAACAAAATAACATTAAAATAAACTATGTTCAATCAACTATTTCTAGACATTTCAACGGGTACAATAGACTGGTCGCGCGCGCAATTCGCCCTCACGGCCATGTACCATTGGCTCTTTGTGCCACTAACACTTGGCCTTGCCATCATCATGGGCATCGCCGAGACCTGCTATTATCGCACGAAGAAGCAATTTTGGAAAGATGTGGCGCACTTCTGGCAGAAGCTTTTCGGCATCAACTTTGCCATGGGCGTGGCCACAGGTATTATCCTCGAGTTTCAGTTTGGCACCAATTGGAGCAACTATTCTTGGTTTGTTGGCGACATCTTTGGTGCACCCTTGGCCATCGAAGGCATTGTGGCCTTCTTTATGGAAAGCACCTTTGTGGCCGTAATGTTCTTTGGATGGAAAAAGGTTTCGCCTGGTTTCCACCTCGCTTCAACATGGCTTACGGGTATCGGAGCCACCATTTCGGCTTGGTGGATATTAGTGGCCAACGCTTGGATGCAATATCCCGTGGGCTGCGAGTTCAACCCCGACACCATGCGCAACGAGATGGTGAGTTTCACCGACGTTGCCCTGTCGCCCTTCGCAATAGATAAGTTCTGCCACACCGTAACCTCTTCGTGGATTGTTGGCGCTGTTTTCGTGGTGGCCGTTAGTGCCTATTATCTGCTAAAGAAGCGCGAAATGGAGCTGGCTAAGCAAAGTATGAAGATTGCCGCTAGCGTTGGGTTCGTCGCTTCGTTGCTGGCTGCAATGACGGGCGACACCTCTGCCTACCTCGTTGGTAAGGTCCAGCCAATGAAACTGGCTGCTATGGAAGCTCTCTACAAAGGTGGCGAAAGTCAAAATCTCACGGCTGTGGCTTGGGTAAACCCCTTCGAAACGCCTAATTGCCGTGAAAGCAAAGAGCACGCGCTTTGCGTTTCCATCCCCTACGGTCTTTCGCTGTTGGCTACACACAGTCTTCACGGCTTCGTTCCTGGCGTTAACGACCTGCTTGATGGCTACGTAAAGGCCGACGGAACACGCGAACCATCGGTGAAAGAGAAGATGGTGATGGGTAAGGCGGCCGTTAACGCACTCATGGTTTACCGCAAAGCCAAAAAGGCAGGCTACGAAGCAACCGCCCAAAAGGCATTGCCTGTGATCAAGGCCAATATGAAATACTTTGGATATGGCTATGTTGACAAGGAGGAACAGGTAATACCCAACATTCCCCTTACCTTTTGGTCGTTCCGTGTAATGGTTGGCTTGGGTACGTTCTTCGTGCTTTTCTTTGCCGTTCTCACGTTCGTTTGCTACCGCAAAGATGTGTCGCGCTATCGTTGGCTACTCATTTTGGGCGTATGCACTCTGCCAATGGGCTACATTGCCTCTGAAGCAGGATGGGTTTTAGCCGAATTAGGTCGCCAGCCTTGGACCATCCAAGACATGCTACCCACATGGGTGGCCGTGAGCGATGTTAAGCCTGCCTCCATCGCAACAACCTTCTTCCTCTTCTTGGGCTTGTTCACCACGCTGCTCGTGGTTGAAATAAGCATCCTGGTTAAACAGATAAAGAAAGGTCCCGAGTACGGAAAATAAACGCTAACCCCATATTCGGCCATTAAGATAAACGCTCTTTTGCCCTTGCCTGTAGCCTTTGGCGCACACACACCGATGGGTAACGAGCTTGCAGAAAACCGGCACAGCCTGCCCCAATGCACTGCGTTTGCAAAACCTGCACTGGCGAATGGCGTGCTGAAAACCTGCAAAAGCCGAACAAAAAGAAAAGAAATAAACTCATGTCATACGAATTTTTGCAACATTATTGGTGGTTCTTGGTGTCGCTCCTAGGCGCGTTGCTCGTGTTCCTGATGTTTGTTCAGGGAGCCAACACCCTAATATTCACCCTCGGCAAAACCGAGAACGAACGTCGGTTGGTGGTCAATTCCACTGGTCGAAAGTGGGAATTCACCTTCACCACATTGGTGGTGTTCGGTGGAGGCTTCTTTGCTTCGTTCCCCTTATTTTACAGCACCAGCTTCGGCGGAGCCTATTGGCTTTGGATGATCATACTTTTCTCGTTTGTTATACAAGCCGTTAGCTACGAGTTCCAAAACAAGCTGGGCAACATGCTGGGTGCTCGCACCTTCCAAACGTTCCTCATCATCAATGGCGTTCTTGGTCCGGTGCTCTTGGGTGGCGCAGTAGCCACGTTCTTCAATGGGTCTAACTTCATTGTAGACAAAGGCAACATCACCACCATGGCACAACCCGTTATCAGCCGTTGGGCCAATGCCAGTCATGGACTCGATGCCCTACTCGACCTCTGGAACGTGGTTCTAGGTGTGGCCGTGTTCTTCTTGGCACGCGTATTGGGCTTGCTATACATTATCAATAACGTAGCCCACGCCCCCGTAGTTACCCGTGCCCGCAAGCAATTGCGCCTTTGCACGGTGGTGTTCTTGGCTTTCTTCTTAAGCTTTTTGGTACACCTGATGTTGAAAGACGGCTATGCTTACGATCCGCAAACAGGCATCATCTCTATGCAGCCCTTAAAATATCTGCACAACCTCACCACGATGTGGTACCTCACCATCGTGCTCTTAGTGGGCGTAGCCTCACTGCTCTACGGCATTGTACGCACCCTTCGCGATGCCAACTTTAATCGAGGCATCTGGTTTGGTGGTGTAGGTGTGGTGTTGGTAGTGTTGGTTTTGCTGCTTTGTGCAGGCTGGAACAACACGGCCTACTATCCTTCTAACACCGACTTGCAAAGCTCGTTAACCATCGTCAACAGCTCTGGCAGCAAGTTTACGCTAACGGCCATGTCGGTAGTGTCGCTTCTTATCCCCTTCGTATTGGCCTATATCTTTGTCGCTTGGCGTGCCATCGACCGCAAGCCTCTTACCGAAGAGGAGATTATGAATGGCGAAGGCTATTAAAGGAAGATGGTGATGTGTGAGTTTTTGAGGTTATAAGTGGGTGAGTTTATGAGGTGCAGAGGTGGTGAGTTTATAAGTTTGTGAGTTCGTGAGCTGTTGTGCTTAACAGTTAATGAGCAATGAATGCTGAAAGCTATGAGTCCAAAACTTATCAAGTTGTAAACTCAAAACATCACAAACTCATAAACTTACCACCGCAAAAACTCAACAAACTTATAAACTCACCACCTCATAAACTCAAATACTCACAAACTCACCCACTTATAAACTCACAAACTCACCACCTCAAAAACTTATAAACCCTGTACCTCACAAACTCAACAACTAAAAACCTCACAAACTTACAGATATGAAAAAAATATTGTTCGCCTTACTGCTCGCCATGTTCAACATGGTGGCCATGGCCCAAACGCAGGCCGATACGATTCGGCATCAAGTGCTGTTCGAAACCAATATGGGTACTATCCGTGTGGTTTTGTACAACGAAACACCCAAACACCGCGACAATTTCTTACGCTTAGTGAAGTCGGGGTATTACAATGGCACCCTTTTCCATCGTGTAATCGAGAACTTTATGATACAAGGTGGCGACTCAACTTCACGTCATGCGGCCTTTGGTGAACCTGCTGGCGGCTATGCACCAGACTACACCGTGCCTGCCGAAATTGTATTCCCGATGTATTACCACAAACGCGGAGCGTTGGCTGCTGCACGCGAAGGCGACGATGTGAACCCCAAGTGGGAATCGTCGTCTGCCCAATTCTACATCGTTTACGGCAAGCGCATGACCGATTATCAGCTTGATGCCGTGCAAGCGAAGTTAGATTTGAAAACCAATGGCAATGTAAAGCTGACGCCCGAACAACGCGAAACCTACTTTAAAAAAGGTGGAACGCCACACCTCGACGGAACTTATACGGTGTTTGGAGAAGTAGTTGAGGGCATGGATGTGGTAGAAAAGATACAGAAAACACCCTGCGACGACAACAACAGGCCTTTCGAAGATATGAAAATTATCAAAGCTGTTGTGGTGAAGTAATTGCATACGCTCTACCATTATCCCATTGTTACTACCCCCATCCTAGGGATATTGCATTTAAAATAAGGGATGCAACTTGCCTTAAAGTGGGATATTGATATTTTAAAGCGGGATGTTGCAAGGTGAAATATTGCCTAGCAGCATCCCGTTTTTCATGTTTTCAACTAGCAAACATTGCTCTAGTTCGGAATAAGATACCATTTGTTTTGAACAAGACTAAAGCATAATGGCACCCACATACCATATTCTATGGACATGTCCAGATACTAAACAAGATTCGGAATTAAGCACCATATACTTGAACTAGCCTAGATGCAACAACATCTATTATGCCATCTACCGCGCAGCAGTTGGTATAAATAGCATCTTCTCGTATCTTCGCCTTGTCTAAAACGTATGGCGCCTCATCTCGATCACGCTTATTAGATATGAGTTTGGGATAACATCAAACTTATAACAGCCGATGTTTATGTTCATGCCATTGGCCCATCTACCGCGTAGTGGTTGGTCTGTTGGTAGGGCAGGGTTGCGAACGAAGTGAGCTACCCTGTCTAAGTGATGTTTACAATCCCACAAGGCCGTAGGTCTTGGTCTTTTTCCCATTGTTTAGTTTGTATGGAGATATTGATTGTTTATGGGTGCAATTTAACATGCAGGAAAAGGAAAGGGTGTCGATAAAGAGGCGGAATAATAGGCAGAAGAAGAGAACGTTGCGCCCATTCATCATCTAGAAGCATTCATCGGAAACAAACTAAGACCTACACCCTTGTTTGCTCTCTGCGCTACTTAGACAGGTTAGGTCGCTTTGGTTTCCAATCCAGCCCTAACAAAAGACCAACCGCTACGCGGTAGTTGGCGCAACATCCCTCACACATACATAAGTGATGAGGAGTTGTTGGTTAACTCAAACAAGCCAAAATAAGCATTCTGTTTACTGCTGGAAAGCATTGATTATGCGTTATTTAATGAAGTCGGGTGCTACATAACAAAAGTGCGGGTGCTACAAAACTTCATCTGGAACGCCATTCCAGATAACATGGAACACCATTCCAGATAAGATGGAACACGATTCCAGATAACATGGAACAGCATTCCAGTTGATATGGAACAAACCGAGAATTTAAAAAGCATGCCTTGAGGGCTTAATTTTCGCTTTTCAAACACAAAACGATCAGCACGTAACTGACTTAAACAAGCAAGACATTAGGCACGAAAGAAAAAATCAAATAAGTAAAAAGCTGTGTGCCCAATTAGATTAACGGCATACCGGCGGCTTCGCAGAGGGCACGCATTTCATCACTCCAAATGCTGGCTTGTATCTCGCCTACATGCGCCTTTTGCAACAAAACCATACACAACCGACTTTGTCCGATACCGCCACCGATGCACAAGGGCAACTTGCCCGACAGTAACTGACGATGGAAATACAGTTCCGTACGGTTCTGCTGACCCATTATTTCAAGTTGGTGCAATAAGGCTTCGGCATTCACACGAATACCCATCGAAGACAGTTCTACCGAGCGCCCCAACACGGGATACCATATTAAGATGTCCCCATTAAGCCCCATGTGCCCGTCTTCGGCCTGTGTCGACCAGTCATCATAGTCGGGTGCGCGACCATCATGTCGTTCCCCGTCACTCAGTTTACCACCAATACCCACGATAAACACCGCCCCATACTTCTCGCAAATGGCTTCTTCGCGCTCTTTCGGCGTGAGATGGGGGTACATCTGCAACAATTCTTCGCTGTGCACAAAATGTATTTCGGGTGGAAGGAAGGGTTGGAGGGTGGGATAGGTTTCGCAAGTGAGATACTCGGTACGCAATATCGCCGCGTAAATACGGCGCACGGTCTGCTTCAAAAAGCTAAGCGTGCGTTGCTCGGGGGTAATAACCATCTCCCAATCCCATTGATCTACGTACAGCGAATGCAAGTTATCCAACTCTTCGTCGGCGCGAATGGCGTTCATATCGGTGTAAATGCCATAGCCTGGCTTTATCTTATATTCGGCCAGCGTTAGGCGTTTCCACTTAGCCAGTGAATGTACCACCTCGGCTCGAGCATCTCCTAAGTCCTTGATGGGGAACGTAACGGGGCGTTCGATGCCGTTAAGGTCGTCGTTAATGCCCAAACCTTGCATCACGAAAAGCGGTGCCGTAACTCGGCGCAAACGCAGTTCGGTGGAGAGGTTTTGCTGAAAAAAGTCCTTTATCAGCTTTATTGCCTGTTCTGTTCTCACCTTGTCAAGGAGGGCATGGTAATGTTCTGGCCGTATCAATGTGCTCATAGGTCGAAATGTTATTTTGTTGTACAAAGGTAGCAAAATAAACAACAAATGGGCAAAACACGGAAAATAATATCACAATTTGATGTAAAATAAGGTATTTATACGTCATTTAGTCATCATTATTGGTCATTTCCTGCGCATTATAAAATCAAGATATAGCACACACCTTTGTAGCTTACCCAATAAATTGCGCCCTATATTGGTGTTAATCCCAATAAAGTTAAGGCTGTGCAAAACCATACTTTTCGTTGCACCACATTTGCTCAAACCAACAAAAATGCTTACTTTTGCATCGCAATAAACAATAAAGGCCTCGTAGTTCAGCTGAATAGAACGCAGGATTCCGGTTCCTGAAGTCGTGGGTTTGAATCCCGCCGGGGTCACAAAAGGGGAATGCTAGGGCGTTCCCTTTTTAAATTTGCAAATTGGCCTTTTCAACAAATATACGCGGTATGTTAAAAACAATAACGAAACGAAGACACAAACAACTTTGTGAAAGAAGTTCTGATATTGCTAAACTACACTACTAAAAGACTATCATAACAGTAAACAAACAAAGCAAATGAAAAGACTCTTACTCTCCCTAACTTTATCGGTTTTTGCCATTTCCACATCTTGCAAAAACGAGGAAACCGTTTATATATGCACAGGTCCAAAGGCTGAAGTGTATCATGCAAGAAAAAACTGTCGCGGTTTAAATAGGTGCAGTGGCAGCATCAAAACGGTTTCGCTGTCTAAAGCCGTGCAAATGGGCAGGCGCGCCTGTAAGATTTGCTGGTAAAACGCAACGCGATTAAAGTATATCTACCACTTAACTAAAATCATACTAAGCGTTTAAAAGCATCGGCAAATATTGAAAATGCTTCGCACTGCAATTTGGTATACTCACATTATTTTCCTAATTTTGTAATCGAAGCAGGCGATGCGCAAACTGTTTATCAGTCAATCGCTCTATTGAAGTACGGCAGTCGTAACTTAGCATATTGGCGTAAGCCGTGTGTCTTATATAAATAAGGAGTGGAATATGGAATACAGCGCAGAAGAGAAACTGGAATGGTCCATCTACTTTATTCATGAATTCGGAAAGAGGTATGGGCTAACGATGAAGCAAGCCTTTGGATATTTGCAACGGTTCAAAGGCATTGATTTCATCGATAAACATTATAGCTATGCTCATACACAATCGTTCGAAACAATGTTGGACGACATTTCACAATATTGCCGCAGAATGGGAGGAGAATTACAATGAAGCTTTATCATGGCACTACAAGTGAATTCGACGAGATAGATCTCTCGAAATCGAAACCAAACAAAGACTTTGGACGTGGTTTTTATTTATCTGCCGAATTAGAACAGGCAAAAGACTTTGCCCAAACACGCGCTCTTTTGTTAGGAGGTTCACCCGTAATAGTGAGTTATGAGTTTGACGAAAGGTTGCTCACTTCAAACGAGCTAAAAGTTAAAACCTTTGGGGATTATACGGAAGAGTGGGCAAATTTTATCCTCGCAAATAGAAACAACACTTCAAACACGCTCATTCACAATTACGATATTGTAATTGGTCCTATCGCAAATGACCGTGTAGGTCTTCAGTTAGTTAGGTTTACCAACCGCGACATTGACATGCCCACACTCATTAGAAGGCTAAAATTCATGAAAGGTAAGACTATTCAGTATTACTTTGGTACGGAACTCGCCATTAAACATCTGAAACGATTATGAACGAAAAAGAAGAGATGAAGGCATACTTGGTGAAAGAACTAGCCTTGATGCTGATTGAAAACAACAAGGACATTTCAATTGAGGAGGCTCTGACCACAATTTTCAACTCCGAAACATACGAAAAGCTGATGAGCGATGCTACAAAGCTGTATTATCAAAGCCCAGGATACGTGTTCTCGTTTCTGAATAACGAACTGAAAACAGGAAAGATGGCATGAGCCAAACGGAGTAACCTGCATTGTCCGTTCGACATTCAGTTAAATAAAAAAGAACATAGTAAGTATTGTATCGTTATGCAATAGTATCTACAAACACTCACACAGAGGCACAGAGAATGCAGAGAAATATAGGCAGTTGTTGTCGAAAACAATTATTTGAAGTTTCTCTCAAGTAGTTCGCAACGCCTTCAAAGTGCTTTTATGAAGACAAGTTTCGAATAAGGCAGTACCAAAACAGACTTGATGGTTATGATCCAAACACAACAATATCCTTTGCCTTTATCATTAAAAGAAATAGTGCTTTTGTTTCGCCTTTTTGAAACATTTCGTATCTTTGCATAACCAACTGCTGGCCCTAGGTCTAGTTCTTGGCGACGGCCAAAGGTGCGCAGCAACCCTTTTTATCCAACAAAGCAAAAGTCAACTTTACATTAACAATAACAAAAACATAAACCCATACGAACGGCTAAGCAACGCGCATTGTCTCTCGACATGACGAAACAGACGAAGGACAGCCACAACAGGCGACCCACCCAATAAGAAAGGAACGCCTATGCACAAGCCAAACCATGCGGACTAAACCAACGCCAAGACCGCGCGGTTCGTTCAAACTTAAAACCAAACATGGAAATAACAGAAAGATTTATCAATTATACCAAGTTCGATACACAGTCGGACGACAGCTCGGAGTCGGTTCCGAGTACCCCGAAACAACTCGTTTTCGCCGAATATTTGAAAAAGGAGATGGAACGAGAAGGCCTAAGCGACGTGGAGATGGACGACATGGGCTATCTCTATGGCACGCTGAAAGCCAACTGCAAAAAGAAAATTCCAACCATCGGATTTATCTCACACTACGACACTAGCCCCGATAGCAGCGGCAAAGACGTTAAGGCACGCATCGTGAAAAACTACGATGGAGGCGACATCGAACTGTCACCTGGCATCGTTTCGTCGCCAACAAAGTTCCCCGAACTAAAAAACCACGTGGGCGAAGACCTCATCGTGACCGACGGCACCACGCTTCTTGGAGCCGACGACAAGGCTGGAATAGCCGAGATTATGCAGGCTGTATGCTGGTTGCGCGACCATAACGAAGTGAAACATGGTGACATTCGCGTGGCCTTTAACCCCGACGAGGAGATTGGTAAAGGTGCACACAACTTCGATGTAGAGAGGTTTGGCTGCGAATGGGCATACACAATCGATGGCGGAGACCTTGGAGAACTGGAGTACGAGAACTTTAACGCCGCTGGCGCAAAGGTAAACATCAAGGGCGTTAGCGTGCATCCGGGTTACGCCAAAGGAAAAATGATTAATGCAAACAGATTGGCTTGCGAGTTCTGTAACATGCTTCCAGACGACCAAACACCTGAAACGACCGAGGGATATGAGGGCTTTTACCACCTCATTGGCATGCAGACCAGCACCGAAACAGCCAAACTGAACTTCATTATACGCGACCACGACCGCGACAAGTTCGAAGATCGCAAGGCGTTTTTTGAGAAATGCGCCCGCACCATGAACGAAAAATACGGCGAAGGAACGGTTGAAGTGGTGCTAAACGACCAATATTACAACATGAAGGAGAAAATAGACCCCAACATGCACGTAATAGACATCGTTTTGCAAGCCATGATGCAGAGTGGCGTTTCGCCCAAAGTGAAGCCCATACGCGGTGGAACGGATGGTGCGCAACTAAGCTACAAGGGACTGCCTTGCCCAAACATATTCGCTGGAGGTGTAAACTTCCACGGACCTTACGAGTTTGTTTCGGTGCAAGTTATGGAGAAAGCCATGAACGTTATCGTTAAGATATGCGAGATTGTGGCCGACTATAACGATTGAAAAGTCCAATCAACACGCCATAACAGCGCACAAACCCTAGCTGGCTAAAAGGCATAACTAAGCTAGAAATGAACTTAGAGACATTCCAAAACGCGCTATAAGCAAAACCAAATACGGGGCGAACGTTCTTTAAGAGAGCGTTCGCCCCTCAACATTTTATATCTTTAAAGAGCAGCTTATCCAGTATTTTTTGCTATATTTGCCAAATACAATGTGGGGCGAAAGCGACCTATCGCCTACGCCACACATACAAACACAACCCTCTAACCCAACAAAACAGCACCCTATGGCCGCACTCGTTTCAGTTCTTCCCATCGTTCTGCTCTTCGTCTTGATGCTTGGTTTCAAGATGGCAGGCCACCGCAGCGCCTTTGTCAGCTTGCTCGCTACGGCAGCTATTGCCGTATTTCTCGCACCAGCCATGAACTTCGCACCCGAGGGTTTCACACAAATGGGCGTGGCATGGGCTTTTGTTGAGGGGGCGCTCAAAGCCGTTTTCCCCATCCTCATCATCATTTTGATGGCGCTTTTTAGCTATAACGTACTGGTGGAAAGCAAGCAAATAGAAGTTATCAAGGCCCAATTCACCTCGTTTTCCGACGATGATGGCGTAACCGTGTTGGTGCTCGTGTGGGGCTTTGGCGGACTTCTTGAGGGCATGGCAGGCTTCGGAACGGCCGTGGCCATTCCCACAGCGATACTTATTTCGTTAGGTTATAAACCATTGTTCAGCGCCTTGGTATCGCTCATCGCCAACACCGTGCCCACAGGTTTCGGTGCAGTGGGCGTGCCTGTGATAACCTTAGCCAACGAGATTGCACCTGGTGGAGCTGCCTCGCAAGAACTTATCTCGCAGCTATCGGTATATGCCGTGATGCAATTATCCTTGCTTTACCTCGTTCTCCCCTTTATCATCCTCACGCTAACCAACCGCAGTCGGGGTGCAATACTTAAAAACCTGCGACTCGCGCTGTGGGTGGGTGCTGTGTCGTTAGGGTCGCAATACCTCGTGGCACGTTATCTCGGAGCCGAGACGCCAGCCATTATCGGCTCGTTATCAGCCATCGTGGCCATCGTGATTTACGCCAAACTGTTTGCACCGAAGAAAAAAGCAGAAAACAAAAAGGCATACACCGCCAGTCAAACACTTAGGGCTTGGGCAGTGTACGCCTTCATCTTATTGTTCATTCTACTTTCAGGGCCACTCTTTCCACCCATCAACGCCTTCTTAAAGTCTACATTGGTGTCGCGCATCGCTCTGCCCATACACGCTCCAGGCACAGCTTTCTCGTTCGCTTGGATAGGTAACGCGGGCCTCATGCTATTCTTAGGCACGGTATTGGGTGGCTTAGTGCAAGGTCTTTCACCTCGGCAGCTACTTGTTTCGCTAGCTCGCACGGTGGTAAACCTGCGCAAAACCACGGTCACCATTATCTCACTCGTGGCCTTAGCAGCCATAATGAATTATGCAGGCATGATACTTGTCATCGCCGACACGCTTGCCAACATCACGGGCAAGGCCTATCCGCTGTTCGCTCCGTTAATTGGTGCTATCGGAACGTTCGTTACGGGCAGCGACACTTCTTCGAACATACTCTTCGCCAAGCTGCAAGCCAACGTGGCAACGCAACTTCATCATGCCGACCCTAATTGGATTGTGGCCTCTAATACCACAGGTGCTACGGGCGGTAAGATGATTTCGCCACAAAGCATTGCCATCGCAACGGCCGCTTGCGATATGCAAGGCAAGGACGGAGAGATACTGAAATCGGCCCTACCTTATGCCGCCTTGTACATCATTATTGGTGGACTGATGGTGATATTTGCGGGCTAATTGGGAGCAAACGATTAGGCGGATAGACTGGTTAACCAGTCTATCCGCCTAATTATCCAATCGTTAAATTGCCCACTTATCAACTAGTCAACCTGTAAACTTGCACACTTGCCAACTAGTTAACTCATAAATATCCCTCATCCTCCATACTCCGCAAAACGCTTTTCTGCCATTTCTGCATACTTTGTATTGGGCATTCCGTAGTTGGCGAAGGGGTGAATGCTGATGCCGCCACGAGGTGTGAACAACCCAACGACCTCAATATACTTTGGATTCATTAGTTTAATGAGGTCTTTCATGATAATATTTACGCAGTCTTCGTGGAAATCGCCGTGGTTGCGAAAGCTGAAAAGGTAGAGCTTTAAGCTCTTACTCTCCACCATTCGCACGTTAGGCACGTACGATATACGTATCTCGGCAAAGTCGGGTTGCCCCGTAATGGGGCATAATGAGGTAAATTCAGGGCAATTAAACCTTACCCAATAATCGTTCTCAGGATGTTTGTTTTCAAACGTTTCCAACACTTCGGGCGCATAATCCATGCTATATTTCGTGTTGTTTCCCAACAATTTTAAGCCCTCGGTTTCTCTTTTCTTATCCATTTCGTTATCTTTCTTGGGTTTATAAGTTTATAAGTTGTTAAGTTGGTGAGTCTTAGAAACCATATCATTCACAAGTTCATAAACTAAAAGCCCAAAAGCTTATCAACTTAAAAACTCATTAACTCATTAACTAACAAACTAATCAACTCAAAAACTCACAAACTAATCAACTCAAAAACTCACCAACTTAAAAGCTCATCAACTCACAAACTAAATGCTAAACACACGCCAGATGCTGTAATTCACATCGTTGTCGTAGGTGTCAACTTGCTCGTGTCGTTTCACATAACGTACCACGCGGATGGTCAACGGCAACACAACAATCTCGTAAGCGGTCTTCAAAATCACCTGCCAAAGCATCAACCAAGGCAACTCTTCGGTGGGAACAACGCCCCACAAAGCTAGCGGAAAGAAGATGATTGAATCTACCGACTCGCCGAAAATGGTGCTAACCACTGCACGCAACGAGAAGTTTTTGCCTCCCGAAGACAGCTTCATCTTGCTCATGATGTAGGCGTTGACAAACGATCCACAAACGAAAGCCAAGAAAGAAGCGAACGCTATGCGGGGCGCCAACCCGAAAACGGCATGAAAACCCTCGTCGTTGGTCCAATAAGGTGCACCTGGAATGGCGTCGCAAATGGCTCCCAGCGATACGAAGAAGAAGTTCATGGCAAAGCCCGTCCATATCAATAGGCGCGCCTTTTTATATCCCCACACTTCGCATACGCAGTCGTTGATGATATACGACACAGGGAATACAATCAAACCACCCGTCAAACTGATTGAGCCAAACGCTATTTGCTTTGTTTCTAACACGTTTGCCGCTATCAGACAAACGCAAAAGAGTATGCTGAAAAGCATGAACAGCACACTCACTTTATTATCCTTGTTGTTCATAATTCTTGTTTTTAAAGAGGTTTACCAAGCACTCTATACATTTTTTTCGTCTGCAAAGGTACTACTTTTTTCGCGTTTCCTTTTCTTATTCGCTGGTTTTTATTAATTTTGGAAGCCGTTAAACAAGTCGGTAAGTTAATTACGCCACGCGTTAACGACTTAACTTGCAGACGCATTAAACACCTATATAAAGACGGGAAAGCCCGTAGAGGCAAACATCCCACTTATCTATTCACAAATGACATTCAATGATGGTTAAACTATTCTTATGCTCCTATTTTGCCGCTGTTTCGTCTTTCACGCCCCAATTTGTAGGTGGCGACTTGAAGGGTAAAAAGTTGGCGTTCATCCCTACCGCAAGTTTGTTCGAAGAATATACCGACTACGTAGACGAAGCCAAAGAGGCTTTCGAGAATTTGGGACTAAATATTGAAGTGTTGGACGTGAGTAGCGCGCCCAAGGATTTAATCGAACGCACACTGCAAAGTTGCGACTTGATTTATGTTTCGGGCGGAAACACGTTTTACCTACTACAAGAACTGGAAAAGAGTGGTGCAAAAACCATTATACTTGAGCAAGTGAAAGGAGGCAAACCCTACATTGGCGAGTCGGCCGGCTCAATCATTTTAGCCCCCAACACTTCGTATGCAAAAGACATGGATGAAGCCGAAAAGGCTGCACCACAATTAAATTCGTTCGAAGGTTTGGGACTGGTAGACTTCTATCCGCTCCCCCATTACAAGAGTTTCCCTTTCGAAGAAGTTACCGAAAAAATGCTTGTCAAATATGCCAAGCTGGGGTTAAAACCCATCACCAACCAGCAGGCGTTGTTTGTAAACGGTAACCAAACCACGCTTATAGAGGTTAAGCAATAGGCCAAAAGGCTGAATTTGGCGAATAAAAGGCGTTAGATTGCAACGTACATGTTTACGAACCTACACGCCCAACACCATTCTAAACATGGTAGCCACGTGCTTACCATGCAAGCAAAACGTCCACTTCACCCGTTTGGGCTAAACAAAAATCAGGCGTGATGTACCTTAAAGGTATTTCACGCCTGCTTTCATTCTATTTCTTTTCAACCAGTCCGCCTGCCGAAACCTTTGTGGTGGTGTCGACAATATCTATTAGCGAACATTCAAAAGGTAGTTCAACAGCGAGGTGCGCCGCCCATTGCGCCACCGCTTTCTGGGCCTTATCCAGTCCCTTTGGTGCATATCTGTTGCCAAAAACTTTCGTTCCGAACAGGCATTCGAACCAGGTGCAGGCCGCCGTATAACGTCCCAACACCAGGTCGAGGTGGAAACCGTCACGGTTAAGATGGTCGCCAACAAACGAAGTACGGGCGTTTTGAATGGCCGTGCCCACGGGAACAAAGAGGCTAAACTGTGCGTTTTCTTTCTTCAAGCGTTGTGCACCCTCAACGATGGCACGATACATCTTGTCCTGATTGCGGTCGTAGTTGGCAAATCCGCCATGCGTTGAGTTCTGTGCGTATGCCCAAGTAACGTGCCATATCAGCTTAGTGGTGGCGGGAACACGCGCCCGAACGTAGGCGATAAGACTGTCTAAATGGGGTTGGAAACTGCTGTACATACCCGAAAGCTGACTAACCTGCTGCAAGCTAACGTAATCCCACTGTTCGTCGCGCAGAGCCTTATCGAGCGTATAGTTGGCCGTACGGGTCATTTTACCGTCTATTCCTATCTTGCGATAGTTGTAGTCGGGCTTGTCTTTACGTGCATTGCCCCAATGTCTTTCTAGCGAACAACCGCCAATATACATGTTACCGATAACCATTTGGTGCCCAGTGGCAGCTGCCAACTCAAAGAGGTTCTGCTCAATGGCATCTTCCGAGAAGCTGTTTCCAATGGCCAACAACTTCAAGGGTTTGCCTGCAAAGGCCACCTGAACACACAACACGAACACCAACGGCAGCACGAAAGCCAGCCCACGACTAATAGTCGCCAAACATTTTCTCTGCATATTATCTTTATTATGGGTTAAGCAACTTCTATATTAACCTATTTCGCCAACTTCAACCGCAAACTATTGAGCACCACACTTACGCTAGAAAAGGCCATAAGGGCACTTGCCCACATAGGCGTTATCTGGAAATCGATGTCGAAAAGATGGAGCACACCTGCCGCAAGGGGGATGCACACCACATTATATATAAAGGCCCAAAACAGGTTTTGCCCAATCATGGCCGTTGTTTTCTTGCTTAGGCGTATGGCTTGGGGCAGTCGGCGCAGGTCGTCGCCCATCAAAGTGGCCTGCGCAGCATCCATTGCCACATCCGTTCCACGCCCCATCGCGATACCCACATCAGCCAAAGCCAAGGCTTGGGTGTCGTTGATGCCATCGCCAACCATGGCCACCCGCTTGCCCTCGGCTTGTAGTTGGCGCACCATGTTTTCCTTATCTTGTGGCAAAACCTTACTTCGATAATGCCCAATACCAGCCTTCTCGGCCCAGTAACGCGCAGCCTCATCCTTATCGCCACTCATCATATACACCGCAATACCCATGTTTTGCAATTCGGCCATGGCCTCTTCGGCATGCGGTTTAAGGCTCTCGCGCATTTCAAGCGGCAGGTCGTCGGCCTTGGTAAAGTCGATGTTTTGGTTGGGAATGGTCAGCGTTCCCGTCTTATCTATCACCATAGCGTTCACCCCTTTAAGACTTTCAAGTGCCGCTGCATCCTTTATCAGCACGTTCATTTGTGCTGCCTTGCCAATAGCCACCATCAAAGCGGTGGGCGTGGCCAAGCCCATAGCACACGGACAAGCGATAACCAGCACGGCAACAGCCGAAATAATGGCTTGCGGAAGAGCTGCATTCCCGCCCAACAGCCACCACAAAAGGAAGGTGAGAAGGGCTATCAAGGCCACCACGGGCACAAAAACACGTGCCACACGGTCTACTACACGCTGCACGGGAGCTTTGCTACCTTGGGCCTCTTGCACCATTTTGATGATTTGGGCCAAGGCCGTATGCTCGCCAATCTGCTGCGCTTTAAACCTAAACTTGCCTTGCGACACCACCGTTCCTGCCAGCACTTTCGCGCCCTTTTGTTTCAAAGCGGGGGTTGGTTCGCCAGTTATCATGCTCTCGTCTATGTATGCGCCATCGGCCGTCATAAAGCTTTCGGCCATGGTAACAACGCCATCGACAGGCACTTTCTCGCCAGCACGAACCTCCAACACATCGCCCACGGCAATGGTGGCAATGGGCACGTCGCGCATTTCGTCGCCATCGATAAGGCGAGCGGTCTTGGGTGCGAGTCCCATTAGTTGCCTAATGCTTCCCGCCGTCTCGTTTTTGGCGCGCTCTTCAAGTAGTCTGCCAGTGAGAACGAACGTGATAATCATCACCGAAGCATCAAAATAGGTATGCCAAACAATGCCTCGCGCGCCCCATACGGCATCGCCCCAAAAGGTGTTGAAAGTGCTAAAAAGGAAAGCAATGCTTGTAGAGAGGGCCACAAGCGAATCCATATTGGCCGATCCATGACGCAGTTGGCGCCACGCGCGAGAGAAAAACTCACCGCCACAAACCACGAAGTTGGCTAAGGCCAGAAGTAAAGCCACTTGGTTGTTCATGGATTTTCCACCCAAGTTAAGCCATCCCATAGACACGCACATGCACAAAAGGGCAAAGCCCCACGAAAGAGCTGTGCGACGTTTAAGCCGTTGCAGTTCGCGACGCTCTATGGCTTCTGCCGAGCGATTGGTTTCTATCACGAGGTCGTAGCCGATGGCGTTGATTTCGTTTTTCATCCTTTCGAGACTTATCTCCTCAGGATTATACTCCACCAAGGCCGTTCGGCCAGGCAAATTCACTGCCGCACTCTTTATGCCTGGCAACGAATTAAGTTTCTTTTCCACATTGGCAGAACAGGCTGAACAAGCCATGCCCACCACGGGGATTGTTCGTTTTTCCATTGTTTGTTGATTTTAAAAGCCTCGCCCCCAACCCCTCACCAAGGGGAGAGGGGAGTAATATGTGTTATTATTTTTGTCGATAGCCCACGAGTTTATAGGTTGACACGGGCGTTTGCCACAATGCAACCGAGCTATCGGCTTAACTACTAAAGGTGAAAAAGTGAAAAGGGGAAAAGGTGAAAAAGTGAAAGAGTGAAAAGGTGAAAAAATGACTAACGTCACCTATTCATTTGGCTTAACTCCTTAACTTAAACATCAGTTGACAAGTTTACGAGTAAACTGGTTGACAAGGTCGTTATCCACGCTGCAACAAAGCATCTGGCTTAACTTCTTTACTCAAACATCAGTTGACAAATTTACGAGTAAACTGGTTGACAAGGTCGTTATCCACGCTGCAACAAAGCATTTGGCTTAACTTCTTAACTCAAACATCAGTTGACAAGTTTACGAGTAAACTGGTTGATAAGGACGTTATCCACGCTGCAACAAAGCATCTGGCTTAACTTCTTAACTCAAACATCAGTTGACAAGTTTACGAGTAAACTGGTTGACAAGGACGTTATCCGCACTGCAACAAAGCATCTGGCTTAACTTCTTAACTCAAACATCAGTTGACAAGTTTACGAGTAAACTGGTTGACAAGGTCGTTATCCGCACTGCAACAAAGCATTTGGCTTAACTCCTTCACTCCATAACTCCTTAACTCCTCAACCCTTACTCCTCACCCCCTTCTTTGCTCTAACAAGATGCTAACAATACGGTCGGCACTGCGTCCGTCCCATCGGTCGGGTATCGACGCGTGTTTCCATTGTCCTGTTTGCAGGGTGTCTAGGGCCTCGGCCAATGCCTCTGGGTCTTCGCCCACCAGCACATTGGTGCCTTGTTTCACCGTTTCTACATGCTCGGTATAACTGTTCAGCGTGATACAAGGCACGCCATTGAACGTCGCTTCTTCGGCCACGTTACCCGAATCGGTAACAATGCCCTTAGCATGGGCTGTGAGATAGCCAAACTCAAGATACGAAAGGGGCTCTACCACATGCACATTGGCTGCACCACCCAATTGTTCCAAGCACTGCTTAACAGCCTCGGCAGCGGCTCCGCGCAAAGGTGCAACCACGGGCGTATGTACCGATGCCGCTGCAATCTGCCTAACCATGGCTAAGAGATTGGGCCTGTTGGCGATGAGCACCTTGCGGTTAAGCGTGAAAACGAGATATTCGCCATCGTTCAGTTGCAAGTTGGAGAGCAACGCAGGGCACACCAAGCGTCCATGATTAAAGCGCAAGGTGTCCATCAGGATGTTGCCCACCATGTATATTTTAGACAGCTCCGCCCCTTCGCGTGTGGCGATGCTGTTACTTCCCATGCCAGCCGTGAAAAGCAAATCGCTTAGTCCGTCGATAACCAATCGGTTTATTTCCTTGGGCATATCGATGTCGAAGCTACGCGTTCCTGCCACCAAATGGGCCAGCAAAACACCCTTTTTCTTGGTTACGATGGCAGTGGCGAGGGTCGAAGCGAGGTCGTCTACCACGATAACCACGTCTGTGGCGTGGTCTTGTAGATACCTTTCGAAGGCCGACATCACTTGTCCTGTCAGCTCGTTCAGGTTCTCGCAGTCTACACCGAGGAACACTTGCGGCCGTGCAAGCTGCAAATCGTTGAAGAGCGAGCCTTCAAGCGTAGGGTCGTCTTCACGTCCCGCATACACCAATTGATAGTTAATGTCTCTACCCTGCCCTTTGGCTTTCTCTATTGAATGTACGATGGGTGCCACCTTCATGAAGTTGGGGCGCGCACCCGCTACGATACAGATGTTCATTTTCGTGTAATTTATTTAGCACAAAGGTACAACTATTTGGCGGAAAAGGTGCAATATAAGGTAAGGTTTATTGAAAGAACCTTTGCGTTAAAGCTGGTTCTTAAAATGGCTTTCGATGTGTTTTGGGCTTATATGAGCAGATTTGCAAGACGTTAAGAATGCGTCTATTGCGCGTTTTTTCACTTCTGATGCAGTACAAATGGCCTTGTACTGCCACTACAAGCCGCTTGTAGCCCCACTACCGACCACTTGTAGTGCCACTACAACTCACTTGTAGTCACCCTACAAAAGGCTTGTAGTCACCCTACAAAAGCCCTTGTACTCCGCCAAAGACTAAAATCAAGACGTACAAGAGTAAACCTTCGTTTTTTGAAAGCTTAGAAAGGTTAGCACAGGCGTTAAGCAGGTGCTAAAATTAATCTCGTTGTAATTTTTGAACAAATCGTTAATCTTTCGGTCAATCTCGCATGTTTTAAAATAAGAATTGTTTATCTTTGCAACATGTCTAACAAATAAAACGAACGCGAGTAACTGATGAAAAAGCTACTAATATTTCTAATCCTTGCCCTTGGCATAAACCTATCCGCTATAGCGCGAGGGCTAAAAGAGGCGGCTTACCTTAAATATGAGAGCACGTTTCGAGGTTTGTCACTTGAAAGCACACCCAACACAGGGGTTAATGCGCAAAACGCTGATGGCAGTAATCTTACCTATCGCACGAGCAAAATTGAACGTGTTGCCAACGAACAGCGACAAAACGCCTCGTGCGACACCACCGTATCAAGTTTCAGAAGCCGAAGGATAGACAGCGGCTTTAAGTTTTTTGTTGAGAGTGCGTATGCCGCAGGAACCGACGACGAACCATTTTCGCGCTGGGAAATAGGCGGAAGCGCGGGCTATCAGTTGTCGCCTCGCTTCTATTTGGGCGCTGGCGCCAACCTCATTTATCTCAATTCGCAGAAGCAAGTGGGGCTGCCTGTGTTTGTCGATTTTCGTGTTAACGTCCTCAACCGCGCCATTTCGCCCATTGCCGGAATAAAAACGGGCTGGTCATTTATTGGCGATCTGAATGGATTTTACCTTAATCCCTATACGGGATGTCGCTTCGGGCTGAACAATAAGTTGGCCCTGCACGTGGCTGTGGGCTACGAATTGCAAAGGGCGAGCATCACTTACAACGACTACACCAGTCCATTCATACAAACAAAGTATGCTTCGTTAGAGGCCTTTAAGGTGCAATTTGGTGTCGAATTCTAAACAACAGCACCGCCCCACCCCGTTGCAAGGCAGGCCATGCCGCGTTGTTAGAACCGCAAGACTTATCACAGAAGGCGAGAAATACGTTTACTTAACAGCCAGACTTTACAGATAAAGTAGGCAAGTTTGTGTTGAAACACTAAGGGCGATGTACGTCGACTTACGTCCTCTATAACCTTATATAAGGTGGGCCAGCAATAAAATGCAGTACAAGCGACATTATTTAGGACACAAAACTGCGGACGAATAGGCAATATTTATTAATTTTGCAAACAACTAACAAACTTAACATGAAGAAGATATTATTGTTTTTGGTCCTGATGCTTGGTGCATCTACGACAACCTTCGCACAAGCGACGAAAGACGCGGTGTACCTGAAAAACGGTAGCGTTATCTACGGACAGGTGGTAGATGTGAGACCCGAAAAACAGGTAAAAATAAAAACGGCAGACGGAAACTTGCTTGTTTACGAGATGAACGACGTTGAACGCATCGAGAAAGTAGAGGCTGAGACGAAAGAAAACAAGCCCGAACGTAAGTCATCGTTCAGAACACGTAAGATTGCCAAGGGCTTTAAGGGATTTGTTGAAGACTCTTACTCGTTTGGCACAGACGGCATTTACTATTGGAGAGGCGGACTAAACGTTAGCTTAGGCTACCAAATATCGCCTTACTTGTTCGTTGGTGGGGGTGTCGGCACTGAATATTACGGCGAGCCCGAGGTGTTTACCTTTCCCCTATTTGCCGACGTACGCGTGAACTTTATCAATGGTCCCGTTACGCCTTTCTTTGGTACGAAGGCAGGCCATACCGTCAATAGCCATTTCGCAGGCTTTTATTTCAACCCCATGGTTGGCTGTCGCGTTGGCCTTACCAATAAGCTAGCCTTGCATGCAGCTATTGGTTATGCGCTACAAAATGCCGACGACGATTACAATGTGCCGAATGACGTTTACTACTATGGCGCGAAAAAATATAGTAAAGGCGTTTCCTCCATCTCGGCAATTAAGATTCAGTTTGGCTTCGAGTTCTAAAAAGAAAGCTAGATAAAGGGCATTAGGCGCTGTGCCCAATGTCTTTCATCGCAAAAACCGCGTATAACCAGGTTGGTTGTACGCGGTTTTTACGTTGTGTATTATAAGCTTTCGCCTAGTTGGCCGTATCTTATAAACAACCCGCTTGGCACAATCTCGCTTCATTCCACATTGCTGAGGATATGGTCGCGACATTCTTCCATCAGCCATTTGGGGGTACTGGTTGCCCCACAGATACCCACCGTCTTGGCATTAGCAAACCAATCGAGGTTTATCTCCTCTGCATTTTCCACATGATAACTGTTGGGGTTTACGGCTTTACACTCGTTATAGAGCACCTTTCCATTGCTGCTCTTTCGCCCACTCACAAAAATGATCACATCATGTTGGGTTGCAAAGCGCGCAATGTTGGGCATACGGTTGGCCACCTGTCGGCAAATGGTGTCGAAACTACGAAAAACAGCCGTGGGACTGATGTGCGATTGTATGTATTCGATGATGCGATGGAACTCGTCAAGGCTCTTCGTGGTTTGCGAATAGAGGTAGATGTCGCGATTGAAATCGAGCTTTGGCACCTCGTCGAAATGCTCTATCACGATGGCTTGACTGCGCGTCTGCCCCACAAGACCAAGAACCTCGGCGTGTCCGTTCTTCCCAAAGATCACGATTTGTGCATCGGGGTTGGCGTCGAACTGCTTCTTGATGCGGTTTTGCAGCTGTAACACCACGGGACAAGTGGCATCTATGATCTCGATATTGTTGCGACGGGCCAGTTCGTAGGTTTCGGGTGGCTCGCCATGTGCACGCAACAGCACCTTCACATCGTGCAACTCGCGAAGCTGTTCGTGGTTAATGGTGGTCATGCCCATGGCCGTTAGGCGTTCCACTTCCATGCCATTGTGCACAATATCTCCTAAGCAGTACATCTTTTTGCCTGCTGCCAATTCCTCTTCGGCCTTTTTAATGGCCGTGGTAACACCGAAACAAAATCCGCTACCGCTGTCTATTTCTACCTGAATCATTTCACATTAACGGTTATCACCACCTTGGCCTGCTTGGGGTCGTTGGTAATCATGAGCACGCGCGGTGCTGCCTTAACACTCTTAAGCTGCTTTTCGTCGGCCGTTATCTTAAGCTTGGCTATATCGCCAGGCAAGATGCGGGTTTTGTTAAGCGACAGTTTCAGACCCGCTGTGAACATTTGCAGCGAACTAATCTCTAAGATGCTATGCCCTGTGTTGGCAATGTCGATCTCCGCTTTCTTCACTTTTCGACCATAGATGTTACCGAGATCTACCTTCGTTGCAGAGAGTTTGATTTGCGGCGCATTGTGAAGGGCTTTCTGAGAGAGTTCGTTAAAGCCGGGAAGCAGTACTGCCGACACGCTGATTTCTTTATCGGCCGACACCTTATCGCCAGGGAACATACCCAGATAGATGTTGGTTTGGGTTAGTCCGAAGTGGCGAAGCTCATGCGAATCGAGCGTAATGGAGGCCACACCGCTACGCCCCGACATGATGGTTGAGGGCGAAAC
The DNA here is from genome assembly GCF_000378085.1 of Hoylesella loescheii DSM 19665 = JCM 12249 = ATCC 15930. Classification (GTDB taxonomy): domain Bacteria; phylum Bacteroidota; class Bacteroidia; order Bacteroidales; family Bacteroidaceae; genus Prevotella; species Prevotella loescheii. The sequence continues at coordinate 141,266 of NZ_KB899217.1, forward strand.
CTCGGCTTGGAGGTAGGGAGGCAGGTGCATCAGAACAGGTTGCACGGGTTTGCCCGAATTGTTCATGATGTGTATCTTCTGCACAGGGCGGTCGCCACGGTTCACGTCGTCGAACTCGATATTGTTCTTTTCTACCAGCACATCACCAAGGGTGAAGGGGTAAGCACCCGAAAAATCTTTCACTTCATCAACCACTACGCCCTTCAAAGTGAGTATCAGCGGTTCTTTTGCAGTAGCCGTATAGAGGCCAATTTGCTTGTTGAAGTGACCCATCTGGGCCGCATCGTAGGTGGCTTTCACCTTAAACACCTGCCCTGCGGGTATCTCTTTCTTGGGATAATCTACCTCGGTGCATCCACAACTCTTGCGAACGGTGGTGATGCTCAGAGGTTTTCCACCTTTGTTTTTTACTTCGAAGACAGCGGTTACTGGTGTTCGATAGAGCACTTGTCCGCAATCGATGGCCTTGTGCACAGCTTCCATACGCTGAGCAGAGGCCGAAAGGCAGCCCATGGAAAGGAAGAGGGCAGCCAAAATACTGTTGTTCATTATTATCGTTATTTTATTTTATCGTTAAAGTTTGAGCCTTGGTGCGTGCCATATATGCCGGACTGTAAGCGCACTGCACGGTGCACGTGCCCGTTGTGAACGTTCCGAGGCGGTCTATATAGAAGGTACTCTCTACCACATGAGTACCCTTTCGCATCATATCAGCATAATAATAGGTGGCGTTATCTCGTGGCGAGCAGTAGAATCCGCCACGATAGCCAGTTAGTTGATTTACTGGTTCCATGCAAGCGGCACGCTTATCTACCACCTGAACGAAGTCGTAATCGCGGTCGGCAGTGATGGTTATGCGTACCTTTACCTTGCTTCCCACCTTCAATTCGCCATCGTAGAGCAGTTCGCGCTTAACACTTAGGCCCATAGAAGCATCGGCAATGTCGGTTGTGCGCTGCGTAAACTGGGCGTAAACAGAACCCCACGACGTGCCGGGGGCAGTCTTCTCTACGGTGAAGGTATTGAGGTTGGCCCCCGTCATCGTGGTCTTTACGTAGCCCATACCAGCCGAGGCGTTGGGCGTTTCGAGGCGTTTGCCATCCACAGAGAGTTTCGCGGGTGAGTCGGCAGCGGCCTGCAACACTTGAATATTGCCGTTAAGGAAGGCGTAAACGGCATTCACGCTGTTGATGGGCGTATCCCAAACCTGCGTGCGTTTCTGCTGTAACAGCCATCGTTTCATCTCGTCGAGGGTGGTCGTGTCGTTGGGTTCGAGCGCCTGAATGGCCTCAATGGCCGCCACTTGGGTGGGTATCTTGTAGTCGAACCAGCTGTAATAGGCCTTTCGGGTGTCGTAGTATCGGCCCATCTCTTCGGTAAACACGCTGTACTCGCGAATGCTTTGCAAATACTCTTTACCCATCTGTGCGTAGCCGTTCTTGGCCAAAATAACGGCTGCAACAGCCTTGCCGTAGATGGTGAACGCAGCTGGCTGCTTGGCCAAGTGGTTGATAAGGTAGGCACGATCTTCCTTAACGTCTTTGTAATACGTATTATCTACCAACGAACTGACATAAAGATAGCGCACCGCCCATTCGCTAGGGCGCAGGTTCTTCTCACCTCGCTTCTCGCGTTTCTTCATTGCTTCGACTTCTTCTGTTACCCGTTTACCCATGAAAGCAAATGCCCTTTCTAGGTTTCGGTTCATGTCGGTGCGCCCGCCCGTTAGCGTTTGCAGACGCGTTACCATCTCGGCAACAGTCAAAGTGACGTAACTACTGCCTGGCATACCAGGGAACCAGCTCCACGATCCATCACCAAGCTGTAACTCACGCAACTTGTTTGTGGCTTGGTTAAGGCGATACGTGATGCCGTTTTCATCGAAGAAGCGCGTCAATTCTTGGCGTTGACGGGTTTCGTTCTTGCCGTCCCACACCCAAGGCGTTTCTTTCAGCACCAACGTTTTCAGTTCTTCGTTCTTCTCAAGTTCGCTTACCATCGAGCCTTCACCATTGTTTTCCTGTTTCCACAGTTCGATGGTGCTCTTTATTACGGGAGCTTGCTTGAGCAGATAACGACCCAAACTGTTTACGTAGAACGAGGTGGCTAAGGATATGGCATCGTTTTCGTAGACGCGACTCATATACGGTAGGGTTTGCACCATCATCCAAGCCGGGTTGTTGGTGTATTCGACAGTGAGGCGATTATCGGCCCTATTCACGGCAAAAAGCTTGCGCAGGTCGATATTGAGTGTGCCTGGACGATGCTGCGTAAAGGCTTTCGAGTTGGTGACAAGCTCGGTATCGCCCAGCAGGGGCAGATAGTGTTGCTCACCATCGCTAAATCCCTTGCCCGTAACCGATATGCGACATACCCAAACTTTTACGCCAGCGGTATAAAACTTGGTGCCCTCTTGCAGATTGAGCAAGAAGCTAACGTTGGTGGTTTGGCCAGCATTCGCCGTGCAAGTCTTTGTCTCGGTATAGAATGTTTTGCCCGTTTCGGGGTCTACGATCTCAATCAGAGCCGTTCCTGTCAACGCCTTTTCGGAGGTGTTGATTACGCGAGCGGTTATCCAGCCCTTATCGCCCAGTCGCATAAAGCGTGGCATATTGGGTTGTACCATCATCTTCTTGGTGGCCACAGCCTCATTTTCCACGATCACGTTGTTCATTTCCTTGTCGGTGGCCAAGCCCATAAAGCGCCATGTGGTGACACTTTCGGGCAGCGTGAACTTGATGGCCACGTCGCCATTGGCATCGGAAGTGAGAGCAGGATAGAAGAAAGCGGTCTCGTTCAAATTCTCTCGAATGGTGGGTTTATCGGTTGAGCTAGACTCAGTTTTACCTCCTGAAGCCTCCTCAGCATCTTTTACCTTCATCACTTCATTGGCTGATTCGGCTACAATAGATTCTTTTGCAGCAATCGAAGCTAAACCTCTTACATTAGCAACACTGCCCGTATAGCTGCTCTTTTTGTAACCAGACACAACAACTTCTTCCAGTCTATCCGCGCCTTTGAGCCCAAACATCGTGGTGGAATAATATGTCCAATCGAGGCACGAAGTGTCAAACTGATAAAATCTTAAGGCGTTTACGGGTAGCGAACGCAAAGGGCTGCGCGACGCAACTTCGTAAGAGCGCAAGCTCCATGCCCACTGCCAACGTACGCCAGGCACACCAAAGGAATAACCAAGATTAAATCCCCATCTATGACCAACGATTTGATCGAGTGACTTATCATAGAGCGTAGCCATCAATTGGGCATTGGCAGGCTTGCCGTCGGGATGTTTCAGCGTCAAGGTCCATTCTTCTTTCTGGCCAGGAGTTAGCTTATTCCTGAACGTCTTCCACTCGGCCAGCAATCGTTTGTCAGGTGTAGCCCTTCTGATCGTTAGGGTTTGGTCGTAGCAATGATCGTCTTTCACCCAAGCATAGCTAATGGTTATGCCGTCTCCATACTCGGGTTTGTAAGTATAGGGGATGGTGATGAGCGAATCGCTGATCACGGTTGTGCCTTTTTCGAGCACCTTATCACCCGAATATATCGCGTAAAGCACGTAGGTATCCTTCAACGAAGTGCCCACTTGCACATACACGGGACTGCCATCGAGATTGAATTTCGACGACGTTTGGTAAGCCCATATCTTCGAGTCAACCACGGGTCGACGATCGTTCATACTGAAAAGCACGAGCTCTTGGTCAACAGTATCGGTCTCACAGATAGCCACTAGTCGGTGCTTACCTGATGACAAGGCCGCAGCATTGAAAGCGATGGGCGTATTGGCCTTAACTGTTTGGGCGCTCGACTCATTATCTATATAGTAGCGAACATTGCCTGGGATTTCTGCTCCAGATGCATTTCTGAAATTGAAAAGCATGCTCTTGAGGCTGTCTTTCTCGCTTCTTTCGGGCAAATCACAACTCAGTGCCGTGAGTTTGCTACCTAATGGCAACGACATAGAACCCAATCGGGTTTCTCCGCCTTGGTCTACAACGGTGGCCGTAACCTCGAAGTTGTAGAAGCCGGGACGTTTCTTACCTGCAGGAAGGGTCATGGGGATGCTCACACGGAAAGCTCCGTCGGTATCGGTCACCGTGCTTTCACGGGCTATTTCGTCAGGAGAATCGTCGTCGTCCCTACTCCACCACCACCAAAAAGCAGGGTTGCGCTTGACCGTATAGGTAACTTTTGCCCCCTGAACAGGTACACCTGCAAAACTCTTGGCATGTCCCGTAACCACCACGGTGTCACCTGGAGCATACTTCTCCTTCACCTCGGGGAAGGAAACTTCAAAGGTCGGGCGCTTGTATTCCTCAACTCTGAACGACACATCGCCACTTGCTCTGGCCGATGTACGAATCTTATACGTACCCGTAAGTCTGTTAGTGGGTAACGTAAATTGTGTGGAGAACTTGCCAAAGGCATCTGTAACAACCTCTTTTTCTGCTACAACTTCCCAATTTGCATCGTGAAGTTTGAGCTTTAGGCTTTGTCCTGACGCAGCCTTACGCTCCAAGTCAGGTCCGCGAAGTACCCAAATGCCCGCCACCTCCACGGTTTGGCCAGGTCGATAGATGCTTCGGTCGGTGAATAGGTGTAACCTGGGGCTTGTCTTGTCTGTCGGGTAATAGTTATAATAGGTATCATAAGCGGCTTCGTTGAAGTAAACATCGTCTTTGGTGAATACGTAAATGCTGCGTGGCGTATTATCATCAAAGTAGTGTTCAAGCTCTCCATTGGCTCCGCAAGTATACACTTCTGTCTTTTCCTTCTCTTCATCATCATCGTAAAACCTTAACCGCACCTTCGCATTTGGCACGGGGTGACCCGTCGTGGCATTCAAAACAGCGATACGAACATGGTCATCTGGCAACTCTTGTAACACAGGTACGAGGTTGGTTACATTTAAAAGCACTCGCCGTGTGCGTACATTTTTATTGTCGGGGATAATCTCCAGCATGTACATACCGATGGGCAAGCCCTCCAATTCCAATGAATCGTTGGAGAAAGCGTAGTTTGGCACGCCAACAAACTTGCGCTCACGGGTAGCACTTGGCACTGCTTTCATTTTGCTTCGCAGGCTAGCCAGCACGCGAGGCTCTTCCACATCCCCTTCAAAATCACCATTCACGTTCAGTCGCCACACTTTCATGGTTATCGTCTTGATGTTGCGTACACTCGAAAGGTACACCTGTTGGGGTTTTTGCGGCAATATCATGTGGCGCACGCGCATGTTGAAAGTAGGGTTTACGCGTTCATTATAGGTATTGCGCAAGGTGTTCATGTTCTGCCATGATCCCCATTTCGATAAGGCGTAATTGATATACTCCAGTTCTTTCTCGGTGCTTACGTCGGACGCCGAACGCATCATATTAGCGCGCACGATGGCTAACTCGCCCGCTTCGGGTAAGTCGGCATATACGTTAATGAAAGAATCGAGCTTGTGAACGACACGCGACTTGTAGAACAAGAATCCTTTCTCATCATCGTCGTCTTCGTCTTCACCGTCAAAACTGAAACGAAAACCCCTGTTAAACATCATGCTAGCAACGATGCAAGCTGCTCGCCTGTTGCCAGCCTTTGAGTAGAAGTCGTATATTAAGCGGTAGTTTCCTGCGGCCATAGCCAGCACATGCAGTAGGTCGTTGTTGAAAATGCGGGCGTCAACGCCTGGTTTCAGCATCGGTTCGTAACCCTTGGCCTGCGTTTTGGCCAAGAGTTCGGGATTTTGCAACGACAAGTCGAAAAACGCTTGTGCCGTTTTGCCGTCCCTATCTCTCAAATTGTAATCGCTGAGATATAGCTGCGCCAAAGCCGATTGATATACGGCAGCCAACACAGGTTCCGTATTTCGCACCGCCAACTCTTCCGCTTCTATCCGTTTCACCTCACTCAAAAGCGAGTCGGGAGAGATAGATGACTGCAAAGCACCCTTGCAAACAGAGGCTTTAAGCAACGATCCGTATTGTTTATCGGCCTTTGCACGCTTCTCTATCTGCTGTAAAACGCCCAAAGCTGTCTTAGGCAAATCTTTCGCCATTGCCACATCAAACTGCTTCCAAAGTGCGTCGTAGCTGTCAGCCAAAGCCGATTGACAGACCATTAGTAATAAGGCTAATGCCCAAAAAGCAACTTTTCTCATACGTCTTTCTATTGTTTTGGAGTCCGCTTTTATAGAAGTTAGGGCCCAAAGATACACAACTTTTACGTTGGTAAATGCACCCAACCACGCCCAATCCGAGCTTGCGCAATTAATGCAAAAGTAAAAAATAATCGCCAAAAAGCAAAACTTTACTTCCCCGAAATTGAGCCTTAAACGAATAATATGGAGGTTACGACATGTTTTCGTAATTAAATAACTAACTTTGTGCGAAAGAAAAAGATAATCAATAAGCAATATGAAGCGATTTAATTATGTTCTTATTAGTGCGCTCGCCGCCATTATGCTGGCCTGCGGAACATCGAGTCAAGTGCCCATTACAGGGCGTAAACACTCGCTACTTGTATCCGACGCACAAATACTTAGCCTCAGCAAGCAAGAATATGCCAAGTTTCTGAGCAGTGCCCGACTATCGTCTAACGCTGCCAACACGGCTATGGTGAAACGCGTGGGCCAACGTTTGGCACGCGCCGTAGAAACCTATTTGGTGAACAACGGCTACCAAGACGAGATAAGGAACTTTGAATGGGAGTTTAACCTGGTGGCCGACAAGCAGGTAAATGCTTTCTGCATGCCGGGCGGAAAGATTGTGGTTTACGAAGGATTGTTACCCGTAGCGCAAAACGAAGCTTCGTTGGCCATTGTGTTAGGGCATGAAATCGCCCACGCCGTAGCCAAACATTCGGCCGAACAGATGTCGAAAAAGATACGTCAAGCATACGGAACTCAGATTGGCGGAAGCATTCTTGGCGCCATCGGAGGCCAAACCATGGGCGGACTGGCGCAAGTGGCAGCTGGCCAATATTTCACTTTTAAGAACCTGAAATACTCGCGCGACAACGAGTCGGAGGCCGATCACATGGGCCTTATCTTCGCTGCCATGGCTGGTTACGACCCCTCGGTGGCTGTTAGTTTCTGGCAACGCATGGCTCAAAAGTCGGGTGGAGGCAATGGTTCCGACCTGTTTAGCGATCACCCTTCAGATGCTAAGCGCATCGCCGCCATACAAAAGCTGTTGCCCGAGGCCATGGCTTACTACAAGGCTGCTGGCAACACGCGCACCAACACACAAGCAACGCCTAGCTCAAAACCCGCCAACACTCAACCCGCCACCCAAAATAAGAGTGCGAAAAGCGTGTCGGCATCAAGTCTATATCGCAAAACGAAGAGCAAATAACGTAAACTCTAAAACATACCGAACGAAGAAATGAAGAAGTTTTGCCTCGACCTCACCGTCGTTGCCGTTGAGCGGATGAACGACCGCTACGTACTCATCAGGCTCACACACGCCGAAACTTTACCACCAATGAAGCCAGGACAGTTTGTCGAAGTGCGTGTAGACCACTCGCCACAAACCTTTCTGCGCCGTCCCATCTCCATCAACTACGTAAACACAGAGCGCAACGAGATGGGCCTCTTAGTGGCAACTGTGGGTCACGGCACACACCAAATGGCGACGTTGAAGGCTGGCGAAACACTTAATTGCGTGTTTCCGTTAGGCAATCCTTTCACCCTTCCCACATCACCCAACAAGCGTTTCTTGCTCGTTGGCGGTGGTGTTGGCGTGGCGCCGATGCTCTTTTTGGGGCAGAAAATCAAGGAAATGGGTGCGCAACCCACATTCTTGCTGGGCGCACGCACAGCAGCCGACTTGCTGGAGATGGACCTTTTCGAACGCGCAGGTCGTGTTTTGGTAACCACCGAAGATGGTTCGGCAGGCGAAAAAGGTTTCGTTACCAACCATTCGGTGTTACAAAACGAGACGTTCGACATGATTTCCACCTGTGGACCCAAACCCATGATGATGGCCGTGGCACGTTATGCCCGCGAAAAGGGCATCGCATGCGAGGTGTCGCTCGAAAACCTGATGGCCTGCGGTATAGGCGCATGCCTCTGTTGCGTGGAAAAAACGGTAGAGGGAAACCTCTGCGCATGTACAGAAGGACCAGTGTTTAACATTCAAAAACTGCTTTGGTAATGGCCATTCTCACTACAAATATCGGCAAGTTGTCGATGAAAAACCCTGTGATGACAGCTTCGGGCACCTTCGGTTATGGCTTGGAGTTCGAAGATTTTATGCCGCTAGATGGCATTGGTGGTATCATCGTGAAGGGAACAACCCTTCATCCGCGACAAGGAAACGACTATCCGCGTATGGCCGAAACGCCACAGGGCATGCTCAACTGTGTGGGATTGCAGAACAAAGGCGTTGATTATTTCGCCGAACACATCTATCCCAAAATCAAGGACATAGACACCCGCATGATTGTGAACGTGAGTGGCAACACGCCCGAAGATTATGCGGAGTGCGCTGCACGTGTAGACGCACTTGAAAACATACCTGCCATCGAGCTGAACATTTCGTGTCCCAACGTGAAAGAGGGTGGCATGGCCTTCGGAACAACCTGTGCAGGAGCGGCTAGCGTGGTGCGGGCAGTGCGCGAACGCTATCGAAAGACGCTCATTGTGAAGCTTTCGCCCAACGTAACCGATATTGCGGAGATTGCCCGAGCTGTAGAAGCGGAGGGTGCCGACAGTGTGTCGCTCATCAATACGCTCATGGGTATGGCTATCGACGTTGAACGTCGGCAGTCGGTTTTAAGCATCAACACGGGTGGTTTAAGCGGTCCGGCCGTTAAGCCTGTGGCCTTGCGCATGGTGTGGCAAGTGGCAAAGGCGGTGAAAATACCTATCATCGGACTGGGCGGCATCTGCAATGCCACCGACGCCATCGAGTTTATGATGGCTGGCGCATCGGCTATACAAATTGGTACAGCCAACTTTCTCGACCCAACAGTCACCATTAAGGTGCGCGATGGCATAAACGAATGGCTCGATAATCATGGCGTGAAAGACGTTAAGGAGATTATTGGGGTGGTGAAGTAGAAAGCGAAAGGCGAGTCTGAACAACTCGCATCAAGAAGGTTTAGCACGTAAAGCCTACACTAGCCTTTATCTATCGCACCCAGATTTACTCGCGCGCGCCCTTCATACAACAAACCATAATCGTGCTTTTCAACTAAATTCCTCACAGAGACATTAGTGGTCGAAAAGCGAAGAATAAGCGTCCATAATACGCTTTTTCATCGCTTGTAGCACGTCTTTTCATCGCCCGCCAAGTTCCAACTATGTTGTACGGCGATTCCATATCATCTGGAACAGGGTTCCATATCAACTGGAACAAGGTTCCATGTTATCTGGAACAAGATTCCACATCATCTGGAACAAAGCCTCTTGCCTTTAACAGCAACACAAGATCATAACTCGTTGAATATCAGAGATGAGTTTTCGCATACCAATTAGTATTCATTCTGATTTGAAAAGCAAGCATCCAATAAATGATTTAAGGCGTGTTCTAGAAGTCACCTCAGACAAATTAAGTCCGCTTCAAGGTTTTCTAGAACACGCCTTAAAAGCTAAATGCCATTCGCGTGCATGCGTTCGCATTCAGCTTTTACGCAAGTTCGGGATAAAAGACGATGCTTTTTGAGCAAGATTAGATAAAAAACGAATGACAATATCATCAACTACTGCGTAGCGGTAGTTGGCATAACGAGTTTCTCTTACCCTGAACTCGCATTCAGATTTTAGACACGAACTTGCGTCATTTACGACTTAACAAACTAACGGAGCAGTCGCCTTTGAGTTTCTCCAAATATTTACGCCAGCCTCATGGGTGGTCATAGGCGAGCTGCTTAGTCAACTCATCAACTTGTAAATCTCGCAAATGGCGCAACGAAAACCTCCACCCACGTCCCCTATTGGAGCGTGGGTGGAGGTAAGGCTGTTTTTGTTTGGCACAGCTTTTATGCCAAAATGCTATTGTATTTTAAAGAGTTCTTTTATTCCGCCGATGCTACCCAGCAAGTTTGTAGCCTCGTAAGGCAGGTAAACCGTCTTGGTTTGATCGCCTTGAGCCAACTCTCGCATCATGGCAATGTACTTCTGTGCGAGCAGATAATTTGCGGGATTGGTACTTTGTCCCACAGCTTCCGTAATCTTCTCGATAGCAATTGCCTCGGCCTCGGCCTTGCGAATACGTGCCTGTGCTTCACCTTCGGCAAAGAGAATGGCTTGCTGTTTAGCGGCTTCGGCCCGGTTGATGGTCGAGGTTTTCTCACCTTCCGACTGCAAAATAACGGCTTGTTTCTCTCCCTCGCTGGTAAGAATGGTGGCACGTTTGTTACGTTCGGCTTGCATTTGCTTCTCCATGGCCTGAAGAACGCTCGTCGGCGGGATGATGTCTTGCAACTCAACGCGATTCACCTTGATACCCCACTTGTTTGTCGCATCGTCTAACACCGAGCGAAGTTTGGTGTTGATGGTGTCGCGCGAGGTGAGCGTCTGGTCCAATTCCATTTCTCCGATGATGTTACGCAGCGTGGTTTGGGTAAGCTTCTCAATGGCATTGGGAAGGTTGTTGATTTCGTAAACAGCCTTGAAGGGGTCTACTATCTGGAAGTAGAGCAAGGCATTGATTTGCATTTGAATGTTATCTTTGGTGATAACGTTCTGCTTGTCAAAGTCGTACACTTGCTCACGAAGGTCGATCGTGCTCGAATACAAATAGCGACGGTTGGTCATCGTCACGATGGTTTTCGCACTATCTACAAAGGGGATGATAATGTTGATACCCGGTTTGAGTATTGCACGAAACTTACCCAAGCGTTCGATGATTTTCGTTTCCGACTGGGGTATAATGACAAGTGACTTCTTTACGAAGAGAAGCGCCAGCAATACAGCGACGGCAATAAGAATAAATTCAATATGTTCTCCCATTGTTAATTGTTGTTTTAGGGTTATTTAATTAAGATGATTGTTAGGATGAATGAAGGCATGGCGTTGTTCTTAGTCTCCACTTTCTGGGTATTAACGCGAGCCAACACCACTATAATCGGCTCAAAGGCTAGTCGAACAGCCCGCTTAATGCACGTTCCCCATTTGTGATAACAGGTTGGTGCAATTGGTTTTAAACACGCTCTACCGTGGCCACGATGCTTTCCATCTTGACGATGCGCACCTTTTCTCCTCTTTTAATTAGCGATCCATCGGCCGAAACGGCACGCCATTCGTCGCCATCAACCTTTACATAGCCGCTGCGTTGTGGCTGTACCTCTTCTATTACCACGCCTTCGCGCCCTTCAAGAGCGTCGGCATTGCTCTTCCGTTCTTCTTCTCCGCGGTGCAGGTACTTCATGGCCACAGGCCTAACGGCGAAGATAGATAAGATGGAGAAACAAGCGAAGCAAACCACTTGCGCCAAAAACGGGAAGCCAAGCCAGCTGCCCACCATTGAAAAAAGGGCTCCGATGGCAAAGCAGAGGATGTAAAACGTGCCAGAGGCCATTTCCATTATCAGGCATAAAAGGCTTATTATCAGCCAAAACAGCCATTGGTTTGAGGTTAAATATTCTAACATCTTTGTGGTATTTTGATTGTGTTTTCAAAGTTAAGAAATAATCGACAAACCACAAAAGAAAAGAACCAATATTTGAACTTTAATTTTAAAGTCATTCTATAAATCATCTTTTGTTGCCGACCACATACAAAATTGTGCACACAGATCTAACGTTTCCAATAGCTTACAATGGGTTAAAGACTGCCAACAGCATATTCCACATTTGCCATTTCACGAACAAAATCTCTCAACAAACTATCAAATTACACCTTGGACCATGCTAAATCCACATCCTAAACGTATGTAAAAACATTTAAACAAACAAGCAAAAACGTTAAAAGAAAATAGTCTTTATAGCACGTATAGTATGTATTCGTTTTTTTTTATTAATTTCGCATGCAATATATTATTCATCCAAATAAACTATAAAAACAATGAACAAACTCAACTTATTGGGCAAAGCCCTATTTGTATGCCTAACATTCTTATTAATCGTACCACAAAATGCACATGCAAGGGCAAGAATTCCCGTTGGAACACGCGACGTTATCGACGTGGTATACAACATTCCTGCGGAAGACAGCATCATTATCGATGGTAAAAATGTAAACCTGGCACGCATGCACAAAGAGTTCAACATCGCCTATTTTCTACCCCTATGGGTGACGGAAGAGCCCAAACTGGTGCTGTACGATGCTCCCACAGAAACCTACTACGAAATGACAACCCCCAAATCTCAGGCTTTTTTGAAAGAATATCTTAAAGAAAAGAAACTCAACGAGGACGAACTGTTGAAGCTAGGTTTCTATACACGCTACGGCGGAAAGCTTGTTTTTCTGCCTATCTTAGCCTTAATGATATGGGGTGCGATACCTTCACGCAAGAAAGACGAGAAGATAGAACCAACAAAATTATAAATTCAAAGTAATGGAAACATCACAACTCATCATCATGGGCGCCATTGTTCTGGCAGCCCTAGTTATCAGTCAAGTGTACAAACGCTTTGTTAGCCAAAAGGCACTAGACCCTGCACAGGCTGACAACGAAGCTCAAAAGCTTAGCGACAACGACCTGGACGTACTGGTAAACGCCGACTTTGGCGTTTGCATTCAGCATCTTGACGATAAGAAGGTGTTAGGTGCGAACTACATTTATCACTTGCCCGACATGAAAGAACACATGAAAAATGCTGGCAAGGATGTGCTGAAAAGCGCATTGACACTGGGTACGGTGAAGTACACCACAGTGCAAGTGCCCATGCCGCTGTTGCTTACCGAAGATGGTTTGCATCTCTTTGAACTTGATGTTGAAGAAAAGGTGAAACGCCACTTGATGTTCGACAATTCGCGAATGGAAAATGCTACACTCACGCCTTTTGCAAACGACCGTGTTCCACAAGAACTGGGCGACAGCGCAAAATTCTATAAGCTGCAGGTACCTAGCGAAGAAGGCGTGCGCGAAATAACGCTCTGCACCGTGCTTTATCCCACACAGCAGAAGTACATTGCTTATAATAAGTATCGCCGATTGTTGGCTTACGCTGTTGGTAAGAAATTCTTTAAGGCTTTGGAAGAGAAATATCCAAACCTGAAAGCCTAAGTAAGAGAAGAGTGGATGAGTGGACAAGTTAACGAGTTGAGAAGTCGGCGAGTAGACAAGTTAATCTGTTTACAAGTTGACGAGTGATAAGTTAACAAGCCAATATCCCTAAAGCATACGGGTTGACAAGGTTATTCGTAGCCTTGCCAACCCGTTTTTCATTCGCCATCGTTATCTATTCTGGTCCCTGCCATGGCCAAATTGTCCATCAACACCATGGCTGCCATGGCCTCGACGATGGGTACAGCACGCGGAACAACACACGAATCGTGACGCCCACGGGCAGCGAACGTGGTGGGCGTTCCGTCTACTTCGATGGTGTCTTGCTCCATCAGCACCGTGGCCACAGGCTTAAACGCCACGCGAAAAAAGATATCTTGTCCATTGCTGATGCCTCCTTGGATGCCTCCGCTATGGTTGGTGAGGGTAGAAACTTGGCCCTCGTCGGACACAAAAACATCGTTCACCTCACTGCCTTTATGACCTACTAGGTCGAACCCATCGCCTATCTCAAAGCCCTTTGCAGCGTTTATGCTCAACATGGCATAACCCAATCGGGCGTGAAGCTTGTCAAACTCGGGTTCGCCAACACCCACAGGGCAGCCCTTAATCACGCATGTTACCACGCCGCCAATGGTGTCGCCCGCGTTCTTCGTTTCCAAAATAAGTTGCGCCATACGCTCGGCCTGCTCCTCATCGGGGCATCGCACATCGTTGTTTTCAGTGTTCGAGAGGTCGTATAGCCGATAATCTTTCTCCAAGGCAATATCTCCCACCTGCGACACGTATGCCGAAATGGTAACGCCCATTTGCCTAAGTGCCAGCTTAGCCAATGCTCCACCCACCACGCGCGCCAAAGTTATGCGAGCCGACGAACGACCTCCGCCACGATGGTCGCGTAGTCCGTACTTATTATAATAGGTGTAATCGGCATGCGACGGACGAAAAAGCCCACGCATGTTGTCGTAGTCTTTAGAGTGCTGGTTGGCGTTTCGCACCACAAAACCAATGGGCGTGCCTGTGCTTTTGCCTTCGAACACACCGCTAAGCAGCTCCACCTGGTCGGCCTCATTACGACTCGTGGTGAGCTTGCTTTGACCCGGCCGACGCCGATTAAGCTCCGACTGGATAAAGTCTACATCTATATCGATGCCCGCAGGCATACCATCTACCACGCCTCCGATGGCAGGCCCATGGCTTTCGCCAAAGGTGGTGAGGGCGAAAAGATTTCCAAATGTGTTGCGCATAATCGTTATGTGGGATGAGGTTTGTGAGTTTATGAATACGCGAGCTTATCAATCTCTGAGTCAATCAGTTTTAGAAGTTGTAACGCTTATAAGGTTGGAAGCTTATAAAGCTTATTACGCGCCTCTCAAACAATATGCGCGCCAACTTACCATTTGCAGAAGTGACCGCAGAAAAAGCAGTGCATGAGCTAAGCGCCCTACAACTCAAAAACTAAAAAACTAAAGAACTAAACAACTCAAATACAAACAAATGGCGAACACACGGCAGCACCAAACGCAGCCATCATGTGTTCGCCATTGTATATATAAATACGAAGTGCAGATGCAGCGAAGTGCTTAATGATGTCCGCAACCACCGCCATGGTGGCCATGTCCACATCCGCAGCTATGGCCGTGACCATCGCCTTCGCCATCGCCATGATGATGATCGCAACCGCCACCACAGCCTCCGCAACCGCCTTCACCGCTAATATGACTCAGCATTTGCTGAATTTCCTCATTCGTTGCTTCGCGATTTTCCACTATTTCGCCCTTAAACAGCAGGTCTAGTCCTGCAAGCGGGTGGTTCAAGTCCATCTTCACGGTGTCGTCCGTCACGTCTAACACGCGCCCGGTAAATCGGTTTCCGTCTTCGTTTTGCAACGGCACAATGGCGTCTTTATAGATATTGTCGTGATCGAAGTGTCCATTAATGGTGAAAATCTCCTTGTTCAGGTCGAGCACGCGTTCGTCAAGACGTTCGCCGTAAGCCTCTTCGCTTTCGATGTTCAGGGTGAACTGTTCGCCCTTGGGCAGGTCTTCCACACCGTTTTCGAAGGCGTCGAGGGTGATGCCAAACCCTGTAATAAACACGAAGGGGCGATCGGCTGGTGCCTCTTCGATGAGCGTTTCCTTACCGTCGGTCACCGAATAGAGCTTGTAAGCCACGGCAATAAACTTGTTGTTTTCTTTTTCCATTGTTATATTTTACTTTTTATCTTTTCCTTATAATCCTGATGCCAATGCACGTTATGCCACAAATCGCGAACTTCGCACTCGGCATTACATGCAAAGTTACAAAAAAGTTTCTGTTTAGACGCAATCTCCACTATTTTCCGTAACTTTGCTTTCGCTAGGCCAACACAAGCCATGAGAATTGCCTTTTCTGAGCAAGGCCCTGCCACTTCAACATCACATACACCCACACAAACGATGAAAAGGATATTGACATTTGCCATTTTCGCCCTTCTGTGCATACAACATGTCGGTGCACAACGGCCCAACTATGCCAAGATGTCGGGCGAACTGCGGCAACTGTACGTAGAAAATCGAGCCGAGCAACAGGCTTCAACCCGCGCAAACGAGCCCGATAGCCGCGCCGTTTGTGCCTTCGTACGCATCGAAGGCGATGCCGAGGCGGTGTTCAAAACCCACGGTTGCAAGTCGTTAGCTAGCATTGGCAATATCCACATTGTGAATATCCCCCTTAACAGACTTGCCCAACTATCACAATCGAAACAGGTTAACCGTATCGAAGCAGGCCATAGCAACAGCATACTAACGGATAGCACGGCCAAGGTGCTAAACGCCTGGCCAGCATACCAAGGCCTATCGCTGCCGCAAGCCTACACGGGCAAGGGCGTGGTGGCGGGTGTTCAAGACATCGGGTTCGACCTAACACACCCCAATTTCTGCGATTCAACGGGTCAAACGTTACGCATCAAGGCCTTGTGGGACCAACTTTCTACCGACACCATCGGCTCTACGCTACCCGTAGGACGCGACTATACCACACCAAACGACCTGCTTAACCTGCGCCACACACGTGATGGTAAACAAGAAACGCATGGCACCCACACGCTGGGCATTGCTGCTGGCAGTGGCTTTAAAAGCCCTTATCGAGGCATGGCGTGGGAAAGCGACATCTGCCTGGTATCCAACATGACAAGCGAAAACAAGAATTTGGTGGACAAAAAAGACCTACATAAATATACCACAGCAACAGACGCGCTGGGCTTTAAATACATCTTCGACTATGCCAAGCGCCATAATCAGCCTTGCGTGGTTTCGTTTAGCGAGGGTTCTAGCTTTCGTTTCGACAGCGACACACAACTTTACCATGCCTTTCTAGATAGCCTTCAAGGTCCGGGACGCATCATCGTGGCCGCGGCAGGCAATGAAGGCGGACGGGCAAGTTACCTTAGAAAACCATTAGGAACCGACTCGGCTGGCACTTGCATTAAAGATTCGAACGGACGAATACGCGTCTCGGCCAAGAGCAAAGCACATTTCCTGATTAGGCTGCGATTTCATCGTGTGGGCACATTAACCACATACGACATCGATACCCGTACCTTAATTACCTCCAAAGATTCGCTGCTGGTAGACACGCTGACATTTGGAAAGCTAAGTTACGAAATACAAGCGGTGGCCTATCCGTCTGATAACGCTGGTGCATTGGCCTACGAGATGTATCTGCGAGCATTGGGTTCGAACACCTACGTGCCACCAACGGCACTTATATTAATAGGTGCGAAGGCCGATGTAGAACTATTTCGGGGTACAGGCACATGGGAAACGAACAAACGCGAGCCTGCACTCTTAGGCGGAAACGATAGCCACACCATCCTATCTCCTGCCAGCGCGCCCTCTGTTATAGCCGTTGGGGCAACCTCGTATCGAACCTACATCACCAATTATAAGGGTGAAAAGAAGTTTTCGTTTCAAGGAACAGGAGGGAAAAGAGCACCCTACTCGTCCAAAGGGCCAACAGCCGACGGCCGAACTAAACCCGACTTGATGGCTCCCGGCAGCAACATCATCTCCTCATACAATAGCTTTTACATTGCCAGTAACCCCAACAAAAGCGACGTGCAATGGGATGTGGAGCACTTCGAACACAATGGCCGCATCTATCCGTGGAACTGCAACACGGGCACATCTATGGCTGCGCCAGCCGCAGCAGGAGCTATCGCCCTGTGGTTGCAGGCCAAACCCACACTAACTACCAGCGAAGTGCTCGATGTGGTAGCACAAACGGGCATCCGCCACACCACCTCCCTGCCCCACCCCAACAACCAATATGGCTACGGACAGATTGACGTTTATCGCGGTTTGCTCCATATTCTGGGCATCACCAAGGTGCAAGGCATCGACCAACACCAACCACAAGGCGTATCGATAGCCCCTGGAAGCAATGGCGAACTGCACATAACGTTCGCCGACGGACAACCTCACACCTGTGCCCTTCGCATCTATTCGCTTTCGGGTTCATTAGTTCTAAGTAGGGCACGCACGCTGTTGGCTGCCCAATCCACCATACGGCTCGGGTCATTAACAGCAGGTGTGTACGTGGTTCAGATACATGCCGACAGCCCCAAACACAGCGGAAGCACGCTCGTTAGGTTTATCGGGAAATAAAGCAGCAGGTGTTTCCATCCCCCAAAACAGCGTTTACGCAAAAAACACCATTTCTAGGTATTGCGCCGTTATTCATTTGTACTTAACTTTGCATCCATAATTAATTACACATTTAAAACTAAGAATTGAAATGAAAAAAACGGTGGTAGTATATGGTTCTTCAACAGGAACCTGCCAAAGCATCGCTGAAACGATTGCAAACAAATTGGGTGCAGAAGCCCTTGACGTAGCTAACTTCAACGCAGACGTTGTTGCCGAGAACGAAAATCTGCTCATTGGAACCTCTACTTGGGGTGCTGGCGAACTGCAAGACGACTGGTACGACGGCGTGAAGGTTCTTAAAGA
This sequence comes from Hoylesella loescheii DSM 19665 = JCM 12249 = ATCC 15930, assembly GCF_000378085.1. Classification (GTDB taxonomy): domain Bacteria; phylum Bacteroidota; class Bacteroidia; order Bacteroidales; family Bacteroidaceae; genus Prevotella; species Prevotella loescheii. The sequence goes on from NZ_KB899217.1 coordinate 159,417, forward strand.
GGCCAACTTGGCTGGTAAAACAGTGGCCGTATTTGGTTGCGGTGATGCCGAATCTTACTCTGATACGTTCTGCGGAGCAATGGCCGAGCTTTACAATGCCGCTAAAGACAGTGGCGCAAAAATGGTTGGCGAAGTGTCTACCGATGGCTATACCTTCGACGATAGCGAGGCTGTTGTAGATGGTAAGTTCGTGGGATTGGCTCTCGACGACGTGAACGAAGACGATAAGACCGAAGGTCGTATCGACGCATGGCTCGAAGATATCAAAGCTGCATTGTAAATTTCGATTGCAGAGAAATATTTTTGCATGAAGCAAAACCCCGACGGTGGGGTCTGAAAACAGGCCCCACCGCCATATAAAAAGTACAAGACTATGCCGCAGACAGAAATGATTTCAGCCGACATGAAGGTGCTGATGAACCATATATATGAGTATCAGAAAGGCGTGCGACAGATGGTTTTATACACCTTCAACAAGAAATACGAGCAATTTGCCATAGCAAGGCTTGAACGTCAGCACATCGACTACCTGATAAAACCTGTGGGGAAAGATAACCTCAACTTGTTTTTCGGTAAGAAAGAGTGCCTCAACGCCATCAGGATGATGGTTAACCGCCCACTAAACGAGCTCAGCCCAGAAGAGGATTTCATACTTGGAGCAATGCTCGGCTATGACATTTGCCGACAATGCGAACGCTACTGCGAACGCAAAGAGCGCACTTTCAAAGTGGCGCAATGAAAAGAAACATCAACAGAATAAGCCAAATTGAATAAAATCATATAACGATAACTTTTAATCTTGTTCGCTAAATAAAATTCATAATGTTTTTGTATAATATGTGAAGGGGTGTCGGGAGACACCCCTTTATCGTTATATCAGCTCGTAAATACATTGTGGTGCAATGGCATCGTTCATTCCAAGCTCATCCAATTGCACAAGTTCGGGATAAGATACCATTTGTTTCCCAACACATTTAAAAATGCCTTTATCTAGCGCTTTCTTGCCATTGAAGGAGTACAAGCTCATTTGTACTGCCCCTACAAACCTTTTGTAGCCACACTACAAAACGCTTGTAGTCACACTACAACTCACTTGTAGCCACACTACAAAGCACTTGTAGCCACACTACAAACAACTTGTAGCGCAACGGCTTGTAGTGTACTGAGATTAGTTGACACTTTTCGTTGTTAAATACTCCTTTGGTTGACAAGAAAAATCCTTATGTTGTATTTAGGTTGTCATGTCCTTCTCCAAAGTCCAAATTTGGTTTACAGCTGCCATCCGTTTGCAAAGTTAAGCATTGTTTGTTGGCCGTCCAAGTTTGGGCTGGCCTTTTTTGCGTGAATGAAAACAAGGCCATGAAAAACACCGAGGGGGTGCCCTGCGGCAGGGGGCTCGCAGCCCCCGAGAGCAAGAGGTGCT
>NZ_KB899218.1 GCF_000378085.1 Hoylesella loescheii DSM 19665 = JCM 12249 = ATCC 15930
CCGAAGTCATGCTGATAATGATTCTTTTCCATGCTTCCGGTTATCACTGCTTTAAGCATTTCTATCTTGAAAAAGTATGCAAGCATCTTCGCCATCTGTTTCCCAATGTTGTTTCTTATAACCGTTTAGTGGAATTGGAAAGGGAGGTAGCCGTACCCTTAACCTTGTTTATCAAGAAGGTCCTGCTGGGCAAATGCACGGGCATAAGCTTTGTTGACAGTACACCACTGCGTGTCTGCAAGAATCAAAGAATACATATTCACAAAGTTTTCAAGGGCATAGCCCAAAGAGGGAAATGCTCTATGGGTTGGTTCTTCAGTTTCAAATTGCACTTGATTTGCAATGAAAAAGGAGAGCTTCTCAACTTTATGATAACGCCGGGAGATGTTGATGACCGTAAGCCTTTGGAGTACAAGGCATTCATAGATTTCATCTATGGTAAGCTGGTCGGTGATAAAGGTTACATCAGCAAGAACCTCTTTCAAAGGCTTTTCGTTGACGGAATACAGCTTATTACCAAGTTGAAAAGTAACATGAAAGGAGCATTAATGAGCGTTTCTGACAAGCTGTTACTCAGAAAAAGAGCCATTATAGAAACTGTGAATGATGAACTTAAAAACATCGCACAGGTAGAACACTCCAGGCATAGATGCTTTGACAATTTCATCGTCAACTTATTAGGTGCCATTGCAGCCTATTGCCTGTTTCCAAAGAAACCGTGCATCAATCTCAATAGGACTTTTGACACACAACTTACGTTGTTCTGAATTCGTCGAACTCACGTTAATTATGAATTCCCTGATGCTTCATGAGCGTGAGCTTTTCGTCAGCGAGAACGCTGATGAGCAATGCAACGGTTTCCGTCCCGACGTTGGTACAGTCACGGCTTTGAATTTTCCCTGCGCGTTCCCCGCAGCCGCAGCGGCAACTTCTATCCCGTTCTCTTGGGCCTGATACGCAATGAGAGCGAGGAACGTGCGAGGCTGTTCAACCTCCTCTACACCAAGGGACTTACTACACAGCAGATAGGCGAGATCTCCGACTACGTCTACGGTCGCGCTTACAGCAAGCAACAGGTCTCGCATCTAGCCAGGAGTTGCCGTGAGGACGTTGAGCTGTGGCTCGGCCGCACCTTGTCCTCGCATTACCTGGCCGTCTACATTGACGCCACCTTTATCTCCACCCGCAGGGACGGGCAGGTATCCAAGGAGGCTTACTATACCATGCTGGGGGTGTTGGAGGACGGAAGCAGGGAAGTGCTCACCCTAGTCAACCATCCCACGGAAGGGGCCGTATGCTGGAAAGAGGAGCTTGAGGCGTTGAAGGAAAGGGGCGTCGAAAGGATTGACCTAGTCGTTTCCGATGCGCTACAAGGCATAGAGAATGCCGTCTGTGCTGCCTTTCCGCAGGCTGCCCACCAGTTCTGCGTGGCACATGTCAAGCGACAGATACTCAATAGCGTATCCCATAAGGACAAGCTGGCAATGGCTCAGGAACTAGCAGAAGTGTTCTCCTTGGAGAACAAAGAGATGAAATCCTTGCAGGGATACGAACATTTCAGGCGTAATGGAAAGAGAGGATAGAGTAGAAGGTATACTTACACACTTTTAAAGACAGTACCAAAGCGTTCAAAGTGAAACCTCTATCTCCTACCAAGAAGCTACGCCATTCCCCTATAAACAGCAAGCCTGCCGAACGTAAACAAGATAAAGCGGCGATGCGCTCGATACTTGTCCGCGTTCGGCAGGCTTGGTTTCTGTGCCCATAGATGTTGTGCACCAAGGTGCATCGGGCGTTTATTTGCAGTGCAGAAGCACTGTAAGGGATGTGCGATTTATCTAAACCCGATAATCTTACGCACTTCTTTAAGCGTTTGACTAGCACTTTCGCGCGCCACTTCGGCCCCTTCTTGTGCGATGCGGTCTAACAATTGGGTGTTTGAACTATACTCCCTAATGCGCTCGCGAATGGGCGAAACAGTCTTAATAATGTCTTCGGCAATCTGCTTTTTCAGGTCGCCATAACGAATGGAGCAGTCGTTCCACTTCTCGTCGAAGTAGTTGTAGGTCTCTGGTTCGGAACAAATGCGCAAGAAAGTAAAGAGGTTTTCAATCACTTCGGGTTTAGGACTGTTGGGCGTTTGCGGCCCCATATCGGTTACAGCCTTCATCACTTTCTTACGGATAGCTGCGTCTTCTTCATACAGATAGATGCAGTTGCCATCGCTCTTACCCATCTTTCCTGTGCCATCTAGCCCTGGAACCTTCACGGCTTGCGTGTTAAAGTAGAAGTTTTGCGGTTCGGGAAAGAAGTCAACGCCATATATATGGTTGAAGCGACGTGCACATTTGCGCGCCATTTCCATGTTCTGTTCTTGGTCTTTACCCACTGGCACCTTCTGCGCACGATGCTGCAGAATGTCAGCAGCCATCAAAGTGGGATACGTCAACAAACCTGCGTTAACGTTGTCGGGCTGTTGACGCGCCTTATCTTTAAAGGTTGTGACACGCTCTAGTTCGCCCAAGTACATGTTCATATTAAAAAACAGGTACAATTCGAGTGTTTCTTTCACGTCGCTTTGTACGTATATCTTGGCCTTTTGTGGGTCGATGCCACACGCTAGATATTCGGCCAGGATCACACGAGCACTGCGTTGGATGTCTTCGGGCTTCGGACTGGTGGTAAGCGAGTGCCAATCGGCAATGAAAAACAGGCTTTCGTACTCGTCTTGCATCTTCACGAAACTCTTTACTGCTCCGAAATAGTTGCCCAAGTGAAGATTTCCTGTGGGCCTAATTCCGCTTACTACTTTTTCCATCTTTATGCTTGATTATGCTGATTATCGATATTTAATAATGTGTATGCAAAGTTACAACAATTGGCGAAGATTGCAAAAAAGGCGTGGGATGCAAGTCCGTCGGGAGGTTGTGATGGACTTGTTGGGCTAATTAAACCAATGGGGCTTGACGAACTGGTCTACCCTGCCCCGTCAATCGGCCTTTTTACATCGCACGCTCGTTAAACAAAAAATCCCGCAACCATGTTAGATTGCGGGACTTCTGCGTTGTGGGCGTTGACGGATTCGAACCGCCGACCCTCTGCTTGTAAGGCAGATGCTCTAAACCAGCTGAGCTAAACGCCCGTGCTTTGTTTCTAAAAGCGATGCAAAGGTATGGCTTTTTTTGCGTTTGGCCAAACAATTTGCAGAAAAAATGTTTGGCAATAGTGGGTTTAACGCTCTTTTTATATGCCGAACCCACCATGAAACACCCATATTAAGGCTAGCTTTTGAGTTTATGACCAATGGCCCGCAACACAAACCAGGCATGCATCGCCAGGGTGAGAAACAGGCCATAATGGGTGCGCATAACGGCAAAGCGCTCTTTTAGCGAGGCACGATGGTTCTTCACGGTCATACCTCCATCAAGGTAATTGGCCACCACGGCTTGCACGTTTTTTAGCGAACGACCAGCCATTTGGCCCGCTTTCATCACACGTATGCACCAATCTACATCTGCCGAGAAACGATATTCGAGGTTGTAAGGCGTTTGTTTGGCCAGCGAAGTGAGGGCGTAAAAGGCCTGATGGCATACCAACATGCCACGACTAAACGATCGCCACGACAACCCTCGACGTGGAACGGGCCGGCGATGGCGAAGAAAACGGCCGTCGGCATCTACAATATCGGTGTCGCCATACAGCACCGCGGGCAGCGTTTCGGTATCGCCCACGGCGTTGGCCACGACTTCGAGGGTCTGCGGCGAGGGGAAAACGTCGCCTGCGTTGATAAAAACAAGGTAGGTGCCGGTGGCCATGTCGATGCCCTTGTTCATGGCATCGTACAGTCCCGCATCGGCTTCGGCCTTCACCCTTATGGTGTGTGGGGTGTTGATTTCGGCCATGTCGGCCACGTATTGGTCGATAAGTGCGCGCGTGTTGTCGGCAGACAACCCATCGATGAGCAAGTGTTCAACGTGCGGATAGGTTTGTTCGGCCACGCTTTTAAGTGTTCGGGGCAGCTCGGTGGCGGCATTATAGGTGCAGGTGATAACCGAAAAGCTGATCATAACATACATTTTTTAAAGGCAAGTGCCTGATTATACACCTCTATATATTGAAGGGCGACGGCCGATTGGGAGTAATTGGCCAGCACTTTACGTACTGCTTGGGCGCTAAGTTCGGCATAATCGGCCTCGTAAAGCACCCATCTGATGCCTTGCGCAAGGTCGGTCGCATCGCGATAACGTGCCACATAGCCGTTCTTTTGGTGGTCTATCTCTTCGGGAATGCCACCAACGTTAAATCCTACGCAGGGCACACCGCAGGCCATTGCTTCCATAATGGTGTTGGGGAGGTTTTCGGATAGCGACGGAAGAACGAATGCGTGCACCGCATTGTAGAGCGAAACCATGGTAGAGGTATCGCTAACGTAGTCGATGGGGATAATGGGGAAAGGCAGTTCGGGCACAGCTTGGTTGGCTTTTCCACCGAGAACCACCAGCGCGGTGTTGTCTTTCATCTCGGGATATTGTGCTGCCAGCAGCTGACAAGCCTCAACCAGATAGGCCAGACCTTTGTTGGCATTGGTGGCGCGCTGTGCGGCGAAGAGTATTAGACGTTTGTCTATGGGCAGATTCATTATTTTTGCAGCCTCAACCTTGTTCTTCGGGGTGAACATACGCGTATCTATGGGGTTGGGAATGGCAAACACATGGCGACCGCGTAGCAGTTGGCTTTGGCGTGCTTGGTCGGCCAACCATCGGCTGCATGCCACAAAATGGATGTCGCTTTTCTCGTAAATGCGCTTCTTCTTGTTCCAAACCTTGGTGGAAAGGTCGTTGTCGCCACCTCCGCCAGGTAGGTATTTGCATCGCCTACACTGCTGCTTAAAGTTGTTGCATCCAAGTGTGAGGTGGCAAATGGCCGTTGCAGGCCAGATGTCGTGCATGGTCCATACCACAGGTTTACCGCTATTCACGATTTTTCGGATGTCGTTGAGCGAGAGCATCCCTTGGTTAATCCACGACAGGTGGATAATGTCGGCTTGCTTAAATTCGGGTAGCGAGGTGATGTCAGCTCCCGTATTGGCCACGTCGATGGCAAAAAGGTTGCGACGCTTGAAGTGTAGATGCCAAAAGATTGTCCACCTCTCCCAAAGGAAACGCCAACCATTGCGCACACTTTTGGGCAGTGCTACCACCACGGGATTGGTGGTTTGCTTGTCGCGCACTAGCATTCGGGCCTGCACGCCACTGTTGTTTAGGGCTGCAACAAGTCTTGCTGCGGCCACGGCAGCTCCGCCATTACGCTCGCTGGTGTTAACAATCAGTATTCGCATCTTCTATATATATAATATGTGTATTGGTTTTTGGGTGGGTGCTTGGCGGTGTGCCTACTAAGCATTGCGCATCGCTATGACACTGCAAACTTACTGAAAAATCTCCAAACACCAAAGGCCAAGATGGGGTTGTGTAATAAGGAATAAATACGAAATAGGCCATATTCGAGCCTAGAACAGCGCGAATACGTAGCCAAAGCATAGAAAACGGCAACAAAACGACAGCAAAAAGGACGAATAAAAAGCATTAATATGGCTGTGTTCGAACACACAATGTTGATTTATATCAAGAATAACGCGATTTTATAACGAAAGTATGTGCCAACTATTGTGGGATTGTGAAAGTCGTCGTAACTTTGCAATGTCAAAAGGTTAATAGATTGTTTAGGTTAGTAATATTAGATTTAGGTTTTTAGTTATTAGATTAAGGTAGATTGTTAGATTGTTTAACGGATGACAATGGAAACCGTGAGGCTTTCATTTGTTTAGAAAGAATTTTTAGTTAAACATAATGATACGCTGCATCTCGTTGAGAGAAGCAGCGTGTTTTTTTTGTGTATAGGCGGGTTTTACTTATACATACCGCACCCTGTGCATAGTAAAAGCCTTCTTAATCGTGATAAAACTTCATGGTATAACAGCAACATTAGAGGTTTTGCAATTATTTATCGTCATAATGACCCAATGCCGAAACAATGAACACAACTACTGTTTTGTCATTGACCATATATCTCAAACGATTCTTTTTATCTAATTTCCTCGACCAAACTCCATTTACATGGCGTAGTTGGTGTGGATGTCCTGTGCCTGTGTAAGGGTGTGCTCGAAGTTCAGGTATAAGACTTTCAAACTTTTTGTAGGCCTTTATGTCGGACTTCATCATTCGAAAAAGTTCCTTTCTAGCCTCTTCCGAAAATTCTATCTGATACATTCCTCAGTTCGTTCTAAAAACTCCGTCAAACTTTCCCCTTCGCGCATTCTGTACGTTCTACCGTTTTTAATGTCTTCAAGACCCTTCTGTATGGCTCTCAATTCAGCCTCCGAGAGGTTGTCTTCATCGTTAGCGACACGAATGATAATAGGGCGTGCGTTCTCTCTAGCGACAACTACAACGTCGCTATCCACCAATTCCATATACTTTTCTTGATTGGCCGTAAACTCTCGCATTGTTATAACTTGCATGATTTCAATATTTAACCAAAAGCAAAGATAAACAATCCTTTCCTAAATTCCAATATCTCATGCCGTTATTTGTGTTTTCTGCCCCAGTGAATATAGATCACTCACCATCATAATCCCACTGAAACCCACGGCATTTTAAAATAATAGTCGTACTTTTGCAGTGTGTTTTGCCTTTTGGCAAGAAACGTTGGGTTGGGCAACGCACTGCCCCATGCCACGAAACATTAACAAATACTGCATTTATGACATTTCTAAAACCATTTAAAGCCATTGTTGCCGCCCTCGCGTTGGCAACGATTTCCACGGCTTGCATACGCGAAGAAGCGCTCAATACCGAAGCAGACATCACTGCTTTTCAGCTTGATGGCAACCTGCTAATACGCGAACCGGTGATAACCAACGATGAAGTGCGCCTCTATGTCAATGGATGGGAAGACCGAAGCAAGCTTGCCCCACGCTTCGAACTTACCCCTGGCGCAACCATTTCGCCTGCCAGCGGAACAGAAAGAGACTTCACCACACCACAAAAGTACACCGTTACTTCGCAAGACGGACAATGGAAGAAGACATACACTGTGACTTTCATCTCTAACGACGTGCCAACGGCATATCATTTCGAGGGCTTAGACTATCATATATATAAGGATGAAAACACGGGCAAGGAAATTAAAAAGTTTGAAAAGCTATACGAACAGCTTGCCAACGGTTCAAAAATTGAGTGGAACAGCGGCAATGCGGGCTTCATGATAACGAACGCCGATGCCTCGCCAAAGGATTATCCCACCATGCAAGACGATGAAGGGTATGTGGGGAAGTGTGCAAAGCTAGTGACAAGAAGCACTGGACCCATCGGTATTGGTTTTGGCGCGCCACTCGCAGCAGGCAATTTGTTCTTGGGCGACTTCCAAATCAACATCATAAACATGGCCAAATCCACCCATTTCGGTCTACCCTATCGCAGCAAACCCGTTGCCATATCGGGCTATTATAAGTACCAACCGGGTAAGGATTTTACCGATAAGAACAACACGGTGTTGCCAAACGAGCGCGATACGTTCGACATTTACGCCGTGATGTACGAGAGCACGAAGGAGGTTCCCCATCTAGACGGCACCAATATCAAAACGCATCCCAACATTGTGATGATTGCACAAGTAAAGGAACGTAAGCCAACGGACAAGTGGACACACTTCTCCATGACTTTCGAACCAGTTGCGGGACGTACGCTCGACCCCGAAAAGCTGCGCAATGGCAAATATAACTTGGCCATTGTGATGTCTTCCAGCCAGGGCGGAGCCTTTTTCCGCGGTGCCGTTGGTAGCACATTGTGGGTAGACGAGATGCAATTGTTTCACGAATAAAGCTTAATGATGAAAAGAAAACATATCCTATTGGCCCTTGCTTTCGTGGCCTTTGCACCTGCCACAACGGTTTTTGCACAGAACGAACGCAACGAAAGCCTGATACAATCTGAGAAAAACGGGTGGGAATACGAAGTGCGCGCTGGCGTTAACATAGGCGGCGCCAGTCCGATGCCACTGCCCAAGGAGATAAGGAAGATAAACAGTTACAGCCCGAAGTTTAACGGAAGTATCGCAGGTATGATGACCAAATGGCTGAATTGCAACCGAAACTTTGGCGTAACAGTCGGTCTACGACTTGAAGAGAAGGGCATGCAGACCGGCGCCACAGTGAAAAACTATGGCATGGAGATTATAGACGGCGGGCAGCGCGTGGCCGGAAACTGGACGGGCAACGTGAACACGGTGTACAAGAGTTCGTTCGTTACACTGCCCGTGCTAGGTGCATACAAGCTGGGCGACAGCTGGAAGTTGCGCGCAGGCCTGTATGTATCGTATAGAATGGATGGTGAATTCTCGGGTTTCGTTAGCGAAGGCTATCTGCGTAGTGGGTCGCCCGTGGGCGAAAAGGTTAGTTTCACCGACGGAAAGACAGCTGCCTACAACTTCTCTACCGACCTTCGACGCTGGCTTTGGGGCTTTCAGATGGGCGGTTCGTGGCGTGCTTTCAAGCATTTCACGGTTAATGCCGACCTCACCTACGGCTTTAACAACATCTTCGAAAGCGATTTCCACACCATTACCTTTACCATGCACCCCATATATATGAATGTTGGGTTTGGCTATATCTTCTAATTTTGCCCATAACAAAAAGTCATACAAGCAGGATTAAGTCTGCAAGCAAAAGCCGTCACGATGATTATTCGTGGCGGCTTTTACGTTGTTGCCCACTTAACTGGGCCACGTTATGCGCTTTTAAGCATTTCAGATAACGCTAGTATAAGCAGCGAAAGTCCAATCAAAGACGAGAGAGCGATTAACCCAACAACAACCATAGCGGCTGTCCAATCGCGCATTCGAACCGCATTGATCAGATAATACAATTGCACCAATAATGCAACACAGGCACAACCGACAAACCCCACGGGTAACCAATCGGGGCAATCGCATTTCATGGTCTCTCCTGCAATGAAGCAAAAAACGATCGTAAAAAGCACAGACAGAAGGTATAACCATGAATATTCTTTAAATACACGCATAAAATAACCAACTCCTTCCTTATATAGTTCAATAAAAGATAAATTTACCCAGCATTCATTTACCTAGATTTTTCATCACTATTCAAACTTAGTTCTCGACACTAACCGCAGGTCTGCCAGTACCACAGCCGTTTCTTCATCACCTTTTTCCGCATCCTTGGGCCGCCATGCCACGACAAACCGCACCTTTGCGCCATGCACATCATAGCCCTTTCCGCTCCACATCTGCAATGTTTGGCTCATACCTTTAGACAACATGGCCACAGGCTTGTGCCCATTGGGTGTGTACAGCACATTGTCCTCTACCAACAATTCATCGCCAGCACGCAACACCAACACATCTGCCTTGCGTTGTTTAAAGTAATCTAGATACACGTCTTTATGCGACAATTGCAGCACGACCTCATCGGGCATGACGTAATCTTTGGTGTCTGAAGTGTGCCTATCTGCAGTTAACCTATCGAAACAATTGCCGTTGGTGTGCACATACAACCTTTTCTTCGCCCGAGTTATGGCTACATAATAACGGCGCAACAGTATGGATTCCTTCGGGTAACGCCCTGCCACAAGCAGATAAACGTTATCAAACTCCTTACCTTTAGCCTTGTGGATGGTACTAACAACAACGTCTGCACGCGAGACATCACAAAAATCTTCCACAGCCGACTCGAATACAAACTCCTTAAAGTCGGTTGCATACTTCTCCCTGTTGGTTTGTTCAAAAACCTCTATGCATCGTTTCAAGTATGCAAGGCTTTCACTTCTCGCGTATGTCTCGTATGTTTTCTGTTTGGCCTCTTGCCAAATTTCATCGGGGATAATGGCCGTTTGGCCACGTTTATCTAGCTTCCGCAAGAAATATCTGGTCTCCGCCATGTTCCAAAACCTAAATCCATCCAACGATTGTATCAGCTTTGCATTTATGCCCTTACGTCTCAACAAAGCCAACATGATAACCGCCTCTTCATTTGTTTGGGTTAGCAAGCAGGTTGTTCCACCATCTTTACGTTGCACCAACTCTTCTGCCACAGGCTGGTAAAGGTATTTAGTCTGATGATGAACCACCTCCACCCAGCCATTTTCGTTACAGATGGCAGTGATTGGCGCTGTTTTCATTCGCCCAGGCATAGCTTTCACAAAATCATTGGCAAAGGTCACGAGGTGCATATCACTACGATAGTTCTCCGTCATCTCTATCAGTCTACTCCCCTCGACGTGTGTCAAGCGTTGCATGTATGCCGAATTAGAGCCTCTGAACTCGTAGATATTCTGGTCGTCATCGCCAACTGCAATCACACGCATGTCCTCGTTCTGCGCCATTAAGGCCTCAACCAAGGCGAATTCGGCCTCTCCCATGTCCTGTGCCTCATCGATCACCAACACCGCCTTACCTATTTTATTGGGCTCAACCTCACCTTCGTTAATCATTTGGGCAGCTTTTCTCACCACATCTTTGGCGTCTTCTAGGTTGCCTATTCGACCAAGCAGATCGAAACAATAGGCATGAAAGGTTTTAATCTCAACAAAGTGGGCGGCATTACCCACCAACTTCATCAACCGTTGTTTAAACTCGGTGGCAGCTGCTCTCGAGAAAGTAAGCATCAACAGCTGTTCGTGTTTCACATCTTCAAGTAGCAATAGCGAGGCCAACTTGTGCACCAACACCCGCGTTTTTCCACTTCCAGGACCTGCCGCAACAACGATGCAACGTGTATCCTTATCAGTTATGATTTGTTTTTGGCATGCCGACAGTTCGCCAAACAGCTCCTTATACTTCCTTGGGGTAAGGTTTCGCTGTATCTCGTTCACTCTTTCGCCCTTAAAATATTTAGAAACAAATCGGCGATAGTCCATTTGAAAATAGTCTTTAACAAACTGTTGCGCCGCATTGTAATCTTTCACCATCATATTTGCATACTCGCCCACGATATGTATCTGCTGTATTCGCTGGCGATAAAACTCATCAAGCACGCGATAGTCGTCTTTACTAAATCGCGCCCGGTTATCTTTCACGCGCTTAATGTTCATGGCATTGTATATCACAAGAAACCCACCATCCAGCTTAAGTGCACCAATCTTAGCGAGATAGAGCAATGACTCTTCCACCTCTTCAAGCTGTAAGTCGGCAAACGAGCCAAAGAGTGACCCTCCTTGAGCCTTCATGTCGTTGAGCAAACTAACCACCGAGAATGTCACGGGCTTGTTTGGCGCATTTTCTGGACCTGTTTTCTGCATCAACTTATACAGCCATTCCACCGCAAAGCGGCATATATGCAACCGCCTTTCAAAGCGTTTCATCAACACATCTGCCTCAACCATCCGGCGTAACTCCACATGATGCGCCGCATTTTCTTTCTTGCGCGTGTAGCCCTTGATGGTTAAGAAGTAGAGCAACGTGCGTATATCTTTCTCTTTTGCTTGGTCGATGCCGTGGTTCACGGCATTATCATTAAGCTGCTTATAGGTTGTAAGCAAGGGGTCGTGGGGCAATTGGGTAAGGATGTGGCGTTCTAGCTTGGCAAACTTGTCGAGCAGGGCATTCGACTTTCGTTCAGTTTCGCCACTGTCGTACAAGTAGGCAAGCATGTCTTTGGTGTCGGCTAGGATACCTTCTTGGCGCATACGCCCCACCACCGACACGATTTCAGCCTTAGCTATACCTAGTGTGTCGGCCAAATAGTCTATTCGAGCTTCGCCTTCGGCATCCCTCGACTTCACCGTATTCTTCCTTGATATGAGCGATTTTATAACGCGCACGGCCTTTTCGGTTTCCTCTTCATCAAAGAGAATCGAGGCATCGATGCGCTTACGTGCCTCGTCCATATTACAAACAGTGATGCCAGTGGCATAAACATGTGGAACATTGTTTCCCCTAATCAGGAAACCAGCCTCTTCTAAGGCCGACAATGCAGTGCGCACACGCGTCTCAACATCGCTCACCGAATCGTCCCAACCTGCCTGTCGGGCTATTTCCAAGGCCGAACAATTCACCCCCATGCGCATCCTAGTGAGATCTTTCACAGCCTTCCACACCCGTTGTATCTCGTTAATGCTAAGCTTTGTTTGGTTCAGCATAATGAAATGCTTCTCCAAATCGCTATCGCTATACAGCACATAGCATTTTGCGCTAAGGCTTGGATCACGTCCGGCGCGTCCTGCCTCTTGAACATAATTTTCCAACGAGTCGGATATGTTGTAGTGAACCACCAATCCCACGTCTTTCTTATCTACGCCCATACCAAATGCCGAGGTAGCAACAATGATGCGCACGCTATCGTTCATGAAGGCTTCTTGGTTGTTTGTCTTTTCGTCGGCCTCCATCTTTCCGTTGAAAGGCAGTGCCTCGAAGCCATCGCGAGTAAGTCGTTGGGCCAGCTCTTTTGTGCGTTTGGTACGCGACACATACACAATAGCAGGACACGTGCTTGCCGTCATCAGCGCGCGAAGCTTCAAATACTTGTCATTATCGTCTTCGGTGTGTATCACGCTGTACATCAGGTTCGTTCTTGTTGCTGATGATGTGTACAGCCCCAGTTCTAAATCCATCGTCTGACGAAAGTAGTCGCAGATGTCTTGCACAACTTTTTGCTTGGCCGTTGCCGTGAAACACGATATAGGAATAGGCTGCTGGTTCAGCCGTTGCTTTTGAAGCCAGCTCACAAACTTACCTATATAAAGATAATCCACCCTAAATTCTTGGCCCCACGACGACAAGCAATGAGCTTCGTCTATCACAAAGCGCACCACATGGCGCATGCACAATATGCGCTCAATGGTTTTAGAACGCAGCATCTCTGGCGAAATATACAGCAACGAGGCATCGCCGTTCTGCACGCGCTCGATAGCCAAGGAGCGTTCTATGGGGTCGAGCAGGCCGTTTATGCTAACGGCGTCGGTTATTCCACGCTCGGCAAGATTGTCAACTTGGTCTTTCATGAGCGACTGCAAGGGCGAAATAATCACCGTTAGTCCATGTACAGCCGAACCGGCCATAAGTGCAGGTAACTGGAAGGTGAGCGACTTGCCACCGCCTGTGGGGAAAATGGCCAACAACGATTGCCCTTTTACAGCAGCCTCAACGGCTTGTTGCTGTAGCGGTTCACCCTCGTAGGTGCGAAATTCGTGATAACCAAAGTAGGTTTCAAGCCCCTTTACCGCATCCAGATGGGCGTTGCAATACTGGCAACCTTGCTTGCAAGGCGTGCTACGCAAAAGCTTCATCACATGTTCCACCATTGGATAGGTGTACAACACCCATCCTGGCGTAACCGAACGCTGGTCGGTGGTGTCGATAAGCGCCAGTGCATAAGCCAGTTCGCAAGGATATTTAGCCGCGACGTCTGCCAAAGGGGCGTTACCGCAAATCTTTTCGGCATAGTGTTCGACTATTAGTTGGGGCACGTTGGTTTGCTTTGGCTCTGCGCCCACCATGCGTAAGAACCCTTCAAACTCACTTTGCCCCCACAACAACGAGGTAAACACACTGCGTTTGTGGCTTGGTAATGCCAGCCAATGGGCTATTTCGTCGTCGAGTAACGCCTTAGCTTTCTCGCAATCATTAACAGGGTTGTTCAGTTCTTCCACTATTAGCTTGTCGTCTTTCACAAGCTTGTGGTATGGACGTTCAGGGAAAAGCAACGGCGAAAGATAAAGCGTATCTACCAAATGCCACCGTTTAGCCTCTCCCTTGGTAAAGAGATATTTAGCATCGTGGTGCACAATGTTATGCCCACAAACAAAATCAACATCGCCAAGAAAGCTTAACAACTCAGTTTTCGAGGCCCTATGGAAGATTGCCCCATCACTTCGCAACGCCCCAATGTCGTGCACCTGATGGCTTTTCTCTCCCACTTCTGCATCCACAAAGGCATAACGCAGAGGGGTGTTGCTTTGTGGCACACCTTCACTCCCGATGATGTCTGCTGCATCCTCGTTGCGTTTTGCTCCCCAAAGTCTGTTCCATAATGCCATAAGTCAGTAAGATGGTAACGGTTTTGGCAGGCTATTGGTTGCCATTCGCTAGTCCCTGACACACAGGGATATGGCTAACCACACCTTTTCATTGCCATGCAGTAGGGCAAATTTACACATAATCACGATAATGGCCAACACATTTTAAGCATTTCTTTACATCTTTTCAACAAAAGATGATGGCCACAATCAGCATTACCACCTTTTTTTCCTCACACGAACCTCCGTTGCAGCCACCGCCTTACAGGCACATCGTAGAATTTAAGGCATATCCAAGCCAGGGCAATGCTGGCAAATACGAGGGCTAGAACTGTGGGAATGGTTTCGCAGAAAGGCAGGTTGTTGCGCTTTGCATAGGCAAAACAGGTGTAGAGAAGGGGAAAATGAACGATGTAAAGAGGATAAGAGATGTCGCCAAGAAAGTTGCATACACGCGTAGAAAGGGCATCGGTGGTTTCACCCGATGCGCCCAGCCACACCACAAGCGGAAAAACCAACAGCACACAAAGGGCTTCGTAGATGCCGTTTGCCCACATCTGGCTTTCTCCGCCTAGGCGCGGAGCCACCGCAACAGCCACTATGAGCAGGGCACACCACCAAAAGGCACCCCGTATCTTGCACTTACGCGACACGCGCGAAAGCAACAAACCTGCGGGGAAAGCAAACATCACGCGGAGCAATCCGCCCCAAAAACCGTAGTCGGCAAAGGTCCATCCCGCGCCCAAGGTGCCACTCCCGTTGGTTACGGCATAACCAAAGAGCGCGCCTGCCATAGCAAACACCAATAGGGCGAGCCTACGCGTAGACAGTTTACGAATGGCCAACACGTAGAGCACGTTGGCTATATACTCGAAAAACAACGACCACGTGGGACCGTTTAGGGGAAATATCTCGCCAAATCCACGCACCTCTACCCCACTCCATGCAGGCACTAGAAATATGTTTAACAATGTGGCGAAGGCTAAAAGGGCCACCGGCACGTCAGACACCTTTAAGTAATCGGTGGCTTGCCCATAAAACAACAGTCCACCCAAAAGGGCACCTATCACCACCATGGGATGCAGGCGGATAACCCTTCGCTTAACAAAGGCCATAATGCCCATGGTGTTTCGGCGGTCGTCGTAGGCATATCCGATAACGAAACCCGACAGCATGAAGAAGAAATCGACAGCCAAATAGCCGTGATTGAAATAATGCGTGAGGCAGTTTGTGGCAAAATCTTCGCCTATATGATAACAAATCACCACGAGGGCAGCAACGCCACGCAATCCGTCTAGCAAGTGATAGTGCGGTTTGGTATCGGCAAAGGCTGCCGCAGAGGTATTGTTCGGGGTCATAGATGTGGTATGTATTGGGTTTTATGAGATGCAAAGGTAAGAAAAAAAGGAGGAAAGGGCTAGGAGCTATCAACAAAAAAGCCTCGCACCCAACCCCTCTCCAAGGGAAAATGGGAGTGATAAGCTTAGTCATTTCTTTCGTTTGCGGCTTTGCTTGGCTTGTCATAGCAGACGTAATCCCTATCCGCTTATTAAACAAACATCACATGCCACTCCCTTCTCCTCATGGAAAGCGGTTGGGTGCGAGGCTGACTTTGGACTGAATTAATGCCTGTTTCGAGGTAGGATAGACATATTACTATCCACAAGACTATCCCTAAGACTATCCCATAAACTCTTGCATTCGGTCACAGCAAAATGTATCTTTGCAAACCAAACATCAATAATATGAATATCACTTATCAACAAATCCCAAACGGGTGGCCTGTTTGCTTCCTCAACGAATGCAAGTTTAAGGCTCAATGTCTGCGTTATTTGGCAGGCCAAACAGTTCCTAACGACGTGAAAACAATCGAAACCGTGATGCCGGCCATGGTAAAACAAGATGCATGCACTATGTTCAGAAAGGTTGAAAAAGTACACGTGGCCCTTGGTTTTAGCAAGATTTTCAGAGACGTAAAAGCTTGTCACATAGCTAGAATGCGTGCAGAGATGGCCTATTACCTTGGCGGAAAGAGTACATTTTACCGCTACTTGCATGGCGAGCGTGCACTATCGCCCGAACAACAAACGTGGATACGCGACCTCTTTCTCGATTATGGCTACAACGAAGAGGTAAATTTCGACGGCTATGAATATCGCTTTCGTTTTTACGACGACTGCATTTAAGCGGGAATTGGCAGGTTGCAAATTAATCAACAACCAAATTAAAGCATTGCAATTTTTCGCTTTGCGTTAAGCGTCTATTCCTGTTTCATCACCTCGAAACAGTTATCCACCTAAGCCCCTCAATGCCTTTTGGGCTTTATCTGGTTTCATTTTGTTTTCCCCTTGCAAAGGTATAGCGTGCTATACATCATAATAAAAAGCCTGTTAACTTGTTAATCCATTAACTTGCTAACCTGCAAACAAGGTGGAAGACATATTCAGATAAAGACCGAAAGCCCATTGAAGGGCTTTTATTTTTTTACCTATTACACCATCAGAATATAAAACACGGCTCGCTCCCAACCATCTGTACTCCCATTCCCGACAAGATGGAACCTCATTCCACATCATCTGGAACAATGTTCCATATCATCTGGAACACGATTCCATCTTAGCGATAACGCGACAGTTCACCATAAAGTTCATTACTAGAGCATATAACCGGGAAATCAAAACACGAAAAAACGACTTGTCTCTTACAAGAAATGGGCCTATATTTTGCCATTTCTAGATAAAGCGCCACACGTTTTTGAGCAAGGTTAAGGGCTAAGAAAAGCTTGTTTATGTCAACTGCCGCGTAGCTGTTGGTATAATAAATGCCATCGATAAACAGACCGAATGATATGGCGACGAGGAGAGCAACATGCCCATTCTTTACATAGAGACGTGCTCAACGGGAAAAGGACCAAGACCTACGGCCTTGTGAAGTGGGGATCATCGTTTAGGCAGGGTTGGGAGCCAAAGCGACCTACCCTGCCTAAGTGGACCATTTAACCCTACAAGGCCGTAGGTCTTGGTCCTTTTCCCATTGGTTAATTTCCCTTTTTTGCGCACATAAAAAGCCTCACCCCACCCCCTTGGAGGGGATTGGAGTGAGGCTATTTTGAGGTATTGAGCATTTTATTTACCTGTCTTCACCAAGTTTAAATAATCTTGGCGAAGCTTCTGGGCCTTACGTCCGAAGGGACCAGTGGGGCACATGTTGGAGTAATAGTCGAACGATACGGCACGCGTTATGCGTGGTATGGACATTTCGATGCTTAGCTGTTGTGCCACGCGCGAGATGAGTGCAGGAGTATTATCCTTGTTAAAGGTTTCGAGGTCGGTCCAAAATTCGCCCTTAAAGGCAGAGCCATCACCAAACAAACCCGCTTCGGCATGCTTGTAATAGGTTTCTAGACGGTCGAGCGACACATGTTCTACACCTACGCCATCTTGCAACATAATTACTTGCAGGTTGCATTTGCCCAACTGCGACATGAAGGTTTTCAGCTGTTCGGGTGTGCTTAGTTCGCTATTCCAAAAAGCAGCGATGGACACAGGCTTATTGTTAAGCTGGTGCAAGTGGTTTGAAATGCGGTCTACAAAGTGCGTTCTGAAGAGGTTCATCTTCTCTTCGGTGTTGTAGGCGTAGGGCTCGGGCTCGTGCGGAATATACCAACCCTTGAATGCAGATTGTGTACCGAAGAGCGCATTAATCTCAGTTGCCATGCGATTGCATCGGTTGGCATGTTCGTCGAGCCATGTTTCGGAGGTTTGATTTTTCCAATAACTCTCGTCGAAATAAAGGCCAACATACACTTCCATACCCTTTTCGGCAGCGGCAGCGAGCAACCTACCCAAGGCATATTTACTTTTTTGCGTAACAAAAGTTTCGTTCGTATCGAACCACACTTGTTGGTCGTGGGCCGAGAACTGGGCGATAACGGTACGCATGCCTATCTTCTTCATGCCTTCTAGCAAACTGCTCCATTGGTATGGTGCCCAATTATCTTTGTCGTAGAAGGTAACGAACGAACCCGTAAGAACTTTCTTGGCATCGGGTTTGGGGTATTGTGTTTCGTCTAACGGTGCCATTCCGCTGTCTTTGGCGCATGCGGCGAACAGTAAAGACAGCAATAGAACTAAAATTGATTTATGCATATTATTTTAATTAAGGAGTTATTTTTGAGGAGTTAAGGAGTTAGGGGGAGTTAAGGAGTTAAGCCAAATGCTTTCTAGTGAGTAGTAAAGGAGTAAGGAGTAAAGCTGTAAGGCAGTAATGGAGTTAAGCCAAATGCTTTCTAGTGAGTAGTAAAGGAGTAAGGAGTAAAGGAGTAAGGCAGTAATGGAGTTGAGTAGTTAAGGAGTTAAGCCAAATGTATAGGTGGCATTAGTCATTTTTTCACCTTTTCACTCTTTCACTTTTAGAGGCCATGGAGTTAAGCCAAAGGCATCGGTGCGTTAGTCATTTTTTCACCTTTTCACCCACTCACCCCTTCACTTTTAAGAGTTTTCACTTGGAACAGTAAATCGACTTACAAACCTCCATCTTACGACCCAAGCGGCAAGAGCACTCACTCCCCTCTCCCTTTGGAGAGGGGTTGGGGGTGAGGCCTTCTTTTATTGCATCTCATCCAGCACAAGAACGGGCTGCTTGCCATCGAGGTCTTGCCGTGCAAAGGTGGCAGTAAGCTCGCGTTCTTCACCAGGGAAGAGGGTGATAAAGTTGTCGCTCCACACTGTGGGAAGCACTTCTGCCCCACCCTCGCCTTTGGCAATGTATAAGCGATGCATAAAGGCCAGCTGTGTAGAGGGGTTCTTTACCTTAATGGTCATGATCATGTCGCCGTCACGTTGTGTTGTTCGCGTGTCGAACTTCAAGGGCACCTTGGGCATGCGCGTTAGTTCGCGGAAATCGTTTTTGCCATCGGCCGTTTGCCAATAGAAGTTGTCCGACACGATGCGGCCTTGCTTGTCTACGAGTTGTAGGCGAACGAAGTGCACGTTGCTAACACCCTGCGGCACAGGCACGGCAAAGAGTTCGGTAAAGCAGTCGGAATCAAACGCACGCTGTGGAACCGTTTGTTGCCAAGCCACGTTGAGGTTGGTGTCGTACACTTTCACGTTCACGGTGATGTCGGTTTGTGGCTTATGCATCGTGTTGATAACGCTCACCATACGGTTGTGTTCGTTCATCTGTATGTGCAAGGGCTCTAATGCCTTCTTGGTATAGTAGTACCCCGCGTTTGGATTGAGGAACCAATCGTAGATTTGCCATAACACCTGTGGCCATGTAGCATTGAGTTTCCAAAGCATTACACCCGTGGTTATGTCCCACATACGGTGGTTGGCTGCCTCGAACATGGCCCGATAGCTGCCCGCGTTGATGTATTGCGCCCAACGGATGTAGTCTTCGGCCGACGAGGGCTGACCAAACTGCTGACGAATGGCGTTGTCGTAGGGTTTGAAGGCGTAGCTTGACGGCGGACAACAGATAGAATCCCAAGCATCGTGATAGGCCCAAACCTTGTCGAGCGGGTAGTGTGCGTTGCGCGGCCCCTTACCTAAATCAAACACATACTTCTTCATACTCTCGAGCGTTGATACGGCAGGAACACCCATTTCGTTGCGGAACATCTGGTCTTTCACCTCCAACACCTTATTATAATAGTAAGGATGGGGATACCAAGTGTAGTCGGGTTCGTTCTCGTCGGTCATGCCTGTGGGCAAGTCGGGCTTGATGTAGGGCGTAAGTTTGTCTACATCCCAACCATGACTAGACGTTGCAATGAAAGGACGAGTTGGGTCGTGCTGCTTGATATAAGTGCGTAGGGGCACGTAGAGTTCTTCGCGCACGATGGTTTCTATCTGCATACACCACAGCGCCAACGAGGGATGGTTGCGATAACGCTTCACCACATCGTACATGTTACGCAGTGCAAGGCGCGTATCGGTGGGATTGTTGAAAGATGGTTCGCCAGGATAGCTAGTCCAGCATTGGAAAAACACCTCCCACATCAGCAGTCCATACTTGTCGTAAGTTTCCATAACGGCCTCTGGGGGCGAAGGCATGTCTTCGTTGGCAATCATGTTTACGCCAGCATTAGCCAGTAGTCGGGCCTCGTCGTACATGCGTTTGGGATTCATGTCGAGCAGCATGTCGGGCTGAATAAAGCCGCCACGACAGAATATGCGCTGGCCGTTCACCCAGAAAATACGGCCATGTTCGCCATCGCGTTCTTTCAAGGTGGAGGTTATTTGGCGTATGCCGAAGGTGGTGGACTGCGTGTCGGACACCTTACCGCCCACTTCAAACGAGAGATCTAGGCGGTGAAGATGTTGCAAACCATAACCATTGGGCCACCATAAGTGGGGATTTTGCACGTTGAGCTGTGCAAACTCTTCGGGCGAAAAGTTAACGGTGAGGGTTTTGCCAGCGGGTATGGTGACGCGCTTTTCAAAGGCGATGGTGGGCATTTGGCCTGGCATCTGCTTTTTATAAGTATGAAAGTCTATTTCTTTTAGCAGGTTGATGCGTCCGCGCAACACACCCGTTTGGGGTTTGTTACCCGCGTTTCGCAATTCGGTTTGCACCGATATGCTGGCCTTTGTGGTATCGGGTAGGTTCAGGTTGGTAACGATATAGGAGTTTTCAATTTTCACATCATCGGTGTAAGTTAAGTACACGTCTTGATAAAGTCCCATATTGCGGTCGCGTACAACGGGCGAGCAATCCCAACCTGCCATGAATTTGAGGGTGACATCTCTGAAAATCTCTTCTCCCTGACCTCTACCTGGGCCAAAGGGGGTGAAGAGATAGCCTGGACGGGGTGTACCCACGTTGTCTACCTGATATATCTTCACGGCCACCACGTTAGGTTTGTCTGCCGAAACAAGGGCTGTGACATCGTATTTAAAGCGCAAGAACATGCCCGCCATCTGCGTTTTGTTGGCCACTTGCTTGCCATTCACCCATAGATCGGCCCGATAATTGATGCCGTCGAAGTTGAGCCACACGCGTCTTCCGCGCTCGCTTGCGGGTATGGAGAACTGCGTGCGGAACCAATAGGGATGCTTAAAGGGGTTTGACACACCTTTAATATGCGAGTACTTACTAAGTCCCAATCGGCGGTTTAGGTCGTCGGAGGCATCGGGTATGCGAAGGTCGTTGAGGTCGAAGTGTGGATCGGGGTACACGTTCTCTTTCACCAAAGCCCCCAATACGCTTGTGGGCACGGTGGCATTGTGCCAACGTTGGGGCTTATAAGTACGTAAAGACAACACGCTACCCGCTTGTGGCACACGCATAGTAGACTGCATTTGCCATTGCGTTAGCAACTGTTTGCCATCTTTCAGGTTGTTGTTGGAAGCGTGCGCCACCATGAAGCAGCACAGGCATACGAGCAAAGACTTTATTCTCATTATCAAAATGGGGTTGGGTTAAGGGTTAGACGAAGGGCGCATAAGACATGCCGCACCCACAAAACCTGCATTGTCGGCCAACGAAGCCATCACGATGGGGGTGCGTTGGGCAGGCAACGGACAGATGTGCGCATGCAAACCGCGCATCATGGCAGGCATGAAGAAGGGATGGGCGGTAGCGATAGACCCGCCAAGCAGAACCACATCGGGGTCGATGAGGTTGATGCACCAGGCCAAAGGCACGGCCAGATGTTGGCCAAAGGTTTCCCAAGCATCGAGCGCATGACGTTCGCCTTGCTGCGCACGCTGATAAACTTCCAGCGAAGAGGCATCGACATGGGCTATCTGCTTATAGATTTTGGCCACGCCCTGCCCAGAAATAGCATCTTCGATGATACCTGTGCCATGGGGCGAACACCATATCTCGCCCGCCGTACCTGTGGCACCGTTCCATATTTTACCGTCTACCACCAGCGCACAGCCAATACCTGTGCCAAGGGTGAAGCCTAGAACAACGCGTTTATTTCGTGCGGCGCCAAACACGGCCTCGCCCAACACCAAGCAATTGGCATCGTTGTTGAGGGCCACAGGTAAGTCTACAGCCTGTTGCAGTGCCTCGCGCAAGGCGAAATGCTGCATGGTGGGTAGCTGCGGACAATCTAAAACCAAACCAAGGTCTAGGTCGAGCGGTCCTGTAGACCCCACACCAACGCCCATAACGTCTTGCTTTTGAAGTCCGTTATCGGTCATCACTTGTCTAATTGATTGTGCGATGTTCTCCACAATCTGCTCTTTCGGCAGATGACTTTGCGTTGCAATCTTAATCGGCGTACCGATAACACGACCATCGGCAGCATCGATGGCACCCGTCATTATCTTCGTTCCGCCTAGGTCTACACCTATAATGATATTGTTCATTGTTGTTTTAAGTTTATGAGAATTGACCAAAGAAAGCCTCAACCCCTCTCCAAGAGGGCGTGAGTGAGGCCTAACTTAGATGTTTTCCTTTTCCCCACACGGCCACAGCCATAACGTATGCAAAGGCAACGACATTTACCGCCATGCCCCAAACCATGCCATGAGCGTTGCCAACAACACCGACAAGCCAGCCAATGAAGGCTCCGCCCACAATGGCTGTGCCTAAAATGCCCGAGAGCATGCCGTGATCGTGGTTAAAACTGTTGATTACGGCACTGAATATGGCTGTGAACGACACGCAAGTGAAGTAACCCACAAAGGCAAACGACACTAAGGCCACGCCTTCGCTACCCATCATGGCCACCACCAATGCCACCACGGTGAGGGCGCTATGCACGATGAAGACCGCACGTTCGCTTACCCTACGCATCAAGGCCGACGCTACCAACCTGCCCACGGCTTGCAAAAGCCAGAACAAAGCCACAATAAGGGCTGTTTTTGAAGGGAATAGTTGGTGCATAAATGTTGGTTCGGGCCAAAACGATTGATCGTTACTGAGGTGGTGAACGTTGTTCATAAAGGTGATGATGTACGACGAAACGCCCACCTCGCCACCTACGTAGAGAAAGATGCCCAAGGCATAAACCAGCACCAAAGGGTTGCGACAGAGCTGGAAAAGCTTACCGAGGTTCAGCCGTTCGTCGGCATTGGTGGTGGCTTTTGGGAAGTTCGCGAGGGCTACCACCACGAATATCACGGCATTAACCACTGCCAGAAGCAAGTAAATGGTGGTCCAACTTAGGTTGTTGGCTTGCAAAATGGGCACGATGAGCGGACTAAGGGCGTAACCTAAAGCACCAATGCCGATGATGAGGGTTAGGTTAGACGTGTAGCGAGCTGGTTGATCGAGCACCCGAATAAAGGGATTGCCCGCTATCTGCACAGCCGTTACACCCGTACCGATGAGAAACACCGACACGATAACAGCCCACGCCTCGGCACTGAGGTAGCAAAGGGCAGAACCAGTGCCCATCAACGCCGTACCCAAAAGCAACACAGGCTTTGCCCCGAAGCGGTCGGTGAGCAAGCCAAAAGGTATCGACGTTAGTCCGTAGGCCAAGAAAAAGGCCAAGGGCAACAGGGCGGCCACACCTAGCGACACACCATACTGCACCTGAAAACGGTCGATGGCCACGCCTATAACCGACGTTAGAAGGCCAAACACCACGTATATCAAGGCCGTGATGCCCAATAGAACGGTTTGCCTTTGTCCATTGTTGCTCATCGTGCACCCTCCTTTCATTCGGTTACGGTTACCTTTGCACCACGCGAAAAACTGCCCGCCTCGAAGCCGTGACGCTTGGCATACTCGTCGATGAAGAGTTGCAAGGGTACGATACTTAATATGGAGAACAGAAATTCGTCTTGTTCGTCTACGTAAACGGGCAGTATCTTGTCCGTAACATGCTGCGCCGTGTCGCGCGAATTGGTGATAAGCCACACGCGTCCGCCAAAGCCTGCAATGTCTTCGGCCATCTTCAGACTTTGTTCGAACGTACGTCCTTCGGACGCGAACAGCACCGACTTAAAGCCTGGGGCAACCATTTCCATCGGTCCGTGCCTAAACTCGCCCCCCAAGATACCTGTTGCGGCAATATGGGTGGCCTCTTTAAACATCAAGGCACTTTGACTGGCAGTGGAGAACGACGGGCCACGGGCGATGATTTGCAGTGTGGTGAGGTCGCCAAGGAAGTCGAGTCCCTTGCCCAACCACTCGTCATGGCTTGCCAACATGTCTTCAAACTTGGTCTGCAAGGCCGCCAACTGGCGTTGCGTATGGGCGTTCCAACGGTCGCTGAGATATAATCCCAAGATGCAAGCAGCCAAAGAGGTGAGCACGTAGGTCTTGGTTGAGGTCATCTCTTCACGTCCACCCTTGCACAACAGGGCAACATCGGCCTTGTGAGCAAGTGCACTATCCTCTTCGTTAACAATGCCCACGCAGAACACCGACTGTGGCAGACGCTCTAAAATCTCTCTTATCTCGTAGCTTTCGCCCGACTGCGAGGCGCAAACCAGCAACGTGGGGCGATTGAGCAACGAAAGATTGTAGTGCAATAGTTCGCTTGTGTTGATGTAATGGGCGTGAATGCCCCGCTGATTAAACAAGCTTGCAGCTGCAGAAGAGATAAAGAACGAACTGCCCATACCCGTAAATACCACGTCGCGAATGTTGCGTTGGGCGATGGCTTCCTTGATTTTGCGCAAGAGTTCTAGGCCTTCGGGGGCGGTATAGAAGTGGAGAATGTTGCCAATGGCAGCAGGTTGTTCCAGTATTTCGGTAAGAAACTTATTGGTTGACATATTCATTAGCTATTGTGCAGGCATGTACATGCGAGGCGTACATGCCTGCAATGATACATTACAGATGGCGTTTCGCCTTTATTTGGTTTTCATCATGCGCATAACCCATTGGCCTTTCGAAAGGTCGGTGCAGTGCGAATAAGTTACGTAAAGCTGTCCGTCGAGCACATATTGGAATGCGCAGGCGTCGTTTTTGTAAAGCACGGGGTTGTTGGTTACGCGTTGGTAGCCACGGTCTACCTCCTTAGACGAGAAAGCATTTGTAACCCATTTGGTGTGGGTATCATCGCTAAACTCCTCTACGAGCAGGTAATATGTTCCGCCATGGTAGGCTACGGATGGTGCGGCTAAGGTTTTGTTGGATGTAACCACTTCGTAACTCTTTTGCTGTGGCAGGTCGGCCACACGTTTGCTTTTCTTTACCATCACGTTCCAACGTGGGTTGGTCTTCGCCCTTTCGGTACCATTATAATAGAAAAGGTAGAAAAAGCCGTCGTTCTTATTAAAGTAAATAAAGGGGTTTTGGTTTTGTTGCCCATCGGCATAAGGCACCACTACGCGCTTGTTATCAAAGTCGATGCCGTTCTCGCTCTCGGCCATCACAACGCGACTATCCTTATTTGGGCCCTTATACTCGGCATAAAACATGTAGAACTTGCCGTCACTCATCACCACAGTGGGCCATCGGCAGTTGGCTGCAATTATGGGATTAGCCTCGTATTTCACCCAATCGGTGAGGTTATTGCTGCGCACCAGTCCCGCCTTACGGAAGTGCACGTCGTTTTCGTAATGGTCGAGGCCATAGTAGCCCCAATACTTGTAGCCGTCTTTGTTGGCTTCAACCACCGAGAAAGTGTGCACAGTGCCAGCGTCCCAACCACATTTGTCGCCTTGGATAACGAGCTGGTCGTCTACGGCTTGGGGATAAACCTTGCTTTGGGCCTTAGCCCCAACCGTGACCACGGCAAGTGAAGCCACAGCCAAAAACATTTTCATTGTTCTCATTTCTTATCGTTGTTTTTATGTTAAATGCAATTCTTTCATCCTTGCATCTCGCACACAACCACCCCTGAGAACAGTTGGAGGGCCTCACACCATGAATACGTCGATTTCGTTTTCGTTCAATTGCTGGAACTCTTCTTCACTTAGGTGCTTGGTGGTGATAAGCTTGTCGATGGCGCTTAGAGGCGAAATAACGCCCAAACTGCGCCTACCGAACTTGGAAGCGTCTACTAAAAGAAACACTTCGCCTGCCGATTCCATCATCACCCGACTTGTTTTGGCCTCATTGATGTCGGGCGTGGTTAGCCCGATGTTCATGTCTACGCCGTCGACACCCATGAAAAGCTTGTCGGCCGACACTTTTCTGAGCGTGTCATCAGCCAATGGGCCCACCATTGTAGCGGCCATCTTGAGCAGATTTCCACCCACAACGATAACCTCTACATTAGTATCGCTCAGGTCGCTAGCAATATTTAGGGCGTTGGTGATAACCACAAGGCGCTTAAAGTTGCGTAGTTCTTTGGCCAAAAGACTGGTTGTAGACCCCGAATCGAGGATGATGGTGTCGCCTTCGGCCACAAAAGTGGCGGCTTTACGCACAATCCTGATTTTCTCTTCGAGGTTAATCTTCTCCTTCTCGTTAAGTGCCTGACCTGGATAAAGCCTGTTTACCTTCACCGCTCCACCGTGGGTGCGCTTCAATAAACCACGTTTTTCTAGCAACAAGAGGTCTTTTCGCAGTGTCACGGGCGTGGCATTGAGTTCGTCTACCAAGTCTTTCGTAACAATTCTACCCTCTCGTTCCAGCTTCTCGGCAATCGTCCGCAGTCGTTCTTCCTGAAAAACGATGTTGTCTGCCTGTGTGTTATGCTGTTCCATAATTCGATGATATGATATTGTTCTACCTCACAAAGATACACAATTTGGTTTGTTTTTGCTTCGGATTTGTTGTTTTTGTTTTCGTTTTCGGCTGCTACACGGTCATGTGAGGGCCAACTCCAACTGTTCTTCTGCAATGTTTGTGGGGTGTGGTTGTTGTGCAAGATGTCAAAGAACGCATGTCGTTTACAAGTCCTTCTGTGCCCATTTGGCACGATAACTTTCAACGATTGCGGTGTTATCGTTTGGATTTAGAGATTATTTCTTTCGCTTGAAGCTCCATCCCCAGCCTTCTCCCGATCCGGGATCAGAGGTTGGCGCCTTCTGCATTTGCCAAAGAACAAGTTCGTCTTCGGTAAGTTTCATTATCCGATATACGCCCGTAGCCGTTGCGGCAGCCTGCGTACAGCTTGCGGCATGGTCTAGGATGTAGGGATTTTTCACTGTTAGCGTGCGCTTTTCAACATCTAACACGAACGTGCCTTTTACGCCAGCGTCGCCCGCCACATGATGATAGGTGTAGTTAACGCCACCATTGAGATCGAAAACCATTTCTCCCTTGATGTCGGGCGTTATCCTATCGCACTGTCCCCAGCTAGACGATGGCATCCAGTTGTTGGGATAATTCACCAAGTCGCCTGTGGTTTGATAGCAATAATCAGGCTTTCCTGTCTGCGTATCGGTGTTATACACCCATGTCGCACCCTTTCCTCCACCAGTCAGTTCTTTCCAAAGCGGTTTCTCTGCCATAGTGGGGTCGGCCGAAGTGATGGTGTATGTCGTATCGGCGCTAACCTCTTGCGCCCCTTCTCCATAGATGGTAACGCTCACGTTGTAGTTTCCTGGCAGCGGGTAATAAGCCGTTGCGGTGTCGCGGCCAGGTGCAATAACCTGTCCGTTACCCATATCCCAGCTATAAATAAAGCCGTTGTCGGCCCATGCCTTGAAAACGGGATTGTAGGGGTCGCTATCGTTTATCGTTATACGCGGGTTCGAGGGGCCTGGCCCCATCTTCCCCGTTTTACTTTCTTGTGGTTCGCAAGCGGCGAAGCATATCGCAGCCACCGCAAGAGCGAATATACTATGTTTGGCATTCATTGTCGTATGTGTTGTTTGGTTGGATTAATGTATTTTTTAACCTCACCCTCGCCCCCTCTTCAAAGGGGAAACGAGGAGTGAAGTGAAAGGGTGAAAAGGTGGAAAGTTGAAAGGATGAAAGTGTGAAAAGGTAAAAAATAGCTAACGCAACTAAGCATCTGGCTTAACTCCTTAACAGCCTTACTACTTTACTCCTTACTCCTTTACTACTCACTAGAAAGCTTCTGGCTTAACTCCTTAACTCCATAACTCCTTAACTCCTGCCCCTAATATGGGTTCTGTGTAAGGTTCGGATTCAATCCTATTTCCGATTGCGGTATGGGCAGATAGCGTTTGTTGTCGGTATAGCCTTCTATCAAGTTGCCACGCCCTGTTCGAACGAGGTCCCAATAGCGATGACTCTCCATAGCCAACTCAACGCGTCGCTCATGATAAACGGCTTTCAAGGGGTCGCTCTTATAAGGACTTTCGCCCAATCCCACACGTTTTCTCACGGCATTAAGTGGCGTTTGCCAATCGCTACCATTGTGCGCAGCCGCTTCGGCTTGCCAAAGTAGCACGTCGGCATAACGTATCACCCGCACGTTAAGACTTGCCGCATCTTCCATAGACGGACGCTGACTCTTGGGCAACGTACCTTTACGACGACAATAGCCCACAGCTGGCGCATCGGGATTATGCACGGGGTCGTAGTTGGTGTAAATGGTTTCCTCGTCATCAGTACCCTTCCACAGCACATCGCCATGCTTAATGATGGTCCATTCACGACGTGGATCGCCTGCTTCGAACTCATCATAAAGGTTCTGCGTTGGCTGATCGAAACCCCATCCGCCGTTGCGGTCGTCGCGCGAGCGTTGGTATATCTCAATCATACTACCCTCGTTCTCGTCGCCCCATTGCGTCATGTTGAAGTCTTTAAGCTGAATATCGAACACAGACTCTACGCCATTGTCGGTAGCGATGGTAAAGAGGTCGCCGTAATTGGGCTGTAAACTATAATCGCCCGATGCTACAATCTCCTTAGCTAAGGCTTCGGCTTCCTTCCATTTCTCTTGCCAGATGTAGCATTTGGTGAGGAAAGCGGCAGCCGCACCCCATGTCGCGCGACCCAAATCCTCTGCGGGCTGGTCTTTCTTATGGGGCAATTCTTGCATGGCAGCCTTGAAATCGTCCTCCAAAAAAGCCCAACAAGCCTCCATCGAGGCCCTTCCGCCCTTGTATTCGGATGGTTCCAGCAGATGGTCTACCAACGGAACGGGGCCGAAAACCTTCATTAGGCAGAAGTGATAATAAGCTCTCATAAAGCGGGCTTCGGCTATGAAGCGGCGTTGTGCTGCCTCGCTGATGTTGGTATTTCCCTTAACGCCTTGGATAACGCGGTTGGCGCGGTTGATGCCTTCATATTGTTGTTGCCACGCCGTTGATAGTTGTTCCATCTCGGGCGAGGCACGGAAGTGCTCGATGTCGTACATCTCGGGCTGGTCGCTATCTCCGCCGCCGCCTTTTATTGCGTCGTCGGAGGCCACATCACCAATGGCCCACTCTAAATATTGTATGTAACCCATCCAGCCAGCAGGGTCGTATGCCCCCACAAGCGTGCTTTTGGCCGCGCTCTCGTTAGCAAAGAACGTATTTTGGTCGATGCTAGGCACTGGCGTATCGAGAAAACCTTCGGGGTCGCAAGCTGCAAAGCCCATTGCCATCGGCATCATTATATATATAAGGTATCGCTTCATTTTCGTTGCGGTTTAGGTTATTGTGTAATATAATGGATGTAAAAGGGAGGCTGAACCGCGGTTTAGAACGATACCTCCAACCCCACAGAGTACAGTCGGGGTGTAGGATAATAACCGCGGTCCACGCCAATATCGAGAGGATCTTCTCCGCCCCGCATGCCTATTTCGGGGTCAAGTCCTGTATATTTGGTAAACGTATATAGGTTCTGAGCATTGAGATACACCCGCGCCTTGGTAAGTTTGGCCTTGCGCACCAAAGCTGCTGGCAGCTCGTAGCCCACTTGCAGCATCTTTATACGCAGGTAAGAACCGTCTTCCAGATAGCGATCGCTTTGCAAGATAGAGTTGTTGCTGTCTGTTCCACCCATACGTGGGTAGCGTGCGTCGTTCTGCGTGCCTTCGCCATGCCAGCGATTAACCATGTCGCGCGAAAAGTTATAGCTCAAGTTACCCGTAGAAAGGCTGTAAGTCGACGGACCATTGTACAGCTTATTGCCGTAAACGCCTTGTAGAAGTAGGCTTAGGTCGAATCCTTTATACGATAAGCTGCCGTTGAGCGAGTAAGAGAACTTGGGCAGCGGACTTCCTAAATAGGTGTAGTTTTCTGGTGCCATCAGGTCGTCTTTATTAACGGTCTTGTAGCGAACATCGCCTGGAGCCACGTTCTTTTGTGCCGTTTGGGCATTCACTTCATCCCAGTTTTGGAACAGTCCATCGGTCTTTAGACCATAGAATTGTGCCATAGGCTTGCCCACGATGGTACGTGTAAGGTACACCGAGTTCATGAAATGCGCCCCTTCGATATAGGCATCAGCGCCCAGATCTAACACGCGGTTAGAGATGGTGGTGAAGTTAGCCCCCACCGAGTAACCCAGGGGATGGTCGTAGTTGCGATATTGCAACGACAGTTCTAATCCGCGGTTGCGCATTTTACCTGCATTTTGGAATGGCGGTTCAGCAATTCCCACCTGTCCAGGTACAGGAACGCGCAGCAACATGTCGCTCGTGGTTTTGTCGAACACTTCAATTGTACCCGACAACTTACCGTCTAGCACGGCGAAATCAAGTCCAAGGTTGGCCGTTGTCGACGTTTCCCACTTCAATTCGCTGTTACCCGTGCTGTTAAAGCTAAATCCTGGCATCAGCTTTCCACCAAACACGTAGTTAGAACCCGCTGATGCAAACGTGGCATACGAGTAGGCGTCTACGCTACCCTCGTTACCTATCTGTCCCCAGCCAGCACGCAGCTTCAAGTTGTTAAACACTTTCTGGTCTTTCATAAAGGGTTCTTCGGTTATTCGCCATCCTGCCGATACTGAGGGGAAAACACCCCAGCGGTGTCCGCGTAAGAATTTCGACGAACCATCTAGCCTCATGTTGGCCGTAAAGAGGTAACGCTCCAGGTAGTTGTAATTTATTCGCGCCATACCCGACAACAATTTGTGTTGCGTAGTTATGCCCTTGGCGGCTGCCGCTGCGTCTTTGTTGCGCGCGTTGTTGATAAACATCACCGAGGGATCGTTACTGGGCACGTTCTTTACCGATGCTTGTAAACTCTTATACGTAACGGCGTAGCTCTCGCAGCCTATCATGGCTTGCAAGGCGTGATCGCCCAGATGCGTATCGTAGGTAAGCGTGTTGGTAAATTGGCGCATATAGGTGCTATATGTAGAGTTGGTTATGCTGTTTTCCTTGGCATTTTGCTGTGCCGCGAACACGTAGTACACGGGCGTATAGTTAGCGTACTCGTTGTTTGAGTACTCGGTAGAATAGGTTGAACGCCACTTAAGTCCCTTGAAGAACGAAACTTCGGCGTAAACATTGGCTAGTACCCGATAGACAAGGTTTTCGGGATTGTTATATTCGATAGTGGCTACGGGGTTGTGAATGTCGCTAAATGTCGACTTGGTAAAGCTGCCGTCTTCGTTGCGCACGGGTGTTATCGGGTCGCGAGTATAGGTCGTCATCATCGGACTCGTCCACTCGTCGTTCTCCAATGTACCGTTTTGGCGGGTGCGCACCAGCGTGATATTTTCGCCAAGCGTTAGCCAATCGTTGGCCTTAAACTCGCCATTGGCACGCAGCGTAACGCGGTCGAAGGCCGTCTTCATCATCAATCCGTCTTGCGAAAAGCCGTTCAGACTGAGGTAATAGTTAGCTTTGTCGGTGCCACCTTGTACAGATAGGTCGGCATTCTTTACGGGTGCGTTCTTGTGTAGTATGGCATCGAAATAGTCTACTGTGGGAAGCGAGCGCACGTCTTCAAAAAGTGGCACCTGTCCCAAGGCTGCCTGCATCTCGTTACGCAACATTCCCCACGTGGGACCATCGCAAACGTTGTTCTTACGCCATACGTTTTGTATGCCATAATAGGCCGAAAGGTTGATGGTAGCTTTGCCTTGCGAGCCGCGTTTAGTGGTTATAATCACCACGCCGTTAGCTCCGCGCGCGCCATAGATGGCTGTTGCCGAAGCGTCTTTTAGCACTTGCACGCTCTCAATGTCGGAAGTGTTGAGGAAATTGATATCTCCCACCATCATTCCGTCTACCACGAAGAGCGGATCAGAATCGTTTAGCGTGCCAATTCCACGCACGCGAACGGTTATTCCCGAACCAGGCGAACCCGAAAAGCTAGTTACGTCTACACCTGCCACTTGTCCTTGCAAGGCGTGGGCCAAGGTAGATGCCGACAGCTTGTTCACCTCTTTCATGTCGACCACCGAAATGGCGCCCGTCACGTCTTTCTTCTTCTGCGTTCCGTAGCCCACCACAACCACTTCGCCAACGGCATTTGCCGTTTCGCTCATTGTTACGGTGATGTTTTGTTTGCCAGCTACGTTCACGCTTTGTGAGGCATAACCCACATACGAAAACAGCAAAACGTTGTCTGTTCGTGCCAATCGCAACGAGAAATTACCATTGACATCAGTGGTTGTTCCTGCTCCGCTGCCTTTCGCCAGCACCGTAACGCCCTGTAAGGCCTCATTGGTGGCAGCGTCGATAACCGAGCCCACGATTGTTCTTTCGCCCGTTTGCTGCGCCTGCAAGCACAAGGGCGAGAGCAGCAGTGCAAGAAGCACCGCGAGATAAAACCCTTTTCCTCTCATAACGGTCATGTTATTAAGTTATGTTTCCCCATTGCTGGGGATGAAGTTTGATTATTGTCATTGCCTTGTAGCCGTGGGTAGGAAACGTAGGTAAATGCGCGTTGCGTTTTTTCCGTTTATAGGTTATACATGTCATGCGGTTTGTCCATGGCGTCCTACGATAGGCCTTGTGGCAGGTTAAAAGCTTATGTCGGCCGTATCCGACATCGCTTTAACTGATTGTTTATGATGCAAAGATAAGCAAAAAGAAAGCAAACGAAAGCATAAGTACACTATTTAGTTTATAGTTTTAATATTATTTAATACATAAAGCCTGTATAAATCGTCCTTAAAATTTAACAACCAGAACGCCAAAGGCTGTGTAACAGCGTATTTATCAGCAACCAAATGACAGAAGGCTAAGATTTATCCGTTTCACGAAACACGCAGATTACGTGCATAAGAACATGGTTTACGCAAAGCGAGAAAAGAAAACCACCCTGGACGATCGCTGCATCATGCTCTCATTAGCTAGCGAAGTGGGTATCTACCGCACAAAATTCCCAGCCTATATAAAGATGAACGCGTGCACGCGCGTGTAAGAACATGCCAAGAAACCGTTTCTTCTTTCAGGTAGGTTGCAAGCAACAAGCAAAGCAACAACAAGGCCACTCTCCCCCACCCGACCTGAAAACACTTTGTCAATACCACCTAACCACGAAACGCAAAACCACCTTTCAAAATGCCGTTTTTATGCTATTGAATTACCATTTTACACTGCATGTGGCATTCCAGCTAAGCTGGACGCCTGTTCCATATCATCTGGAACGGGGTTCCATCTTAACTGGAACAGGATTCCAGATGACATGGAACAGGCGTACATCTTAGCGATAACAAAGTGTTTTACGTAAAAGCATGCTGCAAAGGCATGTTTGTGGCTCTCCAAATGGTGATGTTTTAGAATTCTAAAACAAAAAGAACAAATCGAAGGCGATTAAAGATAAGGGCTAAAACACACACGTGCGCCAATGGCAATCCGAAATCCAGCCCACACAATCGTCTGCTATTTCGAACCACCAAACTTACATCATACAAAAGCGAAAGCCACATCTTTACCGCAATTGGGGCAAGACATGGCTTTCGCTTATTGTGATTATTGCACGTTGTTTCCGATACAACGCACGTCGTTGAATGATGCTAGAAGGCGTAACCTACGCCTACCATCAGGGCATCTACACCATAATCGGCAAAGGCATGGTGGTAGGCCACGTTGAGCTTAAAGCCCGACAACTCGCCACCAGCACCGAAAGTGAGGGCATTAGAACCCTTGTCGGCGTACTGATAACCCACTCGGGCAGAGAGCATACGGTTGTAGCTGTACTCCAGACCACCAGAAAGCAAGGTTTCGCTAGCATCTTTCGGGGTGAAATAACGACACGAAAGGGCGTAGGTAAGGGCGTGTTGCGGGGCGAAATTCACGGCCCAGTCTCCACCAACCACTACCGAAGTGGGCAGACTTTGGGGTATACCCGTATCGTTGAACTTCACCGACTTACCGAAATCCATCAGTCGCGCGCCAACGGTTAACGTAGTGGGCACGGCTGGGCAGATGTTAAACGCCTTCTGATAGGCTGCACCTGCGGAGAAAGCCAAGGCGTTAGCACTGGTTGCAGCATAACTTCGGGCGTAGGTGGCAGTGGCATACACGGCCACTTCGGGTGTTAC
Organism: Hoylesella loescheii DSM 19665 = JCM 12249 = ATCC 15930; assembly: GCF_000378085.1. Taxonomy (GTDB): domain Bacteria; phylum Bacteroidota; class Bacteroidia; order Bacteroidales; family Bacteroidaceae; genus Prevotella; species Prevotella loescheii. The sequence goes on from NZ_KB899218.1 coordinate 34,248, forward strand.
AGCGAACGAATAACCTAAGTCTATGGCCATATCGTAGGGTGAAACCTTATCCGGTTCGCCCACTGCATTCACCGAGGGAACCGTTAATCCGCCAAGGTAACGCACGCCTGCCATCAATGCCGAACGATTGGCGAAGCGATAACCCGTGGCAAAGTTGTATTGCATCAGTCGGCCATCGTCGGTCTTAGGCTGCGCTTCGGCAGACAGGTCGGCCACAAAACGCTTTTCGCCAAAAGAAAGGGCGGCGGGGTTAGAGTAAATATGCATTTGATTGGCATTGCCTAGCAGGGCACCGCCCATGGCTGCGCTGCGTGCATCGGGCGTGGCTTCTAGCACAGGGAGTATGCGACTTTGCGCCGTGGCGTTCATCGCAAGGCTTGCGCCAAGGACGAGGAGTGCCATTGATATCTTGTTCATAGCGTGCTGTTTATTTCTTGATGAAGGTGTGTTTGCTTGTTATGCGCTCGGTTTTGAGCAGCAGATAATAGGTGCCAGGGGCAAGTCGGTCGATGCCCAAGGTTATTTCGCGCGTGCGACTGTCGGGCGTTAAGGTCTCATCGATAAGCTTTTGGCCACGCAGAGAGGTAACGATAACCTGCACCTTACCCACTCCACTGCGCATAAGTGCCTTGATATAGCTGTGCGCGGGTATGGGATAGATGGTGTGCACATCAGGTGCGTTCTTGTCGGTTACACGCACCTGAACGGTTGTTGTGGTGCGTTTGCCACCGTCGATGGCCGTGAGGGTTATCGTGGCCGTGCCTTTTTTGCCAGGGGTTAGCGTTAGTTGCGTGCCCGTTACTGTGGCTTTCACCACCGCATCGTTGCTAGATGTGGCCGAGAATTGCATCTCGCCACCGCTCATAGATGTAAAGGCGTTGGCCAAATTGATTTGTGTGGCCTCGCCCTGCTCGAACAACGACACGTCGCCAAGCGTGTTTGCGGGCTTTGGAGCTGTGTGCGAAACCACCTTATAGGCGAATTTCTGCACGGTTTTACCGCCAAGTTGGTCGGTAAGTGTCACATCGAAGCCATACGAGCCTACAGAACCAACCTTTATAAAGAGGTCTAAGGCGTTGCCTACACGTTTCATTTCAACGCCGCTTGGCAGCGCCGTGGTGGTGTAGGTCCATGTGTGGCCGTCTTCATCGGTTACGGGTAGCACCTGATGGTAGTAAGGTTGGGTGTCGAGTAGGCGCAACGTGTCGGTCATTGCACCGCCAAGTACGGGCGCATGGTTAAGGCGCGTCTTGAAGTTTGCCGTTACATCGGCCGAAGTATTGTTGAAACGGTCGCGCGCCGACATCTTTACCACATAGTCTACATCGGTATCTAGCCCCGTAAACTCTTGCTCCAGCTCGGTGCCAACAGGCTTATCGTACGAATAACGGGTAAAGCTTTGCTCGGCTTTGCTCATGTCGGCCTTCTTATATAGGTGTATATCGTAGGCAAATGCCGTGTGTTGTGGGTTCAGCGCATCGGCATCGGCGGTTACCTTCCACGTTATACGAGCATCGTAATAACCACGAGTAGCATCCGTTGAATAGTCGGTTACGGTCACCTGGGGTGCGTCGGGTTTCTGCGTTTCTGGGTCGGATAGGGCGAAATCGGCATCGATAAAGCCCACACCCATTTTGCCTGCGAGGTTGGCATCGGTTTTAACGGCGTAGGGACTAGTGGCCTTTACAGCCCCGAGTATGCGTCGGCGAAGGTCTTCGTTGGTGAAGTTGGGGTTGGTTTTACCGAACTTCGACACAATCAACGCGGCAATACCCGACACGTGGGGCGCAGCCATCGACGTGCCTTGGGCGTATGCATAGTTGCCATCGTTGGGCAGAATGAAGTCGGTATTGGGTGTAGAGCCAGTTTTAGACTGGGCGAAATTCTTAGGCACAGTGCTTAATACGCCCCTCATTACTTCTCCCGTCTCGGTGGTTCCACCAGGTGCAAGGATGTCAACCCATGGTCCTTTGTTCATGTAATCGGTGGGAATGCCCATGCTGTTGGTAGCTCCCACGGCCACCACGCGGGGATATGAGGCAGGTATCATTTCGATATCGTACTGCGAATCGTTACCCGATGCGAAGATAACAAGGCCACCTTTCATGTAAGATCCAGGCTTTTTGTTGCCCTGAGGGTCGCATCCTGCATAGTCGGTAAAGTAGTTAATGCCCTCTTTAAGCAAGTCGAACTGCTTCTTGAAGATAGCTTGGAAGTTCTCGTTGTTGAGATATTTCTTGCGGTCGAAGGCATATCCCCACGAGCAGTTACATACGGAAGCACCGTTTTCGGCAGCAAACTCGAAAGCCTTAACGATGTAGGCGGTAGAGGCGGTTTCGTTGTAGCCGTCGCGTCCGTATATTTCGCAGCTCATCAATCGTACGCCCGAATTGTTGTCGCCATTACCTCCTGCCACACCACTAACGCCAACGCCGTTGTTGTTTCGTGCGGCAATGGTTCCGGCCACGTGCGTTCCGTGTCCGCCTGCGACGATCACGTTGGGGCTGCCCTTACCGCTTTCGGCAGCGTAGAAGTTACGTCCATGTATTTTCTCACCCGTCTTCGAGTCGACACCTTGCCATGCCGAGGCAGCCAAGTCTTCGTGTTCGAAGTCGATACCCGAGTCCATTACGGCCACAACCACATGGGGGTCGCCCGTCTCTTTTTGCCAAGCGGGGAACAGGTTTACGTCTGCACCCTCCTTAAACATGCCATACGAGGGGATAGTTGTTGTGTAATGCCACTGATATTTCAGGTATGGGTCGTTGAAGTTTAGGAATCCAGTGCCGTCGTTCGCAGCCCTTAGCCTGTTTTCGGGAATAGGTGCGCGGGTGGCAGAGGTGTACTTCACCTTGTTGGGCGAAATCTGCACGTTGCCGTGAGCCTTCTCGATGGCAGGGTCGCGAAGCAGTTCGTTGATCACCTCTTCAACGTTCTTGGTGCTGTCGAACTTCACGACGAACCAGCGGTCGAGGCCTCTTGCACGTTTCAAATCGGCATAATCGTTGGTCATGTCGAACACTTGCTCCACCTTTACGTCGGTGTTGTTGAACACCTTTGCACGTGTTACGCTCTGCGTTGCTGCGCGCGTGCTGGGGTTTACGCTAGCTTTCAGCTTGATAAAGGCCATACCTGGTTGCCAAGGAAAGGCATCGTCGGCCGTGGTTTGGGCTGCATTAGGGTTGTTTTGCGTGGATAGCAGGTCGTCGTTACAGGCCGAAAACATGCCTACCGCCAGCGTCATGCAAGCCGCCAGTGCATATATGTTTCTGAACTTTTTCATTGAATGGGATGTCTAAAGGTTGAGGGTTTTCTTGATGAGGTCAACATAATGCTTACTCTTATAGTAAGTGATGACCGTACGCGTTTGCTGCGGACGCATGTCGATGAGGTCGGCCTCGCCACGGAAGTAGGTAACAAAGCCGCTATTGTCGCCACGGAAGTAGCTGTAACCTTTCTCTTCGATGGCGTTTCTTGTGCTGGTTGGTAAGGTATAGGTGTACCATTCGTACACGCCAGGAGTGCCTTCCACCTCGCGATTATATAGCACTTCGCCACCCATATAGAACACTTGGCACGAGCCAACGGTACCACTGAGGTCGGCATCGGCCACCAAACCCGCATCGATATCTTCGGGTGTAACGCCTCGCCAGTTAAAGAAGTAAATCACATTGGCCAGTGAGCCCGCATCGTAGCTAGCGTTTTCGGGTACGAAAAGCAAGCGCGAGTACTTGCAACTCGGGTCTTCGGTGGTGGTAGTGATCTTTTCGCTGTTGAATTGGTTTTCGAAATCGGGCTTCATTCCTCGCTTCTTCTCGAACTCGATCACCTCTTTCAGCTTGAACGACTTGTTGTGCATGCGGTCGGAAATAAACACGGGGAAGCATGTAGCCTTGCCATTGCTGCCCACTTTCAATTCGTTCGAGCTCACAACATACTTCATGCAGGGGCTCTTGTAAATGCCACCAAACATCTTAAGGTTGTTGGGATCGTCGTAAACGTGCATCAATCGCGTTTGATTTTCCTCTTCGCAGTAGTACTGTGTTTCGGTTGCAACGCGCTGTTTATTACCCAACTTGAAGTTCTGTTGCCTCAACCAAGGGTCGTATGATTCTTTTTGGAATTCCTTCCCCTTAGGTGCTTTCAGCCAAGCACTTACTATTTGCTTGGTGTGATAATTGGGATAGTAGAATATACGAGGAGATTGCTCGCCAGGAGAATGGAACGCATAGTATACCTTATCCAAGTCTTCCTTGTACGGCAACAGAGAATCGATCTCGAATTTTCTATCTCGGCTGTTGTTTCTTTCGCCTTCCAGCTGGGTAACTCGTGCTAAATCAAACTTGTCGAGATCCCATACGGGTAGCTGAAATTGCACATATCCGTTTTGTGTTACGTTGAGCAAGAAGTGCTTATTGCCGTTAGATAGGAACAGCTTTTCGGTTCGACTGCTCTGCGCCCATGGACTATTGCGGTCGATGGAGGTAAGGGTTAGCCTCAACTTGCGTTGCTTTTGGTCGACTTCGTACGTGAGCCAGGTGTTCTTTTCCTTGTCTACCTGCTCCACACGCCAGTTATCCGAGTTGGAAATAACGTTCAACTCTACGGCCGTATGTGCTTCATGGTTGAAGATTGCCGTACCGTTGCTACCGTCTACAGAGATGAAAGGTGCTGTGCCAAACTGCGTAACCGTTACCGTTTGCTTACCGCTGGGCGTGGCCAGAACCACTTCGGCCTGGCGTTCATCGGCACCTTCGTTAGCCATAGCCGTTAGTTCGAGTGCCTGTCCCACTTTCTTTGCGGTGAGCCAAGCATCGTAAGAGCCCTTCTCCACTTGCCATTCATGGCCAAGTGTAGCAAAGCTTACCATCTTAGTTTCGCCCTCTTGCTTGAGGGTGAGCGTCTGCGTCTCGCCTTGAACGATGTCTTCTGTTCCGCCCAAGGTAAGATCTTTCTGGCATGCGCTTGCCAACGATGCCACGATGAGCAAAGCCCATATCTTTATATTCTTATACATAGCGTATTTGTTTTTTTGTTAACGTATGTCTCATTGCTTATCCCAACCAGGGTTTTGCTTAACGTTCGGGTTTATCTGCACTTCGTTATCGGGGAACGGCCACACAAACATCTTGTTGTCGGGTTGTATGTCTACCTTGTAGCCACCTGCGTAGAACGAGCCTGGAACTTGGTAATAGCCCTTTGCACCTTGGAACGTACGCTTGCGTACACCTCGTTTCCAACGACGCAAATCCCAAAGTCGGAAACCTTCGAAAGCCAGTTCGCGGGCGCGTTCGTTCTTTATTTCTTCGTAGAGATCTTCGCCTGTTAGGTTCGTGGTTGGTACACCACGCGATTGACGAAGCGTGTTAAGGTAGGTTTGGGCATCAGCAGTGTTACCCAATTTGTAGGCAGCCTCGGCCACGATGAGGTATTGTTCGGCTATGCGGAAAGGCTTGGGAGCCTGATTGCCATTAGGCACATAGCCACCCCAATGTGTGCTGGTGAGCGTGGCGTAGTTAGGGTTGCCCTTAAACTTAGACACTACATAGAGTTGGGTAGACACGTTCTTGTCGTTCACCGTGGTGTTTACAAACTCAAAATGAACCTGTGCGCGGTGGTCGGTTCCACTGGCGAAGAGGTCGTTAATCACTTCGCGCGTTGGCACATAGGGAGGTTTGTTGTAGTCGCCAACCTTATTTGACTGTTTGGATTCATCCCAATAGGTGGTCGTAGAGAGGTCGGCACCATAGAGCGAAGTAACCGTAGGCACTTCGTTTTCTTTGGCCACGTAGGGCTGCCATATCTGTTCGGTACCCTTATCGTAGAACCACATCTGCGCAAAAGCGTCTTCGCTGGGGGTTATTTTACCCTCGCTGTTCAGCTTCGAGGTATATGGCGCGATAAGCGGATAGGTGTTTCGGTCTACCAGTTGCTTAGCTTCTTGATAGGCTTTATCCATGTTGCCCATATATAGGTACACGCGTGCGCGAAGTGCTCGCACTGCATCGGCGTTTATTTCGGTGTTTCCTGGACTGGTAGGAACATCGGCCAACAGCGTTTCGGCTTCGTTCAAGTCGTCTAATATCTGTTTGTAGGTCTGCGCATTGGTGGCTCGAGCCGGTTTGTCTAACGATCCAGGCACTAGCGCCAACACCACTCCGAGGTCTTTTTCGGCCGTTGCAGGCTCATAAATCATGCCCCATCGCAAGGCCAAACTAAAATGATAGAAGGCCCGAGCAAAGTATGCGTTACCCAGATAATGGCGTTGCATGGGCTTTTCGGACTCGCTAACGGGCAACTGAGGCAACTTAGTTATCACCACGTTGGCATCTACAAGGGCCGAATAATACGAGTGATAGATTTCTTGTATCACGTTGCTTTCGGGCAAAATGGTCCATCCATGGAACTCGCCATAAAGGTTTCCGAAGGCCGCATGTGCGTTAAGCATGTCGGCTTGTGCCTCTTGGGGCAACACATAGCCACCTCCGAACTTGCCACGAAGGGTGGAATAGATGCCGTTATCCCATTTGGCAGCGTCTTGCATATTGTTAAACGAGACGCCATAGTCTATATAGTCGGCTGGTTCGCGGTCGAGATTGCACCCTTGGAGCATAGCTGCGAACGTAAACGCCCAGAATAATATCTTCGTTGTTTTCATATACGTGTTCATTATTTGTGTGTTGTTGTTAGAGTCCTATCTCCACTCCCACGCTCAATTGCTTGGTGTTGGGATTGACGCCATACGAAACATTGCGGTTCACTTCGGGGTCGATGCCGCGGAATTTGGTAAAGGTCAGCAGGTTGCGACCTGTGAAAAACACTTTCGCCGTACGAACGATGTTCTGACGTCCGAGGCTTTTTCGAGGGATGTCGTAGCCCAAAGTGAAGTTCTTCAAACGCATGAACGAGGCGTCTTCAAGCATCTTCGAGTCAACATAGTTGCTTTGGTGGTTGGCTTGGCGCACCCAAGCCAACGAGGGATACTCAGTGTTGTCGCCCGGTTTCTTCCAATAGTCGAACAGCCTACGCGACCCATTGTAGTTTCCTTCGCGGTTACGTACGTGGTAATCGTTCTCGTAAAACTGCTTATCCATCGAAATCATGTGCTTGCCTAGGGCAACGAAGAAGTCGGCGTTGAGGTAAAATCCTTTCCAATAGGCTGATATTCCCCATCCGCCCGTAAAGGGAGTGTAGGCGTTTATGCCTGTGTTTTGACTAAGCGAAGAGGTATATTCGGACACCACGTCGTTGTCGTCGCGACGCGTTTGATTCTTGTCGGCACCTGGTTTATACCATTCGGGCACACCAGTTTCGGGGTTCACGCCCTTGTAAAGCGGAAGAACAAAGGTAACAGGTTTACCTACCATGTAGGCGAGTTGTCCGCCTGGCTCGTGCCACGATTGACGTCCTTCAAACAGTTCAAGCACCTTATCGCGGTTGTAGTTGAAGTTAACGTTGGCCGAAACACCCCAATCGCGCCCGCGAAGGATGTCTGCGCCCAGTTGGAAGTCAATACCGTGGTTCAGGTAGCGACCAACATTCTCATAACGAGTGGCATAACCCTCCTTGCCAACAGGCATACCCGAGGTGTAGGGCAACGGAACTTCGAAGAGCATGTTGCTCGTTATACGGTTGTAATATTCTAAGTTTAGGTCCAGTCTATTTAGCAAGCGAGTTTTCACGCCCACAGTAAATTTGCTCTGATGTTCCCATCCTAGGTCGGGGTTTCCAAGACTAACGAAGCCCAAGCTCATGCCGCCTTTCTTCTGTCCAACCTTTCCTACGTACGATGAAGTGCTGTAAGGGGGTATCGAAGAGTTACCTTGCGTACCGTAGCTGGTCTTGAAGTCTAGTTCGTTAATCCACGAAACGTCTTTAAGGAAGTTTTCGCGCTTAACCTTCCACAACAGTCCCACCGACCAAAATAGGCCGTTGCGCTTGTTGCGTCCAAAGCGCGAAGAAGCGTCGTTACGTAAAACCAAGTCGACGAAATAACGTTCGGAGAAGTCGTAAGACAGCTGGGTGAAGAACGAAAGGAAAGCGTAGCTGTTGGTTTCTTCACCCACATTCTTCTTTTGGGTGGCGTTATTAAGCAGGGTAAGACGGTCGTCTAAGATACCCGAACCCGATGCCGAGAAGCCATCGTCTGTGTAATTGGTGTATTCGTGACCCAACAAAGCCGTGATATGATGGTCGCCAAAGCCCATGTTATAGGCTGCGGTGTTGGTGATGGTGAAGTTCGACACCATCGAGTAGCCACGCTCCGCGCTACCATTGCCGTATGCGCGATAATAGCTAGGTAAGGTGCGCGAACGGCTATCACCGTAATTCAACTCCAAACCTACAAGCGAACGCAGGGTGAGGTCTTTTATCGGGGTGAGCGTTAGGCTTCCATTGGTCGACAGGATAAAGGCGTTGGTCTTGGCGGGATTGGTTGAGATAACGTGCCTAGGCGTGGTAATGTCGAGCAGTGGCACACGTTCCAGTTCCTTTCCGGTATTAGGATCGTAGGGCGATGCAAAGGGTGCGTTCATGGCCGCTAAGCCTCCGCCCACCGCATTGTTGCTGCCGAAGGGCGAAACGCGGGTATCGTCGTAAGCGATTTGTGTGTTTACGCCAGCACGAGCCCACTCGGCCAGCTTCGCATCAAGGTTAATACGCCCGAAAGCTTTCTTATAACTCGACCCCATACGCAGTCCGTCTTGACTCAAAGCACCACCCGAGAGGTAGTATCTTACGGCCGATGTGCCGCCCGATACAGATACGTCGGCCGTGTACATTGGTGCAGGCTGGTACACATACTTATACCATTGGAAGTCGGTTTCCTTGAAATACTTGTCTTTTAGCGTTGCTATTTGGTCGGGGGTGTAAATACCTGTCTCCTGATAATAGCGCAACAGTTCGGGGCCAGACATCAGTTGGTCGAAATAATCGGTGTTGGCCAACGACGAAACGGCATATTGTGCCCTGAGATTGATAGTTGGGCGCGTTTCGGTTCGTCCGCGTTTGGTGGTTACGTACATAACACCGTTGGCTGCACGCGCACCATATATAGAGGTGGCAGCAGCATCTTTCAGGAACTGCACACTCTCAATGTCGTTCGAATTCATAGATTGCAACACGGCCATGCTAACCTGCATGCCGTCGAGAATGATGAGCAAGCCCGTGCCTGCTCCCAACGAGCCTTGTCCGTGCAAAGCCATCGACAGGCGCGAAGAAGGTTCGCCCGACGAAGAAAACACCTGCAAGCCACTCACTTTACCCTGAACGGCATCCAACGGATTGGCTACGGGCTTCATGGCTAGGTCTTTGGCACTCACCTTCACCACAGAGGCCGAGGTGTTAGTTACCTTTCGTTCCATGTAACCCACCACAACAACGTCGTTCAAAGTCAGGTCCGAGGGTTCCATCCGCACGTTCATTTGGGGTGCGGCAGCCAACTCTTGACTGTTATAGCCCATGAAACTAAACGTAAGTTTCTCTCCGCTTCGCACGCTGATAGTAAACTTACCGTCTATGTTAGACACGGTGCCCGTCTTCGGGGCCGACTTTGGGACAATGCTTACGCCAGGCAAGGCTTCCCCGTTTTCATCTACGACGTTTCCCTTCACTGTGATCGTTTGCGCCAAAACCGTACTCAATCCGGTTAGCAAGCAAAGGGTCAACATCCAAATTCTTACTTTCATAAATGTAATTATTTAGGTTGATTATAGTTTTCCTATAAGCCTACGCATCCGTATGTTTAGTCAGGTTGGTCGCATCGGCATTAAAGGCTATTTTGTTTTAGTGCTTGTAGCATATCAGCCATTGAGCATTACTGCGCTGCAAATATATGCAATATTTTCATAAAAACAATTCAAAACGACAAATTATTTTCTTAGCAGTTGCAATTTTGTTTAATTTGATGCTCATTGCAGCTCTTTTTGCAAAAAGTGCAAATATGTAAATTGGCATCTCCAAGCTATGCAGACAACTTACCAACTTTACGCTTAAAATAACAAATAAGCAAGTGTTTTTACCCGTTTTTTTCGTTAACTTTGCCTCATGGACAAGTTTACGCCTCAACAACGTCATCGCATCATGGCCTCGGTTAAGTCGAAAGGCACTAAGCCAGAGTTGCTCGTACGCAAGTTTTTGTGGGCGCAGGGGTTCAGATATAGGCTTAATTCCGACCGACTGCCAGGGCATCCCGACCTTGTTTTACGCAAATATCGCACCTGCATTTTCGTTAACGGCTGTTTTTGGCATGGTCATGAGGGCTGCAAACTATGGACCTTACCCAAAACAAACACCCCCTTTTGGGAGAAGAAAGTGAAACGAAACCAACAGCGCGATGCCGAAACGCAACGCCAGCTAGCACGTATGGGCTGGCATTGCCTAGTGGTTTGGGAGTGCCAATTACGTCCACAGCATCGCCAAGCCACACTGCAAGCCATTGCCCACACCCTTAACCACATTTTATTAACCGACTATCAGCTACGTTACGTACTACCCCAACCCAACGAAGAAGAGCCCCTGATGGCTGCCGAAGAGCGTCGCCGATATGGCGATAACGATTGAAATTCTCCCCAAAACTCACTTATACATTAAAGAGCAAGCGCGCATATCAATACGATAACGAGGTCTAATGTCCAAAGGCTGACGTATGCTATTTGGCCCAAAACAGCGGAACTACCCTTGTATTGCAACTTCAACAGCAACGCAGAAAGCACAAGGAGAATTGCACTAACCAAATAATACAATGTGTATTGAACGGTTGTGGGATGGTGAACTTCCGCATCTTCCATCTCAATAAATTCCTCTACGTCGAACCAGGCCCCTTGTATGGTGCCCAATATAGCAAGAATAAGCAGTGGACTTATTATAAACAAAATCTTTAAGAGTATATTTTTCATACGCAACATTCTCCTTTTTGGGCTTACTTCTTCAATGACCTCTCCCTTATATTCTCCATTCCAACGTGAAGTTATTTACTAAAATTGGGCATATTCGTTATATACAGCACACCTGCAAAAGTACGATTATTTATTTACAAAAAACACTTACATACAATAATTAGATGTTATCATCAATCTTCGTCTCCTTCCCTCTGCAGCGATTTACACATTACATCAATGGCAGAAAGTGACTGCAAGATATAGAAACGTATTGCAACAAGTGGCGGTTTAAGTATTCATGTATGCGCGTAACAAGCACGTAACAACCTCGAAGAGATTCTTTCACCATGCTGGCACTTTGCGCACACGCAAGCAAAGGTTACGATTGGGGACACGCTTTCAGTTCTTTTGAAGAACAATATAACAGATAATGCATCAGCACTTTTCAACGATTGTACCGCTTTCTTTGGTCAACGGTTTTGTTCCACATAAGATGGAACGCGATTCCAAACGACATGGAACATTGTTCCATATAAGTTGGAACACCATTCCAAATAAGCCGGAACAACAGTACAAAACAACTATAACACCATGAAAGCACAAAAAGCTGATGTTCAAAGGTATGTAATTGAAGTTCGTTTCCTCGTAGATGACTTTTCGTTTCACGCCCAAACGCCTCCCCCACATTATGTTTTTTACGTGAGAAACAGCCATACACGTTCAACATATACACGCATACGAGGAACACCTATTTCGAGGACGAGAAGAGGGGATGTGCGCCGTAACGCAGCGAACACATAAACCATGCGTACATATAAGCGTTATCGTTGCTCTTATTTGCACAAAAGAAGCGGAGCAACAACTTTTTCTGTGCGCCTTAACAATTATGCAAATGCCTGAAATGTAACAAATTACAAAAAATCGTTCGCACAAGCAAGCAGCAACAGTTTATCACAATTTATCTTTTTCTCTTAGAAAAGTTTGTGCCTTTAATGGAATTTAATTACATTTGCCAGTGAAAGAATTGAACCATAAGTTTTAGCCCAAGGTGGTTTTAAAAGCCACCTTCAACGACAACTAAACGATATCCGAACAGACCTCACTTGCTTTATAAAAAGAGCATAATACGCTATACAATAGGGAGAGTAAACGAAAACAACTGGATAGATGCAAAAAGACATTTAAGAGCAACCCTTAAAGAGAGTTTCCTATGCCTAATCAGAGAGTTTTTAGAATACGCCTCCAACCTAACTAAATACACACTATTAACAATTGGCTTCACTCTATGATTAAAAGAACTGCAACATTAATGATTCTTTGTCTGGTAGCTTTCTTCGCCGCAGCTCAGACAATGAAAGTCAGTGGAACGGTGGTAGACGAGTCTGGCGAACCTATTATCGGTGCTTCGGTAAAGGTTAAAGACACAACGCTGGGCGTGGCTACCAACCTAGAAGGAAAGTTTACACTCGACAACGTACCAAGAACGGCACGCGAGTTGATCGTTTCGTACATTGGTATGACACCCGTAACAGCAACCATCAAGCCTGAAATGCGCATCGTAATGAAGTCGGACTCGAAACAGATCGACGACGTTATCGTGGTGGCTTTCGGTAAACAGAAGCGCGAAGCGTTCACTGGTTCGGCTGGCGTTCTTAATGCCGATAAAATTGCCGAACGACAAGTGAACAACCCCTTGTCGGCCCTTAACGGCAAGGTTTCGGGTGTGCAGATGATCGAAGGAAATGGTCCGGCATCGTCGCCAACCATTCAAATCCGTGGTATTAGCTCGCTCAACGCAGGCAACGGTCCGCTCATCGTTGTCGACGGATTGCCCTATTCGGGATATTACAGCGACATCAACCCCGCCGATGTTGAAAGTATCAGCGTGCTGAAAGATGCTGCCTCGAACTCACTTTACGGTGCACGCGGTGCCAATGGCGTAATTCTCATTACCACCAAGACGGCCAAACGCGGCAATGCCGTTATTTCAGTAGACGCCAAATGGGGCTTTAACGAAGACGCCAAAGTGGACTACGACCACGTTACCAGCCCTGGACAGTACTACGAGATGTTTTATAAGGCCATCTACAACAAGTTTCATTACGGCGACGGAATGGATGCTTACTCGGCCTACCTCAAAGCAAACGAAACCATTTACAAGCCTGGAAGCCAGGGCGGACTGGGCAGTATAGTGTACAGTGTGCCACAAGGCGAATACCTTATAGGACAAAACGGCAAGCTAAACCCACATGCTACATTGGGCAATGTGGTACAACACAACGGCAAGGAATACATGCTTTATCCCGACGATTGGAAGAAAGAAGGACTACGCAGAGGCTTCCGCCAAGAATATAACATTGGTATTAACGGTGGAACCGACATCTTCAAGACATACGCCAGCATTGGTTATATGAAGAATAATGGTATCTGCTACGGTTCGGACTACACGCGCTACTCGGCTCGCTTAAAGTCAGAGTATCAGGCACGCCCATGGTTAACCTTCGGCGGAAACATCAGTTACACGCACTCCGAGTCTAATTCGTCGGGCAATGCATTTGGTGCAGCCCACCAGGTACCGCCTATCTACCCCGTCTACCTTCGTGACGGCAAAGGCAATATCATGTACGACCGCAACGGAAAGATGTACGACTATGGCAACGGAGCGGTTAACGGCGTAACGAGAGAGATTTTCTTGAACGAAGCACCGCTGCAAAACGACCTGCTGAACATATCGACCAACAGCAGCAACGCTTACGGCATGCAGGGGTATGCAGACTTTTCGTTCCTCGAAGACTTTAAGTTGACAACCAACGTAAGCATCTATAACACCGAAAACCGCGACAACGATGCCGCCAACCCCTACTACGGATTCGACAAAACGCGTGGCGGACAGGTTGGTGTTTCGCACTATCGCACCTTCGCTTTCAACACGCAGCAGCTGCTTAACTATAATAAGGAGTTCGGAAAGCATACCGTTTCGGCATTGTTAGGCCACGAATACACACGCAACATCAGCACAACGCTCACGGGAAGAAAGAACAACATCTTTGCCTATAAGATGAACACCGAGCTATCGGGCGCCCTTACGCTGGTGTCGGCAAATAGCTATAAGGACCTCTATAACATCGAAGGTTTCTTCTTCCGCGGGCAATACGACTACGATAGCAAATACTTTGCATCGGCATCGTTTCGTCGCGACGGCTCGTCTCGCTTCCATCCCAAACATCGTTGGGGTAACTTCTGGTCGTTTGGCGGTGCTTGGATAATGACCAAAGAAAAGTGGTTCAAACCTAAATGGGTGGACATGCTGAAGCTTAAAGCCAGCTTTGGACAGCAAGGTAACGATGCCATTGGCGATTTCTACTACTCAGACTTCTATGACCTATTAGCTGTAAACGGCGAGGGTTCATTGGCTTTCAGCAACAAAGGTAAGCAAGACATCACGTGGGAAACCAACACCAACATAAACGCCGGCTTTGAATTTGAGCTCTTTAAGCGCCGACTTACAGGTAGCGTAGAACTCTATCAACGCAAAACCACCGACATGTTGCTGTGGTTCTCGGTGCCTCCTTCGTTGGGATATGATGGTTATTACGACAACGTTGGCGACATGATGAACCGCGGTATCGAAGTAAACCTCGACGGCGAAATCATCCGCACGAAGGACATAACATGGTCGATGAACTTCAATATCACCCACAACCGCAATAAGATAAGCTATCTTCCCAAAGAAAATAAAACGTTAGAGAAAGAAGGGCACGCAGGTTATTCAGACGGTTCACGCTATATCGGCGAGGGATTACCCATCAATACGTGGTACATCAAGAAGTTTGCAGGCGTAAACGAAGAAGGGTTGAGCACATGGTATTATACAGACCAGGCAACAGGCAAGCTGAAACCCACAACCGATTACAGTTCGGCCGACTACTATTTAGGTGGTAGTCCGCATCCCGACGTTTATGGCGGCTTCGGTACTTCAGTACGTGGCTACGGTTTCGACCTAAACATTAGCTTCATCTACTCTCTCGGAGGCAAGGCCTACGACAATGGATATGAAGGCATGATGCGTAACCCTGAACCTTCGATTGCACCGCAGGCATACCACAAAGACCTGCTCAATGTCTGGACACGTGAGAATCCTAATAGCAACATTCCACGTTTCCAATATGGCGACATCAACACAACCGCCTTCTCAGACAGGTTCTTAATAGATGCTAGCACACTCACATTCAAGTCGATAAGCTTGGGTTACACTTTCCCAGCACAGCTTATCAAGAAACTGCAATTAAGCAGTTTGCGAGTCTTCCTCTCGTGCGACAACGTGGCTTATTGGAGCAAACGCAAGGGATTCGACCCCCGAACAAGTCTCACAGGTAATGTAAGCGACGATTCATACTCGCCCATGCGCACAGCATCCGCTGGCATATCTGTTAAATTCTAACAATAAAGAAAGGAACAACATTTATGAAACGGTTCATTAAACACATCATACTGCTCAGCCTAACTGCGCCTACTTTAACCGCCTGCTTAGAAGAAGCGTACCCTGGACGGGGTTTCACACAAGAACAATTGTTTGAAACCGACAATTCCGCAGCCGCCCTAAGCAAGGCCATCCCTGGTGCTATGCTACGCATGGGCAAAGGTAACGGCCATTACGGATATGCAGGGCTATTTATGGACAGAGAAGCTATGTGTGCCGAGATACCCGTATACGATATGCTGTACGACTACTATCAAGACGAGGGATTCGACCGCAATTACAGCCCCGAGTATTATGTGGCAATAGATTGGTGGCCTTTCTACTACGAGCTTATTAAGAAAGCCAACCTCACTGTGGGAGCGGTGGCCATCAACGAGAACACAAGTACTGAAGAGCTTGCCCATGTTGGCAACGCACTTGGTTATCGCGCGTTTGCCTATTACGATATGGCTTTTGCCTACGAGTATAAGAAAACGGGGTACGCCAAACTGGACGATAAGGCTGGAATCGATAAAATCTACGGCCTTACTGTGCCTATCCGTACCGAGAGCACCACGCAACAAGAAGCTACAACAGATAGGCGCGCGCCCTTCTACGTGATGTATCGCTTTATCATGACCGACCTAGACCGAGCCGAAAAATATCTGCAAGGCTATAAAAGAAGTGGTGCAAACATGATGGACCAAGGTGCTATCTTTGGCATTAAGGCACGACTGTGGTTGCAAATGGGTAGCAGATTCGAGAAGTACAACGCCGACTTACAGGAACAATTGGCACACGAAAACGACGAGGCACTAGCCAAATACAACAAGCTGGGCATCACAACGGCCAACGATTGCTTTAAAAAGGCGGCCCAATATGCACGCTTGGCCATTAGCGAAGGCCATCGCCCACTTACCAAGGCAGAATGGTTTAACAGCACAACAGGCTTTAATACGGCCAATGATGCATGGCTGCTAGCCGTGCAAATCAACTCGAACGACATGACGAATGGGTCTAACTGGAACTGGAAAAACTTTGTTGGCAACATGTCGCCTGAAAATACTTTCGGCCTAAACAACCTCGAATACAAGGCTTACCGCATGATAGACGCAGGCTTATATAAAGGCATCGAGAATGGCGATTGGCGTAAAAACACGTGGATTGCACCTGCAGACGCTGGCCAAGCTGCTGCTTATTCGAAGTACACCACACTCTATAAGGCCGAAGATTGGGTAAAACTACCAGCCTATACTGGCTTAAAGTTCCACCCACGCAGCGGTGAAATGAAGGACTACAAGGTGGGGGCAGCCGTCGACATTCCATTGATGCGCGTCGAGGAAATGTTCCTTATAGAAGCCGAAGCCAAAGCCCATTACGAGGGATTGGCAGCTGGCAAGCAGGCATTGACCAATTACCTGAACACCTATCGTTATGACGACAACTCTTATCAGTGCACCGCCACAACCATGGATGGCTTTAACGATGAGATATTACGCCAAAAACGGATCGAGTTCTGGGGTGAAGGTATCGTTTTCTTTGACTACAAACGGCTCGAAAAAGCTGTCATCCGTCACTACGAAGGCTCTAATCATCCTACCGACTATCAATGGAACACCAAGGCGGGTTTCGTTGCACCGCGCATGAACATTTGTATCAGCCACTACGAAAGGCAGTACAACGCGAACATCGTTAACAATCCCGACCCCTCGGGCGTTCATGAGGAAAAGAAGTAAAGCATTGTTTTTGAGAACAAATAACAACAATTAGACATGAAGACAATTAAGCATATTGGTCTGTTTGGAGCGTTGGTTGTAGTGGCATTACTGGCAGCCTGCTCTGATAAGGACGACTACACGCCCGGGGCCGAAGTGCCCAGCGGCTGCCAACAAGTGCGTTTTGCAGACACAAACAATACCATCTGTGTGCTAGACTCGGCCAACACCAACGACCGCACGGCAACAATAACACTTAAACGAAACAACACGGGCGCGGCACTGACAACACCCGTGAAGGTTGTTTCGCAGTCGGCTGGGCTAGAAATACCCACCGAGGTGACGTTCGCTGCTGGCGACTCGTTGGCTACGCTCGCCATCAAAGCCCCAGAAAAGGTGGCCTTGAAAGCTGTGTATAGCTACGAACTTCGACTAGAAGGCAACGATGTCGACCCCTATTCTAAGCTCGACGGTGGCGTTGTTTTCTCTGGTCAGCTTAACTTCCCCATATCGAAGAAGGCCGAATTTTATGCCGATCCTAGTTCGAAAACCTATGCGCTGTTCAACGCTTGGACGGAAACGGTGATGGTTTTAGGCAACAATAACTTCTACATCAAAGACTTTATGCACTCTGGAGAGAACCTCTGGCTCATAACCAGTTCAACAGGCGTGCTAGGAGTTAAGAGCGATTCGTGGACAAAAAGCTGTATTGTGGCAGACACTTCTGCACCAGGCAGCTACTCATATTATTTCCAAAAGCTTGTAGACAAGCAGCTGAAACCCTATCCGCTCTATCCGCTTGGCAAAGCCAGCGATAAGCCTTGGATTAACGAATTGACGCTATACGGAGGTCCCGACTATTCTTCTTACAGCTCAAACGGCACTTGGGGAAAAATCTATATCCAACATGCCAAGTACAGCACAGGCGAAGAAGAGGATTGGGTTTACCTTTATTTCCAACTTAAATAAACCATCATGGAGGGGCCATAGCTTAATGGCCTCTCCCTTTTTAACTATTAAAACAACACCTATGCACTTTAAGTACAAGCACTTAACCATTCTCCTGCTTTCCGTTTTCGCACTAACCTTCACGGCATGTAACGAGAGTGGCGACGATACCGAAGAAACAACGCTAGTTAAACAAAACGATGACATCGTTGCCTTAGATGGCAAAGTGATCACACTTCAAACGGCAACGCAGGGCAAGGGCTATAACATCATCCTGATGGGCGATGGGTTTACGGTAGACATGATTAAAAACGGAACCTACGAGGAAGTGATGAAAAAGTCGGCCGAACACCTTTTCGCGCTCGAACCGATGAAGTCGCTTCGGCCTTATTTCAATGTTTACTTCGTTCAAAAGGTTTCGCTTAGCAGCGACCTAAGCGGATCTACGGCCTTAGCAAGCGCCATAAAGAACGGTAAGGTTTGTGGATTCATCAACGATGACAACCTAGACTACAAGACAATGGTTTACGCATCGGCTGTTCCGAGCTTTAAAGAAGAAAACTCGGTTATCAGCGTGGTGATGAACACCTCTAAATCTGGCGGCATTACATTTTGGCACGATTGGAACTCTACATTGGCCTGTGCCTACACCACACTTTATGGCGGTATAGACGGCGCGTACTTCCGCCACACGATTATACATGAAACGGCTGGGCATGCCATCGGAAAACTCGACGACGAATACGACCTGCAGAACCTCGACCTTGACAACGCTGGCCGAGAACGTTTCGCTTACGGACACACCTTGGGTTGGTTGATGAACGTATCGACAACCAACGATGCCACACAGGCACCTTGGGCCCAGTTCCTAGCCGACTCACGTTACGCCAATCAAGGGCTAGGCTTTTTCGAAGGGGGTGGTGCACGTTATGCCACTGGTGTATGGCGACCCACCGAGAACAGTATCATGCGCACCACAGACATAGACCATATCGAGTTCAACGCTCCTTCGCGTCGCGCCATCTATAACAAGGTGATGGAGGTGGCAATGGGTCGCACACCCACATACGAAGAGTTTGTGGCTTTCGACCAAAAGCGATAAAGAGTCTGGCCATGGGAATAGACAATATAGGATAATCTCCTAAGTCCACCAAAAACCAGAAGTAGTAAAGGCCATTAGCATCACGCACTGGTAGAATTCAATCATACACAATATGGCATTAGGCCTTTGGTGAGGCGAACGGCTTATTTATTAAAGTTGGCCACTAAAAAAGAAGAGGGTACGCTCGTAAGCATACCCTCTTCTTTTATTTATCGCCACAGGATGGCAACGTAATTATACTATCTTACTTATCGTTTGAGAGTAAGATGGTTCATGGGCTATGAGATAGGTTTGACCCTTAGATGCTGTTAGAAAAGCATACACGAGTGACATTACCTAGCCCCTTTGTAACCCATCCTTCTTACTTAACCATTTTCTTTCCGTTAACAACATATACACCAGCAGGCAAACGATTGAAATCGGCCGTCGTGCCAACCTTAACGCCATTGAGGTTAAACACGCTATAGACAGCTGCGCGCTGCTGCATCACTTCATTAATGGCGGTAGTTCCGTTGGGCACTAGCGTAACCGTAGCTTTGCGAATGTGAGGTGTGTTCAAGCCAAAGAAGGTTATTTTGGGTGCGTTTCCTTCCCACATGCGGGTGTTCTCGTTATTGTTGACCATCGGCAAAACCTTATCTCCATCGGCAGAGATTTCAAAATACCCCTCCTCAGCCTCGAACACCACCTTCGTTATCTGTTTCCCGTCGGGGGCAATAAAGTCGAAAGAGTTACCTCGTGGAACAAAGAGATGCTGATTCTTCAACTTATTGGTTACCTTTTTGAAAAAAACTTTGTGGTTAACCATCTTCACCCCATCCACTTCGAGTTCAGCTCCTTCGGGCAATTCCATGGTATGGCCATTGGCGTCGTTCACCCATTTCTCACTATTAAAGTCGAAAACCACGGTTTGCGCAGAGGCAACGAGCGTCAATAAGAAGGCTGCAAGCGTTAAGCCTACACGTTTAAGAGTAAATGTTTTTGTCATTTTGTTTATTTGATTAGTTAATATTTAAAACGTTTCACTGGTATGTCCATGTCAAGAAGGCTTGTCTCGCATAGTTCAATTTAGTGTTACTGCAAAGGTAGTGGCTTTATTTTACATCACCAACTAAAAAGATGCAAACTTGAAAAATATTAAAAGAAATCATAAAATAAAGATGCAAGGCAGGCATAAAAAACAGCGCATCATAGCAAGCTAACTAACAAAGTTACCAACTTCTACTACCACGCAGAAGTTGGCGCAACGCCAATAGCATGCACATAAGCTGTTATAAATTGATTGTTATGCTAAACTAGCGCAAACTTTATATACTTCATAAACTTGAGTGGAGAAAGTGGTCTTATGCTACATTGTAAAAAACGAGACTAACGTTCCTCACAGATATAAGCATAAGAGAACGTAGAACAAAGATCGATTTATCTATACCCAAACACCGTAAAACATTTATCGGTATCATCATACTCATAGAGAATATTAAATCTACTAAGTATGTTTTCCACTACTTGTTTCTTATCAGTAACCGAAACTACATCATCGATCAGCCTGCCCCTATGTTCAACCTTTCGTATTTCACTTCCAATTTTAAACCATTCAATGGCAGCCATATCCATATATAGGACGTGCTCGTCTCCATTTAGTATCCAAAACACGTTGGGTTCTTCATCCTCAAAAAGCGTTTTATATTGTATAGGTATGTCTTCCACTTCATTACTGATGGCATCTACTAGCTCTTTCCACTTGGTATTGTTCATAAAAGAGCCCAACCGCCTTTGCTCAACAATCGCCTTAATCTTCTCTTTTCCGGTCTGCTTGTTCTTATACTTGCCGCTTTCTATTTCATCTATGAGATGCTGCATAGATACAACCAGCTTATCGTCGTTCGTAGAAAAGCGATAAAGTGGTGATATCGCCTGGTTATCTCTCTGAACATAATAGAAACCATAATGCGTCCAAACTTTCACGATAAAATGAAAGTCGCCTTTCCACCTGATATCAAAGTACGCATGCGCTTCATCTTGCGGAACATTAGTTTGTATGGTTCCGCTTCGTGGATTTAATTTTTCAAACAACGTATTCATATATCAGTCTTATTTGTCTATGCATTCATTGCTACTACTAAATCATGGGTTATCTATACAATAACATTGTGTGTACAATTTGTCGTAGCGTCAACCAGCAAGTACAAAATTATGATATTCTTTTGTAGAACTCGCATTTTGGTGTTTGAAAATTGAGTTTTTTCTTTACTTCCTGTTTATCTTTCTTTGGAGCCATTATAATTGTCGAGGTAAAAACCACCATCTTTCATTCTCCATCCTATAAGCTCTTGCAGTGAGCTTTTGAAGTTCCTGCCTTGTTACAGCTAAGTTGGACCCCTGTTCCAGATAAGTTGGAACAGGGGTCCAATTCAACTGGAACAGCATTCCAAATAACATGGAACTGCCGTCCAAAACATATATAGCACGCAGGTTAATCTAACAATGCATAATCGGGGCTTAGTGGGCGCATTTCCAGAAGGATGAAAATGCGAACGACGGAATGGTTCATTGGTGAGTTCGGGATATGACATGATGTCTTTAGAACAAGGCCGAACAGGTAAATGAATAGGCATCTCGCCAACTAGTGCTACATGAAAGGTTGGCATAACGATTGTGTTTTGTCACGAACTCGCGCAGCTTTTGACAAGCTGATGTGTTTCAGCCAAGATATACATCAGGACATTTAATGGTTACACTACATGATGTAAGATGAGGCTATACAAATGCATTTTAGGTATGCGGTGGAAGATGATGCGCCAAATAGGAATAACAAATAAGTGGAAATAGTTGGTGTAAAAGGGTGGAATGTTGTGCGAGATATCGCTCTGTGGTTGATGGTACAATGGGTGTTTTGCATCTGTGCGTAGCATTATATAAATGGAATGGTAACACAAGCTAGGGTATATCTCTCCGCTCACGATAAGTTAACTAACACGGATGAAAGCTTAATGGAAGAGACAGAGGGGAACAAAAAAACGCCCCTACCCTCACGGATAGAGACGTTTAATTTATTAATCGATAATTGTTGATTATTCAGCCTTTGCTTCTTCGGCGGTTTCTGCCTTAGGAGCTTCTTTGGGCTCTGTGGCCTTAGGTGCTTCTTCAGCAGCAGGTTGAGCCACTTCAGCAGCTGCGACGTTATCGCCTTCGGCCTTAGTGGTTCTACGGCTACGACGTGTTTTCTTAGCCTCTGCCTTAGGCGTCTTGGCCATGTTCTCGTCGAAGTCTACCAATTCGATGAATGCTATTTCAGCAGCATCACCCTTACGGAAACCCAAACGGATAACGCGGGTATAGCCACCAGGACGGTCTCCCACCTTAGCAGCAACCACTTTGAACAGTTCGGTAACAGCATACTTGTTTTGCAAGTAGCGGAAAACCACACGGCGTGAGTTGGTGGTGTCTTCCTTAGAACGTGTGATAAGTGGTTCTACATATTTCTTCAAGGCTTTTGCCTTGGCGAGGGTCGTAGTGATTCTTTTGTGCATAATCAGCGAAATGGCCATGTTAGCAAGCATGGCATTACGATGAGGTGCAGTACGACCCAGGTGGTTGAATTTCTTATTATGTCTCATTTTTTGTTTTCTTTAAATGCGGACGAGTATCAGCTGGGCGGGTGAGGCAATAGCCTTCACCCGCTTATGCTGAGATTTAGTCCCTGTCCAGTTTATACTTTGAAATGTCGGTTCCAAAAGACAGATTCAGACCCAAGAGCAAATCATCAAGCTCTGTGAGCGATTTCTTACCAAAGTTGCGGAACTTCAAGAGGTCGGTCTTGTTGTATTGCACAAGGTCGCCCAGTGTTTCCACATCGGCCGCTTTAAGACAATTGAGGGCGCGAACGCTGAGGTTCATGTCCACGAGCTTGGTCTTAAGCAGCTGTCGCATGTGCAGCACTTCCTCATCAAACTCCTCGTTGGTGTCAACGTCTTGGTTCTCAACGGCGATTTTCTCGTCGGAGAAGAGCATGAAGTGGTAAATGAGGATTTTAGCAGCCTCTTTCAGCGCGTCTTTGGGACTGATGGAGCCGTCCGTCGTTACGTCAATGATAAGCTTGTCGTAGTCGGTCTTTTGCTCGACACGATATGGCTCAACCGAATAACGTACGTTTCGGATTGGGGTGTAAATGGAATCGATAGGAATTACATTCACATCGGTGCAGAACTCACGATTCTCGTCGGCGGGCACATAGCCTCTGCCTTTGTTAATGGTGAGATCAATCTGCAATGAAGCTTTGGCATCTAAATGACAAATCACCAAATCGGGGTTTAACACTTCAAATCCAGTCAGATACTTACCAATATCACCAGCCTTGAACTCTGTGGTGTTCTCAACCGTGATACTAACTTTCTCGTTCTCGAATTCTTCTACTACTTGCTTGAATCTTACTTGTTTCAAATTCAAGATAATGTTGGTCACATCTTCCTTTACACCAGGCACAGAAGAGAACTCGTGCTCAACACCGGCGATGCGCACGGTATTGATAGAGAAACCTTCTAGTGATGAAAGGAGAATGCGGCGGAGGGAGTTACCGATGGTAACGCCGAACCCAGGCTCAAGCGGACGAAATTCGAAACGACCGAATTTGTCGTTGGCCTCCAACATTACAACTTTATCAGGTTTTTGAAATGCTAATATCGCCATTAATTCAATGATTTATTTAGAGTACAACTCAACAATTAACTGTTCCTTAATGTTCTCAGGAATGTCGGCACGCTCGGGTTTGTGCAGGAACTTACCGCTCTTTGAAGCATCGTCCCACTCAATCCAAGGGTACTTGCTGTGGTTGAAACCAGCCAAAGCAGCCTCGATAACTTCGAGCGACTTAGCTTTTTCGCGCACGCCAACGATTTGGCCAGCTTTCACTGAATAAGAAGGAATGTTTACTACCTTGCCGTCTACCACGATATGCTTGTGGCCAACGAGCTGGCGTGCTGCTGCACGGGTAGGTGCCAGACCAAGACGGAACACTACGTTATCAAGACGGCTTTCGAGGTTTTGCAACAGTACCTCACCGGTAATGCCGCTAGCCTTGGCAGCTTTCTCGAACATGTTGCGGAACTGACGCTCCAAAACACCGTATGTGTATTTAGCCTTTTGCTTCTCTGCCAACATGGCGCCGTACTCGGAAGTTTTCCTACGACGGTTGTTGCCATGCTGTCCAGGAGGGAAGTTTCTCTTGGACAAAACTTTGTCTGCGCCGAAGATGGGTTCACCAAAACGACGAGCAATTTTAGATTTCGGACCTATGTATCTAGCCATTTTCTATTTTATAACTTTTTTGTTTGTGTATCTTTGTTGCCTGCCACTGGGTGCAAGCGTGGGGAAAGTTGCGTGTTATACGCGGCGACGCTTGGGAGGGCGACAACCATTGTGAGGCAGTGGCGTAACGTCAATGATCTCGGTTACTTCGATGCCTGCACCATGCACGGCACGGATAGCGCTTTCGCGACCGTTACCTGGTCCCTTAACGTAAGCTTTAACCTTACGCAAACCTAGGTCGAAAGCTACCTTGGCGCAATCTTCGGCTGCCATTTGAGCTGCATAGGGTGTATTCTTCTTAGAACCACGGAAACCCATCTTTCCAGCCGACGACCAAGAGATTACTTGACCTTCGCTGTTAGCCAAAGACACAATGATGTTATTGAATGAGCTATGAACATGAAGTTGTCCAAGAGCGTCAACCCTGACGTTTCTCTTCTTTGTTGCTATTTTCTTTGCCATAATTTCTTTTTAGTTTAAAAGTTTCAAGTTTCGAGTTTTAAGCATCGGGGCAAGCCCCGCCTTTCAACTTCCAACTAAATATTACTTAGTAGCCTTCTTCTTGTTAGCAACAGTCTTCTTCTTTCCTTTACGGGTGCGAGCATTGTTTTTGGTGCTCTGACCGCGAACGGGAAGACCGTTACGATGACGTACTCCACGATAACAACCAATGTCCATGAGACGCTTGATGTTCAGCTGTATCTCCGAACGGAGATCACCTTCTACCTTGAATTCAGCGCCGATAATTTCACGGATTTTGGCTGCCTGATCGTCAGTCCATTCGCTGACTTTCAGGTCACGGTTCACACCAGCCTTGTCCAATATCTTTGCTGAACTACTTCGACCTATACCATAGATATAAGTCAATGCGATTTCGCCACGCTTGTTTTGGGGCAAATCTACTCCAACAATTCTTATTGCCATTTGTTAATGATAAATGATTTGATAATGATTAAATGTTTAACCCTGACGTGTTTTGTACTTGGGGTTCTTCTTGTTGATAACGAACAAGCGACCCTTGCGACGAACAATCTTGCAGTCGGGTGTACGTTTCTTCAACGATGCTCTTGTCTTCATATTCTAAATTGAATTATTTGTATCTAAACACAATCCTACCCTTGGTAAGGTCGTAGGGGCTCATTTCCACCTTTACCTTATCGCCAGGCAGTATCTTGATGTAGTGCATCCTCATTTTTCCGGATATGTGGGCCGTAATGGGACATCCATTTTCAAGCTCTACGCGAAACATCGCGTTAGACAATGCTTCTACAATCGTTCCATCTTGCTCAATAGCAGATTGTTTTGCCATAAATTAACTCTTTGCTTTTTCTGTAAGTTCTTTTCTCGTTTCTCGAATAGATCGTTCTCGCGCCATAACAATACTCAAGTAAACTCGGCATTGTGTATTTGACTTAACAAAAACGTTCTATTTCTTCGAATGATGATAAAATCTCGGCCTTGCCTTTCCTGATGGCAATGGTGTGCTCGTAATGAGCGGCCCAACTGCCGTCGATGGTTCGGATAGACCACTTGTCGGGCAAGAGCCCTATGCGGTAGTCGCCCATTGTGACCATCGGTTCAATGGCTATACACATGCCCTCTTTAAGCATCATACCGCTTCCACGGCTGCCGTAGTTGGGCACTTTGGGCTCTTCGTGCATCTCGCGACCAATACCATGACCTGTGAGTTCACGCACAATGCCATACCCGTGGCTCTCGCAAAACGATTGCACGGCATGGCCAATGTCGCCAAGATGGTTGCCAGCGACGGCAGCCTCAATGGCAAGATATAGTGACTTTCGTGTCACAGAGAGGAAATCTCTGACATTTTGTGCCACTTCACCGACACAAAACGTATAACAACTGTCACCATTGTATCCAGCAAGAAGTGTGCCACAATCAACAGAAATAATGTCTCCGTCTTTCAAAACAACCTTGTCGCTAGGTACGCCGTGCACTACAACCTCGTTTACAGAGGTGCAGATGCTCGCGGGGAAAGGCCCTCCAAAAGGATTGGGAAAGTTCTTGAACGTGGGGATTGCCCCATGGTCGCGGATGAACTCGTCCGCTATGTGATCCAATTGGAGGGTCGTTACACCCGGAACAATATGTTTAGCCAATTCCGCCAAGGTTTTACCAACAAGTTGGTTTGCCTGACGCATCAGCTCGATTTCATCTTCAGTCTTGAGATAAACCTTCATTTGCGAAGTTCACAAGGCAAAATCAATAAGCCGAAGGCACGCCAGTAGCGGCATTGCGCGTATGGCCCGAATTGAGCAATCCATCATAATGGCGCATCATGAGGTAGCTCTCTATCTGTTGCAAGGTGTCTATAACCACACCCACAAGAATGAGGAGCGACGTGCCACCGAAGAATTGTGCGAAGCCTTGTTGAACATTAAGCAATCCAGCCAAAGCGGGCATCACAGCGATGAACGCGATGAACAGAGAACCCGGCAAAGTTAAGCGAGACATCACAGTGTCGATGTACTCGGCCGTATCTTTTCCTGGCTTAATGCCTGGAATGAAACCGTTGTTGCGTTTCATGTCTTCAGCCATCTGTGTGGGGTTGAGCGTGATTGCCGTATAGAAATAGGTGAACGCGATGATAAGCGTCACATAAATGATGTTATACAGCAAAGAGCGGTTATCCATCAGTGACTGTACCACATAGCTTGCGTTTTCGGATTGGTATCTAACGATAGCCAAGGGAATGAACATCAAGGCTTGTGCAAAGATGATAGGCATAACGTTGGCTGCGAAAAGCTTCAGGGGAACGTATTGACGCGCTCCGCCGTACTGCTTGTTGCCAACTACGCGCTTGGCATATTGCACTGGAACCTTGCGTGTGCCCTGAACCAAAAGGATTGCGGCACAAACGATGGCATAAAGAACAAGAATCTCAATGATGAACATAACAAGACCACCACCCGCAATAGCCTCAAGGCGTGAACCTGCTTCCTGAATGAAAGACTGAGGCAAGCGGGCGATAATACCCACCATGATGATCAAAGAAATACCGTTACCCACTCCCTTATCGGTGATACGCTCGCCCAACCAGAGGACGAACATACTACCTGCGGCAAGTATGATGGTGGCAGGAATCATAAACACCGACCACGAGATGCCAGAAGCCAAAGCACCTTCGGCCTGCATCTTGAGGTTGATAAGGTACGACGGTGCCTGAAACAGTAGGATCACTACTGTCAGTGCACGCGTGTACCAGTTTATTTTCTTCCGTCCACTCTCGCCTTCACGTTGCATCTTCTGGAAGTATGGCACAGCCACAGCCAAAAGCTGCATAACAATAGAAGCCGAGATGTAAGGCATGATTCCCAACGCGAAGATTGAAGCGTTGGAGAATGCACCACCGGAAAACATATCCAAAAGCGACATCAAGCCACCAGAGGTCTGCTTTTGTAGAGTGTCGAGCTGGGCCGGGTTGATACCGGGAAGTACTACAAACGATCCAAAACGATAGATAGCTACAAATAGAATGGTGATGAGGAGACGCTGACGCAGGTCCTCAACTTTCCAACAGTTCTTTAGTGTCTCGATAAACTTTTTCATTGTCTTAGATTAAAGTGGTGTTACCTCCAGCTGCCTTGATAGCCTCTTCGGCAGACTTAGAGAATGCGTTAGCTTCAACGGTGAGGGCTGCCTTGATTTCGCCATTGCCTAGAACTTTAACAAGCAACTTGCCATTGAAAAGGCCAGCTTCTTTGAGTTCGGCAACACCAATCTTGGTCAATCCCTTCTCTTCGGCTAGAGCCTGCAGCGTTGAAAGATTAACGGGGAAATACTCCTTATGATTAATATTCTTGAAGCCCGACTTCGGCACGCGACGTTGCAACGGCATCTGTCCACCTTCAAAACCAATCTTTCTCTTATAACCAGAGCGAGCCTTTGCACCCTTGTGTCCACGGGTAGACGTACCGCCCAAGCCCGAACCTGGACCGCGACCGATACGACGGCGTGAATGAGTAGAACCAGCAGCCGGTTTCAAATTATGTAATTTCATAAATGTGCTAATTTGACTAAGTTTGTTATTCAACTACGGTTACCAGATGGTGAACCTTTCTAATCATACCGCGGACGCTGGGATTGTCTTCCACTTCAACAACCTGAGAGATCTTGCGAAGTCCCAGACACTTAAGCGTGCGCTTTTGGTCGATGGGGTAACCAATCTTACTCTTTACTTGTTTGATTTTAATCGTTGCCATGTTGTTGATGCTCCTTTATCCGTTAAAAACTTTGTCCATACTGATACCACGAACACCAGCAATTGTATAGGCGTCGCGCATGAGGCTTAGAGCCTCAATGGTAGCCTTCACCAGGTTGTGGGGATTGGAAGAACCCTTCGACTTGGCAATCACATCGGTGATGCCACAGCTCTCGAGCACAGCACGCATAGCACCACCTGCCTTCAATCCTGTACCGGCAGCTGCAGGCTTAAGCAGTACTTGTGCACCACCAAACGAAGTCTCAACCTCGTGGGGAACAGTACCTTTGAGAACGGGAACTTTAACCAAGTTTTTCTTTGCAGACTCAACGCCCTTAGCGATAGCTGTAGTAACTTCACCAGCCTTACCGAGGCCGTAGCCGATAACGCCATTGCCATCACCTACAACGACAATAGCAGCGAACGTAAAGGTGCGACCACCCTTTGTTACCTTGGTAACACGGTTGATAGCAACCAAGCGGTCTTTCAATTCTGCATCACTATTCACTCTTACTTTATTCATTGCCATAATCGTTTAAAAATTAAGTCCACCTTTACGGGCTGCATCAGCCAATTCTTTCACACGGCCGTGATAAAGATAGCCGTTACGGTCGAATACAACGGCGGTGATGCCAGCAGCCTGTGCCTTTTGGGCAACCAGCTCGCCAACCTTCTGTGCCTGCTCCTTCTTAGGCATGGCTTCCATACCTAGTGAAGAGGCCGAAGCAAGGGTGGTGCCAGTGATGTCGTTAATAATCTGAACGTAAATCTGCTTGTTTGAACGGAACACGCTCATGCGGGGACGTTCGGCAGTGCCATTAACGCTCTTGCGAATTCTATATTTGATTTTAATTCGTCTTTCTACTTTCTTTGTTGTCATAATCGTCTAAATTTAAAGTTACTTAGCTGAGGCGGTCTTACCAGACTTCCTACGAATAACCTCACCCTTGAACAAAATACCTTTACCCTTATAAGGCTCAGGCTTGCGGAAAGAACGAATTTTAGCGCAGATGAGACCCAGCAACTGCTTGTCGCAAGATTCCAAAATCAACAGAGGGTTTTGGTTTCTTTCCGACTTGGTTTCTACCTTCACTTCGGCAGGAAGCTGAATGAAGATGGGGTGCGTGTAACCCAAGGAGAACTCTATGAGGTTGCCTTGGTTAGATACACGATAACCTACGCCGACAAGTTCCAACACCTTTGTGTAACCTTCGCTTACACCAACAACCATGTTGTTGATCAACGAACGATACAAGCCATGGAATGCCTGCTTCTGCTTAATGTTTACGGGGCTGTTTTCATCTACTTCGAAGACAATCTGACCGTCTGCAATGTTCACCTTAATTGAAGGGTCTACGTGTTGAGACATTTCTCCCTTAGGACCTTTAACGGTAACCACATCGTTGGCCTGAGTAATGGTTACACCCGCGGGGATGCTGATTGGCAATTTACCTATTCTTGACATACTTATACCCTCCTTATTAATAAACGTAGCAAAGCACCTCACCACCGATCTTCAAGGCGGCAGCCTCTTTGTTAGTCATTACACCTTGGGATGTAGATAAGATGGCGATACCTAATCCGTTAATTACTCTCGGCATGTCTTTGTAGCCGGTGTACTGGCGCAAACCGGGAGTTGAGACACGTTTAAGACTTGTTATGGCGTTAGCCTTCGTCACGGGGTCATACTTCAAGGCTACCTTGATTGAACCCTGAGGGCCGTCTTCCACAAACTTGTAGTTCAGGATATAACCCTTCTCAAAGAGAATTTTGGTGATCTCTTTCTTCAAATTGGACGCAGGAACTTCAACCACGCGATGATGCGCCATGATTGCATTCCTTAGTCTGGTCAGATAATCTGCTATTGGATCTGTCATATTATAAATGTTTAATTGATCGGGACTTTCCCGACAATATTAAATAATTTCTTGTAAACGGATGGAAGGTTAGGATTAGCGACAAGCCATCAGCCACATGGGCAACGCCCCGCCACTAATCGTAAACTTTCATCTCGCTCCCTGATTACCAGCTTGCCTTCTTCACACCGGGGATAAGTCCGGCTGAAGCCATCTCGCGGAACTGGATACGCGACAGACCGAACTGGCGGATATAGCCTTTGGGGCGACCAGTGATCTTGCAGCGATTGTGCAAGCGGATGGGGTTGGCATTCTTGGGGATAGACTGCAACTTGCGAGCGGCCTCGTAAGCTTCGGCGTAATCCTCAGAAGTAGCGATAATCTTTTTCAGAGCAGCACGCTTCTCGGCATAACGGGCAACGAGCTTAGCACGTTTCACCTCGCGGGCTTTCATTGATTCTTTTGCCATATTGCTTAATCGTTTTTAGCGTTCTTGAAAGGAAGGCCGAATGCCTTCAACAAAGCGTATCCTTCTTCGTCGGTGTTGGCTGTGGTAACGAACGTGATGTTCATACCCTGAATTCGGTCGATGCCGTCAATGTTGATCTCAGGGAAGATAATCTGTTCAGCAATACCAAGTGTATAATTGCCACGACCGTCAAACTTGCTCTCAATACCCTTGAAGTCGCGGATACGAGGCAAAGACACGCGGATGAGTTTCTCTAGGAACTCGTACATCCTCTCGCGACGAAGCGTAACCATCACACCAATGGGCATCTTCTTACGAAGCTTGAAGTTGGCGATGTCTTTCTTCGAATACGTAGCAACTGCCTTCTGGCCCGTGATGGCGGTAATTTCGTTGATAGCCACCTCGATAATCTTCTTGTCTTGCGTTGCGTCGCCCAATCCTTGGTTGATCACGATTTTCTTCAAGACAGGAACCTGCATGGAAGATGAATAGTTGAACTGCTTTTGCAATGCCGGGGCAATAGTCTCGGCATAAACCTTCTTTAATTGTGCTGTATTCATTATTTAATCACCTCCCCGCTTTTCTTGGCGACACGCACTTTCTTGCCGTCGTCGGTTTTCTTCATTCCAATGCGAGTAGCCTTGCCACTCTTAAGGTCAATCAAACTCAAATTCGAGACGTGGATAGGTGCTTCCTGCTTAACGATACCGCCTTGGGGGTTCTTTGCAGAAGGCTTCATGCTCTTGGAAACCATATTAACGCCTTCAACAAGAGCGCGTTGCTTGGTCACCAAGACTTTGAGCACCTTACCTTTCCGGCCTTTGTCATCTCCGGCCAGAACGATAACCTCGTCACCTTTTCTAATATGTAACTTACTCATTACTTTCTGTTTATTAAATATTAAAGAACCTCAGGGGCCAAAGAAACCACCTTCATGTTAACGGCGCGAAGCTCGCGAGCAACAGGGCCGAAGATACGGCTGCCACGAATTTCACCAGCGTTGTTGAGTAACACGCAAGCGTTGTCGTCGAAACGAATGTAAGAACCGTCAGCACGACGTATCTCTTTCTTCGTGCGAACAATCAGGGCCTTTGATACCGCACCTTTCTTCAAATCACTTGAAGGGATAACGTTCTTGACAGAAACGACAATCACGTCGCCCACGCTTGCGTAACGACGGCGGGTTCCACCCAAGACGCGAATGCAAAGAGCCT
Organism: Hoylesella loescheii DSM 19665 = JCM 12249 = ATCC 15930; assembly: GCF_000378085.1. Classification (GTDB taxonomy): domain Bacteria; phylum Bacteroidota; class Bacteroidia; order Bacteroidales; family Bacteroidaceae; genus Prevotella; species Prevotella loescheii. Next base: position 66,414 of record NZ_KB899218.1, read on the forward strand.
CGCGCGCACCGCTGTTATCACATACTGTAAGTCTTGATTCTGCTTGTATCATAATTACTTAGCCTTTTCAATTATTTGAACTAATCTCCATCGCTTCGTTTTGCTCAAAGGACGGGTTTCCATGATAAGAACCGTGTCGCCAATATTGGCCTCGTTCTTCTCGTCATGAACATGGTACTTCTTCGTTTTCTGAACGAACTTACCATATATCGGGTGTTTTTCTTTGAACTTAGCTGCAATAACAATGGTTTTATCCATCTTGTTGCTCAAGACAACACCCTGTCTTACTTTTCTTAAATTTCTTGTTTCCATCTGTGGACCATTATTATTTGTTAAGTTCTCTCTGACGAAGTTCCGTCTTCATGCGAGCGATGTCGCGACGAGCGCTCTTGATCTGCGATGGATTTTCAAGCGGGGTTATGTTATGGTTGAGCTTCATCTGGTCGTAAGCTGCCACAGCATTTTCCAGCTTCTCGGCCAAGTCCTTGGTCTCGAGTTCTTTCAGTTCTTTCATCTTCATATCTTAAGCGTTTTTATCGTAATCACGTCTAACAACAAACTTGGTTTTAACGGGCAGTTTCTGTGCCGCAAGGCGCAAGGCCTCTTTGGCGATATCGAAACTTACACCTTCCACTTCGAAGAGGATGCGGCCGGGAGTAACGGGTGCCACCCATCCTGCGGGATCTCCCTTACCCTTACCCATACGCACATCGGCGGGCTTACGGGTGATAGGTTTGTCGGGGAAAATGCGAATCCAAACCTGGCCTTCACGTTGCATATATCTGTTCACGGCCACACGTGCTGCTTCAATTTGGCGGCTGTCTATCCATTTAGCCTCGAGGGTCTTAATGCCGAACGAGCCGAATGCCAATTGTGTGCCACGGCTGGCGTTGCCTTTATTGCCGCGACCGTCTTGTGGTCTTCTATATCTTACTCTTTTGGGCTGTAACATAATAACTTCTTACTTTTAGCGGTTATTGTTTCTCTTACGATTACCGCGGCCCGAACGGCCACCAGCGTTATTAGAACGGCCACCACTCTGTTTGTCCTGAGTAAAGTTTGGCGTGAGATCACGTTCACCGTAAACTTCGCCACGGCAAATCCATACCTTTATACCCAGAAGTCCAACCTTGGTCAGCGCCTCTGCTTGGCAGTAATCGATGTCTGCACGGAAAGTATGGAGAGGCGTGCGGCCTTCCTTGTACATTTCCTTACGGGCCATTTCGGCACCGTTGAGACGTCCTGTGATTTGAACTTTGATACCCTCGGCACCAGCGCGCATCGTGTTTTGAACAGCCATCTTGATAGCACGGCGGTAAGCAATCTTACCCTCTACCTGGCGAGCGATGTTGTTCGCAACGATTGTGGCGTCTAGATCAGGCCTCTTCACCTCGAAGATATTGATCTGGATATCCTTCTTATAGAGTTTCTTAAGCTCTTCTTTGAGCCTGTCAACGTCTTGTCCACCTTTACCAATGACGATACCGGGGCGGGCAGTGCAAATGGTGATGGTAACCAACTTCAACGTACGTTCAATGACGATACGCGAAACGTTAGCTTTTGCCAAACGCTCGTTCAGATACTTACGTATCTTCATATCCTCAACGATGTTTTCGCCAAAGTTCTTTCCACCAAACCAATTTGAATCCCAACCACGGATAATACCTAGACGGTTGCTTATCGGATTAACTTTCTGTCCCATTATCTATTTATTTTTCGTCGTTAGTTTTGGCGTCAACAAACAAAGTAACGTGGTTCGAACGCTTGCGGATGCGATATCCGCGACCCTGCGGAGCAGGTCTCATGCGCTTCATCGTCACGCCCTCGTCAACAAACACCTTGCTTATGTAAAGTTCTCCTTCGTCAGCCTTGCGGTCGTTTTTCGTCTCCCAGTTGGCTACGGCCGAACGCAACAGTTTCTCTACGTCGGCAGCTGCCTGCTTCTTGGAAAACCTGAGTACACCCAAAGCACGGTTCACTTCCATGCCGCGTATCATGTCTACAACGTAGCGCATCTTACGTGGGGAAGAAGGAACGCCCTTGAGCTTGGCAAAATACAAATTTTTACGGGCCTCTTTAATCTTTTCGGCCGCTATATGTTTTCTTGCTCCCATTATTATTCCTATAATTTAAATGGTTGTCCCTTTACTTCCTGTTACCAGAGTGGCCGCCAAAACGACGCGTGGGTGAAAACTCGCCCAGCTTATGGCCCACCATGTTCTCGGTAATGTAGACAGGGATGAATTTGTTTCCGTTATGAACTGCCACCGTGTGACCCACGAAATCGGGGGAAATCATCGATGCCCTAGCCCATGTCTTAACGACACTCTTCTTGCCACTTTCGTTCATGGCGAGAATTTTTTTCTCGAGTGATACGTTGATATATGGTCCTTTTTTTAATGAACGACTCATAATTTACTCTTTAATTATTTTTTAGCTCTTTCAATGATATACTTGTTAGACTGCTTCTTGGGTGCGCGTGTCTTCAGACCCTTAGCATACAAGCCCTTGCGTGAACGTGGGTGTCCACCGCTCTGACGGCCTTCGCCACCACCCATGGGGTGATCTACAGGGTTCATAACAACACCACGGTTGTGTGGACGACGTCCCAACCAGCGCGAACGGCCTGCCTTACCAGACTGTTCCAAAGCGTGGTCAGAGTTGCCTACACTACCCACGGTAGCCTTACAAGCGGAGAGAACCTTGCGGGTCTCGCCTGAAGGAAGCTTAATAACACAATAACTGCCCTCACGAGAAGTCAGCTGAGCAAAATTACCGGCCGAACGAACCAACAGGGCGCCTTGTCCGGGGCGCAATTCAATGTTGTGAATTACGGTACCAACGGGGATGTTGGCCAAGGGGATAGCGTTTCCAATCTCAGGAGCCGCCTCCGCACCCGACAACAGCGTGGTACCCACTTGTAGTCCATTGGGAGCAATAATGTAACGCTTTTCGCCGTCAGCATAATACAACAAGGCGATACGAGCCGAACGGTTCGGATCGTATTCGATTGTCTTCACTACGGCGGGAACACCATCTTTCTCTCGCTTAAAGTCGATTACACGATACTTCTTCTTATGGCCGCCGCCCATATAGCGAACGGTCATCTTACCGGTGTTGTTTCGACCACCAGTTGAGCGTTTTCCGTAAACGAGAGACTTCTCTGGCACGGATGCAGTAATCTCCTCGAACGTGCCAATAATCTTGTGTCTTTGTCCCGGGGTTACCGGTTTAAACTTACGTACTGCCATTTCTTATTTAAATATTGCTGTAAAAATCAATTTCGTCGCCAGCCTTCAAGGTGACGATAGCCTTCTTGTAAGCGCTCTTCTGTCCTCTCACGAGTCCTGCACGCGTATAACGGCTCGAACGCTTACCTGCATAACGCATGGTGTTTACGTCCAACACCGTAACCTTATACAAGTTTTCAATTTCGCTCTTAATTTGCAGCTTGTTGGCTTCGGGGCGAACGATGAAACCATAGCGCGGCGTAGCCGCCTTGGTCCTTACCTCTCCCTTTACCTTATAGCTTTTCTCACGAGAAGACTTTTCTGTAATTGCCGTCATCTTCTCAGTGACGATAGGTTTTATAATAAATCCCATTTCTTCTGTCTCCTTTTACTTGTTTAAGATTCCGTCGATGGCTTCCAACGATTTCTCCGTAATTACGAGCACGTCAGCGTTCAACACCTTATAGGCATTGAGGGCGCTAGCTGTCATAACTTCGGAACGTTGCAAATTACGAGCCGACAAATATACATTTTTATTCACATTTGGCAAAAGAAGTAAAGACTTACGACCTTCTAATTGAAGATTATTAACCATATTTACATATTCTTTTGTCTTCGGAGCTGCCATTTCGAAGTCTTCTACCACGATAATGGCATTTTCCTTTGCCTTGTAGCTCAGGGCCGACTTACGAGCCAGAACCTTTACTTTCTTATTAAGCTTAAAGCTGTAATCACGAGGTTTGGGGCCAAACACGCGAGCACCGCCAACAAGAACAGGCGAGTTGATATCGCCACGGCGTGCACCGCCACCGCCCTTTTGGCGGCCGAGCTTGCGGGTTGAACCGCTCATCTCGCTTCTTTCCTTCGATTTGGCTGTGCCTTGGCGTTGGTTAGCGAGATACTGCTTCACGTCGAGATAAAGAACGTGGTCGTTGGGCTCGATGCCGAAAATCGCGTCGTTGAGCACAACTTTTCTTCCGGTCTCCTGACCGTTGATATTCAATACGCTAACTTCCATTATTTCTTAATTAAAAGGGTTGAACCATTGCATCCAGCAACACTACCTTTCACGAGGATAAGGTTATGTTCAGGAATTACCTTTAACACTTTCAGGTTCTGAGTCGTTACTCTGTCACCTCCCATTTGGCCGCCCATTCGCATGCCCTTGAACACCTTTGCAGGGTAAGAACAAGCACCGATTGAACCCGGCTTACGGGCGCGGTCGTCCTGTCCGTGTGTGGTTTGTCCCACACCACCGAAGCCATGACGCTTAACAACTCCTTGGAAACCCTTACCTTTCGAGGTTCCTACTACGTCTACAAACTCGGCTCCTTCGAAAAGGTCCACCGTGATGGTGTCACCCAAGTTGTATTCCGTATCAAACTTGAACTCGGCCAAGTGCTTCTTCGGTGTTGTACCCGCCTTGTCAAAGATACCGGCCATCGCTTTGGTGGTGCGGTTCTTCTTTGCTTCGCCGTAAGCCAACTGAACAGCATTGTAGCCGTCGGTCTCTACGGTCTTAACCTGGGTAACAACACAAGGACCAGCTTCGATAACAGTGCACGGTACATTCTTACCGTCGGCACTGAAAACGGATGTCATTCCGATTTTTCTTCCAATTAATCCTGGCATTTCAATAATATATTAATAAAATAAATAGTTTAAATGTTTATAAGCTGTAAGGTTGATTTGAGCTAGTTAGACTGCGTCTTCGCCATTAAGGCCAATTGTCTGCTCGTCTACATGGCTCTCACAAGTCAATCTTCTACACCTTGATTTCTACTTCAACACCACTGGGCAACTCGAGCTTCATCAGTGCGTCTACGGTCTTAGCCGTTGAGCTATAGATGTCGATAAGGCGCTTGAAGTCTTGCAGCTGAAATTGTTCACGGCTCTTCTTGTTAACGAAAGTGCTTCGGTTAACGGTGAAGATGCGCTTGTGCGTTGGCAAGGGGATAGGACCGCTTACGATTGCACCTGTGGCCTTAACAGCCTTTACGATTTTCTCTGCTGACTTGTCCACCAACTTGTGGTCGTAACTTTTCAGCTTAATTCTAATTTTCTGACTCATGTCGATTAAGTTGTTTTTTAAATGATTATTATGTAGAGGAACGAAGTACGCCGATTAAGAGTCATTCGCTAACCAACGCTCCGTTCCTCTGTTCTTTACGATGTTGTTACACCAAGTCGGTGCGTCCCTTCACTTCTTCAAGCACAGCCTTAGCAATCGAGCTAGACAGCGGTGCGTGGTGATCGTACTCCATCGAGCTCGTTGCACGACCCGATGTAATGGTACGCAGGGCGGTAACATAGCCGAACATCTCTGCCAAAGGCACTTGTGCCTTCACGATGCGAGCACCACTACGAGCCTCATCCATGCCTTCAACTTGGCCACGGCGCTTGTTCAAGTCACCGATAACGTCACCCATGTTCTCTTCGGGAGTAACCACCTCTACCTTCATGATAGGCTCCATCAGCACAGGACCTGCCTTGGGGCAAGCATTGCGATAAGCGTTGATAGCTGCCAATTCGAACGAAAGTTGGTCTGAGTCTACGGGGTGGAACGAACCGTCGGTCAAAGTTACCTTCAAGTTCTCCATCGGATAGCCACCAAGCACACCATTCTTCATAGCGTTCTCGAAGCCCTTTTGTACCGAGGGGATGAATTCCTTGGGTACGTTTCCGCCCTTCACCTCGTTGATGAATTGGAAGTTGCCCTCCTTGTAGTCTTCATCCTTAGGACCAACGGTAACGATAATGTCGGCAAACTTACCACGACCACCACTCTGCTTCTTGTAAACTTCGCGAAGCGTAACGTCCTTGGTGATGGCTTCCTTATAGTTAACCTGAGGCTTACCTTGGTTACATTCTACCTTAAATTCACGCTTCAAGCGGTCGATGATGATATCCAAGTGCAACTCACCCATACCCGAGATAATGGTCTGACCACTTTGCTCGTCGGTACGAACGGTAAACGTTGGGTCTTCTTCGGCCAACTTAGCCAATCCGTTGTCAAGCTTGGCAATGTCTGCCTGGCTCTTAGGCTCAACGGCGATAGAGATAACCGTATCGGGGAAGGTCATCGATTCCAGCACGATGGGTGCATTCTCGTCGCAAAGCGTATCGCCCGTGCGAATGTCTTTGAAACCTACACCTGCACCAATATCACCAGCGTCGATGCTTTCCATTGGGATTTCCTTGTTAGAGTTCATCTGGAACAAGCGGCTGATACGTTCCTTCTTACCCGAACGGGCATTGAATACATACGAGCCTGCCTGAACTTTACCCGAGTAAACGCGGAAGAACACCAAGCGGCCCATGAAGGGGTCGGTAGCAATCTTAAACGCCAATGCTGATGTAGGAGCATCCTCCGAAGGTTTACGCTCTTCTTCTTGGTCGGTGTTGGGGTTAACACCTACGATAGCTACTGTATCTAGTGGTGAGGGCAAGAATGCGCAAACATAGTCCAAAAGAGGTTGCACACCCTTATTCTTATATGAAGAACCCAACACCATAGGCGTAAGTTCCATCGCGATGGTAGCCTTACGGATAGCAGCGATAAGTTCTTCTTCAGAAGGTTCAACACCTTCAAGATACTTCTCCATCAGTGCATCGTCGTAGTTAGCAGCATTCTCAACCATCTTGTCGTGCCATTCCTTAGCCTCGTCAAGCAGGTCGGCGGGAATTTCTTCTACGCTGTATTCAGCACCCATCGTTTCATCGTGCCACAAAATGGCCTTCATCTTGATGAGGTCTATAACACCTTTGAAGTTCTCCTCAGCACCGATAGGTATCTGTACGGGGCAGGGGTTTGCGCCCAAAATGTCCTTCATCTGCTGAACCGTCTCGAAGAAGTCAGCTCCCGAGCGGTCCATCTTGTTCACGTATCCAATACGTGGAACGTTGTACTTATCAGCCTGGCGCCATACGGTTTCCGATTGAGGTTGAACACCGTCGGCAGCCGAATAGGTAGCCACAGCACCGTCAAGAACACGCAGCGAGCGTTCTACCTCGGCGGTAAAGTCAACGTGTCCCGGAGTGTCGATAAGGTTAATCTTAAACGACTTCTTATCATAGTTCCAGTTACAAGTCGTAGCGGCAGAAGTAATGGTTATACCACGCTCCTGTTCTTGTGCCATCCAGTCCATGGTGGCTGCACCATCGTGCACCTCACCAATTTTGTGGGTTTTACCCGTATAGAAAAGGATACGTTCAGAAGTTGTGGTCTTACCGGCATCAATGTGAGCCATGATACCGATGTTACGAGTCAAATGTAAATCGCGATTTGCCATTGTCTTTTGTATACCTATTTATATATTAGAATCTGAAATGTGCGAATGCGCGGTTTGCCTCAGCCATGCGGTGCATGTCTTCCTTACGTTTGTAAGCGCCGCCTTGGTTGTTAAAGGCGTCCATAATCTCAGCTGCCAGCTTGTCGGCCATGGTCTTACCACCACGCTTGCGGGCATACGAAATCATGTTCTTCATCGAGATGCTCTCCTTGCGCTCAGCACGTATTTCGGTAGGAACTTGGAACGTCGCACCACCAATACGGCGGCTCTTCACCTCCACTTGCGGAGTGATGTTGTCCAAGGCCGTCTTCCAGATTTCGAGGGGCGATTTCTCTTCCTTCTCCATCTTTGCCTTTACGGTATCAAGGGCATTGTAGAAAATTTCGTACGATGCATTCTTCTTGCCGTCGTACATCAAGTGATTAACGAACTTGGAGACCTTTTGGTCGTTGAACACGGGATCGGGAAGGATCACGCGCTTCTTTGGTTTTGCTTTTCTCATTTTGTTTTGAAAAAAATAATTCTGCATGGGGTTGTCATCGTTCTTCAACTTCCGCACCCGGATGTTTACTCAACCTTTTAAACAATTCACCAGCAAAACGGTTTATACTTTCTTGGTGCGTTTCGCGTCAGCACCGCGACGTTTCTGTTCACTTGTCTTTTTTAAATAAGTTTTTAAGTCTGCAAACCCCGGCAATCACCTCTCGCCTAGCCCCGAAGTCCTTGCTACCGCAAGCCTTACTGGCGTATGAGTTCACGAACTTAAAAACTTATCGTAGCGCGCATTATTATTTCTTTGCGGCTTTAGGACGTTTTGCGCCATATTTCGAACGACGCTGCGTGCGGTTTGCTACACCAGCGGTATCAAGCGTACCGCGAACGATGTGATAACGAACACCAGGAAGGTCTTTAACACGACCACCACGAACAAGCACGATGCTGTGCTCTTGCAGGTTGTGGCCTTCTCCAGGGATGTAAGAGTTAACCTCCTTTTGGTTTGTCAGACGCACACGGGCAACCTTACGCATTGCCGAGTTAGGCTTCTTAGGGGTTGTGGTGTAAACACGAACACAAACGCCACGGCGTTGTGGACAAGAGTCCAACGCAGGCGACTTGCTCTTGTCCACAAGCACCTTTCTGCCTTTTCTTACTAGCTGTGAAATAGTAGGCATAATTTTACTTTTTTAATTTTATATGTTATTTTCGTTATTATCAAGCGAATACAGAAACGGCACAATATGCCTTTTCGGGGTGCAAAGTTACTAACAATAATTCTAACCACCTAATATAGGCCCCTTTCATTTTCATTCACAACATGATAATTTACTTTATTTAAACATTATTAACAGTCAAAGCGGACATATCACACAGCGAAGGGTCCACAAACATGAGATAAGCATTACCCCATTCGCATCTTTTCACCCCGTTTATGTCAACTGTCCAACAACAGATAGCATAGCATATATTAACCACAAATGAAGCCATCGCAAGCTGTTTTATTATCACAAAAGGCGCTAACTCTAAACACCTTATATAATATGTCAATAACCGGTAACAACTAACCAGTTGCCGAAAGCCAAAATATTACGAAAGTTCAGGATAAAACACTAACGCTATGTGAACTAACGCGCAACACTAGTTGGTGAGATAACCACTCGTTTTTTATCTAATCTAGCTCAAAAAAGCATCGTGCCTTACCCCGAACTCACTTTACGTTTGATACTAGCTTGGCACTAACTAGGCAGTTCATTCCACAGCCTATCACCACTATCAACTCACCCTTCCTACCTCCAAACGCCATCTTTCATTCTCCACCTGATAAGCCTTTGTAGTGAGCTTTTTCAGCTCTCGCTTTGGTACAGCTAAGATGGAACCCTATTCCAGATAAGTTGGAACAGGGTTCCAGTTCAACTGGAACAGCATTCCAGATGATATGGAACACCCGTCCAAAATACATTTAACACGGCGATTAATCTAATTATGCATCATCAGGGCTTAGAAGGCGCATTCTCGGAACTATGAAAAGGCAAGCGACAGAATGGTTAACTGGCGAGTTCGAGATAAGACACCATGCCCCTTGAACAAGTCTGGGCAGGTGAAGAAATGGCTATCTCACCAACTAGCGTTACGCGACAGTTGGCATAACGAACTTCTATAATCCCGAACTCGCGTATTCATTATAATATGAAACAAGCGAGAAAATGGTCTGAAAGCCGAGGAGCGATGCTGGCTTGAGATAACAAAAAGGGGACATGCCTGTATTGGCACATCCCCTTTGGTGTTATGCAATAGCTTCAAATGAAACCTTAGGTCTCATTATTCGGCCATCTTCGGCAAAGTGATAGGAAAAAGCGGACTATCCACATGTTCCTTATAAATAATGTCAACCATCTTCTTCACCACGTCGGGATGCGAAGCCGCAACATCATTATCCTCGTGTAAGTCGGTTGCGAGGTTATAAAGATGCGGAACACCTTTAATAACAATGAGCTTCCAATCGCCCATGCGTACGGCTATTTGATTGGTTTCGGCAAACTCCCAATAGAGATGCGGATGGTGTTGCTGTGCCTTATCGTTGCCCAAAAGCGTGGGAGCGATCGAAATGCCATCAAAATAATCGGTAGTTAAACGTTTGTTTCGATAGCGCTGAACATAGTTCTTCACACCAGCCAAACCGCAAAAAGTAGGCATAAGATCGTAGAAGGAAAAGGGCAAATCGCTCACTTTGCCGGCCTCAACGCGTCCTTTCCATCGTGCAATGAAAGGAATTCTGATACCTCCTTCGTAACATTGGCGCTTAATGCCACGTAGCTTTCCGTCGCGATTAAAGAAGGAAGGGTCGGCACCACCTTCCTCGTGCGGCCCGTTGTCGCTGGTGAAAATCACAAGCGTATTATCGTCGAGCCCCTTCAACTTTAAAACCTTCAATATCTCACCGACATACAAGTCGAGCCTTGTTATCATGGCAGCGAACTGCGCATGCGTGTGTACAGCTGCGTTATAGCGCGACGCTTCTTGTCCTCCCCACGTCTTATCAACAAAGAATTTCTTCTTATAGAAAGCCACAAGCGAGTCGTTTGGCTGTGCCAACTCTGCATGAGGGAGCGTATAAGTGAATACGCCAAAGAAGGGTTTATCGGCCGATTGCGTTTCAAGCCATTGCAAAGCACGACGGTGAATAAGGTCGGCCGAGTAAGACGGGCGTTTAAAATAGTCGTCGCCAAACATCGGATGCGCGATGTTGTCTTCCAAAACCACGCGCTGCACGCCCTTATCTCCTCGCGCCCTGCTATACGAATTGAGGAAGTTGGGATAGTAAAGGTGGGCTTGGAACTGGCAGATATAACCAAAGAACTCGTCTACGCCTCGCTTATCGGGTGTTGAAGCCGAGCCTTCGTAACCGCCAGCCCACTTACCAAACATGCCCGTTTGATAGCCATTGGCCTTCATAATCTCGGGAAGGATTATGTGATTGGCATCGTAGGGATGCTGCCCCACGATGCTGAAATCCTTGTTTTGACCATAAAACACGGGGTCGCTCGAGCCCCAATACTCCTTATTACCCCGCACTTCGGTGTGTCCCGTATGCTGACCAGTCATGAAGCATGCCCTCGACGGTGCGCTAACGGGTGCCCCCGCATAAGCCTGCGTAAAGCGAATGCCCTCTGCGGCCATGCGATCGATGTTGGGCGTTAGGATTTGCTGTTGGCCATAGCAGCCCAAATCCCCATATCCCATATCGTCACACATGATGTAAATGATGTTGGGTTTGGTGTTCTTTGCTGCCAAAGCAGGGGTTAGGGCCAACCATGCAGTCTGCGTAAGCAGGATAGTTGATGTCTTTTTCATCGTTTTTAATTGCCTAAGCCAAAAGTTTATTGTAACCTGGGTTTTGTGTTAGTTGCTAGTTCAGTCGTTGTTTAACAGGTGTAAAGATATGTATTTTCCCGAAATCGAGGCACATTCTTAACGATTATTAATCGTTCTTATTACTAACACTTGTATTCGTTTACCGAGGTGGGAGGGATGAAGAATGGCAAACATCACTTAACTTGTTGAAATCTCAAAGTAATTTCAAGCTTCGACAAGGTAGAATTATGCTGTATGACAAAAGCCAGAACAGATGCAGCACTTCGGCTAAAAAACAAAATAAATACGCTTTATGGTTGGCTAAGGAAGTACAACAAGCGCTACACCTATAGCGAAGAAATGCACAGCTATACTGAACTGGACGGCCTCTGGTCCTGGACATGGCGTGACAAGCCATGCCCACATCAGAGGTCCTACAACAGGGCAAAGCATAGAAATCACCATAAAGAGCAAGTATCCAGAACATCCTCTACCCCATGCAATGAACGGCGCCTGTATCAATGCGACAAAGAAATAAATGAAATAAAACAGTTCCATGGTTATATGTTGATTTTCTTTGATGACCTATATAAAAAACATTACATGCTGTCTAAGCTATGCGATGAGAGTTCTAAGGATCTCTCCACCCATCCGATAAACTACAGTTATATGGCTATACAAAAAGGTGAGAATATAATAGCGGTCGAGATCGGTTGTGAAATCAGCACCATAAGCAAATTCTTGACAACACAATACCACGATATACTTTAATTATCTCGCATTACTCATCCCAGCATAACAAATGCATTCTTAGTCGCTTCCTCGGTTAGGATGTTTTCTTTTTGCTGATTAATTTTTTCAGCTAGCTGTTTAATCAAGTCTTTTAAGTCCATGGTTATTAAAATTAGTTTCAAACATTGTTACTGTAGTTTTTCGTGTTAATCAATCAATGATTTGGTTAGGGCAAAGGTAGTTGATATATTAATAAAAGCCAAACATTTTATACATGTTTTACACCATGTAATAAATATCTAGCTGGGAAGAGTAAATTGAGATCAGGTTATAGTCAAAACGGTTCATTGTTTCACCAATACTTACGCGGAAGTTGGTGAGATTAGCCATTCGTTTTTTATCCAATCCCTCTCAAAAAGCATTGTATATTATCCCGCATTCACGAAATACTTACCCCCATTAATTTACCCTTTGCACTATGCTTTATCATCATCCGCCACCTTATCGCTAAGATGTAAGCCTGTTACATGTCACATGGAACATTGTTCCAGATAAGATGTAACCCTGTTCCAGATTATCTGGAATGGCATTACATGATAGAGGGAACAACACTGGTGCTTATTGTAGGCATCTTTATCGCTTATCATTCTACTCGCATCAGGCTAGAGATGGCATCACTGGAAATGAACGATGCGGGTGGGGTTTTTAGCTCCTCGCACCGCGCCATTATCTACCTAAAACGAAAAAAATTACAAAACGTATGGCGATACGGAAAAAATAAGTAACTTTGCTGAAAAAGATGGCGAAGTCTAACATTACCACCTATGCGTTTCTGGATTTTATCTGAACTGCGTTTTGCTTACTCCTCGAAAGTGAACAATCTACCAAGCAATCGCAAGAACTTGTGCAACAAACCCAAACAAACAAATGACAAGCAGGCCTGAGCATTGCCACGACGAGAAAAGACGATGTGAAAGAAGTAACATAAAACCAGAAACACGTAGCAAGCCAACTAATAAGGGTAAACTTGTTTAGTAGCGGTGAATAATGAAGACGTGCCATACAATACAACAATCTCTACTTAGCTGTCGTTCAAAATATGGTGGAAAGTGACATTTTCTTCCGTTTAAAGGATGGAGACATTGCCGCCTTCGAAAGCCTGTACAAAACATACTATGCTGTTTTATGCAAGCTCGCAAAGACAATCACTCACAGTCATGAGCTGGCCGAAGAGATTGTCGACGACCTCTTTTTTTATCTTTGGGACAACCACGACGAACTGCAAGTAGAGTCATTACACGCTTACCTTTTCCGTTCGATAAGAAACAACAGCGAGAAAGCATGCCGTTCGCAGGCCTTCCGCAAGGGCAGGGTTACAGACAGCATAGATAACACCCTGCTCTGCATACACGAATACCTCTCCGACCACGAACACCCGTTGGGCTGGCTACTTGAAGAAGAAATGAAAAACACTGCCAAGAAAGCCGTAGACGAGTTGCCGACAGAATGCCGACAGGTGTTCGAACTAAGTCGGTATGAGGGTAAGAAGTATTCGGAGATTGCCCTAGAGCTGGGCATTTCTGTCAATACGGTTAAGTATCACATCAAAAACGCCATCAAAATTTTATCGTCAAGGATATCCGTAGATGTGCTTGGCGTGCTGGTTTTCTTGGCTGGCGCGTGCTAGAAATTGGCCACTGTTATAGGCCAAACCTAAAAAATTATTACTGCCCACTTTCATTTTCTTGCGTTTTCCACTACCCTATGGCCACCCCAAAAAGCTCTATCATTATAAAGGGAACCGAGTATGAAAACAGAAAACGAGCATATTGACAACCTGACACGCCACTTTGTGCAAGGCGACATCACTGCCGAGGGACTTTGCGAACTGAACAATTTCGTTCACCAAAGCGAGGAAAACAGGCAGTATGTACGTAACTTGCGCGAGCTGCTTTTCGACCGAGCCGCAACAAAAGCCCACGAGGAGTTCGACGTTGAACAGGCCCTACATCGTTTTATTACCCATGTACACAAGGGCGCAGCAGGCGAAAAGCAGACGAGGCGCAAGCCAATAAGGCTGCTTATAAAGATTGCGGTGGCTTTTCTCCTTATTCTTCTGCCCGTGGCGGGCTATTTCTTGGGCATGCAAAAGGTAAATCAGCAGTTTGCCATGATAGAAACATCGGCCCCAGGCGGTTCACAACTCACCATCGTTCTGCCCGACGGCAGCAAAGTAAAACTCAATTCTGGTTCTACCATCAGGTACTCACAAGGCTTCGGTATCTCTGATCGAAAAATCTATCTACGTGGAGAAGGCTTCTTCACCGTAAAGCACAACGAGCAGCTACCATTATCTATTGTTACCAAAGACGTTATTCTGCACGATCTCGGAACTGCCTTTAAGGTGAGCAATTATAAGGAAGACCAGCACGTTATGGTTAGCCTTTACGAGGGCGAACTAAGCGTAGACAACCTTATTTCGCAACAAAAGGGCCTATCGATGAAGCCAGGCGAGCGCATCGTCGTTAACAAGACAACGGGCCACCTTTCAAGAGAAAGCCTCAAAGAAACCATGGAAGAGGGGGCAAGCATGAACACCCTATACTTCGACAACCTAACGCTTGAAGACATTGCACCCGTACTTTCGAGAAATTTTGGCGTGCAGATAGACGTTGCACAAGAAGTGCGCAACAGGCGTTTCTACCTCATATTTAATAAGCGAACAAGCAACATCGAACAAATACTACAAACAATGACCCAAACGGGACACGTAAAATGCAGTATGGCAAACGGGCGTTACCGGCTTTACTAGCATCGTCTCGCAATCACATCACCTAATGTATATCATCACTAAACAATTTATAACTAATTCAATTTGACATGAGAACATTAACGAAAAAGTTTCTGCTCGCAACCTTCCTTGCACTATCAATGGAGGTTTCAGCCAAAGCGAGTATGGTAACGATGAATCTCCAGAACGTCACAGTGAAGGAGGCTATCGTTGATTTGCAAAAGAACACAGGTTACTCGGTTGTTATCTATGCCAAAGACGTAGATATGAACCGACGTGTAAACGTTGAGGCACGCAACGAAAAGGTATCGAGCGTTGTGGGCCAGATCCTTGCTGGGCAAAACGTTACTTACGAAATAAACGGCAAAACCATTGTGGTGAGCCAGCGTAAAAGCGACCCTTCGGAAAGCGCGCGCACCCAAAAGGGGGACGAAAAAAAGCAGCGCGTAAAGGGAAATGTTGTAGACGAACAGGGCCAACCCATCATTGGGGCATCGGTTGTAGACAAAGCCACCAATACCGGCACTGTTACCGACATTGATGGAAACTTTGTTCTCGATGTAGCCACAGGCACCGAGCTCACCATTAGCTATGTGGGCTATACCGACTATAAGCTACGCGCTTCGCAAAACATGAACGTACAGCTTAAGCCCAACACCAAACTGCTAGACGATGTGGTTGTGGTGGGTTACGGTAGTCAGAAGAAAGTAGACGTAACAGGTTCTATCGCATCGGTTACTGGCAAAGACATCGCACGTTCGCCAATGGCCAACCTCACCAACTCTATCGGTGGAAAGCTGGCTGGTTTGCGCGTTGTTCAGCGTTCGGGAGAGCCTGGTAAGGATGGCAGCAACATCGACATACGTGGTTATGGCACAGCGTTGGTAGTGGTAGATGGCGTTCCAAGCAGCTTCGATCAAATCGATCCGAACGAAATTGAAAGCATTACCATCCTGAAAGATGCCTCTGCAGCGGTGTATGGTATTCGTGCCGCCAATGGCGTTATCTTGGTTACCACGAAGCGTGGAGGCTCGCAAGCCACGAAGATTGAGCTTAATTCAACCTTCAGTTGGCAACGTCCAACCATCTATCCCGAGCTTTGCAACGCTGCCCAGTTTGCCGAGCTTACCGACGAAGACCTAGTGAACCGTGGCAAGCAACCCACATTCGGCCGCGAAAAGCTAGAGAAATGGCGTGCAGGTGGCGAAGGCTACGAAAGCACCGACTGGTATAACGAGGTGGTAAGACCATGGGCTCCGCAACAACAATACAACCTCAACGTACGTGGCGGTACAGACAAGGCCCGTTACTTTGCATCGCTGGGCTATCTCAACGAAGGTGGTATTTGGCGTTCTAACAGTTCGAATTTCCAGCGTTTTAACTTTCGCTCTAACCTGGACGTACAGATAACCGACGGCCTGTCGGCATCGTTGTCGCTGTCGGGACAGAAAGGAAAACGGAATTCTTCGCCGTGGGATCCTTTCTATGTGATGGCATCCATACAGCAAACGTTCCCTACATCAAAAGTGTATGCCAATAACAACCCCAACTATTACGCAACTACCAACATCGTTGCACGTAACGCCAAAGCCGTTACCGACCCCAACATCATGGGTTACGACAGGTCGCAAAACAAGCGATTCGAGGGTACGGCATCACTCACCTACGACTTCCAGAAGCTTAAAGGGCTGTCGTTGAAGGGTCTGTTCTATTATCGCAACATCGACGATTACCGCAACTTGTTCCAAAAGAAGTATAACTTCTACGCTTACGACAAGGCTGCCGACAGGTACGACGTTACTTTTACGGGATTTAACCCCTCAAACCTTAAACGCTCGATGTGGAACGATGAGACCTACATGTTGCAGGCTTCGATTAGCTACGAGAACACCTTTGCCAAGCTGCACCATGTAAAGGGCTTGCTATTGTCTGAGACAACCCGTACCAAATACCACAGTCTGGATGGTTTTCGTGAGTTTAACATCGATGCCTTTCCCGAGCCAGACAACGGCAACGAAAAGAATAAGAGTAACGGAGGAAATAGCTCACAAAGCGGTCGTATCGGTTATGTGGGCCGAATAGACTACGACTATGCTGGCCGTTATCTCGTTGAATTCAGCTTCCGCTACGACGGTTCGTCCAAGTTCGAAAAATCAAAGCGTTGGGGTTTCTTCCCTTCCGTATCCGCTGGATGGCGCATTAGCGAAGAGCCTTTTATGAAGAAGTTCAACCATATACTAGACAACCTGAAGCTTCGTGCCTCTTGGGGACGCCTGGGCGACGACGAATCGGTAGAAGGATACCAATATCTAGAAGGCTACACCTACCCAAATAGCTCTTATCTCTTTGGCGGCGATGTCTTCAAAACCCTAATTCCAAAAGGATTGGCAAACAAGAATATCACTTGGTACACTTCCGATATCTACAACCTTGGACTAGATTTCGACCTTTGGCATGGGCTACTTTCAGGAACACTAGAACTGTTCTATCGCCATCGCGACGGCTTGCTAGCCACTCGCGCAGCTTCTTTGCCCACGACGTTTGGTGCCAACCTGCCCCAAGAGAACCTAAATTCTGATAGCAATCGAGGTTTCGAACTGCAACTGACTCACCACAACAAGATAGGTGATCTAACCTACGACGTTATGGGAAACTTCTCTTTCTCGCGTGCTAGGCACGACTATGTGGAACGCAACGCATCGCTAAACGACAACGACAATTGGCGAAACAACACCAACGGACGTAACAAGAACATTTGGTGGGGTTACAAGGCGATTGGCCAATTCCAGTCGGAAGACGAGATTGCAAACTCTCCTATCCAAGACGGAAACGGCAATCAAGACCTTAATCCAGGCGATATCAAGTACGAAGACTATAACCATGACGGCGTGATTGACGATAACGACGTTCAGCCGATAGGTCGTGGTACAACGCCAGAGATTATGTATGGTCTTACACTTAACGCGCAATGGAAGGGCTTCGACCTAACCGTGTTCTTCCAAGGAGCAGGCAATTTCAATGCGCTACTATCAAACGACATGGCTCACCCCTTATATAATGGTTCGAACACGCCAACTGCATTCATGGACCGTTGGCATCACGAAGACATCTACGACACGTCTTCGCCATGGGTTCCAGGCAAATATCCATCTACGTACGCTAGCGGGAAGCAAAACAACCGACGGGTTTCATCGTTCTGGCTACAAAACTCGAGCTACCTGCGCTTAAAGGAATTGCAACTCGGTTATACGCTACCAAAGAGCTTGATACAGCGTGTTGGACTTGAAAACGTGCGCGTTTTCTTATCGGGCTTTAACCTCCTTACCTTCACTGGCATGGATCTGCTCGACCCCGAAGCCACTGGCGGCCCTGGCAGATACTATCCGCAATTGAAGGTTATCTCTTTCGGTCTTAACGTTAAGTTATAACATCAGATCACATTAAAGAACTGACAGATGAAAAATCTCAAATCATATATCGGCCTAGTGTGCATTGTGGCACTTGCCGTTTCATGCAACAACGTGCTCGACACCTCGCCAACAAACCTCTTGAACGACAACCAAGTGTGGAGTAGTAAGAATGCAATAGATGCCTATATGGGCCAGTTGTACGATGAAATGCAGGTTGAAGACCTGGAATATCATATCGAAAGCGAAGGCCAATACCTCTCCGAGTTCACCGATGAAGCCGTTCGGTCGTACACTTGGGGAAGAGCTAACTACGCATTGATACCCGAAGGCGTCTTCGGATGGTGGGGTTTTCAGCAGGTTAGAAACATAAACACCTTCCTTGACAACATTAACAATGCCGCTGCTCTTACTCCCGAAGAGCGAAAAGTATATGAGGCCGAGGCCCGTTTCTGCCGTGCCATGAACTATTTTGCCATGGTTAAGCGCTATGGAGGCGTGCCCTTGGTTACCGTTGCACAAAAATATGATGGTGGTGACGTCAAAACCTTGCAACTGCCTAGAAACAAGGAGTACGAGATTTACGACTTCATCAAGGATGAATGTCAAGCCATCCAATCTATGCTTCCCGAAAGCCGAGAGGGCGAAGACCAATATCGCGCTACGCGTTATGCCGCCTACGCCCTTGAATGCCGCGCCATGTTGTATGCCGCTAGCGAAGCTAAATACGGCAATGTAGACCTCAATGGACTGATCGGTATTCCCGCAGAGAAGGCCGAAGGCTATTGGAAAGCTGCCAAGGCTGCCGCAGAAAAGATCATCAACTCTGGTAAATATGCCCTCTATACAGCCAAAACCGACAAGGCGGAGAACTTCCAATACCTCTTTCTTGACGAGAGTTCGGCCAACAAAGAGCAAATTTTCACCAAGGCTTTCGACACCTCCAACAAGGGTGGAACCTTTGATTACTTCAATGCACCACAGAGTTTTAAGCTCGACTACGGTTGTGTTACCAACCCCACCGAAGACTTTGTTGCCGAATTCGAATATAAAGACGGCAGCGACGGTGCTTTGAAAGTGAACGACGCCAGCGGAAATCCAATCAAGTATGCAGACCCAACCGACTTGTTCAAGGATAAAGACCCGCGTATGCTTGGTTCAATTCTCTACCCATTTAGTCCATGGCAAGGAAACAGGGTTGAAGTGCGCAAGGGCATCATCAAGCCCGATGGAACCATCGTAACGGCTAGTTCGTTGAGCGATAAATATGAAGGCACCAACACCACCATCGCAGCAAAAGACGGCACGCTTACCTCTACCGACGTAACGAAAACTGGTTTCTACATCAAGAAGTTTATGACTCCTAATAAGGTTGTAGACTATGAAAAGGGCGAAACAAACTGGATGGTGTTCCGCTATGCAGAAGTGTTGCTCAACTATGCCGAAGCCTGCGTAGAGCTTGGAGATAATGCCGAGGCGCTCAGGGCAGTAAACCTCATCCGCGAACGTGCAGGTATCGCTCCGCGTACAAGCATCAACCGCGACCAAGTACGCCACGAACGCAAGATTGAATTGGCCTTCGAGAACCACCGCTGGTGGGATATCAGGCGCTGGCACATTGCCGACCAATTGCTCAACGCTAAGCAATTCAAGGCCCTAAATCCCTATCTCGTTTGGGAAGATGGTAAAGACGTATCGCAAATGAAGTACATCTTCAAGGTTGAGGATGCACCAAAGAACACGCGGACATTCCTACCTAAGCTTTATTACGAGCGCATACCGTCCGACGCCATCTCTACCAATCCCAACATCATACAAAACCCTGGTTACTAAAATCGCATGGAAATGAAAAAGATATTATTGTCTCTTACAGCTTGCCTAGCCTTGCTTGCCAGCTGTGGCATCGATAACTACGACGAGCCTACGGGTTCTATATCCGGAGGTATCTACGATGCGGAAACCCAAGAGCTCATTCCCGCACAGTCGCCCAATGGTGCGCGTGTGCAGGTTGTGCAAGACGGCTACAGCCAACCCACCAACTTCTGGTGCAAGCCCGACGGCACTTTCGAGAACACCCGCATCTTCCCT
Organism: Hoylesella loescheii DSM 19665 = JCM 12249 = ATCC 15930; assembly: GCF_000378085.1. Taxonomy (GTDB): domain Bacteria; phylum Bacteroidota; class Bacteroidia; order Bacteroidales; family Bacteroidaceae; genus Prevotella; species Prevotella loescheii. Next base: position 86,803 of record NZ_KB899218.1, read on the forward strand.
GGGAAATACAAACTCACCGTTCAAGGTCCGTTTGTAGCCTCAACCGTTACCGAACAGGAAGTGAACATCCCCTCGTCGAACGTCAAGGTGATGGTTGAACCTAACCTGCGTATTACCGCAACGGCCAAACTTACGGGCAATACGCTGGACATCGACTACACGGTAAACCAAAACAGCAAGTCTACGGGCACGGTTAGCACGATTGAAATATTGTGCGGCAACACCATTGGACTTAGCGTAACCACGTCGAAAAAGCGTGCGAAGATTAGCACCGACGATCAACCCATTGGCCAACAACACCATTATACGATGGAGAATATTGACACCAAGGGTGCGGTCTTTGTGCGTGTAGCTGCCAAAACATCCGAAACATCATATTATAATTACTCTACCTTGCTGAAGCTGAAATAACATATAGGCTTTAATAGGTGTACATCGTCCCGGTTGGGAATATCCTCTCGACCGGGACGTTTTTTTTAAATACTTCAACAAACGATGAAAAAAAACATTCTATTGTTACTGTTACTCGCGGCAAGCCTATGTTTGCCTGCATCCGCCATCAACAAAAAACCATTCACCATTCCCGAGGTTAAGGAGTGGAAAGGCGCAGAAGGCACGCTCACCCTTTCAGGTCGCATCGTGTGCAATGGCGTAGGAGAGAGGCGGATTGCACAGCAATTGGCCGACGATTATCGGCAGATGTTCGGCACAGCGCTGACCATTGCCCAAGGCAAGGCACAGAAGGGCGACATCGTGTTGAGCCTTAAAGCCCCCAAGACGTTGGGCGAAGAGGGCTACACCATGTCGATAAACGCTCAGGCTACCATCGCCGCCACCAACCGAAAGGGCCTTTATTGGGGTACACGAACCCTGTTGCAACTAGCCGAACAATCCGAAACACGCGCACTGCCATGTGGCTTTATCAGTGATGCTCCCGATTATCCGTTCCGCGGATTTATGCTCGACTGCGGTCGAAAGTTCTTTTCCATGCCCATGCTTCGCCAGTATGTGCGCATGATGGCTTACTATAAGATGAACGTTTTCCATATTCATCTTAACGACAATGCCTTCCATTGGTTCTACAACGAAGATTGGAGCCGCACGCCTGCTGCTTTCCGCATGGAGAGCAATTGGTTTCCTGGCCTCACAGCTCGCGACGGACACTACACCAAAAAAGAATTCATCGCCCTACAACAGTTAGCCGACAGCCTGGGTGTAGAGATCATTCCCGAGATAGACGTTCCTGCCCACTGCCTCGCGCTCACACGTTTTCGTCCCGAACTTATCAGCAAAGATTACCCACCCGATCATCTCGACCTGCTCAATCCCAAAACGCAAGAATTCTGCGACTCGCTCTTTACCGAGTACCTTGAAGGCAAAAGCCCCGTTTTTCGCGGTAAATACGTGCACGTAGGAACCGACGAATACTCGAATAAAGACCAAAACGTGGTGGAGAAATTCCGTGCTTTCACCGACCATTATATCCGTTTGGTGGAGAAGTTCAACCGCAAGGCGGTGGTGTGGGGTCAGCAAACGCATGCCAAAGGCACAACACCCATCAAGGTGAAAGATGTGTTGATGTTCTCATGGTCTAACGATTACTCCAAGCCCGACGAGATGATGAAGCTTGGCTACAACCTTGTGAGCATCCCCGACGGACAAGTGTACATCGTGCCGAAGGCTGGCTATTACTTCGATTACCTCAACACGAAGATGCTTTACAACGAATGGACACCCGCAAACATCAACGGTATGAAGTTCCCCGAACGTCATAAGCAAATCGAGGGTGGTGCCTTCGCCGTGTGGAACGACATCGTGGGCAATGGCATCAGCGACAAGGATGTGCATTATCGTGTGCTGCCCGCACTGCAAACCATGGCCACCAAGATGTGGACAGGTGCCAAACCCACATTCGCCTACGATGCGTTTGTTAACAACGCACGCGCATTAAGCGAAGCGCCCGGCATGAACTACGCCGGCTATTATCCTGCGGGAACGGTGTTGGAACAGCCGTCCGTCGCCCCAAATGCCATGCAGAAGATACCGCAAATTGGTTGGAACTATCGCGTTAGTTTTGATATCGAGGCGCAACAAGAGCCTCGCGGAACGATACTGTTCTCCTTCGGCGACACGCATTTTTATCTTTCCGACCCCGTTGCAGGCAAGATTGGTTTCTCGCGCGATGGCTATCTCAACACGTTCGACTATCAGTTGTTCCCCGGCGAAAAGGTTCGTATGGCCGTTGTTGGCGACAAAGAGAAAACGTCTCTTTACATCAACGACCGCCTTGTGAGCGATTTGCCCGTACGAAAGATGAACTTTGGCAAGCGTGGCGACATGTATTACATCAGCACGTTGGTGTTCCCGCTGCATCAGGCAGGCGCTTTCAATAGTAAGATAACAAACTTAAAAGCAGAAAGTATGGAGTAGCGGTCTTACCCCCTCTCTTCTTTAGCATGGGGAGAGAGGGGGTAACATGCCTTAAAAGCTATGCTTCCAAAAAGCGCTGTCTTAACCCTAAGACAGTACTTTTTCGTTACCCGCTTTGTTACAGCTAAGATGGAATCCTATTCCATGTCATCTGGAATGATGTTCCAATTAAGATGGAATGCCGTTCCAGTTAAGATGGAACAGCATTCCAAGATATAGATACCACTTCAATGGCTATTTCTTTACGCCAGTTAGAGCTAACGAACGACTCGTAATCACTGATTTACCAATGAGGGATATTGGGCTAACTACAGCGTAGTGGTTGGTCTTTTGGAAGGGCAGGGAAACAAAAATGAAAGATTGAAAAGGTGAAAATATTATATGAAGAAAGAAAAAATAGAGATATGAAATACAACCTACATCCTTTCACCTTTTTACTTTTACGCCTTTTCACTTTTTTATGGCAGCGACCTACCCAGCTTAAGTGGCGCATCTAAGCTCACAAGCCCGTAGGTCTTGGTCTTTTTCTGTTGGTTAGTTTGTATGGATATGTTGGTTGATTGTGAGTTTAGTTCAGCATATTGGAAGAGGAAGGGGCTCCAATAAGCAGGTAGGATGATTAAGCGAGTTCGGGATAAAAGAAACTCGTTATGCCAACTACCGCGTAGCGGTTGGTCTTTTGGCAGGGCAGGGTTGCGAACGAAGTGAGCTACCCTGCCTAAGTTGTACGTGGACAAAGCTAGGCCGAAGGTATTGGTCTTTTTACGTTTGAACTATCCGCTTGTAGGAAACGAATGGCCAAAAACAATGTTCTTCATCAATAGCATTTACCCCCATATCCCTCTATCGACTAGACAATCAATGCCGTAAATGTAAAAAGACCAAGACCTACGGCCTTGTTTTGTTATTCCATCTGCTAGGCAGGGTAGCTCACCTCGTTCGCAACCCTGCCCTATCAACGGGCCAACCGCTATGCGGTAGTTGGCATAATAGACGTCTGTTGCATCAGGACTAGGTCAATGGTATATGGTGATAACCTCGAAATGGTGCTTTCTTTGTTTTCTCAACCCCCATCAGTTGCGATGCGATAGGTTAACGATGGTATGTCATCGTCTAAAAAGGATGAACTTAGGATGCCATCTTTCAACTTGCAACCCCATATCTTTACCAATACGAAAACATCCCTATATATAATAAGGTGTATAATGCGATTAGGCAGATAACGCAAATGATGGACTACAAAATAAGAGCGTTCTGTCAACGCATACCCCACCCCTTAACGCCAATACACCAGCTTGCGTTTAGACCACAACACCTTACTGCGCTCTGTTATGAAATAGTGTTTGGTCCAATTGCCATGCTTATCGAAGTTGCTATACCGCTCATGCACCTTATTTTGTTTGCTCTCCGACCACAGAGGTACACACGAAAAACAGTCGTTTGGGTCGCTAGATTCGCGTATATAATCTGTCAATTGCCCCTTATCGTTATACTTAAATTGGTGATATGTAGTGTTACCATCCGGATATGTATCCTTCATCATTGTCTTTCGGCCTTGTGCATCGTAGGTGTAAACAAACCTCTTATCCACCTTTCCCGTTGAAAGGTATCGGGTATAAGCCATGAGTTTGGGGCCATTGTAGACGAAGCTATCCTCTATAGCCATGAACCAAACAGACTTGCCTGAACCCATTAAACGCCTTTCCTGCCTACGACACCGCCCCTGCTCATCGTAAAAGTACTTATCAATACAATGTACAGTGCTGCCATTCTTCTGCCCCGATGGTGTTCTCACCTCTAAAAGCGAGTCGGTTATGGTGTAATCATACGTCTCCTCCGACCGTTTACGCCCCCTTTTAAAATGCTCTATGAGCCGTAAATACCCTTGTTCATCGTAATGGCGCACTGTTTTCCACCCGCGTAACGATTTTTCTGATATTTGCTTTATGCCACGTGTACTAATCTCTTTGGTGTAGTATTCGTCAATGTTTTGGGCATAACCCAAGGCGATTGTGCCCATTAAAAGCAACAATATAAAAGCTATTTTCTTCATCGCAACAAACCTTTTACATGTTTTTAAACCTATTAATACCATTCATTTACCCACCTTATCAATATGGTTGATTAGTCAGATGAGTCAAGCTAGTCAAACTAGTCTGCCCTCTCCAACCTAGCCTAACCCTAGGGGATGGGACTTTTTTAGCTCGTCCATGATGTTTGCCGGTGGACATTGCGCCTGCAATTCGCGTTTCATAAACTCGAAATAAGGGGCGGTATGCTCAAAGAACTGGTAATAACCCTTGCAAAGGTAGTTAAGACCAGGCTGGTTATAGCGGTCGCGAAGAAAACGATTCTTGGGACATTCGCCATGACAAGCAAAGCGGAAACGGCACTCCTTACACTGCTGGGGCAAAAGTGCATTCTTCAACTTGGCAAACTCTTTCTGTCGTGGCGACCTCATCATCTCGTAGATGGTCTTGTCTTTCAGATTGCCAAGCTTATACTCGGGGTACACAAAATGGTCGCAAGCATACACGTCGCCATTAAATTCCATCACGCCTGCATGCCCACATTCGGCCGCCATGGTACACACCCCAGGAGCCACACCCACCCAATTGGCCAGCGTGGCATCAAACAATTGCACGTAATATTCACCCACATCGTTGCGCACCCACTCGTCGAAGATGGTGCAAAGAAAGTTGCCCCACTGTTCGGGCGTTACCGAAAAGTCGGCCAACTGGCCACCTTCGTACATGCCAGGGGCAAGCCTCAACCCATCGTCGCGCGTAACAATACGCTCTACAATGGGTGTAAACTGGATGTAACGGCACTTTATCTCCTTAAAGAAATGGTAAAAATCTAGTGGATAATCGGCATTGAAATCGTTGACAACAGCCAGTGCATTCCACTCCACCCCATGCTTATTAAGCAGCCTTATGCCCTGCATCACCTTGTGAAACGAGGGCTTGCCCGATGCCGTCTTTCGGTATTCGTCGTGAAACTCTTGCGGTCCGTCGATGGAAACACCCACAAGGAAGTTATTCTCCTTAAAGAATTTGCACCATTCATCGTTAAGCAATGTGCCGTTGGTTTGTATGCAATTGTCCACCTGCCTACCACGAGCGTAGGCACGTTGCAACTGCAATGCGCGCTTATAAAACGAGATGGGGCGCATCAGCGTTTCGCCGCCATGCCACGTAAAGAGCACTTCGGGCGTGGTTTGCGCCTCGATATACTCGCGTATGAACTTCTCCAACATCTGGTCGGAGATGATGTGAGTGGGACAATTGGCATATAGCTGTTGCTTTTCGAGATAATAACAATACTCGCAACGAAGGTTGCAAAGCGACCCTGCCGGCTTCAACATGATGTACATCGGATGGCCGAACGGATTGATTGTTGCCATAGCTAACTTGCTGAATTGATGTTTTAGCGTGTTCCGTAAATATCCCGTCGTGGGCTAATCGCCCTTGAAGAACATCGCAGGAACTTGCCTTCAAAGGTAAATAAAATATTTCTGAAACACACCAAAACAGCCGTTTGATGTGGCATAAACCCATAAACGCTACACGATGCAAGCAAAAAATATGCTACGCCGACACAATGACACCCCACCGCGCACAGCATACCCAATGCGCAACATTCAGTATAGCGTTTGCACAAAACAACTACGTTACGATGCAGAACCCACACGCCCCGCTTACAACTTGTAAACAAGGGATGGCGAAAGCGTGTCAACTAGTAAAACGAAGACCTCTTCACGGGGTAGACGAGAAGAATGAATAAACACTAATAAAATGTTAAATCTTAGGGAGTCGGAGCAGAATAGCCCTCGAAAAGTTTCGTTGTTCTGTCAATTTTGTTGTACTTTTGCCTTCGGACATGAAAAGGGGCGAACCGCATATAAAATCTACCTCGCCACCAATCGCGTTTACAACGCATCACAAACATGTCTCTAACCCTAATGGCGAAAGCCACATTGACACAAGCCTAAGTCACCTAAATTGCTACATTACCAGAGATGATATACATTGAACTGCCTTTCAACCAAATACGACAAATCACGTTTTATCTGGCCATGGAGGAATTTGTGGCTCGAAAACTCGACCTCGACGAATGTTTCTTTATGTGGCAGGTGGAACCCACCGTGTTGTTCGGAAGAAACCAACTCATAGAAAACGAGGTGAACCTTGACTATTGTCGGAAACATAACATTAAGGCCTTCCGCCGCAAAAGCGGAGGCGGATGCGTGTATGCCGACATGAGCAACGTGATGTTCTCGTACATTACGAAAGACGAAAACGTAAGTCTCACCTTCAACCGTTACCTCAACATGGTGACGAAAACGTTGCAGAAGCTGGGCGTGGAGGCCGAAGCAAGTGGCCGAAACGATATACTGATACACGGCAAAAAGGTCTCGGGCACGGCGTTTTACCACGTTCCGGGGCGCAGTATCGTGCATGGCACCATGCTATACGATACCAACATGCAGCACATGGTGGGCAGCATAACGCCCACCGACGCCAAATTGGTGAGCAAGGGCGTGCAAAGCGTAAGGCAACACATCGCCTTGCTGAAAGACCACACCAACATTTCGCTGCCCCACTTCAAGGCTTTCGTTAGGCAAGAACTGTGCAACGACAAGCACGTGCTAAGTCCCGACGACGTGCTAGCCATTGAGGAAATAGAGAAAGAATACCTGACACCCGAATTTATCTATGGAAACAATCCGCGATACACCGCTATCCGTAAGCAGCGAATTGAAAACGTGGGCGAGTTTGAGGTGCGCATCGAGATGAATAAGAATATCGTGAAGCAGGTGAACATCATGGGCGACTTCTTCCTTACAGGCGACATCGACAACCGTTTGCTCTCTGTATTGAAGAACATCCCTTACACCGAAGAGGCCATTAGGCAAGCCCTGCCCCAACGGGTAGACGATATTATCATGAACCTAAGTAAGGAAGACTTTATCAAACTTATCATATAAACGTCCTAAACAATATGGAATATAAGAAAACTTGCCTGCACGACAGGCACGTTGCACTAGGTGCGCTGATGCAACCTTTTGCGGGCTACGACATGCCCATTCAGTATTCGTCTATCACCGACGAACATAACGCCGTGCGTAACCATTGCGGCGTGTTCGACGTTTCGCACATGGGCGAAGTGTATATCACGGGAAACGAAGCCGAAAAATACGTCAACCACATCTTCACCAACGACGTTGCAGGTGCACCCATTGGTAAGGTGTTCTACGGAATGATGCTATATCCCGACGGCGGAACGGTAGACGACCTGCTGGTTTATAAGCTGGGCGAAAACGAATTTTTCCTTGTTATCAACGCCGCAAACATCGATAAGGACGTAGATTGGATGCGACAAAACGCCGAAGGCTACGATGTGGCCATCGATCACTGCTCCGATTACTACGCCCAATTGGCTGTTCAGGGTCCCGAAGCTGAGCAAGTGATGGAAGAAGTGTTGGGTTTGACCTGCAAGGATCTGGAATTTTACACCGCCAAGACCATCGCCAACAATGGCGCCAACATCGTAGTGAGTCGCACGGGCTATACGGGCGAAGACGGTTTCGAAATTTACGGCCCGCACGAGTTTATCGTTGAGCAGTGGGATAAGCTGATGGCAAGCAAGCGAAGCGTGCCTTGCGGACTGGGATGTCGCGATACGCTGCGCTTCGAAGTGGGTCTTCCGCTCTACGGCGACGAACTAAGCAACGAGATTTCGCCCGTAATGGCAGGCTTCAGCATGTTCTGCAAGCTAGACAAAGAAGAGTTTATCGGCAAAGAGGCCGTGGCTAAACAAAAGGCCGATGGCGTTGAAAAGAAGGTGGTGGGCATTGAATTGAAAGACAAAGCCATACCTCGACACGGTTACGACGTGATGAAAGACGGCGTGAAAGTGGGCGAAGTGACCACCGGATACCACTGCATCTCGGTAGACAAGAGCGTGTGCATGGCACTCGTAGACAGTCAATATGCCAAGCTGGGCAACGAACTCGACATACAAATTCGTAAGAAAACGTTCCCAGGAACAGTGGTGAAGAAACGCTTCTACGATAAACATTATAAGAAGTAAATCATCAACTCGAAAGCTAAGGAGCCACTAAGGACAAAAGAAGACAAGGGGAAGAAAGCGTAAAGGCTGTTAGTCAAGTAGCAACAAGGCATACGGCTTAACTCCATAACTTCTTTAACTCCTTAACTCCTTTCCAAGAACTCAATAACTAAAAAAAATAAAATACAACACTATGGCTAAATTTATTGAAGGACTCTATTATAGCGAGTCGCACGAATATGTACGTGTAGAGGGAGAATTTGCATACATCGGCATCACCGACTATGCACAAAACGCATTGGGCAACGTGGTTTATGTAGACCTACCCGAAGTGGACGACGAGATTGAAGCAGGTGAAGACTTCGGCGCAGTAGAAAGCGTTAAGGCTGCCAGCGACCTCACTTCGCCCGTTAGTGGTGTAGTGGTAGAAATCAACGAAGCACTGGAAGACGAACCCGAACTTATTAATAAGGATGCATTTGCAAACTGGATAATGAAGGTGAAGCTGGCCGACACAACCGAACTGGACAACCTGATGGACGCCAAAGCTTACGAAGCGTTCTGCAACAAGTAAGTCCCCATTAACCCCCTAACGCTATGCAATATAAGTTTTTCCCGCATACGGAAGAAGATATCAAGGTCATGCTTGATAAGATAGGTGTACCTTCGCTAGACGCGCTCTTTGCCGAGGTACCCGAAGAAATACGCTTCCGTCGCGACTACGACCTGCCCAACTCCAAGAGCGAAATAGAGATAAGGAACTTTTTCGACAACTTGGGCAAGCAAAACAAGCAGCTAACGGTGTTTGCCGGTGGTGGCGTGTACGACCATTACACGCCTTCCATCGTGCCATATATCGTTTCGCGCTCCGAGTTTCTCACTAGCTACACCCCTTATCAGGCCGAAATATCACAAGGCACGCTACATTACATCTTCGAGTTTCAAAGCATGATGGCCGAACTTACAGGTCTGCCCATCGCCAATGCCTCGATGTATGATGGCAGCACAGCCACCGCCGAAGCCGCCATTATGGCCATAGCATCGGGCAAGAAGGCCAATAAGGTGTTGGTTTCTGAAACCGTCGACGATAAGATTTTGGCCGTAATACGCACCTATACGCACTTCCAAGATGCGCAAATAGAGCTTATTCCCGCCGAAGATGGCATCACATCGCGCACAGCCATGCAAGAAAAACTGCAACAAGGCGGTGTGGCTGGCGTGATCGTTCAGCAGCCTAACAAGTTTGGTATCGTTGAAAATTACGACGGCTTTGCCGACGATTGCCACCAACAAAAGGCCCTTTTCGTGATGAACAGCGTAGCTGCCGACCTCGCCTTGTTGAAATCGCCGGGCGAACTAGGGGCAGATATCGCCGTGGGCGATGGCCAATCACTGGGCTTACCCATCAATTTCGGCGGTCCATCGGTGGGTTATCTCTGCTGTACCGAAAAGCTTATACGCAAGATGCCGGGACGTATCGTGGGCCAAACGCTAGACAACCGCGGACAGCGAGCCTTCGTTCTCACGCTGCAAGCACGCGAACAACACATCCGTCGCGAAAAGGCGACATCGAACATTTGCTCTAACCAAAGCCTGATGGCATTGTGGGCCACCATCTATCTCAGCCTAATGGGCAAAGAGGGACTGAAAGAAGCCGCACAAATGTCGGTAAACGGGGCACACTATCTCTATGACAAGCTCATCGCGTCGGGTAAGTTCAAGCCCGCGTTCAACCAGCCTTTCTTCAACGAATTCTGCGTGAAGTATGTTGGAGGAAACGTCGACGAGCTGCAACAACGCCTGATAGACAACGGCATTTTGGGTGGCATTAAGATGGCCGACGATATGCTGATGCTAGCCGTAACAGAGAAAAGAACCAAGGAAGAAGTTGACCTTCTGGTAAGTTTAGTAACCCAATAACCCCGAAAACAAGATGAACAACAAATTATATGGCAACTTGATATTCGAGCTTTCGCGACCCGGATGTCGCGGCTTTCACTTGCCAGACAACCCTTTCGGGAACTATCCTATTGCCAACGAACTGAAAAGAGGCAACGATGCACAGCTTCCCGAATGCGACGAGGTGACCGTGGTGAGGCATTACACCAACCACAGCGGCAACAATTTCGGCGTAGACAACGGCTTTTATCCATTGGGCAGCTGCACAATGAAGTACAATCCCGTGATCAACGAAGAAGTTGCTGCCCGACCTGCCTTTGCTAACCTGCACCCCGCACAGCCTGCCGACACCTGTCAAGGTGCTTTGGCCGCGCTCTATGGACTGCAAAAGGCACTCTCGGAAATATCAGGGCTGCACGAGTTTACCCTAAATCCCTTCGCAGGAGCACAGGGCGAGCTTGTTGGACTGATGATTATTCGCGCCTACCATCAGGCACGCAACGACTCGAAACGCACCAAAGTGATTGTGCCCGACTCGGCTCACGGCACCAATCCAGCATCGGCCGCCGTGTGCGGACTGGATGTTGTGGAGGTGAAAAGCACGCCGCAAGGCACCGTCGACACTGAACACCTGAAGCAATTGCTGGGCGACGACGTGGCAGCGATGATGATGACCAACCCCAATACTTTGGGTTTGTTCGAGAAAGACATACCTGCCATCACCAAGATGATACACGACTGCGGTGGACTGATGTATTACGACGGAGCCAACCTTAACCCGCTGTTGGGCGAATGCCGACCGGGCGACATGGGTTTCGACGTGATGCACATCAACCTACATAAGACTTTCTCGACACCTCACGGTGGTGGCGGCCCCGGTGCAGGCCCTGTTGGCGTGCGTAAAGGGCTCGAACAGTTCCTCCCCTCACCTCACGTGGTGCGCAAAGGCGAACGTTACGAGATTGAAGAGCTGCCTTTCGGTTTCGCTCCCGATACGCCAACGATGAACGTAGGCACTTTCTTCGGCAACTTCGCCGTACTGATGCGCGCCTACACCTATATACTAACGTTGGGCAAAGAAAATCTTAAGAACGTGGGAAAACTGGCTACACTCAACGCCAACTACATCAAGGAGTCGCTCAAAGACGTGTACGACCTGCCCATAGAAGGATTGTGCAAACACGAATTTGTGTTCGACGGACTGAAAAACAAAGACACGGGCATACGCACGATGGATGTGGCCAAGGCCTTGTTAGACTATGGTTACCATGCGCCAACTATCTACTTCCCCTTGCTTTTCCACGAAGCCATGATGATAGAGCCCACCGAAACGGAAAGCAAAGCCACCATCGACGGCTTTATTGACGTGATGAGGCTTATCGCGCAGAAAGCCGAGCAAGACCCGCAACAGCTAAAAGACGCGCCGTTGAACACGCCTATCGGTCGTGTAGACGACGTGCTGGCTGCCAAACATCCCATAACCACCTATAAACAAAGTATCGATGAACAAGTTTGATGTCTTGATTATCGGCAGCGGACCTGGCGGTTATCGCACTGCCGAATATGCAGTGCGCAAGGGTTTGCAGGTTGCCGTGTTCGAGAAAGATCAACCGGGCGGCACTTGTCTCAACAGTGGGTGCATCCCAACGAAGACCCTTTGCAAGCATGCAGAAGTGGCCGACACCGTGAGAGACGCCCAACAGTATGGCGTGACCATCAAGGATGCAACCTTCGACATCGACATGCAGGCCGTGATAGCTCGTAAGGAAGAGGTAACCGAGAAGCTTCGACAAGGCGTTGAACAGCTGATGTCGATGCCGGGAATCACCTTCGTAAGGGGCGAAGCACGCTTCACCGCCAACAAGACACTCGTGGCGAACGGCGAAGAATACACCGCCGACAATATCATCATCGCTTCGGGCTCGTCGGCAAAGGTGCTACCCGTAGAGGGGGCGCAACTCAAAGGCGTGATAACCTCTACCGAACTGCTCTGCCTCGACCACGTTCCACGCAGTCTTTGCATCATCGGCGCGGGCGTTATCGGTATGGAATTTGCCAGCATCTACCGCAGTTTCGGCTGCGAAGTAACGGTGGTTGAGTTCCTGAAAGAGTGCCTTCCCGCGCTTGATAGCGACATCGCCAAACGCCTTCGCAAGCAGTTGGAACAACGCGGTGTGATCTTTGCACTGCAATCGGGCGTAATAAAGATTGAGCAAACGGAAGGTGATGGGCTGCGCGTGCACTACCAAAAGAAGGGCAAAGACGCCTTCGCCGATGCCGAACTGGTGCTGATGGCCACTGGGCGTGCTGCGAATGTCGACGCACTGGGCTTGGAGAACACCGACATTAGCTACACCAAGGCTGGCATAACCACCGACGACAACATGCAAACGAATGTTCCCGGCGTTTACGCCATTGGTGATGTGAACGGCAAACAGATGTTGGCACATGCCGCAACGTTCCAAGGATTCAGGGCCGTTAACCATATCGTGGGCCACACCGACCGCATTTTGTTCAACATTGTGCCTGCCGCCATCTTCACACACCCAGAAGTGGGAAGCGTGGGACTGAGCGAAGACCAATGCAAAGAACAGGGCTTGACCTACAAATGTCGTAAGGGCTACTACCGCTCTAACGGTAAGGCCCACGCAGGAAACGCCACCGAAGGCATGATTAAGCTAATGACCGACGAGCAAGACCGCATTTTGGGCTGTCATCTCTACGGCGAAAACGCAGCCTTCATTGCACAAGAGGTGGCCGTGCTGATGAACTTTGGCGCCACGCTCGCACAGTTAGGCGAAATCGTTCACACACATCCCACGCTTAGCGAGATACTGCAAGATATGGCCTTTATGCCCTAACAAGCAGGTTAAGCATGAGCTAGGAACAACTGGCAACACATTGTTCAAGGCGGATTTTATAAACACCCATTTGGGTTGGCTTATAAAATCCGCCTTATACTATGTGTTTTCTTATCAGCCATCCCTTAATCTACAGCCCCTATTATCACCCCAAGCTGCGCAAATGAAATACAGTTATACGCGAGTTCGGGATAAGAGAAACTCGTTATGCCAACTACCGCGTAGCGGTTGGCCTGTTGGTAGGGCAGGGTTGGGAGCAACGGCGACCTACCCTGCCTAAGTTGTGCGTGAGCAAAGCAAGGCCGAAGGTCTTGGTCTTTTTACGTTTGAACTACCTGTTTGGGGGAAACCAATGGCTAAAAACAATGTTATTCATCAATGGTACTTGCCCTCATATCCGTCTATTGACTGGGCAACAGCTGCGGTAAATGTAAAAAGACCAAGACCTTCGGCCTTGTTTTATTATTCCATTTGCAAGACAGGGTAGCTCACTTCGTTCGCGACCCTGCCCTACCAACAGGCCAACCGCTACGCGGTAGTTGGTGATATAGCCATTCGTTTTTATCTAATCTTGCTCAAAAAGCATCGTTGCTTATCCCGAACTCTTAGTTCTTGGAAGTCGGTTGATAAACTCTAAAGCACAGCTTTCTATCCTCGCGTGTCGTTAACGCTAATCTGGAATCCTGTTCCATCTTACATGGAACAGGGTTACAGTTGAAATGGAACAACGTTCCATCTTACATGGAACGAGAGTCCAACATATAGATAACAAGTCGATTTGACGTAAAAGCTGTTCATTAGGGCTAAATGCGGGAGATGTCATCACATAGTTCAGCCAAATCATAAGTTAGCAAAGTCAAAACCAAAGATTGGCTTACACATTATATAAATACGCATGCGCGCGCGAGGGGAAAGCAAAACTATCCGCGTTTTCGCCTTAGCGCGAAGGTGGAAATTATACTTTTCACATTTTAATTGGTGCGAATGGAGAGCCGAAAAGTGCGAAAAGGCAATGGAGAAATGGATGGACGAGCATGTCGGAACGAGGTAAGAGAAACGGACAAACATCAAAAAATGTCCTAAAAACTTGTTTGTTAGGAAAATATGATGTAATTTTGCACCGCAATTCGTAGACGTTGCACGAAATCAGAATAAGTTAAACATTAAAATAAAAAAGACAAGACATGATTATTGTACCCGTAAAAGATGGTGAAAACATCGAGAGAGCGCTTAAGAAGTTCAAGAGAAAGTTCGAAAAGACTGGCGTAGTTAAAGAACTCCGCGCTCGTCAACAATACGACAAGCCCTCTGTGCTGAAGCGTTTGAAGATGGAGCATGCCATCTACGTGCAAAAGCTTCGCACCATGGAGGAATAATTTGTCGAAGAAAAATTTGGTGGTTTGAAGTTTAATGCGTAAATTCGTTGCCTGATACCTTTATTGGTCAGCAACGAGTATGACGACAGAACAATTTTTGAACTACCTGCAGTACGAGCTTAATCGCTCTGAGTTGACCATAGCCAGCTATGGCGACGACCTGCGAGCCTTTGAGGCGTTTTTCAAAAACAAGGATACTCAGCTCTCATGGGAGGCGATAGATGCCGACATCATCCGTGACTGGATGGAGAGCATGATGGATAAAGGATGCAGTGCCACTACAATCCAAAGGAGATTGAGTGCATTGCGTTCTTTTTATCGTTTTGGCCTTACTCGTGGCTATGTGGCTAAAAATCCCGCTCGGGGTATTGTTGGGCCGAAGCGTAGCAGACCCCTACCCCAATTTCTGCGCGAAACGGAGATAGACCGTTTGCTGGATGATGTGCCCGTAGGCGACAGCTATCGCGAGCTATTGGCTTATACCATTGTGCTCACGTTTTATTCTACGGGCATGCGTTTGGCCGAACTTGTAGGTCTCGACGACGACAGCATCGATTTCGAAACACGCGTTATAAAAGTGCTGGGTAAAGGAAGTAAGCAACGACTGATACCTTTTGCCGACGAATTGGAAGAAGGATTGAAAACCTATATCACCAGGCGAGATGCCGAAGTGACACGAAAGAGCAAGGCTTTCTTCGTAGACCGACATGGCGAGCGCGTAAAACGCGGAGCCGTACAGGACAGCGTTCGCGCAAGCCTAGCCAAGGTTACGTCGATGAAGAAACGGTCGCCACACGTGCTGCGACACTCTTTCGCAACAGCCATGCTGAACAATGAAGCGGGATTGGAGAGCGTAAAGAAGCTGCTTGGACACGAAAGCCTTTCGACAACCGAGATATATACGCACACCACTTTCGAACAATTAAGAAGGATATACGACAAAGCCCATCCTCGGGCCTAACCTTTTAAATGATAGGAGATATATTATGGAGATCAAAATTCAAGCGATTCATTTCGATGCAACAGAACAGCTGCATGCGTTTATCGAGAAGAAAGTGTCTAAGTTGGAAAAGACTTACGAACAGGTGCAGAAAGCCGACGTGTCGCTGAAGGTGGTGAAACCAGCCACAGCCATGAACAAGCAAGCCAGCATCACGGTATCCTTCCCAGGAAACACCGCCTTTGCCGAAAAAACTTGCGACACATTCGAGGAAAGTATCGACCAATGCGTAGACTCTTTGAAGGTTCAACTAACGAAAATCAAGGAAAAACAGCGCGAGCGCTAAAAAAAATACGGAAAAATTTTGTTGAATAGAAAATAATATCTACCTTTGCAGCCGTCTTAGAACACGTGCTACACGCTCTGACAGACGGCTGCAATGTTTTTGTCTCTCGTTGGACTTTTGTAGGTAAGGTTTGAATGAGCGACATCAAAAACAAGTTTTAAAGACAAGCATTCGCCTATATATAATAAGGTGTGCGCAAAATTTGGGTGGTTACCAGAGTGGACAAATGGGGCAGACTGTAAATCTGCTGTCTTTCGACTTCGGTGGTTCGAATCCATCACCACCCACTTCAGTAGAAGTTTAGCGTTCTCGCAATGAACAATGCAAACGTTGTTTATGTGATAGAGTAAGGCGAGAATGCAAGCATGCGGAAATAGCTCAGTTGATAGAGCACTAGCCTTCCAAGCTGGGGGTCGCGGGTTTGAGCCCCGTTTTCCGCTCTAACCAATGCTGTAATAGCTCAGTGGTAGAGCACTTCCTTGGTAAGGAAGAGGTCCTGAGTTCAACTCTCAGTTACAGCTCTATCACGGTTCTTTTTTGCATTGGAAAACCATTTGATAAATCAATTAATAAATAAAAAGCAAAGCTATGGCTAAAGAAACATTTGTGCGCACCAAGCCGCATGTTAACATTGGTACTATTGGTCACGTAGACCACGGTAAGACCACCTTGACCGCTGCCATTTCTAAGGTTCTCCATGAGAAGGGTTTCGGTTCTGAAGAGATTAAGTCTTTCGACCAGATTGACAACGCTCCCGAAGAAAAAGAGCGTGGTATCACCATCAACACCGCTCACATCGAGTACGAAACGGCTAACCGCCACTATGCTCACGTTGACTGTCCGGGTCACGCCGACTACGTGAAGAACATGGTAACGGGTGCTGCTCAGATGGACGGTGCTATCATCGTAGTTGCTGCTACCGATGGTCCTATGCCTCAAACTCGTGAGCACGTGCTTCTCGCTCGTCAGGTAAACGTTCCTAAGTTGGTTGTATTCCTGAACAAGTGCGACATGGTTGAAGACGAAGAAATGCTTGAACTCGTTGAGATGGAAATGCGCGAATTGCTCGACCAATACGAGTATGATGGCGACAACACGCCTATCATCCGCGGTTCTGCCCTTGGTGCATTGAACGGCGTTGACAAGTGGGTTGACTCAGTTATGCAACTGATGGATGCCGTTGACACTTGGATTCCCCTCCCTCCTCGTGAAGTAGACAAACCTTTCTTGATGCCTGTTGAGGACGTATTCTCAATTACTGGTCGTGGAACTGTTGCTACTGGTCGTATCGAAACTGGTAAGGTTAAGGTAGGCGACGAAGTTGAGTTGCTCGGTCTTGGTGAAGACAAGAAGTGCGTAGTTACTGGTGTGGAAATGTTCCGCAAGCTGCTCGATGAGGGTGAAGCTGGTGACAACGTAGGCTTGTTGCTCCGTGGTATCGACAAGAACGAAATCAAGCGCGGTATGGTGCTTTGCCACCCCGGCCAGATTAAGCCTCACAAGAAGTTCAAGGCTTCTGTATACGTTCTGAAGAAAGAAGAAGGTGGCCGTCACACGCCATTCGGTAACAAGTATCGTCCTCAGTTCTACCTGCGTACGATGGACTGTACCGGTGAAATCACTCTTCCGGAAGGCGTAGAGATGGTAATGCCCGGCGATAACGTAGAAATCACCGTTGATCTTATCTACGCTGTTGCTCTGAACGTAGGTCTTCGTTTCGCTATCCGCGAAGGTGGCCGTACGGTAGGTGCTGGTCAGATTACCGAAATCGTTGAATAATACAACTAGCTTCGGCTAAGTATTAAGCATATCCAAGGGCTTCCCTGCCACGCGGTTGCGGAAGCCCTTACTTACGGGAATAGCTCAGTTGGTAGAGCATCGGTCTCCAAAACCGAGGGTCGTGGGTTCGAGTCCTCCTTCCCGTGCTAATAAGAAGATAATATGTTTAAGAAGATAGTAAACTACTGCAAGGCTTGTTACAACGAGCTGGCGCATAATACTACTTGGCCTACGCGTGCCGAACTAACTCACAGTGCAATGGTTGTATTATCTGCTTCCCTAGTCATTGCACTCGTGGTGTTCGCTATGGACAGCGCGTTCAAGTTCGTCATGAGCGGGATATATCCCCATTAATTTGTTAAGGAACGATGGCAGAAACACAGAAAAATTGGTATGTGCTTCGTGCTGTTAGTGGAAAAGAGGCAAAGGTGAAAGAATACATCGAGGCCGAATTGAAACACAACACGTTGCTTCAGTCGCATGTTTTTCAGGTATTAATACCGATGGAAAAGCAGGCGTCTTTGCGTAATGGCAAACGCGTGGAAAAAGAGAAGATTAGTCTTCCTGGCTACGTGTTCGTCGAAGCGGATCTGAAGGGAGACGTTGCGCACACACTGAGGTTCATGCCTAATGTCTTAGGTTTTCTTGGCGGATTGGATAATCCCTCTCCCGTACCACAGTCGGACATCAATCGTATGCTCGGCGCCGCAGAGAACACAGAGTTGGAGAACGACATCAATATCCCCTATTCTGTAGACGAAACGGTAAAGGTTACGGACGGACCTTTCAGCGGCTTCACAGGAGTCATCGAAGAGGTGAACACAGAAAAGCACAAGTTGAAGGTGATGGTCAAGATCTTCGGGCGCAAAACGCCCCTAGAGTTAGGTTTTATGCAAGTAGAAAAGGAAGGCTAATACGCTGTTACGGGCGAAAGGCTTTCAGAAAATTCAATTTTTAATATTAACAACAAATGGCTAAAGAAGTTGCTGGATTAATCAAGTTACAGATTAAAGGTGGCGCTGCTAACCCCTCTCCTCCCGTGGGCCCTGCATTGGGTTCCAAGGGTATTAACATCATGGGGTTCTGCAAAGAGTTCAACGCAAGAACTCAAGACAAGGCCGGTAAGGTAATTCCGGTTGTCATCACCTACTATACTGACAAGTCATTCAGCTTTGAGCTCAAGACGCCTCCCGCAGCTGTACAACTTAAAGAGGTTGCCAAGGTTAAGAGCGGCTCTGCTCAGCCAAACCGACAGAAGGTAGCTTCTGTCACCTGGGAGCAGATCAAAGTGATAGCTGAAGATAAGATGAAAGACTTGAACTGTTTTACGGTTGAGTCTGCCATGAGACTTATCGCAGGTACGGCTAGAAGTATGGGTATCACTGTAAATGGGGAGTTCCCTGGTAAATAATTAAAACTTCAATTAAGAAAATGAGTAAACTGACAAAAAAGCAAAAATCAGTAGCTGATAAGATTGAAGCAGGGAAAGCCTATACACTAAAAGAGGCTGCTGAGTTGGTAAAGGAAATTACCACTACTCAGTTTGACGCTTCTCTCGACATCGATGTGCGTTTGGGCGTAGACCCCCGCAAGGCCAACCAGATGGTTCGTGGCGTTTGTACGCTACCTAACGGAACTGGTAAGACCGTGCGCGTGCTCGTTCTTTGTACACCCGATGCTGAAGCTGCTGCCAAAGAAGCCGGAGCCGACCATGTTGGTCTTGACGAGTATATCGAGAAGATCAAAGGCGGTTGGACCGACATCGACGTTATTATTACCATGCCTTCGGTAATGGGTAAGGTAGGTAGCGTAGGTCGTATTCTCGGCCCTCGCGGACTGATGCCTAACCCCAAGAGCGGTACGGTAACGATGGACGTGGCAAAAGCAGTGAAAGATATCAAGTCGGGTAAAATCGATTTCAAAGTAGACAAGGCTGGTATTATCCATACCTCAATCGGAAAGGTTTCTTTCACTCCCGAGCAGATCTATCAGAACGCGAAGGAATTCGTGGCCACTGTAATCAAGCTCAAACCTGCCGCTGCTAAGGGTACGTATATCAAGAGTATCTTTATTTCGAGCACAATGAGTAAGGGTATCAAGATTGATCCGAAATCAGTTGAATAACTCTAAAAGTTTTGTAAAATGAAGAAAGAAGTAAAAGATACTATCATCGTAGAACTCGGTAAGAAGCTGAAGGAGTATCCTCATTTCTATCTTGTTGACCTCGCTGGGCTTAACGCTGAAGCGACAACCAAGTTGCGCGCAACTTGCTTCAAGAAGGAAATCAAGCTTTCTGTTGTGAAGAATACGCTTCTGCACAAAGCTTTCGAGGCTTCAGACATCGATTTCGAACCTTTGTACGGCACATTGAAAGGTACCACCGCAATCATGTTCACCACGGTTGCGAACGAACCTGCAAAATTGCTGAAGGACTATAAGAAAGAGGGAATTCCCGCTCTCAAGGCAGCATACGCTGAGGAAAGCTTCTACGTAGGAGCCGACAAACTTGACGAGTTGGTAGCTCTCAAGAGCAAGAACGAAGTTATCGCCGAGATTGTGGCCTTGCTGCAATCACCCACGAAGAACGTTGTTTCAGCTCTTCAATCAAGCGCAGGCACCATTCATGGTGTGCTCAAAACCTTGGGCGAGCGTCCTGAATAATTCGTTGAGTCTTCCTCTCGTAGCATAAACAGACAATGTTCGTGAGGGAGTTCAATTAAAAGTCAATCAACAACACTTATATTAAAAACAATTAAAAATTAGAATAAAATGGCAGATATCAAAGCTATCGCTGAAGAATTGGTAAATTTGACAGTAAAAGAAGTAAACGAGTTGGCAAATGTCCTCAAAGAGGAATATGGCATTGAACCCGCTGCTGCAGCTGTTGCTGTTGCTGCCGGTCCCGCTGCTGCTAGTGCAGCTGGTGGTGCTGAAGAGAAGTCGTCGTTCGATGTAGTTCTCGTTGACGCTGGTGCAGCTAAACTTCAAGTGGTAAAGGCTGTTAAGGAGGCTTGCGGTCTGGGCTTGAAGGAAGCTAAGGACCTCGTAGACGGCGTTCCCTCAACCTTGAAGGAAGGCATGTCTAAGGACGAAGCTGAGAACCTGAAGAAGGCTATCGAAGAGGCCGGCGCTAAGGTTGAGCTGAAGTAAGAACAACCCCAACTCCGAAATACGGTTAGGATTTGCCCAGTAGGCGAGTCCTAACCTTTTTGTGTCTTATCACATTTTAAGACACATTCCTTTTCCCCACAATATATCATAGGCAGGCTATAAAACTCTTTACGGAAAGAGAAAGAACAAGCAAAGCCCTCCTCAGACCGAAACGGATAACATATAGAACACGCCTATATACATTATATAATATTATATTGAATGGCTTCAAAAATTGTTGATAACAGAGTAAATTTCGCCAGCGTTCACAATCCGATGCCCTATCCGGATTTCCTCGATGTGCAGTTAAAGTCTTTCAAGGACTTCTTACAGTTAGACACACCTCCCGAGGAACGCAAGAACGACGGTTTGTATAAGGTATTCGCTGAGAATTTCCCCATAACCGACACACGGAACAATTTCGTTCTTGAGTTCCTTGACTACTATATCGACCCGCCTCGTTACACCATCGACGAGTGTCTCGAGCGTGGTCTTACGTATAGCGTGCCATTGAAGGCCAAGATGAAGCTATACTGCACCGACCCCGACCACGAAGACTTCGGCACCTTTATCCAAGACGTTTTCTTGGGTACAATTCCCTATATGACCTCAAACGGCACCTTTGTTATCAACGGTGCTGAGCGTGTTGTGGTGTCGCAGCTGCACCGTTCGCCCGGTGTTTTCTTCGGTCAAGGCGTGCATGCCAACGGAACAATGCTCTATTCGGCACGTATCATCCCCTTCAAAGGATCGTGGATTGAGTTCGCTACCGACATCAACAACGTGATGTATGCCTACATCGATCGTAAGAAAAAGTTGCCCGTTACCACGCTTTTGCGTGCTATCGGCTACGAAAACGACCGTGACATCCTGCAAATCTTCGACCTTGCCGAAGAGGTTAAGGTAAATAAGAAGAACATGAAGGAGGCTCTTGGCAAGCGTCTTGCTGCTCGTGTGCTGAAGAGTTGGAATGAAGACTTCGTTGACGAAGATACAGGCGAAGTTGTATCCATTGAGCGCAACGAGGTGATTATGGAGCGCGAAACGGAAATTACCGAAGAAAACGTTGGCGAGATTCTCAACAGCGGCGTTTCTACCGTGCTACTTCACAAGGACGCCGACGCAGCCAACAAGTTCTCCATTATCTTCAACACGCTGGCCAAAGACCCCAGCAACTCTGAAAAAGAGGCCGTGCTGTACATCTATCGTCAGCTTCGCAATGCCGATCCTGCCGATGATGCCAGTGCAAGGGAAGTGTTCCAAAACCTTTTCTTCTCTGACAAGCGATACGACTTGGGTGAAGTAGGACGCTACCGCATCAACAAAAAGTTGGGCTTGGACACCGATATGGACACGCGCGTGCTAACCAAAGACGATATCATCGAGATTATCAAGTACCTCATTCAGTTGGTTAACTCGAACGCTACCGTTGACGATATCGACCACTTGAGCAACCGTCGTGTGCGCACTGTTGGCGAACAGCTGGCCAACCAGTTCTCTATCGGATTGGCTCGTATGAGCCGCACCATCCGCGAACGTATGAACGTACGCGACAACGAGGTGTTCACACCCACCGACTTGATTAACGCCAAAACCATTTCTAGCGTTATCAACTCATTCTTCGGCACCAATCCCCTTTCGCAATTCATGGACCAAACCAACCCCCTAGCCGAGGTAACGCACAAGCGTCGCCTTTCGGCTCTCGGCCCTGGTGGTCTTTCTCGCGAGCGTGCAGGTTTCGAAGTGCGCGACGTTCACTATACGCACTATGGACGTCTTTGCCCCATCGAGAGCCCCGAAGGTCCTAACATCGGACTTATTTCTTCGCTCTGCGTATACGCCAACATCAACGAACTTGGTTTCATCGAAACGCCTTACCGCAATGTTACCGATGGCGTAGTAGACCTCGACAATAAGAATTTGGTTTATCTTACCGCTGAAGAGGAAGAAGACCACATCATCGGACAGGGTAATGCTCCGCTGAACGAAGACGGAACCTTTATCCGCGAGGTGGTTAAATGCCGTCAGGATGCCGACTTCCCCGTAGTAGCACCCGCCGAGGTAGACCTCATGGACGTGTCACCTCAGCAGATTGCATCTGTATCCGCAGGTCTCATCCCCTTCTTGGAGCACGATGACGGTCACCGCGCGTTGATGGGATGTAACATGATGCGCCAGGCAGTACCCCTACTCCACAACGATGCGCCCATCGTAGGTACAGGCTTAGAAAAGCAAGTTTGCGAAGACTCACGTACCATGATTACTGCCGAAGGCGATGGTGTTATCGACTATGTTGACGCCACCACCATCCGTATTCTATACGATCGCACCGAAGACGAAGAGTATGTAAGCTTCGAACCCGCACTGAAAGAATACCGCGTGCCCAAGTTCCGCCGTACAAACCAAAACATGACCATCGACCTTCGCCCCATCTGCGTGAAGGGACAGCGTGTTAAGGCAGGCGATATACTCACCGAAGGCTATGCCACCGAGAATGGCGAACTAGCCTTGGGCCGTAACCTCCTCGTGGCATACATGCCGTGGAAGGGTTACAACTACGAGGACGCCATCGTGCTTTCCGAGCGCTTGGTACGCGACGACGTGCTCACTTCGGTTCACGTTGACGAATATTCACTTGACGTTCGCGAAACCAAACGTGGTGTTGAAGAGTTTACCAGCGACATCCCCAACGTGAGCGAAGAGGCCACAAAAGACCTCGACGACAACGGTGTGGTACGTGTTGGTGCACGTATCGAACCAGGCGATATCCTCATTGGTAAGATTTCGCCAAAGGGAGAAAGCGATCCTTCACCCGAAGAAAAACTGCTTCGTGCCATCTTCGGCGATAAGGCTGGCGACGTTAAGGATTCGTCACTCAAGGCTAACCCCTCGCTCAGTGGTGTAGTTATCGACAAGAAACTATTCTCGCGTGCCATTAAGACCCGCGAATCGAAGAAGCAAGACAAGGTTATTCTTGCCAAGATAGACGAAGAATACGAGGCTAAGAACGAAGACCTCAAGGACATCCTGGTAGACAAACTCCTCGAACTCACCGAAGACAAGGTGTCGCAGGGCGTTAAAGACTATACAGGTGCCGAAATTATCAATAAGGGTAGCAAGTTCACCGCGGCAACGCTCAAGAACTTAGAATACGATGGCATTCAGTCTAGCGATTGGACCGACGATGCCCATACGAACGATTTGATACAGAAGCTCATCATGAACTACATCCGCAAGTACAAACTGTTGGATGCAGAGCTTAAGCGTCGTAAGTTCGCCATCACCATCGGCGACGAACTACCCTCGGGCATTCTCCAAATGGCCAAGGTGTATGTTGCGAAGAAACGTAAGATTGGCGTGGGTGATAAGCTGGCCGGACGACATGGTAACAAGGGTATCGTTTCTAAGGTAGTGCGCATGGAAGACATGCCGTTCCTCGAAGATGGACGCCCTGTCGACCTCGTGCTCAACCCCTTGGGTGTGCCTTCGCGTATGAACTTGGGACAGATTTTCGAGGCTATTCTCGGTGCTGCCGGTAAGAACTTGGGCGTGAAATTCGCTACACCCATCTTCGATGGAGCCAAACTTGAAGACCTTTCCGAGTGGACAGACAAGGCCGAACTGCCCCGTCTCTGCTCTACTTACCTCTACGATGGCGAGACGGGCGAGAAGTTCGACCAACCCGCTACCGTGGGCGTTACCTACTTCTTGAAGCTCGGCCACATGGTCGAAGACAAGATGCACGCCCGCTCCATTGGTCCATACTCACTCATCACGCAGCAACCTCTCGGTGGTAAAGCACAGTTCGGTGGACAGCGTTTCGGAGAAATGGAAGTCTGGGCCATCGAAGCCTTCGGTGCAAGTCACATCCTTCAAGAAATCCTCACCATCAAGTCAGACGACGTTGTGGGCCGTTCTAAGGCCTACGAGGCAATCGTCAAAGGCGAGCCAATGCCAACACCAGGCATCCCCGAGTCGCTCAACGTGCTGCTGCACGAGCTTCGCGGTCTGGGATTGAGCATCAAGATGGATTAATTCACACCCTTAATTGAAAAAGTAAAATGGCTTTTAAGAAAGATACAAAGGTAAAGAACAATTTCACGAAGATTACCATCGGATTGGCTTCGCCCGAAGAAATCTTGGAAAATTCGTATGGTGAGGTAACCAAACCCGAAACCATTAACTACCGTACATACAAGCCCGAGCGCGACGGACTTTTCTGCGAACGCATCTTTGGTCCTACAAAGGATTACGAATGTGCCTGCGGAAAATACAAGCGCATACGTTATAAGGGCATCGTCTGCGACCGTTGCGGCGTTGAAGTAACCGAGAAAAAGGTGCGCCGCGAACGCTCAGGACATATCGAACTCGTAGTACCCGTAGCTCATATCTGGTACTTCCGTTCGCTTCCCAACAAAATTGGCTACCTCTTGGGCTTGCCCACGAAGAAGCTCGACACCGTGGTATACTACGAAAAGTATATCGTCATCAAGCCTGGTGTGTTGGAAGGACGCAAGGATAGCGAGGGCGAAGACCTCAACGGATCGCACCAAATGGACTTGCTTTCAGAAGACGAGTACCTTAACATACTCGAAACTCAAGTAGACCCTAACAACGAATTCCTCGACGATTCCGATCCCAACAAGTTCATTGCAAAGATGGGTGCCGAGGCCGTTTACGACCTCTTGGCTGGCCTAGACCTCGATGCACTGTCTTACGAACTGCGCGATCGCGCCAACAACGACTCTAGCCAACAGCGCAAAACCGAGGCTCTGAAGCGCTTGCAGGTGGTAGAAGCTTTCCGTTCTAGCACCGAAATCAACCGCCCAGAGTGGATGATACTCAAGATTATCCCCGTTATTCCGCCCGAATTGCGCCCGCTCGTGCCGCTGGATGGTGGACGTTTCGCCACGTCCGACCTCAACGACCTCTATCGCCGCGTTATCATTCGTAACAACCGTTTGAAGCGTTTGGTTGAGATTAAGGCTCCCGAGGTTATCCTCCGCAACGAAAAGCGTATGCTGCAAGAGGCTGTCGACAGTCTGTTCGACAATTCGCGCAAGAGCTCGGCCGTGAAGAGCGAGAGCAACAGACCACTCAAGTCGCTCTCCGATTCGCTCAAGGGTAAGGCCGGACGTTTCCGCCAAAACCTCTTGGGTAAGCGTGTAGACTATTCAGCACGTTCGGTTATCGTCGTTGGCCCCGAGTTGAAGATGGGCGAATGCGGTCTGCCCAAACTCATGGCAGCCGAACTTTACAAGCCGTTTATCATCCGCAAGCTTATTGAGCGCGGAATTGTTAAGACGGTGAAGAGCGCCAAGAAGATTGTTGACCGTCGCGAACCCGTTATCTGGGACATCCTAGAAAACGTAATGAAGGGCCACCCTGTGCTCCTCAACCGTGCCCCTACGCTTCACCGTCTTGGTATTCAGGCTTTCCAACCCAAACTTATCGAGGGTAAGGCCATTCAGCTTCACCCCTTGGCTTGTACTGCGTTCAACGCCGACTTCGACGGCGACCAGATGGCCGTTCACCTTCCGTTGAGCAACGAGGCCATTCTCGAGGCACAGGTGCTGATGCTGCAAAGCCACAACATCCTTAACCCCGCCAATGGTGCGCCTATCACCGTGCCTTCGCAAGACATGGTGCTCGGACTCTATTATATCACCAAGATACGCCCAGGTGCAAAGGGTTCGGGACTCACTTTCTACGGACCCGAAGAGGCCATCATCGCCAACAACGAAGGCCGATGCGACCTACACGCCCCCGTTAAGGTAGTAGTGACCGACCTTGTTGACGGTAAACTGCAACCCCGAATGGTAGAAACCTCCGTGGGACGCGTTATCGTTAACGGCATTATCCCCGACGAGGTAGGCTATTTCAACGACATCATCTCGAAGAAAACTCTGCGTGGCATCATCGCCGACGTTATTAAGAGTGTGGGTATGGCCCGCGCTTGCGAATTCCTCGATGGTATCAAGAACTTGGGTTACCGCATGGCATACGTTGCCGGTCTATCGTTCAACCTCGACGACATCATCATTCCTAATGAGAAAGAAGAGATTGTTGAGCGCGGCCACGAAGAAGTACGCCAGATTACCGAGAACTATAACATGGGGTTCATCACCGATACCGAGCGCTATAACCAGGTTATCGACACGTGGACACACGTAAACAACGACTTGGGTAACGTGCTCATGAAGCAGATGACCGAGGCCGACCAAGGCTTCAACGCTGTGTTCATGATGCTCGACTCGGGTGCCCGTGGTTCGAAAGACCAGATTAAGCAGCTCTCGGGTATGCGTGGTCTGATGGCCAAGCCACAAAAGGCGGGCGCCGAAGGACAACAGATTATCGAAAACCCTATCCTCTCCAACTTCAAGGAGGGTATGTCGGTGCTAGAATACTTTATTTCTTCGCACGGTGCACGTAAGGGTCTTGCCGACACGGCTATGAAAACGGCCGACGCTGGATACCTCACACGCCGTTTGGTTGACGTTTCGCACGACGTGATTATCAACGAAGAAGACTGCGGAACGCTGCGCGGACTAGTCTGCACAGCCCTTAAAAACGGCGATGAGGTTATCTCCACGCTCTACGAACGTATCCTCGGACGCGTTTCCGTGCACGATATCATCCACCCCACAACGGGCGAACTTATCGTTACCGCTGGCGAAGAGATAACCGAACCCATTGCTCGCATCATCGACGAATCGCCCATCGAGAGCGTTGAAATTCGCTCGGTGCTCACTTGCGAAAGCAAGCATGGTGTCTGCATGAAGTGCTACGGCCGCAACTTGGCCACTAGCCGAATGGTGCAAATGGGCGAAGCCGTGGGTGTTATCGCTGCCCAAGCTATCGGTGAGCCAGGTACGCAGCTTACACTTCGTACGTTCCACGCGGGTGGTGTGGCTGGTAACGCAGCCGCCAATGCCTCTATCGTGGCTAAAAACGACTCGCGTATCGAGTTCGACGAATTGCGTACCGTACCCTTCGTTGAAGATACCGACGAGGGCGAGCGCAACTGCGAGATGGTGGTAAGCCGCTTGGCCGAAATCCGTTTCGTAGATCCCAACACCTCAATCGTGCTCTCTACGCTCAACGTTCCTTATGGTGCGTCGCTCTACAACAAGCACGGCGAAGTGGTTAAGAAAGGTGCGCTCATCGCTAAGTGGGACCCCTTCAACGCCGTTATCGTTTCCGAATACTCTGGTACGTTGAAGTTCCACGACGTTGTAGAAGGTGTGACCTTCCGTGCAGAAACCGACGAGACCACGGGACTTACCGAAAAGATTATCACCGACGCCAAAGACCGCTCTAAAATGCCTACTTGCGACATCGTGGCAGCCAATGGCGAAGTGCTCGGCACGTACAACTTCCCTGTGGGTGGTCACGTAGTGGTTGAAGACGGAGCCAAGATTAAGACGGGTACAACCCTCGTTAAGATTCCTCGTGCCGTAGGTGGTGCGGGCGACATCACGGGTGGTCTGCCTCGTGTTACCGAGCTTTTCGAAGCACGCAACCCCTCCAACCCCGCCGTTGTGTCCGAAATCGATGGCGAAGTTACCATGGGTAAGGTTAAGCGTGGTAACCGCGAAATCGTTGTTACCTCGAAAACTGGCGACCAAAAGAAATACCTCGTCAGCCTCTCGAAGCAAATCCTGGTGCAAGAACACGATGCCGTTCGCGCAGGAACACCACTCTCCGACGGTGTGATTACGCCCAACGACATTCTTGCCATCAAGGGTCCAACCGCTGTACAAGAGTATATCGTTAACGAGGTGCAAGACGTTTACCGCCTGCAAGGTGTGAAGATCAACGACAAGCACTTCGAGATTATCGTACGTCAGATGATGCGCAAGGTGCAAATCAACGACCCAGGCGATACCACTTTCCTAGAACAGGAACTGGTAGACAAGCTCGACTTCTCGGAAGAGAACGACCGCATCTGGGGCAAGAAGGTTGTAACCGACGCTGGCGACAGCGAAACCATGCACGCAGGACAAATCGTTACGGCTCGCCGTCTTCGCGACGAGAACTCTTCGCTCAAGCGTCGCGACCTCCGTTTGGTACAAGTTCGCGATGCCGTACCTGCCACTTCTACTCAGATTTTGCAAGGTATCACGCGTGCAGCTCTACAAACAAAGAGCTTCATGAGTGCCGCTTCGTTCCAGGAAACCACCAAAGTGCTAAACGAAGCAGCAATACGCGGAAAGGTAGACCGCCTCGAAGGTATGAAAGAAAACGTTATTTGCGGACACCTCGTACCTGCCGGTACGGGTCTTCGTCAATGGGATCGCATCATCGTTGGCTCAAAAGAAGAGTACGACCGCATGCAAGCCAACCGCAAGAACGTTATCGATTATTCTGAGAAAGAAGCGGCAACGCAAGAGTAAACACCTGCGTGTCAACCGCATAATCTCCGCCATTTAAGGCGCGTATAATAATAAAAAGGCCATCGGTATTATTGCCGATGGCCTTTTTTGATGCATATCACCAAACAACTTCAAAGAAACCATGACACCCGATCAATCGATTTGTTATGCGTTTATTCAACTTTAAATTTATTCCATACAATTGGAACGTGTGTTCCATCTTATCCGGAACCTTGTTCCAGTTGATATGTAACACTGTTCCAATTAACATGGAACAAGATTCCAGCTAAGATGTAACTCACCCATTAACACCAAAACTGATAACACGCCATTAGATTGCCAGTTGCAACTAAACCCAAAATGCAAATTGATAAGAGTGTTAACACGATGGGATTTATGCATTCGTATATAGCTATAGATAGGCTTGGTAGAGAATAAGTATTTAGTTGAAAAAGTATTACCCAATGAAAGAACGGCATTTAATACAATTTTGTAAACTAACCGAGCATAGGGCGTTATGTAAAAGCTCACATCCTGATTAACTCGTATAAAATAAAGGATAGACAAAAACATGCTATAAGACGTGATATTATTACATACTGGCGCTATAAACATCCAAGAAAGTAAAAATATAAAGACCCAAGTGCATTTTCTTTTCAAAAAGTTTGGCGTTTAAAAGATGTTTTCATAAATTTGCGATATCATGCATACTATCACCATAAAAAGTGGTAAGGCCTGATGAAACTAACTTGAGAAGATTGAAGACCGCACCCTCTGCACTAAGACTCGGATGCATGGTATTAGGTCAAATCCATTTGCTTAGCTGCAACCCCTTGCGTGAAAAACGGAGAAGAACACCCCGAAACGCTATGATTTAAGACTATTTCGCATGCCTATACACTTTTGTATAGACAGTAGGAAAATTTTGATTAGAAACCAAAAAGTAGTAATTTAAAAACGTAGTATTATGTTCAAAAGGCTAATCTTATTCCTG
Source organism: Hoylesella loescheii DSM 19665 = JCM 12249 = ATCC 15930 (assembly GCF_000378085.1). Taxonomy (GTDB): domain Bacteria; phylum Bacteroidota; class Bacteroidia; order Bacteroidales; family Bacteroidaceae; genus Prevotella; species Prevotella loescheii. The sequence continues at coordinate 117,028 of NZ_KB899218.1, forward strand.
ACATGCCTGTTCCTCACGGCAGGAATGGCACTGGCGCAAACGCGCGTGGGTGGAGTAGTCGTGGCTTTGCCCGACAACGAACCCGTGGTGGGAGCCTCGGTAAAAGTGGTGGGCACCGGCACTGGCACCATTACCGACCTCGACGGAAAGTTCTCACTCTCCGTTCCCGCTAATGCCAGACTAGAAATCTCGTACATCGGCATGAAAACCAAAATTCTACCAGCTAAGACTAACATGCGCGTAGAAATGGAAAGCGTAGACAATACCATCGACGAAGTGATGGTGGTGGCCTATGGTGTGTCGAAGAAATCTTCATTTACGGGTTCAGCACAGAACGTTGATAATAAGAAGATAGAACTTCGCCCGATAACTAGTGCCACCAAAGCCTTGGAGGGAAACGTTTCGGGATTGCTCATGACGTCTGGTACAGGCCAGCCTGGCACGGGTGCAACCATCCGCGTTCGTGGTTTCGGTTCTATCAACGCATCTAACGACCCACTTTATGTTTTGGACGGCATACCCTACGACGGTAGTCTCAACTCCATCAACCCTTCCGACATCGAGTCGATAACCGTGCTGAAGGACGCATCGGCCGGTGCATTGTATGGTGCGCGCGGTGCCAATGGTGTTGTGCTGATTACTACTAAGGCAGGAAAGAGCGGAAAAGCACAGGTAACATGGCGGTCAACAGCTGGATGGGCTAGCCGTGCGCTAAAACAATATAAAACCGTTTCGCAAGAAGAATATGTACAACTGCAATACGAAAGCCTACGCAACAATGCCTACTTCAACAATGGTAAGACATGGACTGAAGCCGAAGAAGACGGAAGAAACGGCCTAAGTGGAAAGCTGGGCGGGGAGCTATATAATCCCTTTAAAAACTATACTTGGGACAAAATCATAGATCCTGCAACAGGTATGGTGCGTCCCGATGCGAAGGCTGCATGGAACGAAAGTTGGCTTGATGCAGTTGTGCACGAAGGAGCATTTAGACATGAGCATCAATTGACTATAACGGGCGGCGACAACAAAACACAATGGCTTGCCTCGATGGGCTATCTCAACGAAGAGGGTATGCTGGTTACCACACGTTTCCAGCGTTACAGCGGGCGTGCTAATATCAACACGGCGGTTACCGATTGGTTCTCAGCTAATCTCAATTTGTCATTGGCGCATAGTAAATCAGATTTCAGCAACTATACAGGAGCAGCCACCTCTAACGTGTGGTACACTTCACAATTCATTAATCCGCTGTTCCCCGTATATGTAAAGAATGCTGACGGCACAACCAAGTTAGACGCAAACGGAAATCCCATGCCCGACTATGGAGAAAGCGGACGCCCAGGCTCATTAAGTGATTTCAGTGCTTTAGGAAGTATTCTTGACGACAAGTCGGATCGCACTCGAGACATTGCAGGTGTACGTACCGGAATGGTTTTCGGTGGCGACAGCGAACGATTTGGCTGGTTCAAAGGACTTAAACTCGCCTTAAACTTCGGCTTAGATTATCAGTCGCAATACGAAATGGACTATAAGAACATGTTTCATGGCAATCAAAAGAAAGATGGCGGACTAATAACAAAGGAAAATGGACGTACTCAGAGCTACACGTTCAACCAATTGCTAACATATAACCGCTCTTTCGGAGAACATCATATGGACGTGTTGCTGGGACACGAGTTCTATGAGTACATCTATTCGTTCTTAGAAGCAGCTAAGTCTAACCTTGCTCCCGGTATATACGAACTACGCCCTGGAACAACCATGAAAGTTGCCGACTCTTACACAAATGTTTATCGAATTAATTCACTCTTGAGCCGCGTAAACTACAATTTCAACGACAAATACTATCTTTCGGCATCGTTGCGTCAAGACGCATCTTCGCGATTCCACCGCAGCAGCAACAAAGGTACATTCTGGTCGTTGGGCGGAAATTGGCGCGTGTCTAACGAAGCGTTTATGAAAGACGTGAAATGGATAGACAACCTTAACGTGAAAGTGAGCTACGGAGAACAGGGAAACGACAATATTGGTAAACTTTACGCTTGGCAAAGCCTTTATAATTTGAGTTATAAGAACGCCGACAACTTGGGTGCTGTAATCTCAAGTATGGAGACTAAAGGTGTGTCGTGGGAGAAGAACGGCAACTTGAACGCCGGACTTGAAACATCGCTGTTTAACGGACGGGTGAAACTGGGCTTTGAATACTATTACCGCAAAACGTCTGACATGTTGCTTTCGTACCCTATGGCAACCTCTACGGGTTTCGACGGCTACAATGCCAATGTAGGTAACGTTCGCAACACGGGTGTGGAGTTCTCGCTCTCGGGAACGCCCATTCAGACGAAAGATTGGCGTTGGGAACTCACATGGATGGGTACCACCACCCGCAATAAGGTGTTAAAGCTAACGAAAGAGACACCAGAAATTCTAAGTGGCGTATTCTCTATTAAGGAAGGGCTTCCCCTTAACACCTTCTATATGGCACGTGCGGCTGGTGTAGACCCGCTTACTGGCAAGCAATTGTATTGGGCTTACAAGAAAGATGCCAACGGCAATATGATAGAAGGCAGCGAATACATCACATCGAAGGTGGAAGAAGCAACAAACAGCAAATATTATTTGGGAAGCCGCATTCCCGACCTTTATGGCAGTATTGGCTCAAGTCTTACTTACAAAGATTTCGACTTGTATGTACTCACCGTTTATTCTATTGGTGGAAAGGTGTACGACAACCTCTATGCATCGTCTATGTCACCAGATTATGTGAACCAAACATGGCATAAGAACGCACTGCGCCGTTGGCAAAAGGTGGGCGACAAAACCGATGTGCCGCGTACGCTTTATGGCGACGCTTCCATAGCAAACGACCGTTTCTTACTCGATGCGTCGTATTTTGCCATCAAAAACATTACGCTAGGCTACACATTCCCCGCCTCGCTCACTCGCAAAGCTGGCATTGTTTCAGCTCGTCTCTTTACATCGGTAGACAATCTTGCTCTGTTCTGCCATATGGATGGATTGGATCCACAATACAATTTTTCGGGAACGAATACATTCTCTTACGCCCCAGCCAAGACTTGGACCGTGGGATTTGAAGTGAAATTCTAAACAAACATACCAAATTTGTCAATATGAAAACATTCGTAAATATCACTATATACGGACTGTTGGGACTTGCAGTGGGGCTTTCTTCCTGCGACAGCAGTCTGTTAGACACCAGCCCAACGGGGTCTATCTCGGGCGATGTTGTACTTAAAGATGCTTCTTCTGCAGAAATTGCCGTCAACGGCATCATCAGAATGTTCTATGCAGTAGACAATCACGAACATTTCGGGGTAGCAAGTATGGCTATCATGCACGACATGATGGCAGAAGACATGATATTAGGAAAAGAAGGAAACGGTTGGTTTAGTTGGGATGCACTTTACAAAATAAAATCTTTGTACACCCGCAAGGACGAAAGATGCTATAACATATGGAACGACAACTACTCCATCATCGCCAGTGCTAACTATATACTAGCGGCCGAAACCACAATGGCGGGCGACCCTAAGGCCGTTGATTATGTTGTGGGGCAAGCTTATGGATTTAGGGCTTTTGCTTATTTTGCATTAGCCCAAACTTACGCACGCACAATTGTTGGCCACGAAAAGGAAAAATGTGTGCCCATCTACACTGGGCCGACAGTGCCCTCCACCACTGGCCAGCCACGTTCTTCTAACGAGGCTGTCTATGCACAGATCGAGTCCGACCTAACCAAAGCCGCAGAAAAACTTAAAGGCATGAACAAAAAGCATGTCAGCCATCTTAACTATGCCACGGTACAGGGCTTGCTTGCCAGAGTTAAAATGGTAGAAAACAAATGGGCAGATGCTAAAGAGGCTGCTTTGCAGGCTATAAATGCAAGCAAATGTAAAATTCTTAAGATTGAAGGATTTCGTGGCTTAAATAATGCAAAGGCAGACAACGTACTTTGGGGGATGGAAATAAAAGCTGACCAAAGTGGAGGCTGGGCAAACTTCTTCTCGCACATGGATACTCTTCAATATGGAGGAAGGGCACCCAAACAGATTTCGCAAACTTTATATGCAAAAATGAACACTACCGACGATCGTCGCAAATGGTGGAATCCTCATTCGCATTTCAACACGTTTGATGGCGCGCAGGTGAAAAGTGGTTATCAACAAGATAAATTCCACTTTGCAAATCCCAAAGAAGGAACAGGTGATTATATATTCATGCGTGTTGAAGAAATGTATCTCACGGCAGCCGAAGCCGCGTGCCGATTGGGCGACGACGCCGAGGCTAAAAAGTACCTCATGGAACTAATGAAGATGAGAGACCCCAAATACACAACAGACAAGACTGGAACGGAATTAGGCAAAGTGTCTAGCCAAGAAAAGGGGTCGCTTCTCGAAGAAATTATTACACAAAGACGCATAGAACTTTGGGGCGAGTTTGGACGAATGAACGACTTGCGCCGATTGAGGCAAGGTTTCAGGAGAACAGCCGCAGACGGATGGACTATGGCGTCATACCTCTTAAAGACAAGGCCTACCGAAGATCCTGAAAGCTACATGTGGGTGCTTACAATCCCGCAAAGCGAATTCGACGGCAATGTAAATATGAAAGCAGACACAGACCAGAACCCAATGGGAGATTAATAACAACTAATAATTGTAATTATGGTAAAGTTTAAAGTATTAATGGCAACACTTACGTTGTTAGGTGGGTTCTTGTTTGCAGCATGCGACACCGAGAACGTGAGGGACACGTATACGCCTACGAACCAAAGCATATCGTTTGAACAGAAACAACTACCACAGGCACTCAGCACAAACGCAGAATATCTTTACGAAGTAAAGTTGCTTAGGGTAAAATCTGATGGAAACTATACCGCTCACTATACATTAACAACTGAAACGGCAGACAATTTTGTTGACGAAACCCAAGGAAGTGTAAGTTTTGAAAGCGGACAGAACGCTGCGACAATCAAGGTGAAAGCCACCGGCATGGAGAAAGGCAAGATATATAAAGCAATCTTAGCCTTGGCAGAATCAGAGAAAGCACAAAGGGATCCTGCCATTACCACCGTCTTCGACACCACTTCAATATCCATCAAATGCGATTATGAGTGGGAAAAGGCTGGCCGCGTTTCTTTCACCGACTTCACATTCTCAGACGATGGAGCAACAGACACCGTCGTTGTTGAACATGGGAAGGGAAGCAACGTTTATAGGCTAGTTGAACCATACAGCGTGTACCGCGCTGATGGAGTGAAAGGGGCTGACATCGAGTTTAAACTTGACGAGAACCATGCCGCTTCTAAAGATGTAGGTACATTCCCACTTGAGACGACTAATGCACTGGGTTATACAATGTACTGGAATCCTGTTAAATATCCTAACTACTGCGCACTAACAAGCGAAGGGAATGTATATACGTTTACTTTCCTTGTTGCAAAAGGAGGGAAACTTTATCCTGGTGGAAAATTCACATATAAATGGTTTGAAGGTTGGCCAGGACAATAAAAGCCTAGGGTAATAGACCTTTTTTTATAAAGAAAAGATGTTAATGTGTGCATGCCTAGCATGCGTCCCTAACGCGATATTTATTCAGTTTGTGGGCTTAATGCTTAACCCAATGGGGAAGGCGTTAAGCCTGCTTTTATTCATGGGGAGAATAAGAGTGAAACCAGCAATTAAAATGCGAAAGAGTGAAAAAGATAACGCAAAGGTGAAAGGGTAAACTAATGCTCTTATTAGTAAGTTTATCAACTCGTCAACTTGAATATACTGAAATGTCGTAAAAACGACAGCTCGGAACAACAAAAGAGGCCTGTTGGCTTCTTGTCGTTCCGAGCTGATATTTTAGCAATGGCGTTACAATAAACATGTGCGCCTGCGAAGAAGGTATGAAAACGGGCTTTACTTCCGACTGTGTTGGGGTGGAAAAAGAGCTTGTAACCTATCTCTTACCTATGGGATAGGCTTCATTTCAAACCATTCTCTAAGTGATAAGTGTGGTGATATGCCAAGCTGCCACAAAGCAAACGAAATGCAAGTGAGGCTGCAACGAGGCATGTTATTCACCCTCTCTCCCCAAGATTAGGGGTGGGATGAGGCACTTAACGTTCGCGACCGAAGATGCGGAGCAGGTAAAGGAAGAGGTTGATGAAGTCGAGATACAACGTTAACGAACCCATCAAGGCCGTCTTTTGTGCACCTTCTCCCATGTCTTCTGCCTGTGCCAGCATGCGTTTAATTTTCTGCGAGTCGTACGCAGTAAGACCAACGAACACCAAAACGCCGATGTAACTTAGTATAAGGTCGAAGCTGCTGCTCTTCAGCAACAAGAGATTTACCAGCGAGGCAATAATAAGTCCAACGAGCGCCATGATAAGCAGCTTGCCCAAACCTGTGAGGTCGGCCTTGGTGAAGTAGCCAAATGCGGCCATAACACCAAACGTTCCGGCGGTGATGAAGAACACTTTGGTGATAACATCAGCCGAATAAACTAGGAATATCACAGAAAGTGTAGCACCATTAAGTGCCGAATAGAGGATGAAAAGCAATGTTGCCGTGGTTAGCGACAGCCTATCGATAAAGCGGCTGATGCCATATACCAATCCCAGTTCGGCCAGGAGAAGTGCCCAGAAGATGCCACGACTCTCGTACACCGATTGCATCAACACTTCTGAATGTGCAACACCGTAGGCCGTTACGCCTGTTATGATGAGGGCTAAGGTCATCCATACATATACCTTACGCATCAGCGCAGGAAACGCTAACGAAAGTGCACCCTCTTTTTCTCTTATTAGTCTGTCCAAATCTTGTTGTTCCATAACTTTTGTTTTTCTTTAATTGATTTGCAATCACAAAGATACGGTGTTTTCTTCAATAAGCGATTAAACTTTCAAAGATTTTAACTATTGGATGCTTTGAACTTTTCTGCTTCTTGGTTTTGGCGCTCTTTCTTGCTCGTTAGTCGCCTTTTTACGCTTAACTAGCTGTTTAACAGTATGTTTACATATAAGTTAAGGGCAAGTGGAGATGATAGAACAACCCACGAACATGGTGACTTACAAACTGCAAAAAATGAACATATAAGACATGTTATATTGCAGCCTTTGTACAAAAAACGAACCAAATCAATGCCATGCAGCACGAAAAATCAAATTTTCCTTTACTATATGGTGTCTTTTTCGTATTTTCGCAGAGTATAATAATAAGTCAACTGTGGAGATTTAGTAGAGAAGTTAAAGACTTGAGAAGTTAAAGAAGCGTAGGAGTTAAGATATTAAGCCAATATATTTGGTGTTGTGGGGCAAAGAAAATTGTATGCCCAAAACTCGTGAACTTGCAAACTTATAAACTTGTCAACCAACTGCACTGCTGCAAGGCGGTGGGCTTAGCGCCTTAACTTCTTAACTCCTTAACTTCAATATAAAGATGAACAAATCCATTATAACCAAAGGTCGCAACCTGAACAGCGTGCTTTCATTGAGCGGTTTCGTGCTGGTGTCGCTGTTGGTCATCGTGTGGTTTCTGCCGCGAAACAATACGCCGCAGATGCGTTACGATGTGGGTAAGCCATGGATGTATGCGTCGCTCATCGCCAAATTCGACTTCCCCGTTTATAAATCCGATGCGGTTATACAGCAAGAGAAAGACTCGCTGCTGGCTTATTTCCAACCCTACTACAACTACGACAAGGGAATGGAAAGGCGACAGTTAGGCAAGTTGCATGCCGATTACCCTCGGGGCATTCCCGGTTTGCCGGCTGCTCAGATGCGAACGCTATACGATAGGCTGCATCGCCTTTATCAAGCGGGTATCATTAGCACACCGCAATATAACAGCATAGCCAAAGATTCGGTCAATATGGTACGCGTTATCATCGGCAAACGCGTGCAAAGCATGCAGATAGGATGCATCTACAGCACGCTGAAAGCCTACGAACAGCTGTTGCGCGACAACGTGCTGGCCGACTATCGTACGGCGTTGCAACAGGCAAATGTCGTTAGCTATCTGCAACCCAACATGACCTACGATAAGAATCGCACTACAACCGAGCTAAACGACTTGTTGGGGTCGGTGCCATTGGCAAGTGGCATGGTGCTGTCGGGTCAGAAAATAATCGACCGCGGCGAGATTGTGAACGACTATTCGTACCGTGTTTTGGCATCGCTCGAGAAGGAAACGGCACGCCGCAACGTGTCGAAGGCCGAGATAAAGAATACCGTCATCGGGCAGTTTATCTACGTTTTGATGCTGCTTTGCCTCTTCACGTGTTTCATTGTGATGTTTAGGCCGCAATATTTGGGTAAGGCTCGCTCGGTGGTGATGCTCTATGTGATGATAACCGTTTATCCCGTGATGGTGTCGCTCTTTATGGAGCACAGCCTGTTAAGCGTGTATATCATCCCGTTTGCTATCGGCCCGATGTTTATTCGCGTGTTCATGGATTCGCGTACAGCTTTCATCAGCCACCTTGTATCAATGCTCATCTGCGCCGTAGCTGTGAAATACCAGTTTGAATTCTTGCTTTTACAGCTTATAAGTGGCTTGGTGGCTATCTATTCGTTGAGCGACCTGTCGGGTAGGGCACAGTTATTTAAGTGCGCCCTGTTCGTAACCGTGGCCAACTTCGTTACGTTCTTTACGCTGCAGTTGATGCAAACGGGCGACATCGGCAATTTTGAAGTGAACATGTACAGCCACTTTGTGGCCAACGGCGTATTGCTATTGCTGGCCTATCCCTTGATGTTCGTTATCGAGCGCACCTTTGGTTTCACTTCTAACGTTACGCTTTTCGAACTCTCCAACACCAACAAGGGTATGCTACGAAAGATGAGCGAGGTGGCGCCAGGCACATTCCAGCACTCTATCACCGTGGGTAACTTGGCGGCCGAGATAGCCAATCGCATTGGAGCAGACAGTTTGCTGGTGCGTACGGGAGCACTTTATCACGACATTGGGAAAATGAAAGCCCCTGTGTTTTTCACCGAAAACCAAGTGGGCGTTAATCCCCACAAGGGCTTGCCTTATAAGGAAAGTGCGCGTATCATCATCAGTCACGTAACCGAGGGATTGAAAATGGCCGAGAAAGCCAATCTTCCCACCTTCATTCGTGAGTTTATCCTTACCCACCATGGTACGGGAATGGCTAAGTATTTTTATATTAACTATAAGAACGAACACCCCGATGAGGAGGTGGATGTTCGCGATTTCTCTTATCCTGGTCCTGATCCCTTTACCCGCGAGCAGGCCATATTGATGATGGCCGACGCCGTAGAGGCCGCTTCGCGCTCGCTGCCCGAGTACACCGAAGAGAGTATCAAGGGGTTGATTGATCGTATGGTCGACACTCAATTGGAAGAAGGGCACTTTAAGGAATGCCCCATTACGTTTAGGGATATTGCCGTGGCAAAGGCCGTTATGCTAGAAAGACTCAAGAGTATTTATCATACGCGCGTCTCATATCCAGAACTGAAACAGGCGTGATGCAGGGCCCTTGTATCACGAAATATTATAGGGCAGATTGCAAGAAACGCCCTGCCCCATCTGCACAATTTATTGATTACGTGCAACAAACGATGATTCTAGTAAATAATATCGTAATAATAACATTAAGATTGGTTAAAAGTTGAAGGTAAATAGTAATAATCCGAACAATTTCACTAACTTTGTAACCAAGAATATTAACAACTGTTTAATATGCGCTCATTAAAAAAGGCCAGTGTGGCCGCTGTCTTGGCAATGTCTTGCCAATCGTTGTTCGCTGGGGGACTTCTAACGAACACCAACCAAAACATTGCTTTCAACCGCAACTTTGCACGTGATGGCGTGATCGCTATCGATGGTGTTTACAGCAATCCAGCTGGTATAGCCTTCCTTGAAAAAGGTTGGCATTTGTCTTTTAACTTCCAAAACGCCTACCAAACACGTACCATTCAAAGCGGAATGGCAGTGGAAGCAGCTCAATCTACTCCTTTTTATAAGCCGTTTATGCTGAATGGCGGCGACGCCGAAGGCATCAAGAAGTATGTAGGAAAGGCCTCGGTGCCCATCCTTCCTTCGTTCCAAGGTGCATACGTAGGCGAAAAATGGAGCTTCCAACTGGGTGTCGGCCTCATAGGAGGTGGTGGAAAGGCCACGTTTGATGAGGGATTGGGTTCTTTTGAACGTCAAGTGGCACTTATCCCAGCAGCTTTGGCACAAGCTGGACTAGCATCTGCCACCCCTGCTTACTCGTTATCGAGCAACATAAATGGGCAACAATACATCTTTGGCGTACAAATGGGTGCCTCATACAAGTTTAACGACAACCTCTCGGCATACGCAGGCATGCGTGTGAACTATGTTTACAACAAGTATACGGGAAGTATCACGAACATAACGGCCAACATTGCCGGTGCAAACGAGAACCTCTATGGCTACTTCGGCAACCGAGCAAGTCAGCTTAACGCACAAGCTGCAGCGCTGAAAGCACAAGCCGAGGCCACAGCCGATGCTACATTGAAGGCTAAATTGCTTGCTGGAGCGGCTCAGGCAGAAGGTGGCGCCAAGCTGATGACCGAAAAACAGGGTCAGGTGAAGGATAAACACTTGGAATGTACACAAACGGGATGGGGCGTAACGCCAATTATCGGTCTGGACTTTAAGACAGGCCGTTGGAACTTCGGTACGCGATTGGAGTTCAATACGCATCTCAACATAGAGAATAACACCAAGGTTGACGACACGGGACTGTTCCAACACGGTGTGAATACACCAAGCGACTTGCCCGGCCTCTGGACTGCGGGTGCGCAATATTCCATCTTACCCAACCTCCGCGCAATGGCTTCGTACCATCTCTACTTTGACAAGAGCGCGAAAATGGCCAACGATAAGCAAAAGCTTCTTGGTGGAAACACGCAAGAATTCTTGGCCGGTATGGAGTGGGACATAACGCCCGACATCACTATTAGTGCAGGCGGACAGCGCACGCAATACAGCTTGGGCGACGGCGCATACCTCTCGGACATGAGCTTCGTTACCAGTAGCTACTCTATTGGCTTTGGTGCTCAGGTGCGATTGGCCAAGAACATGAGGCTCAACATGGCCTACTTCTGGACCAACTACGAGAACTTCGACAAGAAATACAAGCAAACGGTGGTGACAAACGCCAATCCTTTGGCCACCGTTACGCTCGACAATACAGATCGATTTACCCGTACCAACAAGGTGTTGGGTGTGGGACTTGACATCGATTTTTAAGAATTAATACTTTATCTAACTCTCTAATTCTCTGCCCATATCTTCATCCGCGAGGACAAAACGATATGGGCCTTTTTATGTCTGTTCGCCAAATGCGTTGCACAAGGCCTGCGATAATCCTTTCTTTAAAACACAAGTGCCTGTCGGCTATTTGCTCACGGCAAAGTCATTTCTACGCTAGGTGGGGATAAAACACAATCATTATGGCTTCTGTCGCGTAGCACTAGTTGGCAAGATAACCATTCCTTTACCTCTCCAATCTTGTTCAGGGGGCATGGTCTCTTATCCCAAACTCACCAATCAACCCCTCCGTCATTCGCATTTTCATCGTTCAGAAAATGCATTTTCTAAGCTCTGATTATGCATTATTACATTAACCGCAGTGCTAAACATGTTTTGGACGGCTGTTCCATGTTATCTGGAATGCTGTTCCAGTTGAATTGGAACCCAATTCCAACTTATCTGGAACAGGTTTCCATCTTAGCTGTACCAAAGCGAGAGCTTAAAAAACTCACTACAAGCGCTTATTGGGTGGGGAATGAAAGATGGACTTTGGAGGGCGGAGAGGTGGGTTGTTGGTCGTGATAGGCTGTGGAATGAACAGCCTAGATGGTGCCAAACTCGCATCAAACGTAACGTGAATTCGAGATAAGATACGATGCTATCTTGAGCAAGATTAGATAAAAAACGAATGGCAGTCTCACTAACTAGCGCCACGCGATAGTCGACATAGCGAACATCTCTTATCCCGACCTCGCGTGTCTCTACGTTTTTCGCTTCTCCTTATAGTTTAAGCGTCTATCGTTTCCTATTCAAACGAAGGCTCGAAAATACTGCACATGCAGCCGTTAAACGTGCGGTAAATTTGTTAAAATGTTTAAAGTCCCTTTAAAGCGGAACAATAAAAGATGGGAATAGGATACTTTTACATATTTTTGCAGTGCGTTTAAACGTACCTTTGAGGTACAAGAAAGAACTTAAATAGAAACAATGGAAGAATCAATAAAATCAATCGGGCAGCGCCTTAAAGGCTTGCGCGAAGTGCTAAACATACCCGCAGAGGAGATTGCCGACCTGTGTGAAATCTCCCTAGAGCATTACTTGAAGATGGAAGACGGCACGGCCGACCCTTCGGTTTATCGTTTGGCGAAAATCTCGAAACGCTATGGCATCGACCTCGATGTGCTGCTTTTTGGCGAAGAACCTCGTATGAGCGCCTACTATCTCACACGTAAAGGCAGCGGATTGAGTGTAGAACGTGGCAACGATTATAAGTATCAAAGTCTGGGCAGTGGTTTCCGCGGTCGCAAGATGGAACCTTTCCTCGCGCAAGTAGACCCACTTCCCGAAGGAAAATCCTATCGCAAGAACACCCATAACGGTCAAGAGTTCGACTATATCGTTGAAGGCGTGATGGAATTGACGCTTGGCGAGAAGGTAATGATACTTAAAGAGGGCGACAGCGTTTACTTCGACGCCACAAAACCACATCGCATGCAAGCCCTAGGGGGTAAGCCTGTGAAGTTTTTATGTGTTATAATGTAGGAGAAAAACACCGATGGTAGAAAGATTTTTAAAGCAAACAAGTTTCACTTCGACAGAAGATTATAATAAGAACCTTCAGTTCATCATTCCGGATAACTTTAATTTCGCTTACGATGTGATGGACGCTTGGGCGGCCGAAGCCCCCGAAAAAACGGCCCTTATATGGACTAGCGACGAAGGAGGAGAACATATATTCACCTTCGCAGAGTTGAAAAGAGAGAGCGATCGCGCCGCTTCTTACTTCCAAGAGTTGGATATTGGCCGTGGCGACATGGTGATGCTCATCCTTAAACGTAAGTACGAATGGTGGATTGCCATGCTGGCCTTGTGCAAGATAGGTGCTGTGGCCATTCCCGCCACCCACATGCTCACCACCCACGACATTGTTTATCGCAACAATAGCGCCAGCGTTAAGGCCATCGTATGTGTGGGCGAAGACTATGTTCTTACGCAGATAAGGGGTGCAATGCCCGACAGTCCTACGGTGAAGACGCTCATTAGCATCGGCCCCGACGTGCCCGAAGGCTTCCTTTGCTGGCAAACGGGCGTAGAAAAGGCCGCTCCCTTTGTGCGTCCTAGTCACGTTAACGACAACGAAGACACCATGTTGATGTACTTTACCAGTGGAACGAGCGGCGAACCGAAGATGGTTGCCCACGATTTTCTTTATCCCTTGGGCCACATTCCCACAGGTGTGTTCTGGCATAACCTTGGTCCTGACAGCATCCATCTTACCGTTGCCGACACTGGTTGGGGAAAAGCCGTGTGGGGAAAGCTATACGGACAGTGGATTGCAGGTGCTGCCGTGTTCGTGTTTGATCATGAAAAGTTCTCTGCCGACAAAATATTGCGCATGATAGAGAAGTATCGCATCACCTCGTTTTGTGCTCCACCAACAGTATATCGCTTCCTCATACACGAAGATTTCAATGATTACGACCTCAGTTCGCTTACCTATTGCACCACGGCAGGCGAGGCATTGAACGCCGCCGTTTATCGCAAGTTCTACGAACGCACGGGAGTTAAGCTGATGGAAGGTTTCGGACAGACCGAAACATGTATGACTCTGGGCACGATGCCGTGGATGGAACCCAAGCCAGGATCGATGGGTAAGCCCAACGCACAATATGATATAGACCTTGTTCGCCCCGATGGCACATCGTGCGAGGATGGTGAAAAGGGTCAGATTGTTGTTCGCGTGGGCGACAAACGCCCATTAGGACTCTTCAAGGAGTATTATCGCGACCCCGAATTAACCCACCAAGCCAACCACGACGGCGTGTATTACACGGGCGACATAGCATGGCGCGACGAAGACGGATATTATTGGTTTGTGGGCAGAGCCGATGATGTGATAAAGAGTAGTGGCTATCGTATCGGTCCGTTTGAAGTGGAAAGTGCACTGATGACACACCCTGCCGTGGTGGAATGTGCCATTACGGGCGTACCCGATGAGATTCGCGGTATGGTAGTTAAGGCCACAGTGGTGTTGCACGAAAAGTGGAAAAGTCGTGCAGGCGACGAGCTGAAGAAGGAACTGCAAGAGCATGTGAAGCACGAAACGGCACCTTATAAGTATCCGCGTATCGTAGAGTTCGTTGACGAATTGCCCAAAACCATCAGCGGAAAGATTAGGCGCGTGGAGATTAGGCAAAAGGATAACGCCAAATAATCTTGGCGTTTATCGGCAAGAAGCATGACGTGCGCTTGGCTGTAAGGGTTCAATTGGGCCTTAGCGGGATAGCAACATCCTCCGCGATACGCACCTTGCCGCACACATATATATAAGGAGAACGCGAGTTGGGCATAATGCCTAACTCGCGTTCTCTTTTTATTTCTCTCAGCCATATAGTGCGCATGGTGCAAATATGCAGGGTAAGCAATGTTCGTTTGGCCATAACCTCGTTGTCGACAACGCAGCAAATGCACCCTTCATAAGAAGGCTGTTAGAGCCTTATAAGTGGACTTCGTGATTAGAGAAGCCGTTATAGCTTGCTGCGGTCTAGTATCGTAATGCGTTTGCCTTCTACCCGAATGGCGCCAGCTTCTTGCAGTTCGGACATGGTTCTTAGCAACGAGAACTTCTGAATGCCAAAGCTTTCGGCAATCTCTTGTCGCGACTTATCGAGCAAAACCACGTTCGAACCTTGCTTGCCCGATGCCTCTTTGAGGAAGTAACCTACCTTTTCGCGGACGGTGAAGAGGCTTAACACGCGCATTTTCTTGGTAAGAAACACGTCGATGTTTGACAGCGTGGCTATGAAGTTGCGTCGTAACACGGGGTCGGTATCGATAAGTTCCACGAAATCGGCTTTCGACATGCGCATCACCGTTGTTTCTTTTTCCGTCTCAACACTAACGGGCATCAGGTTGTCTTTGGCAAAAATAAAAGCAGGCGCAACCAAATCGCCCACAACAAGACGGCTCACTTCCACCGATTTGCCCGAAAGGCTCACCATCCTAGCTACCATTTCGCCCTCCACAACGATGTCTACGTGGCGGTAGGGCATGCCGGCAAGAATATAGATGTCTTTCTTGTCGAACTTTACTAACTTATGTTTGGCGCTGGCCACGATTTGTTCGAGGCGTTGCTCACTTACGTCGTTGAACAGTGGGCAACGTGTCAGCGCATTCTTGATTATCTTCTCCATCGGTTACAAATGTAGCTATAATTATTGTAATGGCATCCTATTTTGGTCACAAATGTTATCCTCTTAAACCTTGGTATGAATTTTGTACGGGTATTAACGAGCGTAAAACGGGTATCAGGTACAAACGATCTTCACGTTGCTTTGTTAGCTTGCCAGCCCGTCAACTCATAAGTTCATAAACTTGTCAACTCATAAACTCATATTGATATGGATAAGAAAATAGAAAAAGGAACGGTACTCGTTGCCAACGAAATGATTGCTTATGCCGAAGGTGGCATTGTTAGTAAGGAATTTGTACATGCCAATGCTGGCAGCCTTACGCTCTTCGCGTTCGACGAAGGACAAGGTCTTAGCGAACATTCTGCCCCTTTCGATGCTACCGTGCAGGTGATAGAAGGCGAGGCAGAAATAAAGATAGACGGCGTTCCGCACGTTGTTAAGGCTGGCGAAATGATTATCATGCCCGCCAATCATCCCCACGCCTTGTTCGCTCACAAGCGTTTCAAGATGTTGCTCACAATGATTAGGGGTTAACGTACCCATTTTCGTTAAGTCACAAGGGCAATGTTAAGCTTGCTTGAACGTTGCGGTGGCGAGAAACATACTTACCAAGGAGTGAGAAAAGAAGGTTATTTCATCGATTGTTTAGTTAATTTTTCATAGTCGACGGGCAGAGGCGTGAGCCTTCTGTCCGTCATTTTTATGGCATAATATGGATGCTTTTGTAAAGCCAATGGCTTAATGCATGGAGGTCTAGGCAACTCGTTTGCAGGTCAAATTGTTTACTCGCTAACTGGCAAAGAACATTTTAAAGCGACATGAGCCCACTTTGTGCGCACCGTTCCCTATATATAAATAAGGAGTGATTCATTACATTTCATATACTCAAAGTGAAAACAAGAAAGCCTTTAAGAGCAATGAACACACGCATGAGAATTTACCTCAATGTCCTTCATATACAACGTGCATAGGTTGTCAACTACTGTATAGGGAAACCCCTACTTATTCAAAACTTCTCATCCTTTCTCATTTTTTTTATTGTCCTCTTTTCTTTTTTCGCGATTATTGTGTATCTTTGTCGCATAAAAAACCAAAGTATGTTGACGTTAAAAAGATACACGCTACTAAAAGACCTAGTATTACTAACAATCGCCATGTTCATCGGAAGCTTGGGATGGGCTATTTTCCTACTTCCGAATCACATCACCACGGGTGGCATACCAGGCTTGGCATCCATTCTTTACTGGGGATTGAACATTCCGGTTCAAGTTACTTTCCTAGGCGTAAACGCCCTCTTGCTGCTCATCGCCTTAAAGGTGTTGGGCTGGCAGTTCTGCATTAAAACGCTCTATGCAGCCGTGATGTTCACCATCTTCAGTGCCTTGGGGCAACATTGGATGGAAGGTTCAACCCTCTTGCAAGGCCAACCGTTCATGGCCATCGTGCTAGGTGCGGCCAGTTTGGGCTGTACCGTGGGACTAGGACTAGCCAGCAACGCCTCAACAGGTGGTACCGACGTGGTTGCGGCCATGATTAACAAGTACCACGACATCTCCTTAGGCAAACTCATCTTGCTGGTAGACATCTCCATTGTTACAGCTAGCTACTTCGCCTTACGCAATTGGGAAGAGGTGATTTACGGCTACATTTTCCTCTTTATCTTCTCCGTCTGCGTAGATAAGGTGGTGAACATGATGCATCAGTCGGTACAGTTCTTCATCATATCCGAGAAATACGAGCAGATTGGGCGTGCCATCAACGTCAACGCACAACGTGGATGCACCACCATCAGCGGCAACGGCTTCTACTCGGGCCGTGAAGTGAAGATGCTCTTTGTGCTGGCTCGCCAAAACGAATCGGCCAAAATCTTCTCCATCATCAACGAAATTGACCCCGCTGCCTTTGTTTCGCAAAGCTCAGTAATTGGCGTTTATGGACTAGGTTTCGACAAGTTCAAGACTAAACGCAAGAAAAATAAGTTGCAAAATATCGACGGAGAACAGCTGATAGCTAGCAGTGCGTCAGCCCCAAATGGCGAAACACGTGTTGCAAACAGCTGAACGCACACGTCAGGCATCTGCACCCATCGTTCATGGCATAACCCATTGCACGCTGCATATAGCCATATTCGCCAGATCATAGATAACACCAATGCTTGACTTTCGCCCCAAACGCAACTCCACAGCGCAACGTGGCAAGTCAACAAACACCTAAAATAGAAATGGAACAAAAACAACCCGTACCCTTCGAGATGGACTTAAAGCCCGAAATAGCTTCGGGAGTATACTCCAACTTTGTGCTTATCTCGCACTCGCCAAGCGATTTTGTGCTCGATTTTGCCCGTATTCTGCCTGGCATGCCTAAGCCCGAAGTGGCCAGTCGCATCATTATGGCCCCCGAACACGCCAAAAGACTGCTCATGGCTTTGCAAGAAAACATCTTCAAATACGAACAAGAGTTCGGTAAGATACAGCTACCTAATGAGGGTTCGCGTACCATCGCTCCCTTCAACGTGGGTGGCAATGGCGAAGCTTAGACGCTTTTCATCGGCGTATCACGTCATTTCAACGATTTATCCAAGCCCCAATCGGCTTGTGCAACATAACAAACTAAGCGGGTGTACCATAGCTTTGGCACACCCGCTTATCGTTTCTTACATTAAAGCTGGGTAGCCAAACCACTATAGACGTAAGTAAAATGGCGCACAATAATATTGAGGAGCTCTTACATGAGTAACAAAACTTATCCCCTTAATACTGCTTACTGCGGCTACACCAATTAATATATACCAGGCACAAACACGTTCGACTTACATAAACTCACCAGCTACAATTAGCCGTTTATTCGGTTTTTGTCATATTAATTACTTAATTTTGGGTCACAAATAGAAAAAGTTCAAAAAAAACAACTATTTATAATGGCTGTTTAGAGATTTTCGTTTATCTTTGCAAAAGAGAAATTTACCACGTTCCTAAGCAATACGTTTTCTTGCCAAAGCAAAGCTTCTGCTAAGTTAATTGTAGGGTCACATGGGCACCAAAACACCCTTCGCCCGCGACGCGGCACAACTTCTCGCAGGCAGATTTACTACCATGCTGAACAGCATTGTTAGCGCCTGCAAACTAAAAGACATTTAAAAACAAATTTATCGATAACTTAAACTTTTACATTATGGACATTATTGGAAATTACAAAAACGTCTTAACTAAGAAGTATGCTCAATTTAACGGTCGCGCTGGACGCCCTGAGTTCTGGCTGTATGTGCTAGTTAACTTTGTCATCACCATGGTATTGTATATCCTTACAATTGTTGGCGTAGCAGCTGAAAGTTCTGCCCTTGCATCGGTGGCTAACATATTGCTGATCGTTTATGCGCTAGCCACATTAGTTCCCACTATTGCTGTTGGCGTTCGTCGTCTACACGACATCGGCAAAGAAGGTGTTTGGTTCTGCGTTAACTTCATTCCTTTCGTTGGTGGCATTTGGTATCTTTACCTTTGCGCACAAGAAGGCGAACGCACCGAAAACCGCTTTGGTGAGCCTCAACCCTAAATAGACGTAAGTTTATAGATATAGCCTCTTCCTCCACTCCACCGCATCTTACAACGGGGAGAGGGGAAGAGGTTTTCTTTTTTATATGCCCTTAATCCTAAAGCCTTGAGGGATTAAGTTTTCTAAACACACCGTTCGCCTCCTCGTTTTTCGTCGAATACAGGCCTTCTTTATAACATCTGCACTCCAGTTCCGTAGCCTATCACCGCCACTAGCTCACCCTTCCTACCTCAAAACGCCAACATTCACTCCCCACCCGATAAGCGCTTGTAGTGAGCTTTTTCAGCTCTCGCATTGTTACAGCTAAGTTGGACTCCTGTTCCAGCTATGTTGGAACAGGGTTCCAATTCAACTGGAACAGCATTCCAGATAACATGGAACGGCCGTCCAAAACACATATAACGCAACGGTTAATGTTATCATGCATAATCGGGGCTTAGAAGGCACATTCTCGGAACGGTGAAAATGCGAACGACGGAATGATTAATTGGCGAGTTTGGAATAAGAAGCCATGCCCTCTGAACAAGATTGGAGAGGAAAAAGAATGGCTATCTTGCCAACTAGCGCTACGCGACAGAAGGCATAACGATTGTGATTTATCCCGAACCCACGTAAATAATGCATAACGTATAGTTAGTTTATGCATTGCAATGGCCTATAAAACAAATTACAAGAGTTGTACGAACAGCGTGGAATAAACTTCAAGACACATTTCCAAAAAGCAACAAATACGGAATGCGCATTCCACTCACACGCACGTATCGGTCAACTGCCACACTCCATCGACAACGACTCATCCCAATCCAAATTCAACTCGTTGCCCTTAGAACCTGCCACGCCAGGCCCTCCTTCATGTATACCACCCGTGTCACCACCAATATTGTATTCACCTTTTTCGTTGGTGTTGGCACAAAGATGACCCTCAAACAAAACCATCACAACCTCCACTTTCGGACCTATATAGTGTTTCTTTTCCATTATCATTCTTCCTAAATTTGTCATGTAAATTAGTTATTGTTGGTGGCGTGCTCTGCAAATGAAAACCATTTACAGAACACGCCCGCCGTTTCACTTAACGACGCGTTTCTTTCCGTTCACCAAATAGATGCCTTTCGGCAATTTCTCCAAGTCGCCATACGTACCTACTGCCTGGCCGTTAAGGTTAAACACCTTGCCGTGCCATTTCCCTTCAGCGGTTTCGGACCGTTCTTTTACAGCATTGATACCTGTCGTTGTACCTTCCTCATCAACAGAAAAGAACACCGTTTCAGCTTTCGCGCCAGCGCCAGTGTCGCCCGAAGCCAACACGCATGCCATGTAAGGCGTCCAAGTACCTGCGTTTACCTTTGTCCACCAATAAAAACCATTCTTATAAACGCTCTCGTCGTCACCCGAATAATAGTAGTACGAGTATTTCTCGAGATGGCGATTTCGTTGGTAGTTACCCACAAACGTGTAGTTGATACCATCTTCCGTAATTGTCACTTTCTTCAAGCTTGCCGCAGTTTCAGGTTGTTTCTTTATGCCCACCACAATATTCTTCATATTTGTAGACGTACCTCTCCTCGTAGCGGGATGTATCATATAGGGATGGTGGGCCTTCGTTTCTGTGGCTGGCTTTAGAAAGTATAACGTGATTTTCTTACGCAAATGTTTCGGACTATCCCAATCAGACTTCACCTTTGAGAACTCCATCACCCGCACTTCAGGACCGTATGCGCTCTTCAATTGCTGTTCGGACATGTCGAAAGGAAAACACATGCTATACCACTTGTTCTCCACACGCACCCCGTCTTCCCAAACTTCTTCACCGGGGTTATAGGCCGAAGTCAAGACAAAATTGTGCCAACCCGCATAATTACCACTGCAAACGGTGTACTTACCGTCTTCTTTCGTGGGCCAATAAGCCCCATTCTCGGCCTGAACGGTTTCCGTTGTACCGCCAAGAGTTTTCGAAGCGGGATTAAGATACTTGTCTTTGGCCCCCTGCGGGAAGTGCAACATCACCATGGGACTGCCGTTTCCACGTTTATAATGGGCACGAGTAACGGGCGAAACCTTACTAGGATTGCTATAATTGAAGATACTCACAGCCGTAATATCAAAAGCCTGATCCTCGGCCTTTGTTTTCTCACCGAGCACATAAACGTCGGTGAGCATCTTACAATCTTGGAATGCCTGCGCCTTAATCAACTCCACGCCAGCAGGAATGGTTATCGTTTTGAGTTTTTCGCACTTAAATGTACCCGGTCCGATGGTTCGTAAGGAGTTCGGCAATCGTATAGCCTCTATCGAAGTGCCCTCGAACGCGTTCTGCTCGATATGTTCGATGCCCTCAGACAAGGTAAGGCTCTTCAAGGCCGAGCAACCTGCGAAGGCCTGCACGCCAATAGTTTTCCAACCGCTACCAAACTCCACAGACACCAATTGCTTGCAATCGAGAAAGGAATACTGGTTTAGGCTGCTGTTGCCACCCATCTTTACCTCGCCCAACTTAATGGTTTTCAAGGTCGGCCCGAAAGGTTGAGCCTCAACCATTACGCTTCTCTCGGGATTATCGGGAATAACTACATGTTCGATTTTACAGTTATAGCCCGTGAAGCACATACTAGGAACGGTGGTTAACGTGCGTGGCAAAACCACCGTTTTAAGCTTATCCATAAAGTGAAGCTTGCTTATCGAGCTAGCAACGGCCAACTCGGCATTCTCCAAATCGAGGTTCGACACGTTGGGGAAATTATTCTCTGGATCGTCCTCTCCACAAAGGCGTTCAATGTCTTGCACCGACATTGTCGCCCCGTTCTTAGTAATCACCTTCATCTTGCTCACACCCAAGTAGGGTTTCAGCAAGTCGGAGGCCGTGTATTGCACATACCCTCCCGCATAGGTAAACTCTGCATACAGGTCGCCTTGATGCTCCAGAGTAAGCACAAGTGTGCCATCTGTGGTCTTAGTTACCTGCAATTTAGCACTCACGCCTAGCACAAAAGCCTGGCATAAAAGCAAAACCGATAAACATTTCTTTGCTATGTTCATAAAATTATGTTACTATAAAGCTATTTTTACATCATTATTACGTAGCCGCTTGTGAAAAAAGCGCCATAAAACATTATTCTACAATGCCGCATATAGCCTTGTTACAAGCTACATAGAGGATCTTGACACCACATTACAAGAGATATGATTTGTTTAATATGGTCTTTCAATACAACTGCAAAGTTAACATTTTTTCTCAATACAAAACATAAATAGCACAACAAACAATCAAAACAAAAGAAAGATTTAACATACGTTAGTGATTCAGCTCTTAAACGTATCTATCCTGCCAATACTAGCTCAACAAAAGAAGAGACATATTATTGAATGTACGGCTTATACAACACTAAGACAATAAAACACTTGGTTTACGTCTAATAAATAGAATACATTGTACAAACTACAACAAAAGGAATGCAAATCAATGTGTAATAAAACATTAAATACCATAGGGTTACATGTTAAAAGCGTTACAAACAGCTAAGTTAAGCAAAAATAATATTACACAGGAAAAGGGGTAACAAAATGCAAGTCAATACATTACACATCACAATCAAAATATTTAACAATAAGAAACGCTTGCTAAACATTAAAAAACGAAGTAATTTTGCGTTGATAATTAGAGAATCAAAATTAGGTACGCTATACGTAAATACTTGTAATATAGAGGGTTTAAACAGGATATGCAACGCATCTAGGACATACTACAACGGTTTTTATCAGCGCAACTAAACATTGTTCACTAAAAACAAACGACAATCATCACATAAAAGATGTTACCATCTGGCACCATATAAATAAGGTGTGCGAACTAATGGAAAGGGTCGCCCGCGAGCCTCGACCCAAAATCACGATGCTATACATTTTAATCTCAGTAAGGTAAATAAACAATTAAACTATATTTAGATGAGGAAAATTAGGGTTATTAACGGGCTTTACAGCAAGCCCGAATGCAATGTTTTAAGCATTGAAGTAAAAACAAATCTGCTAGAAGGTTCTGCCAGCGGTGGGCACAATGAAGCCCCCGACGACGGAGAACTAAACTCCAAGCAAGGCAACTTCTTTGAAGACGACTTTGACCTCTAAGGAAACAGCTAATGGTATTAATAGACAACAAACGGTAAAACATTATTAAGAGAGACAGAAATGAAACGTATTCACTTTTTCGCACTATCTATCCTTGCAGCTATTTCCTTGGCCAGCTGCGGCAATGAAGACGCTGCACAAGGCCTACTAACAGAAAAGACTGAAGACTTAACAGGATTAACCGAGTTCGCTCCCCAAGAAACGGCCAGCTCATCTGCTACTCGCACAACGGGCGAATATGGCACGAATAGCCTCTCGTTCTATTGGACAAAAGGAGATAAGATTTGGCTTCACGACGAAACCGCTACTCCTAAGCTGGTGCAGAGCATAAGAGACAACATTGAAAGTCAGGCACAAGCAAGTGGCGTAAACAAGGTTGCTCACGCTAGATTCTACTTCCCCGATACCTTTAAAAAAGCCAAATACCCCGTAAGATATACAGGATATGGCAACCCTGTTGGTGATAAGGTCACCATCAAAAACGTTCAAGCACAAGCCAAACCTAACCAAGGCGAGCACATTGGAACGGATGGCGACTGCGGTGTTGGCGTTGCAAGTCGCGGGTCGGATGGTAGATATACCTTCACGCTTTCGCATCAAGCTGCGTACTTAACTTTTACGCCTTATCACAGCAAAGCTTTCTCTTCCGACGTTAAGGTAACGAAGATTAAGGTGACAGCCAACCAAGCTTTGGCAGGAACTTTCGACTTCAACGACAATGGCATTGTACTATCGTCGCGTCCCGCGGCTAACGAATCTAACAGAAGCATCACCCTGACTTTGAACGGTGGTGGTAACAACGGCTTTAACATTCCCACTGCCGCATCGGTAACTGAAAATGCCGCCATCATGGTGCTTGCACCAGGTTGCTATACCAACTTTATCGTACAATATACGATATACGACACGCGCACGAAGGTATGCGGAACGGTTTGCAAAAACTATGGTTCAATAAAGCTAACGGCAGGAAAGAACAGACGCGTAACAATCGATTTGTGCCTGCAACGCTACGATAGAAACCTATACTATATGTGGGACGCCAAAGCTGGCGAGCACTATTGGAAGGGCGTAGCCAATCCTCCCAGCTTGCTTGACGAGACCAATGCCAACTATCCCAAAACGTCTTCAGACTCTAGATGGTTCAACCCCGCAGACTATAACACCCCTGCATCGTACACGGCAAAAAATAATCCTAACGCCAACGAGCTGCTTTGGCTGTTGCGTTACGGCAACGCGCACTGGGATAACTCAACCTGGACGATTATGGGACACCTATACAGAGGTGGCATGTGGTTGAAGAAACTAGACGTAATTGCCAAGGAATTGGGTAAGACAAGAGCCCAAATGAAGGTGACTTCGCCTAACAACATCGACTTCACCAAAATTCAAAACCAGAATTACGACGCCTTTGTTCAAGACAATCACACCGTAACCCGTGGCAAGCCCGCTAAACAAAGCGATTACTTCTACTTGCCTGCGGCTGGTCATTTCACCCTCGGAAAGTTCATGAAAGTTGGCGTACGAGGTTACATCTGGTCGTCTACTCCTCGCCCCAAAGGTACAGCTAACGTTCCACAAGGTTACAACTTGTACGTATCAGAGAGTGGCGTTCACACCGGATATGGCGACCGCACCAACGGGTTCTACCTGTGTCCGGCCCATTAAAAAGACATTGATAGTGTCAAATAACATCAGGAATTCGTTCCCCAGCTTCCACTTTTGGGAAGCAGGGGAACGTTTTCGTTTAATCAATAAACTAATAAGTAGACGGACAAAGCAACTCGTCTATCCGTCAACTTGTTAACTCTTCCATCAGGAAAGAACGTTTTCGCTTAGCCAATGAGTTTAGACCTAGACAGGCGCCACAACTCGTTAACTTGTCAAAGTGTTAACTCGTCAACTGAAGAAAGCCACACCCCAACCGTATAAGTGGGATGTGGCCTCAAACACAATCATAAGCAGCGTGCTATCCTCAACAATCAGCTACCTTGAATTTAAATACCAACAAACTTAAAAATTTGCTTTCTGGATTCGGACTTAACATGATCTACAACACTACCCTATTTACATTTACCAATATGTTTTATTAAATCTCGTAATCCAATATCTTATCGAGTGTCAATAACATAACGACTATCCACTGCGCATTAAACCCGCAAACAACAACCAAACGGTCGTCGATACGACTTTAATCACGCAATGCCCATACTCACTTGTTTATGCAGAACCGCAAGCCCACATTAAGATTGAAGTTCGTGGGACGATCCTTATAAATGGAGGTTAGGTCGCTACCATTGTCGAAATAGTAGCTTACGCCAGGTTCAGCGAAGACACTCAGTCGGTCGTATAACTTGTATTCGGCTCCTATTGCTGCGTTAACCGATAGCTGTGCACGCTTCTCCTTGACGTTCTCTGTTTGCTCTTCCTCGGGCACGCCATCGTATTCGGCAACCGATTTTCGTTTACCTTTCAATAGTTTTTCGCCCATTACGCCTGCCGAGGCATAGACATTAAAGCGGCGATTACCCACAATTCGATAGTTAACGTTTACTGGCACACCCAGATAATGCAGCGTTTGTTGCGTTTCGTTCACAACGCCGCCCGTCTTCCTAGTCAGCTCTGAGCGATGGCGCGTATAACTTAGGCCTGCGTCTATGCTCCAACGCTTGCTCAAGGCATAACGAAGCGCAGCCCCAACTCTCAGCGGTTGTCGATGGTGAGCCTTTGTTTCCACAGCAGGCGACACGTCTTGCAACTGCACATACTCGCTATTGCGAATATCATCATCAACAGGCGCACCGTATGTACGTGCCATAACCAACGCCGGACGTTGCACTTCGCTATTGTTTGAAGCGATGGCGCCACCCGACACATAAGCCTTGGCCATCCATACGCCACCACCTTTTGAGGTTTTTGTCGAACTTCTAGGAAATCCAACAGGTAAGTCTTCAGGGTATTTAGGTTGTGTTCTCGTGGTTTGTCCCTTCTGCGGGGCATTGTCAGTACTGTTTTTGGAGGTGTTATTTGGTGTATTTTGTTGTATGTCTGGTGTGGTTTCGGTGGTTTGCTGCGGTGTATTTGCAGTCTGTTGACTTGGGTCTGTCACTGGCATATACATGTCCGTGCCCTCGCCTTGCCCATACGCCACAAGATGCCTAGCGTTGCTTACTTGTCCGTTGCGTATGTTGTCATCGCCAGCAGCGCCTTTACCGAGCGATCCTTGCTCTGCGTGAAGTTTGTTCGCAACGACATTCGCACCATTCTCGGCAGGCTTAGTGCCATTTTGTTGGGGTGCATATTGCCGTTCGAGGTTGGCCACTTGGCGCGCATTCTGCCCATTGTTAAGCAACAGCATCGTAACGCCCACACCGGCCAACAGTGCCACGGAGGCAGCTACAGCTATGATACGACGCCCTAAGATGGAAGCTCTAGCTGGCTTTACACCCATCACGGCCCGTCGTTCCACTTCGTCCCACGACAACTGTGGAGCAGCCTGACGGTGTCCGTCAAGCTTCTGTTGCAATTGTTTTCTCCATTGTTCGTTCATCGTGTCGTGTTCGTTTTGTTGTATTGTTCTATCTTTTTGGCCAGCATATTCTTTGCGCGATGCAATTGCGAGGCCGAACTATCTCTCTTTATTCCCAGCAATTGGGCTATCTCTTGGTGGCTCTTGTCTTCGAAAACATAGAGGTTAAACACCGTTCGATAACCCGTGGGCAATTCTCTTACCATTTGATGGATAACGTCTGGTGGTATATCGTCGATGGGTGGATCGTCTACTTCTGGTTCATCGGGCAATTCTACGTCGAGCGACACTATGGCCTCCGCCCGTTTTCGCTTTAAGAACGATAGCGATTGGTTTACCATGATGCGCGTGGCCCACGCTTGCAGCGAGCCTGGCCCTCGATAATCAAACTGTCCGATGCTTGTGAGCATCTTCACCATGCAGTCTTGCAACACGTCTTTCAGGTCGTCGTCGTTGTCTATATACCTAGCTCCAACACTCGTTATATAGTCGGCATAAAGGGTGTAAAAGTCTTGCATGGCGGTTTTATCACCACCATGCAGTCTGTTAACGAGTTTTTCTTCCTTGTCGCCGATGAAAAAACGCACGCCCTTAGTCTACGCTTGTAATCTGAACTGGAGCCGTAAGGATGGCCATTTTACTTTGCGACGCAATGGTTGCCTCACGGGTAGCGTACTTAAATCGAGCAATTTTCTTTCCCGAATAAGATTCCCATTCCAACGTTAGCAACACGTATTTCTTCCCCGTATCAGGAAGTCCTGCCAGTCGGAAAGCGATAAGTCCATCGCCCCATCGCCCAAAGAGGTCGCCTTTGGCATCGTGATATAGCGTCACTTTATAGGCATTATCCTTATCGGGTGTTGCCACGAGGTTAAGCACATGTTTAACTTTTCCACCCCATCGAGTTCTGAAACGCAACGTCAGATACCCGTCTTCGGCAATGCTAACCCAGTCGTTCACCACTTCTAGTGGGTCGTTGCCATACGTTTTAGCGTTAGCGTCGCCTAGATTTTTAGCCATGACTTTGGTACGAATACTGTCTAGCCAGTTGATGTTCACGTAGGTTGTTCCCTTTACGCGGTCTTTGCCTTCCTTAACAGCAGGTCCGTCCACCACGTTATAGTTCACCAAGGCCCGCATCTCTTTCATTCCAAAGGGCGAAGATTTCATGTTAGAGGGCGTTAGCGACACCGAATCGTCTAGCTGCAACGTAAACGCAGTGTTACCCAAGTTTGGCTTTACGGTCACCAGAGCCGTTGGGTAAGACAGCGTGTCTTCTTCTTTGTCGTCTTGGCAAGCTATAAATGTGAACATGGCAACTATGATGCCCACACCAGCCAGCCATGAATGTTTTTGCTTCATAATCCTTCTTTTTGGTTGATGTTTGCCTTTTAAACTGCAATTATATGAAATCTTGCGTGACATATACCGCTTTTTATCAAAAAGAATGTTAATAAATTAAGTTTGGGATAAGAAACAGCCGTTATGCCGATTACCACGTAGCAGCTGGCGTAATAAATACCTTTTGCATCTAGTCTATTTCAAAGCGCATGGTGTTTAATACTCATTTGCGCACTACAAGCACATTTGTACTCGCACTACTGTAGTGTACTAAATAAGTTGACACTTTACCTCAAACAAAAAAAAGTAAAAAAACATGGTAAAGTACAATGAAACGGAGAAAATTCTGTTATTAAGTAAGTACATCACGAGCGGTATGGATGCCCGCAGCTTTGCGTTAAGTTGCGGTGTGCCCTATACCACATTCCTCAATTTTTGTCGGGAGTATGGCAATCCCGACTTGTCCTCAATACAGGAGCTGATGAAGAAAGAGAATATTCCCACCACAGTGGAGGAGCTTCAGGCCTTGCTTGCCAAAGAGCGCAAGGCACACGTCGAG
>NZ_KB899219.1:0-121809 GCF_000378085.1 Hoylesella loescheii DSM 19665 = JCM 12249 = ATCC 15930
CCGAAGTCATGCTGATAATGATTCTTTTCCATGCTTCCGGTTATCACTGCTTTAAGCATTTCTATCTTGAAAAAGTATGCAAGCATCTTCGCCATCTGTTTCCCAATGTTGTTTCTTATAACCGTTTAGTGGAATTGGAAAGGGAGGTAGCCGTACCCTTAACCTTGTTTATCAAGAAGGTCCTGCTGGGCAAATGCACGGGTATAAGCTTTGTTGACAGTACACCACTGCGTGTCTGCAAGAATCAAAGAATACATATTCACAAAGTTTTCAAGGGCATAGCCCAAAGAGGGAAATGCTCTATGGGTTGGTTCTTCGGTTTCAAATTGCACTTGATTTGCAATGAAAAAGGAGAGCTTCTCAACTTTATGATAACGCCGGGAGATGTTGATGACCGCAAGCCTTTGGAGTACAAAGCATTCATAGACTTCATCTATGGTAAGCTGGTCGGTGATAAAGGGTACATCGGCAAGAACCTCTTTCAAAGGCTTTTCGTTGACGGAATACAACTTATTACCAAGTTGAAAAGTAACATGAAAGGAGCATTAATGAGCGTTTCTGACAAGCTGTTACTCAGAAAAAGAGCCATTATAGAAACGGTAAATGATGAACTTAAGAACATTGCACAGGTAGAGCACTCCAGGCATAGATGCTTTGATAATTTCATCGTCAACTTATTAGGCGCCATTGCTGCCTATTGCTTGTTTCATAAGAAACCGTGCATCAATCTCAATAGGACTTTTGACACACGACTTACGTTGTTCTGAATTCGTCGAACTCACGTTATTTAGGCATATCTATTAATGGCTTGTATCGCATAAACTACCACATTGCAGTTGCGATTTTGGGGTGAATTCCATGCCAAAGGGTTTGTTTAGGCATGTCTATTAGCAGCTTGCTTTATGCTAACTACCACGTAACAGTTGGGCTTTTGGTAGGTGAATTACATGCCAATGACTTTATTTAGGCATGTCTGTTAGCAGCTTGCTTTATGCTAACTACCACGTAACAGTTGGGCTTTTGATAGGTGAATTACATGCCAATGGCATTGTTTAAGCATATCAATTAGTGGTTTGTATTGCGTTAACTACCATGTCGTGGTTGGTCCTTTGGGGGTGAATTCCATGCCTATGGCTTTATTTAGGCATGTCTATTAGTAGTTTGCATTACGTTAACTACCATGTCGTGGTTGGGCTTTTGGTAGGGCGCTCTATGCTAAAGTGCTTGTTTAGGCATGTCTATTAGCAGCTTGCTTTGCGTTAACTACCATGTCGCGGTTGGACTTTTGGTAGGACGTTCTATGCAAAAGGCATTGTTTAAGCATGTCAATTAGTGGCTTGCATTGTGTTAACTACCGCGTAGCGGTTGGTCCTTTGGAAGGGCAGGGTTGGGAGCGAGAGCGACCTACCCTGCCTAAGCGGCATGTATAATCCTTCAAGGCCGTAGGTCTTGGTCTTTTTCCTGTTGGTCGGGTTGTATATAAACGCATATTGCGGACTCGCTATTTCTGCAACGTGGCAGGCATAAAGGTCGTTATCTGCTGGCTTCAGGTTTTAGTGAAATGTATTGATTATTATTTTCATTCTTAGCCATGAGTTCCTTTAAATGTAAAAAGACCAAGACCTACGGCCTTGTTTCCTTCTGTCATTGACTAGACAGGGTAGGTCGCTCTAGCTCCCAACCCTGCCCTTCCAAAGGACCAACCGCTACGCGGTAGTTGGCGCAATACAAACGTTATTTTTACTCTGAATTTGCATCAACCACGCCAACCGCTACGCGGTAGTTAGTGTAATACAAACCGTTGTTTTTCTCCGAACTCGCATTAATCACGTCAACCGTTACACGATAGTTGGTGTAATGCAACCTTTGTTTTACTCCAAACTCACACCCAATCACGCCAACCACTATGCGGTAGTTGACTCAATTCAAACGTTGTTTTTATTCCGAACTTGCATTAATCACGTCAACCGTTACACGATAGTTGGTGTAATGCAACCTTTGTTTTACTCCAAACTCACACCCAATCACGCCAACCACTATGCGGTAGTTGACTCAATTCAAACGTTGTTTTTATTCCGAACTTGCATCAATCACATCAACAGCTACGCGGTAGTTGGTGCCATGCAACCGTTGTTTTACTCCAAACTTGCACCCAATCACGCCAACCGCTATGCGGTAGTTGGTGCCATGCAACCGTTGTTTTACTCCGAACTTGCATTAATCACGCCAAACCGTTACACGATAGTTGGTGCAATGCAACCTTTGTTTTACTCCAAACTCACACCCAACCACGCCAACCTCTATGCGGTAGTTAACTCTATGCAAACCGTTAATAGATATGTTTCAATAAAGCTATTGGCATGGAGTTCACCCCAAGAAGACCAACTGCTATGCGGTAGTTGGCACAATGCCGTTTGTGCGTACATGGGTTGTTGCGGATTATCTGTTTTCTCTAGCTGGTCTATCATATCTGCCAGCTGATGATATTGCCTCGTCGAATGTGTCATGCATGATTATCTTTGGGTTTGCTGCTTTCCTTGCTTCATATAATCTTTTTATCCTTTCACGCTTTAACCTTTTGTTTCCCTGCTCTTCCAACGGACTAACCAAGACCCGACAGCAGCTGTAACAGACGTTTCTACATCGAATTTTGCTTGAATTATCGGGTATCTTATCTCGAACAGGCGTAGGTTCTTAATAGCTTGTTGTTTCGAATAGGGGGGATAATATTATTAAGGAACGGTTTGTAAACGTAACAAAGATGGGGGCAAGAAAAAGCGTAGAGAGCGCCTCACGCGTTCTCTACGCCATCATTAAATTTGAAATAATTTAATTTAACCCTTAAAATTTAAACTTTGAAAAAGAGATTTGAAATAAAGTTTACCTTCATCCTACGGGCGCTTTAAGCTCGAGGATGGTGGTAGGTATGTTGGTTCTTAGCCTACTTAGTTCACCTTCACGGGTGTCGTTGGCTGACTTTCTGCATTATCTTTCTTGCTCACGGCCGTAACGAAGTATGTGCCAGCCTCGGTTAAGGTTACTTCTTGCTGGCGCGTAACAGCTATGGTGGTGACCTCTTTACCAGCTCCGTTGTCGCGATACACGGCAAAGTAAGCCCCGTCTGGTCCGTTCCATTGCAGCGTTTTGCCGTTAGCTCTAACGTTGGTGGGGGTAGAGGGTGGTGTGGCTGCTTGCTTGCCGAGATAGGGTAGCACTGCGGGCTGCTTGTAAACATCTTTAATCACCGAGAGAATGTCAACCGGATTATTTAGCAAGTCTTTGGCGCTGAAAAGCACGCTACCCGTTACCTTGTTGTATTTGCTGGCAAAGGCGAACTGCTTGGCAAGCTCGCTGGCATTCTGATAGGCAGCAGGACTTTTCGGATCTCCGAACCGATATGTGCCATATCCAATGAAGAGGGCGTTTTTAAATGTGTATTGTGACCACCAAACTAGGCGCTGGTTGAAGTTGGTTGCTGCGTTACCCATGGGGAAATAGAGCTGCGGAATGATGGCTTCGGTCCATCCCTCGCGCGACCATTTCACCACATCGGCATACATGGTGTTGTAGTTGTAGTCGGGATTTCCTGCAGGACTGACGGTGAACACCACCTCGGGGCGTGTGGCCTGAACAACATCGTGTATGCCTTTAACGGCAAGGTCTACGTTGTTTCGGCGGAATTCTTCTATCGTGATAGTGGGTTTGCCATTATTGTCTTTGGGCGCATACTTCTTGTATTCTTCCTCATCCTTGATGGTTTCGCCAGCGGTGAGTGAGGGATAGAAGTAGTCGTCGATGTGCACGCCATCGACATCGTATTTGCTGATGAGGTCTTTTATGATGTCGAAGATGCGTTGACGCACCTCGGGTAAGGCTGGATTGTACATCCTAATGGTTTTATAGTCTACCATCATAGCTTGAGGTATGCGACTGTCTAGTGCTGGAAATGCCGCGTCGGTTGCCTTTTTCGTTGCTACGCGGTAAGGGTTGAACCATGCGTGGAAGGCAATTCCGCGTTTGTGAGCCTCGTCAATCATGAATCGAAGCACATCATACCCTGGATCTTTGTCAACCTCGCCCGTGAGATATTGGCACCAAGGTTCGTAGTCAGACTTATAGAATGCGTCGGCTCTTCCACGTACTTGCACAAACACGGCATTAATATTGTTTTTCTCTAAGGCCTTCATGTAGGCAATGTAGCTGGCCTTTTGGGATTCAGCGTTGTACTCGCCGCGTGGCCAATCAAGTCCCCACACGGTGGCCATCCATACGCCTCGCAGTTCTTTCTTGGGCAATATGGATTGGGTGGGCGGATTGGGGGCGTCGGGCTTTTTAGGTTTGTTAGGCAGTATGTCGTCGTCGTGATTACAAGCCACAACCAATACGGCGCTTAGGGCTAGTGCTATTTTCTTCCAGGTTTTCATCATGCAATCGTTATTTTTTTTAAACCTCAATTTGAGGAGTTAAGGAGTTGCTGTTCGTTTAACTCCTTAACTCCTTGAATATCGCAAAATTAATCAATCCTTATCTTGCGCTATGGGCGCTTCAACGATGACAAATCCCGATTCGCCTCGTGAGGCGAAGAGATACAGTTTGGCATCTTTTCCATTGGCATCGCGTTCTATATAGAAGTTGGTGCAAGGTGAGGGGGCGCTGTTTCCTGTTCCACCTAAGATGAACGAGTAAACGGGCTCGTGCTGGCTAGCTGCCTCAAAGCGTTCGAGAGCTTCGGCTAGGTTGCTGCCTTTACTGATATCGTAGACATAGAGCGTGGGCGTTGCCTTGCTTGCACTGCCGAAACCAGCGGCACAAGTGATGAGATAGCGCTTGTTGTTGAACATGAATGCGCGTGCGGCAACTGCCTCTGCGGGTTGGTTTGCTGCGCTTAGGCTGAACTTCTTCTGGGCAGCGTTGCTCGAAAGAGTGATGGGCATGGCCAAACCACTATAAAGATAGTCGCTCGTGTTTTCGTAACGGTAGATGTTCATTGACACCTTCATCTTCGGGTCGGCAGGCAAAATGGTAGGCTCTGACACGTTCTTATGGTCTGAAACAGTAAGGCGAAGAATGTTTTGAGCCGTGTTTTCGCCAAAGAAGATGTATCCATCGCCGTTCTTGTCGATGTTGAGCGACATGTTGTCGCCGTATCGCTTGCCCGATTCGAGTATGTCTTCAAGATTAGCACTGAATATCACTTCGGGTGTAGAGGTTGGCGTTTCCCAGTAATAAACCTTCAAGAGAGATTTTGTTTTGATAGCCAATGTTGCCATGTAGATGTGACCATTGGCCAACGCACCCATGTTATAGGGGAACGTTCCACCCGAAACACCAGTGAGATCAAGTGGTATTCGGTTGATGACACCAGCCTTGATGTCGGCTACTTTCAGCAAGTGTGGCTTGTTGTCTGTACGTGTTACCACCAATACATGCTGTCCGTCGAAATCGGCTCCACGTGTATCTAATGTTTTAAAGTCTTCGTAACGATTGTCGCCTGCGAAGCTATAAACTGTGGCGTTCTTAAATTCAGCTCCCCAAGATGGAATGTGCTTGCGCACCGTCATAAAGTAATCTTTATATCGGTTGTGGTTAAGTACGCGTATGATAAGTTTCTTTTGCTCGTCGTCGGGTGCCATTTTGCAGTCTATCTCGGTTTTTTCGAGCTGCGCACCGTCGGATAATTTTGCCTCTAAGCGCAATGCGGAGAAGTTGGTAAGTGTGTCTAACTTGGGGAAGTTCACTTCTTTCTTTTCTTCGTCAACAGTTCCTTCCACAACCTGATCGCCCTTTTCGCCTGCGTTCAGTATCTTAATGGCGAGCAAGTCGGTATCGTATGGCGAATCCATGCTGGCTGGGTAGTTGTCGCCACACGAAACGAGCGTAGCCACCATCATGACAGCGGCCGCCAGACCTATATTCTTAAGCTTATACATGCTTTCTTTCTGTTTAAATTTTGTTGTTTGTAGGTATGCTTATTGAACTTTTGAGTTTCAGGGTTTCTGAACTTTGTTCGTTGATGAGTTGAGGAATTGAGGGGTTAAGTGGGGTAAACCAATAGCTGGTGGGCATAGTGGTTAACTACCTTGATTGCCTGTGGTCCCGTCAATTCGTAAACTCATCAACTTACAAATGTATAACTCATCGGTTCATAACGAAAGTTAGTATCCCTCGGGCCATCCCTTTGTTTGCGATAGATGGTAACCTCGTTCGGCGTATTTCTTGATGTCGTTATAGCCGATGGGCGAGAGATAGGGGTTCACGTTGGGCAAATTAAGGAAGGGAAGCCTGCCTATTGTCTCTTTGGGATAGAAGAAACCCTTCATCTGACTGGCGTTCTTGCCATCGAAAGTAACGAGTTTTCCTGCTGCGTTTAGCACGCGGAAGCCACCAATGGCCTTATCGTTTAGCACTTTTGGAAGCTCGGACGGGAAGTCTACCCATGTGCCTAGAAGTAGGTCGGGGTTAGCGTCGGTGTCCATATAGTTCAGCTTTTTCCATCGGCGCAGGTCGATAACACGCGAGAATTCGAAAGCAAACTCCATACGTCTTTCACGTCTTATCTCCCAAATAAGCTGTGGAACATCGGCGTCTCGCTTGGGGTCGTTGTTCAGTTGGTCAAGCTTCATGGGTGCCGTTTGGGTAACGTGGCGTTGCACCGCTTCTGCATCGAGCGGCCTTTTGCGAATGGCGTTGATGGAGAGATCGATGTCTGCCTGCGTAACGGCAGCCTCACCCAAAGTCGCGAGTTCGGCTTTTGCTTCAATCCAGTTGAGCAACACCTCGGCATAACGCATCACGGGATAGCCCGTAACA
This sequence comes from Hoylesella loescheii DSM 19665 = JCM 12249 = ATCC 15930, assembly GCF_000378085.1. Classification (GTDB taxonomy): domain Bacteria; phylum Bacteroidota; class Bacteroidia; order Bacteroidales; family Bacteroidaceae; genus Prevotella; species Prevotella loescheii. The sequence continues at coordinate 6,811 of NZ_KB899219.1, forward strand.
TTCTTATCGCCTTGGAATTCGGGTGCTGGCGTACCTCCTTCGATGTTGAGGTAAGACAAAGCCGAACGTGGAATGAACTTCGTAACATATAGTCCACAGCTCTTCGCATTTTCTGTAGTCTTGTGATAGAACGTAGCTTCGAAACGTGGGTCGCGGGTCTTGATAAGGCTGTCGAGCCTGAAATCCTTTGCCGCTGCCATAGTGGTTGAATTCCAGTCTTTACCATCGTTACAGATAAACGCCTTGATAAGGTCGAGGTTCGGGCCAAGATCGGTGGGGTTGCTGGGTAGGCAATAGGATGCCACACAGTGGGTAACGCCTTGTTCGGCATCGTACTTGCGATAGAGGATGCAGTCTTTCGAGTCGCTCAGGTTTGTCGACCCGAAGAGCGAACGGAAGTCGGTTGCGATGCCATACTTGCCGCTGTCGATGACCATTTGTGCTGCTTCTGTGGCCAGTTTGAAACATGTCTTGGCACGTTCGTTGTCTTGATAGTAGTATTTTTGCCAGCTACCTTCGAACAAAGCCCATCTAGACACGAAAGCTGCCACCACGTATCGGTTTACGTTTTGTGCGCCATCGTTTAGGCGAACGTTCTGCATGGCGTACTTGAAATCGGAGAACACCGAGTCCATCACCTCGTTGCGTGGGGTGCGGTCTTTGTATATTTCGTTCAGTTCGTCGCGATGTATCTCGTGATTATAGTACGGCACGTCGCCGAACACGTTCACTAAGCGGGCATATTCCAATGCGTGGAAGAAGCGTGCGATGCCCAACCAGTGGCGAAATTGTTCGTCGGTGAGCTTGTCGCTCATAAGTTGTGTGATGCGATCTTTCATCACATTGGCTTTCCTCACCCATGCAAAGTTCCATGTTGGCCCAGTGAATTGACTTTCCCAGTCGAGCGACAACGCAGTGGTTCCTTTCGAACTAGGCACCACTTTAGAGAACTGCGGCTGTGTTCCTTTTAGCACCGCATCGTCGTTAAAGTTGTAGTTATTGTTCGGGGTGTATGCCGTTACCCCGTACCCTACACCATATCCAGGGAAGAAATTGGGGTAAAAGGCGTTGGCATAGAGCCTCACATTGTTTTCGTTAGCCCAATATTCGGGGTCCTCGGCCGAGGTAAGCGAGGGCCGGTCCAAAACGTCGTTGCACCCAGAGCAGGCCAAAGTGCAAACGGCGATAAATGAAAATATCTTTAGTTTCATAGAGATTGCTTTTTAGAAGGTGAGCTGTGCGCCAAACGAAAGCGACTTAAACACGGGAGTTCCCGTACCTGTTCGTCCGTTGTTATAGTTTTGTTTAGAGGTGAACATCGAGTAGCCGGAGATGGCTTCGGGGTCGATGGGCAGTCCGCGCAGGTGATCGAAGGTGAAGAAGTTTTCCAACGAGAGATAAAGTCTTGCCTTGGTGAGGCCAACTTTGCTTATCCAATTTTGCTGGAACGAATATCCTAGGTTGATATTTTTCACGCGGAGGTAGGCCATGTTGAGTAAATACTTGCTCTGACGCTGCATGCTGAACCCCGTACTATTGTTTCCTAAGTTCCATGCACGTGGGTAGAAGGCGTCTGTTCTGTCCTCTCGCCAATAGTCGGTAGCGAAAGTTTTGGGTATCGCTCCTTCCTTGGCGTTGAAACCGGGGATGGCTAACTGACCTTCTCCCCATATCTTACGCTTGCCAATGCCTTGGCAGAAGATGGAGAGATCAAATCCCTTATAGTCTACGCCAATGCGGAAACTGTACTCGTAGCGTGGCGTAGAGTTGCCTATTACGGCCAAGTCGCCGTGGTCGCCGTTGGTTCCAGCGCCCCCAGAGATATATCCGTCGCCATCAAGGTCTTTGAATTTCACGTCGCCCGGTGCAAAAACCAGCTTGTCGCCGTCTTCGTATTGTACCTGGTAGACGGGGTGGCGAGCCGTTTGCTTGTTGGTAGAACGCAGCGTACCTTTATATATAACGTTTGTGCGAATGATGTTCTTGCCGTCGGCGTCGTATTCAAAGTCCTCCTTTTGGAAGAGCCTGTCGGTTACCAGGCCATAGATGTCGCCATAGCGACGGCCTGTTGAATAGCTGTCGTAAACGCTTCTCAGCTCCCAAGGCTTTTGATAGTCGGCACCTTGAACCACAGTAGTGATGGCGTCTGCGAGTGTGAAGTTGGCGTTAACGCCAATTCCGTTGGCAAAGCGATGATTGAAATCAACAGACACTTCCCAACCTTTGGTTTGCAGATGTCCGAAGTTTCCTTTGGGCGAAGATGTTCCTAGGGTTACGGGAAGTTCGTCGCCAGGCACGATCATATCTTTCGTGTCGCGCTTAAACCAGTCGAACGTAACGCCAAGTTTATTGTCGAGGAAGCGCAGGTCTACGCCAAGGTCTAGCGTTTCGATGCGTTGCCAGGTGATGTTTCTGTCGATTAGTGAAGGTGTTCCAAAGAAAGGCACGCGCTTGTTGTTGTCGTCGAGCCACGTGCTAGAACCACTTTCTATCACGGCACGATAGAGCGTGTTGGCCACCGATTGGTCGCCGATGCTACCCCACGAAGCTCTAAACTTACCAAAACTAAGCACTTTGATAATGGGTTGTGCCAAAGGTTCGTTGGTGAATACCCATCCTGCCGAGAACGAAGGGAAGGTTTGCCAGCGCAGATGCTTGGGGAATTTGGACGAACCATCGCGTCTTACGTTGGCTTCGAGTAGGTAACGGTCGGCGTAAGCGTAGTTCAAACGGCCGAAGAAACCCAGTTGTGCCTCCCAATTGCGGTTTCCGTCTCCGTTATATACGCCTCCTGCCAAATGGAACTGCGGGTTGGTTTGGTCGATAAGCCCGTTGCGTAGGGTCTCATGGGAAGTCCATTTGCTGGTTACTTGGTTCAAACCAGCCATGAATTTAAAGGCGTGTTCTTTCTCTGCACCCAGCTTTAGGTTATACGTGGTGTAGGCATTGATGGTGTTATTGTCTGTTGCCCTGCTGGTCTGTTGCACATAGCTCGATGCTACATTCGAGTAATAGTCTGCAACGGGGAAACGATATGCAGGTTTTCCATCCGTGTTGGTGCGGTTGCCTTCTCGGTCAACGTAAACGGGATTACCGTCTTCGATCCATGGTATGGGGTTGTACCACACTTGTCCTGCTCGATATTGAACAGCCGACTCGTTCGTTTCTTGTGCGTTGTGGTCGTAAGTGTAGTCCAGCTTAAAATCCCAATCCTTCGTGATGTTTACGGTTACGCCGAGGTTGATGTTGAAATATTTGTTCTGTATATTGTTGGTATTGGCTGCACCCAGTTCGTAAGAGGGCTCATGTAGCGGGCTACCATTGCTTGTTACGCCGATGGGAAACTGTGGACTCCAACGATAAAGGTAGAGCCAGGGGTCGGCAGATGTGGTTCCAACGCCAGGATAACGTTTGTTTCGGTCGGAGTAAAGCGAGCTCATGCGTACCGTAACCCACTGGTTAATTTCCGATTGCAGCGATAGTGAAGCGTTGTAACGGCGGAAGTCGTCAATCTTTGCCGTGCGCGACATGCCATCCTGTGTGAAGTAACCCAGTCCTATATTATAAGATGTGTTACCCGATTTTCCGTTCACCGAGAGATTGTGCGTCATCGTTGGTGCCCAGTCGCGTACCATCGCTTTTACGCCATCGTAGAGGCGGTATCCGAATTTCTCACCGCCAATCACTTCCCAGTCGCGTCCGTAAAGCACGGGGTCGTTCCACTTAACACTACCTCCGTATTTTTCTTTCCATTCGCGCATGCGCTTTATGCTTTCAGGACTTACGCGCCACATACCGCCAGCAGGCAGGGGTGCACCGCGGTTTATTTGTGCGTCAAGCGTATATTGCAAGCCGTCGATACCGCCCATTTCCAATTTCCTTGCGGTGCTTTGGAACGAGAAGTTGTTAGAGTAGTTCACCTCTAAGCGGTTACTCTTGGCGCCATTCTTGGTGGTGATGAGCACAACACCAAAGGCTGCCTTGGCTCCATAGATAGAGGCCGAGGCTGCATCTTTAAGCACCGAGATACTTTCCACATCGTTGGGGTTCACCACTTGTATGCTGGGTATCTCCACATTGTCGAGCAAGATGAGCGGTGAGTTGTTTCCTTCGATGGAGCCAATTTGTCCGCGTATCTTGATAAGTGGGTCGGAGCCCACCTCGCCAGTGGGTACGCGAATGTTCATACCAGGAACAACGCCTTGCAGTCCACGTCCAATGTCGGCGATAGGACGGCTCGAAAGGTTCTTGTTTACGTCTACGCTGGTAACCGCTCCCGTAAGGTTGGCCTTCTTTTGGGCGCCATATCCCACCACCACCACTTCGTTCAGGGCTTTGCTGTCTTCTTTCAGCACGATGCGCATGTTGGCTGTAGCCCTAAGTGTTTGGGGCAAGAAGCCTACATACGAAACCACAACTTGGGCGTTGGCAGATGATAGGCGTAGTTCAAACTCGCCGTTCACGTTGGTTACGTAGGCGTTGTTGGTGCCCTTTTCGGTTACACTTACGCCGATAAGGGGTTCGCCGTTGCTGTCAGTCACCACACCTTTGGCCACCTTGTTTTGCTGTTGCATACTGGTAGAGTTTGGTGAATGGCCGTTGATAGCCGAGCCATGGGCGTGCACCAAGGGCGAAATGGCCCCAAACGAAAGTGCGAGGCACAGCAAGAGCGAGGTTCGCGGTGGTGCGAAACTTAACTCGAGTCTTTTTCTTTGGGATCCTTTGTGGAGGTTGTCCGATTGGTTAGAAATCTCATTCATGTCATTTACATCTATTAAGATTTATGGCGCGTTCCATCATATCCCCCTTTCAGATATACGATATCTTTCTCGAGAGTGTCCTTCAAGCCTTCTTTTTCTTGCTATAACGGTATTTTTGTTTTGCTGAAAAGCCAAAGGTCATTGAAGGTTTTAATCTGGAATCTGCCTTATGTTTTTAGTTTTGGGTATGCCTCACTGTTAGTGTGGCCTTCTTGTTCGCTAATATTGCTATTCGCTAAATGGGATTGGCTAGTATGTTGTGCCTTGCTTTATGCGCTTTGTAGCGTTGTGCTGTGGCACTTGCATTGATGGGTTGGCACTGCGCCTACCCATTATGGTAGGGTGAATGTTGGGTTCTTGTCTGCATAGGTCGTATTATTAGAGTGTTATTTTGTTGATAATTCTTAATAAAGGTTTTACAAATATAGGCTAAAAATCAATATAGCGGTTCAAAAAGGGTGGTTTTTAATGTTTATTTTCATATTGTTAATAGAAATTAATATATAGATTAAGGCGTGTTGAGTGTATGCTATATGCGTCAATTTGATATTGATCTGAACAAGGATATACAGTGGCGAGTTGTATGTTAAGACGGTAACGAATGCTTAGACAGTGGATTTATGGCATGCGCATAAGACATTCTTTAAGTCGACGAACAAGGTTCGGCTCGCGTGTATATGCTACAACAGACAAGTTCTCTAAGGCTGGGATGGGGCGTGAGAGAAACGACATGGCATCGGAACCAAACTTACCGTATATGACTTTGGCGATGTCGACATGCCCGTTTAGGGCCTTACACAAGGCATCCGTAATGGGATTGGCCTCCCAAATGTCTGCATATAAGCTTGCAAACCTGTTCCAAGCGGTGTCACCCGAGTAGTAATTTTCAAGCCCGTTGCCGTCCATCTGCTATAAGCCTTTAAACACCACGATATTGACACCACCCACGTTGCGCGCCGAAGGCACCACCAACCCGTCGTAACCGTTTTGCAAAGCGAAATCACCTAGCCTGTGCGTCAACTCATAACAGTCGCCGGTGATGTCTTCTAACGTAACGCCCAAGAGTTTTCGAGTTTCGGGATTGGTCAGGTCTAGGGCGTTATGCAGTTCGTAATGGCGTGTCACCAGCACCCGCCTATTCATGTCCACGCCGTAGTGCATCACTTCTCTGAAAGCCGTTTCCACCGACGTGGCCGCATAAACTCCTCCTACTCCAGGTTTAGTGTAACGGTGATTAGAGGCCACGTTCAAAGCGTGCGGTTGCCAAGTGATGGTCAGTTTCTCCTCGTCTTCATATCGATATGCCGTGCCTTTGACATTCACGCCTTGTGGCTTTTGGCTTATATGCAGGCTATCCGCATCGTTTGCAACTTGCGCTTTCTCTCGAAAGGGGAGAACGTGGCACGTAGCTTTTGCCGTTTGCAAGCTGTTTGGAGAACCACCGATACGGCAAGATGCACGTTCTGCACCTAGCCCTTGCAGTGCATTTGCAAAGAGCAGGGAAAGGAAGATGAGGCGAATGATAATGTTCGAGCCACTAAAAGTAAGCGCTTTTGGGAGGGTATGGCGTACGAGATGCATCGTGTTGTGCATTTAAAAGGTAAAAATCACGAACTCACGAACCTACGAACTTATGAACTCAGACACTCACTACGCTATCTGATAAACAGCAATTCGCGATACTTGGGCAGCGTCCAAAGTTCGTCGGCCACAAGCAATTCCAGCTTATCCACTTCGTAACGAATGACCTCCATCCTAGGTGCGATGTTGTCGTGATAGGCAATGGCCTTTTCTCTTTCGCATTGTATGTTGTTGGCCACTTTACGTGCTTCCACCAGTTCTTCCACTTCGGTTTCGATGGTTTGTGTGCGTTGGGCAATCTCCTCGATAATTTTCACGTTACGTGATGTAAGTATGCGAGCCTTCTCGTTGGCGAAAATACCGAACATACTTTGTACGTTCTTGGCCAACCTACTTTGATAATGTGTGGCCACGGGTATGATGTGGTTCATGCAAAGGTCGCCCAGCACGCGCGCCTCAATCTGTATTTTCTTGGTGTAGGTTTCCCATTTCACCTCGTTTCTGGCTTGTAATTCGTTGCGATGCATCACGTTCAGACTCTCAAACATGTGCACGCTGTCTTCGTCTAGATACCTGTCGAACACCAGCGGACAGCTCGTTTCGGTATCCAGTCCGCGACGTTTGGCCTCTTTCACCCATTCTTCCGAATAGCCATTGCCATCGAACACGATGGGGCGACAGGTGCGAATGTCATCGCGCAACACGCTGACGATGGCGTGTTTGAGGTCTGTGCCCTGTTGCACAAGTGCGCCTACGCGCTGCTTAAAGCTGTTGAGAGCTTCGGCCACGGCCGAGTTTAGCACGATGAGTGCCGACGAACAGTTGGCCTCCGAGCCAAGGGCGCGAAACTCAAAGCGGTTTCCTGTGAAGGCGAAAGGTGAAGTGCGGTTGCGGTCGGTGTTGTCAATTAGCAACTGGGGTATCTGATCGATGTCTAGTTCCACTCCCTTTTTGCCAGCCACGGCAAAGCGTTCGTCATCGTTAGAACTCTCTATTTGCGCCAGCAATTCGCTCAGTTGCGTGCCAAGGAACGAAGAAATGATGGCCGGTGGAGCTTCGTGTCCGCCCAGTCGGTGTGCGTTGGTGGCACTCATTATCGATGCTTTCAGCAATCCGTTGTGGCGATACACACCCATAAGTGTCTCTACGATGAAGACAACGAAGCGCAGATTCTCATCGTGATTCTTACCAGGTGCATGCAGCAACACGCCCGTATCGGTAGACAAACTCCAATTGTTGTGCTTTCCGCTACCGTTAACGCCCGCGAAAGGCTTTTCGTGTAGCAACACGCGGAAGCTGTGTTTGCGCGCCACCTTCTTCATCAACGACATCAATAGCATATTGTGGTCTACGGCTAAGTTGGCCTCTTCGAATATGGGAGCTAGTTCAAACTGGTTGGGGGCCACCTCGTTGTGGCGTGTTTTGCAAGGTATGCCCAGTTCGAGGGCATGTATTTCGAGGTCTTTCATAAAGGCCTGCACGCGTTCGGGAATCGTTCCGAAGTAGTGGTCGTCCATCTGCTGGTTCTTGGCCGAGTCGTGTCCCATCAACGTTCGCCCAGTGAGCATCAGGTCGGGACGGGCAAAATAGAGGCTCTCGTCTACCAAGAAGTATTCTTGTTCCCAACCTAGGTTGCAGCTAACTTTCTTCACTTTGGGGTCGAAATATTGTGCCACGGCCGCTGCTGCGGTGTTAACGGCCTGCAACGAACGCAGTAGCGGGGCTTTGTAGTCGAGCGATTCGCCGGTGTAAGAAATGAAGATGGTGGGGATGCAAAGGGTGTCGTCGATGATGAACACGGGCGACGTGGGGTCCCAAGCCGAATAGCCGCGCGCCTCGAAGGTGTTGCGAATGCCACCATTGGGGAACGATGATGCGTCGGGTTCTTGCTGAACAAGTAGCTTACCCGAAAATTCTTCAATCATTCCGCCCTTTCCATCGGGTTCAACAAAGGCGTCGTGCTTCTCTGCTGTGCCTTCGGTTAGGGGCTGAAACCAGTGCGTGTAATGTGTCACCCCGTTTTCGTTGGCCCATTGTTTCATGCCTTTGGCCACGGCGTCGGCGATCGAACGATCTAGTCGAGTGCCGTTGTCGATAACGTCAGTAAGCTTTTCGTAAACGTCGGCGGGTAGGTATTTGTACATCTTCGCTCGGTTGAAGACGTACTTTGCGAAAAAGTCTGATGGTCTTTCGGCGGGTGTAATAACTTCTAGTGGTTTCTTTTTGTAGGCTTCTGCCACAACTTCAAATCTCAAGTTTGCCATTATCGATGGGTTTTGTTATCTGTTGGTGTGCTGCGGATGGAGACATTTGGCAACGCGGTTATTCTGACGCGTTGATGTCCCGCACCTGCAAAAGTACAACTTTTTGCGCGAAAATCTTGCGTTCTGATGGCATAATGATGGTGTTAAGGGAATTATTCTTGATGATGGTTGACAAAAGGGGTGCGACTCTTAACCATGATGACTGCTCGTGTGCATTTGTCGATAACAGGTATTGAAAGATGTGCATGCACATGGATAAATAGCCGAGCCCCACATTCTTTTCCACCTTACACCTCCCTATTGTTCATTACATGGAGGGTACGAACAGTCAGCCTGTGCATTTTATCTTTGCTGATGTGATACGTGTTCGTTTCAATATAGGTCAGATTTGTAAAATAAGCAGCATGACTTTTAACATTGTCAGCACCCTTTAAAGTCACCTGCTGCCCATCGGGTGGCAAATAGCCGATTCTCGCGAGAGTTGTTTGGGGGTGCTTGGCGTGTTGCGTGTGGAATAAGTGCGTTTTTCTTTCGGTGAATGTATAGCAACGATCGGGAGCAGTCATGATGTTTTTTGAACAAAATTGGACAGGCAAAGAAATGGCTGTCTCGCCGCTTGTCGCTAGGTGGTAGTCGGCACAACGATTGTTTCTTATTCCATACCTCGCGTGTGGAAACTTATCCCAAACCGTTGAAAGGTTATCTCCCAGCTTTTCAATTTACAATATTGCGAACCGAAAACTTGCAGGTGATGTCGGCTGTTATCTAAACTGTCGGTTTGCTAACAAAGGTCGTTGGAATTGCTTCTAAGCTGTTCGGCGGTTGTTCCCGATAAGCTGTAACCGCGTTCCAACTTATCTGTAACAGTGTTCCAGCTTATCTGTAACAACATTCCAGCTTAGTGAGAATGCAGCGGGTAGTTGATTATGTGAGTAAATGAGTTTGTAAATGGCGGGATAAAAGCTTAATGGCATGAGTGCAAAAGAGCATTAATTGGGTCGTGTCTGTTTTTTGATGGATGTGGCGCAGACAGACAATGGAGATGCTGTGGTTTTATTGTTTGTTGTTATTTTATTAACTTTAGCTTTTCTAGAAGGTGTCAGTAAGGGATGGTGCATTTGTAAAGTTGTTTTACGGGCATTAACTATGATTAACCATAAGGAGGGAGAAGTAACTTAAAAGTGAAAAGATAGAGAGGTGAAAAAATGTGGAAATGTGAAAGGATATGGTAAGGCGAAGAGGTGAAAAGATGCTGACACTGTTCGAGGGAACCATTTAAAGGATGAAATGTTACATGCCCCCTTGGTCTTATGTTCCTTGTGACCTTCTGTTAAAAGGGCTTGTGTGTCTGTTGTAGGACAAAAAGTGAAGAGGGCGAAAAATGGGATTTAGGAAGTTTGCAGCTCTTTTGCTTAGTTGTATGGGGTGTGGAATGTGCCAGCCTGAAGTGGTAAGAGGTTGGCGGTGTATTCAGAACGAGTCTAAGATACACCACCAACCGATGACGTCATTTAATAGGATTTCCCTTGTCGTCTTTTCGAGAGAGCGATGCCACTTGCACCTTAAAGTCGGATTTGGTGTTGTCGTCGTCAACGAATTTCCTCCCGTCCCAACGTCGGGTTAGGGCCAATCCCGAGTAAGTGGGATAGTCGCTGTTTTTGATGCTAACGAAAGGTACGTCGGTCACGGCATTGTATCCTTTGTCCAGTTTGCTGGGTCGCATTTGGAACTGGCTCTTAGGGCAAATCGTGATACAATCTACAACGTATTCGAAAGGAATTTCTATTACCTCGAAATCGGCGAAGGCACTACTGGTGATGGTGATGTAGTGCAGGTATCCTCGCTTGTCTTTGGTATCTTTGTAGTTTTTCGCAAAGTCTTCGGGCGTCCACGGCAACCTCACCAATGCCAATCCTCCGTGTTCGGATATTTCTTGCATCTCGTACGAAGGTATGGTGTTGCCACTCTTGTCTTTATGAGTCATGATAGCCTGTAAGTCGGGTACGTTGGGGTTGTTCTTTCCCGAGTGATCGTAGTTGGCGTTTGTCCATTCGAAGTTGGCTTTGCGTAGGTCTAAAAAAGCGTCTAAGCCCTTGTACAAGGAGAGGTCTTCACCTTCGAGTTCTTTCTCGAACACCGCCTTATGGTCTGTGGCGTATTTCGCCACGATTATCGATTGTTTGGGCTGTACGGGCAGGTCGTGTCCACTGCCAGGGAAGTACGAGATGGCATTCACGCCGTAGTATCGGTTTACGAAATCGTCTTTCGGGGCGAAGGTGATTACCTTCGTGGGGTCGATGGCATGGGCGCAAAGGGCCATGTTGTCAAGGTATTGCACCTGGTCTGTGGGGTTATATATCTCGATGTATTGGTCGTCGTTGTAGTTGTTGTTGATGTTCTTGAATCCCCATTTGCTCACGTCGCGTACCCAATAGTGCCCAATGTAGAATACCTCCTTGATGATAAGGTGGTCTACCTTGCTTTTTGCGTTGGATTGCTTGGTGGGCAATTCGTTTCGTACGCAGCCCGTGAGTAGGGCCAGCAAAACGAGTGTTGCAAGTTGTTTCATGTCGTGTTGTCTTTTAAAGTTGTGTTGATGTTCGGCGTTGGCTGCTTGTATGCTTGATTTAGAGGAACCAGTTGCCAAATCCGGAACCACCTCCCACGCCGTGGGTTTGCAGGTTTTGCGATGCTTCCAGTGCCTCGGCGGGCGACAGTCCTATTTCCAATCCCAGGTAATAATAAAAGGGATCGTTGGGGTCGATGGCCGTTGGGTCGGTGTCGAAGCTACTGCAATAAACCTTGATGGGGATGTTGAAACGTATCACCTCTTGCCACTGCGAGTCGGCACCATATTCCTTAGGCTCGTCGGGATTGAACCAGTCGGCGCAGATAAGCTTGCTGATGAACTCGTAAGTGGAATGTCGCTTGAGATATTCGTCGCGTGGTATGAGTGCTTTCTTCCCCTTTGGGCATTTCATAACCCTTACCGAGAGGTAGAACTTGGGTAGTAGATAGGATGGACGAGTGTATTTGCCGGCCTCTCCTGTGGCGGGGTCGGTACGTTTGGTTATCTCGAACGGCCATTCGCTGTGCAACTTGTCGTTCTCGTCGGCATCAAGGTCGAAGTTGAAATGACCTTTAAGTCCCAGGCGGTCTTGGTCGTATGGGGCCACAGCCCAGTCGGCATCTTTGCGTGTAAGTGGTGGTAGCAGCCTTTGGTTGAACAGTTCGCGCGCACCGTCGCCCATTGCATCGTGTATCCAAGTGTCGCGATAGGTGTATTCGAAGATTTTGGGTGTCGCGTCGGCACGTTGCTTCCACGTGGTTTTGTCGGCGAAGAAAGGCGACGGAACGGGCGTGCTGTCTACCGTTCCGCCTTTTTTCCATTCGCCGAACTTGTTTTTGTTGGGATGCCAAGTGCCTCGGCAGTCGGTCACTTCGTAGGGGTTTCCTTTGTCGTCTACATCGCTTACGGTGAAGAAAATCTGGTATTCGTCCGAGTGGTTCAGTATGTCGTCGTTCATGAGTTTGCCTTCCTTGTCGAAGAAATAGAGGCACAACCCCCAACGTTTTAGTTTTCCGCCGATGATGCGAATGTAGTCGGGACCTTGTTTTCCCGCATATTGTTCGAGGTAGGTAACGGTGCTTTGACGTTGCACTTGTACGCTAGGCCATTTGTCGGTGCCGTTGTGTATGATGGCAAACTGCTCTTGTCGCCACGGTGCGTTGTGGTAAACGAAGTTGCCGTGCATCATTCCATCGCCGTGCGAGTGCCCTTCTTTGAACATGGCCAGGCACGTAGCCCAGTTGGCGAATGCCCCATTGGGGTCGGGATTAGCCATAGGTTGGGTGGTACGTATCTTCTTTAGGCTGTCTACATACTTGTCGGCTCCGCTGTGCGGTATCGGTTTCGCCTCCAACGGATTGTCGTTGTAGTTGATGTTTACGTTGCCGAATATGAAATCGTCGCAGGAGGTGAAGACGAGCGTTGTGGCAACTGCGAGTATTGTGACGATGGTTCGCGCGCGCCATGCGGCACTGTTTCTTTGCGAACTTGCCTTATTGGCGTTGCTTGGTTGGTTTGTTTTATCCATGTCTTTGTTTCTTTTCTGAATTGCTGGGTGGTACCTATTGGATAGGTCTGTGCGGTGTGTGTGCACCCGTTACATCGCCACCACGCTTTTGCGGTGTTTGTAGAAGAAGGTGGCGGGTTGCGTGAAGAGGAGCCATAGCTGTGCCGCGTCTGCCGAGGGATAGAAGCGTTTGGCATCTTGAACGCATTTCTCTTGACCGTCTTTCACGTCGGCGATGACGCGCACGGGTAGGGGATAGTCGATGTCGAAGCTGTCCCAGCCCGATTGTATTTGGTTGAAGTCCCACAGATAACCATTCTCGCTGTTAGCCGTATTCACGTATTTGGCAGGTTTCTCGGGCTCTCCCACATGCTGCTGACCTTTGTTGAGGATGTTGCAGATTTTCACTTGGAGTGAGAAACAAATGTGGGCTTGCTTGAATTGCAGCACGCCCTTGAAGCCCAACCTGTCTAGTGGTGCGCCTGCATCTAGGCTTCGTGCCTGCCTGAGTAACCCCACGGTTTCGCCATAGCGTTGTCTTGGCGCATCGGTGTCGGGGTCGATGAAGTCGTCGTTGTACGAGTCTACGAAGAGTTTTCCCAGTTCTTCCTCTACGGGGTCGGTGTCCCGATATTCGTAGGTGAACACTTCGGGCGTTATTTTGTTGAGTTCCATCATATCCATCACCCGATATAGGTTATAGGTTTTACCGTCGGATGCCGTGTAGGGCTGTGTGGCTTCGGGCTTTCCAGAGCGTTCTATGGCTTTCCAAGCCAACTCGGGGCTGTATGGCACGTTGTTCTTTCCGTATTCGAAACCGCTAGGCGCGAAGATGTTTGTGGCTGAGAACTTGGTGGCTGGCACAGGTTGGCCGCCGGTTTGCCTGAAAGTGTAGCGGTCTATGTAAGTGGCGGGTTCGCCCAGCGAGCGCGGATAGGCCAGTTGCAACCCTTGTTGGTCGGGCGTTTCGGCCTTGTCGGCCTCTTTAGTTTCACCTCCCAGTGTGGTGTTGCCTATGCCGAAGAAATGTTGGTGCATCATGAGGGTGGAGCTATTCTCGTCGGGTACGCTTACGCCCTCCTTGTCTTTGGTGAAGGGATAGGTGGAAAACTGGTGGTTGATGAGCATTCCGTTTTGGTCGTAGTATTTCAGTTCCAGCCCATAATAGATGTCTGGCGATGCCACCACGTCGAAATGGCGGCGTTGCGTGGTGACTGTCATTTCGCCATTGTCGTCTTTGGCGATGTCTATTTCTTGCGTTATGGGTATCACGGTGGTGTCTGCGGCCACGTGATAGGTGTTGTAAACCCTAACGGAATCGTCACCATTGGGACCCACGCCGATAAGTCCGCCCTTGTATCCCATTCGCAGGATGGCGTGAACGCTGTATATTTGGTCGTGTCCCTTTACGTCGCGTTCGATGGACGAAGGGGGCGCTTGCACGATTTTCTTGAAGAAATCGTCCACTTGTTCGTTGGTGCAGCTTGCCAAAAGGGCCGAAAGGACGATGGCCATTGCCGCTGTTTTAAGGTGTATATGTTGCATTATATTGTCGCTTTTGTTGCGTTATATGGAGAACGTTAGGAATTAAAATTTAAAGAGTGTTCTGATGGAGAAGTTGGCTCCACGTTCGTGCGCGTAGTACCTAAATCGGTCGGTGTACTCCTTATAAAGGTTATTGAGAATGTTGTCGCCCACGAGCATGAGTTTCAGCTCACGATGTTGGGGCATGCGCAAGGCCACTTCGGCCGTGCCGTTGAGCAGAAAGTAAGGGTCGGGCGAGTCGCTCACGAGATCCTTGTCGGGGTCGAACCGTGTTTGTTTGGTTACGTATATGCCCGAGAGCGAAACCGTTCCGCGCCATTTTCCGCTTTTATCTATGGCGCGCGTGTAGGTGGCCGAGAGCCCGTAGCGGTCTGAGGGCATGAAGGGCAGCCAGTCGTCGCGGGTAATGTTGCGCGCAAACATCCACTCGCCCTTTGCCACGAGCGAGAGACCTTCGATGGGCTTGGCTGTGGCTTCAATGTCGCCGCCCATGAGCCGCACGTCGTCTTGGTCGTAAATAAACTTGGGATACTTGCCGCTGGGATGATTGTGAAAGCGGTTTTTGCCCGTTCCGATGTGGTCGTATATGTAGCTGTTGATGCGTTGGTAGAAGAAACTGGGCTCTACGTTGAGCCACGTGTTGCGGTATCGTGCACCCACTACCGACTTGTAACCTCGCTCGCTGGCCAGGTGCCTGTTGCCTACCACCCAGTACGAGCCTTCTTGCAGGCCGATGGCATAAAGCTCATTGATGTCTGGCGGACGCCACGACCATCCGATATTTGCCCTTACGTCCCAGTTGTCGTCTATCTGGTAATGGCCTGCAAGGCTGGCCGTGAAGTTGCTATAAAGCTTAAAGTCGTCGTAGTAGGTGTAGTTGCTGAGGCTGGTGTAGCCGTTAACCGACATCACGCGGAAGTCGTAACGCATGCCCAGCGCCATTTGCAACCGCCCCCATTCGGCCTTGTGCAGGAAGTAACCTCCCATCGAAAGGGCGGCGAAGTTGGGCACGAAGGCCGGTTGTTTTGTTCCTGGGTAGTTGTAGTTGGTTTGATAAGTGTTTGATAGGCCTGCGTCGGTGGTCATCTTCCACAGCTTCCACTTGGCATGCCAAAGTACGTCTACCTTGTAGGTTTTAAGGATGAGGTCTTGTACGGGTATCCAACTCCATTGCGCTTTCTTGCGGTTTTCAAACTCCTGGCGCAGGTTTTCTTGGAACGAGAGGGTGAAATCAATCTGATGGCTTGGGTTAAGTCGCCATTTCAATTCACCTTTCAGGGTAACATGCTGCGACTGTTGGAAGGGCGGTTTTATCTCGTATGAGAAGGGTTGGATGGTCTGTGGGTCGGGTCGGCCATACTCAAATCGTTTCACCAGCTGGTCCAGATCGCTCACTTTACTGGCATAGTAGATGCCGCTACGCTGATAATAAATGCTGGAGAAGAGCGTGGCGGTGATGTGTTTTCCCTCAAACCCCACCATGCCCGATAGACTGATGGTGTTGTATCCGGTGTTATTCAGACGGTAATCGGCCGTGCGATAGTCGCCGCCTTTCGTGTACATGCCATGCACACGCGCTCCCCATGGACCATAACCAGCCTCTACGGTTGCGCTTCCGCTTGCACCTCGGGCATTGGTATCGTACCCCATATTCACGTTTCCCTTGGTTGTCACCCGCTTGTTGCCCCAAGGCAGTGGCGCATCGTTGAGCAATACCACGCCACCCATGGCACCGAAACCATAGCGTATGCATTCTGCACCCTTCACAACTTCAACCATGCTAGAACCCGTGTAGTCTAATTCTGGGGCGTGATCGGCACCCCAGCTTTGGCTTTCCAGCCTCACACCGTTGTTCATCAGCAATATCCTACTGCTGTGCATGCCTTGAATTACGGGCTTGGCGATGGTGTTTCCGGTGCTGATTGAGCTTACTCCAGGCACCGTTTCAAGTAGTTTGGCCAACGATGTGGCTCCACCTTTCTCTAATGCGTCGCTTCCGATGGTGGCTGTTTGTTGCAATTGTGTGGTATGTCGTTTCTGTGCCGTCACCTCCACATTACCAATCATCTTGGCATCGTCAACCATTTTCAGCGTCAATGTTTGCTTGGGGTTGGGTGTAAAGGTTTGAGTGAGGCGTTTATAACCCACCGACGAAACCTCTATTTTAGCCTTTTCTATTTTGGGCTTTAGTTGCAGTCGGCATTGTCCGTTAATGTCGGTTACGACTGGTGCAGTGGCGACGTCGCATCTTACCACGGCTCCTGCGATGGGTTCGCCCGTACTTTCGCTCTTCACCACCACGGTTTGAGTGGTTTCTTCTGCGTTGATTTGCACCTCTGTACCTGCCTTTGGGCTTCCAAATGCCCCTTGTGGCATTCCTCCCAAGCATAAGAACAGCGCTAAGTATAGCGTGGCGTGTCTAGCTATGCTTGTGGAGAGGGCTGTACACCTTTTGTTTCTTTCGTTTATCTTCATTTTAGTTTATAAATGTAGGGATTGTTTTAGTTCCCCTGTTAAATGGTATAACCTCATGAAAGGGGTTTCTAGGGCCTATACGATTTCTTTGAATAGGCGTGTTCTGGCTTGTAAACAGTAGCCTCCGAGCGTGGTTGTGCTATCCTGCAAAAGCGATGGTAAGGTGGAATGTATGTTCCTTTGCCTGGCTATATTGACTGATGATATTCTTCGCTCGGTTGTTAGGGCGGTCTTAAGCTGTCACTCCAAAATTATCCTAATTGGAGTTTAAGTGTTGCTTATTTTGAAGTACACCTTAATTATAATTAGGGAGTTTGCACCCCGTGATGTTCGTATATACACTATCGCCTCTTTCCCTGAACCTGCCAAGGAACGAGGGTGGACCGTTGTCCCTTTCGATCGGCGAAAGGTGCTTGTGTTGATATTTCTTTTGCGTTAACGGCAGTTGAATCGCGTTGTGTTGAAAAATCGTTGCAAAGGTCTTAATAAATAACAACTCTCACAATACCGAATATTAGGTAAATATTTTTGGCTTTTAGTCGTGAGATACTAAGGAGAGGGGAGTGATGTGGAGGGAATGTGCGTTGATATTTAGGTGGTTTTCTCCGTTAAAGGAATTGGTTTACGCGAGTTTGCGATAAGAGATGTTCGCTTTGTCAACTATCGCGTAGCGCTAGTTGGTGAGACTGCTATTCGTTTTTTACCTAATCTTGCCCAAGAAAGCATCGTATCTTATCCCGAATTCACGTAACGTTTGATGGTAGTTTGACACTATCTAGGCGGTTTGTTCCACAGCCTATCACCGTCACCAATTCAACCTTTCGCCCTCCAAACGCCACCTTTCAGTCCTCACCCGATAAGCTCTTGTAGTGAGCTTTTTCAGCTCTCGCTTTGTTACAGCTAAGTTGGACTCCTGTTCCAGATAAGTTGGACTCCTGTTCCAATTCAACTGGAACAGCATTCCAGATAACATGGAACAGCCGTCCGAAATACATTTAATACGGCGATTAATCTAATAATGCATAATCAGGGCTTAGAAAGCGCATTCTCTGAACGATGAAAATGCGAATGACGGAATGGTTAATTGGGGAGTTTGGGGTAAGAAACCATGTCCTCTGAACAAGATTGGACAGGTAAAGAAATTGCTTTTTCACCAACTAGTGCTACTCGGCAGAAGATATAACGATTGTGTTTTATCCCGAACTCGTGTAATAATTGCTTAAACAAGGATGTTAAGCACATTATATGGGCACATTAATGTGGGGGTGTGGGATAAAATACCATACGTTTTGAACAAATGTAAGGTGTAGGCAACGCTCGCATTTTGCCCATTACCGCATAACGTTTGGTGTGATTGGACGTGGGTTTGGAGTAAAGCAACACTTGCGTTTCGCCCATTACCGCATGACGTTTGGCGTGGTTGGACGTGAGTTTGTAGTAAAACAACGCTTGTATTTCGCCCATTACCGCATAGCGTTTGGCGTGATTGATGTGAGTTTGGAGTAAAGCAACGCTTGCGTTTCGCTCACTACCGCGTAGCGGTTGGTCCGTTGGTAGGGCAGGGTTGGGAGCGAGAGCGACCTACCCTGCCTAGGCTGTATATATCATCCTTCAAGGCCGTAGGTCTTGGTCTTTTTACATTTTAACGCCTTCGTGTTTGGGGATGAAAGTGATAATATCCACATTCCACAATGCATTTCATCACTAGATAACGCCTTCTTGCCTGTTGCCTTGCAGAAGTTGTAGAGCACAATGTGCTTCTCCATATAGTCATTGTTTTGCTGTTCTTTGCCATTTTATCAACTTTAGCTTTTCTAGAAAGGGTCGATGGGAAAGGGTGTATTTGTAAAATATAATTACTTGATTTAACAGATGAGGTCGGCAGTGTTGCGATTGAAGCATCTAGGGGCGGTGCAAGGTCGATGTTGGGTGTTTGTTGGGTAGTCAAGTTAACTAGGTCTGGCGGTTGGCGAGCTGAGGCTTGGGGCTGCCAAATCTTATTGGGAGTCGCTGGCGCATTTGCGTTTTCAGCAATGTTACATTTGTAGATGATGGCGCAAATGGCTATATGTCTAGTCCAGCATAGCTGTTTTGGTGCCTTTAAGCCTTGGTGTCTACATCGTGCGAAGACTGCTCGTCGGTGTTGGCCATTATCGAGGTGCACACGAATAGTTCGCTGTCCGTTTCCATATCCAGTGCGTTGCAGATGGGAGCGGTATAAGGTTGGCGGTCGAAATCCGACTTCATGATGAAGTCTAAGGTTGGTTTTTGAGCGATTTTCTGTTGCATATCTTTCTTGGATTTTGAGTTAGGTAATAGGCGCTTTTAGCGCTTTTGCGGGTTCTTAGCTATTTACTTTGCAAAAATACGTAAAGTTTCTTAACATCCCAAACAAAAGCGTTGTTATTTTTTAACTTAAGTTGGGCTACCCTCGCAGTCTGTTACGAATAGCCCATAACTGGTAATAAACGCGACAATGTGGTATGCTCTACCCATTACACAAAAGCTTTTATCAACAAGGATGTGTTTTCTCGCCGTTCTGTTTTGTAGTGGAAAAGGAAGGCGAAAGCTAGCAACGGACTGATGACTAGGGTGATGTGCGGTTCTCGTTATTGTTGATTGATAATGTTGGTAACGTCAATTAGACCGTGTTTTTTGGACGGACTAAACGGCAGGAAGGGTGTTGGAAAGAGGTACAAAATTGTCATTCGAACTGCATCAAAATATGTTATATTGCATGTTTTTGGGTGTCGTGGTTTTCCTGCGGTTTGTTCTACATGGCTGTAAGGTTGTATCACAATAGGAAAAACTACATTTTCTTCCAATCATTTAATACAAAAAATTTTGCGTTTTCGTGCTATTACGTTATATTTGCACTTGTATGGCAAAGCAGCAAGAGGCAATTAGAGAGCGCGTACACACAAATATTCGCGAACCGCGCAAGTATAAGGTGCTTATTCATAACGACGATTTCACCACGATGGACTTCGTCGTGATGATACTAAAGGTCGTGTTTTTTAAGACAGACACTGAGGCCGAGACACTGATGCTTACTGTACACAGAAGCAGCCAAGCAGTTGTGGGCGTGTATAGCTATGATGTAGCCCTGTCGAAGGTGAAAAAAGCCACCGATATGGCTCGTCATGCGGGCTTCCCTTTACGTTTAACCTGTCAACCTGGATAACATCATGCCGATTTATATCAATTCACACGATACCGACCAAGTGCTCAATGGCGCATTGAACTATTGCATGCTCTACCGAAACGAGTTTGTTACGCCCGAACATTTGCTTATGGCCCTAACAAACCAAGATAACTTTTCCATTGCACTAGACGCTTCTGGAGGCGACACTTTGGCGCTGATGGCACAGCTAGATGGCGTTGTGGGGAAGATGGAAACCATGCCCGCCGACTGGCATCACGTGCCCGACAACTCGGTGTTGCTATCCGAAGTTCTCTCCAACGCACAGAAATTGGCCATGATGGCCGATGTGGAAACGCTGCAAGTGCCCCACTTGGTGATGGGCCTTATTAATTTGGAAAACTCTGATGCGGCATATTTGTTGAACAAGCAGCTGGGCGAAAATGCCACAAACTTTGTGGCCGAGTTGGTGGAACTGTACACCAACGATGCGCGTATGTCTTTCTTTGGTGGCGAAGAAGGTGAGGAAGAGGAAAACGAACCATGGCGTTCGCTCGTTACATGTGTGAACGATACGTACAAAAATCATAACCCCCTGATAGGTCGCGAAGAGGAATTGCAACGCACCATACAAGTGCTTTGCCGAAAAGAAAAGAACAATCCGCTGCACGTAGGCGAACCTGGCGTGGGTAAAACCTCGCTGGTATATGGACTGGCGGCCATGATTGAGCGGGGCTACGTTCCGCAAAGGCTGCAAGGTTGCCGTGTATATCAGATGGATATGGGTACGATGTTGGCGGGAACACAATATCGTGGTGACTTGGAAAAGCGTATTAAGCAGGTGATGGACGGATTGTTGGAGGAGGGAAATACCATCCTTTACATCGACGAAATACACAACTTGGTGGGCGCAGGACGCTCGGGCGAAGGCTCGATGGATGCCTCTAACATGCTGAAACCCTATCTCGAAGGGGGCGATGTGCGCTTTATCGGTAGCACCACCTATGCCGAATACAACCGATATTTTGCTAAAAGCGCGGGCATTGTTCGGCGATTTCAACAGATAGACGTACCTGAACCAACGCCCGAAGAGGCTATCAAGATACTTAACGGCCTGAAAGGGCAATACGAGAAGTTCCATAACGTGCGCTATTCGCCTGGCGTGATCGAGTTTGCAGTGCGTGCCAGCGCCAAGTATGTTAACGATAGGCACCTGCCCGACAAGGCTATCGACCTGATAGACGAGGCTGGGGCTTACCGACAAATGCACCCCCTGCCCACCAAACGTCAGAAGGTGGACAAGGCATTGGTGGCCGATGTGCTTACCAAGGTGTGCAAGGTGCAGGCCGTTGCCTTGAAAGACGATGGCAACGAGGCGCTTTTGACGCTAGAAAAGCGCATGAAAGAGCAGATTTACGGACAGAATCAGGCCGTGGAACTGGTTACGCAAGCTATACAAACGGCCAAGGCAGGACTTACCGAAGAGGGTAAACCGCTGGCTGCGATGCTCTTTGTGGGACCTACGGGTGTGGGTAAAACCGAGGTGGCCCGTGTGCTGGCCCACGAACTGGGTATAGAATTGGTGCGGTTCGACATGAGCGAATACACCGAGAAACACGCCGTGGCAAAACTCATTGGTTCGCCTGCGGGATACGTAGGATACGAAGATGGCGGTCTGCTTACCGATGCAATACGCAAGACTCCCAATTGTGTGTTGCTGCTCGACGAGATAGAAAAGGCGCACGCCGACATCTACAACATCCTTTTGCAGGTGATGGATTATGCGCGTTTGACCGATAATAAGGGTCAGAAAGCCGATTTCCGCAACGTTGTTCTCATTATGACAAGCAACGCTGGAGCACAGTTTGCCTCGCAAGCCAACGTGGGATTTGCGAGCAACGTATCGCGTGGCGAGGCCATGATGGTACAGGTTAAGAAGACGTTTAAGCCCGAATTTATCAACCGCCTCTCGGCTACCGTGGTGTTCCGCGATATGGACGAGGCCATGGCTCACCTGATATTGAAGAAGAAAATAAAAGCCCTGCAACAGCAGTTGGCTGCTCGCAACGTGGAGTTAACGCTCGACGCCGCTGCCGAAAGCCATCTGTTGCGACTGGGTTTCACCCCTTTGTACGGCGCGCGTGAGATGGATCGCGTTATCGCCGCACAACTAAAACCCCTGCTTACCCGAGAAATGCTTTTCGGAAAGCTAAAAAAAGGCGGAAAGGCCATCGTGAAAACACAAGGCCACGAACCGCCAACACCCGACGACACCAATGTGCAGCTGGTGCTCGAAGTGCCTAAATGAGCTGCTACAACCGCTAACATCGTTTAAAATATCTCTCTCGCAATGCCCAATTTTGTTTATACATATAACAATCTTCACGCATACAATGGGCTGAAAAGGTCGTTGAGGGGGGAATACTGCGTTTCGTTTCGGGGCTTGTCCCCACTTTTGTCGCACTTGCGGCAGAGGTTGTTCGAGACGTGTATGGTGTTAACCTTATTCCTATAATACTATGGTGTTCGCGCTTGATACAACGCTCTCGTTCCCCGACCCGCATCTGGGTGAACCCGATGGCTTACTGGCCGTTGGCGGAGACTTGTCTGTAGACCGCATGTTGTTGGCTTACAGCTATGGCATTTTCCCGTGGTACTCGTTCCGATATAATCGCGAGATATTGTGGTATTGCCCCATGCAGCGGTTCGTTATTTTTCCTTCCGAGGTGCATGTGTCGCATTCCATGCGCTCGTTGATGAGTAGGGGCACGTACCATGTTACCTTTAACCAGGACTTCGACGAGGTAATAAGGCGTTGCAGTCGGTTGCGCATCAAGGAAGACGGTGCTTGGTTGGGGGTAGACATGGTGAAAGCCTACCGCAAAATGCACGAGCAGGGCTTCGCTGCCAGTGTGGAAGTGTGGCAAAGCGATCATCTTGTGGGTGGCCTTTATGGCGTAACCATTGGGCGTTGCTTCTTTGGCGAGAGTATGTTTTCGTTGGTTCCCAGTGCCAGCAAACTAGCTCTTATCCACTTGGCACATTATATGAACGACAATGGCGGTTTGCTAATCGACTGCCAGTTCGAAACGCCCCACCTGCGCTCGATGGGTGGGCGCTTCATCGCTTACGACGATTACCTTAAGATTATACAGCAAGAATAGCAATGAACAACAAAGAACTGATGCGTAGGGCCATTGCCCTGAGCGAAGAAAGTGTGAAAAACGGAGGTGGCCCCTTTGGGGCAGTGATAGCTCGCAACGGTGAGATTGTAGCCGAAGCGGCCAACCGCGTAACCCTAGACCATGACCCAACGGCACATGCCGAGGTAAGTGCCATCAGGCTGGCTAGCCGTAAATTGGGCACGTTTAACCTTTCGGGATGCGACATTTACACCTCGTGCGAGCCCTGTCCCATGTGCTTAGGTGCCATCTATTGGGCGCATCTCGACAATATTTACTATGCCAATAATCGCGAAGACGCTGCCAACATCGGCTTCGACGACGACTTTATCTACAATGAAATGGCATTGAAGCCCAGCGAACGCAGTAAGAACATGGAGCTTTTGTTGCCCAACGAGGCCATCAACGCCTTTAAAATGTGGGAGGAAAAGGTGGAGAAAACGGAGTATTGAGTGTGATGGGGAAATACGTGGAGTGGGGTTAAAGTCTAGAGAAGAAGTAGGTAGAGCTGTTTGAAACTTAGTGGACCGATCCACAAAATGTGCTTAATGGCCTAAGAAAGCAGATAGTTTTGCAATCCCTTCTTGGAACTTTTGAATGTTCTTTGCTTTCAGTTTAAGAATGTTTTGTTGTTTCCATTGTACGGAAGGGAAAGCGCTTAGGTTACCTGCGATACATAAATCCCACTTCGGTTCTCCTTTTTCGAAAGACAGTAGGAAAGTCTTGTCGCGTTCGTCAAGGCTTGCGTTCACTTTTTTTATCAGCTCATGTCGTGTATGTTCGTAGTCAGCGTACGAGAAAGGAACGTCTGTCATACCTCTAAACTGATTTTCAAGGGCTTGTTCTTGGCTGATGTTATGTGGCGTTAAAACCTCTATGATGGGTTTGTCGCTGCCTAACAAGCTTAGCAACAGGCCATTCTTTACTTCCTCTAATGTATCGCCTTTCATGTATCTACAGTCGAAAAGGTCGCGTGGATGTTGTCGACTGAGTGCTGCAATGATTTTTCCGCCATAGAGTTGAGAATAAGAAACGAGGCGTGCTTTGCATGTTGCTTGGAACTCGACCTGAGCCTTGGGGCAGAGAGGTAGTTCTTCTAAGTTGCCAAGTACACCTCGTTTGGTTGCATTAACCTCTATCTTAACCATCGCTCCATCGAGCGAACATTGCAGCTTATATACGTCTTCCTTGTGAATAACGCTTATCCCAGGCAGCGTTCGCTCAATACTTGCTTTGAGCATGCGCAAAAGTTGGTTAATGTTTTCCAAACTCTTGGTGCGTGGTTCTATGGGGATGTATGTAAGATCAATGTCGATTGAATATCTGGGCATATCTTGATGAAACAGGTTTATTGCTGTTCCACCATGTACGGCAAAATGTTTTATTTGGTATACAGCGGGCATGATGCGGATAAGCAAACCCACTTGGCGCTTGTATTGTTCGTTGTTCATGGTAAAAATAGGCTGTTATTGATGGTAGATATTATTCCTTACTCATATTCGGAAAGTTCTTTGGGTACAGTCATTTTGTATTTGCTGGCATATATTCCACCCTTTGTTAGCTGCAATTTATGTGTGCCGAGGTCTACTGATTGTACGTCTATTTCATTCAACCAATAGTGTCTGGCTTTCTCTGCCATATATAGAAATAGGCGTTTAACGCGGTAATTGCCCGTGGTGGCTAGCAACGCTTGCACCATTTCGGGGCGCAAGGTGGTTAGTTGCTCCATGATATAGTACAGGTCCATATAGTTATAGTGCATCGGAGCAAGCAACAAACACTCCATAAATGCCTGTTCGGGGGTGGATACGAGCAGCTGCCAATCTCCAAAGGGTAGCATTACAGTTTGGGGCGAGGCAAAGATATCGGTACCGAAAGCTACAAAATCCCTATCAAACACCCTTAACTTCGTCCATTGTGGAACAGCGTCTCTCCCCGCAGTAACTATTAACTGAGGCTTCCCCATGGGTACATAGTGGTTAACACCCCAAAGTTCGAGGGCAGAATGAGCAGCTACACGAAGCTGTTTTCCCAACTGTTGGTTGTAAGAACTTAGTGCACCGAAAGCGGAGAGTTCATCGCCTGCGCGATAAACAATCCCACGACCCAAGGCAGAAAGCCAGCCCGAGGAACGGTAACGATTGATAAGCTGTGGCGAATAGCCTTGTTCGTTCAGCCATTTGGAGAAGTATAGTCCTCCTTTATGCCCTGATTGTAATAGCTGGTTTATTTTACTGGCAGCTAATATACTCATAGTTTATCTTTCTATATAAAGTTTCAACTACAAAAATAGAGATATTTTGGAAACGTACCAAATATCTCTTGGCTTTTCTTGGAGGGTTTGGTATGTATTGCTGGTTGACTCTACGGGCACGTATATATAAGATGAGTAGGATGAAATTCTCATCCCCACCAATTCATAAGCTCATTATCTTACCCTTCTTCTTCCACCACCAATCCATTTTCCCTTACGTGTTGGATAAGCGCTTTAAATGTTCGGTTATGGTTTAGGGTGGGTATGTGTCCCGTTATAATCATCTGTTTGCGTGCTCGAGTAAGTGCCACGTTCAGCTTACGGTCGATAATTCGGCCGTTTTCTTCGAAGCAATTGGCGGTGAGGAAGTCGAGTTGGTAGCGGTGGGCGATGGTGAACGAATAGACGATGACATCTCTTTGCGACCCCTGGTAGCGTTCAACGGTGTCGATGGTGATGTTGTTTAGTTCGGCGATATCCAGCTTTTGCAACTCGCGACGTATCATCGCAATTTGGTTGCGATAAGGAACGATGACGCCAACGGTACGATTAGCGTCGAAAGCATTACCGTAAAAGCGGTGGATACGTCCCAATATGCGAGCCACGATGCGTGCTTCGGCAGGGTTGGCTTTGTCTGACGGACTCTCGTTTTCGCAGTTCTCAGCCGCGAAGAACAGCAGACGATGGGCTTTCAGCTGGTCGTCAAGCGTGTCTTGTGATGGCAGGCTGTAATCAAGTTGTTGCTCTTCCTGATGCGGACACGGAACCACATCAGGTTGTTCGTGGGCATAAAACATCTCGTTGGGGAAGCGTGCGATGTGCGGGTGCATGCGTCCTTGGCGGTTAAGTATGCCAATGAGGCGCGTGCGACCTTGGCTCCGCTCCCAGTGTATCAACCGTTCGAAGAGCGATTGGCGACAGTCGGTTATGCCGATGGCATTTAATTGCGGGTCGTTCACTGCGGCTTGGGCGGCGTTTTGCTGAACCACGGCGGGCAATTGCTTATGGTCGCCGATAAGTACAAACTTGTCTATGGCCGGCAAACTGTCGCTTTGAGGGCGCAATCCATGGGCCAGGGCCGTGTCGTGAGGCAAGTTGGCAGAGAGCAAACCCACGATGTTGGGCTCTAATATCTGCGATGCCTCGTCGATAACGGCTAGGTCGAAGTGCTTCAAAGCAAAGATGTTTGAGCGCGATTGCATGGTGGAGGTTGTGCCAACGAACACCCGACAAGCCTCGATACGCTGCTTGATAAGGGCCAGTTTGGGATCTTTGTCCACCAGTCGGTCTAGCAAGTAAGGGCGAAAACGTTCGTCGCAGCTGTATTCGTTGCCGATTCGTAGGAAGGGGATGTTGGCCGATAGCAGCATGTCGCATATCTCGTCTACCGCCCTGTTGGTGTACGACATCAGCAGGATGTTACCCGCTTGTTCTTCAACAATAAAGCGCAGGGCCATCGAAGTCTTGCCCGTTCCCGGCGGACCAACGAGTAGAAAGTAGTCACTCGCTTGCTTAATGCGGAGCAGCACCTCATCGTAACTGGGATGATAGCTTCGTGACAACTCTGCTGCGGCATCGTATTGCGGTTCTCTTTGCCCCAAAAGCAGGGCTTTGCGTTGAGCGTTTGCCGTGGCAAAGCTATGTAAGGCCTTCACGGCCGACGTACTACCCACGTCGCTCGTGGCATGTTCGATGGCGAAATACTTATCGCCTTGCAAGTAGTTGTCGTTTTGCAGACCATCGTTCAGGTGCACCACAAGTTGGCTAACGGCGATGTCTACCAGCACGCCTTTAAACAAGATGCTTCGCCGAACGTCGGGTTCGGCATCGGGTTCGTAGGCATAGAGGTACACCATATCTCCACGGCGGAAGTTCGGAAGGAAGTCGTCGGCCTGTTCAGGAACGTCGAACGTGAGCGTGTCTACCCCGTTATAGCTGTTACTTTTCTCTGCCTTTTGCAGTTTAAGGGCGGTAAAAATATTTCCCGTTTCTCGTTTTTCGGCCAGCGGCATGTTCCAAAGGTCGGCTCCGCTGTGACCTTGCGTCTGCTGTGCGCCCACCTTTGCCAGCAACTGTTCGTTGTAAGCGAAGGTTAGCATACGGCATACGTAGGCGCGTTCCAGTGCTTCGAGCTTATGCAGGGGTGTGGTTACGGCAGCGATTTGGGGTTCGAGGTAGCGATAATAAAAGGTTGAACCAAGTTGATATTGGTTCAACGTGTCGGGCGAAAGCTTGTCGATAACACTGTCGAATCCTTGTTGGGCGATGCCAAATTCTTGTGCCACAATCTCGTTGCGCAGGCGTATTGCCTCGTGAAAAAGGCGTTGCAGATAGGCCACCACTACCAATCCGCCGGGCAAGGGATATTTGGAATAAAGCAGACGGATGTCTACCTGTTGGTTAGATAGGCGGAAATTGTGGCGCAAAACACCGTAGTAGAGCAGCAATTGCACGTAATGGTCTTCTTTCTGAAAGCTGCCATACTCGTTGGGTTGGTTGCGTTGTATGTTGTAGTTGGCGCCCGATTTCTGTTCCACCAGCAACCGAAAGTCGCTCGTCATGAGGTCAACGCGCCCCTGCAAGCCCAGTTCTTCGCAAACGAACGAAGGCTCGAGCAAGGCTTTCGAGCGGTCGAACCCCTCTTGTTCGCTATCGAAAAGGCGGTCTACAATTTCCCCGATGTTCTTCGCTTGGTTAACAGCCACCTCGCGAAAGGGTTCGCGCGCGTTGAGGTCGGCACAGGTGCAGAACTCCATGGTACGCTCTTTAAAGGTGTTGGTGAAGGTCTGTCGCCAGTCGTAATCGGTGTTGTTGTTGATGATGTCGTTTAGTGCAGCCCCCGCAAAGCTACCCACCAGTATGGCTTGCGAATTGGCATTGGCCCCCATTCGGTTAACGGTGTAGGCCAAGGGATGGTGTCCGTAATCGGTAAAGCAGCGTGCAATGGCACTGATGTCAAGCAGAAAGTCGGGCTCTAGCACCACCAATCGTGGCAGAAGGGCATTTCCTTGCTTGGTGCTATCTAGCAAGTTGAGTTGCATTCCCACACGAAGCAGGGGCTTAAGGTAGGCTTGTTCTTCTGCTTCTAGGTTCAGAACCATGGGCTCTGGGTATGCTTCGTGGTCTATTTTCACCATGATTTGGTTGTCGTCGCATTGGTCTACGATGCAGCGCAGGTAGCGAAAGTCAATGTGTCGCAACTCTTTTGGCGGCTTGTTTGTGGGTGCGATGCGCCCAACCAGCGTGCTGGGGATGTGTGCGCCATATACGGCCGAGACGAAGATGGATAGCGCCCGACAGTGATAAGGTACGTCTTCAAGGGGTATAGGTTGAGTCTTGTTGCTCTCGCGACGCATCTGTTGGATGGCTACCACATCGCGAAGGGCTATGCGATGACGTTTGCAAAGGAAATCTACCTTCGAAAACAGGTTGCCGAAGGCCTGTAAGCTGTCTTGCAAAGCGCCGTCGCAGGCCAGCGAAAGAATGTCGTGCAGCTGCTTGTTTACGGCCTCGGGGATCGTGGAAGCTGTGGATAAGGCGTGGCCGATGCGACGAAACAACTCGTCGGCGGTGACATAGGTGCGTGGGGCGGGCATGTGGCGATGTGGCGTTTAGCCAATGGTTAAGGGGTGGGACATGAACTGAAAAACGAGCCTTGCATTGTACACGTAGAGGTAGAGGGCCAAAGCCACGATGCCCCAGCGCAGCACAAGGGCCGGCTTAGCCGATAGGCGCTTGAACATAAAGGCAATGGCGATGGGGATGATGAACATCCAGTGGGTGCCCATGATATAGGCCTCGTTTAGTCCGAACCCCAAAATAATGTGCAAAAAGATGTCTACCCCCAACCACGACAGGCAGAGCCAAAGCACCCTTTGGCGTATTCCGCAAAGCAAGCCAACCACAAAAAGCACCACCAAGACAGCCTCCACGGCGTAGAAAAGCCAATGTTCGTAGTGCACAACAACGGGTCGCGAGATAAACAGGTCTTCCAGTAAATGGTTGCGATGCAACTGTATGCTCTCGCCAAACACGTTTTCCACCACGCTCGTTAGGCGTGGCGTGTCTTTGTCAGTCCATTTAAGTACGGGGTCGTTGCCCATGGGTTTGCCGATGATACGTTCTTTTCGGGCCTCGTGTGCCGTACTTCGTTTAATGACGTTGGGGTTCTTTTGTCGCACTTGCGCTTCAATTCGGGCCGATTCTTGTTCGCGTGGCAGCAGTTGAAGGGTGTATTGGGCATAGAAGGCTGCACCCAAAATAACTAGCGGAAGCACAACCGCCAGCAGCAGTCGGCGTGGCTTAAAGAAGTTCTTATCCATGCCGAAAAGGTCGGCCAAGAGGGTTTTCGCACCGTTGCTAATCGTTATGCCAGCCGTAAACAACAGTAAAAGTGCCGTTTGCCACCATGCCATAGCCTTACCCTTGGCGTGTGCATCGTTGGCTATATATAAGGTGAGGATGAGCAATAGCAGCGAAAAGCAAAAGTGGTCGGGTAGCATGACGGCTAGCATGATCGATGCAAACGAGAACAATAACGCGGTAAGCGCAAGGGCATCTACAAGCTTTAAGCCAATCTGCGAACGCAAAATGCGAAATAGTAGCACCGCGCTAAGGGTGGCGCAGAGCGTTAACAACACGGCCATGATGTAGATGGCAGCATTGAAATCGAAGTGTTTGATGATGGCATCGTTGAGCCAATAGAACGGTGCGAGCAGCGGACCGAACAACGGATGTCGAGAAAGTTCGTAGTATATCTTGCCGTTTGAGAGGTAGATACATGAGTAGGCGTCGTAGCCCGAAACATGGAACATCTCGTGAAACAACACCCAATATCCCCTAAAACCCACGCGTGTGAAAAGGTTGTGGTATTTATATATGGTGAGCGCATTTTGTAACGCAAACACCAAGAACGCCACTAGGGCCAGCGGTTTTTCTTCTTTTCTTAGTTTAAACATACGTTTTACGTAAGCATACTTTTATATAACGTCAGAACGGCAATGTTATTATATACGTCAGTTCGAGATAAAAAGCAATTGTTATGCTAGCAAATCTTGCTCAGAAAGCATGGTATATTATCCCAAACTAGCCTTTTTATATGTTTGGTGGATAAAGCTATTGCAGGTGTCTTATTGTGCTTCCGCTTCCCCGTGCATCGCCTTTCGCATCCCCTCTTTTTAGCTTTCGTTGCATTGTTTTTCGTTATATGGTTTGTTCCCGATAAGTTGGAATAATGTTCCAGATCAATTGGAGTGTTGTTCCAATTAAACTGGAACCCTGTTCCAATTGATCTGGAATCCGATTCCAGCTAACATGGAACAAACCGATATGTTAGTTTCTTTATCTTAAAGGCTTATTGAATAGGTGCAACGAGAGTTGCGTTTGCTTTCAAATATGTGTGTGCGTTGAGGCTTTGTCACCGTTTTCGCCCCGTTGGTTTCTAGCTGTTGAGCAGATAATCTATCGTGGAATATAAGTTCCAAGCATAGAGCCAAAGGGTGAGCGAGCCAATGGCGATGCGCAGCAAGGTGCGCTTTCGGCCCGTGGCGGTTAAGAGCAGGGCAGCCAAACCCAAAGGTAACACGTAGGCCCAATGGGCTGTCATGATGTA
This sequence comes from Hoylesella loescheii DSM 19665 = JCM 12249 = ATCC 15930, assembly GCF_000378085.1. GTDB lineage: Bacteria > Bacteroidota > Bacteroidia > Bacteroidales > Bacteroidaceae > Prevotella > Prevotella loescheii. The sequence goes on from NZ_KB899219.1 coordinate 37,701, forward strand.
CACCTCGTTGAGGCCGAAGCCCAATCCCACGTGTAAGACCCAGTCCATAGCGGCAAAGGCCAGGGCCATGAGCAGCAGTTTGTTGCGCCGTCCCACCCAAAGTCCTACGGCGAAGAGCAGCACCAGCAACCCTTCGGCCACGTAATTGATGGCCCAGCGATAGTGAACGATGACGGGCCTACGCCTATACATGTCTTCCAAAAGATGGTCGCGATGTAGCTGTATGCTTTCGCCAAAGAGATTTTCAATGCTCGATTGCAGTCGCGAAGTGCTGATATCGGTCCATCTCATAAATTCTCCTTGCATCATGGGCTTACCCATTTTGGCGGCTGCACCATTGTTTGGGCTTTTCTTTGCTGTGGTGTTGGTGGGTCGTGGCGGTAGTTTGGGGTTATGTGGATTTTTCTTTTTCGCATCGTTAACAGCCTCTTCCCATGCCAGTTGGCGTTTTCGAGCTTCTTCTTCGGCTTTCTTCTTGGCCGCAGCCTTACGTTTGTCGCGTGCCTGATGGCGCTTAACCTCGTCTGGCCAAACAAAGCGTTTGTACTCGAAACGTGCGAAAGCCCATATCAAGGCCGAAGGAAGTAGCACGGCAAAGAATAGGAAACGGGGGCGGAAAAAGCGGCGGCCATTGGTGAAAAGTGCCGCTACAAATACCTTTAAGCCGTTGTTCAGCGATATGCCAGCTGTGAGAACGAAGAGGCAAAGTGCCTTCCACGTGGGCATGGCGGTGTGTCGTTGTTGATGATTGGCTGCCACTAAGAGGGTGAGTAGCAGGGCAAAGAGCGACAGGATGAAGTGGTCGGGCGCGATGGCCGACAACATGACGTAGGCCAAGGAGAAGAAAAACAGACTGAGCAAACGGGTGTCGAACAGGGTAAGACCCATTACTTGGCGCAACAGTCGGTGAAGAAACACCAGCGAATAAAAGGCTGCGAAGACTTGCATAGCTGCCACAACAAAGATGGCGCAGTTGATGCCCGTGAGCCACATCAGGCCTTGGTTGATCATATATGGCACATACATGAAGAAGGCTAGCAAGGGATGGCGAAACACGTTGTAGCCTGCTTGCCAGTCGCTAACCACCACATAGGTGATGGGATCGAAGCCCGAGAGGTGGAAGTTGCGAATGATGAGGTCCCAATAGTGGGTTTGCAGGGGCGTAAAAAGTTGGTAATAGCGGGCGATGAGTAAGGCGTGCAACCCCACGAAGACAGTAAGCAGGGGTGCACCCACCATCCATTCTTCGCGCCGAACCTTGAAAATGGAAAACATACGTATGCCGTCGCGCTTGAGAAAGAAGCGCACCAGCAGGAAGTTGATGGGCACGCAGACGGCGAACATGGGTAAGGGCGCGAGCGTTTTACTTACACCGAGGTCTACAAAGAGATTGAGTGTGGCCATCTGCAACAGGTAATTCACCACATGGGCCATGGCAAAACCAGCCCCACGACCAGGTGTTCCGCCCACACGAAAGGTGTAACGCAGACTGGCCCAGAGGTTAAAGGCGAAGCTTAGAAGATAGGCCACGGTCATGGCTAGGTTGTGGTTGGTAAACTGCAAACCCACCCAATAGGCCGTGTATTGTATGGCGGTGGCCGACAAACCTACGATGCCGAAGCGCAATATTTCGCCCAAGCCTTGGCGTTTACTTTGTTCTGAAGGGTTTATAATGTGGTTCATCCGCATAAGCTAGCATTTCTTTGTCGCCTTGGCTGTCGCCGTAGGCCGTGATATAGTATTGTTCTCGGGGGGTGAAAAGGTTTTCCACGCGTCGCACTTTCTCTGCCCCATGGCAGTTGGGTGAGGCAAACCGCCCCGTCAGCGTTCCGTTTTCCACTGCTATTTGTGTGCCGATAACCTGCACTTGTGGCAGTTGGCGAAAGAAGGGTAGCACCCAATTGGTGATACTGGCACTAACAACCAGCACGCTTTCGCCACGTTGGCAGGCCGTTTCTATGGCCTTTATGCCTTGCGGGCGCAGTATGTGTGCGTTGTTTTTAGCGAACGATTGGCAGTGCGCATCGAACGTTTCGAGCGTCATCCCTTTGAAAAAGTGAGCAAATAGCCGTTCTTTGGTTCGGCCGTTTGGGTATAGTCGCAACTTCATCAGCACAATCAGGGGCAGGTAAAGCCCAAAGCCCACGAGCATCCGCCATCTTCCCACTGCGTGGGCGATGAATGCTGGCAGGGTGTCGAGCGTTGTTAGCGTGCCGTCGAAGTCGAAAAGTGAAACGCGATAATTCATAAAAAATAAACCACTTAAACCCAAAATGTTGGGCCTTTGTCATCTAAAAGCTTTATAAGCATGTTGTTTAGAGCTTCAAAACTCATTAATTCATCAACCTCAGTGAGCGAATTTGTAGACGACATCCTGTTGTTTAAAGCATCAAAACTCATTAACTTATCAACTTATAAACTCACAAACTCAATATATGATCAATAAAAACGACATGATCCATGCCACAACAATGGCTTGCGTGAACCTGTCGCGGAGCAGTATTTTGGTAGGGTCGCCACTCACTTCGTCTACCACTGTGAGCTGCATATAGCGCAAAAGACCCACCAAAACGAAAATGCTGGTGAGGTAAAGGTAGGGTGCGTGGAACCGACTAACTACCTCGGGCGACACCGTGTACATGATGTAACACACCAGGGTGACGGTACCTGTAACGGTGATGGCTTGGTTTACGAAGGTGAGGTTGTAACGTATGGTGTTGCGGCGAGGCGGTTCACCCGTCTCGTTCATGCGCAAAACGTCGTCGCGCCGTTTGGCAAACGATAGGAAAAGGGCAAGTAGGAAGGTCATCAATACCAACCAATTGCTCACCGCTACATCGCAAGCCATACCGCCGGCCAATATCCGTAGCACGAAACCAAAGGCCACCGTGCACACATCTATAATGGCATGGCGCTTCAACCACAGGCAATAAGCCATGTTAAGCAAGAAGTAAAAGGCCACAATACCAGCTGTTTCGCCTGCCCGTTGGGGAAGGAAGAACAGCAGTAAGGCCGACAACAACGTCAAGATAACCATCAGCGCGTAGGCCGTTGGCACGCTAACCGCTCCCGATGCGATGGGGCGGTGACATTTAATGGGATGTCGGCGGTCGGCCTCTACGTCAACGATGTCGTTGAAACAATAGATGGCCGAGGCCACGAAACTGAATGCAAAGAAGGTAACGACGCTTGCAATGGCATCGTCGACGTTCAGCAACCGTCCGCCAAAGAACATGGGAATGAGCACAAACCCATTCTTAATCCATTGTTGCGGACGGATAAGTAAGAGCGTTTTTTTCATCTTTCAAATCGCTTTGTTAATTGTTCCATCCCCTTGTTTAGCAGCCATGCCAAGGGCAGGGTGATGGCGAAGCAGGCCAAGAATGTGCCCCAATATCCCCATTGCAGCCGCTTTACGTACACCAGTACGAAGTGGGCGTGCAACAGATACATTTCCAGACTCACGGTTCCTATCAGTCGCAGGCCACGCTTTATGCTCTGCGGTACGGCCGAAAGCCAGTTGCCCAATAGCAAAATAAGGCTGAATGTGGCGGGGATGTACAGCATCCGCCCAATGAAAAGCGGAAAAAGTCCGTGCCTTGTCTGCTCTAAATAGATGTCTACGCCAAGCGAAAGCACCGCGGCAGCCACCAAAAGCCAAACGCTTTGTGGACTGATGGTTAGTCCTTGCTTTACCAGCGCTCCGCAATTGATGCCGATAAAGAAGATGGGCACTCGGCTCCAAAATATCTCGATGTGGCCAACGGCATCGTGTATGGGGCTTACCCATTGCACGGCCATACACCAAACAATCATCAAAACAGGCAACCAGCGGTAGGCAGAATGGCGCGAAACGAGCCGCACATACGCTGGAGCGAAGAGGTAAAGCATCATTGTTGCAGGGATGTACCAAAACGTTAGCTCATCGTGCAGCCAGAAATCCCAGTTCACCAGTACATCGCCTGCCAGGTCAATAACCTGTTTCCAACCGTGTTGGCCTTGCCAAAAGCGTGGCACATAATAAAGGCACGCCACGAGAAACCACGTGGGATAGATGCGCAGGTATCGTCGTGAGAAGAACCGTTTGAGTGATGCATTGCCTGTTAGGGCATACCAAAGCCCCACGCCACTTAGGAAAAGAAATACGTCGACACCGATGTTTCCCATACGCCAAAGTCCATAGAAGGGCGACAAACGGGGCAAGCTGACATGGAAAAGCACAATGGCTATCATGGCCAAACCCATTAGTTCGCTTCGATGTAGGCTGATGTTGGCAAAGCGGATGCCGTTTGTTGTTGGGTTCATTGGATGCAGATGTTAACGTTTGGGTAGTGGAATGCGCTTGATAAGCTTATCTACCACCCATGCCAGGGCGATGGATGCCACGATGTAGAGCAGCAGTCCGAGGTAGGGCTGACCATGGCGCGAGATGGGGATGATGAGCTTTCGGGTGATGGGATGGGTTACGAAGAGGGCCGCCGAGATGCCGCCCATCCAGCACAAGGCACGATAGAGCCACGCCATAACTGCGACACGGGCCAGCAGCTTGGCTGTTAAGAGGGTGGCCACGCAGATAACGGCAGGGGCGAAGGTCCACCCCACGAAGCTCTGGCTGAGGTAATAGGCCAGGGCGATGCACACCAACAGGGCGGCCGATTGCTTAACGCTGTCGTTGCCCCACAGCGTGGCCGACTTATGAAATTGGGCATAAAGCAAGCCAAGACCAAAGGGAAGCATGCCCCCCATGAAGTTGTAGCGGTAGCGGTTCATGGTTTCGGAGAGGGGCGGAAGCTGCAACTGCACAATCACGCACAGGGCCATGAGCAGCGCGGTTATACCCCAATGACGGCGATGAAGCACCAGGCGGTAGAGCAAGTACAACTGCATCATCAGCCCGAAGAACCAAAAAGCACCAGGCCAAATCATCTTATCGGGACGGGGCAGCAGGTTGTTGAACATCAATAGCTGAGAGATAACCTTCAAACTATCGTAATGCCAGCTGGGCGGATAAAGCGTATCCACGGCGATAAAAAGCGCGAAGCCCACCGCCATCATACGAAACAGTTTAAGATAATGGCTAAACAGGAACTTGACCACTGGCACTTGAACGTCTTGATATTTTTTGAAAAGGCCGTATCCGCTAAGGAAGAGGAACACAGGCACACCGTAATGGCCGAAGAAAGACAGCAGATGAAGGGGCAGTTGATTATCGGGATGCACCAGGGCATGGTTCATGCGCGTTACGTTTTCGGCGTTAAAGGTGTACTCGTTTTCCTTAACCATCGGACCAAGCCAATGGCAGTAGTTGTGCAAGAATATGCCAATGATGGCCAAACCACGCATGCAGGCGTTAAGACCACTGGCATTTTGAGCGCTAGTGGACTTGTCTGCAGGACTGTTAGCATGTGCCGCGCCTTGTTGTTGGCTGGCTAGCACAGCGTTTTTGCCTTCAGTATGTTGCTCGTTTTGTGGCATAGTGAGGGGTTATGTTAAAGTGCGCCAACACGTCGGCCAAAGTTTGGCATGGCACTTTGGGGCTTGGGACGTGGCAACTTGTCGTAATCGGTGGTACCTTTGAGTATTCGTGGCCGATTCTCGTTATACTTCGGACTAATCAAATTGTTCTCTTCGCGATAGCTCTTGGCTTTGATGCCACCCAAATAGAGTAGTAAATGGGGTAGGGCATCGGTCATGAAGCGACGGTTGCGTGCATCTAACACCTGCCGATAGATGTCTGGATGGCGGGCGATGTAGGTTCGCGAGCACCATATCCAGAAAGGAATCTCGAACTCGTATTTGGCCAAGGGATAGTCGATGGCTGCCGAATGGTTGCGGCAGATAAAGCCACGGTTCTCCTCATAACATTCTTCGCCGTGGTCGGGCATATAGATAACGATGGCATCTTCTCGTTCGAATTGCTTCACGATAAGGTCAACCACCGAGTCGTTGTATAGCACGGCGTTGTCGTAATCGGCCAAAACGCTGCGCTGACCAGGTGTTAAGTTGGGGCGAAGTGTATTGTAATCGGTGCCTTTCCATCGTCGGCGGTCGTTGGGTGTACGGTGCTTGTACCCTACATGCTGACCAATCAGGTGGAAAATGGTTAGGTTGTGTTTGCCCGTTTGTGCTTTCAGGCGGTCGTATTCACCTACCAAGTGCTCGTCGTAGGGGTAAATGCTATCGTTGCGCGTATCGAACATGGCCTTGTTCAGCGTGGGGTTGTTGAGGAAAAAACCACCGCTAAAATCATAAACAGCCTCTTTTGCCTTGGGCAAAAACTGGTTGGTGATGAACGTTACGTGATAACCCGCCTTGCGAAACAATTCGGGAAAGAGTGGATAATCGCACCATTCACCTCGCTCGCCCACATCGTAGAGCGAGAAAACATGCTTGAAAACGTAGCTAGTAAGGTTCCAAGGCGACACCACATCGTTGAATTTCACTAGCTGACCGCTACGTTCGCGGCGTACTTGTCGTGGAGTGGTGGGCTGCGCATAGCCGTATTGTTGCGAGTGATGTTTGCTAAAACTCTCGCCGATAATTAGCACAATGTGCGGACTAGTATATGTGCAGCTGTCTACTTGTGCCTTGTTGGCGGCAACAACAAGCTTGTCTATCTGTTGCGAAGCCAATACGTTGGCATAGATCGAGAAGGCCAATCGGTACACGGCGTGGTAGGGCTCGCCATGCTCTTGCTCGGTAAGCGTATGTTCCACTTCGCCTATGCTCCTGCCTGTCATCAGTTTCCATAAGGCTGCTTTGTTGTGGGCCGTAACGTAAACGCTCCAAATCAACATGGCGATAAAGCCGATACTCGCACACATTTTCAGCTTGATAGCGAGTGAGGTGCTGATGGTTGGTATTTTGTCTAGAAGCGTTTGCCAAGCCTGTTTTAATGATTTGGGTGCGAAACGGCGTAACGAATAGGCTGCATGAAGAAGCGCGATAAGCACGATCCATCCCACTTTGCTAAAGAGAACGCTGACCGATAGGTAGGTGGAAAGGAACTCGCTGGCCTCACGTCCGTTGGTTTCGCCCACCAAAAGCAACATGGTGGGGGTGAGGGTAGAATCGAATTGGGTGTAACAATACACGTCGATGGCCGACGTTATATATATAATAAGGTATAGTGCACCGCGAACCCACGGGCGGATACATCGTGGCAAGAGACTTAAAATAAGGCAAATGGCATAAAGGTCTACCAACAACTCGGTGTAAAGATGGTGGTAAATCTTTTCGCCAGGATGGTAGGGGAGCGTTAGCCACGCACAAACCACCCCCAACAAGTACATCGATACGAAGAACGGTGCATTGATTTGTAGGGGCTTCACTACGTAGCCAAGGATGTTTTTTCTCAATACTGTCAAGGTCATTTCTTTCTTTTGCTTCTTTTTTTAGATCTATGTGTTGTCATATATAAGCGCACGATAGCTTGTAAAAGTTTGTTGTAGATAGACTTATCGGCGCCTTTCGCATCCCTTAGAGGGGGCGATTGGGTAGGGAATGTTTTGCAAATTTACACTTTTTATCATTGATAACCATCAATGTTTGCGTATAATTTGTATTGTAGGGGTTGGCTGTTGGGTGGTAGATATGTGCCTCGTATTGGTTAAACTAGCTTTATTCAGTGGTTCTTCTTGGTTTCACAAGAGTGGCTAAGATGCCTATTCGTGATGTCGTTAACCGTCATACGACGCTTTGTAGACATGCCGTTCAACCTGCAAAGTTGTCTACTTGTAATTCCGTTAACAGCATTTAGCTAAACTACAAGCCTTTTGTAGTGTGACTACAGATGAGTTGTAGTGGCACTACCGATAAGTTGTAGTGTGGCTACAAAAGGCTTGTAGTGGCTGTACAAAGGCTTTTGTACTGCCAGGTTAACGAAAACGCGCATCGCAAACTCTTTTTTAACGTGTTGAATGAGACATCAAGAGGCATACCGATTTTACGCTTCAATCCTTAATTAAACGTTAAAAACTTTTGTAGAATGTAAACATAATCGTATCTTTGTAGCGTGTTATTAGAAAATGTATAACCCAACTCTTTAATATAGATGAAAACTAAAATGACCTCAAAAAGAAGTCTGAAAGCTTTGGCGAGCCTGTTGTTGGCAATCGCTCCTATGACGATGCTCGCCCAGTTTAACCGCACAACCTATTTTATGGATGGCGTAAACTTCAAGCAAAAACTTAATCCGGCCTTGGCTCCTTCACGCGGATTTGTGAACATTCCCGGTCTTGGCGCGTTCAACATGGGCATTAGCTCTAATGCTATTTCGTCTTACTATCTCTCTGATATATTGAATAATAGCAGCTCGGCCGACTATTTTACCACCGATAAATTTATCAATCAGCTTAAAGAAAACAACCGTCTGAACATGTCGTTGGCCACCGATTTGGCCTCTGTTGGATGGTGGGGTGGCGATGGTTTTTGGAATGTGAACCTCAGCTTAAAGCTTGATGTAGATGCAAACGTTAAGCGCGACGTGTTCGAATTTATGCGTGCTGCGCATGGCTTGAGCAACCAATCGTGGGTGAACGCCAATTTGCACACCAGCGGTTTGCAAGCCAATATTAATTCGTACATGGAAGCAGGCGTGGGCTACACTAGGCCTTTTGGCGACCGACTGGTGTTGGGCGCAAAGGTGAAGTTGCTCTTTGGTATCGCCGACATCAACATGAAGGTTGACGAAATAACCATGAAGACCAACTTGCACAACATTGCAGCCAACCAAGACTGGTCTACCATCACCGAAGAACAACTGCAAAAGGTGACGGGAAAGGCAACTATTAAGGCGCGTGCAGAGGTGAAGGGCTCGATGGCAGGCCTGTCTTTCGTGACAGACAACAATAAATATGTAGACAATATCGAGCATAGCGGTGGCGGTGGTCTCGCTGGTTTCGGTGCAGCAGTTGACCTTGGTGCAGCCTATAAACTAGGGCGCGACTTTACTTTATCGGCTGCCTTGCTCGATCTTGGTTTCATTTCGTGGGGTCAGGGCAGCACCATCCATGGTGTTTCCGACTTTAATCGCGAGTACGACTTTGACGGCGTGCATGCTGGGCAGCATCGTCAGGAGTTCAGGAAGACAATAGAAAGCGGTGAGATATTTAACTCGGATTTGTGGAACTTGAAGGCTCAAGAGAGCAAGTCGCGCACCACTTCGCTACGCACAACTATGGTTTTAGGTGCGCAATACAAGCTGCTTAATGATAAGTTGACGGTTGGCGCACTCTCTACTACACGTCTTGGCGAGGTAAATACGCAATCCGAGCTGACGCTTGCAGGTAACTACAGCTTTAATAGCCATATTGGTATTGCCCTTAGTTACTCGATGTTACAAAGCCAAGGCAAAGGTCTGGGACTGGGTTTTAAGCTCGGACCGGTTACGTTGGCTACCGATTACATGTACTTCGGGCAAGATACGCGCACGGTAAGTGGCATGATTGGCATAAGCATTCCTTTGGGAAGCCGTCACTAAGAACGGCCTCAATGGCAAGGATGTGTGTCAAAACTAAAATTTAGAAGAAAGAGCTATGTCTTACTCTGATAATGAGTTGTGACATGGCTCTTTTGAGTATATCAGGGATAGGAAGGTATTTATTGAGTGATGAGATTATTTTCAGATTGATAAAGGCAGGAAAGTTGCATATAGAGATTGTGTTAGCCTCTAACCTTCCATTACCCCAATGTCAAACCGATACAAATTCAAGATACTATAAAGAATAAAAGTTGTATGAAAAGATTAGCGTTATATATAGTATGCTTGACTTGTGTGTTCTGCAATTGCATTGCGCAAACCGCATCGTTGTGTTTAAAAGACAAGGCCAGACAAAACAGGAAAGAGGTTCTACAGTCAGATTCCATGAGAGAGAAGAATGTGCCAAGTTATTGTGTAACATACGTTGAGAACACTCATAGGTTGCGATGGACGGGTATGACTTTTATTGGTAAACACAAAGACAAGGCTAATACATGGCTAATAAAAGCTGTGATCAAAGGCATGGATAACAAATGGTTGAGACAGTCCCTTTTTGTTACGACAAAGGATGTATGGGTGCTTAAAGACAGTGTACAGAAAGAATTTATAACCATCGTAGCCTTGAAGTCTGCCGAAAAAGGATGTGACATCAGTGCCTTTAAAAGGGAGTATTTCTTGATAGACGAAAGCAAAGCACCTTTGCATGCAGTTCCTTACTTTATAAACGGCAGTGTTTATGTAATCTGCCTAATCCCCTCGTTCCGGATTGTGGGTGATGAGATGCAGCCAATCATTGACAGGAATGCTTTGTACAAGGGTGTGTTGAAACCTCTTTTGAACGAACCTTTCCTGTAAAAAAATGTTGAAGCAAGGCTAGGTTTACAGCATTTTATCGAAAGCTTTGATAAAAATCAAAGTAAAGTATGGATGCAAAATAGTGATAAGATGCTCATCTATCAATCTGAAGATGGGGAAATTAAGATAGATGTACGTTTCGAAAACAAAACAGTGTGGCTATCTCCAGGCTCAAATGTGCGAACTTTTTGGACGTGAACGTAGCGTTATTGCCAAACACATTAGAAATATATTTGAGGAATGGGAGCTAGATGAAAAGAGTAATGTGCATTTTTTGCACATTGCAAATTCAGACCAACCCGTTAAGTATTATAATCTCGACGTAATCATCTCTGTTGGTTATCAAGTAAAGTCGCAGCAGGGTACGCAGTTCCGTATTTGGGCAACTCAACGATTGAAGGAATATATCATTAAGGGGTTTGCATTGAACGATGAACGTTTCAAAACGGGTTCTTCTTTCAATTACTTTAAGGAACTTTTGGGACGTATTCGTGAAATACGTCTCTCCGAAAAGGTTTTCTATCTTTATACTTATATTCTTCCTCCTTCTATTACTTACCGCTTTACGGCCTTTTTTTTCACTAGATGCCTTTAATAATGGCACTGTTAATGTTCTTGTTTAATTCCATATCGCCCCGTTCCTTAGTCTTTCCGTAACCGATGCTGTATGTAATTTTCAGGTTAATGTTACGTCCTTTGGGTTCGTTATATCGCCATGAGTCGCGGTTATAGTGTCCGTAGTCCATCGTGATATGCTGTTTGTCGAACCGAGAAAACATGTTACACAGCGCAAACTCCACCGCCCAAGCCTTGTGATTCCAGTTGATGGCCATTTCGTAGATGGGTTGCATGCGTATAAGGAAAGGCTCGCGGATATCCAAATCTGTACGTGGCGTTTGGTATAACAAGCTAAACATCCAGTCGCCCACGAGGTAAGCTAACGAAGTTCTTAGTCGAAACACGTTACGTTGCATGTTATACGTATCGCCTCGCATCACGTTATACTCTTCAAGGGCAGTGACATCAAGACGCAGCTTATCGGCAAAGGCACTCAAAGCGTAGGAAACGCCCAGCATGTTTCCATAGAACGTGCCATCGTTCACACGCATATCGTAGATGGTGTTGGCGTCTGCGGTGAAGAGGTGCGCAATATTTTTGAAGTAAATATAGCTGTTATAAAAAATCGATGCCTTTGATTTTCCCCACTGCGCGTTAAAAGTTAGTGTGTTGCCAAACACTTTAATGAGTGCCAAATCGGGGTTTCCCTTTACCGATTGGAAGAAAGATGTGGGCACAGTCATGTCGTTTTTGTTAGATGGGTCGAACATGGTGTGGGTGAGATAGCCGTTAAGCGAAAGTGCCAGTCTATCGTTGAAAGCATAATTTCCTCCATAAAAGGCCATGGGCACGCAATAATTGTAATGCTGGTTGTTAAGCGAAACCGCCGTGTTTGATAAGCCTGCCGATATGTAATAGGAGTGTTTCTGCCCCGATCCGCTTAGTTGTGCCAAGGCCCCTGTTTGGTTAGTGGTGAGCCGTTGCAGCCCTTCTGTGGTTCCCGTGTAGGTATCTTTATAGTAATTATGGTTGTGCCAGAGCGATGCAGACAGCGTTGTGCTGCCGTTAAGCGACTTAGAATACCGTGCATTTGCGTTCACGGCGATGTTTCTTTCGATAGCATTCGAGGTGATATTGGCCTGTGCCGTTTCGTTGTTCGTGCTATTGTAGCTGTTGTTTCCCCATGCAACCGAGCCCGAAACGTCGATAGTTTGTTTGCGTGGAAGCCAAACAACGTAGTTGGCATATAGCGTTGGGGTTAGACTTTTGCCGTTTGTGGTAGTTGTTCGCGTTGTGGCAAGGTTGTATTTTCCTGTGTATTGGTTGCTCGTTACTGTCTCCACGCTTGGCTCAGCCTGCCGAGTGAGGTTTAGGTACGAAACAAACTGATGTCTATTGCCCGTATGCGATAGACGGAAACGTGCCGATTGGCTATTTTGTTTGCGCAAAGAGCGGTCTGTTGAGTAGCTGTTGGCGAGTGTGGAGTTGTCTGCAAAGCGAAACAAGTCGTGTCCTTCGGTGTGGCTATGGTCGTGTTTCCAGTCGGCCGAAACAGCAATAGAGAGCGTTAGTTGTTTCTTCGTAAAGTCGGTAAAGGCCAAATAGTCGCCATTCTTGTAAGCAAACCCCTCGCTGGCCGATAAGTAAACATTGCCGCCATACGACATTTGCTTGATTATGAAGTTGAGCAAAGCCGCCTTGCCAGCATATTTTCCGCTAGGCGTTCGTATGTATTCGATGCTGATAATGTTGCTGGCCCGCAACGTAGACACGTCTTCTGGTAGCACTTCCATACCATTGATGCACAATACCACTTGCCCTCCGCCCTTTGTTGAGATGCTGTTTGTTCGTGGCGACACGTCTAGTTCGGGCGTTTGCATTACGTTCAACAATTCGAAACCATTAGTGGCGTGTCGCTTTTCTAGCGTCGTAGGCGTGAGCACCGCTTTCTCCGCAGTTTCAATTTGTCCTTTGGCGTTCACCACAACCTCGCCCAACGTTCTCGTTGCAGTGCTGTCGGTTTGTGCGTTAGCTACAATACAAAGGGTAAAGAACAGCAGGATAGAAATACATTTGTTCATCTGTCAATGTGGATTTATGTGGCCATTAGTTTGCCGGCGACATTTTGTTGGGCTGTGCTGGCTGTTAATGCATCAGTGGATTGTTGGGCACAAAAGTAATCATTTTTTTGCAAAATGTCGCTTCTTTCTTATGTGTTACGTGAGTTCGGGGATAAGAGCTGTTTGCTATGTAAGCTATCGCGTAGCGCTAGTTGACGAGATAGCTATTCGTCTTTTATCTAATCTTGCTCAAAAAAGCATCATATCTTATCTTGAATTCACCTAACGTTTGATACTAGCCTGGCACGATCTAGGCGGTTCGTTCCACAGCCTATCACCGCCACCAACTTACCTTTCCGCCCTCCAAACGCCATCTTTCATTCTTCACTCGATAAGCCCTTGTAGTGAGCTTTTTCAGCTCCCGCTTTGTTACAGCTAAGTTGGACTCCTGTTCCAGATAAGTTGGAACAGGGGTCCAATTCAACTGGAACAGTATTCCAAATAACATGGAACAGGCGTCCAAAACATGTTTAACACGGCGGTTAATGTAATAATGCATCATCGGGGCTTAGCAAGCGCATTTGTGGAGCTATGAAAATGCGAACCACGGAAGGGCTCATTGGCGAGTTTGGGATAAGAAACCATGCCCCTCTGAACAAGATAGGGTAGGTAAACGATTGGCTATATTGCCAATAGGTGCTACGCGACAGAAGGCATACCGATTGTGTTTTATCCCGAACTTGCGTATGTGCAGAAAAGCATTTTGCACTTCGCGTTGACACCATAACGAAAAAACGGGGACATCATGACTAATCCATGATGTCCCCGTTGGTATTTTAAGTGAGGGCTGCAATTGCTGCAATACAGGTCGATGCCTGCATTTGGGGCATTAAGATGCAGCCGTTTCTTTTACGGAAAGTTCTTCTTTGTCGGGGCACTTGTCGATAACGATGGTGTCGCCTAGTGCCAATTCGTCGGAGAGGATGCGCTCGGCGAGTAAGTCTTCGATGTACGTTTGTATGGCGCGCTTTAATGGGCGTGCGCCAAACTGTACGTCGTAACCCTTCGAAGCAACGAAGTTCTTAGCCTCGGGTGTTATTTCGAGGTGGTAGCCCAAGTCTTCAACGCGTTTGTAAAGACCTCTTAACTCGATGTCGATAATGCGGTTGATGGCCTCAAGATCTAGCTGATCGAAGGTGATAATCTCGTCGAGGCGGTTCAAAAACTCAGGTGCGAACTGCTTGCTAAGGCTCTTTTGGATGATGGCACGTGCGTATTCCTTGTCTTTTTCGTTCATGTTAAGACCCAACGCACCACCTGTGTTGAAGCCCACACCACGTCCAAACTCTTTCAACTGTCGTGTTCCGGCATTCGAAGTCATGATGATAACCGTATTGCGGAAGTCTACCAGTCGGCCGTTTCCATCGGTAAGGCGACCCTCGTCCAAAACTTGCAGCAGTAGGTTAAACACGTTTCCGTGCGCTTTCTCAATTTCATCGAGCAACACGATGGAGTAAGGCTTGCGGCGAACACGTTCCGTTAGCTGTCCGCCCTCTTCGTAACCCACGTATCCCGGAGGAGCACCCACCAATCGCGAAACGTTAAAGCTTTCGGTGTACTCGCTCATATCGACACGTATAAGGGCATCGTCGCTGCCGAACATAAACTGCGCCAACTTCTTGGCCAGATAAGTTTTGCCCACACCAGTAGGACCAAGGAACATGAAAACGCCAATGGGATGATTGGGCTCTTTTAGTCCAACGCGATTGCGCAGAATGGCTTTGGTCATTTTCTCGATGGCCGCATCTTGCGCCACTACCGCCTGTTTCAGTTCGTTGGCCATGCCTTTTAGCCTTACGCCTTCGGTCTCGGCCATTCGTTGAACAGGCACACCCGTCATGATCGACACAACCTCGGCCACCTCTTTTTCGGTTACGGGTTGCCGGTTATCGTTGTCGCCGAAGGCCCATTCGTGGTTCAGCGCTTCCAATTCCTTTTCCAGTCGCACTTGCATGTCGCGGTAGTTGGCGGCCAATTCGTAGTTTTGGTTCACCACGGCGTTTTGCTTTTTAAGCTTCGCCTCGTCCAATTCCTTCTCCTTTTCGATGATGGCGGGCGGCACTTCCACGTGTTGCAGATGCACCTTTGCACCCACTTCGTCGAGCGCATCAATGGCCTTATCGGGGAAAGCCCTATCTGTGACATAACGTTCTGTCAGTTTGACACAGGCGCGCAATGCGTCTTCGGTGTACGCCACATGGTGATGGCGCTCGTATCTATCCTTAATATTTTCTAGAATTTGCAAGGTTTCGTCGGCCGTTGTTGGCTCGAGTATCACCTTTTGGAAGCGTCTTTCCAGCGCACCGTCTTTCTCGATGCTGTTACGATATTCGTCTAGCGTGGTTGCTCCAACGCATTGAATGGTGCCACGAGCCAATGCGGGCTTCATGATATTGGCGGCATCCATGCTGCCAGGAGTGCTTCCTGCGCCGATGATGGTGTGTATCTCGTCGATGAAGACGATAATGTCGGAGTTGTTTTCAATCTCTTTGAGCAATCCACGGATGCGCTCTTCGAACTGTCCGCGATACTTCGTTCCGGCCACCATGCCTGCCATGTCGAGGCTTACGATGCGCTTATTGAACAGCACGGGCGATGTTTTGCGCTTGGCGATAAGCTGTGCCAGTCCCTCGACAATGGCGCTTTTGCCTACGCCCGGTTCGCCAATGATGATGGGGTTGTTCTTTTTTCGACGACTAAGAATTTCGGTAACGCGCAAGATTTCCCTTTCTCGGCCCACCACGGGGTCGAGTTTATCTTCCATTGCGGCCTGTGTAAGGTCGGTAGAAAAACTGTCGAGAATGGGCGTTTTACCATTGCCCTTAGCCGTTTGAGTGGCTTGTGCGCGCTCGTTACGCTGTGCACCGTTGCTGCCAGGCATGGGTTCGTCTTCCTCGTCGTCAGAAAGTCCGAGGCTATCTTGCGATGGCATAGCCCGCTTTTGCAGGTAAGCCAGTGTATCTTCGTAGTTCAAGTTGTTGCTTTCAAGCACCTGCTTGGCTCCATTGTCCACGCGGTCGTGTAGTATTGCAAGTAAAAGGTGCTGCACATCCACGGTTTGCGTGTTCTGTATACGCGCTTCCAGCACCGCCAATTTCAAGATGTTGTTTGCCATTTCGTTAAGTGCCATCTCGTTGTTAGCCATAGGCTCGTGTTGCGCGTGTGCCTTTGCCAACTCTTCTAGTTGTGCTCGCATGGCTTCGATGTCGGTGTTATGGCGTGCAAAAAGCTCGTTTACAGGGCCACCGCTTCCTCTGAGGATACCCAGAAGCAGGTGTTCGGGCCCCACAGCGTTGCTCGCCAGCCGTGTCGCTTCTTCTCGGCTGAATGCCAGAACCTCTGAAACCCTAGGTGAAAATTGGCTTATCATATACTTTATTCCTCCTGTATTTTCGTTAAATTGTTACTTGTCGCCATTGCGACGGTTGGTTGCCTCGTTTGGGGCAACCTTGTAAATAGAGATTGGCAAACACCGTGCCAAAGTGCGTTCGAACGTAAGATGGCTGGCAATAGGCCATCGAACGCATCCCATCTAATGCAAATATAGTGAAAAAAACGCAATCTTCATCGGGATATATCAATAAAAAAATACAAACTCTGGCAAACTTGCTCACGTCAAGTTTTATTATTATATTTGCACGCAAAATATAGAAACAATCAACACAAATGAAAGCAATCAACACAGAAAAAGCACCCAAGGCCATCGGTCCTTACAGTCAAGCCATCGAGGCTAACGGTTTTGTATTCGCCTCGGGACAGCTTCCCGTAGACGTAACGACGGGCGAATTCGTGCCAGGTGGCGTGAAAGAACAAACCCGCCAATCGCTTACCAATGCGCGAAACGTGCTGCAAGCGGCAGGTGCCGACCTAAGCAACGTGGTTAAGACCACCGTTTTCCTATCAGACATGGCCAACTTCGCCGAGATGAACGAAGTGTATGCCGAGTTTTTCGCACAACCTTTCCCTGCCCGTTCGGCCGTAGCCGTGAAGGCGTTACCTAAGGGTGCGTTGGTAGAAGTGGAGTGCATCGCCGCCAAATAAAGGGTGAAAAGCGTAAAGTGCACAGACATAAACTTTTACAGCATACCGCAAAATGATAGCCGTAAGCAGAAAAACCCTATATAGGGAACTTACCGATTACGTGATGATTGGTATCGGCATGGTGTTCTACAGCTTGGGTTGGGTGGCCTTTTACTTGCCCAACCACATCACCTCTGGTGGCGTAGCCGGTCTTTCATCTATTGTTTTCTGGGGCACGGGCACGCCTGTGCAGTTCACCTACTTTGGTCTGAACCTGATTCTTCTCGCTATTGCCTTAAAGATTTTGGGCTTTAAGTTTTGCCTGAAAACCATCTATGGCGTAGTGATGATGACCATATTCATTTCGTTGTTTCGTCAACTCTTCCCTCATCCCACAATTCTTCGCGACGAACCCTTCATGGCCTGCATCATCGGGTCGTGTTTCTGCGGTATCGGTTTAGGGTTCGGATTGTCTTATCACGGCAGTTCGGGTGGGTCGGACATCGTTGCAGCCATCATCAACAAGTATCGCGACATCTCCCTTGGACGTGTAATCCTGTTGGTAGACATGGTTATCGTATCGCTCAGTTATTTGGTGTTGAAGAGTTGGGAACAGGTTATCTATGGCTATGTAGGACTTATCGTGGTGTCGTTTGTTCTCGATCAGGTGGTTAACATGGGCAAACGCTCGGTGCAATTCCTCATCATTTCCGAACGCTACGAAGAGATTTGCCAACGCATAACCAGCACTCCGCCCCATCGCGGATGCACTATCATCGATGCCACGGGCTATTATTCGGGCAGCCATCTCAAGCTGGTGATTCTTGTAACCAAGCAACGTGAGGCTTCGCAAGTGTACAGTATGATCGACGAAATCGACCCGCAGGCTTTCGTAACGCAATCTGCCGTGAGCGGCGTTTATGGCAATGGGTTCGATAAGTTCAAGGTAAAACGAAACAAAAAGCGCGTGGAAGAGCTGCCTAAAACAAGCAACCCCAGCGCAGTTTAGTGGCTAAATGATCTACTAGATGCCCGTTTATACACGGCGCATAGACAAGAACAGCTTGCTAGCATCATATAATTTTGAGGGATTTCTCATCCTTAACGACCTACACCTTATTATATATGTAGTGCGATAAGGATGAGAAATCCCTCAAATTTATTTATCTATTGCCTGCTAAAATCAGTTCGAGAACAAAACGACTACTAGTCTTATAGCCTCGTCGTTTCGTTAACTCGTGATTCTTAAATGCAAATTTCCCTTGGCTGTTGACCAAATAACAAGACCTTATTTTCGTGCCAAGGTCTTATCGTTCTTCATCAGATATTCTGCAATCTGTACGGCATTAAGGGCTGCACCCTTGCGAATTTGGTCGCCGCTGAGCCACAACGTCAGTCCGTTTTCATCGGCCAAGTCTTTTCTGATACGACCAACGAAGATGTCGTCTTTGCCTCCTGTCTCCAATGGCATGGGGTAAACGCCCTGCGAGGGGTCGTCTTTCAGCGTGCAACCAGGTGCGGCAGCGATGGCCTTACGTGCCTCTTCTATCGACAGCGGACGCTCGGTTTCAATCCAAACACTTTCCGAATGCGACCTAAGCGAGCTCACCCTTACACACGTTGCCGAGCACTTGGCGTCGGTGTGCATAATCTTTTGCGTTTCGTGATACATCTTCATCTCTTCCTTTGTGTAGCCGTTATCGGTGAAAACGTCTACCTGCGGTATCACGTTATAGGCCAGTTGGTGTGGAAATTTACTCACCGTGGGTTCTTCGCCCTTAACCAATTGGCTGTATTGTGTTTGCAATTCGGCCATGGCAGCAGCTCCTGCGCCACTCGCGCTTTGGTAACTCGACACGCGAATGCGCTTAATGTGCGACAGCTTTTCCAGCGGTTGCAGCACCACCACCATCATAATCGTGGTGCAATTGGGGTTAGCCACGATGCCACGAGGACGGTTTAGTGCATCTTCGGCATTACATTCGGGCACCACTAGTGGCACTTCGGGGTCCATACGGAATGCGCTAGAATTGTCGATCATCACCGTTCCGTGTTTCGTAATGGTCTCCGCGAACTCTTTCGACGTGCCTCCGCCTGCCGATACGAAAGCGAAATCCACGTCGCGGAAGTCGTCGTTGTGTTGCAAAAGCTTCACAACATGCTCTTTGCCATTGAACATATAGGTTTGACCTGCACTGCGTTCCGACCCGAAAAGCACTAGCTCGTCGATGGGGAAAGCACGCTCTGACAATATGCGCAAGAACTCTTGACCCACCGCGCCACTTGCGCCTACAATTGCTACTTTCATTTCCTTCTCTTTTAATAATAATGATATATTGCGTTGCAAATGTACAACTTTCCACGTTTATACGCGTCAGTTTGATATATTTTTTGCAACTTTGCAGTGATAAAGACAAACAACGCCCCTGCCAAAGCATTGCGCAAGCTGTCTAAATCTACCCTAGAAAGCGCAGTATAACTAGCATTTCTAGCAACAAACACCCTGCATTATCACCTCTAAACCACCATAAGCGAAACGACAATGTTCTCTGCCTTCCCCATCACCGACCCCACGTTGATCTTCTTCATCGTGATGCTTATCATCCTTTTTGCCCCTATCGTGATGGGCAAATTGCGCATCCCCCATATCGTTGGCATGGTGTTGGCGGGCGTTGCAGTGGGCGAATACGGGTTTAACATTTTGGAACGCGACGACTCTTTCGAACTCTTCGGGCGCGTGGGCTTGTATTACATCATGTTCTTGGCGGCCCTTGAGATGGACAGCAGCAGCCTAAAGCGCAACAAGTACCGCTTTATGATGTTTGGCTTGGCCACGTTTGTCGTGCCTTTCGGCCTTATTTATCTGTTGGGAACTTCCTTTTTGCACTACACCACAGCTGCTTCGTTGCTCTTGGCCACGTTGATGGCCTCGAATACGCTTATCGCTTACCCCATCATTGGCCGTTACGGACTTCAGCGAAACCCTGCTGTGGCACTCAGTGTGGGGTCTACCATGATAGCGTTGTTCCTCTCCCTGGTGGTGTTGGCTATGATCGTGGCAGCCCATCACGAAGGTGGCGACGCGCTTTTTTGGCTTTGGTTTGTGCTTAAAGTTGTGGCTTTCTGTGCGGGTATGGCTTTTTTCGTGCCTCGTCTCACACGTTGGTTCCTGCGTCGATATAGCGATGCCGTGATGCAATTTATCTTCGTGATGGCCATACTCTTCCTTAGCGCGTCCATTTCTTCAACCATTGGGCTCGAAGGTATCTTTGGCGCGTTCTTGGCAGGTCTTATCCTTAACCGCTATGTACCACGACTTTCGCCGTTGATGAACCGCATCGAGTTCATCGGAAACGCCATTTTCAT
This sequence comes from Hoylesella loescheii DSM 19665 = JCM 12249 = ATCC 15930, assembly GCF_000378085.1. Taxonomy (GTDB): domain Bacteria; phylum Bacteroidota; class Bacteroidia; order Bacteroidales; family Bacteroidaceae; genus Prevotella; species Prevotella loescheii. Next base: position 58,101 of record NZ_KB899219.1, read on the forward strand.
TCCCTATTTCCTTATCGGTGTGGGCATGCTCATCAACCTTCGCCTGCTGTTTCAAGGTCAGGGCATCATCTGGGTTGTGCTGGCCATCACCGTTGTGGGCACATTGGGCAAGGCCATAGCGGCCTATCTCGCGAGTTGGAGGTTTCGAATGCACGCTCCTTCGGGACAAATGATGTTCGGTTTAACCTCTGCCCACGCTGCGGGAGCTATCGCCATCGTGATGGTTGGCATGCAATTAGAGATTGAACCAGGTCGTTATCTCATCACCGACGATATTCTTAACGCCGTGGTTATTATGATATTGATAACCTGCATCATCTCTTCGGTGATAACCGAACGTGCTGCCAAGACCTTTATATTGAGCGAAAAGAACATACCTGCTAGCGAATCAAACGAGCAAGACGATGAAAGCATGCTCGTGCCCGTGAAATATCCCGAGTATGCCAACCGCCTAATGGGCTTGGCTATCATGATGCGCAACCCCAAACTGAACCGTGGCATCATCGCATTGAACCTTGTTTACGACGACGAACACATGCGCGCCAACCAGGAAAAGGGGCAACAGCTGCTCGATCAAGTATCGAAATACGCTGCCGCCACCGATGTACGAACACAAACGCAGGTGCGTATCGCGGCTAATATTGCCAACGGCATTAAGCACGCCTTTAACGAATTTCATGCCTCCGAGATTATTATTGGTCTGCATAGGCATAAGGATGTGTCGCCAAAGTTTTGGGGGCAGTTCCACCAGAGCCTGTTCAATGGACTGAACCGACAGATTATCATGGCGCGATTGAACCAACCCCTAAGCACGATTCGTCGTATTCAGGTGGCCGTTCCCTCGCGTGCGCAATACGAACCAGGCTTCTATCGCTGGCTCGAACGCCTCGCACGCGTGGCGTTGAACCTCGAATGCCGCATCGTTTTCCATGGTCGTCAAGACACGTTGGCACTCATCAACGAGTTTGTTCGTAATCGTCATGCCACCATGCGTGCCGAATACGCGCTGATGAACCATTGGAACGAATTGCCATCGCTGGCTGCCACCATCGCGTCCGACCATCTCTTCGTGGTGGTTACGGCACGAAAGGGCACCGTGAGCTATAAAACGGCACTCGACCATTTGCCCGATGAACTGACCAGACATTTCTCGGGGACAAACCTCATGATTGTTTTCCCCGACCAATATGGCGATGGAAGCGAGGAACTTACCTTTGCCGAGCCACAGCATACCGAAGGAACTAGCGCCTATGAAGACGTTGGGAAGTGGATGAAGAAGTTGAAGAAGTAGTGGAAGTAGTAAGGTAGTAAGTGATAAGTAGTAAGGTAGTAAGTGATAAGTAGTAAGGTAGTAAGTGATAAGTAGTAAGGTAGTAAGTGATAAGTAGTAAAGGGATGAGTAGTAAGAATAAAGTAGTAAGTGGTAGTTTGAAATGTTAAGCAATTAAGGTGTTAAAAGAAATAGGGTAATACCTTTATGGGTTAGTTGGTGAGTTAACAAGTTAACGAGTTGACAAGCTAAGGAACTTACATGTGTGTTTGCCACTCTGCTTCTGAATCATTTGGCTTAACTCCTTTTACTCCTTTACTTCTTTACTCCTCAAGAAACTAAATCAATATGATAACAATAAAATCAATAACCAAGAGTTTCGGCTCGTTGCAAGTGCTTAAAGGCATCGACTTGCAGATAAACAAAGGCGAAGTGGTGAGCATCGTAGGACCTAGCGGTGCCGGAAAAACCACGCTGTTGCAAATAATTGGTACACTCGATCGACCTGATGGCGGTGAAGTGGTGGTTGATGGTGTGGATGTTGGTACGCTATCGAGTAAGAAATTGAGCGACTTCCGCAATCTGCATCTGGGCTTTATCTTCCAGTTTCACCAGCTGTTACCCGAGTTTACGGCCTTAGAAAACGTGATGATACCGGCCTATATCGCTGGTAAGAAGAAAAGCGAAGCCCTCGAAAGGGCCAACGAATTGCTTACTTTTCTTGGACTAGCCGACCGCGCTAACCATAAGCCAGCTGAGCTCTCGGGTGGCGAAAAGCAAAGGGTGGCCGTGGCGCGCGCATTGGTTAACGAGCCTGCAGTGGTGTTGGCCGATGAGCCTTCGGGTAGTTTAGACTCTAAAAACAAGGCCGAACTACATCAGTTGTTCTTCGACCTGCGCGATAAGTTTGGTCAAACGTTCGTCATTGTCACTCACGATGAAGAACTAGCGAAGCTTACCGACCGCACCATTCATCTGCGCGACGGCATGGTGGAGCGCGATTTGGCTGCCGACCAACCTGCTGAACCCACTCCGCAAGAGGCAGAAGAGGTTTTGTAAACAGCTTTCCGCCGTTTCGTATCTTATTCTCTATGCACTAAAGCAATCACGTTTTTCGTGTTTTTGCGTGAGGTGGTGCAAGGCACATGGAGGCCTTGCACCACCTCTTTTACTATTATCCGATTTGCGAAGTATTTATTTCTAAAGCACGTTTAATAAGATTTTGCAGCGAGCTTTTTAATTACTCGCCTTGTTACAGCTTAGATGGAATAGGGTTCCAGATGACATGGAACATTGTTCCAGATGATATGGAACAGGATTCCAGATGACATGGAATTGGATTCCCAATGGTTTAAACTTTTCCTATAGGCAAACTTTTGAATAACGTTCTTATAAGTAGTGCATAATGGCATTTATATAAGCGCATTACATTCGCACTTATGATGCACCAAGTCGAGATAACAAACAACACGTAATACCCTACTTACAATTGAGTGGTATTAGTTCTACTGCCAGGTGGTGGTTGAACTTTTGGACGGTAAGGGAAACAAAAGTGAAAGCGTGAGAAGGCGAAAATATAATATCAAGAAAGAAAAAGACCAAGACCTACGGCCTTGTTTCCTTCTTTCATTGCCTAGGCAGGGTAGGTCGCTTTGGCTCCCAACCCTGCCCTCCCAACAGACCAACCGCTACGCGGTAGTTGGCTCAATGCAAATGCTGTTTTTACTCCCGGCTCACATCAATCATGCCAACCGCTACGCGGTAGTTGGCGAAATACAAGCGTTTTTTTCCTCCAAACTCGCATCAATCATGCCAACCGCTACGCGGTAGATGGCTCAATGCAAATGCTGTTTTTACTCCCAACTCACATCAATCACGCCAACTGCTATGCGGTAGTTGGCTCAATGCAAATACTGTTTTTACTCCCAACTCGAATCAATCACGCCAACCGCTACGTGGTAGTTGGCTCAATGCAAATGCTGTTTTTACTCCAAACTTGCATCAATCATGCCAACCGCTACGCGGTAGTTGGTTCAATAAATGTTGTTTACGTTTTGTGCTTGCTTAATAGATATGGTTTCTTATCCTGAATAAACGAATTAATATATTGGGTTGTGATGGCAAATAGCTTGTAAAAGGTGGCATGTGGGTAAATGATATTACTAGACTGGCAGTTGGGTAAGCAAACAAAAAAGTTGGCAAGTTTACGAGCTTGTCCGTGCTTAACAAACATACGGACTTGCATACTCGTAAACTTGCCAACTTATTTATTTCTTAACTAGTTGGTTTATTTGTTTATCAGCTTGTTTTCTTGTTTGGTGTTGAGTTGCCTATTGGTTACACTGAGCAATATAATTACTCGAAAGCGCACCGGCTTTAAGTTCACAAATCTGATGAACTTACACCCTTATAAACTCACCTTACATATATCCCAACGCCCTCAACACATCGTTAAGGTTGGCCAATACCATCAGGATGATGAGGATGGAGATGCCTGCATACTCGGCACGTACCATGAATTTTTCGCTGGGTTTGCGCCTTGTTATCATCTCGTAGAGCAAGAAAAGCACATGGCCACCATCGAGAGCGGGTATGGGAAGAATGTTCATAAAGGCGAGAATGATGCTAAGGAAGGCCGTCATGAGCCAGAACATGTGCCAATCCCACATTGGGGGGAAGAGGCTGCCAATGGCTCCAAAGCCACCCAACGACTTGGCACCATCGGCCGAGAACAGGTATTTCATGTCGCCAACATAGCCTTTAAGCACCTTCACACCATAAGCTGCACCGGCTGGGAAACTTTCGAAAAACCCATATTCTACATGCGTTTCCTTGTATTTGGCTAGTCCGTTGGTGAACACCATGCCAAAAAGCAAGTCGGCATTAAGCTTAACCGAAGCGATGGTAGGTATTGAATCGCCCTGGTGAACAAAGGCAATGGTGGTGTTTAGAGCCTTGGCGCTGTCGGCAGGAGTAGTTGCTGCAGCCAGTATATCACCCAAACGCTCTTTCTCGTAGTTGAAATCGTTTTGCGAATCGATAGGTTTTCCTGCAAAAGCCACGATTTTATCGCCTGCTCGCAGACCCGCTTTGGCAGCCACGCTGTTAGGCATTACGCTGTCGATGGTGTTGGGCATCATGATCATCACGAAGCGCGGTGACGACTTGAGCATGTTTAGCAAGTCGAGATTGCCAGGCATGGGCAGACTCATTTGTTTGCCTTGGCGCACCAAGTCTACGCGAGTGGCAGTTGCCAAGTCGCGGAAGAAGTCGGCGTCGAAGGTCTTAAACTCGCCCTTCTCTGTTCCAAGAAGCACGTCGCCATCTTTAAATCCAAGGGCTTTGGCCTCTGAATTAAATTTCATTCCAGCCGTCATGTCTTTCACTTGCACGTAGCTGTCGCCCCAATGGAATAGCACCATCGAATAGATAAATAAGGCCAAGAGGAAGTTGACGATAACGCCACCCAGCATGATGAGTAGCCTTTGCCATGCCGGTTTTACCCTAAACTCCCACGGTTGGGCAGGTTTGGCCATCTGTTCGGTATCGAACGACTCGTCAACCATTCCCGAAATCTTGCAATAACCACCTAAAGGAAGCCAGCCCATGCCATAAGCCGTGCCGCTTTTTTTAGACTTAAATTCGAAGAGATGAAACCAAGGGTCGAAGAAAAGGTAGAACTTTTCTACCCTTACGCCAAACAATCGGGCAAAGAAATAGTGCCCTCCCTCGTGGAGTAGTACTAAAATAGATATGGCCAGCATGAACTGCAACAGCCTGATAAGAAATATTTCCATGTTTGTTTTATTGTTTTCTGTATTGTAAGTGGTGGCGTATGGGCTTGTGTTGAAGCCCTTTACGGTATGTTAATGTGCATTGCTCGAAACGGCATGAGCCGTCTTGTGCGGTGGGTTTTATCGCAGCTGGGCTACTAGTTCGCTAGCCTTTTGGCGCGCTTCGGCATCGGTTTGCAGATAGGTGTCTAACGAAGGAGCCGCATCGAAGGTCACTTTTTGCATCGTTTCTTCGATAACTCGTGGCATGTCTAGGAATCCAATGCGGTCGGCCCTAAATGCTTCGTTCACCACTTCGTTTGCTGCATTGAGTATGCAAGGCATGTTCCCACCGCGCTTGATGGCATCGAAGGCCAGTTGTAGGCAACGGAATTTGCGCATGTCGGGTTTGAAAAATTCCAGCGGTTGTGAGAAAAAGTCGAGTCTTTTGCCGTTAAGCGGTAGCCGATCGGGGTAAGAGAAGGCGTATTGGATGGGTAAACGCATGTCGGGTAATCCCAGTTGGGCCTTCACCGAGCCATCTTCGAACTGCACGGCACTATGAATAATGCTCTGCGGATGCACCAGCACCTGTATCTTTTCAGGCTCTACGCCGAACAGCCACTTAGCTTCGATCACCTCGAAGCCCTTGTTCATCATCGTGGCAGAGTCGATCGTGATCTTCGCACCCATGTCCCACGTGGGGTGGCGCAGTGCGTCGGCCTTGGTAACTTTGGCCAATTGGTCTTCGGGTAGCAAGCGGAAAGGGCCTCCGCTAGCAGTGAGCAATATTCGTTCGATGGCATTATCGCCCTCGCCTACAATGCTCTGGAAGATGGCCGAGTGCTCGCTGTCTACGGGAAGTATGGGTGCGCGGTGGGCCATGGCTAACTCGTTGATAAGCTCACCGGCAACAACCAGCGTTTCTTTGTTGGCCAAACATATCTTTTTATGTGCCTTAATGGCGTGTATGGTGGGTTCTAGTCCCGAAAAACCAACCATCGCCGTGAGCACCATGTCGATGGGTTGGGCCTGCACGATGTCGCAAAGCGCCTGCTTGCCAGCGTAAACCTTGATGTCGGGAAGGTCGGTTAAGAGGTCTTGCAGCTGTTGGTAGCGGCTCTCGTCGGCCACAACTACGGCCGCAGGATTGAACTTCCGTGCCTGTTGGGCCAATAGTTCAACGCGGGTGTTTGCCGTTAGGCTGTACACTTCGTACTTGTCGGCATGTTGCTCAATCACGTCGAGGGCTTGCGTGCCAATCGAACCCGTGCTGCCAAGAATGCATATTTGTTTCCTCATTTGTTCAGTCTAGGTCTAGAATTCCATCGGGAATGTGCATCGTTATTTCATGTTTCTGTGCGTCAACGCCTGCTATCAGGTCGTAAGAGGCAGGCAGAAGCAGGGGCGAAGAACCGTTAACGTCTACTTCGAAAAGGGTGTTCACGGTGCTATCGTCTACGGCTAGGATAGTGCCCAGCGGTTTGTTGGTGCCCGCATCCTTAACCGTGAAGCCCACGATAGCCGCCCATGACAGTTCGGCATCGGGGTTATCAGCACCCTGACGCGGAAAAAACACGTTGCAGCCCGTTAGCTCCTTTGCCCGTTCTTGCGTGTCTATGTTCACGAATTTCACCAATGCCGTTTCGCTGCCTTTGAACCGATATTCTTCGAAAAAGAAAGGAACGAGCAGCCCATCCACCTCGAGCGCAAGGAAATCGGCCTCTGTTCGGTCGAAGATATCGTCGTCGAAGTGGAAAGATATTTCGCCTTTCACGCCGTGAGGCTTACCCAGCTTGCCTATCTTATAGAAGTTGTCGGCTTGCCATTGCGGGCGTGTGGATGGTTGGTGGGACATGTAGTGTGGGGGTATGTTGCTTTTAATGTTTGTGAATAGGGTGGGGCGTGGTGGCCTGGATTTTTCTTTTTGCTAGGCCTATACGCGCTTAATGTTGGCTCCGAGGGCATTAAGCCGCGCCTCGATGTCTTCGTAACCGCGGTCAATCTGTGCGATATTGTCTATCTGACTGGTGCCGTTGGCGCTCAATGCAGCGATAAGCAAGGCGATGCCAGCACGTATATCGGGGCTTGTCATTCGGCCCGCGCGCAGTTGAAGCTTGTGGTCGTGACCAATAACTACAGCCCGATGGGGGTCGCAAAGTATGATTTGTGCGCCCATGTCGATAACCTTATCTACGAAGAACAGTCGGCTTTCGAACATCTTCTGATGGAAAAGCACACTGCCACGAGCCTGTGTGGTCACCACGATAAGCACCGAAAGGAGGTCGGGAGTTAATCCCGGCCATGGCGCATCGGCCAAAGTCATTATCGACCCATCGATAAATGCTTCTACCTGATAGTGCTCGTGGTGTGGCACAAAGAGGTCGTCGCCCTCTATGTTGATGTTTATTCCCAGTCGTTTAAAGGTGTCGGGTATCAGTCCGAGGTTCTCTACGGATACGTTCTTGATGCGAATGCCCTGCCCAACCATGGCTGCCATGCCGATAAACGACCCCACTTCAATCATGTCGGGTAACACTTGGTGGGTTGCTCCATGAAGAGATTCAACCCCTTCGATGGTAAGCAGGTTGCTGCCAATTCCGCCGATGCGTGCTCCCATGCGGTTAAGCAGTCGGCAAAGCTGTTGTATATAGGGTTCGCAGGCTGCATTATAGATGGTGGTTTTGCCTTTAGCCAGCACGGCGGCCATAATGATGTTGGCCGTTCCTGTTATCGATGCCTCATCGAGTAGCATGTAACGGCCCTGCAATTGCTTGGCTCGCAGTTCGTAAACGTTACGGTCTGGCACTCTCTCGAAGCTTGCACCGAGCATGCGGAATCCCAAAAAGTGGGTGTCTAGTCGGCGTCTGCCAATCTTATCGCCACCTGGTTGGGCCACCATGGCTTTGCCAAAGCGCCCCAAAAGCGGACCGATAAGCAGCACGCTACCACGCAGAGCCGCGCATTTGTGCACGAACTCGTCGCTTGAAAGGAAGTCGAGGTTCAGCTCGTCGGCCTTAAACGAATAGTCGTTACGGGTATGTCGCGTCACCTTCACACCGATGTCGGCCAGCAACTGGATAAGGTTGTTCACGTCTAAGATGTCGGGAACATTGCTGATACGCACCTCTTCGGTGGTGAGTATGGCAGTGCAAATCACCTCCAGTGCCTCGTTTTTGGCCCCTTGTGGCGTGATGGTGCCTTTCAACGGACGACCGCCTTCAATGAGAAACGACTGCATGGCTACTTTTTCTTGCGTTTTTTCTCGGGTTCTTTTGCGGGCAATTTCTCGAACTTAAACGTGTCTAGGTCGAGCTGTATCTTGCCGTTGGTGAACGCAGCAAGGTCGGATGCCACGCGTTCGTTATCTGCAGCACCGTGTCCCCATTGTGCCAGCGAACGCTTCATTTGGTTGGCGGTGAGCCTAACCAGTGCATCGCGTTCTTCGCCATCAGGCATTTCTTTCAGCCTTTCGAATGTTTCGAAGAGCAGTTTGCCATAATGTCGCACGGGGATGCGCGACGAAGTGTAACCCACATGTTGGGGTTTTGTGGCAGAACGTGTTGCCTCCGACACGTCGAACGGATAGTCGATGTCGAGCTTGAAGTTGCTCATGATGGCCAAATGATCCCATAGCTTGTGCTCAAGGTCTATGGCATCGTAGCCTTGGGGAAAGAGAATACTCATCGTTGCGATGATAGATTCGGCGCACGCTTGTCGTTCTTCCTTGGTGGGAAGCATGACAGCGTGGTTAACCATCTTCTGTATTTCACGACCATATTCGGGAAGTATCAGTCGCTCGCGTTGTGTATTATAGTCCAATCCTTCTATGTTCATTATCTTAGTGGTGGATGTTCGGTTGTTCATTCTTATTGCGTTATTCGGCATTTGGCGTGCCGTTGAATTTAGAGTAGCGGTTTGGCAGCCTTTGCCACGAAGTCTTTTAGATAGAACGGCACAAAGTATGCCACATCTTCGAAGCGTTCTTCGGCCATGGCTTTCTCTGCCAATGGTGTCATGTTCTTGGCCAGTGGCTCCACGTTGTCGATGAAGTGGGCGTTGGGGTGAACGATTTCCGTCTTGCATTTGCTGGCTCCGTTGCCGAAGAAATACACGGGGTGCTCGTCCAGAAAAGCCTTGTAGGTGTCGGCTTCCACAATGTCGGCTCCCACAGGCCTTACCTCTTTCAGTGCCCTAGTATAGAGAGCGGCGTACACTTCCATGCGTCGGGCGTCGAGCATGGGGCAAAGCAGGACCTCATCAGCCGTTATTTGTTCGCGCAAAAGTAGTGGAACGCACAGCAATTGCAGTGTAGGCACGGCCAAGAGCTTAGCGTTGCGAGCGTAGCACACACCTTTGGCCATCGAAACGCCAATCCGCAAGCCCGTATAAGAGCCTGGACCGCAGCTCACCGCTACTGCATCGAGTGGCAAAGCGTGGCTGTCGGCAAACGAAAGAGCCTCGTCTACGAACGTACCTAGCTTCACCGCGTGGTTCGGACCATCATGATCTTCGGCGTTAAAAATGCATTCGCCGTCGTTGCTAATGGCCACCGAGCATACCGCGGTGCTTGTTTCAATATTTAATATGCATGACATAATCCTATTCAGTATTCTTATATTAAACTGCAAAATTACGCTTTTTCCGTTTAAAATGTGTACATTTGCAGAAAATTAACGCGCAAACTATGATACAATCCATGACAGGTTACGGCAAGGCTGTTGTGACCTTTAACGACAAGAAAATAAACGTAGAGATTAGATCGCTTAACAGCAAGACGCTGGACCTTTCTACACGCATCGCTCCACTGTATCGTGAGAAGGAGATTGAGATGCGACAGATGGTGGCAAAAGCACTTACTAGGGGCAAGGTTGATTTCTCTATATGGGTGGATAAGGATGCGGCTGTGGACGCTACGCCCATTAACGGTGCACTGGTAGAGAACTATTACCGCCAAATTAAGGAGTTATCAGCCAAGGCGGGCATTCCCGAGCCACTGGATTGGTATGCTACGCTGCTCAAAATGCCTGATGTTACCACGCGCACCGAGGTGGAAACGCTAGACGAAGAAGAATGGAAGGCAGCGGCAGAAGCCATCGAACAGGCTCTGGAACATATCGTGGCCTTTCGCAAGCAAGAGGGTTTGGCCTTGCAAAAGAAGTTTGAAGAGAAACTGCAAAACATCGGTAAGCTGATGGCCGACATCGAACCGTACGAGAAGGCGAGAGTAGAGAAGATTAGAACACGTATTGTAGACGCGCTGAAAGATATACCCGAGGTGGACTATGACAAAAATCGACTGGAACAGGAACTGATATATTATATTGAGAAACTGGACATCAGCGAGGAAAAACAGCGGCTAGCCAACCATTTGAAGTACTTCGCCAAGACGATGAGCGACGAGAACGAGCAAGGCAAGAAGTTGGGTTTCATCGCGCAAGAGATGGGTCGCGAGATTAACACAACGGGTTCTAAGAGCAATCAAGCCGAGATGCAAAACATCGTGGTGATGATGAAAGATGAGTTGGAACAGATAAAAGAGCAGGTGTTGAACGTGTTGTAGGTTTATAAGTTTTTGAGTCGGTGAGGTTTTGAGTTTGTGAGTTATTAATCTTACGAATGATAAACTTGGCCACAAAATAAGGCCAAAAAACTCAGAATCTCACCCATTCATAAACTCAAAAGCTCAAATAAACTCGTCCCTTCAAAGCCTCAAGAACTCAGAAACTCACCCTCTCTAAAACTCAAATAAACGCAAAGATTATGGATAATAACCAGCATATCGACCCAAACGGGCAGTCTTCGACACCACACAAAGGCGCTTTGGTGATATTCTCCGCACCGTCGGGGTCGGGTAAAAGCACCATTATCAACTGGCTGATGCAAAAACATCCCGAACTACGGCTGGCCTTTTCAATATCGTGTACCAGTAGGGCACCTCGCGGGACAGAGCAACATGGCGTGGAATACTTCTTCCTTTCGCCCGAAGAATTTAGGCAACGCATTGCCCAGAACGAGTTTTTGGAATACGAAGAAGTGTATAAGGACCGCTTCTATGGTACGCTCAAAGAGCAGGTTCAGCGCCAATTGGATGCCGGACAGAACGTCGTTTTCGACGTAGATGTTAAGGGTGGGTGCAACATTAAGCAGTTTTATGGCGACAAGGCATTGAGCATTTTCATCCAACCGCCATCTATTGAGGCATTGCGCGAACGACTTGAAGGTCGTGCAACCGATGCTCCCGAGGTGATAAACGACCGTATTGCGCGAGCCGAATACGAACTGTCGTTTGCCCCGCAATTCGATAAGGTTGTCGTAAACGGCGACTTAGAGGAGGCCAAGCGTCAGATCCTCGAAGCCATTAACGCTTTTCTTGCGCGGTCATGATACGCACAGGCTTCTACGGCGGCTCGTTCAACCCCATCCATAATGGGCATTTAGCCTTGGCTCGGCAGTTCTTAAACGATATGGAACTAGACGAAGTATGGTTTGTTGTGTCGCCCCAAAATCCCTTTAAGCGTAACGCCCGCGACTTGATGGCTGATAAGGCGCGGTTCGAGATAGTGCGTGCGGCCACGGCCAACGAGCCCCGTTTCTGTGCCACCGACTACGAATTGCATCTGCCAACACCGTCGTACACCTGGCAAACGCTGCAAGCTTTGGCCCACGACGAGCCACAACGTTCCTTCGTTCTCCTTATTGGGGCCGACAATTGGGTGTCGTTTCCCAAGTGGGATCACTACGAAAACATACTCGAACAATACGACATCGCGATATTTCCACGCCGTGGATATGATGTAAACCCTAACACCTTGCCTCCCAATGTCACTCTGCTCAACACCCCCTTATACGATATTTCGAGCACCGACATCCGCCATCGCATTGCCGAAGGTTTGCCTATCGACCATCTTGTACCACCCGCTGTAAAGCAAATGGTGATGGAGGCGTATGGAAATGATAGGGGAGTGTAGGGGAGAAGAGTGCCTATTGAAGCATGAGGGGGCATCTGAATACAATGTGGTTGAGTGTTGGTAATCTCACGGGGTAGCTGCTTTCACCATCCCTTATTAACGCAAAAAATCTCGCTTTCGAAGTCGAAAGCGAGATTTGTTTTTGTGTGGGCGCTGACGGATTCGAACCGCCGACCCTCTGCTTGTAAGGCAGATGCTCTAAACCAGCTGAGCTAAGCGCCCCAATACTTTTGTGTTTCCAAAAGCGATGCAAAGGTAAGGAGATTTCGCCATACCGCCAAACAAAATGCGAAAAAAATGTTTTGAACCCCCGATTTTGTGGTGAATGCGCCTAATTTTAGTGTAGGAAGTAAAATAAAGTGGTAAAGGTGGCTTGTGGGAGTTGGTTTTTTATTACATTTGTAGCACTAACCCAAATAGGAATGTGAAAATGAAAAAGTTGTTTTATACATTTTTCCTGATGCCTTCTATGTTCATATTGGCATGCACAGGAAACAAAAAAGTCGATGCAAACAGTATCGGTAACGATTCGGTTGTTGCTAAAACGGACAGCGTACAGCTGTATGTTGAGGAAGAAGACAAAACCGACTACTCAAAATTCATCGAAAAACCTACGCGTGTAGACACCTCTTGGGGTGATTGGGAGATACATGCACGCCAATTCTACGACGGCAAAAAGTTTGTCTACGACAAGGTCATATACGCCGATTATGCAGTGAAGATAAATATATTTAAGGGTGGTAAGCCTGTGTTTAAGAACTACAAGGTAGACTCCAAATTGCTTATGGGCTCTGGTTGCATGAAGGGCTTTACTCTTGGCCTATACGAAGAGTTCGATATTACCCCCACGTCGGTGTACGTTGGCTTTAGCTATTGTGAGCCAGAGACCGACAATTGCGCCATCTTTACTTTGGCATTGAGTGCCGATGGCACTGTGCGCAAGTACGAAATAGACATCGCCTCGGCTGAAGGAGATATGGATGTCTATGTCCCTGACATCTATCGGTTTTACGCCATGTACGTAAACGAGTTGAGTCAGGCCAAACCCAGTGCGGCTGGCATACGGCAAGTGCTAAACAAATATTGTACAAAGGCTTTTGCCAAACAGTTGCAAAACGAGACGCTAAAGAAGAACTTGCTGTTGGGTTCGGCACAGTTTGATTATCGTTGGCTACGTTCTTTGGAAGTGCACAATATGGACACGGCCACGTGCACGTGTATCGTGAACTACAAACGAGCGGATGGAAAGGTGGTTTACAAGCGCATTCACCTGCAACTTAAGCGTGGGTCTGAATACGAGTATCTTATTAGTGGTGTGTCGGATGCCGATGCAGACGATTTGGATAAAAAGTCTCAGGACGGCGATGAAGATGTTGAGTCGAGCCCAACCGAATAGTATGGGTGAAGGGCTTGGCATGTCGTTCGATGCGAAAACAAGGGAAGATGGCGCAAGAAAACTACGCGAGTTCGGGATAAGAGAAATTTGTTATGCCTTCTGTCTCGTAACGCTAGTTGGCGAGATAGCCATTTCTTTACCTCTCCAATCTTATTCAGAGGGTATGGTTTCTTATTCCCGAACTTGCCAATTAACCATTCTGCCGTTCGCATTTTCATCGTTCTGATAATGCGCTTGCTAAGCCCTGATGATGCATGATTACATTAATCGCCGTGTTATATCTGTTTTGGACGGCTGTTCCATATCATCTGGACGACTGTTCCAGATGATATGGAACGTCATTCCAGATGAGATGGAACAGGGGTACATCTTAGCTGTAAGAAAATGTTTTGTGATAAAATGCTGTTTAAGGGCTTATTTGGCGTGTCTCAAGAGGTGATTGTTCGCAGGTGTTTTTCTTAAAGGGCAGCGAGCGATAAACGCAATCTTGTTTTGCCATTCATTATTAATACGCGTACATACGCACGCGAGTGAGGCAACGTTTAAACGGTTTTTCATTTGTGTTAGAACGAAATACAGAATGCCGTTCCTGCGCATAACTGCATCATCTTCTTCTTAATGCGTTCGCTAACCACCTCGTTGGGCAGGTTCTTTGCATCGGGAAACTCTTGTCGTTTCCACTCCGAGGGGTTTAATGTGGCTGTAAACGTATTGAACGAGTAGTTGAAATCCATGAATGCTCGCCAGCAATAGGCCTGCTTATAGGCCACGGTGAGCGAGAGACCAGTGCCCAAACGTAGTGCTCGATTGCCCTTTATGGTTAGGAAATCCCAGCTGGTTGTGTATGGTTCATGGGTGTCGGTGAAGCTTTCGGGCGTTCCGCTCTTCACCGTTCCTGTCTTCGTCGCCTTCACCGCGATGCTCTTGATGCTGTTGCGGCCCACGGTTAGCTTTCCACCCAGGGCTATACTACCCGAGAAAGGCAATGAAAGATAAATGCCAGTAGAGGAACAAAGCTCGTTCAACCCAGTGCGCAGGAAGTTAAATTCCACGTTAGCGGGGAGGTTTGCAGTGGGGGAGGGGTGTCTAAATGGTCTGTCGAGACGTTTAACGTGATGCCCAATCAGTCGCCAGTCGGTACCGATGCCGATGTAGGGGTTAAAGAAATAGGCAGCCTCGATACCCACCATGGCTCCCGTTCCAAACTGCATGAGAAACGGAAGATCGCCTAATGTGGGCTTGAAGCTTTGCGGCATGCGAATCCTTTGTTGTCCTAAAACTCCACCCATACGTATAGAGAAGAACGAAGGACGGTTACGCAGGTCCACTACATCATGTTTGTCGGGTACAATTAGTCCCTTTTTCTTGAACAATAGGTCGCTCAGGGCGTAGCCCATTTCGGTAGACATGATGCCGATGCCTGCTCCACAGAACACGTCGCTCATCCAATGGCGGTTGTTAAGCATGCGTATCACCCCCGTGGCGGTAGCCGCACCATATCCCGCAAGGCTGTACCAAGGGCTAACGGTAAGGCCATACTCTTTGTGAAGGATGGTTGCAGCCACGAAGGCCGTTGCCGTATGGCCCGACGGGAACGAGTTTCGCGTGCTGTTGTCGGGGCGCATTTGGTTGGCCGTGTACTTGATGGTGTTTACGATTATAGCCATAATGGCGAACGACATGGCACTGCTAGCCAGGTAACGAACGGTTGAACTCTTGCCAGGAACACCCATAACCTTCATCCCCGTGGCAAGTGCGAAGGGGGCGAACTGCACATAATCGTCTACCGACGACTTGAATTCGGGAACAAAATCTTTGTGCAAGTAATACACGCGATGGCGTTCGCCCTTGCCTAAGATGCCCGCAATGATGAGCGGAAGACCAACATAAGTGAGTCCTTTACCAAGTTTTAGGTTGTTGGTACAATGTTGGGCGGTGTCGTTCAATGAGGTCGTGTTTAGCGTATCAGGCAAAGTGCCCGACGAAAGGGTTGAATCTGCCGTTTCGTTGCTTATGCTTGTGGTATCTGTGGGCACGTCAACACACTCGGTATCACTGTCTTTGGCCGCGAAGCCAGAGGCAAACGATAACAAGAACATAACCAAAACAAACAACCGGATATGGCAGCAGGAACGAGGCGAGAATGTTGCCATCTCGCTCTTGCTTGTTTGACCATGTTTGCTTTGGTGTCGAGTTGTACTGTTCTTTAATATCATCATGGCGTCGTTGTTGATAGTAGGAACGACTTTTCCTGTTGGTTTGGCGCAAAGATAGCAAAAAATACATTTTCGGCAAAGCCTTTGTGGTAAAATAATTGTTGATTTTATGCGTTATGATGATAGACAGATGGCCATAAAGGAACAAAATTATGCCAAAAAAGTTCACGATAAGACACATTTTAATATATAAAAGGCGAAAGTGTCAATTTATTGTGGTAAATTTGCAATCCAATTAGTACTAAAAGTAATATGAGTCTTGACAAGCTTACAGCCGTTTCGCCAATAGATGGCCGTTACCGCGATAAAACCGAACCGTTAGCCAGATACTTTTCTGAATACGCCCTTATTCGTTATCGCGTGAGGGTAGAAATAGAATATTTTATTGCCCTTTGCGAGCTACCATTGCCACAGTTGGCAGGTGTGGGTAGCGAGCGTTTCGATCAGCTTCGCAATATTTATCGATCGTTTGATGAGGCTAAGGCGCAGCGCGTGAAAGACATCGAGAAGGTTACGAACCACGATGTAAAGGCCGTGGAATATTTCATTAAGGAAGAATTCGACGCTATTGGCGGATTGGACGCTTATAAGGAGTTTGTGCATTTCGGGCTAACTTCGCAAGACATCAATAATACCAGTGTGCCACTTTCCTTCAAAGAGGCTTTGGAAGAATGTTACTATCCCTTGTTGGAAGAGCTTATCGCGCAGTTGCGAGCGTATGCCGACGAATGGAAAGATGTATCCATGCTCGCCAAAACACATGGCCAGCCCGCCTCACCAACACGTTTGGGTAAAGAGATTGGCGTGTATGTGTATCGTTTGGAAGAGCAGTTGGCACAACTTAGGGCCTGCAAAATGTCGGCTAAGTTTGGTGGAGCCACAGGCAACTACAATGCCCACCACGTGGCTTACCCAGAGATAGACTGGCGCGAGTTTGGTAATCGCTTCGTAAGCGAGAAGCTGGGTTTGGTGCGCGAACAGCTAACCACGCAGATAAGCAACTACGACAACATGGGTGCAGCATTCGATGCCATGCGCAGAATTAATACAATCGTGCTCGATTTGGATCGCGACTTCTGGATGTACATATCTATGGACTACTTCAAACAGAAGATTAAGGCAGGCGAAGTGGGGTCGAGTGCTATGCCGCATAAGGTTAATCCCATCGACTTTGAGAACAGCGAGGGCAACCTAGGACTGGCAAACGCCGTGTTGCAGTTCTTGGCGCAGAAGTTACCCGTTAGTCGTTTGCAGCGCGATCTCACCGATTCTACCGTGCTACGCAACATTGGCGTTCCCATGGGACATGCGCTTATCGCCTTCCAAAGCACGCTTAAGGGCTTACGCAAGCTCATCCTTAACGAGGAAAAACTGGCCGAAGACTTGGAGAATACTTGGGCGGTGGTGGCCGAAGCGATACAAACCATCTTGCGCAGAGAGGCCTATCCCAACCCATACGAGGCGTTGAAGGCACTGACACGCACAAACGAGAAGATGACGGAGAAAACCATTCATGAGTTTGTGGCAGGGCTCGACGTGAGCGATAGCGTGAAGAGCGAGCTGCTGGCCATCAACCCATGGAACTACACCGGAGTGTGAATGCCCCGATAAAACGATTTCTTTGAAAAATAACATATAACCTATTTATAAGGGATGCACCGTTGCCGAACGGTAAAACACGCCACACCAATACGAGCAAAACAGTGCGGAGCATCCTAAAAGGAAAAGGAATTTAAAACTAACTAAACTGTAATTAAAAGTTAAAAAGTAAAAGTATTAACGCAACCGTGAGGTTTAAAAAGAAGTAAAATTATGGAATCAGAATTGGAAAAGATCCCTCAAGACACGTCGACAGGACAGCAAGAGGAAGGCCGTGAAGGCTACAACGCAGGTGGAAGCTATTCCCGAACCTATGGAACTGGTGGTGCGAGAACGCAAAGACCACGTATTCACACCCAACGCGCTTATAGCTCCGACCGCAGAAGCAGTGGTGGAGAAGACGATGGAGCATTCCGTCCCGAGGGATTTGGTGCCAACCTACAAGGTGGTGGCACATCTCAACAAAGGCAGTATCGCCCACGTTATAACAATTACAACAATGAAAGTGGTGGCTATCAGCAACGCAATTACAACAACAATAACAATCGCGGAGGCTACCAACAGCGACAAGAGGGCAGCTATCGTCCACGTTACAACAACGCTCCTGAAGGCGAAGGAGGCTACCAACAACGTGCCAACTACCAACCTAGGCAGGAAGGTGGCTATCGCCCACGCCAAGAAGGAGGCTACCAACCCAACCAAGAGGGTGGCTATCAGCAACGCTCCAATTATCAACCACGCCAAGAAGGAGGCTATCGTCCACGTTATAACAACGAGGAAGGGGGCTACCAACAACGCGGCGGATATCAGCAACGCGGTGGATATAACAACAATCGCGGTGGCTATCAACAACGCGGCGGTTACAACAACAACCGTGGCGGCTACCAACAAGGTGGCTATCAGCAGCGCGGTGGTTATCAACAACGTGGCGGTTATCAACAAGGCGGCTATCGCCAACGTACGTCCGACTACGACCCCAATGCTAAATACAGCCTTAAAAAGCGTATAGAATATAAGGAGGAGAACATCGATCCCAACGAGCCTATCCGTCTAAACAAGTACCTGGCCAATGCCGGCGTATGCAGCAGACGTGAAGCCGACCAGTTTATACAATCAGGTATGGTGAAGGTTAACGGCAACGTGGTTACTGAATTGGGAACGAAGGTACTCCGTACGGATGAAGTTATCTTCCACGAACAGCCCGTAACGCTCGAAAAGAAGGTATATGTGCTCATCAACAAGCCCAAAGATTATGTTACGACTAGCGACGATCCGCAACAGCGTAAGACTGTGATGGATCTCGTGAAGGGTGTTTGTCCCGAGCGTATCTATCCCGTTGGGCGACTCGACCGCAACACTACGGGTGTGCTGCTGCTTACCAACGATGGCGACTTGGCTAGCAAGTTGGCTCATCCTAAGTTCTTAAAGAAGAAGGTTTACCACGTGTTCCTCGACAAGGAAGTTACCGAACACGACTTGCAGCAGATTGCAACGGGCGTTACGCTCGATGATGGTGAAGTGCATGCCGATGCCATTGAGTATGCCAACGACAAAGATAAGACGCAGGTGGGTATCGAAATCCACAGTGGAAAGAACCGCATCGTGCGCCGCATTTTCGAAAGTCTAGGCTATCGTGTAGTGCGTCTGGATCGCGTGCAGTTCGCTGGACTCACCAAAAAGAACCTGAAACGAGGCGACTGGCGCTTCCTTACTGAGAAGGAAGTAGACATGTTGAGGATGGGTGCTTTTGAATAATAAACATAGGAGTTAAGAAGTTAAGGAGTTAAGGAGTTAAGCCAAATGCTTTTGTGGTGTTAGTGAAAACTCCTTATTACCTTGCTTCTTGACAACTTAGCTTATGATATTAAGACGTTAAGTCGTATGCAGACAAAATGCTTCCAAGATCTTGTTGCTTGGCAGAAGGCACATGCGTTTGTACTTGCGGTCTATCAACTGAGTAGTCATTTCCCTGCCCATGAACGGTTCGGACTTTGCTCGCAGTTTCAACGGGCAGCGGTATCGATACCCGCTAATATAGCTGAAGGGTATAGGAAGTTGGGAACAGCCGATAAATTGCGGTTCTTGAATATTGCGCAAGGTAGTTTAGAGGAGTGCAGGTACTACGTTATTTTGTCAAGAGACTTGGGTTACATGGACATCAACGCGTATGAGGCATTGGCCATACAGCTAGAGGAAGTAAGTAAAGTACTTAATGGATATTGTCGGGGAATACTGAATAACTCACATGGCAATGAACTGTAAAAGCTTAATTTAGTATGCCTTTTCCATGTTGATATGTGTAAGGCTTAACTCAATGATCTTAGTTAAGAAAGAGATATAGACAGATGAAGGAGTGAGAAATGAGAAGTAGAGAATAGGACGAATTGTTTTATAAGGATATTAAGCAGAACCTTCTATGATAAAGCTTGTCCATACTACATAGACATTTGGCTTAACTTCTTAACTCCATAACTCCTTAACTCCTAATAAAGAACATCAATGGAAAAAATTCGTAGAACAAAGATTGTAGACGTTCTTCAACGTACCGACTTCGCTTCTGAAGTCAACGTGAAGGGCTGGGTACGAACTCACCGCAGTAGCAAGGTGGTAGATTTCATCGCCTTAAACGACGGTTCTACCATCAATAACGTGCAAGTGGTTGTCGATCCGACGAAGTTCGATACCGAATTGCTTAAACAAATAACCACTGGAGCGTGCATAAGCGCAACGGGTAAGCTTGTTGAAAGCCAAGGACAAGGTCAAAACTCGGAGATACAATGCACCGAATTGGAACTCTTGGGCGGCTGTGGCAGCGACTATCCCATGCAAAAGAAGGGCCAAACCTTTGAGTATATGCGGCAGCATGCTCACCTCCGACTGCGCACTAACACGTTCGGAGCAGTTATGCGCATCCGCCATAACATGGCCATCGCTATTCATCAGTACTTCCATGATCATGGTTTCTACTACTTTCATACGCCCATCATCACCGCAAGTGATGCCGAAGGGGCGGGCGAAATGTTTCAGGTTACCACCAAGGACCTAAACGATCTGAAGAAAGATGAGAGTGGAAAGGTGAACTATAACGACGACTTCTTCGGAAAAATGACAAGTCTTACCGTGAGCGGACAGCTTGAAGGCGAGCTTGGAGCAACGGCCTTGGGTCAGATTTACACCTTCGGTCCAACCTTCCGAGCCGAAAACAGCAACACGCCACGTCACCTCGCCGAGTTCTGGATGATAGAGCCCGAAGTGGCTTTTATCGACCTCGACGACCTGATGGACCTCGAAGAAGACTTCATTAAGTATTGTGTGCGCTGGGCGTTGGATAACTGCAAAGACGACCTCGCTTTCCTCAACAAGATGATAGACAACACGCTGCTGGAACGTTTGCAGGGTGTGGTGAGCGAAAACTTCGTTCGTCTAGACTACACTGAGGGTATAAATATCCTCGAAGAAGCCGTTAAAGCAGGTAAGAAGTTCGAGTTCCCCGTTAGCTGGGGTATGGATTTGGCCAGCGAACACGAACGTTTCCTCGTTGAAGAGCACTTTAAGAAGCCCGTCATCATGACTCATTACCCCAAGGGTATCAAGGCTTTCTACATGAAGTTAGACGAAGATGGCCGTACCGTTCAAGGCACCGACGTGCTCTTCCCACAAATTGGCGAAATCATTGGAGGTAGTGTTCGTGAAGAGAACTACGACAAGCTGGTGGCTCAAATCGAAGAACGCCACATCCCAATGAAAGACATGTGGTGGTATTTAGACACCCGTCGCTTTGGCACATGCCCCCACGGAGGTTTCGGTTTGGGCTTCGAAAGGCTCATCCTCTTCGTTACTGGCATGCAAAACATTCGCGATGTTATCCCCTTCCCACGCACACCGAAGTCGGCTGAGTTCTGATAAGGCTGCACCGAAAGGGACAAACGTCAAACCGAACACTTATGAAAAGGCAAGAAAGAAACTAGCAGACACGCCCCGAAAGGGCGGCGCTAAGGCTCTTTCTTGCCTTTTCTTTTATTGCAAACTATACCTAAAACCTTGCTCAACACGCCATAACACGCTTGCTTGAGCTAAATTACCACAGAACAAACACCCTTCGTTCACCACACGAAGCAACCAAGAAAACGAACCAACAAAATAATAATAAGATGAAAACAATTACCTTAATGGCTTTGGCCATGTGCCTAAATGCGCTCTCGGCAGTGGCACAAGTAACAGCAAGAATCGAATATCCGCACCGCGGAGACTACGAAGACCAAGTGGTTGCGACACTCGGCGAACGTGGACTGATTGTCTATTCGTTCGCCAAGAAGGCTGATAATGGCAAACGGTACTTCAAAACCGAGTACCTGTCTACCGAACTTAAACCCCTGTTTACCGACTCTACATTGATAGACGAAGACTTGTATTTTTATAGTTGTACTTTTGATAACGATGTTAATTACACTGTTTTACGTGCCCGAAGTGGTGCTTTCTCGGTGTTCGCCTTCAACACCCGAGACCATAAAACAAAGGTAACCGACAGCGAATACACGCGTAAAGGCAGTATGCGCGGTTTGATGATACACGATGGCAAGCTAGTGTTCAGCTCCACGCAGAAACGTTTGGAACGTATAGGCATTGTGGATCTCAACACGGGAGAAAGTCGTTTCGCCGACGTACACATACCAGGCGTAAAAGACCGCAAAGTGTTTATACTGCAAAACACCATTCTCGACAACATCATCTATGCCGTTGTGAAGGGCGATCGCGAGCTTTATCTGGCTCGAATAGACTTCAATGGCACACAGTTGAGCATTACCAACCTCACCACCGAAATAGATCAAAACCTTCTTTCGGCATCGCTTTCAAAGGCCAACGATAAGTATTTCGTTACGGGAACTTACACCAAGAGCAAGAAAGGTGGGGCGGAAGGCATCTATTTTGCGCAGTTAGAAGACTGGAAATTTAAGAAGCAGCGGTTTGTTAACTTCCTCGACTTGAAGAATTTCACCGAGTATATGAGCGACAGACGTAAGGCCAGAGTGGAACGAAAGAAAGAAAAGGCCGAAAAGGCAGGCAAGGAATACAGCTTGAAATACAACATGGCATCGCACGGTATCATGACCGATGGCAAGGATTACTTCTATCTAGGCGAGGCGTTTTACCCCACTTACGTAACCTATTGGGCTGGAACCGTAATGATAACACAGTTTAACGGCTATGCATATACCCACGCGGTGCTGGCCAAGTTTGATGCCGATTGCAACCTACTTTGGGATAATTGCTTTGAAATGCGCCCTCGACAGAAGCCCATGTACGTTAAACAATTTATCTCGGCAGGCATTAAACAAAACGATGTAGACCTTGTTTACGCCGACGATAAGATGCTCGTGTCTAAGCTTTTCAACAATAAGACAGGCGAGGTAGCACAAGAACGCAAGTCGGAAATGATTGAAACAGACAACGAAGACGAAGATATTAAGAAGATGAGATACTCTGGGACGCTGCATTGGTATGACAAAAACTTCATCGTTTACGGAAGGCAAATCATCAAAAACCATAGCACGGGCGAACGTCGCAAGGTTTTCTCAATCACCAAATACACCATTAAATAAGCAATAACAAATGAGAACGACACACAAAATGCATGGGGTTGCACGCCTGTTTGCCATCCTACTCTTGAGCTTTTGCTCAGCAACGCCACTCTTTGCACAGGCCTTCGATGGCGAAGACGACAGTAAGATTTATCTCGGCTACACCAATGTAGGCGGTAAGCATGGTTGCGAACTGGGCTATGATGAAGGCATCAATGACTATCTTTCGTATGGTGCGAGATTCACGATACTAGCCAACAAGGTTGAAAACAATGAAGAAGAATCAAGGATTCTCGACTATTCCGACTTTGGCTTTTACTTCAATTTCCATTGGATGGAGATTTTAAAACTGCCCGATCAACTTGATATCTACATGGGACCAATGCTTAGCTTCAAGACGGCGTCTTTCCAAACGGGTGTGCGTTACAATTTCAGCGAGTTGTTCGGACTATATGCCTCGTGCCAATACAACTTCTTCGAGACGTTCAAGCCACGTCGCGATGCTGACGTTTTCCCGCATAAGTTCGCTTTTTCGGCAGGCATTACCATTAGCATTTGATGCTACCTAGAGGCTAATTTGTCTCTAACCCAAATTAAAAGGCGTTGCCTTCCACGCGAAGTACGTGGTAAAGGCAACGCCTTTTTTTATTCAACTACCAAGCGAAGACTATCCGCTTTAAGTCTTGCTCGTAACCATTGGTGCAGCCTATTCTTGTCGACAACCGATAGTTTTCTCTTACAGTCTACCACAGCCATCACATAATGGGTCGTGGTCGTCGTGTCTACGCGTGCCTCGGCCACATTGGTAAGGCTGATACTTGTTGCCTGTGGACAAACGGCTTGTATCTCTTTGCGCATGTCGTTGGCCAGTCTTGGCAGCCTTTCGTAGCTTTCGTTCTTTGCTTTCAGTGTCTGAATTTGGTAGGCTTGTTCCAATAGCGTCGTGTTCTTAGCCTGTCCGCTGTTGCCGTTTACGTTGAGCATTTGGCTCAACATCAGGCTATCTGTCTGCGTGCCTTGTATCACGTTCAGCTTAAACTGCTCCAGTTTATACTCGTCCATACGCTTCCGGGCGTCTGATATCTCAGCGTCTGTAAGTCGTTTACCCACTGTTACAATATTCAGCGCGCTACTTTTATCGTCTATCTTATGCGAAATAATCTGTGCGCCCTTTGTTTCGAACTCGTTCTTGACGAATTTCAAGATGTTATTTTCCTGCACACTCACTCTCACAATCTGCACTGTCATGTAGGTAGCGGGCAACATCGTGAGCACCACAGCACCTATAATATAGCGGTTAACGATGGCTAGTCGAGCGGTGTCTACGGTGTCTTTACGTTTAAAACGCAACATGCGAACCCCAAAGAACGTGGCTAGGGCGATGAAAACGGTGTTGATAAAATAGAGGTAAAACGCCCCGAAAAAGTACGAAAGGTTGCCTACGGCCAACCCATAGCCTGCCGTACACAATGGCGGCATTAAGGCGGTGGCGATGGCTACGCCAGGAAGTACGTTGCCTTTACCCTTTGTACAAAGTGCCAAAATACCTGCCGCACCACCGAAAAGGGCAATTAATACGTCGTAAAGTGTGGGCGACGTACGGGCAAGAAGTTCAGATTGGGCCTCGGTTAGTGGTGTTATGATGAAATAGAGCGTAGCCGTTAGCACGCTGATAACCGTTGCCACGAGGTAGTTTGTGGCCGAACGCTTAAGCAACTCTAAGTCGGTGATGCCCACAGCCAATCCCATGCCAATGATCGGACCCATCAATGGCGAGATAAGCATGGCTCCGATGATTACGGCCGTAGAGTTAACGTTCAGTCCGAGCGAAGCAATCAGGATGGCGAAGATAAGTACCCATAGGTTTGCGCCATGAAAAGTAACGCCACTGCTTATCTGGCGGATGGTTTCTTTCTCATTCTCTTTGTCGGGCAGAGCGTTAAAATATCCTTTAACTACCTGCCAAAGCGATTTTTCGTGATATGCCATATTTAGTCGTTTATCCGCAAAGTTACGTCTTTAAGCTGACATCTCAAAGCGTTAAAGCCTTAAAAATGCGACAAGCCTACCTTGCCAAACGCATTATTTTTCGTACTTTTGCATAAGTTAGGTGTTGCTTGGCGATAAGAAAACAAGTTTTCATTGCGCTCACAGGCACTAACGTTGCATCAAGGATAGGTGCGTTTCAAGTATTGATTTCATTTAGAAACGGTGGGCAGAGGCTATCGTTATTGCAGATATGAATTGATGGAACGCACGATGTGTTTTTAGATTTTCCAATAAAAGTAGATGAGACAACATTACCAAAAAGAGTTAGAATCTAGGCTTGTAATACCCACCTTGCAGTTCTTGCACCGCGAACGTTCAAGCGGAATTGTGCTTGGCATCTTCGTGTTATTGGCCCTTGTGCTGGCCAATTCGCCTTTTCGCGAAACATATACGCACTTCTTAGAACACCATTTCGGGTTCTCGATAAACGGCCAAACCTATCTAGACTTCAGTCTGGAACATTGGATTAACGATGGGTTGATGTCGATGTTCTTCTTCGTAGTGGGACTAGAACTAAAACGCGAGTTCATCGGTGGCGAGCTACGCGACTTGCGTAAGGTTACGCTTCCTGTGGTGGCAGCCCTTTGCGGTATGCTTTTTCCTGCTGCCATCTACCTGATATTCAATGCAGGTGCAGCCACTTCGCAAGGCTGGGGAATACCCATGGCCACCGATATAGCCTTTGCTTTGGCCGTGCTTCAGCTCTTGGGCAATCGTGTTCCTATGTCGGCCAAGGTGTTTCTTACCACCCTCGCCATTGTCGACGATCTTGGTTCGGTGGTCATTATCGCCTTGTTTTATACCACAGAGATATCTTTTGCCAGCTTGGCCATTGGTTTTGTGGTGCTCACGGTGATGTTTGCAGGCAACCGTTTGGGCGTAAAAAGCGTGTGGTTTTATGGTGTTTTGGGTATAGGTGGTGTGTGGTTGGCCTTCCTAACCTCGGGCGTTCATGCCACAATCTCAGCTGTTTTGGCGGCCATGGTTATTCCTGCCGACGCCCGAATACCAGAAGCGGCTTTCCTTGCACGTATTAGGAAGCTGACGCGACAGTTCGAAAACGCTGCACCTAACGATGTGCGAACTCTCGAACCCGAACAAGTGGAGATATTGGCACGTGTGCAAGCCGACTCGTCTAGGGCCATTCCGCCCCTCCAAAGACTTGAACATGGCTTGCATCCTTTGGTTGCCTTTGTGGTGATGCCCATCTTTGCCCTTGCTAATGCAGGCATATCGTTTGTCGATTTAAACCTTGGTGCGGTGTTCTCTAGTGGTGTTGCCATTGGCGTGATGGCTGGTTTGTTGGTTGGTAAGCCTGTCGGCATCGTCTTCGCCGTATGGATTACCGAGCGATTGGGCTTTGGACGCCGGCTGCGTGGTATGACATGGCAGCGCGTTTGGGGACTAGGCTTCCTTGCAGGCATAGGTTTCACCATGTCGATGTTTATCACCATGCTCGCCTTTACTTCGCCCGAAAATGCCATCCAGTCTAAATTAGGCATCTTCGCGGCATCGATAGTGGGCGGAATAGCAGGCTACATCATCCTGCGAAAGTCCAGTCATAGCAGTAGGGAAAGGACCTAACCCCACGGTTTTGGGTTGAGATTGGTTTGCCGTTTACTTATTAACGAGCCTCACGCCCCCTTCTTCAATGGTTATCAAACGGCGTTTATATAAGTCGCCAACCGCCTTTTTATACACCTTTTTGCTCACTTCGAAGCGACGTTTGATGTCTTCGGCAGGGCTTTTGTCGCCCAAGTCGCAATAGCCTCCGTTGTCTTTTAGATATTGCAAAAGCGTTTCGGCAAAGTCGGTTGTTTGCTTCCTGCCCTGCGGTTGCAAACTAACGTCTATCTTTCCATCGGGTCTTACGCCCGTGATATATCCGCGAAGGCGGTCGCCAACATGAAGCGAGCGGAACACTTGCGACCGATATACCAGCCCCGGATAGGCATTATCGACAATCACTTTAAACCCAAGCTCGGTGGGTTGCCACACCAAGAGGTCTACTTCTTCACCTTGGTTGTATGGCGGGAAGTCGGTGGCGAAGAAATGTTCAACCTTCGCCGAGGCGGCGATACGGTAGCTTTCTTCGTCGATAAACACAGCCACCACGTAGCTTTCACCAATCTTCATGCGCTGTTTTTGTTCGCGGAAGGGACAGAAAAGGTCCTTCATCAGTCCCCAATTCAAAAAAGCGCCATGCTCGTTCACCCACGATACATCCAAGCAAGCAAACTCGCCCACCTTGGCCAGCGGTGTTTCGGTGGTGGCCACAAGGCGTTCGTCTTGGTCTAGGTAAAGAAACACGTTGAGCATATCGCCCAGTTTACAGCCTTTTGGCACGTAACGCTTGGGCAAAAGCACCTCGCCTTCGTCGCCTGCATCTAGATACATGCCAAAATCCACTTCCTTTACAACTTCCAGTTGGTTATAATCACCAAGTCTTATTCTTGCCATTCGCTTATTCAAAAAATTAAGTTTGCCATTTGTGCAAATGTACGCAAAAATGCTGGAAATGTATTAACTTTGCATGGATAACGTGCAATCGAGGTGAAGAAAGTGGCCTCGCGGTATTGTCAAAGCCTCCGAATGCAACGCTTAGATACGTGTATTTGGCTACCGATAGCGCTTACGTGGCGGTAATGTCCCATCTGTCCGCGCCCCATTTCACCCTTTCTCTCCAGTACGAACAACTTCAATAAACAATGGAACAAATACAACTCACAGCAAGCAAACGCATCATCGTAGGCGTTCAATTTCTCTTTGTGGCCTTCGGCGCGACGGTATTGGTGCCGCTACTTGTGGGGCTCGACCCCTCAACGGCACTCCTCACAGCAGGTTTGGGAACATTTATCTTTCATTTCTTAACGAAAGGTAAGGTTCCCATTTTTCTTGGTTCGAGCTTTGCTTTCATCGCTCCCATCATCGCTGCAAGCAAACAATGGGGCATGCCTGGTACTTTGGCGGGCCTTGTTGGCGTGTCGTTGGTTTATTTTGTGATGAGTGCCTTGGTGCGTTGGCAGGGCAAACGCCTGCTTCGTAAGCTTTTCCCGCCTGTAGTTATTGGTCCGGTAATCATCCTTATCGGCCTTTCGCTCTCGTCGGCAGCGGTCGATATGGCCAAAACCAATTGGATTTTGGCGCTCGCTTCGCTGGTTACGGCCATCTTGGTGCTAACCCTTGGGCGCGGATTGCTTAAGCTCGTGCCCGTGGTTTGTGGTATCGCGGTGGGCTATGTGTTGGCTTTCTTCATGGATGAGGTAGATTTTCAGCCCGTGATAGATGCCCAATGGTTCGCGCTTCCTGCTAGTTTAGCTCACTTTTCATTACCGCAATTCAGCTGGGAACCCTTACTTTTCATGATTCCTGTGGCCATTGCGCCCGTGATAGAGCACATCGGCGACGTTTATGTGGTGGGTGCTGTGGCCGATAAAGACTTTACCAAAGACCCTGGATTGCACCGCACGCTTCTGGGCGATGGTGCTGCGTGTCTTGTTAGCGCTTTCTTGGCGGGTCCTCCTGTCACCACCTACTCTGAAGTTACGGGTGCAATGAGCATCACCAAGGTAACTTCGCCTGCCGTTATACGCATCGCTGCGGCCACGGCCATCGTGTTTTCGGTTATCGGTAAGCTAAGTGCGCTGTTGCGAAGCATCCCCCAAGCTGTGTTGGGTGGCATCATGTTGTTGCTCTTTGGCACCATTGCCAGTGTGGGTTTGCTCAACTTGATGCGCAACAAGGTAGACCTAAACCAAACGCGCAACATCATTATCATTGCCGTAACCCTCACTATGGGCATCGGCGGTGCAGTGCTTTCTTACGGCAACTTCGCCATTAGCGGCATCGGCTTATCGGCCATTGTGGGCATCACCCTTAACCTTTGTTTGCCGCAAGAGAAAGAAATGAAGGAGGAAGAGAAGAAACAGGCCTCGAAGTAAAGGTAAATATAATGTTAAGCGGGTTATAAAAACGCCTTAAAGGTGATTTTATAACCCGCTTAACATTATAGCCATACGGCAAGGTTGCATTCTCCCTCGCGCGCGTATTAATAATAGATATAGCTGTGGATTGCAGGCCGAAACAGGTGTTAGAACTTGTCGTTATTACATGATAACTTGCTTATAATGACATGTTCAACAGCTTACAATCACCCACTAGGGATTACCCTTAGTGAGTCAGTTTATACATTTCTTTTACCAAAGGACTATCTTCAGGATATATCTTTGTTACTTTACAAATAATATCATTCACCAAATAATGTTTGGTTTTCTTCATAATACATTCCATCCAACCTTCATCTGGAAGACTGCGCCAGAAATCGTGCTCATTAAAATCCATATCAAGTTTCACTTCTAGTATAACCACAGTGGGATTATCAGAATCAATGACGCTTGATGGATAGTTATAAAAAATGACCCCCCTTGTACGTTCCTCTCCCCAAGGCCCAGCACTAACGGTAGACATGTGTTCTATGGGAAACCCTGCAGTTTCCAATTTATAAAATAATTTTTCAGCAGGTTCACGCAGGAAGAGTTGTTTGTTCTCCACTAAATATTTTGCATAGGCTACGGTTTCCTCATGCGACAAGGTCTCCTTTTTTTGTGCGAAAAGATTGGCTGAGACTAGTGTTAACAACCATACTATCATCATTAATCGTTTCATATCATTGACATTTTATGGGTTTGTAAGATGGTTTTCTCTTCTTCGATACAACAGGTGCCACATCATATACTGTAGTTGTTTTTCCTTGTTTCCATACGTTTAATTTTTAGTATTTGATAAACAGCTAAGTTCATTCCTTGTGTCGCACTTGGTGAAATGGATAATTGCTTATGTCAGTAATGCAAAATTAGTAAAAAAACAAATAGGTTGTTTTATTTTGGGAGATATTTTTTGCAACGGAGCTTTCTGTCTGACTTTTACTGAATTCAGCTTAATTGATGAGAAAAGAATAATATTCCTTTGCGCGTGCAAATAGGTGATGATGAGCAGATGGGTTTAGCCTTGTCTTTATAATGTGTTCTTGTCAGAACATACAAGTTGTGGTAAGTTGTAAAGCTAGATGCTAACTAAAAACTCAAGAGCTATCCCTTAGATGGTAATAAATGATGGTATGCAAAATTATTAGCGTGCCATTGAAAGCCTGTTTAGCATCTACCGTCTTGTTACTTGTTAGCTGGAACCCTGTTCCAAGTGACATGGAATGCTGTTCCATCTTATCTGGAACAACATTCCATCTTATGTGGAACAGCATTCCCGCTTAGTGGTAGTGGGGTGGGAGATAAAAAGACGTTCTATAATGCCATACATCAGCGTGTCTCGGTGATAATGTTATGCCGTGTGTATAATGCAATTTGCCCCACGTTAACCTTGCGGAACGTGGGGCAAATGAATGGTTGTAGGGAGGCGTTATCGTCTTTTTAAAGTTGGCAAACCAACGAGTTAACTGGTAGACGAGCGCCTTTTTTAGTTGACAAGTTAACCAGTTAACTGGTTGGCAAGGCCGCCTTTTCTGTTTTTATATAAACATTTGGATTAACGAGAAGGTGTTCCTTTCAGTTCGAACGTTATGTTGCCACCCTTCAAAAGTTCTTCGTGCGACACGCGATAGCCCTTAAATGGCTTGTTGCCAAGGGTGATGCCGTTGATGAAAATGTCGGTGGGCTGTTGGCGTTTTGCCTCAATAACCAACTCGTTGCGTCCCCATTGTTCCTTATCTAAGTGAATGGTTACGCGGTTGAACACGGGCGACGAGAGCGTGTAGGCAGGTTCGCCGGGGCAGTCGGGATAAAAGCCCATCATGTTAAACACCAGCCATGCCGACATCGTTCCTGTATCGTCGTTGCCTGGGATGCCGTCGGGTGCGTTCTTAAAGTATTTCGCCATCAGTCGATGAAGCTCTTTTTGCGTGCGCCACTCTTCGCCCTTGAAGTACGAAAATAGGTGCGGATAGGCAATGTCGGGTTCGTTGGCAGGGTCGTAAAGCTCTTTATCGAACACCATTTGCAGCTTATCTACAAAGGGCTTTTGACCACCCATCAGCTTGGCAAGCCCTGTTACGTCGTGCGGAACATAGAAAGTGTAGTTCCAAGCGTTACCTTCGTGAAAGCCTGGACTAGGCTCGAAGTTCTCGCCTTGTTTGGGATTGAAGGGCGAATAGAACTTGCCGTTGGGCAGGATGGGCCTAAGTGTGCCGTATTCTTTGCTGTAATAGTGGCGATAGCCAAGCGAACGGTTATGGAATAGTCGTGCATCGGCCTTCTTTCCCAAAGCGGCGGCCAACCGCGACAGAGCGTTGTCGGCTATATAATACTCTAACGCGTGCGAAACAGAGTTGTCGTACTGTTCGCGTAGCGGCACATAGCCCAGCGAAAGATAGTCGTCGTTGTCGGGACGAAGTAAGTTTTGGGGGCCAGGAGTGGTTGCACCCTTGCGCATAGCCTCGTATGCCGTGTTGATATCATAACCACGAAGGCCTTTAAGCCATGTGTCTACGATGACGGGAATGGCTGGGTCGCCCTCCATGGTATAGGTTTCGCGGCCGTAGAGTTCCCATTTGGGTAGCCAACCATGCTCGCGATACATGTCGATCATGGTGCGAACCATGTCGCGTTGACGGTTGGGGTAGACGAGTGTGAGCAGTTGGTGCACGTTGCGGTAGGTGTCCCACAGCGAGAATACGGTGTAACGGTTGCCCTCGCGCATAGTTTTCACCTCGCCGGTTTCAAGTGTTGGGTATTGTCCGTTAACGTCTTGCAAGATATTGGGGTGCAACAAGGTGTGGTAGAGGGCCGTGTAGAACACCGTTTGTTGGTCTTCTGTTCCGCCTTCAACCTCTATGCGCGACAGGTCTTTGTTCCAAGCGTTGCGTGCCTCTTCCTTTATCTTGTCGAAATCTTTGCCCTTTTGTTCGGCATCGAGGTTTTCGCGGGCGTTGGCCATGCTAACAAACGAAATGCCCATGCGTACCACAACGGGTTCGTTGGCATGGCTGTCGAAATTGAGATACACGCCAATGTCGTCGCCGGCTATCTCTTTCGTGTAGTTGGTGTATAGCTTATATTTGCCGTTGTCCTTATCCCATTCGGCCTCTACGCCCGTCATGGGACGTTGTTTTTTCCAATATCCCGCAGCCGTGGGTTTAGTGTCTACGCGCATAACGAAGTAGATGGGGAACACGGCTTGCGGGTTGTAGCAGAACGTTCCCAGCAGTTTCACGCCCTCGTATTCGGTATCGCTTACGCGGCGAACCATCGCTCCCGTTTCGTTTGTTAGTCCTTCGCCCAGGTTAAGCAAAATGTTGCTTTTGCCTTTGGGGAACCAAAAGCGCGCCATCGAGGTGCGCGGGGTGGCCGTTACTTCGGTGCGCACGTCGTAACGGGGTAAGTAATTGCTGTAATAACCTGGCGAAGCCTGCTGCTGGGTCATAGGACTGCCATACGCTTTGTAGTCTACTTCGAGCTTGCCTGTTGTGGGCATGAGCAGCAGCGAACCCAAATCGGGACAGCCAACACCGCTAAGGTTGACGTGCGAATAGCCTGTGAAGTAGACGTTATGATACTCGTAGGGAGTAGACCACCAACGTGCGTCCTTGTCGAACTTATTGTTTGCGGAGCCCATCACATTGAAAGGCACCACCGACATCAGGCCATTGGGGCACACTGCACCGGGATTTGTAGTACCGAAATTTGTTGTCCCGATAAAAGCGTTCACATAGTCTACGGGCTGTTTTTGTGCTTTGACCACGTTGGGTAGTATGGTGGCGATACACGCAAGTGCTGCAAATAGGCTGTTGAAGCTAAGCACACGTAGTGCAAAAGATGGTTTGGAGGATTGTGATATGGGCATGTTGCGCAATTGAATGCTGGTTTTTAAGTTGTCAAGGCATGTTCTATAAATTCCCCGCTAGGGTTCGGTTGTTGTTCCTTGTATCGCTCTTCACTGTCTTTTTGCTTTTATCTGGCATCTATCGTAGTCTCTTTCAGTCGCATAGTCCATTATGTTCTTTCAAGAGGTAAGCGTGATCTGCGCAGCTAAAAGCAAGAGATACAGTGGAGGTAACTTCTAGAACCTGCCTTAAAAGACAAGTCGCTGCCCCACAAGTGGTGCTTGTATGTACAGGATGGTAACAGCGAATGTCTTTTGTTTTGCAAAAATACGCAAAATAAGCCATATCTACAAACATTGTAGGTCGTAAGTTGGACAGTGTTGTTTTGGTGCCAATGGATGTGTTGGGATAAGCATACAAAAAGCCAACCCCAAGATGTCACTGGCCAAAACATTGGGGTTGGCTTATTCGTTTATTGTTTTTATTGTGCGCCAATGGCGCTATTTGTATGTGTTAGTTAATAAGTTGGGTGTGTTGTTTACAAAGCAAACTTATACCCAGCGGTGAATTGGAACACGATGTGTCTGTCGCTAGAGGGTGCGTCGCTCAAGATTTTTACCAGTCCAGGACAGTACCTTGCGTCCAGCATCACATTGCTAAATTCGTATGATACGCCGATGGGGATGCTAAAATCGAAGTTTTGTAGTTTCACATTGGAGTATTGTGGCGTGTTCTGTATTAGTTTTTCGATGCCAAATTCAACAGAAACACCATTTCGTTCTACAATCGCCTTGTCGTTTATCAAGAAGCCAGGTTGCACTCCTACTTTAAGGGCTAGCCCTTTGACTACGTGAAAATTGATGAGTATTGGCACGTTAATGTAGTCGAGTTTCATGGTTACGTCAGTCCCATTAAGACTTTGTTTGGTGCCTTGTTGAGAATAAATGGTGCCAAGCGAGAAGGAAA
Source organism: Hoylesella loescheii DSM 19665 = JCM 12249 = ATCC 15930 (assembly GCF_000378085.1). Classification (GTDB taxonomy): domain Bacteria; phylum Bacteroidota; class Bacteroidia; order Bacteroidales; family Bacteroidaceae; genus Prevotella; species Prevotella loescheii. Next base: position 91,751 of record NZ_KB899219.1, read on the forward strand.
GCAGCTTGTTAAGTTGGTAGTTGGCCTCTGCTCCAAATACAAGTCCGGCTTTTGCTCCGTTATCTCCATCAGATGAAATGATGTTGCTTACATTAATACCTACTTTGGGTTGTAGGCTGAATGTACCAGGTTCGGTTTGAGCAAATGTCGTTGCCGAAAGTAGCAACGATAAGCATAGGGTAGTAAACTTCTTCATTTTAATTAAGATTTTGATTGTTGTTTGATGTAAAAAAATATATTTTCGGACAAGCCGAGAAAGGTTTTAATAAGGTTGTTGGCGTGGTAGTTATCGTCTAATGCCACCCTTCGCGCGATGCGAAAGGTGGCTTTAGACGGTGGTCATGTTACAGGTCGAACTTATATCCAACGGTGAATTGGAACACGCTGTTGCGTCCGTTGCGCCACCATGTGCGGTTGGCAACGTTGTTTAAGCCCATGTTATAGCGTGCGTCGAACACCAATTGACGGAATTGGTACGAAATGGCGAAAGGTATCGACATGTCTACCGACTCTGCATGGGCATCATCCCAATCTAGGCGTTTCATACCATGGTGGAAGTCCCCTTCGTATATGTATCCATTGCGTTTTAGCGTTACGGCATCGTTTACCAAGATACCCGGCTGCAAACCCACTTTAAGTTCAAGTCCTGGAGCAACGTTGAAGTGCACCATGAAGGGCAAGTTGAGATAGTCGAGACGGATATACGTGTCGTAATCCCTATCGAAGAACCACGAGTTTGTTCCTTGTTGCGAGTAGATAAGCGAACCAGAGAGCGTAACGACATCCGAAACGCGACAGCCTAATTCGCCACCTAGCGCCAAGCCGAAACGTACATTGTTGCCCCAGTTGGTAACTGTGGCGATGTTAAATCCGCCCTTAGGCATGATGTACCATTGTGAAGAACGCGCATAACTGCGGCGCATCGTGCGTCGGCGTTGTGAAAACGCGCTAAGAGTTACTGCCAAAAGCAGCGCAATCATTAAAATCTTTCTCATAATTTTTTGTGTTATAGTCTAAATGATACGTAAAAATTAATTAACAAATAGCGTGGTGCATTATATGCGCCTCAGTATGTTTTCAAGGTACTCTAATTCTTTACGTTGGCAAAGATAGGGAAAATATCAGTATAAAGGCTAGATAGTCGTATATTTTTAACTTGTTTTAGACAAATTCATACATAAGTGTTTCGTCCAATATTTGCCTATGCCAATAAAAACGTTTATCTTTGCATAGCAGGGGTTATGGCCCATAATGGCCAGCCGCTAACCATAACAATTGATGTTGGGCTTGTTCGTATGGTCTTCGATGGGGCTGAAAATGTCCCTGGCGAAAAGGCAGAACATGCCACAAAAACAAACTAGATTGCCCCTTATGAAGCATACCGCGAAGATAGATGTTGCCGTGTTGATATTGTTTTTTAACCGTCCCGAACCCTTCGAAAAGGTTTTCAGGGCGGTGAAAGAGGCGCGCCCGTCGCGACTTTTTTTGTATCAAGACGGACCCCGAGGTGCGAAAGACATGCCTGGCATTGAGGCCTGCCGACGCATTGCTGAAGACATAGACTGGGAATGCGACGTAAAACACCTATACCAAGAACGTAATTACGGGTGCGATCCCTCTGAATATATCTCGCAAAAATGGGCTTTCTCGATGGCCGACAAGTGCATCGTGCTAGAAGACGACGATGTGCCCACGCAGAGTTTCTTCCCTTTTTGCAAGGAAATGCTCGACCGATACGAGCACGATGAACGTGTGTGGATGGTGGCGGGATTTAATAGCGACGAGCAAACGACAGACGTTTCGGGCGACTACTTCTTCACTTCGGTGTTCTCCATTTGGGGTTGGGCGTCGTGGAAGAGGGTTATTGATACGTGGGATGCCGACTATCGGTTTATGGACGACCCGCAAACGCTGCGCCAACTGCGCCAACTTATCGCCCAACGGCAGCTTCGCCCCGACTTCTTAAAGATGTGCGCCGACCACAAAGCCAGTGGAAAGGCCTATTACGAAACCATTTTCTGGGCGTCGATGCTGCTTAATTCGGGGGTGGCCATCATGCCCACGCGCAATCAAATAAATAATATCGGGGTGATAGAAGACTCTACCCACTTCTCAACGCTTAACACCATGCCCGCTGCCTTGCGTCGCATCTTCACCATGAAGCGTATTGAGCAGAGTTTTCCCCTTACCCATCCGCCCCACATCATCGAGCACGTGGCCTTTAAAGAACGCGTTTATCGCCGCCACGCATGGGGACATCCGTGGATAAAAACGCGCTATGCCTTCATCGAACTGTGGCTCAACCTGCGCCACGGACATTTCAAGCAGATTGGCAAATCTATGGCTAAACGCGTAAGGATGTGGCTCGGCATGGAGAAACATCGTTGATAACGATGCGCAGGCAATGCCCTACGGCAATATGCCAACAAACTGCCTTACCGTTCTAAAACAAGATAACAAATATAAAAACAACAGATATGATCAAGAAAAAACTCTTTGCCTTAATCGCATTCCTCGCTGTAGGGGTTGGCGCTTGGGCGCAAAACTTAACCCAATATGTAGATCCCTACATCGGCACAGGTGGACATGGGCACGTGTTTTTAGGTGCAAACGTGCCTTATGGCTTGGTGCAGGTAGGCCCAACGCAATATAAACGCGGCTGGGATTGGTGCTCGGGCTATCATTATAGCGACTCGGTTATCATTGGTTTCGGGCAAATGCACCTCAGCGGAACGGGTATTGGCGATCTGGGCGACATTGCTTTGCTGCCCACAACCGATGCTATGCAACGCGACGTGATGTTCTCGCACAAGGGCGAACATGCGCGTCCGGGCTATTATTCGGTGATGTTGAAGTCGGGTATAAAGGTCGATCTAACCGCCACTGCTCGCGTAGCGTTGCATCGTTACAGCTATCCCACCGACGCACAAACGGCTTTCGTAAGGCTCGACCTATCGCAAGGCATCGGTTGGGACAAGATGACGAAGAGCGCGTTCAAGCAAAATTCGCCCACAGAGCTGTCGGGCTATCGCTACTCCACAGGTTGGGCGAAAGACCAACGCGTGTATTTTGTGGCCCAATTCTCGCGTCCCGTAACCCTTGCTACAAGCCAAGGCGACAGTCTGGCCGTGCTTTCCACTCCCAATAACGACGAACCACTGCTGGTGAAAGTGGGTATTTCGCCCGTGAGCGAAGACAATGCGCGAGCCAATATCGCTGCCGAACTACCCTCGTGGGACTTCCGCGGCACGGTGGCTAAGGCTAACGAGGAATGGAATAAAGAGCTGGGCAAAATCGTTATCACAACCGACGATGCTGCTGCACGCCGCACTTTCTACACGGCCATGTATCATTCGATGTTCGCCCCTTCGGTGTTCAGCGATGTTAACGGCGACTATCGTGGGGCAGATGGTAAGGTTTATCGTGGCGATTTCAAAAACTACACCACCTTTTCGCTGTGGGATACCTATCGCGCAGCACATCCACTGATGACCATTATTCATCCTGAGAAGCAACGCGACATAGCGCAAACCATGCTGCATATCTACGATCAGCAGGGCAAACTGCCCGTTTGGCACCTCGTGGGCAATGAAACCGATTGCATGGTGGGCAATCCGGGCATCCCCGTACTGATTGATATTGCCCTGAAAGGCTTTGATGTGGATAAGAATAAGGTGCTTGAAGCAGCCAAGGCATCGGCTATGCGTGACGAACGCGGAATGGGTTTGCTTAAGAAATACGGCTATTTGCCTTGCGACCTAGACCCCGAATACGAAACCGTTGCTAAGGGACTGGAGTACGCTTTGGCAGATGCAGGCATCGCTAAGCTTGCTAAGCAGCTGGGACGGACCGAAGATTACAACTATTTTTATAAGCGCAGCCAATCGTATAAAGATCACTACTTCGACAAGAGCACAAAGTTTATGCGCGGAAAGACATCCGATGGCAAATTCCGCGAACCGTTCGACCCCTTCAATTCGGTGCATCGCCAAGACGATTACACCGAGGGCAACGCTTGGCAATACGTTTGGTTGGTACCCCATGATGTGCATGGACTGGTGAAATGCTTTGGTGGCGAGAAACCGTTTGTGGCAAAACTCGACTCACTCTTTATTCTCGATGGTAAGATGGGGGCAGATGCGTCGCCCGATATATCGGGTCTTATCGGTCAATATGCTCATGGCAACGAGCCCAGTCACCATATTATATATATGTACAACTATGTAGGTATGCCTTGGAAGGCTGCTCTTAAGTTGCGCCAAGTGATGAACACGCTTTACAACGACGGTATCGACGGACTTAGCGGTAACGAAGACGTGGGTCAGATGTCGGCTTGGTACATCCTTTCTTCTATGGGATTGTATCAGGTAGAGCCTGCTGGTGGCAAGTATATATTTGGTTCGCCACTCTTCAATAAGGCTGTGGTGAACGTGGGTGGTGGCAAAACGTTCACCATTGAGGCTAAAAACAATAGCGCCAAGAACATCTATATTCAGAGTGCTAAGCTTAACGGCAAGCCATATACCCGTTCGTATATCGACTATAAGGACATTATGCGGGGTGGCAAACTCGAATTTGTGATGGCCGAGAAGCCCTCAACATTTGGCACAAAGGTAAGCGACAGGCCTTAATAATGAGGCTTAGGGCATCGTGCTTGTTTCATGGATGTACCGCAGAACATAAGGAATGGCGTTGGAGTATGCCCTTTAGGGGGTGGCTCCAACGCCATTCCTTATATATGTGTGCCCTGTGTAAACGCTTTCTACACCCTGTTCTCGCCCGTACATATACTATGAATGGCACTGCAAAAGATGTGTGTGCAGACCCCATTAATGCAGCGAAAAGAAGTGTAGAGAAACCAATTTGAGGTGTACAAGATGCTTTGTAGGGTGACTACAAAAGGCTTTGTATGGCGACTACAAAAGTGTTGTAGTGGGACTACAAAAGGTTTGTAGCGGCACTACAATTGGCTTGTAGCCACACTACAAAACGCTTGTAGGGCAACGTGAACGTATAAAGCGGTGTTTAAGCGTTTTGTTGGCGTGTGGTAAAGGCTGAGTGTTAGTGGGGTTATTGCCCGCCAAGTCGGTCGAAAAACACGATGATATCGTCCCAGGTTTTGAGGTCGTTACCGCCAAAAAGGATGGCCGAACCAAGAAAGTTGGGGTGTTCGTGGCGCGAGATAAGGTAGTCGCCATAGAGCAGGTTGCTGTTGTTGCAGAGCACCACACGATTGAATGCGGGTGCATTAAGGTGCTGTTCCACCCATGCCATCTGTGTCGTTATATGCTCGGGGGCGTTTGTTGGCGATGGCGCAAGTATGTAAACGTCGTAGTTTTCGATAAGCATTTCGTAGGCCTTGTGCATGCTGGGCATCGGCTTTTGGTAACTATCGGCCAGCGTATTGGCGTCGATGAACACGATAGGACGTTGTCGGCCTATCTGTCGGTCGTCTATTTGGCGTATCAGTGGTACGAGATAGTGCAACGCCACCTTGTCGGTAAGTCGGTGTCCACCATGAAAACGAATAGCCGTGGGGTAGTGTTGGGCGAAAATATCAAAGGTGTCTACGCTCGTATCTTCGTCACCAAAGAGGCCCGTTACGCGTTGCCGCTCGGTTTCGTCTATGCCATTGAATAGCTGCGTGGTAATTTCCTTATATTCGTTTACCAATGCTTTGGTTACGATAAAGTCTTGTACACCGTCTACCCGTGGGTTTTGAAAGGTCTGTTTGCCCACCATATTGTGCTTCACCATCGTGTCGCCCATCTCGAAAGCGGGGTTAATCAGGATGCGGTCAACACCTCTAAGCATCTCGGCATACATGCCGCCCATCGAGGTTCCAATGATGAGGTCGGGCTTTTCGGTATCGCACGTCTGCCGAAGAAGCGCTAAGGCCTCGGCGGGATGCAAAGGCAGATCGGGCGCAACGACTGTGGCCTCGGGCATAAGTGTGCGCAAAAGCGTTACCGTTCCCGACTGCCCCGACGAGCCAAAGCCGTGAACGTACATTATTTTCTTGCCCTTCATCAGGGCGGGGTATGTTTTTGTTGGGTCCATTTTTAATTAGGAGTTATGGAGTTCTTTTTGAGGAGTTATGGAGTTAAGGAGTTATCACTCGCTTTGCTCGTTAGGAGTTAAACCGTATGTATGGGGAGTTGAGGGTTGATTTCTTTTGAGGAGTTATGGAGTTTAGGAGTTATCACTCGCTTTGCTCGTTAGAAGTTAAGCCGTATGCATAGGAGTTGAGGGTTGATTTCTTTTGAGGAGTTATGGAGTTAAGGAGTTATCACTCGCTTTGCTCGTTAGAAGTTAAGCCATAGTTACTCTGCAGCAAGACTATTGGCTTAACTCCTTAACTCCTTAACTCCATAACTCCTCAAAAAGAACTTCATAACTCCTCAAAGAGAATTCCTTAACTCCTCTTCTTAAACGGCAATTCAAGTTGTATCCATTGTGGACGATGTGGCCCGTCGTTGATGTTCGAAACCTGTACGCCCAGCAGTCTTATGGGGTGCGAGGAGTAGTCTACATCGCTTAATAAAGCCTTTGCTATGGGCAGGATCTCTTCTTTTTTTCGAAGGATGTGAAGTGCTGTTCTGCTGCGCGTAATCTGTGTAAAGTCGTGGAACTTCACTTTTAGCGTCAGCGTTCGCCCCTTAAAGTCGTTCCTTTTCAGGCGTTCCACCAACTCTAACACCAAGCGATAGAGCTCGGTTAGCAGCACATTGGGGCTCGAACTGTCTTCTTCGAAGGTGCGTTCGCATCCCACCGACTTCCTTACCCAATGTGGTTCAACGGGTCGGGGGTCGATGGCGCGAGCGAAGTTGTAGTACGTCTCGCCTGCCTTACCGAACACTTGTCGCAGTCGAAGTCGTGAAAGCTGGCGCAAGTCGACACCATTGAAGATGCCCATAGCGTGCATCGTCTCGGCAGTTTTATGTCCAACGCCCCAAAAGTCGGTGATGGGCAGATTGTCGATGAAGTGCATGGCGCGACTGGGATGTATCACCGTGATGCCGTTGGGCTTGCGAAAGTCGGACGCAACCTTAGCCAGGAACTTGTTAAACGACACACCAGCCGAGGCTGTGAGGTGCAATTCGTCGTATATCTCTTGTTTGATGCGCTTCGCTATGTCAACGGCCAGTTCTATTCCTTGCTTGTTTTGTGTAACGTCTAGATAAGCTTCGTCTAGCGATAGCGGTTCAACGATGTCCGTGTAGCGGTGAAATATCTCGTGAACCTGTTGCGACACCTGCTTGTATTTCTTGAAATTGGGTGGTATCAGTATCAGTTCGGGACACATTCGCTTAGCTTGCGCGCCCGACATGGCCGAATGTACCCCGTATTTGCGTGCCTCATAGCTGGCCGTACACAACACCCCGCGCTTGTCTTCACTACCAATGCCCACGGGTTTTCCACGCAACGAGGGGTCGTCGCGTTGTTCCACCGAGGCATAGAAGGCATCCATGTCGATGTGAATGATTTTGCGATTGAAGTCTTGCGCCATACTATTATACATCCAATGCTTGTAGGAAGGTTATTCCTTTGGCCGTGTTGGTGAGGCTTTCTGATATCGTTGCAGTGCCTATGCTTCTTCTCCAACTTCCTATTCACCCTCTTCTTCCAGTGTCTCTAACACAAAAATGGCGTGGATTTTACGTTTCTCTACGGGGGGAATTTCCATGTAATTGCGGTAGAGGTCTTGCAGGTAGGCATCGGGATTGCAAGGGGCCATGAAGCGTTTGCCCTCGAAAGTGATTTCGGTTAAGGGGAAAACGCTGTCTTGACGGTGCATGATGCCGTAGCCGTTGTTGTGTAGGATGTTGGAGATATACGTGTTGCGGTCGTTGTTAAAGGCGCACAACACAGCCCAAACAGTACGGCAAATGGCGTATTTTGCACCAAACCAGAAGAATTCGGCAAACGAACGGAAACTGTAATGGTGGGCTTTATGGAGGATGGAATAGCTTCGTGAGATGCCCAACGTTAGCTTTTTAACGAGTTTGCGCGAAAGGGTGGGGTAGGGAATGAAGGGAAAGATGTCTACAAAAAGGCCCTTTTCGTAATCGTGCGAGAAGTCGTCGCCAGGCTCAACGAAGAACGAATTGAGGTCGCGCACTTTGGTAATGGGCTCTTTCAGATGTTTGTCTATCAATGGCGACTGCACGATTAGCCCCTTGGGAAGTTCCTTTTGCGCCACTTCCACAAAGCGCATCATGTCGGCCTTTCGCATGGCGATGTCTATGTCGTCATCCCAGGGGATAAATCCACCATGCCTTACCGCGCCCAAAAGTGTTCCGCCGTCGAGCCAATAGGGTATGGCGTGGCGTTGGCAGATATCGTGTATGGCCTCGAGGATGGTCAGTTGTTTAAGTTGACAGGCTCGAAGGTGGCGTTGTTTGAAACGTTGCAGGGGCGAATTAGTGTTCATCGTGTGCCCTCCTAACGTCTATCACCAATCCTGTATCATCCGAAAGCAGGGTGCGCAAAGTAGCTTCGGCCACCTTTTCAGATGCCAGTAGGGTGTCGTCGGGTTCTATTCCGAAGTTCTTTACACGCATGGGTGTCTTCGTTCTTTCGGGGTTGATGCAGTTAATACGAATGCCGTCGGCCTCCCATTCTTGTGCAACGGCTTGCACAAAATTAACGATGGCGGCCTTGGTAGACGAGTAGATGCTGTAAAAAGCGCGACCGCGCGTGTACGACGAAGAGGTGAAAAACACCAGCCTACCACCGCTCTGCTTGAGGTGGGGATAAGCGGCGAGAGCCACATTTACCGTTCCCATGTAGTTGGTTTGCACGCTATAAGCGATGTCGGCATAGTTCATCGTGGCCAAAGGTTCCTTTTGTAGTAGTCCAGCCGTATTTACCACGTAATCTATTCTGCCCTCTTTCTGAGCCACTTCTGCAAACGCGCGTGCTACATCTTCTTTGTTGCCCACGTCTACGCCATTGCTACTGCGCGAGAAACAATGCACCTTAGCCCCCCGCTCTTCCAGCATCTTGGCCGTGTCGGCACCAATTCCGTAACTACCTCCAAACACGATGGCCACCTTCCCAGCGAGCGAAACTTGGGCCAAATCGATACGTTCGGCCTCGTTGTTGCGCAGCTGAAAAAGCTTGTCTAGCATGTAAGTGTCTTCCTTGTAGGTAAGTTTCATGTTGCTTTCTTCGCCTTCCACCACGTAGATAGGCGTTTGCGGCAGGTATTTTTTCACCACTCCGCAATCGTCGGTGGTCTTGAAATTGGGGTCGAGTAGTGCCTTTTCGTAGGCCTCTTTGATAACTTCGAGCGCGAAAGCCTGCGGCGTTTGTCCACGACGAAGCCGTGAACGGTCGGGTATATGACTGATAAAGTCGCCCTCAACCTCAATAATGGTGTCGGCAGAAGGCATGGCCACGTCGATGGCCGAGTAGGTTTGCAATGCCTCCACCACATCATTAAGGATGCGTTGGCTAACTAGTGGGCGCACGGCATCGTGGAAAATAAGGTTAACGGATTCGTTTTCGTAGGCCTTAATGGCCGAAAGGCTCGACTCGTAGCGTTCGTTTCCACCTTTAAGGATACGCTTCACCTTGGCCCACCCGTTTTTAAGTACGATGTTTTCGATGTCTGCAATGAGCATGGCGTTGCTTACAATGGCTATCTCGTCAATGTGCGCGTTACGCTCGAACACATCCACCGTGTGCTCGATAACCATCTTTCCAGCCACTTTGAAGAACTGTTTGGGTGTGGTCATGCCCAATCTCTTTCCCACTCCGCCCGCCAAAACGACGGCGATGTTACGTTTTGCCATATTGATGCGTTTGTGTTTCTTTGTATGCAAAGGTAGTGTAAACTTACTGATTTTACAAGGAAGACAGGAAAAAAGCCTCACCTCCAAATGCTCTCCAAATGGAGCGAGGAGAGCGGTGCTTTGTAAATGGCGTGATGAATGGCGCTAAATCGCCCCCTCATCTTTTCGCTTGTCGTCGTGATTTAAAGGATAAAATGGTGCCGTTATTCGTATAATCGGCAATGGATTTTGCTCCCTGCTCCCTTTGGGGAAATGCTGAGGGTGAGGCCTGTTGTTGCTGTTTGTTCGCCTTATTTACACCAATGGCGGGCAAACCATTATGGTCTGCCCGCCATCGTTGTGTTTTTATAATGTCTTAAATCTAGTGTTTCATATTTTACGAGTAACGTAGAATTTGTCCTGGCCTAATCTTATCGTTGCGGCGCATGTGGTTAAGTCGACAGATCGTGTCGATGCTAACGCCACGCTTTTCTGCGATAGTGGCCAATGTTTCGCCCGATGATACCTTATGATAAAGTTTCTCGGTAGCGTTGTATTGAGGTGCTTGTGGTGCTTCGTCCTTATCACGTCCCACCTTTCCATACACGTCTTCGCGGTTATATCCACCGTTTCCAACTACTCCACGCAAACGTGTTGCCTCGGCCGAAGCCATTTCGTAGTTAGAGCGACGGAACATATAGTTATCGGCAACCACGTCTTGTGCCCTGAAGTCGAAGAATAGGGCGGGGTTAAGAGCTACACCGCAGAGGCGTGTTTCGAAGTGAAGATGCGAACCAGTGCTTCGTCCGGTGTTGCCACCAAGTCCAATTGGGTCGCCTGCCCTTACGTCTTCGTTCTCTGCTACCAGTTGTTTGGAGAGGTGTCCATAGATGGTTTCCAATCCGTTGGGGTGTCTAATCACGATGTACTTGCCGTATCCAGCAGCCTCGTATTTCACTATGCGCACCTTGCCAGAGAATGCTGCGCGTATGGTGTCGCCAATATAAACCTTTATATCCAAGCCTTTATGTTGGCGGCCCCAACGACTTCCGAAGTTACTTGTTACAACTCGGCTGGGTGTTGGCATGCAGAAATGACGTAGGTTGATGAGAAACGAGTCGGGCAGAGCCGTGACGTTGTGGGTGCGGGTGTTGTCCCACGAGTCGTAGAGGTTTGATGCAGGCGACATTGCCGCTTCTCTTCTTAGGATGTTTTGCAGTGCGAGCGTGTCTACCGATTTCATTTTTCGGTCAACGGGTGCTTGTCTAGCCAGTAGGTCTTGCGCTGCCATTGGTGTGGCGCACATCGTGAGAAGTGCTGTAAAAGCAATCGTTTTAATTGTTCTTTTCAGTCTCATTTTAAATTCTTATAGGTACAACATGGGCGAAATGAATAATGGTATCAAAATTCGCTTGTTAAACCATTTTTGCATGGTTGCTGATAGGTGTGTGTCAAAAGACGATGCAAATATAGCGAATTATTATCTAAAACCAGCCCTTTTCTCTTCTTTTTCTTTAAAGGTTAACATGTTTAATAACATGTGTCGAATTGGTATAATGCCCTTATATAAAGTGTTTAAGGGTGATTTTGTAATATTTTCGGTTATAATTTATTAACGTTTGTTACTCTTGCTTGGGCATAAATATTTACAGATTTACAAGTTTTAGGCCTCAAAAAAGACTTTTTGGGGAAATGTATAGAAATGCAAAAGCGGGAGAGAAAATATGGTTTTGGTGTTGCCTCATGTCTTTGTGCCTGCTCCTGAAAAATGGTTTTATGAGCCTGAGATTTGGCAATTAGCCTACGTCTTTTTGTGTGTGGGCGATATGATTGGGTTGCCATCGTTTTCTGTTCAGAATGCTTTTGCGTTGGGTTGGCTATTGTTTGAATTTCCTTGAAAACAGCCTTTGTAGCGAGCTTTTTAGGCACTTGGCAAGTTCCCAATGTTTGGTACCTTTGTTACATGTAAGATGGAAGGGTGTTCCAGATGATATGTAACAAGGTTCCATTTAACAAGTAACAGGGTTACATCTTAGAGGTAACAAAACGTTGGATGATAAACTTCATCGCATGGGTTTAACAAGAGTGTTGTGCGAGGTTAGAAAATGGGGGTAGATGGGGTGAAATATGGTGGATGACTAACGAGAAAGAAGTTTTGAAAAAAGTAGACAACGACAAACGTTTTCTCTCGCGTACGCGCGCGCGTACATATTATATAAGGAGGGGTGGCTTCCTATATGCTGGGATGGGAGGATGTTATTTTCGTGGGAGTGATGAAGGAAACGTGGCCGACAGAATCACTGTCGGCCACGCATTGATGCCATGGGTAGTACCTGATAATAGTGCCCCCTGCTTGGCAATTGTTTGCTTAAGGCGCGTGTAGCCTTACATCTTGTGCCTTATTGGGTCGTTATATTGCTCTTGCAGGCGTAGCAACTCTTTCTTCAAGTCGCGTGTAACGGCCTCCGTTCCAGGTTTACCATAGATGTTGTTCAACTGTGACGGGTTGGTCTTTAGGTCGTAAAGTTCCCATGCGTCGATGTCGTCGTAGAAGTGCATCAGCACATAACGTTGGTTCTTTACACCGTAATGTCTGCACACGTTGTGCTCGTCGGGGAACTCGTAATAGTGATAATAGAGCGACTTACGCCATGGCACACGCTTGCCTTTGAGAAGAGGTAGCATCGAAACACCCTGTATGTCGCTCGGCACTTTTACGCCAGCGAGCTGCAAGAAGGTAGGGGCGTAGTCGATGTTTTGCACCATCTCCGTGATGTCGCCACGCTTTCCGCCGGGCATATATATCAGTAATGGCGTGCGAAACGACTCTTCGTACATGAAGCGCTTATCAAACCAGCCGTGCTCGCCCATGTAAAAACCCTGGTCGGAGGTGTACACGATGAGCGTATTGTCTAGCAAATTGTGTTCGCGAAGATAGTCGATAACCCTACCCACGTTGCGGTCTACGCTATGGATAACACGCATATAGTCGTGCATGTAGCGTTGATACTTCCATTCGGCGAGCGCTTTTCCCGTGAGCTTATCTTCCTTAAACTTCTTGATAATAGGGTCGTAGTGCCTATCCCATTGTTCTCTTTGCGATGGCGACATGCGCAATCGGGCCTCTCTTCCCCATTTTTCGAGCCACTTGTTCGAGTGAATCTCGTTCTCTTTGTCGGCCATTTTCAGGTCGTAAACAATGTCCATATCCTTTATGATGCTCATCTTTTGCTTGGCGGCAGCCTGTCGGCCTTCGTAGTTGTCATAGAAAGTGGCGGGTAGGGGATAGGTGCGATCGCTGTAAAGGTCGAGGTCGCAGGTGTCGGGAGCCCATACGCGGTGTGGCGCCTTATGGTGAAGCAGCAGGCAGAAAGGTTTATCCTTGTCGCGTTTGTTTTCTAGCCAGTCGAGCGCAACGTCGGTAATGACGTTGGTTACATAGCCAGGCCGTTTCATTTTCTGACCGTTGCATTTGAAATCGGGGTTATAATAGTCGCCTTGACCAATGAGAATGTCCCAATAATTAAATCCTGTTGGGTCGGAGGTAAGGTGCCATTTGCCAATCATTGCCGTTTGGTAGCCCGCCTTTTGCAGCAGCTTGGGGTAGGTTTGTTGGCTTCCGTCGAAGGTCTTGGTGTTGTCTGTAAAGCCGTTGGCATGACTGTGTTTGCCCGTAAGCATACAAGCGCGCGAGGGACCGCTAAGCGAATTGGCCACATAGCTGTTGGTAAATCGCACGCCATTGTTGGCAATCCAGTCGATGTTTGGCGTCTCGATAAACCGTTTATCGTATGCGCTGATGGTTTGATACGAGTGGTCGTCGCTCATGATATACACGATATTCATGGGCTTCTTGTGCTGTACTTGCTTGGTTTGAGCCGTGGCGTCGGTCATCGGTGCAAGCAATGCCGCTCCCGTTAGGGAAAGAGAGAGGTTTCTGTTCATTGTTTGTGATTGTAAAAAGAGGTCTCACCACCAATCCTTTCTTTAAAGGGAAGAGGTGAAAAAGGCCTCACCCCCAACCCCTCTCCAAGAGGAGAGGGGAGTGAGATGCTTTGTTGTTTTAATTATTAGTCTACTTGTTAACTCGTTTACTTGTGAACTTTTCAGCTGATTAACTTGTCAACTTGTTCATTGATTGACTTGTCAACTCGTTCACTGATTAACTTGTCTACTTGTTAATACGTCTATTCGTCAACTACTTCACTTGCTATTCCCATCCAGGATTTTGCTTCCATTGATTCTCGGTGAGGTTAAGCATGCGTGGGGCGATGGGTAGCAGGTAGTCGCGAGCGGGGTTAAAACGCCAGCCTTGCTCGTTGCCCGCAGGGTTGCTGGGCAGAATATAGCGCAGTTCATCGCCCGTTTTACCCGTCAGGTAGAGGTTGTTGCCCGTGGCTTTGTCGTAAACTAGCTTTCCACCGTATGCAGGATTGTTCTCTAAATTGCTGCCCACGAAGAGTGCGCCAACGGCTCGTTGACCCACGATGAGTTCTTGAGCGGCAGCCCAACGCATGATGTCGTCGAAGCGTTTGCCTTCGATGGCTAGCTCAACGCGCCTTTCGCGCCTAACGGCTTGTAAGTATTTGTCGAGCGTATGGAAAGGATAGTCGGCCGAAGTGTTGTATTCGCGGTCGAAATCCATATCGGGCATGCCCACGCGTTTACGTAAGGGAGACACCAACTCCACAATTTTTGCGGCGTTTGCAGCACCATCCAGTTCGGCCAACGCTTCGGCATAGTTGAGCAAAACCTCTGCATACCTGAACTGAATGCCTGGTGTGCTGCCACGGAATTCGGCGTCTAGGCTTCCCTTGAAGTCAATTTGTACGTGCTTGAGTATGGAGTAGCCCGTCTCGTTTTTGTGATAGCTTGCCCCCGTTAGCGGTGGAAGCTTGTACGGACCTTCGTCAGGACGCAGCTGTTGACCCGGCATACACACCGTTTGAGATAGGCGCGGGTCGCGCAAGGTGGGTTTAAGTTCGTCGCCAAAAACCTTCTTCGCGTCGGTCTTAGCCGTGCCAACAAAGGGCTGTCCGTCGATGGTTAGGTAGTCGTCTACCAGCGAAGCCGTTATGCCAGCACTTCCTCCGCCCTTGTTAAGGTAACGGTCTACGTTGTTTCCGATGTTCGTTCCATCGTAGCGTTTAAACCAAAGCACTTCCTTGTTGTTAGATAAGTCTTCGGTTTGGAACAGCTGTCGATAGTCGTTCGTCGTGTTGTTGGTGGTGTAGATGCTCCACACTTTGCGGTCTACGATGGCCTTGCAGGCCTCAACACATTGGTTCAGATAGTCCGAAATCTTTTCAGGCGTAACGGTAGGATCGAAGAAAGGGTCGTTCTTTGCTTTGTGATATTTCTCCCAAGTAGCTTCGTATAGGGCCACTTCGGCCTTTAAGGCGCGAGCCACATCACGATGAACGCGCATCGATGCCGCACTGTTTTGCTCGTTAAGGTTGGCAATGGCCTTGTCTAGTTCAGAGAGAATACTGTCTGCAATCACCGTTCGGTTGGCGCGTGGCAACAGCATTTGGTCTGTATTTGGGTCAAGGGGCTTGTCCAACCACGTAAGTTGTCCGTAGCTTTTAAACAGCGTATAGTAGAACCAAGCCTTGAAATAGTGCGCCTCGCCCACGCATTGCTTGTAGCGTGCAGAGCCCTTTTCGTCGCAATTGCCTAGGTTGGTAAGCATAAAGTTGACGTTGCGTATATGGGTATAGGCATCCAATTTACCTGCGTTGGCAAGGGTGAGGTCGCCGTTGAGACGAGTGTTGATGGCGCTTCCCGACATGTTGTCGCTGATCAAGTCGCCGCTAGCGATGTACGCTCCCGTCCAATTGAAGCCCTGTTCGCGTACCCCCGACTCGTAAAATTGGTCGAGATAGCTGGTCATTTCGCCAACTCCCGTAAACGGCTTAACGGTAGAAAGCACGCCTTCGGGTTCTTTATTGAGGTCGAAGCAGCTCGAAACGGATAGCGTCAACGCTCCTATATATATATAATGTGTAAGTTTCATCTTGCGTATATTTTAGTTATAAGTTGACAGTAAGCCCAAACGACACCACCTTATTCATAGGATAGTTCTTGCCACCTTCCTTGTTATAGTCGTTTTGAGTAAAGACTCCTTCGGGGTCGAACATGCCTTTAAGCTTGGTAAAGGTAAGTAGGTTCTCGCCAGAGAAGAACACGCGCACCTGCTCAAGGTTGGCTTTCTTCACCAAATGTTTGGGTAGGATGTAGCTAAGCGTTATGTTTTTGAGCCTGCAATAGGCTGCGCTTTGCAGATAACGGTCGGTTGTGTGGCGCAAGGTTTTGGCACTATGCGCGCCCACAGCACCTGCTGTGTTGATGTAAGGTCGTGGATAGTAGGCGTTGGGGTTATCTTTTGTCCAGTAATCAAGGTGTTCTTTGAACACAGTTACTTGTGCGTAGGGGCCCGAACCCCAAAAGTAGATGTTGCCCGCAGGGTTCCAGTCGCGCTTACCCACACCTTGGAACATCAAGCTAAGGCTCAATCCCTTCCAGCTAACCATACCATTGATGGTGTATTGATAGCGGGGCGTGGTGTTGCCGATAACCTCCACGTCGCCCATATCGCCCAAAACGTTCTTGCCGTTGTTAATGTTCTTGTCGCCGTTAAGGTCTCTGAACTTCAAGTCGCCTGGTTCCCAGGGCTTGGTTGTAAAGTACGAGGTGTTGTAGGTGCTGTTATATTGGTCGGCTTCGGCCTGTGTTTGTATGATGCCATCTACGCGATAGCCCCATATTTCACCAACTCGCCTGCCCTTGTACCAAGATCCTGCGGGGTCATTACCCGTTGGGTTGGCGTATTCGGTAACAACGGTCGATGCGTCTGACAGCGAACCACCCACTTGGAAGTCGATGTCGCGACCTATTTTACCACGATAGTTCAGCGTTAATTCCCATCCGCGGTCGCGCAACGAGGCATTGTTGGTTTGCGGTGCTTTAGCTCCGAAGTAGTCGGGATAGTCTACACTTGGGCCAAGCATGTCGCTAGTGTTGCGCTCGAAGAGGTCGAAACTACCCGTAAGGGCATTACCCAGCAGGCCAAAGTCTAGTCCGATGTTTTTGCTATTTACCTTTTCCCACGTCGTGGCGCTGTTTATCACGGCTGGCGCATTGATGTACATGCGGCGTCCTTCGGGGAAGATGTACTGGCCAAGCCTGTCGCTTAGTTGCATGATAGAGACAAAAGTGTAGAGCGCTGCACCCGATTGGTTGCCCAAACGACCGTAAGACATGCGCAGTTTAAGGTGAGAGAGCGTGCTGGTGATAGGCTCCATGAACTTCTCTTGTGTGATATTCCAGCCCACCGACACAGAGGGGAACCACCCCCAACGATGTTCGGGCAAGAAACGAGAAGAACCGTCGTAACGTCCGTTGAACTCAACGAGGTAGCGACCTTTGTAATCGTAGTTTATCCTACCGAAGAAACCGCGCGTGGCCCAGCCATTACGCGTGTCGGTTACAGGTCTGTCGCCCGTTCCCATACCCACATTTGGGTTGGTGGTAGAGTAAATTCCCGTGATGCCGTTGTAGAGATAGTCGTAGTCGTTGTCTTCTTCTTGGTAGCCACCCATAAGCGTCAGGTTGTGGGCATCGAACAACGAGAACGTGTAATTGCCGTAAAGACTGATGTTTTGGTAGCGTGTATGGCTCTCGGCACGCGTAAAACCGCCTTGCGCCGATATGCCTAGCTCGCTGCGAACGCCCTTAGACGTGCTCACGCCATCGGCTCCATAGATGAGCGGAGCCACGCTCTTGGCCTGATACGACCAGTTGGAGAGCTTGTAAGTATAGTCTAAGTAGATGTTGAAACCCTTGAAGGGGTTGAACTCTAAACCACCGCTGAGGTTCATCAGGTCTTGTTTGGTGCGGGTGTATGTGCCACTTTGCAAGTAGGGAATCATCGAAAGTTCGGTGAAATGTCCGTTGGGGTCTACCACCGAAACCGTAGGACGGAAGCGCGCCAGCGAGTGGAAGAACCCATCGGCGATAGCACCGCTGCCGAAGGGAGTCTTATCTAGCGAGTGGCGGAACTTCAAACCAAACTTCATTTTCATCCACGGCGTAATCTGCGAATTAATGGTCGAGGCTACGTTCATACGCTTATAGTTGATGTCGGCATAACGAAGAATACCGTCTTCTTCAAGATATCCGCCTGAGATATAATATTGTGCGGCTTTAGTTCCACCGCTAAAGCTCAGGTTGTGTTGTTGTTTAAAGGCGCTGTTTTTGTAGTGCAGCTTAAAGTAGTCTACGTTTCCCACACCGCTTTCAGAGTTTTCGAAGGCGGGGTTCATGTTGGCGTTGGCTGGCAACTCATACCAGGGGTTCACGCTTTCGGGGTTTTCCATGTACTGTCTAAGCTTTTCCAACTTCTCTGCGCTATAAAGGCGCGACGAGCCAGCATTGGTAACGCCGTCGTTCCAGAAGTGGGCGAACTCTAAGGCATTAGCCATTTTTGGCAAAACCGTTGGCGACGACCATCCCACCGAGCCTTGATAGCTAACGTGCAGTTTGCCCTCGGCACCCTTCTTTGTCGTTACCAAGATAACGCCATACGCGGCACGAGCACCGTAAATGGCACAAGCGGCGGCGTCTTTAAGCACCGAGATGCTCTCAATGTCGTTGGGATTAATGTCGGATAGGCTCATTTCGATACCGTCAACCAGTACGTATGGGTGACCAGTTCCAGAGAGGTTGCCCTGTCCGCGAAGGCTTAGCGTACCCGTTGCGCCAGGTCGGCCAGCCTTGTTGTTGGTAACAAGCAGACCAGGCACCATGCCCTGCAAGCCCTGCGAAGCGTCGGTGATGGGGCGCATCTGCAATTCGTCGCCCTTAACGGCCGATACGGCACCCGTTAGGTTCACCTTCTTTTGCACGCCATAACCAACCACCACCACTTCGTCTAGCGATTCTTCGTTGGCTTTCAGCACGATGGTTACGTCTTGAGCAGCCTTCACCGTTTGGTCGGCAAAGCCAATATAGCTCACGGTTAGTTCGCTTTGGGCAGGCACTTCGATAGTGAAGTTGCCGTCGATGTCGGTAACGGTGGCGTTTTTCGTTCCGCGTTGCGTCACCGTTGCACCCACAATGGGCTCGCCATTGGCATCTGCCACATGTCCTTTCACTCGCACTTGCCTGCCCGTTTGCAGATTGGTGGCATTAGATGGTTGGTGTTCGATTGTGTTTAATGCGGTTGGCGAACTGGCAGGGGCGGTAGTTTCTTGCGCATTGGAAGGGCTTTTAGCCGTGCCAACCGTAAGTGCATGCGCCTGCAAACCCATACTGCCATACAACAGGAGGGTTGTTGCAAGAACCTTTTGAGGCTTGCATTTTGATAGGTAAAATGTCATTGTGTAAAGATTTAGTTTAATAACTTAGTTTCATTTCATCTTATGTTAGCGCGCAGAAGCATAGCAGATTGCGTTATATGCGTCTTTGGTAAATAGTCGATATGTTAGTGTTACGGTGCAAAAGTAATAATAAAATAAGAGAAATAGGCTATCTTTTGGGCGAAAACAGGCAGGATAGGAAAAGATAACTTCTTTTTAGCAAACTTTTGATTGGTGGGCGTGCAGTGTGCCCTCGTTTGGCGTTTGCGATGTGTACGGTCAATGTTGCGCATGTTTCTCTCAATCCTGCCCATTGCAACGAACCAACCATTATGCGGTAGATGGTACAATGCTGCGCAGTAGTTTGCGCAATATCCTTCACCTATATGCCGGCATTTGCGAGTTGTTTGTTAACTTGGGCAGGCGCATCATCAATGCGGATGTAATGCGCTGATATAAATGACATAAAGCATTGATTATATATTCGTTATGAATAATCTTATCTATTGGCAAAGTTTATATCATTGGGAATCGAATTCCATATCATTTGGAATAGGGTTCCAGATGAGATGGAAGGATGTTCCAGATGACATGGAAGAGGGTTCCATCTATGCAATACCAAGGCGAGTAATTAAAAAGCTTACTACAAGAACTTATTTAACGTGTTTCAGAAGCAAATGTTTCGCAAATCGAACAGTAAGAAAGCGCTTTGTGGAGGCATAAAAGATGCCATGCAACTGGATTGCGTTTGGGGTATGACCGCTTGACTTTCTATGGCAGAAACCTAACGAAGGATTTGGTTTTGGCTTCAAGGTTAGGGGGCGAACGACTTGGCTTGCTCGCCCAAAACCATTTCGGGAACACAGGCGTTTATCTCTATGGGGATGGTTTCCACGTGCGCTTCGTTCGCCGTAAGCACCAGTCTAACCACGCAAGCGCGAGTGTTGATGGGTTTTGTTTGGTCGAAAATAAAGTTGCCGATGCTGTAAAAGATGGTGCTACCCCTGTATTGTTCGGTGGTTTGCAGGGTATGGGTGTGATGGCAAACAAGGAGATTGGCTCCTGCGTTTACCAATAGGCGCGCGTGATGGCGTTGCTGGGCCGAGGGTGAGAGCTGATGTTCGGTGCCCCAATGCAGGCTTACCACGATGTAGGCGTTGGGCTGACTTAGACGCAAACGCTTGATGCGGGCCACCAAACTGTCTAAGGGTTCTTGGCTAACGCATGGCTTATCGGTTAGGTATGCAAAGTTTTCGAGTGGCAGACGTAGAGAAGCCAAGATGTAAACGGGGCGCGGATGGGTGGCCAGCAGTAGGGGCTGTGAGGCATCAAGCATGTTTTCGCCCGCCCCGAAGGGTGTCATGCCTGCCTGTTTAATGTTCAGGTGCGTATCCATCAATGCGTCGCGGCCTTGGTCTATGCTGTGGTTGTTGGCCAAGTTGAGGTGGGTAAAGCCGTTATTGGTGAGCCATGAGAGCCATTCGGGTTCGCCCCTGAACACGAAACGCTTAAACACGGGCCGTTTGATTTTGGTTGCGGGGCATTCTAGGTTACCCACTACGAAGCGCGATTGCTTAAAAACTTGTTGCAGCTTTGGCCTAACAAGGCTGCGCAACCCTAGGTATTCGATGCGTTTACGCACACCTCGGTCGAGCAGAATGTCGCCTGTGAACACCACGGATAGCGTGTCGGAAGTCTGCGCTTGCACACCACCCGCGAACGAAAAGGTTAGGTATAAGACCATAAGCACGCTGCGACAAAGACTTGCAACATGTAAGAAGAACGCGCACCCCATTGCCTTAAAGGGCAACAGGGGTGCGACGTAGAAGTGTTGAAATACTTTTTTAAGCATGCTTATTATCCTTAGTCAAGGAGGCGCAGTTCGGGGGTGCGGCCCTGGTTTGCTAGTGATACTAGGGCACAGGGCGTTTTAGCGAGTTGTATTTCCTAGGTGTTCTAGGCAGGCTCACTCGCCTAACATCCCGAACTATAAAACATTTCTTCGTTATCTAGTGGCATATTGTCTAGCGGAACGGTAATTTCGTCCATCCATTTAGGCACGCCCAGATAAGGTTTGGTTTTGAGTTTCTCTTGCCATTCCTCGTCGGTGAGCCGTTGTTGGTCGGTCGACTGTTTCAATTCGCGGTATGATAGCACTGCGCCACGCATTAAATAAAGCTCGTTACCCACAGGTACGGCCACGTAGATGACGAATGCCGGGCCTGTACCTGCATAGAGAATGGAGGGAACGGGGTTGTTAGACATGTTGGCGGTGTATATGTCGGCTATCACGGCCACGCTCTTATCGGCCCCTTCCACGTTGTCCCAGCCATCTAGATATTGGTTGTCGTTCCGCACCAAGTCAAGCGAAATGTTCTCGACAGTCGAACCGATAATCTCGATGCTTTGGTATTCCTCGTCTGTGAGAATGGGGTCGGCAGACAGTTCTTTTTCACTAATGCGTAGCAGAAATTCGGCCATTTCCTTCACCCTTTCTGTGGTGGCGTCCATCTTGGGCGTGTTTATCTTGTAGCGTTTAAACACCTCATCGATTTGCGTCATTAGCTCTACGGCCTTCTTCCAGAACGGAACGTTGGGCTCAACATAACCTTTCACGATGGGTTCGGGTGGTCCTGCGTCGCCACATTCTGCTCCCATGGGTTGCTTGGCGTATAGAATGGCGTCGTGTTTCAGTTCTGCCCACGAGGCCAGAGCGGTGTTCAGGTTCTTCTTTTCCCATTGCGTGGTGAGCATGAAGTAAGGTGCGCGTGCCACAGGCTTGTTCATTTTGGCCAAGGCATCAACCCATCTGTTGGCCACACTGCTGTTCCAGTCAATCTCTTTCATGCGTTGCTTCATGGCTTTCAGCGTGGGTAAAAAGCCCTCCCAGCGTTTGTCTTCCTTCTGTTCTTCTACCAATATGCGCTCGGCAGCCGATGTTCCAAGGGCGGCAAACACGTCGAGCCCACTCGGAACGTCGCGTTTGGTGGGCTTGTGTTTCTCGTCAACCATTTCGTTTAACACCTCGGCGTCGGGCATGTAACGTTGAGGCATCAGGTTAATCTTATTGCGCGAGGTGAGACTCACTTTGGGACGGATGCGCGTTTGCTTTTCGCCCACTTCGTCGATACGTTTTGCAATGTCGTTCAACCATTGTTCGTTAACGAACACTTTCTCGGGAGCAGCACCCTGCATCAGGTCGTAAACCTGCATGATGGTGATGTTGTCGGGTTCGCCAAAGAGGAAAGTGATGGGCTCGAACAGGGCGTTGTAGGCGCTCTTCATCTGTGGGTCGCTGCCAACGACGTGTGCAATGAGCATGGCTCGTTTGAGTTGGTCGGGCCTATCGGTGCCAAACGGCACGCTTTGTAGCCACATCATGGTGCGGAAATAATGCTTGATGCGTTCTGAACGACTGTAATGCCCACGCGGACGATAAAGCGAATAGGGATATTTTACCTCGGTATAGCCCAAGAATGTAGAATAGGTGTTTTCTGAAGCTTTAACCTTCTTAATCTCGGAAGCCACATGCTGCTTATAGGCGGCAGTAACTCCGGCAGGCGTTTTGCCTGTAGAAAGGGCGATGGCCACGGCAAAATAGGCCTGGCAGAAGGCTGCTGCGGCCTTGGTTTGCTTGCCCGTTGAGGGCGTGGTTGCCAGTTTGGTCATGCGGTTAAACATCCCTCGCGAGAAGGCCGTTACCAGCGAGTCGAGCTTTTTCTCTTCGGTGTCGCGCAGGATGTTGTCGAAATAGAAGTGGAAAAGCTGCAAATAGAGGTCGGTGGTTACGAAACTGGGGAAGTTGGAGTAGTCGTTCTTCTCGTAAACGTGGAACAACTGCTGCAACCGCTCTGGTACGATGGCGAAGCCTTGACGACTCATGGCAGCGTGCAATCTGGGGTCGAAGGTTTCTAGCTGATAAGGATTGAGCAGCAGGTCGAGGTTAACGACGTGGCCTTTTGGCAAGATGGCCTTGTTGTTCAGTATCTTTTTCTCTTGCTGTTCAATCTTCTTGAGGAAGGTTTGTTCGGCAATGGTTAGTTGCGGGAGCCTTTGTCCCCAGTCGTTGGGATTGTTTTCGTCGAGCGTTTCGTTAAGGTTGTCTGCGCGGTTCCACATAATTGAGTCGTACCACGATGTTTGTCCGTAGATGCCACGCAGGTCGGCTTCTTTGAAGATGAAGCCTTCGCGTGCCTTGAAAGCGTTTTTTAGTATGCGCAGTTCGGCAAGCGAGAGTTTCGAAAGGTCGGTTTTTAGGTTCACCTCCTTATTGAAACGCTCCACGTCTAGTTTGCCCTTACCAGGTAAAATCACCCGTTTGGAGTTGTTGTCGGCATACACTGCCATCCCCAATGCGATGAATACGATTAGTAGTAGGGTTTTTCTCATTGGTAATTCTGTTTTAATGAGGTGCGCGCCATTACCTTGTAAGATGGCTTGCACTTCGGGTTTTGTACTTTATTTTCTTGCCTTAGCGGGGGCGATGATGGCGATACGGGCTTGTTTTTGCTTACCATCTCTGCCCCGAAGGCGGTTCTCTCTATGCTTTTTAGGCGTGCTTGTCGCCTAGTTTATTATTGTGTGCGCCATTGCGCCAGTTGGTGTTGAGTGGTTTGGGGAACTTGTTGTTTTGCGCAACCCACTATTGGTTAAAGACCTTCAACGCCTCTTTACGCCCCACTTTAACGACCAAAAACCTAACGAATTCGAAGCCGAAACCCTGCCAGCGATATTCGGCCACCACGTAACGGCCACTAGTTGTGGTTTCCAAACTTCGTACCACGCCATTCACGAAGCGAAAATCTTGCAGAATGCCACCCAGTTTCGAGCCCATCCACATAGACCTAACGCGGTTTTTATAGTTCTTAAATACGAAGAGTCTGCGTCCTCGTTGCGGGTAGAATCGTGTGCTTTTAATCACGCCCACCAGCGCTTCCGTTCGTCCATCGCCATCTACGTCGCCCGTTTCGAGGCGATAAACGGGGTAGGCCAGCGTCCATCGATCGGTTGTAGAGTCTGTTTTTAGCGTGAGATAGTTTAGACTGTCGTTCACCGTTTCGATGGCGAAGGTCTGCGCCGCAATGTTTCCCGTGGGCCACAATGCCGTTATTGCGAGCCATCCGTATGTTCTGAAAGCGTTCGTCATCGTTGTGTTGGGGTGGGGATCTTGGGGTGTCGTGCTGTCATTCACTTTGTCTTCATCGGCGAAGCTCAAACCTCCCCGTCCCCATTCGTATTGCAAAAATAAGACATTCTTTCGAATATGGCAAACGTTTAGGGGCGTTTGTTGAGGATTTATCGCTCTTGATGCGGAGTATGTGCTATAATATGATGATTGTTGAGGTTATATAATGTAGGGAGTGATGGTAGCTGTGATGCAATGAAAGCTCGCTATTTTATCATTGTTGCAAAGAAAACTAATATTCAATATAAGGTGTTTGGAAACCTGTTTTTTGACCGCTTTGCCCATCTCTTTCACCCATATAAATCGCGTTATTACCTCAATTCTCACACAAGAAACGCAAAAAAGTGTGACGTTGGGCTTAAAAATACGCGTTGTTTGCCGATGCTTACGCCGAAAATGGCTATTTTTGCAGTAACGATAATAACGATAAACCGAATAAAAGGATATGGCAAAAGTGTATCAATTCATGGCCGACGGATTTGAAGACATCGAGGCGTTGGCTCCCGTTGACATTCTGCGTAGAGGCGGATTGGACGTGATAACCGTGAGCATTATGGGTCGTGAGATGGTGGAATCTACCAACGGCGTGTGCGTTAAGGCCGACATGCTGTTCGAAAACGCTAACTTCGACGATGCCGACCTTCTGCTCTTGCCTGGCGGACTGCCTGGTTCGACCAATCTGAAAGAACATAAGGGATTGGCCGAGGTACTTCGTCGGCAGGCTGAAGCTGGTCGAAAGATCGGCGCTATCTGTGCTGCCCCCATGGTTTTAGGCACATTGGGCTTGCTGCAAGGCAAGCGTGCCACTTGCTATCCTGGTGTGGAGCATACCTTGCATGGGGCTGAATACACTGCCGAACTGGTGACCGTAGACGGCAATATCATAACGGGCGAAGGTCCTGCTGCCGCTTTCCCATACGCTTACACGTTGCTCACGCTGTTGGTTGGTCGCGATAAGACCGAGGAAATAGAGGTGGCCATGCGCTACAAACACCTTATGGCCGAGCGCCTTTAACCGCTGCACGCGATGAATTATGTTATCATCGTTGCTGGCGGAAAGGGTCTGCGCATGGGTGCCGACGTGCCTAAGCAGTTTCTTCTGCTTGGCGGAAAGCCCGTGTTGATGCGTACCATGGAGCGCTTTTATGACTTCGATGCACAGCTGCAAACGATATTGGTGCTGCCACGCGACCAGCAAACATATTGGCACGAACGGTGTCGTGCGCACGATTTTAACTTGCCTTACCTGCATGCCGATGGTGGAGCGACACGTTTCGAATCGGTGAGCAATGGCTTGGCGCTTATTCCCGACGATGCCCAAGGCGTGGTGGCGGTGCACGATGGTGTACGTCCCATGGTGTCGGTAGCTGTTGTTGAACGTTGTTTCAGCGTTGCCCGACAAGCCAAAGCCGTAATCCCCGTAATGCCCGTGGTAGAAACGTTGCGCCAAATGATGCCCGATGGCACCAGCCAAACCGTGAACCGCGACGCCTACCGACTGGTGCAGACACCGCAAACCTTTGACTTGCAATTGCTCAAACGGGCCTACCAACAACCTTATCGCTCGGAATTTACCGACGACGCTTCGGTGGTTGAGGCTCTGGGCGCACAGATAACAACGGTTGAGGGCAACAAAGAGAACATCAAGATAACCACACCCTTCGACCTCGAAGTGTGCGAACGCCTGTTGGTACAGCCTCCTTCCACGCCGTGAGAGAAGGCTGGCCTGCGCACGAGGCATTATCTGTCGAGCCTCTTGCCATAACAAACGTAACCCCCTTATGCACTCCATTCTAGATCAAGACATCATGTATTTGCCGGGCGTTGGTCCGCGAAAGAAAGAGATTTTGAGTAAAGAGCTCAACATCAAAACCTTTGGCGACCTGCTCGAATATTATCCCTACAAGTACGTAGACCGAACGCAAATCTTCCGAATTGCCCAATTACAGGGTGATATGCCTTACGTACAGGTGAAGGGACACATACTGAGCTTTGAGGAGTTTGACATGGGACCGCGTAAGAAACGCCTTGTGGCGCACTTCACCGATGGGTGGAACGTGGCCGACTTGGTTTGGTTTCAGGGCACAAAATACGTGCTAAACACCTACAAAGTGGGGGTGGAATACATCGTGTTTGGCAAACCTAGCGTGTACG
The DNA here is from genome assembly GCF_000378085.1 of Hoylesella loescheii DSM 19665 = JCM 12249 = ATCC 15930. Lineage (GTDB taxonomy): Bacteria > Bacteroidota > Bacteroidia > Bacteroidales > Bacteroidaceae > Prevotella > Prevotella loescheii. Next base: position 118,228 of record NZ_KB899219.1, read on the forward strand.
GAGGTCGTTACCAGTTTGCCCATCCCGACATAGACGAGGCCACAGAACTAAAACTTGCCGAGATGGGTATGCAACCCCACTATGGCACAACCGACCGAATGAAGAAGTCGGGGATAACATCGCGCGCCATGGAAAAACTCACTAAGGGCTTGCTCGAACAAATGCAAGCACCGCTAGCCGAGACACTTCCACCCTTCATCACCAATGCCTTGCACCTTGTTTCGCGCGATGAGGCCATGCGCGGGGTGCATTATCCACACAACACCGATGAGTTGCAGCGTGCCCAAGTGCGGTTAAAGTTCGAAGAACTGTTCTATGTTCAGCTCAACATCTTGCGTTACGCCAACTTCCATCGGCGTAAATATCGTGGCTATCACTTCTCTAAGATAGGCCAATACTTCAACGACTTTTATCACAATAACCTGCCATTTGAACTCACGGGCGCACAAAAGCGCGTGATGCACGAGATACGCAACGACATGGATAGCGGTAGACAGATGAACCGCTTGTTACAAGGCGACGTGGGTTCGGGTAAAACTCTCGTCGCATTAATGTCTATGCTCATTGCCGTAGACAATGGTTTTCAGGCCTGTATGATGGCTCCTACCGAAATCTTAGCCGAACAACACCTCGCCACCATACAGCAAATGTTGCAGGGAACGGATGTAACGGCCGAGCTGTTAACGGGTGTCGTTAAGGGTAAACGTCGTGCCGATGTGCTGCAAAGGCTTGTTTCGGGCCAGCTGCACATACTGGTGGGCACGCATGCCTTGCTAGAAGACACCGTGCAATTTGCTCATTTGGGGCTCGCCGTGGTAGACGAACAGCATCGTTTTGGCGTGAAACAGCGAGCCAAACTATGGGGAAAGAACGACAACCCACCGCATGTGCTGGTGATGACAGCAACGCCCATACCGCGAACACTTGCTATGACCATCTACGGAGACTTGGATGTGAGCGTGATAGACGAACTTCCGCCAGGCCGAAAGCCCATCCAAACGCTGCACAAATACGACAACCAAACCACCAGTCTTTATGCTGGCATACGCCAACAGGTGAAATTGGGTCGCCAGGTGTACATCGTTTATCCCTTAATAGAAGAGAGTGAGAAGACCGACTTAAAGAATTTGGAGGAAGGTTACGTAGCTCTGACCGACATTTTTCCCGAGTATAAGATGAGTAAGATACACGGAAGGATGAAGTCGAAAGAGAAAGAGGCTGAGATGGCACGCTTTGCCAGTGGTGAAACGCAGATCTTGGTGGCCACAACGGTTATCGAAGTGGGGGTGAATGTGCCTAATGCTTCGGTGATGGTGATACTCGATGCGCAACGATTCGGCCTGTCGCAGCTGCACCAGTTACGTGGTAGGGTGGGGCGTGGAGCCGATCAGAGCTATTGCATACTTGTTACCAATCGTGCCCTCTCTGCCGAAACGCGCAAGCGCATCGATATTATGTGCGAGACCAACGATGGCTTCCGTATTGCCGAAGCCGACCTGAAACTGCGCGGTCCTGGTGATCTTGAAGGCACGCAACAAAGTGGCATGGCCTTCGACCTTAAAATAGCGAACATCGCCCGCGATGGTGCATTGGTGCAAATGGCACGCGACGAGGCCCAGAAAATTATCGAACGCGACCCCGATTGCAATCTTCCCGAACATGCCATGCTGTGGAACAGGCTGAAAGAATTGCGCAAAACCAATATCGATTGGGCTGCGATAAGCTAGCGATGGCACTTTCTCGAGCATCTTTAAATAAAGAAGCCAGCGGTTGCCCAATGAGATGTTCTAATTTGGAAGTATGTTTAGAATAGGTCGCAATTGCGCTCGATTCAGGCTCATTTATCGTTCAAGCCCAGCAAGATTATTGGTGCAATGCTTCAATTGGAAGATTAACCATCTTGTGGTTGCTTGTTTATGATCTAGCAAGGTGCATCCAACCCATTCGTAATAAATAAGTTTTCGAACACCAGCAAGTAAAACCCAAGACACCGTGTGCTTATTTGTGGAGTGGGAAACAATGTGTAAGCAAACTGAATAAAAAATAAAAACAGCCCCGTTATGGCAAGACCAACGACTAAGGAAACACTGGCAACAGTTGCCCAAGAGAAGTTCTACAAGATGTGGAGCATTATCGACAAGATGAGCAGAACGCAACAAGAAGCACCTTTTTCGCCCGAAATGGCGTCTGCGGGAAAGGAAACGCATTGGGCAAGGGATAAGAACTTGCGCGATGTTCTGGTGCATCTTTACGAGTGGCATCAGTTGTTGCTTGCATGGGTTAAGGCTAATACCAATGGTGAAAAGCGTGACTTTTTGCCCCAACCTTATAATTGGCGGAACTACCCAGATATGAACGTGGCGTTTTGGGAGAAGCACCAAGCTACGCCTTTATCAGATAGCAAGAGCCTGTTAAAAGGCACCCATGAGGAGGTGATGAAGTGGTTGGGTGGCTTTTCGCAAGAAGAACTGTTCTCAAAACATGCTTTTTCATGGACTGGAACCACCACGTTAGGGGCTTATTTCATATCTGCTACTGCCAGCCATTACGATTGGGCAATAAAGAAGTTGAAGAAGCAACAAGCATTAAGTAAGGATTAATAAGCGAAGTGGGCAGCTGTTGGCTTCGTGCGATAGATGCTTTGGGGGTGTTTGGGCCTATGCAAGCGTCCAGGTAACCCTACTTCTAAACCTTATTTGCCGTTTTTATGTGACCTCTCAACAACCTGTTTTCATCACTATTTCTCACCTTTGTCAGGGCGTTAGTAAAGCTTCTGTCTAACGCGTGTTTAGCCTTTGAGATGTGTTTTATCAATAGCCGTGTTGGTATCGCTAAGATGGAACCCTATTCCAACTTAACTGGAATCCTGTTCCAACTTAGCTGGAATGACGTTCCAACTTATCTGGAATAAGAGTCCAGCATAGTTGTAACAAGACGCGAACAGATAAAATGGGCATTAAACTCATTGTTGACGCATTGCCACTGATTGTTGTTTTAATTTCCGAAGCTAATATTTAAGGCTTAAAGTTGGTGCGGTTGTGACGCCAACTTTAAGCCTTAATGACAATGTTTGATGGGCTATTTCGCACCCAAGTGATTGGTGTGCACAGACCTTAAGCGCCCTTATTGCTTTGGAACGATGGATATGGCATAGCCGCCACCAGCCACGGCGGTGAGCGAAAGCTTGGTGGAGGAGGTCACCGTGCGACGCTCTATGCGGTAGGCCTTTGGGTTGCTGCGGTAGTCGGCATCGGGTGCGTCGGTGTAAATCGTGGCTTCGTACTTGCGACCCTTATCGAGGAACGACAGCGAAAGCTGCGACTTGTGAGGCGCATTGCCCGATACGCAGCCCACGAACCAGTTGTCCGTGCCCTTCGCCTTACGTGCTGCCGTGATGTAGGCCATGGGTTCGGCCTCGAGATACAGCGAGCGGTCCCAGTCAACGGCAACGTCCTTGATGAACTGGAAGGCATCGGGATACCTCAGATAGTTCTCAGGAAAGTCGGCCGCCATTTGCAACGGGCTGTACATCGTTACGTAAAGCGCGAGCTGACCGCAGATGGTTGAGTTGACGTGCGACCC
>NZ_KB899219.1:122819-123539 GCF_000378085.1 Hoylesella loescheii DSM 19665 = JCM 12249 = ATCC 15930
TTTGCCGAGTGTCGGCCCGAGGGTTTGGCCTTGGTGTAGTCCGTTTCGCCCAATATCACCGAGGGATATTGCTGCGTATAGGCCCAATCGCCTTTGCCCGAGATCATCTCCCACCAAACGCCCACGTACTTGACGGGCCTTATCCACGACGTGTCGGCATACTTGCAGGGGTCGTTGAGGTTGAGTATGAGGTTGGAGGCGAGCACTCGGCGTGCGTCGTCGGTTACCATCACCGTGCGCCAAGGACTGCGGAAGGGCGTGTGCAGGTAAGCCTTGGCGCCCGTTGCGTCGGGCGTGAGCCATGAGGTGAACACCATCTCGCGGTCGTCTAGGTTGAGGTTCATCGCCGGATAGTCAACCAACGCCGCCTCGTGCAGGTTGATATACAGTCCGTCGGCCGTTTTCATCATCAGCGAAGTCTGAACGCCCGTGGGCGAGAAGGTCGTCTGCGACATGTTGTCGGTTATCGCCCCCTTCATCTGCTGTCGCACCTGACTCAGTCGCGACTGTGTGTATTCGTACTCCTGGGTGTCGTAATCGCCCGGAATCCACCATGCCGTGTGGTCGCCCGCCATGGCAAACTCGGTGCGTTCGTCCTTCACCACGAAGTAGTTTAGTTTGCCTTCCTGCGGGAATTCGTAGCGAAAGCCCACCCCGTCGTCGTATACGCGGAAGCGGATGTTGAGCATACGTTGGGTGGATTTCTGTTCGAGGCGCACC
>NZ_KB899220.1 GCF_000378085.1 Hoylesella loescheii DSM 19665 = JCM 12249 = ATCC 15930
TGGCTAATCGGACGCATCCCCATCCTTCACCGCCAAACCTTTCGTCCAAATCGGATGCCGTCAATGGACAACATACGGTATTAGTCCGACTTTCGCCGGGTTATCCCGTGGTGAAGGGCAGGTTGGATACGCGTTACTCACCCGTGCGCCGGTCGCCATCGGGGATTGCAAGCAACCCCCATGCTGCCCCGCGACTTGCATGTGTTAAGCCTGTAGCTAGCGTTCATCCTGAGCCAGGATCAAACTCTCCATTGTAAAATGTCTGCGCATGAAGGAATCCCTAACGAAAGAGAAACCAAAACGCTAAAAGTTCTATGCCTTGCGGCATTATCCCATCAGGACGAGCACCCAAATCTATCGTAGTTCCACTCACCTGTATCGATTAACCCACATCCTCTATAAGAAGACAAAGGAGAACCGACGGTTCTTTAATGTTCTACCCAAACGCGCCATCTAAAAAAACGAGCGCGTCTGCTCTTGTACTACTACTGTCTATGTAAATCTTTCAATGAACTCTTTCATGTCGCTCACGGGAATTTTGTTCCCGAAAGCGGATGCAAAGGTAGGACATTTTTCAACAACACGCAAGCCTTTTTAAGGAAAATGTTCAAAAGGAATGCAAGATTTCGTATTTCTTTACATAAAACCAACGCAACAGGAGAATACACCTTATAGATATAGGGACGATTTTAGGGCACCTGCCACATCCACTCATAAACTATGAGACTCACGCGACAAATGCAAAACCACCAAAGCCATACCCTATAGAAGCTGCAAGACCCCAAAAGCGACCCCAACCTCACCCTCTCCCACCAGCCACCGACGACAACACGCACACCAAGGACACGTTTTCCGCACCCCAACAACTAAACCCTAGGCCACCAGTCCTAGTCTTTCACCACGTTACAGATGAAATGTAAGTTCGTTACACACGACAGGTATATTGCCACATGCGACATGCAACGCAACCACATACGAAAGGAAACTAAAGCACCACACGTACGCAACCCTGCCAGAGAACAGGAAATGAAGTTTACCATGCAATTTATGAATGCGTATTTTGGCATTAGAAACGAACAGAATACAATGCAAAAGAGGTGTAAGAAACAAAACCTTACACCTCTTTAATATAGTTGCGGAGACACGACTCGAACATGCGACCTCCAGGTTATGAGCCTGGCGAGCTACCAACTGCTCCACTCCGCGATATTTATTTTTTACTTTTTGCATCTCGTTCCCGATTTGCGAGTGCAAAGGTACACATTTATTTGGAACTACACAAACTTTCTGCTGACTTTTTATATAAAAACCATAAAATTGTTAATAGTGCGACTTTGCAGAGCGTTAGGCAAAGAACGCAAGCACACTCAATAACAACACAGGGGAAATTTGGCTAATCCCTGCACGTCATCACCACGTTGAGCGCGCAACATTTCACCAGTTCATCAATGCTCCCCATCACGTGCGCGACGTTCTTCATCCAGCGTTTGGAAATCTTTTTTGCGCAACACGAAGCTGTTACTGAGATATTTCTCGCGCACAATTTTATTCTCTGCCAGCTCTTCGGGCGCACCCTGAAAGAGTATTCGTCCCTCGAACAACAAGTAAGCCCTATCTGTGATGGTGAGAGTCTCTTGCACATTGTGGTCGGTTATAAGGATACCGATGTTGCGATATTTCAACTGCCAAACGATGTGTTGAATATCTTCAACCGCAATAGGGTCTACGCCGGCAAAAGGTTCATCGAGCATAATGAACTTCGGGTCAATGGCCAAACAGCGTGCAATCTCGGTTCGGCGACGTTCACCACCCGACAACTGGTCGCCCTTGTTTTTTCTAACCTTACCCAAACGGAACTCACGGATAAGGCTTTCAAGCTTTTCAAGCTGATATTCTCGTGGCTTCCCGGTCAGTTCTAACACAGCCATGATATTGTCTTCCACACTCAACTTCCTAAAAACACTGGCCTCTTGAGGCAGATAGCCTATACCCGCACGAGCCCGCTTGTATACGGGGAAGTCGGTAATCTCAGTATTGTCAATAAAGATATGTCCGTCGTTGGGCAACACCAAGCCCGTAGTCATATAGAACGAGGTGGTTTTTCCCGCTCCGTTAGGGCCAAGCAGTCCCACAATCTCTCCCTGGCGCACGTTGATTGAGACATCGTTCACCACCGTTCGCTTGCCATATCGCTTCACAAGTCCTTCGGCACGCAGCTCCATGTGAGTATCTTCGTGGTTCTGTTCGTTGAGTTGAAAATCATTCGTAGACATATCTTCTCCTTATATTCTGATAATTAAACCTTGGTGCAAAGGTAGGCATAAAAGTGGTAACAAGAAATAAAAAGCACGCGCAAGATGGCTGTTTCTATCATAATTTGCGTACTTTTGCATAAGTTTGGCTGCGCTCGGCAATAAGAAAACAAGTTTTCATTGCACTCACTGGCACCAACTTTGCATAAGTTTGGCTGCGATCGGCAATAAGAAAACAAGTTTTCATTGCGCTCACTGGCACCAACTTTGCATAAGTTTGGCTACGCTCGGCGATGCAAGAAGACGGATTTCGCACCAAATGACGTGCCAAACGACAAAAGGACTAAAACGTTGCCTACCGATAAACGGAGAGTAATCGAAAGGCTTACACATTATTATATATAGGATAAAAAATGTTGATACTCAACTATCTCAACACACTTGGGCAATACCTCATATTGATGGGGCGCTCCTTTTCGCGCCCCGAACGCATGCGGATGTTCTTCAAACGATACGTCAAGGAGATGTCACAGCTTGGCGTCGACTCGGTGGGCATTGTCTTGCTCATCTCTTTCTTCATTGGAGCAGTTATCTGCATACAGATGAAACTGAACATCCAAAGTCCGTGGATGCCCCGTTGGGTGTCGGGCTATACCACACGCGAGATTATGTTGCTCGAATTTTCATCAAGTATCATGTGTCTTATTTTGGCCGGAAAGGTGGGTTCTAACATCGCATCCGAACTTGGTACGATGCGCGTTACCCAACAGATAGATGCGCTCGACATCATGGGCGTTAACTCGGCTTCTTACCTGATATTGCCCAAGATATTGGGACTGGTGACCATCATGCCGTTTCTTGTGATATTCAGTTCGGCAATGGGCATCCTCGGAGCCTACGCCACTGCCTACATCGGACACATCCTTACCCCCGACGACCTCACCCTTGGCATACAACACTCGTTCAATCCTTGGTTTATGTGGATGAGTATCGTCAAGAGTTTGTTCTTCGCCTACATCATCGCCAGTGTGTCGTCGTACTTCGGTTACACGGTTGAAGGCGGTTCGGTAGAGGTTGGAAAGGCCAGTACCGATGCAGTTGTAAGCAGTTCGGTGCTCATTCTGTTCTCAGACGTGTTCCTTACACAGATGCTCAGCTAAACTTAGCGAGGCACCACCCACCAACAACCAACGGCAAGAGAAAAAGCGTTTTTAGGTATCGTAAACGAAAGGGGAAGCCTGATTTTTCGGGCTATAGGTGGTCACAACACAGCGAAAGACTAGCCCAAAGACAAGCCCCCAAAAGTAAAAACAATGATTGAAGTAAAGAAACTGACCAAATCTTTCGAGGACAAGACCGTTCTCAAAGGTATAGATTGTGTGTTCGAAACAGGCAAAACCAACCTCATCATCGGACAAAGTGGTTCGGGTAAGACGGTGTTAATGAAGAATATCGTGGGCTTGCTCGAACCTAGTTCGGGCGAGATACTATACGATGGGCGCAACTTCGTTACCATGTCTAAACGCGAAAAGGTGCACATGCGCCGCGAGATGGGCATGATTTTCCAAAGTGCAGCCTTGTTCGACTCGCTTTCGGTACTCGAAAACGTGATGTTTCCGCTCGACATGTTCTCCACGATGAACCTGCGTGAGCGAACAAAACGTGCACAAGAGTGCCTCGACCGCGTAAACCTTACCGACGCGCAAGATAAGTTTCCAGGCGAAATTTCGGGCGGAATGCAAAAGCGCGTGGCCATTGCAAGGGCCATTGTGCTAAACCCCAAGTACCTATTTTGCGACGAACCGAACTCAGGACTCGACCCCAAGACCTCACTCGTGATAGATGAACTGCTATCGAGCATTACCAAGGAGTTTGGCATGACCACCATTATCAATACCCACGACATGAACTCGGTAATGGGTATTGGTGAAAACATCTGCTTTATCTACAAAGGTAAGAAGGAATGGCAGGGAACAAAAGACGACGTGATGGGTAGTAAAAACCAGAAGCTGAACGATCTCGTGTTTGCCTCCGACTTGTTCAGGAAAGTGAAAGAGGTGGAAGAGCGCGAAGAAGCCAACTTGGCAGCCAGCAAAGGATAGTCTGGTTCTGTGCTGCAACAGAGTTACTTGCGCAATGCACGTTACACGCAACTTAAAGGTAAATTGCCCGTAATCAAAATTTGACCAGCCCTCGACAACAACCTAAAAGACCCTACGTAGAGATGAAGTTAGCGCATATACCACACACCCCGATGCTGCACCATAGGCACAACAACCTCTTCGCTGGTGCTGTCGCCATAAGCAAAGATTAGGAAAACATTGGCTGAACGCTTAACTGTATCGGCCACAGCGTTCACCACACGCACATCAAGGATGCCACGGCGTTCGTCTTTCTGCTGCCCCACAAACATCTTGGCGTTGTCTATAAGTTGTCGGCGATAGCTCGCAGGAATGCTGTCAGGCCGATAAAAGCCATCTACATAATGTTCGTATTTTCCTGCCAACAGTTGGGTATAATACTCCTTGGCTGCCTGTGCAGCAACTTCCCCAGGGTCGGGCCCCGACGAACAAGCCACAGCCAGTAATGCCACGAAAAAGTAAAATAGTTTCTTCATCCGTTCGTTATCCTGTTAATTCGTAACGCAAAGATACGAATTATCTACATAGTACTATGTCATTGCAACGCTAATTTCCATTCTGTTACAATGTTTTAAGGGAAAAAGGGTTGTTACAAATCGCTGTGCCTAGATTGTCATAAGGGTGAAAAACTTTATGAAAAAGCAACTTGTACAAGAAACACGTTCATTCGTCCAGTGGCAGCAACAAGCGAAATACTGCCAATTTATTACATCTCGGTTTATGAAAGATGTCTCATAGAGCACTTTGCCCCACTTGAGATTCTATCATTCATAAAACAATTGAGCGTCATGTTCTCACAACGTCCTGTCAGTTAACATTCTCCTCAACTTCCAATTGCTTGAGGTATCATTACTCTTCATACATCAAAGCATTATGATCCTAAACATTTTAACAAACATGTTCAGGATCATAATGCTTATTTGTTGATTAGTGCAATAGAGCATCATTACTCCGAGAACTCTGCCCCTTCGTTTGTAGTAGTTGTCTCATTTTGTTTCATATCACTTATCTTCTCTTCAGAGGCACACTCTTCCTTCGATATATCAGAATTGTTTTCTTCCACTACCTGTTCAGGCTTTCCACTTGAAGAAACCTCAGAGACAGCATGCCCTTGATCTTTGTTCTGCTTCTTTACTTGATAATCTGATATTTTCCTTTTTTTCTTCTTCTTACTTCTTTTTATTTCAGTTTTTTGCTTTTCACTTTTTACATGTTTTTCCATCCGCTTTAAAATGAAAGGGCTGAAAAGAAAAATGATCGACATAAAAGCTACGACAATAAGGATTATATAGAGACATCCCCTTGGGGTTTTGCCCGCTACATTCCTGCTCCTTGCCATACTACGACATCTACCACAGCAAAAACCATCGTCCCACAGCCCGTCACCATCATATTCCTTTCCACAATATCTACACTTACTCATGATTCATACGATTTAAATGTTAACTTATACCATACTCATCTTACCTTTTCAACATGTTGCCTCACTTGTTTATCTGATTGCTTACGGTGATTTCAATGCAACAATTAGAGGACTCCATGCTTATAGTTCTTCCCCTTCTTTGCAGATATATTTCTCCCACTTACACGCCTTATTCTTTTTGGAAACTTTAATGGCAGAAACCAAAAGGTTTGTAGAGATATCACCATCATTTTGGCCTATTGTCATTCCTACGAAATCGTCCAAATCCCGTGGGTAAAAACTAAACTTGAGACCTGTTTCATCTTCCGTCAGAAAATATCTTGGTCGGGAGGTATCTTCCATTTCATATACATAGATAAAACTGTATTTTTCTCCTTCTGAAGAGCCTTCCAATTCCTCCCAATTCAAAGGGGTATCGCTATCCATTTTTTTCGCTGTCCCGTCAGGATAAAGCGTAAAAACATCATCTTCTCCCAATTTGAATGTCACAGGTTTATCGAGGCTTGCACCTTCTTCACCAACAATAGCCGTACTGGCATTCTTTTTATACTCACTTTTAATGGCTTCCTTTACCAAATCTGGTCCCAAACATTTTATGGCTACAGCGCCTATCACGAGCAAAACGGATAGTACGGACATAATTTTCTTTCCCATAGTGTATTTTACTTTATTAAGTTATTAAAATTAGAGTGAATGTCATAGATGATTGCCTCAACATACCTATAATAGTCAGGCTTAGCCTTAGGATAGGCATTGGGATGGCAGGTACGGTAAGCGAGCTTAACGCCAGGTATAGTAACCTTTGCTACATCATGTACGGGAAACTCACTAAAAGGAATAAAGTCTTCGTCTGTCAAACCAAAGCTTTCTTTGATGTAGGCATCATAACGTCCTGTCAAGAAGAGAATGATGTCGGGATGAAGTATTTCTACTTCTTGAGCAATGACTCTCGAAAGGAATTGTCTTTCAATATTATGAGTATGGTTATCTACTGGCTTACCATCAATGGTAGATAGTTTGCTGATGTTATTCCACATACAAACTGTACGAAGTTTGGGATTAAAGGAGTGTACAATTTCATCAAGCTGGGACATAAAATTATTGATACCCTTAGCGTGGAAAGTGTTCTTTCGTCCTTTCTCATCAAAATACCACATGCCGTCATTGAGCGAATAATTGGTTGCATAGAAGTTCTCATAAGCTGACATTATGGTTTCTACGGTCTCAGGTTCATCTCCTGTATAGAACTGAGATGCTGAGTTAAAGTCATCGCATCTATCAATGCCATACCATTTGTTAGGTTCTTGTCCGAATACCATCACCTTTAAGTCACTATTAGTATACCATTTTTCCGTAGGAACACCTCCCTCCCAATGGCAGGTTGACAATAGGAAAGGATAACCTATACTAGTGCCCGACCTTTTTATTTCCCTACAGAACTTGTTCCAGTTGTCTTGATATAACTGTCTCAGACGTTCGTTTAATAGTAGATTGTTCATGGTCATTTGTCTTGACTAACAATTTATGCTAACTATTTCCCAGAAGTAAGCGGTTTAGTAAATAGAAAAAGCGTGGGAACTATTGGATGTTGTCTTATCTGAGGTTCTGCAATACCCACTACCAAACAACAAACAATAGCCCACGCCGTGAGGTATATTATGCCCTTTGGTAAGGGTACAATAATCCCAAGCGTGAGCGTACTGCCTATTGCCTTTGGTAGTTGAAATTTTGCAGATTTCAGATAAAAGACAATATATCAAACGCTCTTTTTGAAAGTTGAACTCTTTAGAACGCACACCTGCACACAGATGAACTAGAAATTCGGATACAAAGGTAGACAAAATTTCTTATTAAATGTCTCTTTTTGTGCATAATTATATAAATAAGACAAAAAAAACACATCAAAGAACACCATCCTTTATGAATAAGAGAATAATGACATTCTCAGAGATAAAGCCAACAGCAGACCGTCTAGGATATATTAGTGTATTGAAAATAAAGAAAGAGACAATTATCTAGGTATGGATTTAACAGCGCGAGTTCGGGATAAAACCCAATTGTTATGCCAACTGCCGCATAGCACTTGTTGGCGAGATTGTCATTGCTTTACTTGGCTTAGTCTTGTTCAAAAGTCATGGTATCTTATCCCGAACTCGCCAATTAACCATTCCATCGGTCACGTTTTCATCGTTCCGAAAGTGCGCTTGCTAAGCCCTGATTATGCAATATTAGATTAATCGCCACGTTAAATGTATTTTGGACCGCTGTTCCAACTTATCTGGAATGCTGTTCCAGTTGAATTGGAACACTGTTCCAACTTAGCTGGAACAGGAGTCCAACTTAGCTGTAACAAGGCGAGAGCTGAAAAAACTCACTACAAGAGCTTATTGGGTGGCGAATGAAAAATGGCGTTTGGAGGTGGGAAATACACGTTCGCAAGATAAAACAAGTTGGGGATACGAGCCTAAGCCGTATCCCCAACATCTTATTTTTGCCTGATAAACACGTTAATTGGACAACCATGCATATCCCAGTTATCGCGTATCTTGTTTTCCAAAAAGCGACGATAGTTCTCTTTTACATATTGCGGCAAGTTGGCGTAGAACACAAACGAGGGTATCTGCGTGTTGGGCAACTGCGTGCAATACTTAATCTTGATGTACTTGCCCTTGGTTGATGGGGGCGGATAGGCCTCGATAAGGGGAAGCATCACTTCGTTAAGTTTCGACGTTCCCACATGTGCCTTGCGGTTAAGATATACCTGCTTGGCCGTTTCTAGCACCTTGAAGATGCGCTGCTTGGTAAGCGCCGAGGCAAAGATGATGGGGAAATCAACAAACGGAGCCATGCGTTCGCGAATAGCATTCTCGAAAGTTTTGATCACCTTTTGATCTTTATCGGCCACCAAGTCCCACTTATTAACCACTACAACAAGCGACTTTTGGTTTTTCTGAATAAGCTGGAAGATGTTCATATCCTGCGCTTCGATACCACGGGTGGCGTCGATCATCAAGATACAAACGTCGCTATGCTCGATAGAACGTATCGAACGCATCACGCTATAAAACTCCAAATCTTCCGTTACCTTGTTCTTTCGGCGTATTCCAGCCGTATCTACGAGGTAGAAGTCGAAGCCAAACTTATCGAAACGCGTATAAATACTGTCGCGCGTGGTGCCTGCAATCTCGGTAACGATATTGCGATCTTCGCCGATAAAAGCGTTAATGATACTGCTTTTGCCCACGTTAGGCCTACCCACTACAGCAAAGCGGGGTATGCCGTCTTCAACGTTTTCAGAATCTCCGGGCTTCAGTTTCTCGATCACGGCATCGAGCAAGTCGCCCGTTCCGCTACCCGTTGCTGCGCTAATGGGGAACGGATCGCCCAAGCCCAGCGAGTAAAACACGGGCGCTTCGTAAATCTGCTCGTTGTTGTCGGCCTTGTTCACCACCAACAACACAGGCACTTTGGTGCGTCGAAGAATCTGCGCCACATCCTCATCGAGGTCGGTTACGCCCGTATTCACATCTACTAGGAACAGCACCAAGTCGGCTTCTTCGGTAGCCACGAGCACCTGTCGGCGAATGGCATCTTCAAAGATGTCGTCCGAATTGACCACCCATCCGCCCGTGTCTACAACCGAGAACTCGCGCCCCGACCAGTCACACTTACCATATTGACGGTCGCGCGTGGTGCCAGCGGTATCGCTTACGATGGCGCTACGTGTTTTTGTAAGTCTATTAAATAAGGTGGACTTGCCCACATTAGGGCGTCCCACGATAGCTACTAAGTTTGCCATAAATGTAAATTCTTAATCGTCGAAAAGCTCGTTTGCGTGACACGCCCTGCCAAATGTAGTGGATGCGTGGCCCACAAGAAACGTCTTATTCGGGGTTATAGCCAAAACTGTCGAGTTCTTTCTTCGAGCTTCGCCAGTCTTTATCAACTTTCACGAAGGTTTCAAGATACACTTCCTTGTCGAAAAACCTTTCCAACGCCTTACGTGCTTCCGTAGAAACCTTCTTCAACGCCACACCCTGATGCCCGATTACGATGCCTTTTTGGCTTTCGCGCTCAACGTATATAACGGCGTTGATATGTATCTTCTTTTCCGTTTCCTTAAATCGCTCGACCTTAACCTCCACCGAATAGGGTATCTCCTTATCGTAATAGAGCAGTATTTTCTCGCGAATTATCTCGCTAACGAAGAAGCGCGCGGGCTTATCCGTAAGCTGGTCTTTGTCAAAATATGGTGGCGACTCGGGCAGCAACTCTTGAATTCGACGCAGAAGGAGGTCTGTACCAAACTTGTTTTTAGCCGAAATGGGTAATATTTCGGCGTTGGGCAGCAGCGCATGCCAACGTTCCACGATGTCGCCGAGGCTCTTCTGGTCGCTCTCGTCAATCTTATTGATGAGCAGCAGCACGGGAATCTTCATGCCCCGCACCTTTTCCAAGAAGTCGGCGTTCTTTTCGGGGTCTTCCACCACGTCGGTAACGTACAGCAATACGTCTGCATCGTTAAGGGCCGAAACCGAGAAAGCCAGCATCGACTCTTGCAACTTGTAGTTGGGTTTTAGTACGCCAGGCGTGTCCGAGAATACGATTTGCACCTCGGGCGTGTTCACAATGCCCATAATTCGATGTCGCGTGGTTTGCGCCTTAAAGGTGGCGATAGAGATACGTTCACCCACCAGCTGGTTCATCAGCGTGCTTTTGCCCACGTTCGGGTTACCCACGATGTTTACAAATCCTGCCTTGTGCATGTATGTCGCTGTGATAAAGATATTTGTTTAGAGCTTGGATAAAGCTCAAAAAGACGCATCTTAAGAAATTAAGGATGCGTCTTCTTTAATATTAACCTATTGAAGTTGAAGCAAATGTGCCGTTCGCTTACTTTCCTTGGTCGGCTGTTTCCGCTCCGTCGTATGCCCACTTGTAGTAAGAAGCACCATGAACGAAGCCTGCACCGAAGCCAGTAAAGATAACATTATCTCCCTTCTTCAATTGCTTTTCAAAATCCCAAAGCACCAAGGGCATACATGCCGCACTGGTGTTTCCGTAGCGTTGGATGTTTACCAGCACCTGCTCGGGTTGCACGCCGATGCGCTTTCCTACCGCTTCGATAATGCGAAGGTTGGCCTGATGAGGCACAACGTAGTCAATATCATTGGGTGTTAAGCCATTGCGCTCAATCAGTTTGGTGCAGTCGTCACCCATTGCCGACACGGCATAGCGGTAAACGGTGCGCCCTTCCTGATAGGTATAGTGCAAGCGATGGTCTACGGTAAACTGCGAAGAGGGACAAACCGAGCCACCAGCCTTTACGTGAAGGAAGGGCAAGCCCATTCCATCGGCCACGTGTAGCGAGTCTACCAATCCCACGTTCTCTTCCGTAGTGCCTTCCACCATTACAGCTCCAGCCCCGTCGCCAAAGAGCGGACAGGTTGCGCGATCCTTATAATCGGTGATGGCTGACATCTTATCAGCGCCAATAACGATAATGCGTTTGTGGCGTCCGCTTTGTATCATGTTACAAGCCACATCGAAAGCGTACATAAAACCGCAACAGGCAGCCGAGAAATCGAATGCGAAAGCATTTCTCAAGCCTAGCTTACCCAGCACGATAGACGCTGTAGAGGGATGGATATAGTCGGGAGTGGTGGTGGCAACGATAACCGCATCGATACTGTCGGGATCAACGCCCGTCTTCTTCATCAGAAGTTTGGCGGCCTTACGGGCCAGATAAGAAGTACCGAGCCCTTCTTCCGTGAGGATGCGGCGCTCCTTGATACCAGTACGCGTAGTAATCCATTCGTCGTTGGTGTCTACGATACGCGACAGTTCATCGTTGTTCAGAACATAGTCGGGTACGTATCCAGCGACGCCTGAGATTATCGCATTGATCTTATCCATTATTCAGCAACCTCTTCCTTAACGATAGCTACCTTACCTCTGTACTGTCCACAAGTGGGGCAAACCGTGTGATAAATGTAATAAGCGCCACAGTTTGGGCATAGAGCCAGTGTGGGAGCTACGGCTTTATCGTGAGTTCTTCTTTTGAGTGTACGAGTCTTGGACTGTCTTCTTTTAGGATGTGCCATTTTGTCTTAATCTTTAATATTGGTTTTTTATTTCTTTCAATTTCATCCAGCGCGGGTCAATCGTCTCTTCTTCATCCTCATCGCCACTTCGGTTGGCAGCATGTGCATCCAGCATGTCTATCATTGCCGGGTTGCATTTGCCAGGAGCGTGCACATGCTTGATGGGTATGGTAAGTGCGATAAACTCGTAAACGAACCACGACAGGTCGAGAACCCCAGGGTCTTCTTCCAACGTAACCAGTTCGTCTTCTTCTGAATATTCTTCTCCGAACCTCACTAACAGCCGCTCTTTAGTACTTACAGGCTGCTCCATGTCGTCTAGACACAGGTCGCAAGGTATGCTGACCGAACCTTCAATATCGAAGTTCAGTTCAAAAAGGTCGCCGTTTCTTATAGCTTGCAGCTCAACGTTCACCTTTCCTTTCTTAATTTCGGGGGCGTCGATAGCCTCAAAGAATCTGTCGTCAAGCACGTATTCCAGCGAGGTTTTACCTTGCTTTAACGCCTTGATATCCAGCTTAAAGGTTTCTAAGTCACACATTTGGTGTGCAAAGTTACAAATATTTTCCGATAAGTTCTAATGAAACTCAAAAAAGTTAGCGTTAGTTGGTGAGGTTTTAAGCTATAAGATGGTGAACAGGTAAGTTTTAAGCCGATAAACTTAGGGTAATATAACATTTTCTATTCATACGTCCCAGCTTTTCCAGCATGCCCCACCCTCGCACAATCATCCAAAAGGATCGTGAGCAAACCGTATAGGATAAGCCTCATACATTTTACTATTACCACAAGAAACATGTTCATCACCATTTCTTTCCTCGGTGATAGGTTCAGCCCATACGCCCTGCTGCCAATCAGGTTTGAGCGTATATTGGGCCTTTTGTGATAAATACTCTATCAAGAGTAACTCTTCGGAAGTTGGTCGTCTGATGTGTTCGTTATTTTCCATTTGCTATTTGTTTTTAGCTTAACCAGGCACGTGAGTTTTCAGAAGCTTTGATAAGTCATTCGTTTTTACGCGCAGTCATTTAATTATTGTCCATTTACATCATTAATAGGCACAAACTTCTTTAGTTCCCTATCATAGCATGTGGAGTTCCACAAAAAATCAAACGCTTCTTTCGTTATTAATTGATAGTCAAACTTCTTAAAGAAATTCATATCGCAATCAAGATCCGACCAATAACCATAGTTTCTCTCATCAGGCAGCTTAACAATGAGATTGTTATTAGTGTCGAAGCCTATTTCGCGAACTGCTTGATGAAAATCTACATCATCGTATTCTATAAGCCATTCGGCCACAAAATCAAGAGCTTCTTCAAAGTCTGGATTGGCTTCGAGACGATGAAATAGCTTTGAGAAGAACCTTCCTAGGAATGATCTTTTCTCTTGTTTACTAACATTATCTTGACAAAATGGCTTGAAATTAAATTTGAAGTATATCATATAGACGAAACGTTAAACGTATACTCTAAAAGTCAAGATGGTTTTAAATCCTAACAATAGCCCCTCCCTATCTTGTTAGTTTTGTTACAAATGTTCCATTTAAAACTGATTGGCCAAATCAAGTATCACGAGATCAAACAGCACATCTGAGCCATCCTCATAACATCCCTTAGTCACACGCTCTAGTACGATCTGAATATACTTAACAGCTTCGTCACAACTATTATCAGTATACTCTTTTATTAATTCTTCGCACTTCCTCTCGTAATACCACCCGTCATCTGTAGGATAGACTCTTGTAGGGTTGTTTTTCTTTACATACACATCGCCACCCAAAATTGGAGTAACTTCTTCTCGCAAGATATTAACCATTCTCAATGCCTCATCTGGTAAAAATGCAACAGAGTAAACTCCGTATTCTTGCAAAGAGATATATTTAATCCCATAATAATCAGCTAATTCTTTAGTTGTCATTGTTTTTATTTTTCTTTTATAGCCTCTCCTAAGGTCACGATTTTAATATATGGGAAGGCTTGTTCAACACTACCAAATACTTAATGGCGAATTATGCCCGAAAGAAGAATATGGGCCTCGATAGAATTCCTTGCCGAAAGGTAAGAAGTGGGGCACGGCGTATTCTGTGCCCCACCACTTAAACTGATTCCTTAGCCTTAAAGTTAAGCTCTTACAGATGGTGTTGAGTGAGAGCTAATGCTCTAAGAGCAAAGGCAAGTGCATGTTCACCACCGTTTGAACGATTTACCCATTGGGATGTCCTCGAACTTATCCGTGCTACTTGGTAACGAGAGTATCTCTGTGTCGTCATATTTCCATAAATCTAATTCGCAAAGACTCCTCGTCCCATCAACAAGAAGATATGCTGCTACTCCCATACCGTCTTCATCGTAAAAGTGACAGTCTGCGATCCAATAGCTACGAATATTTTTTTGCGGGACTCCATTATTCATCGCGATCGCAATTGGCCCCATCCTTTCTTCCGTGATAGGTTCTACCCATATACTTTGTTGCCAATCAGCCTCTAATCTATATTGACCTTTTTGCGCCAGATACTCAATCAGGAGCAACTCTTCGAGAGTTGGTCGCCTGATGGTATTTTTATATTCAATTGCCATCTGTCTTTAACCTTTACTTATCAAGACATAAGGTTCCTCATCTTCTTCTTTATTTGCATTGAGCATTTATCGTACGGAAGGATTCGTGAGCAATGAACATATCCTATGCACGGTCCTCCATCCTTAAGATAAATTCTATACCAATCACCGCTTAAGATTGGGGTATAGAAAAAGATTTTATCCTTTTCTATCTTTGCCTTAACCTTAAACTTCGTAGATGGTCCTTCTCTAACGAATGTAAACCCATCAGGATCGTTAATCACTGCGGGGAACATCATATAGTCTTCTTTGTCTAGAAGGTTACGTCCCTCGCTATCATAGACTGCATTAATGTCTGTGTGTTTAAAGCTACGAGGAGGCTCAGTATTCACCATAAAATACAGTGCTTTGTCTCCCAAATCAAGCATCACCACAGAATCTAGCGGATTGCCGTAACTAAACACTCGGGCTTTTGAGATAGCTCCAACAACAAGCCCATGACCCTTGCCTTGGTAGAGCGATTTCACAGAATAAGAACTGTGCCCAATGCTAATACTATCCAGCAGTGAAGCTTCCATCATCTTATAAAGATCTTGTATGCAATCCTTACAAGAACGTTGAGCATGTGCTGAAAGAAAACAGACGTTTATTATCATGAATAATATGGCGAAGTTCTTTCTCATATATTATCTTGTTTATAACGCAATTGGTGATGCCCCATTTATTACCCATCTTGTTAGACGTAATAGAAGAAACCCAAGAAAGAGAAATTGTGACGATACGCGATGTGTTTTAAAACAAGCCCTATACACCATTTCCCGTTTGTAAGATATAAGTCCACATGCGGGAGCTTAATTCACTGATACACCCTTTACTAAAGATTGCCGTTAGCTTGGATTATAACTTATTTCTTCTTTGAAGAAGATTTTTAAGTCATTCAAGGAACGTTCTTTATCAAAATCCTTCACTTTTGCGGGGTACTTCATTGTGCTCAGCCGATCTATTATCGCATCTGCAACCATTTTCAAGCCTGCCTCTTTATTGCTCTTTATGAACGTAGCAAAATCTAGTTTTACATCTACCCCCAATGTTTTGTGAAAACGCACCTCTCCTAAAGCCTTATCAAGTATTACACACTTGTCTTCGGTGTATCGAGGCCTCTTAATGGTAAAGATGGAATCATATTTTGGATGGACACACACTATGCCTATAAAATATTCTAAAATAGCATCTCCATATTGGCGCATTTTAAGATATTCTTCCATTCTTTCACCCAATTCTATTAACTCAGGACTTTTAGTTACCTTGTCAAATTCACTAGGAAGGGTGGGTATTAATACTACTTTCATAATCTTAGTTAGTCCTTTGCGAAATGCATTTGAAACACAATGGTTCGTTTATTGCTGCCTCCATCGACATCGTATGCGTAAGAAACCTATTGCCCCCTCATAGGAACGGACGACAACGCGAATGCTACAACAACTAAAAGTTTCGTGATACAAAAGAATTTTAGTGCTATTAAATTGGGTTGAGTAAGTCGCTTAGGCTTGCTACTGCAAATATAGCGATTATTCTTTTTTCGTTCAAATAATTTTAAACAAAAAACTCACGGATACTAACAAAAAAGGATAAAACCCACAAGAAATAGGAATACACAATGAAATATATAGGCTACTGCTACTAACAAATCATGGTAATGCATTTATAATAATAGCATCTCACTCCGAGTAGAAGCCTTGACCAGCCTACAAAAAATAAAAGCCGATGCGCTACTAGCCTTTTGTAGTGACTCTACAAACGAACTGTAGTGACCCTACAAACGAGTTGTAGCGACACTACAAACAAGCGGTAGCGTGACTACAAAGGGCTTGTAGCCACACTACAAAGGCATTTGTACGCACCCTTCAACAAGCAGACGGGTGATAAAAGCTTTTAGGCGGGATGGCGTTTTGCGGTTAATTGAGAGGCGGAATTAGCTTGGCTGACTGTACAACTCGTTGAAATCCACCCTAAACCGATCGCCATGTATGCCCTCGGCATCGCGTATTCCACAGGCAACCACCATCGTAATCTCCGCGCTGCAAGGCAAACCCAGTGCGCGTTTCACCCGCAAACTGTCGAAGCCTTCTAACGGACAGGTGTCGTAACCCGCCTCGGCCATGGCCAACATAAAGGTTTGCGCCACCAAGCCACAACTCTTATGAAGCACTATGCGCGTATCGGTTTCGGAGCATTGGCGGAACATCGGGCGAAACACAC
Organism: Hoylesella loescheii DSM 19665 = JCM 12249 = ATCC 15930; assembly: GCF_000378085.1. Lineage (GTDB taxonomy): Bacteria > Bacteroidota > Bacteroidia > Bacteroidales > Bacteroidaceae > Prevotella > Prevotella loescheii. Next base: position 16,738 of record NZ_KB899220.1, read on the forward strand.
CTACGCTAACGAGCATCGTTTTGCGCACCGCTCCCCACAGCCCAAAGAACTTACTATATAAGAAAGGTATCATCTTGCCGTAATAACTCTCTTTCTCCTTGATACGCCTTTCTTGGTCTTCGGGTGCCGAATGTCGCTTGATGTTGTCGCGTTCGAAGTCTATCAGTTGCTTTACGCGTTGACGATAGCGGTCGTGACGGGTAACGAACACCACCATTTGCTGCGCCGTCTGTGCGCTAACCTGATCTAAACAGGCCGTTGATAGCCGTTGCAACAAAGCCTTGTCGGTAACATGCACCATCTCGTAAAGCTGCATATTGTTGCTTGTTGGGGCCAATGTGGCCAACTCTAAACACTGACGAACGCGCTCTGCGCTGATTGGTTCGCCGTTAAACTTACGCGTAGCGCGTCGAAATTGTAAAATGTCTTGTAAACTCATGTTGTAATATTTATATGAGAGGTTCGTAAACTCGCCTTCTTAGGAGTTAAGGAATTTATGGAATTAACGCCCACTTCGTTCACGAGAAGTTAAGCCAATGGCTTTGCGACACAGGGAAAATAACGAGTGGGCGGGAAAATGAAATAATGAAAATACGACCAAGCGATAAGGTGGTTAGCTTTTTATCAATAAAACATTGGGCTTAACTCCTTAACTCCATACTCCCTTTAACTCCTTATAACTTTAACTTCCTCCTCTTTCTCCGATGCAAAGTTACAACACGAAAAGCCAACAAGACGTTGACTTAAGTTAAGTTTCTTCGCCGGTCGCACATTCTTTTTTGCAATCGGCTAAGGCTCTCAGGACTGATGCCCAACAAGCTTGCGATATGTTTTTGCGGAACACGCTGCAACAGTTCAGGCCGAACTGCCATCAGGTGTTTAAAGCGTTCTTCGGGTTTTAACGAAGCTAACGACATGGTCGTATCTATCGAGCGTTGCAAAACACGCTCGGTTGTGATGCGCCCGAAGGTTTCAAACTGATGGTAGGCAGCATAAAGTTCCTGCAAACGAGTCCTTTCCACGCTATACACCACGGTGTCTTCCAACGCCTGCAACCACAATCGGCTAGGCGTTTCATCTGCAAAGCTAACGAAATCTGTGGCCCATTGGTTTTCCAAAGTGATGTCGCACGTGGCTTCTGACCCATCTTCCTTAATATGAAAATGGCGCACGCACCCCTTCACCACAAAGAAAAGATGCCGACATACGTGCGAAGCTTCTAGCAAAAAATCACGTCGCTTAAAGCTTCTTTCCACAAAATAATGGTCTACGGCAGCCAATTCGGTATCACCAAAGGCCATTGTTTGCTGACAATGTATTTTCAAGGAATCGAACATAATGCTAAAAAATAAACACACAAAGATAGTCATATTATCGAAAACGAGGCATAGAAAAGGGCGAAAAATCACCACAAGTGAGTATTGCCGTAAAAAGAAGTTATTGTTACTTTTGTGGCGTTATAACATATTAGTTTTCATAAAATACAACTACAATGAAAATCAGAACAACCATCAGGGCACTTGTTTTCACACTTGTCCTGTCATTTGGTAGTGCGTGGGCCATGGCTGCCAGCCACGTAAAAGTGAGTGGCAAGACGGGCGAGAGCACATTCTTCGCACTGAACGACAAGCCTACGGTGACATTTACTGCCAACAAACTGGTTATCACAGCAGGCAACAAAACCGTTGAATATCCACTGAACGAGTTCCGCTCGTTCGAGTTCGCCGACCCGTCGTCTACGGGTATTGGCACTGCTCCCTCACCAAACGAGAGTGAAGCCGTGTTCAGTTTCGGCCAATCCGTTCACGGCGAAGGCCTACAACCTGGCTCGCGCGTGTCGATATTCAATGTATCTGGACAGCTCGTTGTATCGGCCACGGTTAACGCTGACGGCTCGGTAGACCTCCCTTTGAACGGCCAGACAGGCGTATTCATCGTTAAATCCACATCAAGAACCTTCAAATTCATCCAGAAATGAAATATTTCTTTACACTTGTTTTCGCCCTGCTCGCGGGCGTAACCACAACCACGGCGCAAACGGTAACCATCACCAAGACCGACGGAACCACCGTTAAATATAAGGCTAGCGAGATTAAGAACATACAATTTGCCAACGAAGAGGAACCGTTAAAGCCCATCCACGCCTTTACCGGCTACATCGTTGTCAACTCGCCCATGTTCATGGACACCTATTATGGCGAGGAAGCCAAGATGGAAGTTTTTGCACAAGGTAAGAAATTCATCTGCAAATTCACCGACGCCAAATGGGGAAAAGGCACCTTCGAAGTTACACTCAACAATGGCGAAATAGGAGGTTCGGGCAAGATGAGTGTTGCCGACCCACATAAAGCTGGCCAAACCAAAGAATACGAAGCGCTCATCTCGGGCCCCATGGCCGCCGTTAACATTTCCATTAAAGGTCTGATGGGTGGAACAACCATTAAATGGAGAAACGGGAAAGCTCCCCAAACCGTAAAATTGGCTGGCACATATCTAGGTGACAACTCCGTATCGGTGATGAAACTAACGTACATTGCTAAGAATACCGGCTACAGCTTCTGGGTGAACGACGATGGCACATACACGATCCAGGTTCTTGGCCAAAAGCTTGAAGGTACGGTTATGGGCGACCTAACCTTAGGGGCATACACCATCAACAACCTCGTCTATGATGAGAAAACCGAAACGTTCAGCAAAGACTATTCGAATGATGGTTTGAAACTCAAGTTTAAGAAGGGAGCGGAAACGGAATATAAAGAATATCCACTAACCAAGGCCACCATCAAAGCTACCTTTGGGAAAGACGGCAGTTTGAAGGTAGAAAATAATTTCACGGCTGGCAGCATGCCGTTCCCGCTCCAAGGCGTGTTCAACGGCAAGCTATCTAAAAGATAAGGTAGCAGCCAAAACAAAGCAGTAGGGATAACGGAGGGGGAAGCAACTGCAAGCATGAACTTTCTTGCACCAATGCTTTCCCCTCACCCTAGCTTTGAGGCAGACATGTCCGTACAGATAAAATTCACCTGCTACAACCCCACCAAACCCATGCGCATCACTGCAAAACCCATCCGCTTGTTGGCAACTGGCATGCTCGCCGCCTTGGTTTCGGCCTGCACGGGACTGTTCGACGGCATCTACGACTCGCCCGACAAAGCCCCAAAGATAAATGCCAATCAGCTGTCGATAGACGCCAGCGACTGGCATAACTGGTATTACATAGACTTCGACTCACTGAAAATGCTGGCCGAAGCTGGCGACGCCGATGCCTTTCTACATGCTCGCACCCACTTTACGCCCTACCCTATCCCTACGAGTAAGGACGAAACGCAGTTGGGCAATCAAACAGGCATCTACACCTATTGGTTCGACGTGTTTGGTAAGGGTATATCCAATAACGAGAAAAGAGACTTTACGCCCACCGCACGACAGCCCGAACCGCCCGCATGGAGCATCGCCATACACCGCGACAATGTGCGAACCAACAGCGGAGCGGTGCTCGAGACCAACTATACATCGATGAGTCAGTTGCCACAAAGTAGCGCACAGTTTATGGGAGCCGACTTCAAGTCCGACGAATGGACGCAAAACGAGGTTTGGGTAGACCAATCACAGATGCTCAACAGCCTCATCGGCTGCCAAGGTATCAGCATCAATCGCCCGCTATCCTCTTGGTTACGCTTGGAAATTCCTCCCATGCCACCCGCCTTTAAGCACAACAATCACGTGTTTATCGTCAAACTTAACAATGGCAAATTTGTGGCCCTGCAATTGGAAAGCTATATCAACCCTACTAATGGAACGAAATGCCATCTCACCATTAATTATAGGTATCCATATTAAAGCAAGGAGTTAAAGAGTTAAGTAGTAAAGAAGTTAAGCCAAATGTTTAGTTGCAAAGGGCAAAATTCTTCATTAACTAGCCAACCCGCCATCAAAAAAAGGAGGAAGGTATAAAGGCCATCTATACACATATTGCTTGCTCTTAGCCTATATCTTTTTGTTCTTTTGCCGAAAGCGCACTTGTATTTCTGTCAAAAGGCGAAAGTTAAAAGTCAATCGGCTTTATAATAGCCAAAGCACTTGAACTAACTCCCTGACTTCTTAACTGCATAACTCCTTAACTTAACTCCATAACTCCTTTACTTCTCAAAACAAGATGTCCCACCGCATATTCACCATTCTCTCCCTCCTCTTATCCCACGTATCGGTCAAGGCAACACTTCCTACCGATACGCTAAACCGCACCATCGACCTCGCTCAGGTTGTGGTTACGGGCACACGAACCCCAAAACTGTTGGCAAACACACCCGTTTTAACCAACGTTATCACACGAAGCGACATCGAAAAGGCCGATGCCACCAACCTGCGCGACCTTCTTCAAACCACCATGCCAGGCATAGAGTTCTCGTATGCCATGAACCAACAAACCCATATAAACTTTGCAGGCTTCGGCGGACAAAGCTTGCTGATACTCGTTGATGGCGAACGACTGGCGGGAGAAACGATGGACGATGTTGATTTTACCCGATTGAGCATGGACAACGTTGAACGGATAGAGATTGTTCGCGGTGCAGCCTCGGCCCTTTATGGCTCTAATGCCGCAGGTGGCGTTATCAACATCATCACCCGCAGTGCCACACAACCATTTAAACTAAACCTCAATGCACGCGTGGCACGCCACAACGAATGGCGACAAGGCATGAGTTTGCAATTGAAAGGGGGCAAGTGGGCCAACCTGTTGGCACTGAACCACACCTCCATAGACAACTACGACGTAACCAACGGACCATCGCCACTCTCACGCGTTGTGACGACCATCTACGGCGATAAGACGTGGAACGGCAGCAATCAGCTATCTTTCAAACCGCTGGAAAGACTAAAACTGACGGGGCGAGCAGGCTACTTCTTCCGCGAAACAACCCGAACGGCAGACACACCCGAACGCTATCGCGACTTCTCTGGTGGTCTCCGCGCCCTTTGGCAACCATCGCAGAGCCAACAATTGGAGCTATCCTACTCGTTCGACCAATACGATAAGTCGACCTACTTTAAGCTACCGCGCCTCGACATCCGATCTTACTCGAACGTGCAGAACGCCTTTCGCCTGCTCTATACTCTCAACCTGCGGCAAGGCGACGCTCTTTCTGTTGGTGCCGACTACCTACACGACTGGCTGATGAACCCCAATCTCGAAGGCAGAACGCGTAAACAGCGTTCGTGCGACGTATTCGCGCAATACGATCTAAACCTCGGTGAGAAATGGGAACTGGTTGGCGCGCTACGACTCGACCATTTTTCAGATAACCCCATCACACGCCTAACACCCAAATTAAGCGTTCGACACACGCCCCTGCGCCACCTAAACCTGCGCTTTGGCTATGGAATGGGGTTTCGTTCACCAACGCTCAAAGAGAAATTTTACAACTTCGACATGGCGGGCATTTGGCTCGTAACGGGCAATCCCAATCTCAAAGCCGAAACAAGCCATAACTTTAACCTCTCGGCCGAATACTCCCGATTGCGTTATAACTTCACGCTAAGCGGTCATTACAACTTAGTTAGCGACAAGATAGCCACTGGCGCGCCCTTCTTGACCAACCCATCAGACCCCATTCCACATCTTCCCTACGTCAATTTGGCAAGATATTCGGTCTTAGGTTTTGAAGCCACGGCCAAAGCAAAGTGGCAAAACGGCATGTCGGCTCAGCTTTCTTACTGCTTTACGCACGAACGTCTACCCAAAGATAAGGATGGAAAGCAAATAAACAACCAATACTTGCCCGCCCGAAAGCATACCTTCACTGCGCATTGGGATTGGAGTCACCGCTTCAACAAAACCTACCAACTGGCCATTAACGTAGACGGACGAGCACTTTCGCCCGTAGACAATTTGGAATATGTCGACTATTACGACCTCTCAAAAGGTACCAACACCATTCATTATCCTGCCTACACGCTGTGGAAGGTGTCTGCCGTGCAACAAATTGGTAGCATGTTCACGCTCACCCTCTCGGTAGATAACGTGTTAAACTATCGTCCCGAATACCATTACCTTAACTCGCCACTCACCGATGGGGCTAATTTTATGGTGGGAGCAGCAATCAATCTGTAAAGGTGAAAAGGTGAAAGGGTGAAAAGGTGAAAAGATAAGAGAGGGAAAATGGAAAAGATGAAAGGGTGAAAAGGTGAAAAAATAAAAGTGTGGAAAAGTGAAAGGAAGGAAAAGATGACTGCACCTGCTGATGAACGAGCAGGGATGGTGCAGTCTGGTATTACTAGAATGACTAATGGAACTAGATAGACTTGCTCCATTAACTTACTAAACACAAGACAAACTTACTTGTTAACTCATTAACTTATAAACTTGTCCACCCGTCAACTTGTCCACTCACCAACCTATACAATAAAAACAAGGAAAGCACGTTAAATAATAAAGCAATGCCCCCTCGCTATGCCCAACATGGCGAAAACAAAGCACCTAAACAAGTAAGAACCCGAACATCGTAGAAACAGGGGGTATGCCGACAGGGCAAACAATGAGTTGCCGTATTCCGCCTTTCCCCTTCGCTAACACGCCATCACAAGGGCTGTTCACCCCGCCACACTTCAAAGGCGGCTTAGGAAAAACGCCCCACTAACGGATAACTTGCCTACTCACTCAACGATTTACCACCTTCTCCCATTGGAAAGGGTATGGAGGAAGGCGCTCCCAACAACTAAATTCACCGCGACATGAACAAATTCATCTTTACATTAGCAGCATTTCTCCTCGCCGTAACAAATATATGCCACGCCCAAGTAACGGCTGACAAGGCTATTAAGAGCGTGAAATCCTATGGGTTCATCGACTTGGAGGGGGCCAAACTATCGGCCATCATTGTAGAGTATAATAGGTTCGTTCATAGAAGATGGGTGTCGAAAGCCACTTACGACATAACAAACTATGTTATCGAACAAGAAAAGCAGCACGGTTTCAACGATGTTATCGAGCAAGATAAGGATGCGGTGAAGGGCAACGAGGGACATATCGTAAGGGTATATGTAAACTCCAAGCCTCAAACTTCGTTCTCGGGAGGAACGCGCAAAGGTCGTTTCGTGGTTATCGAGGTAAACACGGCCTACATGCTAAAGGGTTCTAACCTCGCCTATACCACCTCGATGATGGCGGGTGTTAAGCAAATAAGGCGCGTGGGAACGATAAAGCCAGACAGGAAGATGCACGTGAATTACACCACTTCCGAGAAAACGGACCGCAGAGGACAAACACACACGGTCTATAACACCGAGAAAGACAAGATTATTCTACCCCAATTTGCAAGCGATAGGGGCTGGGCCTTTCACGAAATAGGCAAAAACGCCTTCCGCGCAACCCACTGTTACAGCGAATATACAGGCAAATACTACGACTTCGAACTACCCTACGCCATCTATCTGCCATCAAAGGAAGTGATGGAGGCCAACAAGGGGCGCATCGCACTGAATATTCACATGGAGCATGCAGGCGGACTAGACACCGACCCCATGTCGGGCGTAACCTCATCACGGGCTGCCGTAAAGCTGGCCGACAAGAGATTGCAACACCGCAACCCCGCTATCATCGTTGTGCCACAAGTGGAAGAGAGCCGCCGCTCTACCGACGACATGATGGCTTCTAGCGAAGTGAACACCGCCGTGTGGCAACTCATCGACTCGCTGCTGCTTCATTACAAAGGCTATATCGACGAAAACCGCATCTATGGTACAGGCCAATCAATGGGTGGAATGCTTCTTCTCAACATGGCAGCACAACGCGACAACTTCTTTGCCGCACTAGCCGTGGTTGGCGCACAATGGGGTAACAATTACAATAAGGCCTTTCAGCATAACAACGCGTCTGCCCGAACGCCTCAAAACGACCCCATTTCGTTTGGCGGAGCAGACCAAACCACCTGCAAAGAGTTTGAGAACTGGTATTATATGGTGTCAGACGACAACATACTTGTTCACACCTGCGTTGACGATCCGTTGGCCAAAGGACTGTGGGCGGCCCTGAAAGACTACTACCAAGCTGCTGGCACAGAACTAGCCTTTGCCCAATGGGACCCCTATTTGCCCAAAGCCGAGCAAGAGGCCAACGACAAATCGCTGGTTGCTCGCACAGCTTCGGCCCCTGGTTGTGGCATTGCTTGGGGCGCATTTACTCGTGGCAACCACATGTCTACATGGAAATACGCCTACAATCTCGATGCCCCTTTCGAGTGGCTCTTCGCTCAAAACCGCCAAACGGCAATAAATCGTGGCAAACTGCAACAGCTTAAAGCACCGTGGTTGGGGCGCGATGGCAATGGAAAAATCAAAAAGGGGTCGGGTACGGCAGGCCTTAATTCCGCCCAATTCACGCCCTCGGGAGCAAGCAATGTATTTGTAGAGGACTGGAAAGTTTCGTCGGTCGAGACCACAAAGAGCCCACAAGAAAGTGCGAAATGACGCTTATCCATTCGCAGTTTCTAAGGCGATAAAGGCCGAATGAATCGAAAAGCAGGCCTCGCCAATTGCTTCGCTTATCGTAAACACACGAGTTTGGGATGCGGCATCATACGTTTCGAGATTAGCCGAGATGCAAAAAGCATCTATTATACCAACTACCGCGTAGCGTTTGGTTTGTAGGAAGGTTACCCACTACACGGTAGTTCACAATGGTGGTATTAGGCATGGGGCTTCACACCTGCCAAGTCAAGTAAATTATATTTACAAAACACACGTTTTGTTTCCATCCCTTCTAGAAACGTTAGGCTGCGTTTTCTATGTTTTAACGATGAAAAAAGATAAGTTTGTGGCTTAGAAAGTGTATCGGGTTACAAGCTTTTTTGTATTGTAACCATTAATAAGCCACCCCATTTTATGCAACTCGCCCCTCACTTGCTCCTCAAAATTTCCCTACTTTTCATCCTTTTCTTGTTAACGTTACCTTGTTAATTTGTCACTTTTTCCTTTCTTTCTCCCTCCTATTTACTTGTTGTTTAGCCTACATTTCATCTTCTTTTGCACATAGCTTTCACACTAAACAAGTTGTTATCGCTAAGTTGTAACGGCATTCCACATAAGCTGGAACAATGTTCCAGATGACATGGAATAATGTTCCAACATAGATGGAACACCTGTCCCACATACTGGCAACAGCCCGTAAAACACTAAAACAAAGTACTTTAGCACATTTACGAACGGACGTTTAGCCACTATCAGGTGGCAGATTGATAAATTGGTGCGTAGAGAAGGCTACCTACCTTTTCGGAATAAAACGAAGATGGCGTTGTAACGTCTCTGTGTAAGACAGCCCATTTTCCTCCCCGTTTAGCCTCCTCGAGAATCGATTATTTGGCCGGCGATGACCAAAGGTTGGACCAGACAGGCACTCCTTATGTTAAAGAATAGTCATAAAACGTTACAAAATCAGGTAATCTACTTACGCCGAAACAGCTAAAAGCCATTGAATGCACTAGTGTGAGACAAGTTGCCATTGGTTTTGAACATGTCGAAGGTATAATAACGCCTCATTCTGCAAAATCGGGATTAAGTAGCATACACATTAAACTAGACTGATACAACAGACTACAATCATACCAACTACCGCGTAGCGGTTGGTCCGTTGGTAGGGCGGGGTTGGGAGCCAAAGCGACCTACCCTGCCTAGGCCATGCATATTATCCTTCAACGCCGTAGGTGTTGGTCATTTTCTGTTGGTTAGTTCGCATGAGAATGTTGGTTGTCTGCTGGTGCGATTGGATATGCTGGAAGAGAAAATGATTATAAAAAGCAGGCAGAATGATAGGGCGACGAGGAGAGTATTGTACCCATTCCTCATCTAAAAATGCGCTCAAACGGAAACAGACCAAGACCTACGGCCTTGCTTTCTCTCAACGTAGCTTAGGCAGGGTAGGTCGCTTTGGCTCCCAACCCTGCCCTTCCAACGGGCCAACCGCTACGCGGTAGTTGGCGAAACATCCCTCAGATGTACATTAACTATGATGAGTTGTTCTTATCTTGAACTAGCGTATAATATCAAAGCTACGAACTCGCGATAAACTACTATGCTTTTTTGAGCAAGACTAGACAGGTGAAGAAATGGCTATCTCGCCAACTACCGCTACGCGATTGTCGACATAACGTTTGTTTCTTATCCTGTACTCAGCCGCTCAATAAGGAATAGACCAACATCAATAAGTTGCTCCCCAATGCCTTATACACCGTTTTTCTCATAACAAGAACGGGGAATGTAAGACATCGGGGAGCATCAAAGCGCCGAACCTATTACTTTATGGCTGGCTATACGCAGAGGTTTTTACTTCAAATACGACTTCAAACGTTTTTCAAGAAGCATGTAATGCGCTTTCAAGTCGGGAGAAGCAACCTTTGGAATGCACGACAATAGCAAGCTGTGCAGTTTTTGGGCATAATATAATTGAAACTCGGAAGTGCGGTTAACCGTTGTTCCCCACAAGGGTTCGGGTTCGCCATAAGCATTACCGAAGTTAAGGAAAGCGGTTGCGGCATTATCCGTCTGCCCGTCGGTTGTGGGAAAACAGGCATGCAAGGCACACGACTGATGTGCACAAACAGAGCGAAGCGGGTGCATAGAAAGGTTTGGTTGCACGCTGTCGGCATGCAAATTGTGCACATTGGGCGCCTGTTTCATGTCGGCTACACCCGATTGCAACAAGTCTACATAAAGCCGCTGCATAGACAAGTCTACCGTAGAGAGATGCTCGTTGCCTGCGATGGTTTTCTCAAACACGTCTGCATAGACGTCTTCCATATACTCAAGCGGTGAGTAAGAGGTGGAATCCAAGTAATAGGATATGGCCAACTTGGCATTAGCCATCATGGCAAACGACTGCACATCGCGTGCCAATATCTTAAACGGCTTGTTTGCACCGTATGGCAACTTACGTTCTAAGGTGTCGTTACCTAATGTGGCGAAGGTTCGCGCTTGACGTAAGAGCCACTGTGCGGATGCCTTCTGCTGGTCTTTCGGCACAACCTTATATCGTGGCAAGCCCGACTTCTCGCTCGTTTGGTAGAGATAGATGCCAGGCACGTTTGCAAAAACATTGCGCACATAGCGCATGGCTTGCTGCAAAATCTCGTTATATAGTTCACCTTTACGCTTTCCGCCGTCCTCATCACCAATCCATCTGTCGAGGTTAGACAGTATGAATCGGAGGTTGGCCATACCATAATCGCCGGCCTTTACGGGGTCGTTGCTCAGGTCTTCTTCAATGGCCGAGGGGTCGTAACGGGTGTTTGTCTGCTGCAAACCATAGCGATAGAAGGGATCGCCCTCGTGCTTGTCGGCCAAGTTACGCAGCTGTTTTGCATCGTCTTCATAACCTTTCGAGTCGCGGAAGAGCCTATACGCCCATTCAACAGCATAGAAATCGTAGACACCTAGTCGCGGGGGCGTAAGCCGCACACCGCGATCGGAGGGTTGCGCCACGTAGTTGAAGCGCGCATAGTCCATAATCGAGGCCGTGGTGCCATGCTTTCGAGTGAACGTTGGCGAGCGCAACGAGTCTGTTGGGATGGCTGCCGATGCGGCCATGTTGTGCATAAAGCCCAAGGTATGCCCCACTTCGTGCGCAATGATGTATTCCAACGTCTGTTCCACGATGCTGTCGGGCATTTGCGCAGCACGTGCGGCGGGGTCTAACTGTGCCGTTTGCACCAGTCGCCAGTTGTCTATGGTGTTCACCACATCGTTATAAACCAACACCGTAGCATTGATTATCTCGCCCGTTCGTGGGTCGGTCCACGATGGTCCCATGGCGTTTTCAACGTCAGTGGGCAAATACCTGATGCATGAATAGGCGAAATTATCGGGATCGAAGTCGGGATTATCGGTGGGAAAATCGGCTACTTGCATCACATTTTTAAACCCGATGCGTTCGAAAGCCTTGTTCCACCACAATATACCGGCCTTAATGGCGCGCTTCCAAAGCGGTGGAAAGGTGTTCTCCACATAAAAAACGATGGGCTTAACGGGTTCGGTTGGCGTCCCTGAGAAATAAGCCGCCGTGTCTTTGGGTTCTATACGCCAACGCTTAACAAACGTAGCCTTGTCCACCGAACCATCATTGGCCAGCACATCCTTGTTAATGAGGAACATACCCACACGCGTATCGCTCAAACGAGGCGTCATTTGCTCGCTGGGTAACAAAGCAAGCGTGAAGTTAACGCCAATGGTTACGGGGTAATTAGAGATGGGCGTGCCACTCTTTCCCGACAAACTAACCAGGTAATGGCGGTCCATCTTGATGCAAGCGTTGCGTTCGAACACCTTGAGCGCGGTTATTCTCGACAGGTTTTCCTTTAAGGATGAACTCACCGAGTAAGATCCCACATTCTTGGCAATGATGGGAAAGAAGCGGTCTTCTTTGAGGAAGAACGACGAGGCATCAAACAATACCGATGCATTGCCTGCACTCCGCGCCTTGATGGGGAAAGAAAAGAAGTCGAGATTGTCGTAGTTAAGTCGTGCGGCAATGCTTGCCGAAGGGCTATTTTTCGGGATAAACAAGTCGGTGTTTACTACTTGCATCACCACCGAACTATCTTTCTCGATAAAGCGCACATGCACGAGGTTGGAGTTTTTAAAGCCCAAGTCGCCCATTTTGGGGTTCGATACCGACGAGATAGTGGCTCCAATAAGCATGTCGCGCCCCAAAGAAGCTTGCGGCAGCTCAACCAATATCTTTCCATCCGTTTTGTGCAACGACACGAAAGTACCCCTACACGACTCGGTGGCGTGTTCGGTTAGTGCGCGTTCGTAGGCCGACTTCTTCTCGGTTTGGGTGGTTTGCGCCTTTTTCTTACGTTTGAAAAGGGGGAAAGCCGTTGCCGAAGAGCCAAGCACGACAAGCATCAACGAAAGTGAAAAAATGCGTCGCGACATTGCGCTATATAATAAGGAGTGTGTCATTTGCCGTCCTCCAATGCCTTGTTCACCTTAAAGAGCAACATCTCGTAGTGCGAGCGCGCATCGGGCGAAAGATTAGACTTAATGCACTTTTCAAGCATGGGCTTAAGCTTTAGCAACGAACTGTAAAAGTAGAGCGCCGAACCATCGAGCAATGCGGCATCAACGGTTGGTGCAAGCGATGCTGTGGGATTGCCGTAAGCCACTGTAACAGGAAGCGCACCTTGAAGTGCAGCCGGGCCATTGCCACCTTGCTTATTGGCTTTATCAACCACGGCTCGCGAGTAAGTGAGGTAAGCGCGCTGCAAAACCCTTTCTTCCTGCGAGGGGGCTTTTTGCTGCACCACGCTTTGGAAAACAGCCGAGAAGAGGTCGTCGAAATATTCTTTCTGGCTGTAACTTTGCGGAGAGAGGTGCGACGACACAGCTAAACGCGTGCGTACACCAAAAAGATCGTAGCCGATAAACTCCAATAGTTGGTCGTAATAGCTAACCGAGATGAAGCCTTTACGTTCGAATGCGGGGTCGGCATAACGCTTAAAGCGCTTAGCTTGTGCCAAACACCACAGCATGGCTTGACGTTGGCGTGCTTTAGACACCACTTCATAGCGCGCCACACCCGAAGAAAGCTTCATGTCGTTGAGGTATATTCCACCCACGTTGCTCAGCACACGCTTGAAAAAAGCATAGCGCTGCTGTGCAATAGCTAGGTAAAGCTTTTCCTTTATACGGCTATCCTCATCCTTCTTTACCCAATTATAGAGGTTGCGCTCTACAATCTGGAGGTTGCGCAATCCGTATTCGCTCGCCTTAATGGCGTCGTTGCCCAACGCTCCCTCTTGTACACGTGGGTCCCAAGCCAACGAAGAGGTGCGGGAAAAACGGTAACGAGGGTTCGTAACACGCTTATCGACCATCTTTTCGAGTATTGCCGCCTCTTCTTTAACGCTTGTTTTAGCAGGGTCGAAGTAGCGATAGGCCCACTCAATGGCGTGTTTGTCGTACATACCCGTTGCAGAAGGCATGAGCACAACACCCTTATCGGCAGGTTGAGCCACGTAGTTAAAGGGCGTATTGGCCATAATCGAGGCCGCCAAACCATTGGCGTGGGTGAAAGATGCATTGCGAAGCGAGTCTACGGGGAAAGCAGATGACGCCCCAATGTTATCTAGCAGACCCAAGGCATGCCCAACTTCGCGTGCTACAAGATAACGCAAGCCCTCGTTGAACTTGCTTTGCGGCAAACGCGAAGTACGCACTGCGGGGTCGGCAGCAGCTGTCCCGATGAAGAACCAACGATAAAGTTGGTCGCCAACGTTGGCAGGAACAAACACCGAAGCATTGATTATCTCGCCGGTTTGTGGGTTGGCCACGAATGCCGAAGAAACTTTCTCTGAGGCACTAGGCACATATCGTATGCAAGAAAAAGAGATATTGTCGGGGTCGAAGGCTTTATCCGATGCGGGAAAGTCCACCGCTTCAATGGCATTCAGGTATCCGGCCTGCTCAAAAGCCTTGTTCCAAAGCTCCACTCCCTGCTTTATCGCCGCCTTCCACTCGTGGGGAAAAGCGTCATCGATGTAAAAACGTATGGGATTTACAGGTTCGCTGCCCTTGCCTAGTGCGTAAGCCTTCGCGTTTTTGGGCGTAAGGCTCCACCGTTGGGCAACAAACGTGGGCTTACTTTTGGTTATGGCGTTGCTGAAAGTTAGCTTCGACACGGCCGCAATGCCCACTCGCGAGTCGGATATACGTTGGCGCATCTTGCTTTCGGATAGCAAGGAGATGCTGAACGTTGCACCTACGGTGGTGGGGATTTCGCTAGCCACGGGCAACGACATCAGCGTGGCCGTGAGCAGATAATTAAAATCGACTTTCACCGTGATGTTGCGCTCGAAGCTTTTGATAGATCTCACAAACGACATATCGCTCTTGGGCGAGGCGTTCACAGCCAAATCGCCCGACTTCTTGGGAATGAGGGGCAGCATGGTGTTGGGTCGTGCCAAGAAGTTAGTGGCATCTATCACAACGGCCGAACTGTCGTTGTTGTATGCTTCCACTTTAAAGCCCATCAAAACAGGGTCGCGATAGCTTACGCTCAATGCTTGCTGCATCTCTCCGCTAGCGCTGCCATCGGAATAAACCACACCATTTGGCGTTTTCATGACCAAGCTGCTGTCTTGCAATTCGAAGAAGAAATGCAAGGGCGAGAAGTTCTTTGTCCCCACGGTTATGTAGGTTGGGTCGGTGGTAGACGATACGGCGCCGCTCAACAACATCTCCTTATGCATGAGCTTTACAGGCACTTCCAAGTAAAGTTTACCGTCTAGCTTATGCACGGTAAGGAAACCGCTACGTGCCGTTTCTTTCTTTTTGTCTTTAAATAGTCGGTCGTACTTCGTCTCTTTCTTTGCTTTCTTACTGTCGTCGGCTTTTTTGTTGTCGTCGGCAAAGGCTTGAAAGCCAAAGCACAATAAGAACAAGCCTATCCCTATTGTGCGCACCGTTGCCTTGATTTCGTTTGTTATCATCCTATAAATATGGTGTTGGCGAAGGGTGATTTATCCACCCCACGCCAACATTCTTTATTGCCTGTAAGTGATGTTCTTTATGGTTCCCGTTATGTTCTTCTTCTCCCAAAGCAGTTTGTTCTCGTTCAGGTCGAAGCAATAAATGCTTCCTACGAGGCTTCCACTAGCTGCATTGGTAGCCACGAAGAGCTTATCGCTGCCCTCGGTTATCAACATATCAACGATGGTTTCGCCCGAATCGCCGAACGTTGACAACGCACTGGTGGGGAAGTGTCCGTTAGAGAGCACGTTGTAAGCATAGAGTTTGTTGCCCGTTGCATAATAAACGAGGTTCTTTTCGGGTGAAACCCTTACCACCGAGTTCTTCGTAAGTCCTGCACTGGCTGGCACATCGGCGGCGTGTTTCAATGTAGCCACCTCCACCTTAGTCTTGTTCGAGGGGTAATAACCTGGCGACACATAGTAGCACCTGAACTTAGATGCAGCCTTATTCCAGGTCATCAGCACGATGTTACGCTCACTATCTACGGATCCCATACCGATGAGCGAGTCGCCCGAGAAGGTTCCTTTAAGCAGTTGAGCAGGCACATTGCCCGTTGCCTGCACCTTTTGGGGCACGAGTCTACCCTCTGCATTATCGAATAACACATATCCTTGTATGTAGCGTAAGTCTTGTTGCTTCCATGCCGTAGCAGCATCTGCCAGCGATATTTTTTCAGTCTTCAAGCTATCCTTAATATATTTTCCGAGGTCGAAGAGCGAAGTTTCGGAAAGCGTGAGCCGATAGGGAACATGGTCTACCATGGTCAACATCGACTTAGGATAGGTCTGGGCGCTACGCTTCAGGTAAGAGATGTTGCCCGTTGCAGTAGTTTTGAAGCGGGTTGTCATGAGGTTACCGTCCAACTCGTAGATGGTGCTTGGGTTGCCAACGGCCACATAAACAAGTGGCGTTTTGTTGTCGCGTGCCAATGCATAGTCAATGCCCTTGGGCACAGAAGTGAAGTCGGCGTTGGGGTTATTCTTCTGAAGAACATCCAAATCGAACGATTTGCTGCTCTGTGGTTCGGGTAAATACGACACAATCGTTCGTCCTCCGTGGCTGGCCAGTATGTAAAGGCCCTCCACGTATGAATATTGCACGTTCAATTCGAACTCGTATAACTGTATGTTATCGCCGTTACTCACCTTCAATCGACAAGGGAACACGCCAAACTCTTCACATACATAGTTGAGCTGAGCATCGGTAGACACCACTCTCTTGTTTATTTCCCACGCGTAGGAGACGTTCTTCTGCGCATTGGTTTGCACCACTTTGGGGGCTATTTTTAGCGTATCCCACCTGTCGAGCGTGTATTTCTGTTGCAGGTCTTGACTCAACGACAGCTTGGAAGAGTTGCCTGAAGGCGATGTCGAGTCGTCGGTGATGCACGATTGCAAGGACAACACAGCCACCGAAAGAACCAAGACATGTAGCAAATATTTCTTTATCATCATTGTTTATTTTTCTGTTAGCCATAGATAGGCAAAGGCATTGGACTGCACAAGACGCTTTCTCCATGCAGATGCCTTTACCTTGATAATCACAATTCGTCAGGATGCTCCGCAAAGTATTTCACAACTTCTTGCACCCTTAGATACAGATAGCCCTGCGCCGTGGCGTCGGTTCCAGTAAGAATTTTCCTTATCGCGTCTTCGTTACCATCGTAATACGAAAGCAACTTACGATATTTGTTCTTGGTAAAAGCACCTAAACCCCAGTAGGTTTCAAGCAACGTCCAGAAGTCGGGCTTAGACAATACGTTGTTAAAGGTAATCTTCACCGTGTTGTTAGCCTTAAATCTCACGCCAAGTGCAGAAGTAGGAACCAAGTTCAACACAAGTTTAATCGAGTCGTTCTTGTCTTCCGAGAGGTTCTCCCTTATCAATTTCACAGGCACATAAGCCCGATAAGCATTGGGCAAGAAAGCAAGTGTGTCGGCATTAAACGTGTAATGCTTGCCACTAACGGCCGTACTGCCCGCGCCAATTTCTACACGAAAGGCCTGTTTGTCGGCCGATAGGCGACCTGCCAAGTTAACAGGAACGTACACCACATGTGTTAACGTGTCGAGCGGTTTCACTCCAAAGGAATAATTTAACACTGTGTCGGCAGGTTCTGCAAAGTAGAAGTACACCTGATTTCCCGATTGGTAAGTGCCGTCTTCGCTGTACTCGCCCGTATAATCTACGTTGCTGCAAGCCACCAGAGCGGTCAAGGCCGCGCAGGCCAGTAGTATATGTTTGAATGTTTTTTTCATCTGAGCGTTGTTTTTTCTATTGTCCACCATATTCCTTTTCTCTCTCTGGCCAAGGCAACACGAAGATTGTGCTTGACGGTTGGTAAGTGCTGATGCCGCGATAGTCGCTGAAAGCCTTGTTATAATGCTTCAAAGCAAAGAAGGTTTGCCCTTCGCCGGGCATCTCCCGCATGCGTTCGCGCAGCATTTCCTTATCGAAAGCGGTGCGGTCGGCCACTTTGGCGTCGGCCACAGCTTCAAGACCACGACTGGTTCTCACCACATTTAGCAGGCGCACAGCCTCTTCCTTGTTATTGTCGTAGGTACACTCGCTAAGTATGTAATACATCTCTGGCAGACGTATGAGGGTGAAACCTTGCAACGGACTAGTGTTCACCTGAGCGTCGCTCTCTAAAAGACGAACGAACGAATAGGTCTTTATCCCATCAGAAGTGGTGTTCTGACGGTAATATCCCGTATAGCGGAGGTCGGCACTAGTGGCCGAGAAAGCTGACGTTTCATATAATTCTTCCAAATCGCGACGACCTTCGGTGAACGTTCCACGCGCCGTTTGTGAGAGAAATATTGAAGATATTTCGGCCGAAAGCGTGTTGTTGTATAGTCCGAAAATCAGTTCGCCGGTTGCGGGGAATCGCTTCACGTTCACCATCGAGGTAAGTTTCTTAAGCGAGAAGTTGCTTGTGGCGGCAATAACCTGCCGTGCATACTTGGCTGCATTGGCCGTATCGCCCATGGCATAGTACACCCTTGCCTTGGTGGCAGCCACTGCATATTTGTTGAAAAACGCGGCACGACCTTTAAGATAGTCGCTCGTTGGAGTTTGTTCTATATTCACCTCGTTGTCGTCTGCCAGCAAACGTTCTGCCTCATCGAGGTCTTTCAATATTGCATTGAACGTTTCGTGAAGCGTCAGTAGCTGCTTGTTGTTCAGGTCGAACGTGGTGGCGTAGGGTATGCCACGTGTTGAAGCGTTGCTCCTCTGATAGTCTTCGGCAAACAAGCGCACAAGGTCGAAGTGCAAAAAGGCACGCAAGCCATGGCACTCGCCACGCATAAAGGCCAACTCCTTGTGGTTGAATTGGGGGCTCTCGGCATTGCGCAGCACATTATTCACATACGAGATGGTTTGATATTGACCTTCCCATATCCCGTCTACGATGGTGCGCACGTCGCTACGCAAGTAGTCGTATTGCGACACGAAGTAACTTGTTTCCGAAGAATTGTCGTAACCGAACAGCTGCCCCAACTGGTCTACGAAACCGTAACTCAGGTTCTTACCATAAAGGTTGCTTGCAGCCATGCTTCCGTAAACGCCATACATGGCATTTCGATAGCCGCGAATGGAGCCGAACTGTTCGCTCTCGTCCACCTCGCCTGCGGGGTGAACGTCTAGGAAGTTGTTGCACGATGTGGCGAAAACCACTGCCACCAATCCTGCCAACAGGTTTATCCAATATGTTGTTCTCTTCATTGTTTTCTTGTCTTATCTTTGTTTCTTATTGTGAATGTGGCGCGTGGCGTTCGTTAGATAGTGAACGCACGAACCGCCATTGGCTAGAAGCCCAACCTCACTGATAGTTCTACACTGCGCTCGTAAGGGTAGCTAAGTCCGCGTTCGCGCTTTACCGACGAGAGGTAGAACAAGTCGTTGGCCAACATTTCCAAGTGCAATCGCCTCAAACCGTATTTTTGGATGAAAGCCAAAGGCACCTCGTAAGCGAACGACAAGCTACTTAAGCTCAGGTAATTGTTGGTTTGCACGAAGCGCGATGTTTGCATGGGCACACTCGAATCGCTGATGCGCTTGTATGCCGTTTGTTCGCCCACTTGCTTCCATCTGTCGTTAAACACCCTTTCGTCGGCATTATAACGCGGGTCGGCTCCTTCCACTTTAGAGGCCAATGTCTGGTTGTAGACCGCACCACCAAACGAATAACGCAGTGATGCACCCATTGAAAACTCGCGATAAGTGAGGTAAGAGCTGAGCGAACCGTTGCCAAAGGGCGTGGTATCTCCAAACACAACCTTGTCGTTGGGATCGTAAACGAAGGTGTAACTACCATCGCGCTTGATGAACACTTCATTACCCGTGATGGGGTCGATACCTGCCGAAGGAACAACTTTCAATGCTGTAAGCGACTGCCCTTCTTCATAAATGGGCAACGGAGCTAGTCCGTCCTTGGCCTGATTTTTCTCGTTTTGCTCGCGCAAAGCGTTGCTTATCTTCTTTATCTTATTTTTGTTATAGGCATAATTGAGGCTTAGCGACCATTGCCAGTCTTTATTCTGGATGGGTATCACGCGTGTTTGGAACTCCAAACCACGGTTTTCAACCTCGCCAACGTTCTCGCGCGACGTTCTCACACCCACCGATGGGGCCTTGGTTATGTCAAGCAAAAGGTTGTCGGTATTCTTTAAATAGAAGTCGGCAGAGAAGTCCCACCTTCCCTTAAACATCGTTAGGTCTAGTCCCACGTTTCCACTAAGGGTGCGTTCCCACTTCAAATTGGTGTTACCTATACCCATAGGAACGGCTCCAATACCTTTTATATAATTATATCCGTTGAGATAAGTGTACATCGTCAGTGCCTGATAGGGTTCGAACGAGATGTTACCCAAGTAGCCCACACTAGCACGGAGCTTAAGTAATTGGAAAGGCGAGCCTTTGAGGAACGACTCGTTGTGAACGTTCCAACCAGTACCCAAACTCCAGAAGGGAGCAAAACGGGTGTTCTTACCAAACTTCGACGAGCCCTCGTAACGGTAAATCACGTCGAGGAAATAACGATTGTCCCAAATGGCATTGGCATTAACGAAGAAGCCCACACCGTTATACTTGGTGTCGGTGCCCGAAGGACGTCCCGTGGGATAGCTTCCCGCCAACGATGCATGGGCAATATTGTCGGTGTAATAACCCACAGAAGCATACGTACTGCCGTCTACCGAGTTAGATTCGATGCTTGCACCCGCCATGGCCGTAAGGAAAAGCTTCTTCAACAGATAGTCGTTATACGATGCCATCAGCTTTCCTTGATAGGTGGTGGTTTTGGTAAAGGTCTCTTTCAGACCTCCTCTGCGCGACACGTCGGCCACGTTTTTAAGTTGGTCGGCCGAGAAAGGCGACACGAAGGTACGACCGTCGTACTTGCTTTTCTGTATCGAGAAGTCGCCGTCTATTCGGAATTTCTCACCCAGCCACAATTGTAGCGAGGTGGTATTGAGGAAGTCGAAGTTGTCGCCCTTGCTGAAACTGCCCAGCGAGGCTTCGTAAAGGGGGTTCGACAAGTCGTAGTTAAGTTTGGGCTTAAGCGCTCCCGTCTCGTCGTAAGGATATTCGTAGGGATTTTGTTTCACCCAGTCAGAAAAGTCGCCATAAGGCGATTGGGTCGATCTTACCGAAGAAATCGTAGCCGTATTGGTGACAAAGAATTTGCCGGGGAGGTTGTACGAGAGTTTGAAATTTGTAGAAAGGCGTTCGCGATTAGAACCTTTCATCACACCCGCATCGTTTCCGTAGCGCACGCCCAAGTTGTAACGAGCATGCTCGTCGCCACCATCAATGCTCAAGCTTTGTTGGGTAGAGATGGCGTTGCGCAAAGGCTTCGAAATCCAGTCGGTGCTTACACCGTCTTGTATCTGATTGTAATATTGGGCATATTTCTTATCCAGCGCGTATTGCTCGGTAAGGTCGGTCGAGGTATAAAGTCCTGCCAAGCGTTCGTACTCAAGCTTCTGCGAGGCCGAAAGCAGGTTGTAGTCGCTAAGGTCGGGTGTCGACAAGCGCAGCGTACCACTATAATTAAGTTTCAGTTTTCCACCCTTCAAGGCCTTGGTGGTGATAACGATAACACCAGCAGAAGCCTTCGCGCCATACAATGCCGATGCCGACGCATCTTTAAGCACCGTCACGGTTTCGATGTCGTTCATGTCCATGTCGTTCACATAGTCCACTTTCACCTGCGAACCATCCACTACAAACACGGGCATGTTGGCCTGTCCCGTAAACGTTGCACGTCCACGTATGTTGATATCGGCCATCTTGTTGGGGTCAGAACCTCCTGCATTGTCTTCCAAGATGTTCATGCCTGGCACAAAAGTAGCAAGACTTGTCAATACGTTCTTAGTGCCCACGGCCAACAGTTCGTCTTTCTTGATAGACACTTGCGCACCAGTAAAGCTGTTCTTGTTCTTTGTGGCGAAACCTGTTACCACCACTTCGCCCAGCACATCGGCATCGTCGTGCATCACGAAGTTGCCCGCTGTGCCGTTCTTCACTGTTTTTTCCAGCGGCTTGTAGCCAATGTAGTTAAAGGTAAGTTTCACCTCTGGCTGGTCAGTTTCTATCTCGTAATGCCCATCTAGGTCGGTGATGTAGCCACCACTAAAGCCTTGCATCCTGATGGTTACACCTGGTAGGGGTTGCCCTTCGGCATCGGTTATCTGCCCGTAAACACCCTTTCTACGTTCAACTACGTTTTTACGGTTCAGCTTGACCGTGTTACCCGTGATATTGTAGCTAAAAGCAGCCTGATTAAGCACTTGTCCTAAGACGGCCCGAACGGGCTGTTCGCGGGCATCAATGCTTACGCGGTCGGCCTTTTCAAGCTGCGATGCGTCTACATCGAACTGTAAACCTGTCTGTTTTGAAACCTCGTCAAGGAAAGTCTTTAACGTAACTTGCTTCATTGCCAGCGTCACTCGCATATTGTCTACGCTTTGCGATTGCGCCGATATCGTCGGCGTACCACCAAAGAGTAGTACAAGAGCCAACACCGCCAAAACACGTAACACGAAATTAGTCTTCTGCATTTGTTTTCTCATCTATTGTTATCCTTTCTCTGTTTACTTTCACACGCTCCTTCACCAAGTAGCATTCCATCCCAATCAAGATGGTTTTCTGCAACACGTTCTTCCCAGAAACAGCGATTTTGCAAAAGTACGTAAAAATTAATCAATATGCAAATTAAATATCACTTTTTACGTTAAATCGGCACAAAAACAACCTTAGTCATACCATTTCGAACAAAAACGAAAGAGCGTTATGCCAAAGCCTGCACACATATATCATAAAAAAGAATTGTCTTTAGGATATTGTCTGCGCACCATTTTCCCAGCAATGCATCAGTACAAGACCGTTTGTAGTGGGGCTACAAGCCTTTTGTAGTCACACTACAAGCGCTTTGTAGGGTCACTACAACTGCTTTGTAGTGCCCCTACAAACCACTTGTAGCGAAACAGAGGCCTGCTAGCCGCTGTTCGCAGGTTAAAAACAATTAGTTAAAAGCCTAATCTCTTTTTACCCTAAAAAACATGTTTACACGCGCATTCGTCAAGGAATATTGTGCAAGGGCACTGATGCGCCTACGTTTCTAACTACATATCAAAGTGTCTTAAAGGTTTAGCAACACACTTGCACCACTTCGTTGGCATGCACAAAACACAATGTGGACCAACTATAACAGCGCCTGCCGCCCACCATCTGCATTGTTTTTCTCTACACCACCTTCAGCCTTTAGCCACGCACCCCACTTCAAACGAATAAGGAACAGCGTGCCACGGAAGGTAAGTTCTATGGCCATGGCGGTCCAAACGCCTTGCAAACCATACCAATGTGCAAGCACGGCAGCGAGCGTTAGGCGAACTCCCCACATGCTAGCAAGGTTCATCAGCGAAGGCTTAAGCGTGTCGCCCGCCCCCACACATACGCAATTGCCCACGATGGCGGCAGCAAACATCGGTTCGGCAAAGGCCTCAATGCGAAGCACCTGCGTGCCTAGGTCGCGTATCTCTTCAACGGGCGTCATCAGGCCTATCATCTCGGGGGCGAAAACATACATCACCACGCCCATCAAGGCCATAACAGCCATACCCATTCCCACCGTCAACTTGGCGAAACTTCGACACAAACCATATTGTCCTGCACCCATACTCTGCCCTACAAGCGTAGTGGCGGCATCGCCTATACCATATCCCGGCATGTAACAAAGGCTTTCTGCAGTGATGGCAAAGGTGTTGGCAGCAATAGCAAAGTTGCCCAACGGTGCAACGATATAGGTACTAACAATCTGCGCTCCGCTCATCAACACGTACTGCGCTGCTATGGGAGCGCTTATCTTAACGGCATTTCGCACGTACGACCACATCCAAACGAAACGCTCCTTGTCGAGTCGAAGCGCCAAGATGGACGAGCGAAACAGCGCAAACCAAGCCTCAACCGAGGCGACAATGGCGATAGATAAGACCGTGCCCAAGGCTGCGCCAGGCACGCCAAGGCCTGCCACGTAGATAAAAAGATAGTTGAAACATACATCCAACACACACATCAGCACACTCATTATACTGGGTATCTGCATGTTGCCAGCACTCTTCAGCATGTTAGACGAAAGGATGCCTAACTGCAAAAACGGCACCGAGAGGGCATAAATAAGAAAATACAACGAGGCATCGTGGGCTATATCGTCACCGCCACGCAACCAACCGGGCAACCTAAACGCAATGAGCGAGGCGCACAAGGTAACCAATAAGCTGAAAGCTAACGTTGCCACCAGCGCATGGCGCATCACTTGGCGCGCCTTAACAAAGTCGTTTGCACCGATAAAATGGGCTACTTGCACCGAAAAGCCTAACGAAACAGCCGAACAAAGACCGCCAAAGAGCCACGTGGCCGACTCAACCAAGCCTATGGAAGCAGATGCCGTAGCACCCAATTTGCCAACCATGGCCGCGTCGATATAAAACATCAAGACGTTGGTTACTTGCGCCAATATCGAGGGAATGCTAAGTCCCACTATAAGACTTAGCATTTCGTTGTGCGTAAGCGTTTTCCCTTGCCTTATGCCAGCTAGAAGTGCGTCGTTGCTTTTCTTGTTAAACATGTTCCCTCTTACTTACTTTATCGCTCACAGGCGTCTTGCAAAGATACGTATTAAGTCGTCAACAAACAAAAAAGCGATACCCTTTTGTAACGAGGATACCACCCTAATTGCTAACATTAATGCCACGTTTTGTATCGTCCCACTGCGAAACCACTCCACAGGTGGAAGTTATCCAAAACCAGCCTTAAATAAAATTTTTCTCTGATTCACTATTGAGTGGCGGGGGGTTCGTCGGTTATCCTATCCCCGCCGCATAGCCCATTGCAGCAAAAAGCTGCAAAAAGGGCGTTCATCTAACATCATCCTCTTTCTACCTTATCAAACTAACCTATTGAAGCATCAATCTAAACTGACTATCCTAAAACACAACCTTTCTTTACTTGCCTTTGGTCTAATACCCAATAATCCTGAAAAATCTATCTTACCTATTAATACCTAACCTAAATATGTATTGTTACCTGAAATATCAATCTTTGTCTTTGCCTTAGCCTAATACATTCCTATGTTTCCGTAATTTCAATCTTATCTTGCCTATGTCTTTGTAAATACCTATGGCTATCCTTATCGTCAATCTTTTAATCTTACCTTTACTCTCGCTAAACCTTATATGTTGTATATTTTGTCTTTTCTTCTTTTCCTATCCCCTTTGCCAGTGGCGAAAGGGCTGTTTTCCCAATACAATCTAAATGCCTCTTAAAAGTAATACCTTCTACCTAAACAAATTGGATCACTCCAACAACTAAACAATCTTCAATCTTATACTTAACTAAACACCTACTTTATTCTTTTCTCTCAAACTTCTCACAATTTTTCGAATTTATCGTGATTGTGATTTGTTTTCTTTTTTACGATGCAAAGTTACAGCTGTTTGCGCAAACAGCCAAGAAAAAAAACATGTTTTTCATCATAAAACCACTTCTCTTGACCCTAATCAAGTGTGTTTGTGTTCGCACACAAAGGTAAAATAGAGTATAAAATACGTATAAAACCAACAAAATGAGCCACTTACGCACCCTTATTAATGCATGTGTGAAATAATCTAAAAATCTTTTTACGATAAGAAAAATTAGTTGTTGCACAACATAAAAACGAAAACGAAACGCAAGTAAAAGAAAAAGAGAACACTTTGGAACTATGTAGCTGTTCCTAAACGTTAAAAAAGCATTCCGCCATAAAGACTCATTCGCTTCTGGGAGGAATGTTTTCCCAAAACCCTGCGGGTAAAATGCGCTACTTAAACATCAAACGAAGCCTGCACCAGAACTCACCAATGGCAGGCAGGAATACCGATAGCGACCACCGCTACACAATATATATATAATAAGTGCGTTATCAACGTATGCAATGGACAGACAGAATTAGGCAAATGAAAATCATCCTGGTGACGGTCGCAACAATAATTGTTACGGCATCGCTAGTGGTGTCGCACTTGCTTACACGCGACCTAGAAGCCGAAGAACGCCATAAGATGGAGATCTGGGCGGAAGCCATGCGCACGCTAAACCAAGCTGACGAGAACACCGACCTTAATCTGGTGTTGCGCGTTATCAATGATAACAACACCATTCCTGTGGTTGTGCTCGACGCCAAAGGCAAAGCACAAACCGCCCGCAACATCAACCTGAAAGGTAAAGTGGGAGAAGACAGCGTGCTGTTGGTAAACAATCTGGGGCGCCGACTGCTCTCCGAGGGGCGGTTCATTCGCATATCGCTCAACGATTCTATACAAAGCGAATACATCGACGTGTGTTATGCCGACTCGCTGATGCTTCAACGCTTGGCAACCTATCCCTACGTGCAACTTGGCATCGTACTGGTTTTTGTCATGGTGGCCATCATTGCCTTGCGTACATCTAAGCGAGCAGAACAAAATAAGGTGTGGGTAGGCCTGTCGAAAGAAACGGCTCACCAGCTGGGAACACCCATATCGAGCCTTATGGCATGGACGGAGGTGCTGAAAGAGACACATCCCGACGACGAGTTGATACCCGAAATGGAGAAGGATATTAGTAGGTTGCAACTCATTGCCGATAGGTTTTCGAAGATAGGTTCTATGCCCGAGCCCGTCCCCGCAAGCCTTAACGAGGTTATGGCACACGTTATCGACTACATAGACAAGCGCACCCCCAAGCGCATTGCTCTTAAAACGCAGTTTCCTGAAGAAGATATCATACTTAACCTCAATGCCTCGCTCTTCGAATGGGTTATCGAAAACCTATGCAAGAACGCAGTAGATGCCATTGGCGAAAGTGAAGGTACCATCACGTTAAGCGTACAAAAGACACCTCAAAAAGTGCTTATTGAGGTAAGCGACACGGGAAAAGGTATCCGCAAGAAAGACATCGGCAACGTTTTCCGGCCAGGGTTCACCACCAAGAAACGTGGTTGGGGACTGGGATTATCACTGGCCAAGCGTATTGTGGAAGAATATCATAAGGGTAAGATTAGCGTGAAAAGTTCGGAAGTCGGCATCGGCACAACGTTCCTTATCGAACTGAAAGCGGAGCGATAAGCCTCGCCACCTCTACCAAAAGTTTACATTCTCCACGTTATTGCAATAGGAAAACCTATGCATCATCACGACCCGCCAATGCCACTTTGCGACACAATAATCCGTGCTTAAAATCTAATCACGAAACAAAACACCTACTCTACCCTTGCGTCTCTTAACCTTTCAAACAGCCAGAATTAAACTTTAAAACACAGCTTTCACTTCTATCGCCGAGTTACATATTAGGTGGAACGCGGTTACATGTGACATGGAACAAGGTTACAGATGAGCTGGAACAAGGTTACATCTTAGGTGGAACACAAGTACAAATCAACTGGAATAACGCGAACGACGTATCATCGCAGTTTTAGAGCATTGAAAACGGAATGCAACTGATGGCAAATGGTAGATTATTGGTTACGTACATGATGATTCAGGGTAAAAAAACGACATCATACGCACTATTGTATTAAAAGTGATTGCGATGAAACTATCCGCGCTCTAAGAATGCAACAAAAACCTGTATGCACTGTTGCAACAAAGCGTTTTACTCCCCTCTCCCCTTGGAGAGCGGCTGGAGGCGGAGCCCATTTTTGAGATTGAGGCATAAAAACAAGAAAAATCCCGACCGCTCGAAGTGAGCAGTCGGGATTTGTTGTGCGCCTGATAGGACTCGAACCTACACGTCGCGAAACACTAGATCCTAAGTCTAGCGCGTCTACCAATTTCGCCACAGGCGCTAATTTGCGGTGCAAAGGTAGTTATTTTTTAGGGGCAGGCCAAATTTTTCGACGTCTTTTTATCTGTCTTTTACGCGCGCGCGTATATATAAAGAGGTGTATGTGGGGTAAAAAGAGCATTTTCTACATCATGCCTAAGGCAAAACACCCGCTCGACAAGCCTGTTCTTATGTCGGAAATTAAGTGGCGTGCACCCCACGGTCTTTAAACATTGATCTGCTCAACCCTACGATTTCCTAGCGCAAGTTGATGTCAGGCCGCGGGCATTTTACTGCGCCAACAGCTTTCGGGCATATTCAATGAGCGTATCCCTTCCCTTCAAAAGGTCAGCAGTTCTCATGTCAACTCGGTGCGTTGAGGGGATGCCGAACTCGGTGTCGTTACCTTCGCGGTCGTACATAGGACAAGCCGAGAAGCGCACCATCCACCCATTGGGCAACTCGCTAGAAAAAGGTAGCCCGGCTCCACCACCCGTTCGGTCGCCAACCACTGTGACTTGGGGCAAGCACAGCATGTATTTCACAAACTCGTTGGCCGCACTGTACACGCCGCGATTGGTTAGAACCACCACCCGCTTTTGCCATCTTAGCCCCTTAGAGGGTTTAAGTATCTGCTGACGACGTGGTGAAAAGTCGTTATGTCCTCGTCCTGTCTTGTGCTGTATATATCCCACCAGCACTTCTTTGTTGGTAAAACGAGCCGCAAGCGCTTCGGCACTGGTCACCAATCCACCCCCATTCTCGCGCAAATCGATAATTAGGCCGTTGCATGGGGCGAAATAAAGCAAGATGCGATCAAGGTTACCAGCGCCAAAATCATTGGTGAAGGTGGCGCAACGCAGGTATCCCACATTATCATTAAGTATCCGATACTTCATGCCAGCCGCAATCTTGTAATCCGTTCCTAGGTAAAGCTTCAACACGCTCTCACTAAAATTGGATGGATAATCTTCTTTCCACGACCAGTCGCGCCCAACATCGAAGGGTGCATAGAGGTTAACGTGCCCGTCTTTAAGCTCACCTAGCATGTTGGTCAGCACCTCAAAGGTTTGCTCTTCGGTCATTCCGTCGTGGAATTGGGGTGCATATTTGGCGTAAACGGCATTCCAATCCAATCCGTATGCTTGCTTCTTATAGTCGAAAAAGCAATAATGCTCATCGATTATTCGCCATAAAGCCTCGAAATTTCCACGTGGATTATTATCGTATTGCTCTACGTCTACACAGGCGCCGAACAGTCCCCACACCGCCATTAGTGGGAGGAAGAAGTGTAAAAGTAATCTTTTCATGGCGCAAGTTTAATAAGAGAGAAACGTTTTACAAGACCTATCACCACGCCATGTGTGTAGACATGGGTTTTCAATCCATTGACATGCGATTGCTGAATATCGCCCATGTAGCCGAAACGAACGGTTGAACGCAAGACCGGAAAGTCGACGGTGAGCATCTGCCGCAATGAGGGTGCAGACACAATGGTGGTGGGAACGATGTTGTGATCGTAGTTGCCTTTGGAGAATATCTCGTAATATGATTGACCGTAGTTGGGCGAAAACATCACGCCAAGCATGGGCACGGCCAATTCGTAACGAAGAAGCAGGGGCACATTACCCACTTGCGCCTTATAACTGGCCACTGCCGAGGGGGCGAGATGTAAGAACACGCGTGCCTGAGCTGGGTTGTTAGAGTTGTGGGTGTTGTAGATAAAGCCCACATTGGTCTCTACCCTACCGCCAACTTGTAGCTGCAAGCGGCGGTCGAACCAATGGAAGCCGTAGTGTAAGGCGTAACTGAAACTGTACATACCTGCTATCTCGTTACCGCTTTCAGCCCTATTCTTCAAGTAAGCCACATTTCCCGTTTGCGTGATAAGATGCGACAGCCGTTGGCCTTCTCGTTCGCGCTGCGTCTGCGAGATATAACGGAGGTCGTAACCCGTGTAATGTTCGGGCGAAAGATAGGTGTCTAGCACCTGCGCATGACTAATGCCCAGCATGCGTGCAGTGGTTGTTATCTTGCTGTTAGTGGGTAACTGGTCTTGAATAACTTCGCTTTGGGCCTGCGCCACAGAGCTAAGACATAACAAAAGCAGGCAAAGTGCCCACCTTGCCCACGTCCATTGGCGAACGTTGGCACAAGTGAGGACCTTGCCTGCATGCATAGCGAACACCTTCGTGGGTCGCGATTGGGGTGCATTAAGTTTCATCTTGAAAAAGACTTGGTTGTTCGGGACTGGCCATTGGCTTGATACGGGGCGACGCTGAGGTGGTTGGTTGCGGGCTCATTTCGCCTTCATCGCCTTGTTCTGCATCGTCATCTGGCTCTGGTTCAGGCTCAGGCAGTCGCGTTGGTTCCAACTCTTCAATGTGATCTACATGCCAAGTGGTGATGCGTTTACCTTTAGCCTTGAAGCCTTTTACGCCTACAAACTCTTCAATCTCAATCTCCATGGGTGCACGATCTTTGTCGCTGCCGCCGAACACTACGCTAATGCGCGGGTAAGGCTGATCGGTGAGGAAGAGAAGCTCACTATTGGGGTTGTCGCCAAGGAAACATTGCTTACGTTTTGTTCCCTCCATAGTGAAGCGTTTGATGTAAGCGTAGTTGTCGTTATCGGCATCGCGCACCACGGCACTCCACACTTTGCTTTCGTCCCACTTCTCAATGAGTTTCAAATTGTCTTCGTAATGGTTGTTGGCATCGAAGTCCGAGAGGTAGAACTCGCTGTTATCAAGCACCACTAGTATAGAGTCGCTCTCGTTAAACTCGCCCAACAGCCGGCCATGATCATCGTAATTGATGCGCTTTACATCGGGGTCGAACCACACCTTGCGGCCTCCCAGCGTGCTATGTCCTGCTTCGAGCAGACCTATTTTCTTGACAGGTCGCTTACAGATGATGTTTCCACGCGAGGTTCTCGACTTGATAATCACCTTCGAGAAGTCGTAATCCACGAGGCCTTTCCTACGACTTGTGGGTGCTTCGGGCTCTAAAAGCACGCGTATTGTTTCGGCTTCGCCGTTGGGGTTGGCCGTGAAATAAACCACTTTCGAGCCGGCTGTGCCTTGCGTAAGATCGTATTCGCGGTCGCGGGTTACGCTTGTGATGTTGAAGCGCTTGATAAAATAATAGCCCTCCTTTCCATCGCGATACACCACGTTGTAAGTGGTGCGCCTGTCGTTGCGCTTATATACCTGCACGTGCATCACGTTCTTGCCCACGAAAATCTTATCGGCCACGCGCATCACCTTGTATTTGCCATCGCGATGGAACACCAAGATATCGTCGATATCCGAGCAGTTGCACACGAACTCGTCTTTTTTCAACCCCATTCCGATAAATCCCTCACGACGGTTAATGTATAGTTTCTCGTTGGCTTCTACCACTTTGGTGGCCTCGATGGTTTCGAAGCTCTTTATTTCGGTTAGTCGCGGATGGTCTTTTCCATACTTCTCGATAAGGAATTTGAACCACTTGATGGTGACATCGGTCATGTGCGCCAAGTCGTGGTCTATGCCCGCAATCTCTTCTTTGATACGTGCCAGCAGTTCGTCGGCCTTATCTTTGCTGAATTTAAGTATGCGCTGCATCTTTATTTCCATCAGTCGCATGATGTCGTCGCGGCGCAATTCGCGTATGAAGTTGGGTTTGAATGGCTCCAACCGGTTATCGATGTGCTCCACGGCAGCATCCATATTCTCGGCGTTCTCAAACTTCTTATCCTTGTATATTCGTTCCTCGATGAATATTTTCTCAAGCGAAGAGAAGAAAAGTTGTTCTAACAGCTCGTCTTTCCTTATCTGCAATTCAAGCCTTAGCAGACCCATTGTGCTGTCTACGTTATGACGAAGCACCTCGCTAACAGTGAGGAAGCGTGGCTTATTATCTTCGATGACGCAGCAATTGGGCGAAATATTAATCTCGCAATCGCTAAATGCGTAGAGTGCATCTATGGTTTTGTCCGATGAAACACCTGGAGCAAGATGCACTTGTATCTCTACTTCGGCCGCCGTGTTATCGTCTACACGTTTGGCTTTTATCTTCCCCTTATCCACGGCTTTGAGAATAGAGTCGATAAGCGTGGTGGTGTTCTTGCTGAAAGGTATCTCACGGATGACGAGCGTCTTGCTGTCTAGCTTCTCAATCTTGGCGCGCACCTTGATAGAGCCACCCCTCTGACCGTCGTTATATCTACTGGCATCGATCGATCCGCCCGTGGGGAAGTCGGGGTAGAGCCTGAACGGTTCACCCTTAAGATAGTGTATGGCCGCCTCGCACAGCTCGCGCATGTTATGAGGAAGGATTTTTGAACTTAAGCCGACGGCAATTCCTTCCGCCCCTTGTGCCAAAAGCAAGGGGAATTTCACAGGTAGCGAGATGGGTTCTTTATTTCTACCGTCGTAACTAGCTTGCCATTGCGTGGTTTTGGGATTGAAAACGGTG
The DNA here is from genome assembly GCF_000378085.1 of Hoylesella loescheii DSM 19665 = JCM 12249 = ATCC 15930. Lineage (GTDB taxonomy): Bacteria > Bacteroidota > Bacteroidia > Bacteroidales > Bacteroidaceae > Prevotella > Prevotella loescheii. Next base: position 49,065 of record NZ_KB899220.1, read on the forward strand.
TCGAGGGCGAACTTAGAAAGCCTCGCCTCGATATAACGCGGAGCGGCTGCGCGGTCGCCCGTGAGAATGTTTCCCCAGTTTCCTTGCGTGTCGATAAGCAAGTCTTTTTGCCCCATCTGCACAAGGGCGTCGCCGATAGAAGCGTCACCATGAGGGTGAAACTGCATGGTATGGCCCACGATATTGGCCACTTTGTTGTACCTTCCATCGTCCATGCGCTTCATCGAGTGCAGTATACGGCGTTGAACAGGCTTCAAACCGTCAGCGATATTAGGCACGGCGCGTTCCAAGATAACGTACGAGGCATAGTCGAGGAACCAGTTTTGGTACATGCCACTAAGGTGATGCACCGCCGAAGCGTCGAAGCGGTCGGCGGGTTTATAGTCGGAATGCGTTTCAACGCCCTCTTCCTCGTTTTCGTCTTGTTCCATTTCATTGGCCATGTCCAGGCCTTCTTCTTCCATTTCGTTCGGGTCTTTTACTTCGTCGTCCATAGTGTGAGTTTCCTATATTATATATTTCCGCCAGATATTTCGTGCGTTATAAAGTTAAGCCACCGTCCAAACGAGGGGAGATGTCTCGTTTCTGCGTGCCGCTTTATTAGCTGGTCGAGGTACGACTTATCGCAGACAGCAGTTGGTCTTGCTTTTGAATACTTCATGTTCCGCTCCTTAAACATGGCCTCAAGATAGCGACAATGAAACTGTGCTGTGGTTGCGAAGTTGCCATTCTCGATGTTCCCCATCAGTTCGGGGTCGTTATCACGTACATTGTAATGGTTTATGTATCTTATAAACTCTTCCTTTTGAGGATTACTTTTAAACACGTTTCTGTTACCAAGAAACCATGTTTCTATACAGATATTTTGTTCAAACAGCACTAGTTGGGCATCTTTCAACTCCCGCTTATCCCCTACCAGCTGTTCATTTATCCGCTTTTCTATCTCGACACGGGTATCTCCTTCAGTGTCAAGACTTACCATTAGATAATCGTAACGCCCCTTTCCACCGCTATTTATATCATTAATGTCGGCCACGGCATTAGAGATATGATTATAAATTGAGCCTGTTCCACAGGCGCTAAACAGGTAATAGTTGTCCGTCTGCACCTTATCCGCATAGTCAATCTTTTTCAGCTGTGGTGCCAACAGGCTCAACCAAGCAGTATATACCATTGGTTCGGTGCGCATTCCCTCTACAATGATATACACATTCATAGCTGCCCCGTTTTATAAGCGTTGGTTTGCAACAGCTGCATAAAGGCATCGTGGTGCGAATGTGTACCAATATTCAGCTCGCTGGCATCATGAATGCTCACGTCGCTGCCATTTCTTGTCACCACTTTCCATTGCGATGTGGGTATGGTGTTAATGATATAGGGGTGATGACTGGTAATTATCATCTGCACATCAGCATCGGGATTGCGCACCAAGTCAGCTAGAAGGTCGATGCAATTCACACCCAATCCGTTCTCAAACTCGTCTATAAGGATTACGTCGCCATCTTTAGCTAAGGTGAGCGTCACTATTTGAGAAAGGGCTCTATACATGCCTGAAGAAACAGCACCACTCGAAATCCATGCATCACACCCTTTTTCTTTGATACGAAGAACCGGCATCGCTCGTTTTTCATTCATAAGAGTTAAAGTAAAATCTATCTTTTCTACCAATGGAAATATACCTTTGAATATTTCACTGATTGCATAGTACTCTGGCAGTTTGTTTTCCTTTAATAAGAAAAGGCTCACCATAGTGTTTCCTGAACGCTGTTTCTCAATATCGTCCAATGTCATATTACAAAACGACCTATCTTGTGGAACAGTGGAAATGCAAGTTAATCGGTCATCTGTGTCCAGTTGGTAAATTTGCCTGAACGCCACAACAGCGTTGGCAACATCCTCTTCCTCTTTCAACAAGCTTAGTGCACTACGATTCGGATCTAACTTGACAATCTTCTCACCCTTGTATTTTATTTCGTCTTTATCGCGAGAAATAAGTTCCGTTCCATCTATCAATAAATACTCTTTAACAACAGGGTATTGCTTAGTAACATACCAACTCTCACCACTTTGTTTCTCGTCTAGTCCAAATTCCCCCACCCAACGATATTCTTTTCCATTTTGTGAGAACCAAACATCCCACTCCACAGCATTGAACGATGAACCTTTAGATATATCACGCAGAGCAAGCAACGCCCTCAATATCAGCGTTTTTCCCACTCCCGATGCGCCAACGAACAGCGTAGTATTGGCAAATTGAGCATCTTTGATGTTCCAACCTGTCTTATGATTGATAAAAGTTAGCTTCTTAATTTTCATGACTACAAATGGATAGCGTTGTTAAAGATGAGCCGCGCGCCTACCTGACGGCAGCCAAATAACGGCACACAGACTTACACTCCACTTTATGATGGTGTGCATTACTCCAAATGCAAAAATACAAATAAAACTTGGATTAGCCGTATTTTATCGTCGCCAATTAGTTATTTTGGACACATTTTGCTTCTTTGGACACCATTTTCGCGCACCTCGCATCGTTAAAGGGATGGCTTTAAGCACTTTGTTTCCTGCTCCTTACACAGTGTTTTTCTCGTCACACCAATATCCGAGCAAACTTATCATTGCTGTTTAGCCCCACCTAAAACGCTGATTTTAACGCCCCAGTTCGCCTTCTATCGGAAATAATGTGTAACTTTGTGCCACAAATAAGTAAATAAGAAAAAGATAATGGCACAAGAAGACGTTTTTAAGAAAATAGTTTCGCACTGCAAAGAATATGGGTTCGTGTTTCCCAGCAGCGATATTTACGATGGTCTGGGAGCCGTTTACGACTACGGACAAAACGGCGTTGAACTGAAAAACAACATCAAAGAATATTGGTGGAAGAGCATGGTGCTGCTGCACGAGAACATCGTGGGCATCGACTCGGCCATCTTTATGCACCCCACCATCTGGAAAGCCAGTGGACACGTGGATGCTTTCAACGACCCCCTTATCGACAACCGCGACTCTAAAAAACGCTATCGTGCCGACGTGCTGATAGAAGACCAAATTGCCAAATACGAAGAAAAGATAGACAAAGAGGTGGCTAAGGCAGCCAAGAAGTTCGGCGACAGCTTCGACGAGGCTATGTTCCGCCAAACCAATCCACGCGTTCAGGAGCAGCAAGCCAAGCGCGATGCACTGCACGAACGCTATGCGCAGGCCATGCAAGGCCCTAACTTGGAAGAGCTGAAGCAAATTATCGTGGATGAGGAGATTGTCGACCCCATCAGCGGAACAAAGAATTGGACCGACGTTCGCCAGTTCAACCTGATGTTCTCTACCGAAATGGGCTCGCTATCCGATGCCGCCAGCAAGATTTATCTGCGTCCCGAAACGGCACAGGGCATCTTCGTTAACTACCTGAACGTGCAAAAAACGGGCCGCATGAAAGTGCCCTTCGGCATCGCACAGATAGGAAAGGCGTTCAGAAACGAGATTGTGGCACGCCAATTTATTTTCCGTATGCGCGAGTTCGAACAAATGGAGATGCAGTTCTTCGTTGCCCCCGGCACAGAGCTCGACTGGTTCCACACGTGGAAAGAAACACGTATGAAATGGCACCAAGCACTTGGATTTGGGGCGGAAAACTATCGTTTTCACGATCACGAGAAGCTGGCTCACTACGCCAACGCCGCATCCGACATCGAGTTCCGCATGCCCTTCGGCTTCAAAGAGGTGGAGGGCATACACTCGCGTACCGACTTCGACCTCTCGCAACACGAGAAGTTCTCGGGCAAGAGCATCAAATACTTCGACCCGCAAACCAACGAAAGCTACACGCCTTACGTTATCGAGACCAGTATCGGCGTAGACCGTATGTTCCTTTCGGTGATGTGCCACGCCTTCGAAGAAGAGAAGTTGGAGAACGGCGAAACACGCACCGTACTGAAATTGCCCGCTGCATTGGCCCCTGTTAAGTTGGCCGTGATGCCGTTGGTGAAGAAAGACGGACTGCCCGAAAAGGCTCGCGAGATTGTGAACGCATTGAAATTTAAGTTCAACACGCACTACGACGAGAAGGACACTATCGGCAAACGTTATCGCAGACAAGATGCCATTGGTACGCCTTACTGCGTAACGGTTGACCACGACACGCTCACCGACAACTGCGTTACGTTGCGTTTCCGCGACACCATGCAGCAAGAACGCGTGAATATAGACCAACTTGAAAATATCATTGAAGATAAAGTGAGCATCACGGCATTGCTCAAAAAACTGCAATAACAATGAAGAGAAAAAGCTTTTTATTCATGGCTGCGGCCACATTGATGGCCTTTGCCTTCACCGCATGCAGCGAAACAGACAACTCGACCGACGACTTTCCCAACTGGCAAGCAGCCAACGAGGCCTATTTCGACAGCATATATAATGTAGCGAAAGCCAATACCGCACAATGGCGGGTGATACCTAGCATCACGCTAACTCCCGAAGCGGTGAAAAATAAGACCGACAACGTGGCCGTGCAAGTGATTGAAACTGGTGACGGTAGCGAACGCGCGTTGCAAAACGACACGGTGCGCGTGATACTGCAAGGTCGCCTTAAAGCTTCGCCTGGCTATCCACAAGGTAAGGTTTTCCAGCAAACCTACGTGGGAAGCGATGATCATTCCACGGCCAACGCAGCCAAATTGGCGGTGGGTTCGGCTGTTCCTGGACTACAAACGGCCTTGCAAAACATGCCCATAGGAGCTAAGTGGCGCGTGTATGTACCTTACCAGCTGGGCTTCGGCTCGGCTTTGGGAAGCGGAACGGTTGCAGGTGCTTCATCTACAACGGTGCAGGTGCCAGGCTTTTCTACGCTGATTTACACCGTAGAACTGGTGAAAATCATTCGCCAAGGGCACAAATAAGTCCGCATAATCTTTTTAGGTGTGTTCTATAAACTCTTTACAGAAGTATCTGTGATATAAGGGGAGCTTATAGAACACACCTATTTAATATACGCGCACGCGTAAGGCGTTGCCTTTAAGCATGCTTTTCGCAACACGATGTTTTGCTTACAGGTTCTCGCCTACCGAGAGGCGACACCCCCTTTTCACCCCTTACACCAAACGTTTAGAACGCCTTCACAGGGCGTTTTCTTTATTTTTGGGCAGTACAAATTAGCTTGTAGTGGCAGTACAAAGGCTTTTGTAGGGCGACTACAAACAAGTTGTAGTCACGCTACAACTTATCGGTAGTGTCACTACAACTCACTTGTAGTGACACTACAAACGACTTGTAGCGCAACACCTTGCCACAAACGCCAATATCGATTACCATAAAATGCGCGAGTTTGGGATAAGTCATCGTATAATCCAAACAAAACCATACAAACCAATCAATGGGAAAAAGACCAAGACCTACGGCCTCGTGGGGGTAGATGCGCTACTTAGGCAGGGTTGGAAGTGAAAGCGACCTACCCTTCCATAACGAGATATTTAACCCCACAAGGCCGCTGGTCTTGGTCCTTTTTCCCATTGGTTAACTAGCAAAAGCTGTATACAAGTGAGCCACAACAAGGCATTCGCCCCATGGTCTATCGTCCGAAAACGCACAACGATATCCCTCTCTTTCGTTTTTTTCGTTTCATTTCTTTTGCCATAAACCAAAAAAAGCGTACTTTTACAAGCAGAAATCACATTATATTACTATAAAAAATCTATGAGTTTGAAAATCGTTGTACTTGCCAAACAAGTACCAGACACGAGAAACGTGGGCAAAGATGCCATGACGGCAGAAGGCACTGTGAACCGCGCTGCCTTGCCCGCTATCTTTAATCCAGAAGACTTAAACGCATTGGAGCAGGCTCTACGCCTTAAAGAACAGCACCCAGGATCTACCGTTGGCGTGCTGACAATGGGCCCGCCACGTGCAGGTGAAATCATTCGACAAGGGCTTTACCGCGGAGCAGACACTGGTTGGCTGCTCACCGATAAGCTTTTCGCTGGCGCCGACACGCTAGCCACATCCTACGCCTTGGCTACGGCCATCAAAAAGATTGGCGATGTGGACATCGTTATTGGTGGACGACAGGCCATTGACGGCGATACGGCACAGGTTGGACCACAAGTGGCACAGAAATTGGGCCTTAATCAAGTTACATACGCCGAAGAAATACTCAAGGTTGAGGATGGCAAGCTAACCATTCGCCGACATATCGACGGGGGTGTAGAAACAGTTGAGGCTCCCATGCCTTGCGTGGTGACAGTTAACGGAAGTGCTGCCCCATGCCGTCCTTGCAACGCTAAGCTGGTGATGAAATACAAAAACGCACGCTGCCCCATGGAACGCAACGGCAAAGAGCCACATCCCGAATTGTTCGAACTGCGTCCTTACCTCACGCTCAACCAATGGAGCGTGGCCGATGTGGATGGAGATGCAGCCCAATGCGGACTTAGCGGGTCGCCCACAAAGGTGAAGAGCGTGCAAAACATCGTGTTCCAAGCTAAGGAAAGCAAGACGCTTACGGCCGCAGATGCCGACATCGAGGCGATGATGAAAGAATTGTTGGACGAAAAGATTATCGGATAAGTGGACGAGTTTATATGTTCAGCGGCAGCAAAACAAAGAAACTCGAACACGTAAGAACTTTAAAAAAGACATGAACAACGTATTTGTATATTGCGAGATAGAAAACACCACGGTGGCCGAAGTGTCTCAAGAGCTGTTGACCAAAGGTCGCAGTCTGGCCAACGAGCTTGGTGTGCAACTCCATGCCGTGGTTGCCGGCTCGGGCATCAAAGGCCATGTTGAAGCCCAGATTTTGCCTTACGGCGTAGATAAGCTCTTCGTCTTCGATGGCGAAGGGCTCTTCCCATACACGTCGGCACCACATACCGACATCCTCGTGAACCTCTTCAAACAAGAGAAACCACAAATCTGCCTGATGGGCGCAACCGTTATCGGTCGCGATTTGGGACCGCGCGTATCGTCGTCGCTTACTAGCGGACTTACCGCAGACTGTACCCAACTGGAGATTGGCGACTATGATGACAAGAAAGCAGGCAAACATTACGAGAAGCTGCTTTACCAAATTCGTCCCGCCTTCGGTGGAAATATCGTGGCAACGATCGTTAACCCCGACCACAGACCACAAATGGCTACGGTGAGAAGTGGTGTGATGCAAAAGAAGGTGTTGGACAACAACTATAAGGGAGAAACCGTTTATCCCGACGTAGCACAGTATGTACAACCCGAAAGTTATGTGGTAAAGGTGCTCGCGCGCCACGTTGAAGAGGCCAAACACAACCTCAAGGGTTCGCCCATCGTTGTGGCCGGTGGCTATGGTGTGGGTAGCAAGGAGGGTTTCGACCTGCTTTTCAAGCTTGCCAAGGAACTGCATGGTGAGGTGGGAGCAAGTAGGGCCGCCGTAGATGCAGGCTGGGCCGACCACGATAGGCAGATAGGCCAGACTGGCGTTACCGTTCATCCCAAGGTCTACATCGCTTGCGGCATCTCTGGTCAGATACAACACATCGCCGGAATGCAAGACAGCGGCATTATCATCTCTATCAACACCAATCCCGATGCACCCATCAACAAGATTGCAGACTATGTTATCGTGGGCACGGTAGAAGAGGTGGTGCCGAAGCTGATTAAGTATTATAAGAATAAGTAGTAAAGAAACAGACCCAAACCAGCAATCGGCCTCACCCCCAACCCCTCTCCAAAGGGAGAGGGGAGTAATATGCTTAGACAATGATTTGCAAGTTACTTCGATAAAAAATGGCCGCAGGGCTATCTCCGACTACAACCTCAGGAGTATTAAATTGAGGCCTGCCAGTGAGAAGTCTATTTGGGTATGCGGAATGCTTACATACAACTAACAGCTTAAACTGCAAGAGCCTGATGGGCAGAGACAAAGACTACGGATACGAAACAGCTGCACCAGACCGCTATTCACTATTGAAGGCGTTTGCACACAACAACCGCAAGGAGATGACACCCAGTGAAGAACGCTTGTGGAATGCACTCAGACATCTGTCGTGCGGATATAAGTTTAGACGGCAACACGCCATTGGCGACTTCATCGCAGACTTCGTTTGCTTGGAGAAACGTCTGGTCGTGGAAGTGGATGGCGAGTATCACAACTCGCCAGAACAACAAGCAGACGATGCTATTCGTGGTCAAGTTCTCGAACAAAAGGGGTTTAACGTCATCCGTTTCAGTAACGATGTGGTTGACAAAAGCCTCGATAAGGTTCTGCACAGCATCAAAGAATATCTATTTAATCATTAAGGAATTATCACCCGCCTCATCTCCAAACGGCAAGATAACGAAGAAAATGTTCGCCATTCATTCACTTTATCACGCTATTCACAGGAGATTCAAGCTTAACTTCACGAGCAAAACGAAGCTGGTTCACAAACGAAGAACAGACATTCGCCTGCATGAAGCTAACAAGCATACCACTCCCCTCTCCCCTTGGAGAGGGGTTGGGGGTGAGGCCAATTTATTTATTACGATATGGCAAATTACTTTTTGGACTCCCCCGAGTTGGAGTTCCACCTTCATCACCCATTGATGAAAAGAATTGTTGAGCTGAAAGAGCGCAACTTTGAAGATAAAGACAAATACGACGACGCACCCGTTGACCACGAGGACGCTATCGAAAACTATAAGCAACTGTTGGAAATAACAGGCGACATCACCGCTAACGTTATCGAGCCAAACAGCGAATCGGTTGACGAAGAGGGTCCACACCTCGTTGACGGACGTATGGTGTATGCCTCGAAAACGTTCGAAAACCTCGACGCCACTCGCAAAGCAGGCCTATGGGGCATATCCATGCCCCGCCGTTACGGAGGTTTGAACCTGCCAATAACGCCTTATTCGATGGCATCAGAGATGATGGCGACGGCCGATGCTGGCTTCCAAAACATCTGGAGCTTGCAAGACTGTATCGAAACGCTATACGAATTCGGTAACGAAGAGCAACGCGAGAAATACATCCCACGTGTTTGCCAAGGCGAAACGATGTCGATGGACCTCACCGAACCCGATGCGGGTAGCGACTTACAAAGCGCAATGCTTAAGGCTACTTATTCGGAGAAAGACGGATGTTGGCTTATCAATGGCGTTAAACGCTTCATCACCAATGGCGATTCAGACATCCACCTCGTTTTGGCACGTTCTGAAACGGGCACGAAAGACGGTCGCGGACTGTCGATGTTTATCTACGACAAGCGCCAGGGCGGTGTTACCGTACGACACATAGAAAACAAGCTGGGTATTCATGGTTCGCCTACATGCGAGTTGGTGTACAAAGACGCAAAGGCAGAGCTATGTGGCGAAACGCGTTTGGGCCTCATCAAGTACGTGATGGCGCTGATGAACGGTGCCCGTTTGGGCATCGCCGCACAGAGCGTTGGCGTGTCGCAAGCCGCCTATACCGAAGGATTGAACTACGCTCGCGAACGTAGACAGTTTGAAACAAACATCATCGACTTCCCCGCTGTGTACGACATGCTCTCGCGTATGAAGGCTAAGTTGGATGCAGGACGTAGCATTCTCTACCAAACGGCACGCTATGTAGACATCTACAAGGCACTCGACGACATCGCACGCGAACGCAAACTTACGCCCGAAGAACGTGCCGAACAAAAGAAATACATGCGTTTGGCCGATGCCTTTACGCCGCTGGCAAAGGGTATGAACTCTGAATACGCCAACCAAAACGCCTACGACGCCATACAAATTCATGGCGGTTCGGGCTTCATCATGGAGTATAAGAGCCAACGCCTCTATCGTGATGCACGTATCTTCTCTATATACGAGGGTACAACGCAGCTGCAAGTGGTGGCCGCCATTCGTTATATCACCAACGGAACTTACCTCGGCATCATGAAAGAGATGCTCGAAGAGGAAGTGGCCGATAACTTGAAGCCGCTCAAAGAGCGTGTGGCTAAGTTGGTGGAACGTTACGAAGAGAGCGTAAACAACGTGAAAGAGTGTGGCAACCAAGACAGGCAAGACTTCCTTGCACGTCGCCTTTACGAGATGACCGCAGAGCTTTTCATGTCGTTGCTCATCATTGCCGACGCCTCAAAAGCTCCCGAACTCTTCGAAAAGAGTGCCAACGTGTACGTCCGCATGACAGAAGAAGCCGTTATAGGAAGCCATGCCTTCATCGCCAACTTTAAGGTAGAAGACTTGGAGAGCTACAAGGCACGCTAAAAAGAACTCACCCCCTACTCCTCTCCAAAGGGGAGAAGGGGAATGATTTGCCCTCTTCATTTAGGGCTTTAACTCTCAGTCCACACAATGCTGAACAACAAAGGGGCGTGTTACCGTTTATTGGTAGCACGCCCCTTTTATTTTCAATGGTTAATCTAAGCTATCCCTGTAAGATTCTTAAGTCAAAAGCGAGTTGACAAGTTTACGAGTGAACGAGTTGATAAGCTTGCCAATAAACAGGCTGACAAGTTAGCAGGCAAAACCATTTTTTCACCTAAGTTAGTTGACAACTTTACTCGTGAACAAGTTGACAAGTTAGCAGGCGAAGCCATTTTTTCACCTAAATTAGTTGACAACTTTACTAGTTAACGAGTTGACAAGTTTGTAGGCGAAGCCATTTTTCACCTTTTCACTTTTTCACCTTTTCACCTTTAAACCGCCCTTTTCACCTTTAAACCATCTGTCCAACCAGCTCTTCCCTATCACCTGGCAGCATATCGATAACGGGAATCTCAACCATGGTATAGCAACCAGGCTGCAAACGCATAGAAGCACGAGCCACATTAACCAGCACTTGAGCCGTTAATGCGGGATTATTGATGCTCATATCGAAAGAGAAATGCTGGTTTTGGGTCTTTCCGCTAACGCCTTTGCGCACCAAATGAACACCATGTCCCATGTCGCGAACCTCGTCTACCGACTTCACTGCAAACACATGGGTTTCGTCGTTAGAAAAATATGGGTCGGCCTTTACCTCTGCTGCCACATCTTCAAGACGTGCGCCATCCTCCAATTCCACATAAACCATCCTGCGATGAATGCCTTCGCCCAGTGGGATAGTCATCGAAAGCGCATCCTTAACGCCCTTCTTGCTACGCACGCACACGCTGTGTCCCATGCTCATACCTGGTCCGAAGTTGGTGTACGACAAGCCTTTGGGTGCCAAACTCTGCATCAACATACGCACGATAGAGTCTGAACCGGGGTCCCATCCTGCCGAAATAACGCTCACTCGGCCATGTTCTTTGCACACAGGCATCAGCTCCGCACGATAGTTCACTATGCCCGAGTGGATATCGAAGCTATCAACCGTGTTTATTCCCATAGCCAAATACCTCTTTGCGTATGTCGGGCACTCACGTGTAGGCAAAGCCAAGATGGCCACATCCACATCATGTAGCTCGGCAATATCACTCACCACGTCATACTGTTCCAGTTCCAACGGCTTTTCCTTAGCCCCTTGTCGCCTTACAATACCAGCCACTTCAAAATCAGGAGCTGCCTCCAACGCCTGTAATGTATATTGCCCAATGTTGCCATAACCCACTACGGCTGCTCTAATCTTTTTCATATCCCTTAATGCTTATGTATTATTATCATTTTGTATAGCGCCTACACACGATGTCAGGGCAAATGTCTGCCTCGCCCCACACCCGTTGCAGCGACATACAAAAGTAGTGCATTACAATGAAAAAACAGCAAACAAGCCAATTAAAAAACACACATCACCATTCAATTCACGTTAAAACATGCGTAATCTTAACCTATATCAATAAATCAAATACGTGTTCATTTGCCCTCAGCATATCAAAAACAACTCATGCAAATTTTGCTGGCTCACCCTTCTTCCTCACACCTTGCACATCTCTTTCAAACCAACAAAACATGTTATTTTGTTTGTTTAAAACATAATATTTTGTATATTTGCAATTTAATAACGGCATTTTAGTTTCAATTTAAAACACAATCATCATGAGAAAAACTCTACTTCTCTTGTTCTGTTGCCTGTATTTCGCAGCATACGGACAGTCTTTACAAGCCAATTTCTATGCGTTAGGAGGTACTACGCCCTATTATAGCATGGGATGGGACTCGATGGAAGAAGCCAATCAATGGAAATACTTCTCCCTAAACAACTCCGCCACATGGCAGTTATACGAAGAACCAAGTTGGAAAGGACTGAAACCCTTTTCTTATTTTAATCCAAACAGCAAGTTTTCGCTAGGAATTGGATATTCCAAGAAGAAGCAAAAAGAGACCGCCCAATCGCCCCAAATAACCATCAAGCCCAACAGCACGTGCAGCTTTTACGCCTGTTTTAGTCCTGGGCTGTTGGTATTTGCCAGATGGAAACTGTTGATCACCGATGTAGACACAAAGGAAACGACAGAATTACTCGATGCTTTCAAGTGGTCGCAAGAAAATGCCTTTGATGGTCCTAACTGGAACAAGTTCAACGTAAACCTATCGGCCTACGCCCAAAAGAATGTACAATTCTCCTTCGTCTATGAAGGATCAGATGGCGAAGACGTGTTTATCGACGGGTTCGAAGTGTCGCAAAACGATGCGAACGCCACCTCCATCAATGTCGTTGAGGGCGAAGAAGTGGCGTTTTACAGCTCGTCCGTAGGCAAAGTTACGTCTTATAACTGGAAGTTTGAGGGCGGAACGCCGAGCGTTTCCACAGACGAGAGCCCTAAAGTTGTATATGCAAAAGCTGGGACTTACCCCGTAACGCTGACCGTTAGCAATGGTACGGAAGAGCACACCTTTACCCGCGAGGCCTATATAAACGTGACCAAAAAGGCTCCGCAAGCCCTTATCGGGGTAGAATCGGGTGGCTATCTCTCGCCATTCGTTGGCCGTTTCATCGCCTTGGGCTCGTCGCTCACATTCAAAGACCTATCTAAGAACAACCCCACCCAATGGCAATGGTCGTTTAAAGGCACAGATGTGGAGCAGAGCAACGAACAAAACCCCACCGTAACTTACAACAAACAAGGTGTGTTCAGCGTGGGATTGCGCGCGACTAACGACGCAGGGACCAGCAAAGACGCGCTACTGAACTACATACAAGTGGGTGGACAACAGCACATTTGGAACATCACACCCGAAGAAAGCCCTAATCTCAATGTCATCGCACTGGGATATTATGGCTTCTACGCTGGTTCAAACTGGCTCGGCATGACAAAGTTTGCCGAACGTTTCGATGCGCCACAGGCAAAGGCCGAAGTGAAAAGCGTAGACGTTTACTTTGGGTCGACGGCCACAATTAGCCCCAATGCCGACATCAGCGTTGCCCTAACATTGGCCGACGACAAGGGAATGCCAGGCGAGGTTCTCGCTACCTCCACGCTAAAAGCTTCGGAACTGGTTTACGACAACAACACGATAAAGCCCACCACCTTCACTTTCGACACCCCCATTGCAGTAGATAAAGGATTCTTCGTTGTAATCGGAGAGTTCCCTAACAACGAAAATGCGGCCCACGATGTGGACAAAATAGCCATTCTTTGTCTGCGCAGGCAGCCGAAAGAGAAAACCACGGTATTCCATCTCTTGGCCGACGAAGACGCAAACAACAAGCCCACCGGTACATACACATGGTATCGCAACGACGAAGAGCCCCTGTCTATGGCCGTTTGCCCACTGCTATCCTACTCTCCTTCCACAACAGCCCTACCGCGTAATGAGGTGAAAGGCGGCGAAGCAACCCTTCGTTTCGACGGCACCAACCTACTCGCCACCGCCGATTACGATGTGATAGAGGTATATGCCATGCACGGCGCACGTGTGTTATCAGCCACAAGACCACCCCACGTGCTATCACTCCGCCATCTGCCATCGGGTGTTTACGTGGTGAAAGCTAAAAGGGGAAAAACGCAAGACACGCTGAAAGTAGTAAAGTAGTAGGTAGTAAGGAGTAAGGAATTAGTAGTAAGGAGTAAAGTAGTAAGAAGTAAGTGCACTTACTCCTTACTACTTATCCTTTCACCACTTAATCCCTTACCCCTTACTACCTACTCCTTACTACTTACCACTTACTCCCTTACCCCTTACTACCTACTCCTTACTACCTACTCCTTACTACTTACCACTTACTCCTTTACCTCTTACTACCTACTCCTTACTACTTACTCCTTACTCCTTTACCTCTTACTACCTACTCCTTACTACTTACTCCTTACTCCTTACTACCTACCCCTTTACTACCATCCATCCCCATTTAGGTAGATTATATTTTGTCGTTACCACCATTTACCTTAACTTTGCATCATGCTAAGGGCCTTCGTCTGCAAGGCTCTTCCACGCCATTTCACCCCTAAACCCATGCGTAAAGAAACCCTAACACTGTACGAACTGAACCAAATGGTGCGCGAATCGCTCGCCATAACCATGCCCGACGAATATTGGGTGGAAGCCGAAATCTCTGAGATGAGGGAGGTTCGCGGCCACTGTTACATGGAATTGGTGCAGAAAGATGCAATAGGGAACACGCCTGTGGCCAAGGCTTCGGCTAAGTGTTGGAAGAACAAATGGGCTCTTTTGCGCCCCCACTTCGAACGTAATGCGGGCCAAACGCTACGTGCAGGACTGAAGGTAAGGCTCTTGGTGTACGCCGATTTTCATGAAGCATACGGCTTTTCGTGGATAGTGGCCGACATTGACCCCACTTATACGCTGGGCGATATGGCACGCAAAAGGCTGGAAATCGTCAGAATGCTGAAACAACAAGGTGTATTCGACCTGCAAAAGGAGCTTAGCCTACCGCTATTTACACAGCGTGTGGCTGTCATTTCTAGTGAACAGGCAGCGGGTTACGGTGATTTCTACCGCCATCTGCATGAAAACGACTGGCATTTGCACTTCTCTGTACAGCTTTTTACCGCTACCATGCAGGGCGAAGGCGTTGAACGGAGCGTCATTGCTGCCCTCGACGCCATCAACGAGCGACTAACCGACTTCGATGTGGTGGTTATCATACGCGGCGGAGGGGCTACAAGCGACCTCAGTGGCTTCGATAGCTTGCCATTGGCCGAAAACGTGGCCAACTTTCCCTTACCTATTATCACGGGTATTGGGCACGATCGCGATGAAAGCGTGTTAGATATGGTGTCCTTCCGACGTGTGAAAACGCCCACGGCTGCGGCTGCATTGCTTGTAGAACATCTCGCGGAGACCTACCAACGCGTAACCGACGCACAAGAAGAGATGGTGCACTTGCTGCAACGACGCATGGAACTGGAGCGCATCCGACTGGCTCGACTAGCCGAAAAGGTGCCTATGCTGTTCTCGCTGGTGCGTACAAGGCAAGAAAAAAGGTTCGAAAACATGGCTCTGCGCATGCGAAACGCCATGGCAACAACCCTTCAAAGGCAAGACTTACGCCTGCAACGCCTAACGCTAGCCTTGCCCACACAGGCCGAACGCTTGCTAACCAAGGCCACACATCGCCTTGAATTGCTGGGACAAACCATCAAGTCGCACGATCCCGCCCTACTTCTTAGCAAGGGTTATAGCATCACCACACTTGGTGGAAAGGTGGTACGCAACGCCAACGACTTGCAAAAGGGCGACGTAATCGTAACCCAACTGCAAAAGGGAAAGGTGAAATCAGTGGTTGAATAAGGTGTTGAGGTGGTGAGTTTTTGAGGTGGTGAGTTATTTAGTTTGTAAGATGATGAGGTGGTGAGTTTATGCTTTTGGAAGTTTATTAGTAAGCTTGCAAAAACCAATAAGCCCATTACGCTCAATAACAAATAAGCTTATAAAGCCAAACACTCAGATACTAACAAGCTCAATAACCAATAAACTAAATAACTCACCAACCCATAAACCCACAAACTAAATAACTTTCCAACCCATAAACTCATAAACTTAATAACTCATAAACTTAAATACCCCAAATTATGGCTAAACAAGAAATAAAATATGAAGAGGCTGTGGCACAACTAGAAGCCATTGTGCGCCGAATGGAAACAGGCGAGCTAGACCTCGATTCGCTTGCCGAAGAACTGAAAAAGGCACAAAAACTAATTAAGATGTGCAAGGACAAGCTAACCAAAACAGACGAGGAAATAAAGAAGATGCTCGAAAAAGAGGAGTAGACTGCAGAGGTGTGGCCATCGCCTCGCCCACCTTTCTACCGCCTTTATGCGTCACGAGCCCTACCCCAACCCACTAAAAACCTATGTTGTTCGTAACATTATAAATACGCACAACATAGGTTTTCGCACTTGTATAATCAATGGGCGCACACTTAGAAAACATCCCTTGCAAAACGATAAATAAGAGTTGAGACTGTGCTTTTACATCTCCCATGCTGTTACACATAAGTTGGAACATCCTTCCAGATGATATGGAACACGGTTCCAGTATAACTGGAACGCTATTCCATCTTAACTGGAATACTGTTCCATGTCATCTGGACCGCAACGAGCGGTTTGTTAACTGGTTTTTAAAGGTTAGTTTTCGCCTACCATTTTTTCATCGAGCAATATCCATACACCAGTTCGAGATAACCCAATAACTCATAATAGGCCCTTGTACATGTTAGTGGCGTTACGCCAACTACCGCATAGCGGTTGGCATAATAACACATATCACCAAGCCTCAACGCATGGTCAGTCTGTTATGCATAGAGATTCCACGCCAACAAACCTGCAAAAGTGAGCAACGCAAAGAACGCAATCACAAGTGCGCAACCCCTTCTTGGAGGGTCTCCGAGATAGCCGCCAACATGCATAGAATCGTCATTTGCTGGGCGCATACCTCGTTTTCGCGTCTTACTTTTGGGATAACCCGCCGCATGGAGCGCACAATACTTGTTCCAAAGTTTAAGATACGTGGGATCGGCTTCGCCCTTCACCATCTTCATATAACTCAACCTGCCCCGCAAAACTGCAGATAAGTTGATACGTTTGCTATGTCCTTTGGTCTTGCCATGCTGGTTGCGATAATTCCACAGTGCCTTTTCAGATGCGTCTTCGTAACCATATCGTTCCCACATGTATAACAAGGTGCGTATCTGTCGTGCGTATTCGCGCGTTACATTCACCTTATCGCTCACCACAACACCCGTAACCTGTTGCCTTCGTCCACGTCTTTGCAGACGTGTTTTGCGTTCGTTCAGTCTAAACCCATACTTCTCTACAATGGTGGAGAGCTGCATATAGAAGCTCCCCGTTGTGCGCAGCACGTCGTTGTCGCTGCTAAACGTCATGTCGTCGGCATACCTTGTATAGGTTGCCCCTATGCGTTGGGCGGCAGCGGCTAGTTCTTCGTCCATCTTTCGGCACACCATATTAGATAGCGTTGGTGATGTTGGGAAGCCCTGTGGCAAGACATCGCCCTGCGGTTCGGTAGCGGTACACAATCCCGAAAGCAGTTTAGCGGCTTCGGTAGAGCATTTTATTGGTTCTGCCAACAGAACATCTTCCACCATTTGGCGCGTAATGGAGGGGAAGAAGTCTTTGAGGTCGATATTCAAGATATAACGTTTGCCCACATGTTGTTGGGCGTTTTGCGCCACCGACTTATCCCTTACGAAGCCGTAACACCAAGGGGTGGGCACATAAAAATCCTGCAACAAGGCGTTAAAGGCCTGCAACATAAACAACAAACTGCTGTGGGGAGCAACGATGGCACGCGTTCCGCCGTGTTTCTTTCGCATGCGGTAGCGTGTGGTTCTGCGGTCGTCTTTACCGGTATCGGCAAAACACTGCAGCTGATTGGTTCTGAAACCAGCCTGCACACCTATTTGCTTGGCCACATCGTTAAGCACGTTGGTCAGTTCGTCGGCCGAGTAAATGTATTGCAATTGGTTGCCTATCGTTGTTTTCAGGTTGATGTTTTGGTTGCGTCGTGCCATGCTACGTTGGATTATATAGTAAAAATATAGGAATGCCGTAGAAGTTTACTTTTTGGTAAATCCCATTTACCAAAAACGATACTTTGTATCAAACTCTGACGAATACATCAGAAACTACCTCTAAATTTCTTCGGCTATTCCTATACGAAAGCAAAATTAAGTATTTCATTTTATAGTACAAGCATCACCTTTTACGTTTTATAATTTATTTACACTTTAACATAAGCGATGCAATATCACTTCACTAAAATGGTCCAAATTATGTCACTCGAACCATAAAAACCGCTTTACACAGGGCGATTGGCCTATCCCGCAGCAGTCGCCAACCCTTCTTCACCCTGCCAATACAGTTTTTTATGTGCGCACACAATAATGCGCGCCTAGAGGCGTTATATAATAACGTATACGTACACATATTAAATACATCATTAATGATTGAATATATCAAGGGCGACTTGGCCGAACTTACCCCGGCTATGGCTGTTATTGAAGCGGCTGGAGTGGGCTATGCGCTCAACATCTCACTGAATACATACTCCGCCATTCAAGGTAAAGACAAATTGAAGCTCTTCGTTCACGAGGCGTTGGTTACGGGTGGGCGCGACGATTCGTACACGCTCTATGGTTTCGCCACACGTCAAGAGCGCGAACTTTATCGCTTGCTTATCAGCGTTTCGGGCGTTGGTGCCAACTCGGCACGCATGATTCTTTCGGGAATGTCGCCGTCTGAGCTGTGCAACGTTATTGCCGCGGGCGACGACAAGATGCTTAAGACCGTTAAAGGCATTGGTGCAAAGACCGCACAACGCATCATCGTAGACCTGAAAGACAAGATTATGACAAGCGGAGTGGCCCAAGAATTGTCCGTACCCACTAACGCAAACGCCAATGCGATGAATGTTGCCGTGAAAGACGAAGCCGTGGGTGCACTCACCATGTTGGGCTTCGCGCCTGCTGCTTCGGCCAAAGTGGTGGTGGAGATACTGAAAGAACAACCCGAACTACCCGTTGAACAGGTGGTGAAAGCGGCGTTGAAAATGATAAAGTGACCTAAAAAGGCGTGCTGCGAAATAAGAAGACAAGAAGGACTTTGATGGTGGCGCTCGTCATTTGCTTGACGGGCTATGCCCTTGCTTTGCCCTTTGCGCAAGACAATAGAGGGCGAAGGCAAAACAATCGCACGCAAAGAAGCGCCAACAATGCACCAGCTAGAAACGCCAACAATGCCTCAAACAACACGCCCCAACGGAATGTGGAACGTCCTGATCTACCCGATGGTAGCTTGCCGGAAGACACAACACTGGTAATTGACAACGAAGACGCACCCGAAACACAAACCACCGACAGCCAGCAAACAGGCACAACAACGCCCATTTGGCGCGTACAACCCACCACACCCACCACTTTTGGCGACCTGTGGCAGAATGCCATGGACCTGAAACGCCCAGATAACATGAAGCAAGGGGTGGAATATAACGACACGCTTGACCGCTACTTGCTAGGCACGAAATGGGGAAGGCAGTACATTGGAACGCCCATCATGATGACCCCCGACGAATATCGGCGATGGAGCGAACGACAGGCACGCAACAGCTTTTTCAGAAAAAAGAACGACGAAATATACAAGGCGAAGGGTAAAGAGAAGTTCGACTTCACCGACATGCACTTCGACTTAGGACCAGCCGAAAAGATATTCGGTCCTGGTGGCGTGCGTATCAAGACCCAAGGGTCGGCCGAAATACGCTTCGGAGCTACGCTCAAGAACATCGACAACCCCTCTATCCCCATCCGAAACCGTAAGACAACAACGATGAACTTCGATGAGAAGATTAACATCAACATGAACGGAAAGGTGGGCGATAAGGTGGATATGAACCTGAATTACAACACCGATGCCACCTTCGACTTTGATGCACAAAGCCTAAAACTGAAATACGACGGTAAGGAAGACGAGATCATAAAGCTTGTTGAGGCTGGAAACGTGAGTTTCCCTGCCAACTCGTCGCTTATCAAGGGGGCAAGTTCGCTCTTCGGTATACGCACCGATTTGCAGTTTGGAAAGCTGAAAATGCAACTCGTGGCCTCGCAAAAGAAATCGTCGTCGAAAAGCGTTTCGTCGCGCGGAGGGGTTCAACTAACGCCTTTCGAACTTGATGCGGCCAACTATGAAGAAAACCGACACTTCTTTCTTTCGCACTATTTCCGCGATAAATATGATGAGTGGATGGCCTCGTTACCCACTGTTAAGAGCGGCATCAGCATCAACCGTGTGGAGGTTTGGGTAACAAACAAGACGGGAACAACCACCAACACCCGCAATATCGTGGCCCTTACCGACCTCGGAGAAGTGAGTCACATCTCCAATCCATTGTGGGGCGCATCGGGATTGGTACCTGCCAACAACGCCAACTCCGAATATCCAGCCATGGTCAGTTCGTACGCCGCAGCCCGCAACATCGACCAAACGTCGTCTACACTCGACGGAATACCTGGTTTTGTGGGTGGTAACGACTACGAAAAACTTCAAAACGCGCGCTTGCTTCAACCCTCCGAGTACAACGTTAACACCACGATGGGCTACATTTCGCTAAGACAGGGTCTGCAAACCGACCAAGTTTTGGCCGTTGCCTACGAATATACCTACGGCGGAAACACCTATCAGGTGGGCGAATTTGCTGCCGATAACACCGACATCAACCAAGCCCTCTTCGTCAAGTCGCTTAAAAACACCAGCAACAACCCGCATCAAGGCAACTGGCATTTGATGATGAAGAACGTGTATTATCTGGCCACTTCGGTTGAGCAAGAGCGGTTCAGGCTAGACATCAAGTACCAAAGCGACACCACAGGCGTATATCTTACCTACATACCCGAAGCCCAAGTGAAAGACCAACCCTTAATTAGGGTGATGGGTGCAGACCGTCTTGACAACAACAATAAGGTGCATGCCAACGGTTATTTCGATTTCGTTGAAGGCTATACCGTAAGCAATGGTCGCGTGTTCTTGCCCAAGACGCAGCCCTTCGGCAAACATCTGTACAACTATCTTCGGGCTAAAGGCGTGTCGGATGCCGTTGCCCGAAGCTACACCTACGACCAACTGTACGACTCGACCAAAACCATCGCCAAACAAATTGCCGAGAAAAACAAGTTCATTCTTACCGGTCAGTATCGCGGAACTAGTGCTAACGTCATCTCGCTTGGTGCATACAACGTGCCACAAGGTTCGGTTGTGGTTACGGCGGGTGGTGTTAGGCTCACCGAAGGCGTAGATTATAGCGTGGATTATTACGCTGGGGAAGTAACCATCCTTAACCAGAGCATCTTGGATGCAGGCACAGCGGTGAACGTTTCGCTAGAAAGCAACACCGACTATGGCCAACAACGCAAAACGATGTTTGGCCTAAACTGGGAGTATAACTTCTCGAAAGACCTGCAACTAAGCGGTACTTTGCAGCACCTATCCGAGCAAGCGCTCACCACGAAGGTAAATATGGGAGCCGAACCGCTGAACAACACGCTCTGGGGATTGAACCTCAACTGGAAGAAAGAAAGTCAATGGCTCACCAATTTGCTAGATAAGATACCCTTCTTGCACGTTAGTCAGCCCTCGCAGATAAGCTTCACGGGCGAATTTGCCCACCTCATAGCGGGCCGTAGCAAGGGAACGCAAGACAATGCCTCGTATCTTGACGACTTCGAAACCACCAAAAGCTCGCTCGATGTTAGCACACCCACCTCGTGGACGCTAGCTAGTACGCCCTCGATGTTTGTCGAACACGACGATAAAGCCACCCTTAACAGTGGATTTAACCGTAGCCGACTGGCTTGGTACACAATAGATCCGCTTTTTACACGAAGAAGTAGCTCGCTAACGCCCTCACATATCAAGGGAGACTTACAGCAATTGTCCAACCACTACGTGCGCGAAGTACCCGTTCGAGAGCTTTTTCCCAACCGTGATCAAAACAGTTACG
This sequence comes from Hoylesella loescheii DSM 19665 = JCM 12249 = ATCC 15930, assembly GCF_000378085.1. GTDB lineage: Bacteria > Bacteroidota > Bacteroidia > Bacteroidales > Bacteroidaceae > Prevotella > Prevotella loescheii. Next base: position 70,893 of record NZ_KB899220.1, read on the forward strand.
GTGGAATTTCTACCCTTTCGGTGCTCAATTTGGCGTTCTACCCCGCCGAAAGAGGACCTTACAACTTCAATCCCGACCTTAATCCCGATGGAACACTTGACAATCCAGCCAAGCGTTGGGGTGGTATGATGCGCAAACTAGACACAAACGACTTCGAAGCAGCCAACATCGAGTACATCGAATTTTGGCTGCTCGACCCCTTTATTTACTCAAATCGCCAACCCAACGCCAACGATTACGGCGGCGATTTCTACCTTAACCTGGGCGAAGTAAGCGAAGATGTGCTGCGCGACGGCAAGAAATTCTACGAAAGTGGCATGCCTGTGGACGGTTCACAAAGCTTCGTTACCACCCAATGGGGTAAGATACCCACCCAAGCCACCACAACTTACGCCTTCGCAACATCACGTGGAGCGAGGGCAATGCAAGACGTTGGGTTTAACGGATTGAATGATAACGAGGAGCGTTCGTTCCCCGCTTACCAGTCGTTTCTTAACGCGGTAAGGGGCAGGGTGAATGCTGCCGTATTCGATTCGATACAGGCCGACCCCGCCAACGACAACTACCACTACTTCCGTGGGTCTGATTACGACCGTGCCGAGCTGTCCATCTTGCAACGATACAAACGCATAAACAACCCCCAAGGAAACTCGCCCGACAGCGATCAACGCAGCGAAAGCTACGACACATCGTACAAATCTACGCCCGATGTGGAAGACATCAACCAAGATTATACGCTCAACGAATACGAAAAATACTACCAATACCACGTGTCGTTACGTCCTCAAGACATGGTGGTGGGCCGTAATTTCATCGTAGACAAGCGCGAAGCGTCGGCCTCTCTGCGTAATGGCACCAACGAAAACGTCACTTGGTATCAGTTCCGTATCCCCCTTCGCGAGTACGAAAAGCGGTTCGGTTCTATCTCCGACTTTTCCAGCATCCGCTTCATGCGTATGTTCCTCACGGGCTTCAAGCGTCCCATCGTGTTGCGTTTCGGTTCGCTCGACCTTGTACGAGGCGAATGGCGAAGCTACGAACAAAACCTTAGCAACACGGCTTCACAAACAGGAAAGATGTCGGTTAGTGCCGTAAGCTACGAAGAAAACAGCGATAAGACACCCGTAAACTATATCCTTCCGCCTGGAATAGAACGTGGAGCCGACCCCAACCAACCGCAAATGGTGGAGAACAACGAACAAGCTTTGAGCCTTGTTGTCGACAATCTTGGTCAGGGCGAAGCAAAAGCCGTGTACAAAAACACCACCATCGACCTACGCCAATATCGTCGTTTGCAGATGTTTGTTCACGCTAATGCGCTCGAACCCAACGTCACAGCCCTTGCCAACGGCGAGTTCTCGGTGTTCATTCGACTAGGAAGCGACTACAAAAACAACTTCTACGAGTACGACATTCCTCTGACGCTGACACCTGCGCGTCGATATAACGACCGCTCATGGGCCGATAGCCGTGCCGTATGGCCCGAAGAAAACATGCTCGATATTGCCCTCAGCGTGTTCACCAACTTAAAAAAGGCACGCAACAAGGCACGCGCCACGGGTCAGGCTTCATTCACTTCGCTGTACAGCGCCTATGATGTAGACAAGCCAAAGAATAAGGTTAGCATCATGGGAAACCCCACTTTGGGCGAAGTAAAGACCATTATCATCGGCGTACGCAACAATGCCGCCACACAAAAGAGTGGCGAAGTGTGGGTGAACGAACTGCGATTGAAGGAATATGAGAATGAAGGTGGATGGGCAGCACAAGGAAACCTCAACGTGCAACTATCCGATTTCGGTACGCTTAACCTGCAAGGACGATACATTTCAGAAGGTTTCGGCGGACTGGAAGATGGTGTTGCCGAACGCGCCAAAGACAATTTCAAGTCTTACAGCGTAACAACCAACCTCGAATTGGGTAAGTTCTTCCCCGAGAAGGCTAAGGTTTCGGCCCCGCTTTACTACTCGCGAACACAGGAAGAAAGCAGTCCGAAGTACAACCCACTTGACACCGACCTGCGCCTTAAAGATGCTCTCGATGCTGCAAACCGTCAAGAACGCGACTCGATTAAGAACATCGCCATCCGTCGCACCACAAATACCAACTTCTCACTGTCTAACGTTCGTATCGGCATACAGAACAAACGCCACCCCATGCCTTACGATCCGGCCAACTTCTCGTTCTCGTATAGCAATTCTTCACGCTTCACTAGCGGCGAAACAACAGTTTACGAGCGTGAGAACAACTGGCGTGCCGCACTGGCATACAACTGGACTCCCGTGTACAAACCTCTCGAACCATTTAAGAATCTCAAAGGCAAGAGCAAGTGGCTAGACATCTTGAAGCGCTTCGGATTAAACTGGTTGCCACAAAATCTCTCGTTCAACTCCGACATCAACCGCAGCTATTACGAGTTGCAAGAACGCGATATGGAGAGCAAGGGCGGCGATCGCTTACCACTAACCTTCAATTCGCAATTCCTTTGGAATCGTGATTTTGCCGTTCGTTGGGACCTAACGCGCAACCTGCATGCCAACTTCCAAAGTGCCACACACGCCGAAGTGGAACAACCTTACACACCCGTTAACAAGGATCTATACGCCGAACGCTACCAAGCCTGGAAAGATTCGGTGTGGAATAGCATACGAAACTTCGGCACGCCGCTAGACTATAACCAGTCGTTCACCCTCTCTTATCAGCCGCCACTCAATCTGCTGCCCATCTTCAATTGGGTTAATGCCGACCTTACTTATAACGCCACCTATCGTTGGGTACGTGGAACGCAACTCGAAGACGGTTCTTCGTTGGGCAACACCATTGCCAACAACCGCGACTTCAACCTCAACTCAACCTTCGACCTCGTGCGTCTTTACAACCATATACCTTTCCTTAAAAAGGCCAACGAACGCTTTAACCGCGAACCAAACACTGCCGAATTGAGCCGAAAGCGCGAAGAAAGGCAGGCCGAACAGCGGAGAAAGACACAAGAACGCAAGGCCTTGGAAGCACGAATGAAGGGCAAAGGCGTAACGCCAGACGGTCAAAAGATTGACAATAACGAAGCCTTGGCGCAACAACAACGCAACGAATTGCCCAAAAACCGCAACAGTTTTGAGCAAGAAATAACCCTAACGCCCGACTCTACACTCACCATCAGCCACAACAAACACTCGAAACGACTGATGGTTACTGCACGAACCGAAGACGGCAAACGCTTCCCGCTGAAGTTTAAAACCAGTGGCGAAAACAGCATATGCATACTTACCAAGGTAGATTCGGCACTAAAACTGAAACTAACCGTAACTCCACGACAGCCACAAGAAAAGCAATCGTGGTACGAAACGGCACAAACAGTGGCGCGCGTACTGATGATGGTGCGCAACGTAAGCGTCTCTTACCGCAACCAATATGCCATATCGCTGCCAGGTTTCATGCCGCGCATTGGCGATGCGTTCGGTCAGGCGCGCCTTCCCTCTGCCCTATCGCCCGGCTTAGACTTTGCTTTTGGACTGACCGACGACTCTTATATCTCCAAGGCACGTAACATGGGATGGCTGCTCGATAATGATTCTATCGCCACACCTGCAGCTACCACCAAGACGGAAGACCTGCAACTGCGCATGACACTTGAACCCGTGCGCAACTTAAAGATAGACTTGCATGCCTCGCGAACGCAAACCACGGCGCGAAATATCCAGTATATGTACGCGGGAACACCCACAACGCAGAACGGAACGTTTATGATGACCACCATATCTATACGTAGCGCTTTCGAGGGAATGGGCTCGGCGGCCGACGGATACCGCAGCGCATCGTTCGAAAGGTTCTGTAATGCCCTCGACGCATTCCGTAATCGCGTGGAATCGCAATATACAGGGGCACGCTATCCCGCAGGAACAAACATGGCAGGAACGGTGTTCAACCCTGCCAACGGAGCCGTAGACCGATACGGTTCGGATGTGATGATACCTGCTTTCCTCAACACCTACACGGCCATGAGTGGTTCTTCGCTCAACATTTTCCCAACCTTGGCCCGCCTACTGCCCAACTGGACCCTCCGTTATAGCGGTTTAGGCAAGCTGCCTTGGTTCCGCGACCACTTCAAAAGCGTAAATATCAACCACGGCTACAAGAGCATCTACGCCGTTGGAGCTTACGCTTCGTACAACACCTTTGTGGAATATATGAACGGATTGGGCTTCATCAGCGACGTTACAACGGGCAATCCCCTTCCACGAAGTCTTTACAACGTGGCCAATGTCAGCATCAACGAGGCCTTCTCGCCACTGCTTGGCGTAGACATGACCTTTAACAACAACCTCACCGCTAAGGTTGAGTATCGCTCTACGCGTGTGTTGAACCTCAGCATGACAAGTGTTCAGATAAACGAGGCCGTTAGTCGCGATTGGGTTTTGGGCATGGGCTATCGCATCAACAACTTTAAGCTCTTTGGGCTACGTGCACCACGCACCAAGAAAACAAAGACCAAACGAACCGAAGTGAGCGAAGATGCTACCACAAACAACAGTTCGCAGGGCAACACCAACCACGACTTGAACATGCGCCTCGACCTAAGTTACAGGTCGCAGGCTAGCATCAGTCGCGACATTGCAACCCGAACAAGTGCCGCAAGCAGCGGTAACACGGCCTTTAAGATTAGTTTCTCGGCCGACTATACCCTCTCGCGCCTGCTCACCATGAGCTTCTTCTACGACCGTCAGACCAATACGCCCTTGTTAAGTAGCAACAGCTACCCCACCACAACACAAGACTTTGGCCTAAGCCTTAAATTCTCGCTCACCAGATAAAGGCTTTTACTTTCAGGTTTGTTTTTAGGTATTACAACGCTCACGCAAAGGCGCCAGCACGAACGTGCAAACAATTTGTGACTTGTTTCGTAAACTAGCGCAAGCACATTCGAAATTGTCACACCGCAAACAGCACCCTAACCAGCCACATACGCTCATCCACGAACCACATAGAATCGACATATTGCGAACCAGCTTCAAAGATATCATTACACATTATCAATGCAGAATTTATGTGTTTATTAAGCGCTCATTTCTTTCTATCTGATTGGGAACATTGTTCCAGCTTATGTGGAACCTTGTTCCAATTGATATGGAACAGGATTCCAGATAACATGGAACAAGCTTCCAGATAAGATGTAACTCACCCATTAACGTTAAAACAGATAATATACTGTTAGATAGCAAGCTGCAATTAAGCCCAAAATGCAAATTGATAAGAGTGATAACGCAATGGGATCAGCGTACACGCACACCATGACACATAAGGTTTGACACCCTGAAAACAGGCAAGAAATGGTGGGCTAGCCCAAGAAAGCCCATTCGGAACGACAAATAACCGGTCTGAGTAAATCATTATCCCCAATTGGAATATAATAGTTTATTTAGTGTGTGATAACAATTGTTCAAGCAACGGAAGTGCCTTATTCAATCCCCCTACCCTGACAAGAGCTCCCCAAAGCTGCTCAAATTTCTTCCATCCGCCTGTGTACATAAGGTGTGTAATTCTCTGCGTAAGGGTAGTGTCGTGACTACACGCACGAAGGATGTTGTTCCACGAATAGAAAGACCTACATGCCCAGTCATAGCCTGCTTTCAATTGCTCTGCCGAAAGACCTCTTGTTTGATACACAACTGTGCGTGTATCATACTTGCTCCAATCGTAGGTGAGTATTCTTCCTTCAGCTTCCATTCGCTTAAACTGCCGTGTGCCGGGGTATGGGGTTAGTATATGATATGTTGCAGTTGTGATTGCGTTATCCACTCCCCAATCAACAGTACGGCGAAAGACATCTGCATCATCGTGATCTAATCCAAACACAAAACTACCATTAATCATGATACCAAGGCTATGCAGGCGCTTCACTGCTGCACTATAATCGCGTTGAAGGTTCTGACATTTGTTGCTTGCCTTTAAGTTTTCTGGTGAGAATGTCTCAAAACCAATGAAAACACTCCGCATTCCCGCTTCGGCTGCTTTCTCTATAAGGTCTCCTTCAAGGATAGATTGAACCGTTGCTGCACTTTGAAAGACGCGATTCATGCCTTTCATGCCCTCAAACAGTTCGGCAGCAAACCTTTTACTGCCAAGCAAATGGTCGTCTAGAAAATAAAGGTGTCTGCCTGGAAGTGCGTCAATTTCTTTCAAAGCCGCATCTACACGAGCCGTATAAAAGGATTTTCCACCCTCATAAAAAGCATCCTTATAGCAGAAATCACAATGATGTGGGCATCCCCTTGATACGACAAGAGAATTAGGAACAAAATACTTACTTCGCTTTATGAGGTCTCGACGTACAGGAGGAATATCTTCAATAGAACGCCATTGTGCAGCATATCGTTTTTGTGCACAACCGTTCCTGAAATCATTGATAAATCTAGGAAACGCCTCTTCACCAGGACCTATTATGATTGTATCGGCATGTAAGGCAGCCTCTTCTGGAAGAGCAGTAATATGTAAGCCGCCCATAACGACATATACCCCACGACTCCGATAACTATCCGCTATCGCATAAGCCCTATAAGCATTTGTTACATATACTTGAATACATACCAAATCGGGAGTATCGGTTATGTCTAATTTCTCTACATGCTGATCTAAAAGCACAACTTCATCATCGTCGTGGAAATATCCAGCTAGTGTTGCGAGCCCTATTGGAGGAAACAGCGAATATTTAATAGGACGCCAATATGGGCTTTTTGCCTCATCCAAAGATGGCAAAATCATCTTCACTTTCAATGGCCTTCTCATTTCAATAGTATTAAATCATGTCTTTATTCGCCTTAGTAAAAAGGTAAATAGGAAAACCAAACAAGTTTACGAGTTGACAAGTTGATAGGCGCAACCATTTTTCAGCCTTAACCAGTTAACAAGTTAACGGGTTAACGAGTTGACTAGTTAGCAGGCGAAGCCATATTTTCACCCTTGATAGTTAACAACTTAACGGGTTAACCAGTTGACTAGTTAGCAGGCGAAGCCATATTTTCAGCCTTGCCAGTTAACAAGTTAACGGGTTAACGAGTTGACTAGCAAACAGGCGAAGCCATATTTTCACCTTTTCACCCTTTCACCTTTTCACCCTTAATAGCTCTTCACCTTAAAGCGCATAACTTTGGGCAGCTTCACCCACTTGCGGTCTACCACAATTTTAATAGGACTTCCTTCCAGCTGTTTGAGCGTATAGGTGCTATCATTTTCTTTCTCCAACTTGGCCTCTAAGTCTTCGCTGCCATAATCGTTGATGATAGAAAGCTTGGCTTCCTTATCCTTATTGATCTTCACATCGGTGATAAGCCAGAGGCGCGGGTCGAACATCGAGCCAAGATAACCAGGCAATTTGCCAAAGATTTCTTGACCACGCGCCACAATATTCTTATCGTGAAAGTTGATGCGCATGTACACATTGTACTCGCTATTATAAAGATGACCCTTGAAACTCTTTTTCTCTTGGCCGTAACCAACAAGTGCGAACAAGGTCATGAGTGTGGTAATAAAAAGCTGTTTCATAACATCATACCCCCTTCATCGTTAAAGATATTCTGTTTCGCCTAGTGTCTACCTCCACCACTTTCACCTGAACATGTTGGTGAAGCTTAACCACCTCGGCAGGATCGGCCACATATCGGTTGGCCAATTGCGACACATGCACCAGTCCGTCCTGATGAACGCCCACGTCTACAAACGCTCCAAACTTGGTGATATTGGTAACGATGCCTGGCAAGAGCATGCCAGGAACTAGGTCAGCAACAGTGTGCACACGCTCATCAAAGGCAAATTCTTCGAGATCTTCACGTGGGTCGCGACCTGGCTTTTCAAGTTCGGCCACAATATCGTTAAGCGTAGGCATGCCCACTTCGGCCGTTACGTATTTCGCTAGCGGTATCTGCCTAATCTTTTCGTTATTTCCAATGAGCTGACCAACAGAACAACCCATGTCCTTGGCCATGCTTTCAACCACGGTGTAGCGTTCGGGATGCACCGCACTGTTGTCTAATGGGTTCTTCGCACCGTCTACTCGCAAGAAACCTGCACACTGTTCGAAGGCCGCAGGACCAAGTCGAGGCACCTTTTTCAGTTGCGCACGCGAGGTAAACGCCCCGTTATCGCGACGATAATCCACAATGTTTTTCGCCAAGGTAGGGCCTAATCCGCTGATGTAAGTAAGCAAATGCACACTAGCCGTATTGACATTAACCCCCACGAGGTTAACGCAACTCTCCACAGTTGTGTCTAGACTCTTCTTCAACTTGGTTTGGTCAACGTCGTGTTGGTATTGTCCCACACCGATACTCTTCGGGTCTATCTTCACCAATTCGGCCAAAGGGTCCATCAGTCGCCTACCAATCGACACCGCCCCACGCACGGTTACGTCCTCGTTGGGGAACTCGTCGCGGGCTGTTTTCGATGCCGAATAAACCGATGCACCATCTTCGCTCACCACATAGACGGGTATTCGCGGCTCGGCAGCATTGCCAGCCTGCCGCAAGATGTCGGCCGTTTCGCGACTGGCAGTGCCGTTTCCCACGGCGATAGCGTCTACCTTAAAGCGGTCGGCTATGTTCTGAAACTGCGTTTTAGCAGCCTGCTCGTTGCCACGCGGTGTAAACGGATACACAACATCATGATAAAGCAAGTTGCCTTGTGCATCGAGGCACACCACTTTGCAACCCGTACGAATGCCAGGGTCTACTCCCATCACGCGTTTTTGGCCCAATGGGGCTGCAAGAAGCAACTGACGGAGGTTGAGCGAGAACACGCCGATGGCCTCTTCATCAGCCTTTTCCTTGCTGGCAGCAGCAAATTCGTTTTCCACAGACGGCTCTATCAGGCGTTTATAAGCATCGGCCACAGCTTCTTCAACCAATTGCGCACATGCACCACGCCCCCTAACATAGTGTCGTTGCAGGCGTTCGGTGGTTTCTTCGTCGTCGATCGAGATGCTCACACGAAGAAAACCCTCGCTCTCACCACGTCTCATGGCCAGCAAACGATTGCCATTGCAGCGACGAAGTGGTTCAGAAAAGTCGAAATAATCGGTGTATTTCTGTGCCCCCTCCTCGTCTTTCTTCGTCGCAATCACCTTCGATGAGATGATGGCTTCACGCTTAAAGGCGTTGCGTACTTGTTGTCGAGTTTGCTCGTTCTCGCTAATTGTCTCGGCAATGATGTCTTGAGCGCCCTTAATGGCAGCCTCAACATCTTTTACATCGCCCTTAACGTAGGCCCGCGCCACGTTCTGTGGGTTGGGTTCGCGTTGTAACAAGATGGTTTGCGCCAAGGGTTCGAGTCCCTGTTGGCGTGCTACCTGTGCGCGAGTACGACGTTTAGGCTTATAGGGTAGGTATATATCTTCGAGCGTGGTGCTGTCCCAAGTGTTGTCTATACGACTTTTCAGCTCGGGGGTTAGCTTGCCCAGCTCGTCGATGGTTTTGCAAATGGTTTCCTTGCGCTTTGCAAGTTCGGTGAGTTTGTCTTTCCACTGGCTGATGTTGGCTATCTGCACCTCGTCTAATCCGCCCGTTTTCTCTTTACGATAACGGCTAATAAACGGGATGGTACAGCCCTCGTCGAGCAGTGCGAGGGTATTAGTCACCTTGGTTAGGTTTAGTTCAAGGCTCGTGGCGATGATATTTGCGTATTCGTTCATATATGCAAAGGTACAAAAAAACGCTGTCCGCGTAAAGTTGGACAGCGCTTTTAGTAAAATTTTAGTGTAGAGAAAGCAATTTCTCTAAGGAATTAAGGCGACTCTTTGAGAGGGTTAAAGAGCGATGGAGTTAAACCAATAGCTGCATTAAGTTTGCTCGGTAGGTCGGACTAGTCAGAGCGACTAGAAGGATAAGAAAGACAATGCGGCTTTGTTGGCATTAGCCATCTGTTTACCTTTTCAACCTTTCACCCCTTCACTTTTAGAAGTTTTCGGCCTTCAATTCGAAGAAGGATTGGGGATGCAAGCAAACGGGGCACACCTGCGGAGCTTTCTTTCCAACTACTACGTGTCCACAATTGCGGCACACCCAAATACAATCGCCATCGCGCGAGAACACCAACGCGTCCTCAATGTTCTTTAAAAGCTTGCGATAACGTTCCTCATGGGTCTTCTCAATCTCGCCAACCTTTCTGAACTTAATGGCAATTTCCTTGAAGCCTTCTTCTTCTGCCTCTTTCGCCATACGGTCGTACATGTCGGTCCACTCGTAGTTTTCGCCTTCGGCAGCTATCTTCAAGTTTTCGCTAGTGGTGCCAATCTCGCCACCATGCAGGTATTTATACCACAATTCGGCATGTTCTTTCTCGTTGTGAGCTGTTTCTTCGAAGATGGCAGCAATCTGTTCGAACCCGTCTTTCTTTGCTTTCGATGCGAAGAAGGTGTACTTAGTGCGTGCCATACACTCGCCTGCAAATGCTTCTTGCAGGTTTTTCTCGGTCTTTGTTCCTTTTAAATCTTTCATAATGTTCTTGTTCCTATTTATGTTCTTTGTATAATATCGTCGGCCTTATACCGTTTATTAGGTCTACGTTTTCTATCCTGTTACTATGCAAAGGTAGTGAAAATTATGATTACACAGCTAAACTTCCCATGTTTTTTATGCGTTTTCGAGCCTCAAAATTGAGGCTCATCCAAACTTCTTTAAATGGCGAATATAACCCAAGAAACAACCAACGGGGCTTTTGTAGATAAGAAATTGCAAGACGACACATTACATGTCGCCAATTGCAAACAGACCATATAGCGGCAAGTTCTCCATCCACCCTTGGTCTACATAGCCTTTCATGGATATGCGCAAGCCCTTCAAATGGGATTCGGGATGATTGTCGATATAGGTTTTCATCGAGCGAGCACGCACATTTTCTTCTGCTTTTACTTCTATGGGGATAACTCTATCGGCCGTTTGGATAATAAAATCTATCTCGGCAGGCGACGTGTCGTTGCTCCAATAATAGGGGTTGATGCCCATGACAACAAGCTGCTGCAACACAAATTGTTCTGTAAAAGCTCCCTTAAATTCTCTAAACACATTATCGCCAATGAGCATTTGCTTCGCAGGAGCCTCTGCCATGCAGGCAAACAGGCCACAATCAAGCAGAAAGAGTTTAAAGGCAGAGAGGTCTTCGTAGAATTTCAGTGGCGCTAGAACTTCACGAACACGACTCACTTTGTGCACAATACCGGCATCAACAAGCCATTGTATGGCCAGTTCATAGTCTTTTGCGCGCGCGCCTTGTTTGATTACGCCATAAAGAAACTTCTTGTTTTCCTTACCCAACTGCGATGGCAGACTACTCAGCACTTGTCCTATGCGGACGCTTTCGGTTTTGGAGCTATGCTTGGAAATGTCGTTTCGGTAAGCCTCAATGATGTTGCGTTGAAGTTGGCGCACCTCGTTTAAATCTTTGTTGGCAACAAAATGGGACACCACTTCGGGCATACCGCCCACAAAATAGTAACAACGAAGTTGCTCAATAAACTTAGTGGCAAACGTATCGATTAGCGCCCAGTCGCGCCGATGTAGCATTTGCAATAAACTTTCTTCTCCATTGGCTTCCAAAAACTCTTCGAAATCCATCGGATGAATATCAAACAAGTCGACCTTTCCTACTGGAAAGGACTCGCCTTGGTTGAGCGTAACGCCCAATAACGAACCCGCAGCTATCACATGATAGTCGGCAGCGTTCTCTTGAAAGTATTTCAAACTATGCAAACCGCGTGGTGCTTCTTGTATTTCATCAAAGATGATGAGCGTTTCACCTGGCTCAGGCTTCACACCCGTTATGGCCTGAATGGAAAACAAAATGCGTTCGATGTTATAATCTTCCGCAAACAAGGCCTTGGCCAATGGCTCCGCATCGCAGTTGATGTAAGCTACCGACTTGTAACAAGCATCGCCAAATGCCTTCATTAGCCATGTTTTGCCCACCTGACGCGCACCTAGCAAGATGAGCGGTTTACGATTTCCACTTGCTTTCCACGCTTTAAGCCAATTAAATGCCTTTCTATTCATACGCTATCTTTTTTGCAAATATACACTTTTTCGAGGATATAAAAGGCACAAAATTACACTTTTTAGAGGATAAAACCGCAACACAACCACACTTTTCTGAGGATAAAAACAATGGAAAAGCACATTTTTTCGAGGATAAGAACACAACAATGCTACACTTTTCTGAGGATAAACATAAAGTATTAGAGTTGTTTGAGACTCCAAAACAACTCGTAAAAAGGGGCATAAAGAATACAGAGAAGGGCGCTAAAAACAACTATACGCGAGTTCAGGATAAAACACAATCGTTATGTCAACTACCGCGTAGCGCTAGTTGATGAGATGGCTATTCGTTTCTCATCTAATCTTGCTCACGAAAGCATCGTATCTTATCCCAAGTTCACGTAACGTTTGATACTAACTTGACACAATTTAGGTAGCCCATTCCACTACTCATCACCGTTGCCAATTCACCCTTCCTACCCTCAAACATCATCTTTCATCCCCCACTATATAAGCCCTTGTAGTGAGTATTTTCAGTTCCCGTCTTGTTCCAGTTAAGTTGGACTCCTGTTCCAGCTAAGTTGGAACAGGGTTCCAATTCAACTGGAACAGCATTCCAGATAACATGGAACAGCCGTCCAAAACATGTTTAGCACGGCGGTTAATGTAATAATGCATTATCGGGGCTTATAAGGCGCATTTCCGTAACTATGGAAATGCGAACGAGGGATTGGTTAATGGGTGAGTTCGGGATAAGATACCATGCCTTTTAAACTAGACTGGACTGGTAAACGAATAGTTATCTCATCAACTAGCGCTACGCGGTAGTTGACATAACGATTGTATTTTATCCTGAACTTGCGCAACTAAGTGTTGGCGCTATGCACTTTAAATGTCGGTAGAAAATAAACTTTGAGAAGCGTGGATAATGCCAAAATGCGATACCCCAGCAAAGCATATCACTCCCCTCTCCCTTTGGAGAGGGGCTGGGGGTGAGGCTACTTTCACGCCCATTCCATTTTATAGCGTGCCTGCAGTGAGGCCCTTTACATCATTTTCTAGTATCGAGCGAACTTCGCTTATTGCGATGATAGCTGCGATATTCATCGAGAGGGATCTCCACATCAGGTTCAACGAGGGTGCATTCGTGAGGTAATTCGAACTTCATATACCTAATATTGAGTCCCCGTTCTATCCACATACTTTCGTAATAGGTTTGTATAGCCAGAATCTTAGCTGTTTGCTCGTCGATGCCGGGCGTATTATAGAGGTCCTCGGTACGAAACAACTGGTTGAGCTTGTTGGCCGAAACCACGTGGGTGGTATAGGTAAAGAGGAAGTTTGAATCGGTTTTGAGGTGCACCACGCCATTGTTTTGTAAGAAGCGACGATAACGTTCGAGAAAGAATGTGCTTGTAAGTCGCTTGTGCACATTCTTCATCTGCGGGTCGCTAAACGTGAGCCATAGTTCCTGAACCTCGTCGGGGGCGAAGAAGCGATCGATAATCTCGATGTTAGTACGCAAGAAAGCCACATTCTTAAGACCCTGCTGCAAGGCCATTTTTGCACCTTTCCACATGCGTGCGCCCTTTATATCCACCCCAATAAAGTTGGTTTCGGGATAGAGTTTGGCCAATTCAACGGTGTATTCGCCCTTTCCACAACCCAATTCAAGCACAATGGGGTTGTCGTTATGGAAGTAATCGCGGCGCCATTGCCCACGCATGGCAAAAGGCGTGCTATCTATTACGGAATAAGGAAATTGGAAAACGTTGCTAAACGTTTCCATCTCGGCGAACTTTTCTAGTTTTCCTTTGCTCATTTTATGGGGTAAGGATGAGGGTTGTTAAGGGATTAAGCGTTGCTATGGAATCATTTTAAACGACCCGTTATAAAACGAATGCATCTCTAAGCACATTCAAAAAAATCCCCATTACTGAACGATTCTGCTTTATAGTAATTCTCTTATGACCTTCCTTTCTACTATCTAACCATCTCGACCACTACTCAATCACCACCGTTGTCCACCCGTGCTTGTCTTCTTCGATGCCATATTGTATGTTGCGCAACAGGTTATAGAGACGCGTAGACACAGGTCCAGGTTTGCCATCGGCACTAAATGTGTAGCGCTGACCTGTCTCCATATCGTCGAGATAAGAAATAGGACTAATCACGGCAGCCGTTCCGCACGCTCCTGCCTCTTCGAAGGTGACCAACTCTTCTTCGGGAATAGGTCTCCGTTCAACCTCCATTCCCAAGTCGCGAGCCAGCTGCATCAAGCTATCGTTGGTGATACTGGGCAAGATGGAAGTAGATTTTGGCGTAACGTATGTATTGCCTTTGATGGCGAAGAAGTTGGCTGCTCCACATTCGTCAACATACTTTTTCTCTTTCGCATCAAGGTAAAACTCGCTGGCATAGCCTTTTTCGTGGGCCAAAGCGTTGGCCCGTAGCGAAGCGGCATAGTTGCCACCAACCTTGTACATACCTGTTCCAAGAGGTGCCGAGCGGTCAAAATTACGCATGATAACGTAGGGATTGGTTGAAAATCCACCTTTGAAGTAAGGCCCTACGGGTGTTACGAAGATGAGAAACAGGTATTCTTCGGCTGGCTTAACGCCCACTTGGGCGCTAGTGCCAATGAGCAAAGGGCGAATATATAACGCAGCCTTGCTCTCGTAGGTGGGAATATATTCTTGGTTAAGGCGTATCACCTTAGTTACCATTTCTTCGAAAAGGCTGACGGGTACCGTAGGCATCATGATGCCCTTACAGGTTTCTTGCAGGCGAGCAGCATTCTCGCCCATGCGAAACACGCGCACTTTGCCATCGGGACAGCGGTAAGCCTTCAATCCTTCGAATGCTTCTTGCCCATAGTGCAAGCATGTTGCAGCCATGTGTAGCTTTAAATACTCGTCAGAGCAGGTCTCTATTTCGCCCCATTTTCCATCGCGGTAATAACAGCGCACGTTGTAATCGGTTGGTATATAACCAAAATTCAAACCTGCCCAATCTAAATTCTTCATGTTGTAAATTTGTTTTTGCCGCCCCCACACGTTGCCGTTTCACGGCAAAAAGCGTTGCAAGGGTCATAGCTTTTGTCGTTTCGTGTAGTACAAAGGTAATCAATTAGCCTCACCCCCGCAACCGTTTGTCGCGGTTTTTCTAACGAATGGACATACCACAGGCCTAAAGAGCCTTCGCCAAGCATACGCAGAATGCAGACCTATACAAGCATCTTTACCCATAACATCGTGCTAGGTAAGGACATAAAAGCCACCTTTAGGCAGTGTGCCAGCGGTATGCCAACACACCACAAACGGCATTATTCGTCGCCTTGTATCACCATTTTGCGCTTTATGGCACTCAATTCTATGCTCACATCCTTTCCTTCTGTGGGCAATATTTCAACGCGTTTGTAGCGCACGTCAGACAAACCTTCCATACATCCCCAACCTTTTATCACCACGAGGTTAACCAATCCCTTATCATCTGCTTCAAATCGGGTTCGTTTATAATCTTCGTCTTCATCGCTGCAAATAAGTTCGACCAGCATTTTATTAATATGTGCTGCACCGATATTCAGAGCCGTCACGTCACTTACCGACAAACTGTCTATCCTTATCTGTGAATTGAGTGTCAAGTTCCTACCACCTACCACCTTCACACTTCGCATATTGGCTTCACCCAACAGTGTTTTTTGTCTGCCGCTTTGTTTAACAAGCAACGTTCCGGGCAAGGTATTCACTATTATTCGCACCTTATTATCGTCGGTAAAGTTCTTGTCTATGGCTGTACGTTCCTTGCCATCGGCTCCTTTAATAAGGTATGATATCTCGCCTTTTTCGGCAGCGCTGCTCGAATTTGTTTTACCATCAGGGCCACTTAAAAGTTCTATGTTCGATATGCTCTGGTTTTCTAGCGAGTCGCTTATCGCGTAATACAAGGTATTACCTTTCTGCCTTACTTTTATTAACTGCTCAGGATAAATCACAGAACACTGCGAAGCATCGCTAACAAAGTTTACCTCCACAGCCAAGGTAAGTCCATATTCACACTCCGATAGTGATTCTTCTGTCTTTTCGAATACCACTGCCGACACGGGAGCAATGCGTTGCTCTGTTGTTCGGTCCAAGTAGACGGTCTTTTTCTCGGTAACGAAATCCGTATAATCATTGTCTGACGAGAAGCGAGCCACCGCACCTACGTTTACCAGCAAGACAGTAAAGATGAAATAACCTAGCACCCATGCCTTCGCGCCTTTGATAGAGAATTCGTCTACCACTTCCATATCCTTAAAGCACCTGTAAGACAGCCACCAGATAAATGGCACCGAAAGGCGACCATACCAAATTAAAACCGATTCGTAGAAAGAACCACCCGAGAATGAGAAAAGCGCACCAAAGAGAAGCATTAAGGAAGCGCCAAACCAATAAAGGACAAACAGGAAAAGCGTGGTTTTAAGTATGGCACGCTTTACGAAGAAAACACCACCCAAGGCGTAAACGGCCGTACACCAGAAATAGGTTAGCCAAGTGTTTACCGCCAAGGTCGAAGTGCTATCCGAGTCGCCCCAAATGGGTATAAACTTAAGCTCTATTTGCGGAAAGATAGCACTGAAAAACAGCACACGAAGCCCATCAACCAGATATAAACATGCCAAGAAGCATACCAAATAAAGGGGTATGCAAATTATCCAACGTGCAAGCCAGTTCTCAAAAGGCGTTACGGGGAAAGTTAATGCGCCTATCCGTTCTGCCTTTCGCCGTGCGCCGCTCAGCATTTCGGTAGCGAAGAAAGCCCCAGAAACAAAAAAGATGATGGCAAAAACAACGAAAAGTATTTCCACTGCCCTATCGGTACTAGACGAATCTGCATCGTAGGTTGCAAAAGCCACCCAAAACTCGATCATCACTATGCAGCCCAAGAGTATGGCTAAGCGCATGGCATTGGTGCGCCAGCGTTCTACCAGCAGTTTAGTAAGGTAGGCCCAAAAGCGCTTGAAGTTGAATTTCTCGTTTGTATTGTTCATTGTCATTTTGCCGTTTTATTGGTTGATACGTTCATTAAAAAAGCGCTCGAGATCTATCTGCCCATCGGGGAAGATGCTCTTCATGTCGGTATTGGCCAATATTTGGCTGTGGTCGAACATCACGATATGGTCTAACACCTGCTCAATATCCTTCACTTGATGCGTAGAAATCACAAAGATGCTTTCCGGAGTGCGCCCTTCGGTGATAAATTCCCTAAATTGCGCCTTTCCAGGGATGTCTAAACCATTGGTAGGTTCGTCCATTAGCAGCACGCGGGTGTGAGTAGCCATGGCGAAACTCATGAACACCTTCTTACCTTGACCCAACGAGAGATTGCCCAGATGCGTGTCTTCGTTCATGCCAAAAACACTGAGATAGCGACGCAAATCATCGTGAGAGAAGCGCGGATAAAACACGCTGTTAACGCGAATATACTCTGAAAGCGACACGCGCGGCAGCTCGTACTCGTCGGGAACGATAAAGATATCGGTGGTGGTGATGGGGTTTCGCAACCGCACATCACATTCGTTGAACGTAACCATTCCCTCATCGGCTCGCAACAAGCCCGCCATGAGATAGAGCAAGGTGGTTTTTCCTGCCCCGTTAGGTCCAAGTAAGCCGTAGATATGTCCAGGCGAAAAGCTGGTGGAGAAGTCGTTAAATATCTTTTTTCCCGACTTTTTATACGCGAATGTTAGGTTTTCTATATCAAGCATGGGTTATGTTTATGATGTTAAAACTTACTGCATGTACGCCTTAGAGTGCCCCACCCCCACTTGACCAAACACGTGCCGTTACACGATACCATTTGGATGGGCGTATGTCTTGATGTGGAGCAACACGCCAGCGAGGGCAAATTTCGCAAAAAAAGGCCAATATCCCAAATGATTGTAGATATTTTTTACATTTTGGCAATAAAAATAATGCCGCACTTTTGCATGCGCGCGGTTGTTTATTCTGTCTGCCATCGTTCGCCTGATGCAACAAGGCTCATGGCGAATCTTTACTTGCCCCCACTCTATTTTCGTATTGTTCACGTTCAAATCAATGGTGCTTTTCATCCCTGTTTACCCCAAAACACGTACCTTTGCATGATACAAAGACATAATAGGAGATGACAAATTACCACTTTTATAAGGCAAACAAAAGCGACACAATCTATTGGGTAGACAACGTTGAATGTGTTGGCGAGCACCTGTTCACTTTCGACAAAAAGAAAATATTTAATTTGTTCGCCGACTATCCGCACAACTTGGCAAAAGAACAAAAGGACATCTTCGACAAGGAAAACCCGTATTGGGCAGACTTTTTCGGGGATAGTACGTTTGAAGAAAAGAAAAATGACGTATCAGCAATACGATAAACGAAGAGCAACCGAAAAGGAATTAAGAGCCATTAAAGGCTAACGACAAGCGAAAACATCATCGGCCGAAGGGCACGAAATAAGTCCTTACAACATGCTTTCATACCAAGCGCCACGTTATCGCTATGATGTAACCCTGTTCCATGTCAGCTGGAATGCTGTTCCAACTCAACTGTAACATTGTTCCATGTGACATGGAACAGGAGTCCCGCTATGCTGTTACACATCCTTACACGTAAAAGGCCAATGCAAAAGCCTCTTAAACGCGCCTGATGAGCATAGAGAATGGTGGAAGAAAGCATTGAAAATTCGTTGTAAAGCTTTGATATAGGGATACGTGTAACCAAGGTTGGCATCCCGAAAAACGTTTTATGGCGTGCCGTATTCACGCGCGTGCGCGCGCGTATATATATTATATAGTAGCCTTTTCGAAACCATAAAAACATCATATTAGTTACTTCGCACAACTCCCCAACCCACTTTTTTACCGCTATTTACGTAAAATTGCACGCTTTTTCGGGAAAAGAATGAATAGAGAGGGCTTATATTAAATATCTCTCGCCTAACTTATATTGTAGCTTTTTATTAACTTTGCATCGTCTATTTGAATATTATCAGAATAAAACATTTATGATACAAAAGTTCGACTTCCTCGTTATCGGTGGCGGTATCGCAGGTATGAGTTATGCGTTGAGCGTGGCCAACAGCGGCAAGGGAAAAGTTGCCCTTATATGCAAGACCTCTCTAGACGAAGCCAACACGGCCAAAGCACAGGGTGGAGTGGCAGCCGTAACCAACCTTGCATTAGACAATTTTGAAAAGCACATTAACGACACGATGGTTGCTGGCGATTATATTTCAGACCCAGAAGCCGTGAAACACGTTATATGCAATGCGCCCGAGGCCATTAAGGCGCTTGTTGGATGGGGCGTAAACTTCGACAAGAACAAAAACGGAGAGTACGATTTACACCGCGAGGGCGGACACAGTGACTTCCGTATTCTTCACCATGCCGACGATACGGGATTTGAAATACAACGCGGACTGATGGAGGCCGTGAGAAAGAACAAGAATATTGTTGTACTAGAAAATCATTATGCCGTAGAGATTATCACGCAGCACCACTTGGGCATAGAGGTTACACGTAAGACGCCAAACATCGAATGCTATGGCGCATACGTTCTTAACCCCGAAACACAGAAAGTGGATACGTTCCTGAGCAAGGTTACACTGATGGCGACAGGTGGCGTAGGAGCGGTCTACTCCATGACTTCCAACCCCGTGATTGCAACAGGAGACGGCATTGCAATGGCTTATCGGGCTAAGGCAACCGTAAAGGATATGGAGTTTGTACAGTTCCATCCCACCGTTCTCTACAATCCGTCGGAAACACATCCTGCATTTCTCATTACCGAGGCGATGCGTGGATATGGCGCTATACTTAGACTGCCTGACGGGAAGGAGCTGATGCAGAAGTACGACAAGCGGCTTTCGCTTGCCCCAAGGGATATCGTTGCACGAGCGATTGACCACGAGATGAAAATTCATGGACTGGATCATGTGTGCCTCGACCTAACGCATAAAGACGCTGAAGAAACGAAACGGCATTTTCCACACATCTACAAGAAGTGCCTGAGCATAGGCATTGACATCACGAAAGAATACATACCCGTCTGTCCTAGCGCCCATTACGCATGCGGAGGCATTAAGGTTGACCTGAATGGAGAGAGTTCTATCCGCAGACTTTATGCTGTTGGAGAATGTTCGTGCACAGGTTTGCACGGGGGAAATCGCCTTGCCAGCAATTCGTTGATTGAGGCGGTGGTCTACGCCAAGTCGGCTTCGGAACATTCTCTTCAGATGGTAGACAGTTATAGCTTTAACACGGATGTTCCAGAATGGAATGACGAAGGAACCATGACCAACGAAGAGCATGTGCTGATAACACAGAGCGTGAGGGAAGTGGGCGAAATAATGAGCAACTATGTAGGTATCGTTAGGAGTGATCTGCGGCTGAAACGGGCATGGGACAGACTAGACTTGCTATACGAAGAGACGGAAAGGCTCTTTAAGCGAGTTACGGCAACGAAGGATATCTGCGAGTTGCGTAACATGATAAACGTGGGCTATTTGATAACAAGGCAAGCCATTGAGCGGAAAGAAAGTCGAGGACTGCATTACACGGTGGATTATCCAAAGCATGCCTACGACCAGAAACAACAAGAACAGGGATAGCCGTAAGACGCAAAGCATCATAGGAGTTTTATCGTATCATCACTAAATAAAAATGATAGAGAAGAAATGGTTGGAACAGGGTTTCATAGACGAGCCCATTCCTGAAAAGACAGACATCAAGGCAGAAATACGCAGGATGTGCCAAGAAAAGAATGCACTTATCATGGCACATTATTATACGGAGGGCGTAATCCAAGAGTTGGCAGACTTCGTTGGAGATAGTCTGGCACTGGCACAAAAGGCTGCAACGACAGATGCCGACATCATCGTTATGTGCGGCGTGCATTTCATGGGCGAAACAAATAAGATACTCTGCCCCGAAAAGACGGTACTTATCCCCGACTTAAATGCCTCTTGTTCGTTGGCAGAGAGCTGTCCAGCCGATGAGTTCGAGCAGTTTGTTAAGGCTCATCCTGGACATACGGTGATAAGTTATGTCAACACGACGGCAGGAACGAAGGCTGTAACCGATGTCGTAGTAACGAGTAGCAATGCAAAGCAGATAGTAGACGCTCTGCCGAAAGACACGCCCATCATATTCGGACCCGACTGGAATCTGGGGAATTACATAAACGGACTTACGGGCCGTAAGATGGTGCTGTGGAACGGAGCTTGTCATGTACATGAGAAATTCTCGGTCGAGAAGATACTTCAATTGAAAAAAGAACATCCCACTGCCAAGATATTGGCTCATCCTGAATGTAAAGGTCCTGTTATCAACATCGCCGATAAGGTGGGGAGTACGGCTGCCCTGCTGAAATATAGCATTGTGGATGAAGCCCAAGAGTTTATCGTGGCAACAGAAAGCGGCATCCTGAACGAGATGAAGAAGTCGGCTCCGCAGAAGACTTTTATCCCTGCTCCACCCGACGACAGCACCTGTGCTTGCAACGAATGCAACTACATGAAACTTATTACGCTAAGTAAGCTGTATAATTGTCTGAAATACGAATGGCCTACCATTGAGGTGCAACCCGAATTGGCACGAAAGGCCATCAAACCCATTCATAAAATGCTGGAAATATCTAAGCAACTAGGCTTATAAATTTTATTAGGAATTAATCATGTTATCAGTAGAAGAACTTAACGAGAAGCTTATTGAACTGGCTTTCAGTGAGGATATCGGAGACGGCGATCACACAACACTTTGCTGCATCCCAGCAGACGCCACGGGTGAAAGTAAATTGCTTATCAAAGAAGAAGGAATACTAGCAGGTGTGAAGATTGCAGAAAGGGTTTTCCACCACTTCGACCCCGAACTTCAGATAGATGTATATATTGAAGATAGCGCGCATGTGAAATCTGGGGATATTGCAATGAGTGTGAAAGGGAGTGTTCGTAGCCTATTGCAAACAGAACGTCTTATGCTCAACATTTTGCAACGCATGAGCGGCATAGCCACCATGACACATAAATATCAACAGGCGCTTATCGATGCTGGAACAAAGACCCGCGTACTCGACACACGCAAAACAACGCCAGGCATGAGAATGCTAGAAAAGGAAGCGGTGAAGATTGGTGGTGGGATGAATCATCGCATTGGGCTTTTTGATATGATTCTCCTGAAAGACAACCACATCGACTTCTGCGGTGGTGTGCATAATGCCATATCTATGGCAAAGAAGTATTGCAAGGAACATGGCAAGGAAGACCTCAAGATAGAATGTGAGGTAAGAAACTTCGAGGAACTGGAGGAGGCGTTGCACGAAGGATGCGACCGCATTATGTTTGACAACTTCACACCTGAGGCAACACGTAAGGCGGTTGAGCTGGTTGGTGGTCGTTGCGAGACGGAATCGAGTGGTGGAATTACATTCGAAACAATGATCCCTTATGCACAGGCAGGTGTAGACTTCATTTCATTTGGTGCACTCACGCATAGTGTTAAAGGACTTGATATGAGTTTTAAGGCTGCAGTAGGATAAGCAAGTGGCTTTATGTCGAACGTTTTGACATGGCACACGACCAGCTTATTGCGAGTGGGGGACCTAATTCGAGAACAAGATGTAGACATTCTCTTCCCTCTTGCGTGAGAATACATTAATGGCTGTAAATAAACTTGTTTCAACTTATATCTTGAGCGGTAAGATTTCTTCTGGTCGTCATTTTGGTTGGACATAGATACTTTTGCAGTATCGTTAACAACTTCTCATGAAGACTGATTATATGCTCCCGTTAGAAACAAATAAGTCGGATGCTATCAAGGTTTTCTTAATAGCATCCGACTTTATCTTTATAGTTCATTGAACTTATTATCTCAGCAACCCATAAACTTATAACCCCACAAGCTTATAAACTAATGAACTCATAACCTGAGCAACTGATAAACTTATAACCTCACCAACTCACGCCCTCCCAAAACGAACAAGCCCCGAGTGCGAAGCGTCGCGCTCGGGGCTGTCGTATGAAAAAAGGCGGCCACCTACTCTCCCGCATTGCATTGCAGTACCATCGGCGCAGGCGGGCTTAACTTCTCTGTTCGGAATGGGAAGAGGTGGGACACCGCCGCAATAACCACCTGATTGGGGGTTGACTATCGCACAAGCAAGGGAAAGAAGAAGTGACGCCTCACGCGGGACTTGCGTCCTGCGGCTCTCCAAGCGGAGGGCCGACGACACGGCTGAGGTGAGGGAGGTA
>NZ_KB899221.1 GCF_000378085.1 Hoylesella loescheii DSM 19665 = JCM 12249 = ATCC 15930
GCCGCTTGAGCTCCTCGACGTGTGCCTTGCGCTCTTTGGCAAGCAAGGCCTGAAGCTCCTCCACTGTGGTGGGAATATTCTCTTTCTTCATCAGCTCCTGTATTGAGGACAAGTCGGGATTGCCATACTCCCGACAAAAATTGAGGAATGTGGTATAGGGCACACCGCAACTTAACGCAAAGCTGCGGGCATCCATACCGCTCGTGATGTACTTACTTAATAACAGAATTTTCTCCGTTTCATTGTACTTTACCATGTTTTTTTACTTTTTTTTGTTTGAGGTAAAGTATCAACTTATTTAGTACACTACAATTCTTGTGGCCAGCATCATTGTTTGGGCATTGGGATATTTCCCCCATAACGACGCGCTAGACAAGCAACAGCAGCAAGAACAAAGCATCATCGGAAGGATGGGTAAGGCCGTTGAACCAGTGTTCCGACTGCAAGGGTTCGACTGGAAACTAGACGTGAGTCTGCTTGCAGGCGTTGGTGCAAAAGAGATTGTGGCCTCTACGATGGGCGTATTATATGCCGACGACGACAGTTTCGGCAGTGACGACAGTTATAGCGACGACACTGAGAAGTACACGCGTTTGCGAAAACAAATGCTGAACGATGGCCTTTCGCCCCTCTCGGCCTACGCCTACCTCATCTTCGTGCTGCTTTACTTCCCCTGTATAGCCACGGTTGCCGCTATCCGCAACGAAAGCGGTTCGTGGCGTTGGGCCTTGTTCGCCGCCGTTTACACCACTGGGCTGGCATGGGTTGTTAGTGCTGCGGTGTATCAAGTGGGCAGTTTGATTATGGGTAGTTAGGCACACGCCCCTACTCCACTCCTTATATATAAGGCAACCATAAGCAAAAGAAGCGCTTTCGGTAAGCACACGTTGACTGCCGAAAGCGCTTTTTGATGGGACAAGGCGTGAAAATATATAGTCAAGAACAAACGCCCATAAAGCATAAAAAGCATGTAAAACCGGTCACTACTCAATAATGATGACCATTATACCCACACTTTGCAACATGGAGATTACATTTTTTAGTGGAAACATGTAACCAATTTCATATTTATTATTACCTTTGCACCATATTTGGCTGAATCAAACAATTATATAATAACGTTATATGTCTTTTATTTTATTTATTACCGTTCTGATAACGGCTGTCTTTTTGGTTGTGGCGGCATTTGCCATAGCCAAGGCGATAGGGCCTCGGTCGTACAATGCGGTGAAAGGTGAGCCATTCGAGAGTGGTATCCCAACACGCGGTTCCTCGTGGATTCCCGTGCATATCGGCTACTATCTCTTCGCCATCCTTTTCCTCATGTTCGACGTAGAGACCGTATTCCTCTATCCCTGGGCAGTAGTTGTCAAGCAGTTTGGAGCTTTAGCTCTGGCGAGCATTGGTTTCTTTTTGGTAGTACTTGTATTTGGCCTGGCCTATGCTTGGCGGAAAGGAGCATTGGAATGGAAGTGAAACAACCCCATATCAAAAGTATTCCATACGCGGAATTTAAAGACAACGACACGCTCGAACAAATCATGAACGAACTACACGAAGGTGGCGTGAACGTTGTTGTTGGGTCGCTAGACCAAGCCATCAACTGGGGACGCAGCAATTCGCTGTGGTCGCTCACCTTCGCAACAAGCTGTTGCGGTATCGAATTCATGTCGGTGGGATGCGCCCGCTACGACTTCGCCCGCTTTGGCTTTGAAGTAACACGCAACTCGCCACGTCAGGCTGACCTCATCATGTGCGCAGGTACCATCACCAACAAGATGGCGCCCGTTATGAAACGCCTATACGACGAGATGGCCGACCCGAAATACGTTATCGCCGTTGGCGGATGCGCCATCAGCGGTGGACCTTTCAAGTCGAGCTACCACGTTGTTCGCGGCATCGAAGAGATTGTTCCCGTAGACGTTTTCATTCCCGGATGCCCTCCAAGACCTGAGGCTATCCTGTACGGAATGATGCAGCTGCAACGTAAAGTGAAGGTTGAGAAGTTCTTTGGCGGAGCAAACCGCAAGGAAAAGAAGCCCATGGTTATCATGGATGTGCCAAAGGATTTCGATAAAGACAAGGAATGAGACGCTATTATGAAACTAAATAACATTGAATTCAACGCGAACGATTTTGCCAACGAGATGGCAAAATTAAGAAATGAAAAACATTTCGACTTCCTCGTCACCATCGTTGGTGAAGATTTTGGAGAGGAAGGGTTCGGGTGTATCTATATTCTTGAGAACACCCAAACCTACGAACGCATCTCGGTTAAAGTCGTTGCCGTCGATCGTGAGAATCCTTACCTGCCATCGGTGACTAACCTTTGGAAGGCTGCCGACCTGCTGGAACGTGAGGTTTACGACTTCTTCGGCATCAAGTTCATCGGACATCCCGACATGCGAAGGCTCTACCTGCGTAGTGATTTCATAGGCTATCCCCTGCGAAAAGACTACGACATGGACCCCGAGAAGAACAGGCCAAACATGTACGACGACCCCGAGCCCGACTATACCTTGCTATATAGCCTAGATAAAGACGGGAAACTGGTGGAAACACGCCATAAGCTGTTCGGAGATGACGACTATGTGGTGAACATCGGACCACAACACCCTGCCACACACGGTGTATTGCGCCTGCAAACGATACTCGATGGCGAGGTGATTAGGAAGATTTACCCACACTTGGGTTACATTCACCGTGGCGTGGAAAAGATTTCGGAAAGCTATTCTTACCCACAGACGTTGGCCTTCACCGATCGTTTGGACTATCTTAGCGCAACCATGAACCGACATGCATTGGTGGGCGTGATTGAAGAGGCTATGGGTGTGGAGCTTACCGACCGCATCAAGTATATCCGTACCATCATGGACGAGCTGCAACGCCTTAACTCGCACCTGCTGTTCTACAGCTGCTGCGCGCAGGACGTTGGTGCGTTAACCGCATTTATATATGGAATGCGCGACCGCGAGCAAGTTATCAACGTGATGGAAGAGACCACTGGTGGCCGACTCATCATGAACTACTATCGCATTGGCGGATGTCAAGCTGATATTGACCCTAACTTCGTGAAGAACGTAAAGAAACTTTGCGCTTACATCAAGCCGATGTTCAAGGAATATCAAGATGTATTCACTGGCAACGTTATCATGGAAAACCGTTTCAAAGGCGTGGGAATGCTATCTCGTGAGGATGCTATCAGCTACGGTTGTACGGGCGGAACGGGTCGTGCAGCAGGCTGGCAGAACGACGTTCGCAAACACCACAGCTACGGAGTGTATGATAAGGTAGACTTTAAGGAGATTACCTACAACAACGGAGACAGCTACGACCGCTATATGGTGCGCATGAAGGAGATGGAACAGAGCGTTCACATCTTGGAAACGCTTATCGACAACATTCCCGAAGGCGACTTCTACATCAAGCAAAAGCCCATTATCAAAGTGCCCGAAGGCCAATGGTACTTCTCTTGTGAAGGTTCGCGCGGTGAGATTGGTGTGTTCCTCGACAGCAAAGGCGACAAGAGTCCCTACCGTTTGAAGTTCCGTCCTATGGGTCTTCCTTTGGTTTCGGCCTTGGACACCATGCTTCGTGGCGAGAAGATAGCCGACCTTATCGCTGTCGGCGCATCGTTAGATTATGTTATACCCGATATTGACAGATAATTATGTTTGACTTTTCAATCGTTACGACGTGGTTTGACAGTCTGCTGCGAGACACATGCGGACTGAGCAGCTTTTGGGCCATATTCATCGAATGTGTGCTCGTGGGTGTATTCATACTGGCTGCCTACGCCATATTGGCTATCTTGCTGATCTTCATGGAACGCAAGGTGTGCGCAGCTTTCCAATGCCGTCTCGGCCCGATGCGTGTTGGTCCGTGGGGTGTTTTCCAAGTTATTGCCGACGTTCTGAAGATGCTTATCAAAGAAATCTTCGCTGTTGACAAGGCTGATAAACTGCTCTACACCATCGCTCCCATATTGGTGCTGATTGGTTCGGTAGGTGCGTTCTCGTTCATGCCATGGAACAAGGGCGCTACAATTTTGGATTTCAACGTCGGCATCTTCTTGATGACGGCCATTTCGAGTATCGGCGTTATCGGAATATTCATCGCAGGATGGAGTTCTAATAATAAGTATAGTGTTATTTCGGCGATGCGTGGCGCGGTGCAGATGATTTCTTACGAGATGTCGTTGGGCCTCTGCCTCATCACGGCCGTGATTCTCACGGGTACGATGCAGGTTAGCGGCATCGTGGAAGCACAAAGCGGCCCCTTCGGCTGGCTTGTTTTCCAGGGTCATATCCCTGCCATCATCGCCTTTTTGGTATTCCTTATCACAGGAAATGCTGAAGCAAACCGTGGCCCATTCGACTTGGCGGAAGCCGAAAGCGAACTTACCGCAGGTTATCACACCGAATATTCGGGTATGGGTTTCGGCTTCTTCTACTTGGCCGAGTATCTAAATCTCTTCATTGTGGCAGGTGTTGCCTCCATGGTTTTCCTTGGCGGATGGATGCCTATACACATCGGTGTCGAAGGTTTTGATAAGGTAATGGACTATATTCCAGGCTTCATCTGGTTCATAGGTAAGGCATTCGCCCTCGTTTGGGTGTTGATGTGGATACGTTGGACGTTCCCCCGCCTTCGCATCGACCAGATATTGAAATTGGAATGGAAATACCTGATGCCCCTGTCCTTGCTCAACCTCGTGATCATGACAATTGTTGTGGCCTTTGGTTGGTACATTAAATAACGAAAAAGACATGGAAGATAACAAGAAATCATATTTTGGCGGTATACGAGATGGCATCAAGTCGCTCGCCACTGGCCTACGTGTCACGCTGCGCGAGTACTTCACGCCGAAGGTTACTGAGCAATACCCCGAAAACAGAAAGACCACTTTGCACGTGGCACAACGCTCGCGCGGAAGGCTCGTTATGAAGCGCGACGAGAACGATGTGGTGAAATGTGTGGCCTGCTTGATGTGCGAAAAGGCCTGCCCTAACGGCACCATACGCATCGTTTCGGAAATGGTGACGACTGAGGAGGGCAAGAAGAAGCGCCAATTGATAAAGTACGACTACGACCTAGGCGACTGCATGTTCTGCGAACTATGTACCAACGCCTGCAACTTCGATGCCATCGAGTTCACCAACGACTTCGAGAACTCCGTATTTAACCGCGACAAGCTTGTCATCGAGCTAGACAAGGAACACTACCAAAGCTCCTTGCCCAACATCATTGACGGCGGTGCGGAAAATGAAATCGGAACTTTCAACACTAAAACAAAATAATAGGAGTAGACATCTTTATGGCAAATATCATCATGTTTTGCATCTTGGCCGTGGTAATTATCGGCTCGGCCATCGTATGCGTATTCACAAAGAGAATTATGCGAGCGGCTACTTTCCTGCTGTTCGTGCTCTTTGGCGTCGCAGGTGTTTACTTCCTGTTAGACTATACCTTCTTAGGCACTGCACAAATAGCTATCTACGCGGGCGGCTTGACGATGCTTTACATCTTCGCCATCCAACTCGTGTCGAAGCGCACCTTGCAAGGTTTGCAAGAAAGGCAACGCGGAAAAACCATCGTTGCTGGCGCATTGGTAGCCCTCATCGGACTGGTTACCGTGGCATTGGTGTTGCTTAAGAACCAATTTATAGACATGTCGGCCAGCATGGTCGATGCCGAAGTACCCATGTCGGTTATCGGAGAGAAGCTCGTTGGTGCAGGCAAGTACCAGTACGTTCTGCCTTTCGAGTTTATTTCCGTATTTCTCTTGGCATGTATCATCGGTGGAATAATGATTGCAAGAAAGGAGGATAAGAAATGATACCCATAGAATTGTTATTGGGACTGAGCACTTTGCTCTTCTTCATTGGCTTTTTCGGATTTGTAACGCGACGTAATCTCATCGCGATGCTCATCTCCATTGAGCTGGTGCTCAACTCGGTTGACATCAACTTTGCCGTATTCAACCGCATACTTTACCCTGGCGAACTCGAAGGCTTCTTCTTTTCCTTGTTCTCCATCGGCATCAACGCCGCCGAAACGGCAGTGGCCATCGCTATCATTCTTAACGTTTACCGCAGGTTCCACAGTGATCAGGTGAACAGTATTGAAAACATGAAACTATAAACGACAATGGAATACAATTTTGTATTTTTGATACTACTTCTGCCTGCGCTATCGTTCCTCGTGCTAGGACTATTGGGCATGAAGATGCCGCATAAGGTGGCGGGTTCCATCGGAACGGCGGTTCTGGGCACAATCTTTTGCCTTTCCATCTACACGGCATACGAATACTTCATCGGACAAGGTCGTGGAGCCGACGGACTTTACCCTCACGTTACGGCGTTTAACTTCTCATGGTTGAAGTTTTCCGAACTACTGACGTTCAATTTGGGCTTCCGCCTCACACCCATCTCGGTGATGATGCTGGTGGTTATCACCACTGTGAGCCTCATGGTACACATCTACTCGTTCGGTTACATGCACGGAGAAAAGGGTTTTCAACGTTATTACGCCTTCCTTTCGCTCTTCACCATGTCGATGTTAGGCCTGGTTGTGGCCACGAACATTTTCCAGATGTACCTATTTTGGGAGCTTGTGGGCGTATCGTCCTACCTTCTTATCGGCTTCTACTATCCCGAAGGGGCTGCCGTTGCCGCATCGAAGAAGGCGTTCATCGTAACCCGCTTTGCCGACTTATTCTTCCTTATCGGCATTTTGATTTACAGCTTCTACGTAGGAACGTTCAACTACGACCTCAATGCCATGCCTTCGCTCCACGAGCAGGTAGCTGGTGCAGCCGTAATGATGCCCATCGCCCTGTTCTTCATGTTCATCGGCGGTGCAGGTAAGAGCGCCATGTTCCCCTTGCACATTTGGTTGCCCGACGCAATGGAAGGTCCTACGCCCGTATCGGCACTTATCCACGC
Organism: Hoylesella loescheii DSM 19665 = JCM 12249 = ATCC 15930; assembly: GCF_000378085.1. Taxonomy (GTDB): domain Bacteria; phylum Bacteroidota; class Bacteroidia; order Bacteroidales; family Bacteroidaceae; genus Prevotella; species Prevotella loescheii. The sequence continues at coordinate 6,948 of NZ_KB899221.1, forward strand.
AGCCACGATGGTTGTTGCGGGTGTGTTCCTTGTGGCTAGCCTGTTCCCCATCTTCGTGCAGTTCGCTCCCGAACAATTGCATTGGATTGCCTACATCGCAGCCTTCACGGCATTCTATGCCGCTGCTGTGGCTTGCGTACAAAGCGACATCAAGCGTGTTTTGGCCTTCTCTACCATCTCGCAGATAGGTTTCATGCTCGTGGCACTTGGCGTTTGCCTGCCCGATCCTGCAACAGGCGCCGTAGCAATGACCGAAGAATACGCCGATGTACAAGGTCTGGGCTACATGGCAGGTATGTTCCACCTCTTCACGCACGCTATGTTCAAGGCTTGCCTCTTCCTAGGCGCAGGCTGTATCATACATGCCGTGCACTCAAACGAGAAAGAATACATGGGCGGACTACGCAAGTACATGCCCATTACGCACTGGACATTCCTCATTTCATGCCTCGCCATCGCTGGCATACCACCTTTCTCAGGCTTCTTCTCAAAAGACGAGATCCTAGTGGCATGCTACAACTTCAGTCCGCTTATGGGCGCAGTGATGAGCGGCATCGCCATGATGACGGCCTTCTATATGTTCCGACTCTATTACGTGATATTCTGGGGCAAGAGCTACTACGAAACGCACATCAACGAAGGAGCGCACAAGCCCCATGAGGCACCGCTCACGATGACTTTCCCCTTGATATTCCTGTCTATAATCACGGTAACTTGCGGTTTCTTGCCTTTCGGCGAACTCGTTTCAGCCAACGGCATAGGATTCCATACCCACATCAACTGGGCCGTTGCAGGCACTAGCGTGGGCTTGGCCGTTATCGCAATCGTGGCAGCAACGCTGATGTACAAGAATGCCGAAACGCCTTTTGCCGACAAGTTGGCAAAGACTTTCCCCACACTTCATCGTGCAGCTTACAAGCGTTTCTATATGGACGAGATTTGGCAATACGTTACCCATCGCATCATCTTCCGTCTTATATCCAAGCCCATCGCATGGTTCGACCGCCATGTTATCGACGGCACGTTCGATTTCTTGGCTTGGAGTTCCAACGAAGCAGGCGAAAGCATACGCCCTTGGCAAAGCGGCGACGTGCGTCATTACGCCATTTGGTTCCTCTCCGGAGCCGTTGCGCTTACCTTGGTTTTGCTATATATGTTGTAATATGAGGTAACAACCAGATAAAAGAAAAACAAAAATGAGTATACTAACATTATTCGTAGTTATCCCCGTGCTGATGTTGCTGGGCCTTTGGCTCTCTCGCAACCTCAATCAAGTGCGCGGTGTGATGGTTGTCGGCTCATCGTGCTTGCTGGCACTTTCGGTTTGGCTCACCATCGCTTTCCTTCAAATGCGCGATGCAGGCAACACCGATGCCATGCTGTTTCAATACACCGTGGATTGGTTCAAGCCCCTTAACATAGCCTACGCCGTGGGCGTCGACGGAATTTCGGTGGTGATGCTCCTCCTTTCGAGCATCATCGTGTTCACCGGAACATTCGCCTCGTGGCAGCTAAAGCCACTAACCAAAGAGTATTTCCTATGGTTCACCCTGCTTAGCATTGGTGTTTATGGTTTCTTCATCTCGATAGACCTCTTCACCATGTTCATGTTCTACGAGGTGGCACTTATCCCCATGTACCTACTTATCGGCGTTTGGGGTAGCGGAAAGAAAGAATATTCGGCCATGAAGCTAACCCTCATGCTTATGGGAGGTTCGGCTTTGCTCATCATTGGCATCATCGGCATCTACTTCTTCAGTGGTGCAACCACAATGAACATTCTCGAATTGCAAGCCCTACACAACATTCCCGAGAGCGTACAAAAGGTGCTTTTCCCCTTCGTATTCATCGGATTCGGTGTGCTTGGCGCGCTCTTCCCCTTCCACACATGGTCGCCCGACGGTCACGCATCGGCTCCTACGGCCGTGTCTATGCTTCATGCGGGCGTACTGATGAAGCTTGGAGGCTATGGATGTTTCCGCATTGCCATTGTGCTTTTGCCCGAAGCAGCCCATCAGCTATCGTGGATTTTCATCATCCTCACCACCATTTCGGTGGTATATGGTGCCTTCTCGGCCTGCGTACAAACCGACTTGAAGTACATTAATGCCTACTCTTCGGTGTCACACTGTGGCTTGGTGCTCTTCGCCCTGCTCATGATGACGCAGACTTCGTGCACGGGAGCCATCTTGCAGATGCTCTCTCACGGACTGATGACGGCCCTTTTCTTTGCCCTTATAGGTATGATTTACGGCCGTACACACACACGCGACATCCGTCAGCTTGGTGGTTTGATGAAGATTATGCCCTTCCTTAGTGTGGGTTATGTCATTGCCGGTTTGGCCAACTTAGGTTTGCCAGGCTTCTCGGGCTTCGTTGCCGAAATGACCATCTTCGTTGGTTCGTTCCAAAACAACGACGTATTCCACCGCACGGCCACCATCATCGCCTGTACGGCAATCGTTATCACGGCCGTCTACATCCTGCGTGTTGTGGGTAAGATACTTTTTGGCAAGGTTGCCGATCCCCATTACGAGCAACTCACCGATGCCACTTGGGACGAGCGTTTCGCCGTTGGCTGCCTCATTTTCAGCGTTGCAGGCCTTGGCCTTGCACCGCTTTGGGCAAGCAACATCATCAGCGACACACTGGGCCCGATTATCGACCACATCAACAACGTAACCGCAATAGCATCACTTTAAACGCTTCCTACAATGAATTTAGATTATAGTCAGTTTTTCCACATGATGCCCGAGGTTACCTTGATGGCCATGTTGGTGATTGTCTTTATCATAGATTTCGCCACGGCACATAAGGCCCCCATCGTGATAACCGACGAAAAGACGGCGCCTTCGCCACGTCCTTGGTTCAATCCCTTGGTGTGCGCGTTCATGCTGATACATATTCTTCTGAACTGTTGTCCCACCGAACCGGCCACGGTCTTTGGCGGAATGTATGTCACCACACCTATGATTGGTGTGCTGAAAACCATTCTGGCCTTCGGAACGCTCATCGTTTTCATACAAGCACGCACGTGGCTGTCGCGTCCCGACAGCACTTTCAAGGAGGGCGAATTCTATATGCTCATCATCTCCACACTGCTTGGAATGAACATGATGGTAAGTGCCGACCACTTCTTACTCTTCTTCTTAGGGCTTGAAATGGCTTCCGTGCCCATGGCTTGCTTAGTAGCATTCGACAAATATCGTCACAATTCGGCCGAGGCTGGTGCCAAGTTCATCCTCACCGCGACCTTCTCTAGCGGCGTGATGCTCTATGGCCTCACCTTTGTGTATGCCGATGCAGGTTCGCTTTACTTCAACGAAGTGGCTCAAAACCTATCTGCCACACCCATGACGATTATGGGAATGGTGTTCTTCTTCAGCGGATTGGGCTTTAAGATTTCGCTTGTGCCCTTCCACTTCTGGACAGCCGACACCTATCAAGGTGCGCCAACAACCATCACGGGTTATCTCTCAGTAGTGTCTAAGGGTGCCGCAGCCTTCGCGCTTTGCACCATCTTGATGCACGTTTTCGGCTCGTTGATAGAACAGTGGCAGTATCTTCTCGGCATCGTTATTGTATTGAGCATCACCATCGCCAACCTTTTCGCCATACGTCAAACCGAACTAAAACGCTTCATGGCGTTCAGTTCTATCTCGCAGGCGGGATATATCATGCTGGCAGTGATGGGCGACTCGGGCATGGGCGTTACCGCACTCACCTATTATATATTGGTGTATGTGGTAGCTAACATGAGCGTGTTCACCATCATCAGTGCCATCGAAGAGCGCAACAACGGTGTAACCGATATGGATGCTTACAACGGACTTTATTCCACCAACCCCAAGTTGGCCTTCCTCATGACGCTGGCTCTCTTCTCGCTTGGTGGTATTCCGCCCTTTGCAGGTATGTTCAGCAAGTTCTTCGTATTTATGGCTGCCTTAGAACAAGGTAGCGCTTGGGCTTACGCAATTGTGTTCATCGCCCTGATTAACACCGTTATCAGCCTTTACTATTACTTGCTCATCGTTAAGGCGATGTACATCAACAAGAGCGAAAACCCGCTGCCCGCCTTCAAGAGCGACAACAACACGCGCTTAGCGTTGGCCATCTGCACCCTAGGCGTTGCACTCTTCGGTGTTTGCAGCTACGTGTACGATTGGATTTTCGCAGCCTTGTAATCCCCACGGAACCATCTTGCCCACGAGGATAGGACACTTATTCCCCTAAGGGCACACAACAAATAAAGCCCCGAAAGCAATACACTTTCGGGGCTTTTTCTCGTTAAACGTACCCAATCTTAAACAAACGATGGTACGCCTCAACACCTATTTCTCAACTACTCTAAACCTCCTCATTACTTAATTTGCATCTCACACCATCCCTCAATACCTTTAAGAGAGGGCAACAATGATTTTCCCAACGGAGATAAGCGATAGCCATTGCTTGATTTCTCAACTATACGGTCTTCCATTAAAATACGAATGGCAGACGCTATTTGCTGATAATCCAGCCCACGCATCTCCCTACAAAGTACCTCCATTGGGGCCGACACGTTTTCTGCAAGCACGTTAATCACCCATAAAGCATCCGCTCCGCAAAGCCTTGAAAGGACATTGCGGATCGGACATGTAGGAAATTGCGGGTCAATTACCATGTTAGCTTATCGCCAAGTATGATTCCATCGCCCGCAGGAGAGTCGTCTTCGCCAAAACTATTGGCCTTATATTGTATGCAAAGCATCAACATCTCGCCCTCACCAGTGTTCTTTAAGGCGCGCTTACCCTCTGGCGCAACACGTACAATGCTACCTTCTGAAACAGGGAAAACTTCTCCATCAACCTGATACACACCCTCGCCTTTAAGGATAAAGTATAGTTCTTCGTGCGTTTTATGCGTATGCAGGAAACCACTATCCTGTCCAGGAACCAGCGTTTGGAATGATAGTTCGCAACCTGTTACCTGCAATGCCTGCCCAACGAAAACCTTACCAGGAATTTCGATCTCGCCCAATGGCAATACATAATCCTTTACTTCGCTTAGCTTACCAATATTCACAGCAGTGAAATTCTTACCTTCTCTTGTTGTCTTTACAGTTTTCATAATCATTATTGTATAATTAATTTTGTTGAATTGTTATTGTTTTGACGATGCAAAGTTATTGACAATCAAGGGCTCACACAAGTAGGCACAAGAAAGTGTGTCAGTTACCTATGGGTAAGTAATGTTGAAACATTGCGAGTTAGGTATCTATGTTTTAGCATTGTTTAACAATAAAGCATCGAACATTGCAAGTTATATTAGTTACTTTTGTGCAGTAATGTAGTTTTTAAACCCATTTTACATGAACAGAACAGAAGTACGTGACGCGCTTTATCCCGACTGCCCCATCCGAAATATACTATCAAGGGTGGGAGATAAGTGGTCGATGTTGGTGCTTTTCACCTTGGAAACACATGGCAACCTGCGCTTCAAGGAGTTGCAACGCAACATCCCCGACATATCACAGAAAATGCTCACGGCTACTTTAAAAATGCTCGAAGCCGATGGTCTCGTCTGCCGAGAAGCATTTCCAGAAGTTCCGCCACGCGTTGAGTATTCGTTATCGAACAAGGGCAAGAGCCTACTTCCCCTCATTGGCAACCTACTTACATGGGCAACCGAGCACATGGGTGAGATTATAGAGTCACGCCAACATTACCTTTTAAAATAAGAAACGCTACGATAAATAACTTATCTAAACCGTCACAATAACCCAAAAAAACAAAACACAAAACCTATCTTAAAATGCCTCTAAAAGCCTATAAAAAGATGGTATGACACTAAACGGCACTGTACAAAAGCCTTTGTAGTGCGACTACAAGACGTCTGTACTCACACTACAAACCACTTGTAGTCACACTACAAAACACTTGTAGCCACACTACAAAGCACTTGTAGCCACACTACAAACACATTGGTAGCCACACTACAAGCACTTTGGCACGCCCTCGTTAAATTTATCTAAATTGGTATTTCGTTAGTTCTCGTCTACTTTTCTTTTGTTATTTTTGTATCGGTTATCGTCAACGCTTGTATAATAAAGCCTTACGATGCCACAAAAAGCGATGAACTAAAACCCTAATCCAATATTTTTTCAAACCAGAATATACAGATGAAACATCTAAAATGCTTGGCCCTGGCAACCATGCTGTTACTTACCGCAACCACCGCCGAGGCTAAACAAAACAAGCAAACAAAAACTACGCGCAACACTTTCGCCATCACCGATGGCCAATTCGTTTACAACGGCAAGCCAATGCAACTGCATTCGGGCGAAATGCACTATGCTCGCGTGCCGGCTCCCTATTGGCGTCACCGCATGAAAATGATGAAAGCCATGGGCCTGAACGCCGTTGCCACCTACGTGTTTTGGAACTATCACGAAACAGAACCAGGCAAATGGGACTGGAAAACGGGAAACCGTAACCTACGCCAATTCGTGAAAACGGCTGCCGAAGAGGGTATGCTGGTTATTCTGAGGCCAGGTCCATACTGCTGTGCAGAATGGGATTTCGGTGGATATCCTTGGTGGTTGTCAAAGGCTAAAGGTCTGGTGATACGCGCAGACAACCAACCTTTCCTCGATTCGTGCCGTGTTTACATCAACCAATTGGCCTCACAGATGCGCGATTTGCAGATAACCAAGGGCGGTCCGATCATTATGGTGCAGGCCGAAAACGAGTTTGGGTCGTATGTGGCACAACGAAAAGATGTGCCATTAGAAAGTCATCGCGCTTATAGTGCAAAAATTAAGCAACAATTAATCGATGCAGGCTTCGACGTTCCTTTGTTCACGTCAGACGGAAGTTGGCTTTTCAAGGGCGGAACGATAGAAGGCGCACTGCCAACGGCCAATGGAGAGAACGATATAGAGAAGCTTAAGAAGGTGGTGAACGAATATAACGGGGGCAAAGGTCCATACATGGTGGCCGAGTTTTACCCCGGATGGCTGTCGCATTGGGCAGAACCTTTCCCACAGGTAAGCACCGAATCCATTGTGAAACAAACCGCCAAGTATCTAGAAAACGGCGTAAGTTTCAATTATTATATGGTACATGGCGGAACCAACTTCGGCTTTACGTCGGGTGCCAACTACACCACCGCCACCAACTTGCAGCCCGACCTCACCTCGTACGACTACGATGCGCCCATCAGCGAGGCAGGATGGAACACGCCTAAATATGATGCTCTGCGCGCATTGATGATAAAGAACGTAAAGTATAACGTGCCGCCCGTTCCTCAACGCATACCCGTTATCGCCATTCCCAACATCAAGCTGAGCAAGAGTGCCGACGTGCTGAACCTTCTCACCAAAGGTAAAGCCGTTGAAAACGATACGCCCCTTACTTTCGAAGACCTGAACCAAGGGCATGGCTACGTGCTATACAGAAGACACTTTAACCAGCCCATCAGCGGTACAATGAAGATTGCTGGTCTGGCCGACTATGCCTTAGTTTACGTTAACGGACAAAAGGTAGGCGAGCTAGACCGCGTTAGCGATGTAGACAGTATCGAAATTAACATGCCTTTTAACGGTGTGCTCGACATCTTGGTTGAAAACATGGGCCGAATAAACTATGGCGCACGTATCCCCCAAAGCATCAAGGGCATCAATGGACCCGTAGTTATCGATGGAAACGAAATTACAGGCAACTGGCAGATGTATAAACTGCCCATGAACGAAGCCCCCGACGTTAACGCTTTGCCAACAGCCAACAATAAAGGACTGCCTACGCTCTATTCGGGAACATTCAGCCTAGACACCACGGGCGACACTTTCCTCAACATGGAAACGTGGGGTAAAGGCATCGTGTTCATCAACGGGTTCAACCTTGGTCGCTATTGGAAACGCGGACCACAACAAACACTCTACCTTCCTGGATGTTTCTTGAAGAAGGGAGAAAACAAAATCGTGGTATTCGAACAACAAAACGACACGCAACAAACCAGTGTTATTGGCCAAACCACACCTATATTAGACAAGCTGGTGAAGTAAACCACGCACTCGGAAACCACCCTTTATGGAGGCGAAGCGTGCTTTTTCCTTCCCACTCTGATAAAGCAAATGCGTGAGTTCAAACCCATCGAACTCACGCATTTTCGTGTCGGGCGTCAAGTAGTTGCACATTTTAATATAAATTTCGGCATTTATCTGTTGACAAATGATAAATTATTGCTACTTTTGCACTAAATAGGCCGTTTTCGCGAAGCCCAAGCAAGAACGTCTTGCACCCATTCGCGCCAACGCCACACAAACCTCTACATTGACACAACAACATTGATGACCACTGCCGACTTAACGCGCACACTGACCCATACTGCTGAAGAGCTTTCCGATGCCAATGCATTGAAAGGCATTTTTCACCAACACAAGGATGGTAACCCTATCCCATCGGGAGAGGTTCTCAAAGAGATTGTGGACCTGTTGCGGGCCATCATCTTCCCTGGATACTATGGCAAGTCTACGGTTAACTCGCGAACCATCAAGTTTCATATCGGTGTCAATATAGAAAAACTCAACCAACTTCTTACCGATCAGATACTGGCTGGCCTGTGCTTTGCCAGTTGCGACGGCTGCGATGCAGGCGATACCTCCACCGACATGCGCTGCACAGCCGAAGAAATGGCTATGGATGTAATCCAAAAGTTACCCGCCGTGCGCCAAATGCTGGCTGCCGATGTAGCTGCCATTTACAACGGCGACCCCGCAGCAGGCAATTTCGGCGAGATAATATCGTGTTATCCCGCCATTAAGGCTTTGGTTAACTATCGCGTTGCCCACGAACTGCTGCTTATGGGCGTGCCACTTATCCCACGAATGCTTACCGAAATGGCACATTCGGAAACGGGAATAGATATCCATCCCGCAGCACAGATAGGCCAACATTTCGCCATCGACCACGGAACAGGCGTGGTTATCGGGGCTACCTGTATCATCGGCGACAACGTTAAGCTGTATCAGGGCGTTACGTTAGGCGCTCGCAGTTTTCCGATAGACGAAGACGGAAACCCCATCAAGGGTATAGCGCGCCACCCGATATTGGAAGACGATGTGGTGGTTTACTCTAACGCCACCATCCTAGGCCGTGTAACCATCGGAAAAGGTAGTGTGGTGGGAGCCAATGTGTGGGTAACCGAAGACATGGAGCCTAACACACGCATATTCAAGAAAACGAAATAACAACAACTATATACAATGGAATTCGAACTCATAGCCAAAACCTTCATGGGTCTAGAACCCGTTTTGGCCAAGGAGCTTACCCAAATGGGGGCAAACAACGTACAAATTGGTAGGCGTATGGTGTCGTTTACAGGCGACAAAGAAACGATGTATCGCGCCAATTTCCAACTACACACGGCTATCAGAATATTAAAGCCCATCGCCAAGTTCAAGGCTAAGTCGGCCGACGACGTGTACGAGGAGATACAAAAGATAGACTGGAGCCAACATATCGAGGACGGAAAGACCTTCTCGGTAGACTCGGTGGTGTATTCGGAAGAGTTCCGCAACTCACGTTTCGTTACCTATAAGGTGAAAGACGCCATCGTTGACCAGTTCCGCGAACGCACGGGCAAACGCCCAAACATTTCGGTGAGCAATCCAGACATACGTTTGAACATCCACATTGCCGAATACGACTGTACACTTTCGCTTGATTCGAGTGGCGAGAGCCTGCATCGTCGCGGTTACAGACAAGAGTCGGTGGAAGCTCCGCTTAACGAAGTGCTGGCTGCTGGCATGATATTGATGACGGGATGGCAAGGCGAAACCGACTTCATCGACCCCATGTGTGGGTCGGGAACGCTTGTTGTGGAGGCCGCTCTCATAGCCCGCAACATCTCCCCAGGTGTTTTTCGTAAGAACTACGCTTTCGAAAAATGGCCCGATTTCGACCAAGAACTGTTCGACAATATATATAACGACGACAGCAACGAACGTGAATTCACCCACCACATCTATGGTTACGACATAGATATGAAGGCTGTGAACACGGCTAGGCTAAACGTTCGCGCATCGGGACTTACCAAAGACATCACCATCGAACAAGCCGACTTCAAGGATTTCAAGAAACCTGAGAACAAAAGTATTCTCGTTACCAATCCCCCATACGGAGAACGTATCTCCACTCCTAACCTTCTGGGTACGTATAAGATGATTGGCGAAAGGCTGAAACACCAATTCATGGGTAACGATGCGTGGGTGCTGAGCTACCGCGAAGAGTGTTTCGACCAGATAGGACTGAAACCTTCTATCAAAATCCCTGTGTACAATGGGTCGTTGGAGTGTGAATTCCGCAAGTATGCCATATTCGATGGTTCGCTAAGAGACTTCCGTCAAGAAGGCGGAGTGGTGAAAACCGACGATGAGAAACGCCAGATGGCTGAGAAAAATAGGTTTAAGAAGAACCGCGAATTTAAGAAAAGTCTGGACGATGATGGTTCGCAAGACACCGACGACATACGTTCGTACACCTTTAAAAACCACTTCGCGCACACCGAAGAGCGCAACGAAGAACGTAAACGCAGAAGAGCGGCATCGTTCTCAGACCGCGATGACAAACGCGGAGGCCGTTCTTTCGAGCGTGGTGGAGGCAAGTCCTTCGCTGGTAAAGGCAAAGATTTCAACCGCAAAGGAAAAAGCTTCGATCACAAAGGAAAGAGTTTCGATCGCACAGATAAGCGCGGAGGAAAGAACTTTGGACGTAATTCTGCTAACTTTATAGACCATGACGATTAAACAAATTATCGTGGGAGCGATGCTCTCCACAATTATTTTCGCACCGCAAAGTATGTCGGCACAGAAACAATTCACACTGGAAGACCTTAATTATGGTGGTAACAACTTCCATAATATGGTGCCCAAGAACCGCTACACCGCATGGTGGGGCGACCAACTGGTGCGTACCGACGCTGAATTTTGCGCACTTATAGACAAGAATACGGGAAAAGAAACCCGTCTGTTTAGCGTTGACGACATCAACAAATGGGTTGCATCTATCGGCAATATCAAGGTGCATTCGCTCTATCATGCCACTTTCCCCTACCCCAATCAACAGCTCGTGTTGCTCAACAGTAGCAAAATGCGTATGTTGGTGAACTGGAAAACCAAACAAGTGGTATGGAAGCAGGATGCAAAAGACGAGAACTTTGCCGACTGGAACGCCCAATCGCGCGCCGTTGCCTTTGTTAAGGGCGACAATCTCTACGTAAACAACGCCCAAGGAACACTTAAGCAACTGACAAAAGATGGTAGCCGCGACATCGTTTACGGTCAAAGCGTGCACCGCGATGAGTTCGGCATATACAAAGGAACGTTTTGGAGCAACGACGGACAAAAGCTGGCGTTCTACAGAATGGACCAATCGATGGTGGCCGACTACCCTTTGGTGGACATCGACACACGTATCGCCACCGAAACACCTGTTCGTTACCCCATGGCAGGCGAGAAATCGCACCTCGTAACGGTGGGAATATACGACCTGAACACAGATAAAACGGTGTATCTAAATACCGGTGACCCCACAGACAGGTATTTTACCAACATCGCTTGGGCACCAGACGGTAAGCTGATTTACCTTATCGAGATGAATAGGGCACAAAATCACTACTCACTAGATGCCTACGATCCCGCTACTGGTAACAAAACGGCTACACTTTACACCGAATCGAGCGACAAATACGTGCATCCCATGCACGCTATCACGTTCTTACCATGGGACAAAAGCCGCTTTATACTGCAAAGCGAGAAAGACGGCTACAACCATTTGTACCTCTTCGACACCAGTGGAAAGCAAATCAAGCAGCTTACTACAGGCAAATGGATTGTTGTAGACCTACTAGGGTTCAACGCCAAGACCAAAGAGGCCATCATCCTTTCTACCGAGGCAAGTCCCATTCAGAATAATCTCTATGCCGTTAACCTGCAAACAGGCACGCGCCGACTGCTAGACAACGGTAAGGGATGTCATGCCAACACCACTGGCGAAGGTGGTTCGCACAAGCCCGCACTAAGTTTATCGGGGCAATGGATTCTCGATAGCTACACCGAACCTACCGTTCCGCGCAACATCGACATTGTGAACGTGGCCTCGGCAAAGGCTACCCGCTACTTCACAGCCGAAAATCCATGGGTGGGATACACTGTTCCCGAGTACACTTGCGGAAAAATCAAGGCGGCTGATGGTACTACCGACCTGTATTATCGTATGGTGAAGCCCACCAATTTCGACCCGAACAAGAAATACCCCACCATCATTTACGTCTATGGAGGTCCTGGCGTGCGCAACGTTGAGGCACGTTGGCACTACTGGTCGCGTGGTTGGGAAACCTATATGGCACAGAAAGGCTACCTGCTCTTTATCCTCGACAATCGCGGAAGCAGTGCTCGTGGCCTCGCATTCGAGCAAGCCACGTTCCACCACCTTGGTGTAGAAGAGGCGAAAGACCAAATGAAAGGCGTGGAATATCTCACCTCCCTACCCTACGTTGACAAAGACCGCATGGGCGTTCACGGATGGAGCTTCGGCGGATTTATGACCACCACGCTCATCACCAGTCATCCCGAAGTGTTCAAAGTAGGCGTTGCTGGCGGTCCCGTTATCGATTGGAAGTGGTACGAAGTAATGTATGGCGAACGCTATATGGGCACTCCACAAAACAATCCTAAGGGCTATGCCGAGAGCAGTTTGCTGTCTAAAGCCAAGAATTTGAAAGGAAAATTGCAGATAATAACAGGCATGAACGACCCCGTAGTGGTGCCACAACACTGCCTGAACTTCTTGCAAGAGTGCATTAAAGTAGGCACACAGCCCGACTTCTTTGTGTATCCGGGCGAACCACATAACATGCGCGGACACCAAAGCACCCACTTGCACGAACGTATCTCACAATATTTTGACGATTATCTAAAATAAAACGGATGAACATTTTACTGTTGGGAAGTGGCGGAAGAGAACACGCGCTTGCCTGGAAGATAGCACAAAGTACTAAGGTTAGAAAGCTTTTCATCGCCCCAGGCAATCCCGGAACGGCCGCAGTGGGGCAAAACGTGGACATCAACGCCAACGACTTCGATGCCTTAAAGCGTTTCGCACTCGACAACGACGTGCAGATGGTGGTGGTAGGACCAGAAGATCCGCTGGTAAATGGTATCTACGACGACTTCAAGAACGATGCTCGCACGACCCATATCCCCGTTATCGGCCCGTCGCGAAAAGGCGCAACACTCGAAGGCAGCAAAGACTTCGCCAAGGCTTTCATGGCTAGGCACGCCATACCCACAGCGCGTTACAAAACCATTACCACACAAAACATCGACGAGGGACTGGCTTTTCTCGAAGAACTAAAAGCTCCTTACGTGCTCAAAGCCGACGGATTGTGCGCTGGTAAAGGCGTACTTATCTTGCCTACTCTACAAGAAGCGAAGGCAGAATTGCGCCACATGCTCGACGGTATGTTTGGAAACGCTTCGGCATCGGTTGTAATAGAAGAGTTTCTCAGCGGTATAGAATGTTCTGTTTTCGTGCTCACCGACGGCAAAGATTATCAAATTTTGCCCGAAGCCAAAGACTATAAACGCATCGGCGAGCACGATACCGGACTGAATACAGGCGGTATGGGCAGCGTTAGTCCTGTTCCTTTTGCCACTCCCGAGTGGATGAAGAAAGTGGAAGAGCGCATCGTTCGCCCCACCATAGACGGCTTATCGGAAGAAGGTATCGACTATAAGGGCTTCATCTTCTTCGGACTTATCAACGTGGAAGGCAACCCGATGGTTATCGAATACAACTGTCGAATGGGCGACCCCGAAACAGAAAGCGTCATGCTTAGGCTCAAAACCGACATCGTCGACTTGTTCGAGGGTGTGGCGCAGGGCAATATAGCTAGTCGAAAGGTGACTTTCGATGAGCGGGCTGCTGTCTGTGTGATGCTCGTTAGCGGTGGTTATCCCCAAGAATATACCAAAGGTTACCCCATCGAAGGCACGGAAAACGTGGGCGAGAGTATCGTCTTCCACAGCGGAACTGCCGTTAAAGACGGTCAACTTGTTACCAACGGCGGGCGCGTTTTGGCCGTTAGTTCGTATGGAAAAGACAAAGCCGAGGCCCTACAAAAGAGTTTCGAGGCGGCAAATGCCATACGTTTCACCGACAAGTATTTCAGAAAAGACATCGGTCAAGACTTGTAACAACCACCCCGCACACAAGCGAGAAATGTACAGTAAAGGCCTGTAATCAACTCGAACACGCCGTGTGGCGTAACGAAAGAAAGGCAATAGGCGGACTTACGACCGCCAGTAACATATAGATATGGTAGTAAAGAGATTACAAAACAGGATTGCGGAAAGCAGGATGACACTCACCTTCACAGCCATTTACGCAGTGTTGGTGTTCTTGGCCAGTGGACTAGTGGGCAAAAACCTCTGGTTTCAATTCGCATGCTTGGCCGTTTCTACCTACCTGATGGTAGAGTTTAACAACGTCAATGCCTTATTAAAGGTTTATAGTCGTATGGTTTCGTGCGCTTTCCTTGTGCTAGCGTGCACGGCAAACTATCTCTTTGCCTCACCATCGGCAGCCTTGGTGCAAGCCTGTTTTGCAGCTTTCTACCTCATTGTGTTCAATGCCTATCAAGAACGAACGGCTTCTGGCGTAACGTTCTACGCCTATGTATTCATCGGTGTGACCTCAACCATGTTCGTTCAGATACTCTTCTTCGTGCCACTGCTATGGATTTTGCATGCCACAAACGTGCTGGCCATGAGCTGGCGCAACTTCTGGGCGTCTGTTTTGGGCTTAATTGCACCCTATTGGTTCGTTGGTGCCTACCTCGTTTACAACGGTCAGCCCGAATTTCTCGTGCAACACTTCACCGATTTGGCCAACTTCAATCCCCTGTTTCAGTACGATCAGATAGACCATAACCACATGGCCACCATTCTTTTCGTTATACTGGTGTCGCTGATAGGTATCATTCATTATCTGCGAAGCAGTCGTAACGACAAGATACGCAACCGCATGATTTACGAAATGGTGATTGTTGTAGACCTATTCACCATTGCCTGCATCGTGTTACAGCCCCAACACGCCGACAACCTTCTGCCCATACTCATCATTAACACGTCGGCACTCATCGGCCACTTTATCACCCTCACCCGAACAGCAGCCACCAACGTCGTATTTTGCGTGCTCTGGCTTGCTTCAGTCTTACTCACCGTCTGCAATTTATGGATTCCCTTATAGCCCTACTCATCAATTACGGATACTGGGGCATGTTTCTCTCCGCCGTTTTGGCAGGTAGCGTTGTCCCTTTCAGTAGCGAAGCCGTTATGGTTGGCCTTCAAGCGGCCGGCTTAAAGGCGTGGCCACTCATCTTATATGGCACAGCAGGCAACGTCATTGGCGGCATGATAAACTATGGAGTGGGCCGATTGGGTCGTACAGACTGGATTGAAAAGTACCTGCATATTAAAAAAGAGAAACTCCAAAAGGCCGAAAACTTCATGGCCGGAAGGGGCGCATGGATGGGCTTTTTTGCCTTTCTGCCCATCCTTGGCAGTGCCATCACCGTGGTACTAGGCCTTATGCGTGCAAACGTAGCTATAACCGTGACAAGCATGACAATAGGAAAATTTATTCGCTTCGCCTTACTTGTGTTTGGCGCAAGCTTCTTAATTTAAAGTGCTTATGTACAAGAAAATTCTACTTTTCTTCGCTTTTGTGGTTCTGTTGCTTACCTCTTGCTCCATGCCTAATGGCGGAAGCAAGCGCACGGTGATGGTTACCATCGAACCGTTAAGATATTTTGTTGAGGCCATCGCAGGCAATCGCTTCACCGTTAAGACAATGGTGCCCATCGGCGGAAACCCTGAAACCTACGACCCAACAGCTCAACAAATGATCGAACTCTCGCATAGCGACCTTTACGTAAAGGTGGGCAACATCGGGTTCGAACAAACATGGATGAAACGACTCAAAGCCAACGCCCCGCATACCATCATCGTAGACTCATCAGAGGGTATCGTTCCCATCGAAAGTTCCGACGATGTACCCGACCCCCACACATGGATGAGCTGCCAGAATGCAGCCATTATCGCGCAAAACATCTATAAGGCGTTGCTGCAAATTGACAGGGAAGATAGCTTATACTATAAAGCCAACCTCGAAAAGCTACTCGAGAAGATTGAAGAGACCAGCAGCCAAATTCGAGAAAACATCACCAAAGAAAAGGTTACTACCTTTCTTATCTACCATCCCATACTCACTTACTACGCCAGCGAGTTCGATCTGCACCAGATTTTCATCGAAGACGAAGGGCGCGAACCCTCTGCTGCGCAGATAAAAGAAATCATCAACAGCGCAAAAGCCAAGCAAGTGCGTGTGCTTTTCATGCAAAAAGAATTCGCAAACCGTAATTCAGAGACTATCGCCAACGCTGTTGGTGCCGAAATTGTTGACTTCAACCCACTTGCTTACGATTGGGAAAAAGAGATGGTAAAGGTATCCAAATCACTGAAATGACTCCTCCGAAACAACCCATCATCAAACTTGAGCACGTGTTTGCAGGCTACGAAGAGAAGGTGGCCTTGCAAGATGTGTCGTTGGAAGTGTTCCACCACGACTTCCTTGGCGTCATCGGTCCTAACGGTGGTGGCAAAACCACCCTCATGCGGGTTATTCTCGGCATGATGAAACCTTTCTCGGGTAAGGTGTCTTACTTCCGAAACGGTGTTCAAGTACCCGAACTCACCATTGGCTACCTGCCCCAATACAACGACATCGACCGCCAATTCCCCATCGCTGTGGAAGAAGTGGTGTTATCGGGGCTTAGTCGACAAAAGAAACTTTTTGCCCCGTTCGATGCCAACCACAAGCAACTGGTTGCCCTAACCCTCGAAAAACTGGGTATGCAAGACTTTGCCAAACGCCCCATTGGTTCACTCAGTGGTGGACAATTGCAACGCGTGCTCTTGGCACGAGCCATCGTTTCACGCCCCGAAGTGGTGGTACTAGACGAGCCAAACACCTATATCGACAAGCGTTTTCAAGAACAAATGTACCAGATGCTCGACGTTATCAACCGCGATTGCGCCATCATCATCGTAAGCCATGATGTTGGTACCATCCTCCAAAACGTGAAAGCAGTGGCCTGTGTCAACCGAACGCTGCACTATCACGATACACCCGAGATTTCGAGCGATGAACTTAGCGAACATTTCGGATGCCCCATCGAATTGCTTGGACATGGCAACGTGCCTCACCGCGTGTTGAAAGCGCACGAAGACTAACAAGCAAAACGACGATTATAACTTGCCAAAGGCCATTACGATAAACAACAAAAAGATAAGCGTTTTCGTTAAGTCATCGCCTAAAGCAGAGAAAGTTAACAGCCTTATCAACTTGTTTGCCCACTAACTCATTAACGACTAAATGGGCCATAAATAATTATCTGCACCGCATACAATAAAGTACAACGCCGGGCGTTATTACTATATACATTATTAATATGGTAATATCGCCTATGAAGTATTTTACACCCGAAGAGCTTAAACCCTCAGAAAAAACCCTTAACATGATCAGGCAGATTGCCCATTGTTATAAATCCATACAGGTAAATGGCCAACGTTATACCATTTGCCTTAACTAAACAGATGATGAAAAAGCCACTGATAGCCCCCTCTTTGCTCTCGGCCGACTTCCTAAACCTCAACGCCGAGGTGGAAATGATTAACGAAAGTGAAGCCGATTGGTTGCACATGGACATGATGGACGGTGTCTTCGTACCCAACATCTCATTCGGTTTTCCCGTTTTAGAAGCCGTTGGCAAGGCTTGCAAAAAGCCTATGGACGTGCATTTCATGATTGTTCATCCCGAAAACTACATCGAACAGACGGCCAAGGCGGGCGCAATGCTCATGTGTGTGCACCAAGAGGCCTGCGTACACCTACACCGAACGGTTGCCAAGATACACGAAACGGGCATGAAAGCAGGTGTGGCACTCAATCCTTCGACACCCGTCAGCGTACTAGAAGACATCATCAACGATGTCGACCTGGTGCTGCTAATGAGCGTTAACCCGGGTTTTGGTGGACAAAAATTCATCGAAAACACCCTTAACAAGGTAAAACGCCTACGCCAACTCATCGACAAAACGGGTAGCAAAGCCCTTATCGAGGTAGATGGAGGCGTGCAAGCGCAAACGGCTCCATTGCTCATCGAAGCTGGTGCAGATGTGCTTGTGGCCGGCAACTACGTGTTTAAGTCGGCCAACCCCAAAGAAACCATTCACCAATTAAAAAGTTTATAAGGCTGGTTCTAAGAATAGTCTTCACTGTGTTTTTAGCTTTTAGCTGAACAGTTTTTGCTTACTTCTAGGGGAGCATGTAGCCTACGTGCCCACAAAATGATATCAGAGGGATGCCCACACGGTGCATCCCTCTTGCATTTTACGCTTCACCCCACCCCATCAATATATACAGGCGAACACATCCCACAACAAACTAATAGCACCGAGCATAAAGCTTTTCCGCGCAATTATCGTAACTTTGCACACGTTATGCTCATCATCTTAACCATACTCGCATACTTTGGCGTGCTACTTATCTTTAGCAAGCTAACCTCACGACGTGCCGACAACGCCACGTTCTTTCGTGCCAACAAACGTTCACCTTGGTATATGGTGGCTTTTGGCATGGTTGGTGCATCCATTTCGGGTGTTACATTCGTCTCCGTTCCTGGTATGGTCAACGCCATTGGCATGACTTATATGCAAACTTGCTTAGGTTTCATTGTGGGATATTTTGCTGTGGCCTTCATACTTCTTCCCATTTACTACAAGCTAAACCTAACCACCATCTACACCTACTTAGACAAAAGGCTCGGCCTATCTGCCTATCGCACAGGCGCAGGTTTCTTCATCCTGTCTAAAATTTCAGGTTCGGCCGTTCGTTTCTACGTGGTTTGCATGATATTGCAACGTTTCGTACTCGATGCTTTGGGCATTCCCTTCGCCCTAACCGTGCTTTCGATGGTGGCCTTGATATGGCTTTACACGCGTAAAGGCGGCATCAACACCCTTGTTTGGACAGATACCTTCCAAACCTTTTGCATGTTTTCCGCCCTCATTCTCATCATCTGGCAAGTTATTGGCGCACTAGGCATGTCGCCAACAGAGGCCATACAGGCCGTTGCAAACGACGAAAGAAGTAAGATGTTCGTGTTCGACGACTGGGTTTCGAAGCAAAACTTTTGGAAACAGTTCATCAGCGGTGCCTTCATCGTGGTGGTGATGACTGGCCTAGACCAAGACATGATGCAGAAGAACCTTACCTGTAAAACCCTGCGCGAAGCCCAAAAAGACATGTGCACATACGGGTTCGCCTTCGTACCTGCCAATCTGTTGTTCCTCGCCCTTGGCGTGTTGCTCTCCATGCTGGCTGCTCAGCGAGGCGTTACACTACCCGAAATGGGCGACGAACTGTTACCTCTCTTCGCTGCCAACGGAGCGTTGGGCATGTCGGTAGTGATGTTTTTCACCATCGGCATTGTGGCCGCATCGTTCAGCAGCGCCGATTCGGCACTCACCGCACTAACCACCTCGTTTTGTGTAGACATCTGCGGTCGGCCCAACGACGAACGCTTGCGCAAGCGCACTCACCTAGGCATGGCTGCCGTCTTTGCCCTTTTCATCCTCCTTTTCCGCGCATTGAACTCCACTTCGATGCTCGATGCCATATACATCCTTTGCTCGTACACTTACGGGCCGTTGCTCGGACTCTTTGCCTACGCCCTTTTCACCCGCCGCAACGTTGGTGGAAGGTGGGTGCTGGCCGTGTGTTTGGCAGCTCCCTTACTGTGTTTCGGCATCGAAACCCTCACGCAACAGTTCTCCACCTACCGCTTCGGCTACGAACTTTTAATGCTCAATGGCGCACTAACTTTCGTTGGACTATGGCTCACAGGTAGCAAGGAGAAACAAAACCGACAAAAAAACAGTATTTTTTCAACTCCCATTTAAACCTTTAACCCCAATCGGCGTCAAAGCAATAAACGATTGAAAATGAAAAGGGCAGACGCGCCCCGCACCTCACAACGATGTAGGAGCGAGGACCAACGCACTGCCCCACAGACAAGCCGGCTCGCGAAGAGGCTCGTGGCGCGTCGCGTCGCACCATTTGTTAGGCAGGTCGCTGCGACATGTTTACGCATATCCTACCCTTACAAGGCCATTCCCTGCCGGAGTTTGCATCTAACGATGTAGATTAGTCTTCTAGCTTGTTGGCTTGTCTTTTCGTTTTATTAAGGTACTTAAACAACGTCCGTCATGGAACAAACCAAACATTCGGTCGATGCCAATCGACAACCTTTCAGCGTTCCAGAAGGTTATTTCGACAACCTACCGCTCGCTGTGATGCAAAAAATAGACGACCAGAACGAGTCGCAAGTTAAGCGACGACGCTCCGTTCGACGCCTACGCCCTATCTATATTGCAGCGGCAAGCCTTTGTGCTGCCGTTTTCGGAGTTGCGGTATATCTCGGCGCGGGTAGTCGTTCTTCGTCCTCCATCTCGTCCACCATACCCCACTCCACCGTAGCGACAGCAACAGTGGGTGCCGATAGAGATGCCGTAGCCGACTACACGATGATGGATAATGAAGACATATACACACATTATTCCGAAATATAAACCAAAATGAAAAAATCTCTACTTACATTATTAATTGCATTAGCTACCACAACGATGGTGGCACAACCATCACACAAGTTCGACCCAGAACAATTTCAAGCTGAACTTGAACAATTTATCACCACCGAAGCATCGCTCTCGCCAACCGAAAGCGCTACCTTCTTCCCCGTGTATCGCGAATTGCGCAAAAAGCAACGCAACATCTTCGTGCTGATAAAACGTTATAAGCACGCCAATCCCACCGACAACAAGGCGGCAGCAGAGGCCATTAGGCAACAAGACAAGTTAGAAGTGGAAATGAAAGAACTGCTAAAAAGCTATCACGACAAGTTTATGAAGCTACTGCCTGCCACCACCGTCTTTAAAATACTTAAAGCCGAAGACAAGTTTCATAGGCAACTAATTAAAGGGAAGAAATAAAACAACGGTGAGACAAAACCGCTGTCTACTGACGGCGATACGCCCCCGAACGCAAGCCATGCCCCAACGATGGGCATGGCTTGCGTTGTTTATTTAACCCAAATCGGTCATTAGAGCCTGTACATATTTTGTGCGATTATTGAGCAGATTGTCAATTGGCCTGTCGAAGGTATAGCCGACTACGCTGAGAGAGGACGATAGTTAAGCTGCCGAACAAGCAAACAAAAAATGACATGAAGCCATGCAATCAATATAAAATGATAGATAAACGACCTAATAAACGATTGGGGGTTAAACATCAAAGTTAACATGCGGAGCAGTACAAAGCCGTTTGTAGGGTCACTACAAGTGCTTTGTAGCCACACTACAAACCTTTTGTAGTGGCACTACAAGCCTTTTGTAGCCCCACTACAAGCCTTTTGTAGCAGGGCTACAAAAGACATGTAGTGCAACGAGCGAAGATAAACGAGGGTGAAAAGCCGTATCAGTAAACTTTTAAACAAACAATGTACCTTCCTCTTTACCAAATCATTCAAGCCAAATCAACTCCAAAATAAAATTATATTCAAGAAAGAATTTCATAATAAAATATGAACCTTTCATAACGCCCAAAATAGACAAACAACTATGATAAAACAATGATAAGGTTTTCTATTTTTAGAAACTAAAAATCACTAATTCATTTAACAAGTTTCCAAAATAAAAATATAAACTATTAATAATCAATGGATTGACAAATATTAACACGTTAAAAGTTTCCCAAAAAGTATAACCATAGAAAATTTAAGCTAACTTTGTAGCAACAATAAGAACATTCAATTAACGATCTAACTACATATCCCATCACAAGAATGATACAGACAGTTGTAAAGAGAGACGGACGCATCGTGGGCTTTAACGAACAAAAAATAATGGCAGCCGTTCGTAAAGCGATGCTTCATACCGACAAAGGCGAAGATGAAAGATTGGTTCAGCAGATAGCAGACCGCATCGGATTTGCGGGAAAACCACAAATGACGGTGGAAGATATCCAAAACCAAGTGGAAATGGAGCTGATGAAGAGTAGCCGCAAAGATGTGGCTAGAACCTACATCGCCTACAGAAACCAACGCAGCGTGGCCAGAAAGGCCAAGACGCGCGATGTTTTTTTGGAAATCATCAATGTAAAAAACAACGACATTACGCGCGAAAACGCCAACATGAACGCCGATACGCCAGCGGGAATGATGATGAAGTTTTCGAGCGAAACAACCAAACCGTTTGTCGACGACTACCTGTTGAGCGAGGAAAGTAGGGAAGCCGTGCGCCAAAACCGACTGCATATACACGACAAGGACTATTATCCCACCAAGTCGCTAACTTGCTGTCAGCACCCCCTAGACCATATTTTAGAGCGCGGTTTCTCGGCTGGGCATGGCTCTTCGCGTGCCGCCAAGCGCATTGAGACGGCCAGCGTGCTAGCTTGCATATCGCTGGAAACGGCGCAAAACGAGATGCACGGCGGACAGGCTATACCCGCTTTCGACTTCTATCTTGCACCTTACGTTCGCTCAAGTTTTGTAGAAGAACTCAAGGCTTTGGAGAATCTCACAGGCGAAAACTATGCACACCTATATAATAAGGAGATAGACGACTATCTGAAAAAGCCACTCGATGGGCTTGAAGGCGAGGCGCGCATGGTGCAGCACGCCATCAACAAAACCGTGGCCCGCGTGCATCAAGCCATGGAGGCCTTTATACATAACATGAACACCATCCATTCGCGCGGTGGCAACCAAGTGGTTTTTTCGTCTATCAACTATGGCACCGACACATCGGCAGAGGGCCGTTGCGTTATCCGCGAATTGCTAAACAGCACCTATGATGGTGTAGGAAACGGCGAAACGGCCATCTTCCCCATACAGATATGGAAGAAAAAGCGTGGCGTGAACTATCTTCCGGGCGAACCCAACTACGACCTTTACGGTTTGGCTTGCAAGGTAACGGCACGACGTTTCTTCCCCAACTTCCTCAACCTAGACGCCACCTTCAACCAAAGCGAGGCTTGGAAGGCCGACGATCCTAAGCGTTACATGCACGAGGTGGCAACAATGGGATGCCGAACACGTGTTTTCGAAAACATATACGGCATGAAAACGTCGGTGGGAAGAGGCAACCTGTCGTTCTCGACCATCAACATCGTAAGGCTAGCCATCGAGTGCATGGATATAACCGATAAGGAAGCCCGCATAAATAGCTTCTTTGCGAAACTCGACAACATGCTAGACGTGGCCGCAAGGCAACTTAACGAACGATATGACTTTCAGAAAACGGCCATGGCTAAACAGTTCCCGTTGCTGATGCGTAGCTTATGGACCGGCGCAGAAGAACTTTCGCCCGACGAAACCATAGAAAAAGTGATTAATCAGGGTACTTTAAGCATCGGCTTTATTGGTTTGGCAGAATGTCTTAAAGCCTTAGTTGGCGCCCATCACGGTGAGAGCGACGAGGCACAACAGCTAGGTCTGCGCATCGTAGACTACATGCGCTGTCGCTGCAACGAGTTTTCAGAGAAGTATCACCACAACTTCAGCCTGTTGGCAACACCTGCCGAAGGACTGTCGGGTAAGTTCACCAAGATAGACCGCAAGAAGTTCGGTGTGTTGGAAGGCATTACCGACCGCGACTATTACACCAATTCTAACCACGTACCCGTGTATTATAAGTGCAGCGCACGCCACAAAGCCGAGGTGGAAGCTCCCTATCACGAGATGACAAGGGCTGGTCACATCTTCTATGTAGAGATGGATGGCGACGCCACACACAACCCGCAAGCCATCATGAACGTTGTAGACATGATGGACCACTATAACATGGGCTATGGCAGCGTTAACCACAACCGCAACCGCTGTATGGATTGCGGGTTTGAAAACGCCGAAGCCGACTTGGAGGTTTGTCCGCAATGTGGCAGCAAGCATCTAGATAGGCTGCAACGCATCACGGGTTATCTCGTTGGAACTACCGACAGATGGAATAGCGGTAAGTTGGCCGAACTGAAAGACAGGGTGATTCATGAAACCAAATAAGGTGCACGAAAGCGAGGCTAGCAGCAGTTTGCAAGGCTAAGCATACAGCACGAAAAAACGGCAAAATCGTGTTTGGCAGAGCGTATCGCTTTACAAACACGATACACAACAAGCTTAATTCGATAATGGCTGACAACAAATACACATTGCGCGTACTGTCTATCATTGAAGACACCACCGTAGACGGACCAGGATTTAGAACCTGCATATACTGTGCAGGATGTACCCACGCGTGCGAGGGTTGCCATAATCCGCAGTCGTGGAACAGGGGTGGCGGTGAAGAAATGAACATCACCCGCATCATGCAGGTGATTAAGGCCGACCCCTTTGCCAACGTTACGTTCAGCGGAGGCGACCCCATGTTGCAAGCGGAGGCGTTTACGGCATTGGCAAAAGAAATAAAACGACAGACGAAGAAAGACATTTGGTGCTATACGGGCTTCACGTTCGAGGCCCTACTTAAAGACGAAGGAAGACGGGCACTGCTAGAACAGCTCGACGTGCTTGTAGATGGGCCATTTGTTCGCTCGCTTCGTGATGTGAGTTTGCGCTTTCGTGGCAGTTCCAATCAGCGTCTTATCGACGTGCAAACATCGCTAGCTAAGGGGAAAGTTTCCCTTTGGCAGGGATAAAGTACAGAAAACAAACATCCCTACTAGGTGAAGAAAAAGACAAAGGCTTCATTTCGAGTTGCTCGAAACGAAGCCTTTATCGTGTTTGGTCGAATAGCCTTTATGGGGCTTTCAAACCATGACTGGCGCATGTTATCTTACGCCCTATATATTTTATAATGTGTATCGGTGCACGCAATTGCAGCAAACGCCAACCCGCGGGCACACTCGCACAGTCGTTATTCTAGTCTAATTGAAGGGCCACACCATTAGCGGCGGCCATACGACGCATGTTCATCACAGCGTAGCGCATACGTCCCAAAGCCGTATTGATACTCACATTGGTGAGTTCAGCAATCTCCTTGAAAGATAGGTCTTGATAAAAACGCATAAACACAACCTCTCTTTGGGTTATCGGCAGAAGGTTCATCATACGCTGAACATCGCACAGCACCTGCTCTTTAACGAAGTGGTTTTCAATGTTAGCATCGAGAACGCCCGCTGTGGCCGTATCGCCATAAAGGTCGTTTTCGTTGTACACCTCCATCGTCTTTTCGTTTTTCTGTCGGCGATACCAATCCATCACCGCATTATGTGCTATACGCAACATCCAAGAAACAAACTTCCCGCTGGCGCTATACTTACCTTCGTGAAGCTTGGAGATGATTTTGACGAACGTTTCTTGAAACAAGTCTTCCGCCATATTCCTGTCGTGTACAATGAACAAGATGTAAGAAAACAGCCTCGACTGATTGCGTTCAAGCAGCAAGTCGAAAGCTCTATTATTCCCATTGACGTAAGACATGGCCAATTCTTCGTCGGTCATTTCGCTAATCTTAATCATTTTCTAAATGGTTTTGATATGAAGTACACGTCTGTCGATAGGCTCTACCTTTTAAGTTATTGTATTTTTAGCGTTAAAAATTCTTTGCAAAGTTATGTATTTTTGCGGTCTTCACCAAATGTTTTGACGTAAATCACTAGCTTTAAAAGGAAGAAAGATGGTGCAAAGTGCGGTTTTCTGAAGAATAAGCCTATTCTTAGTACATGGTATTTAGTGAAATAAAAATAGCAAGAAAGCTATCTGCAAGGGTGCCAAAAACGATGCTGTTGGTAGGTAAGTGAGGGTAAAACTAGGCATAAAAAAGAGGTTGGTGCAGGATGCTACCAACCTCGGAGTGTGATTTTGACAATCTCAAAATCGAATTAAGTGTTAGCAAATTTAGGCCTTATAATCGAATAAACCAAACTTTTCGGATAATATTTTCGTATTTTAACGTAATTAATTCTAATATAAGACATTTGTGAACATTTGGCAATAGCTATACGGTCTCGAATCTGTTTTTACCCTCTCCAACCCTCACAGAGGCATTATCGGTTCGTGTTTCTTGCCTATCTCGCTCTTTTTTAGTTACTTTGCATACAGCAAACGGCACTAGCAACAACTTTAAAATACAACAGAACGATGAAGAAACAGACATTATGCGTACAGGCAGGATGGGAGCCTAAGAACGGCGAACCTCGCGTGTTGCCCATCATTCAAAGTACAACCTTCAAGTACGATAACACGGAAGAGATGGCTATGCTTTTCGACTTGAAGAAAGAGGGCTACTTTTATACGCGCCTGCAAAACCCTACCAATGATGCTGTAGCAAAGAAAATTGCCGCGCTAGAAGGTGGTGTGGCTGCCGTTCTTACATCGAGTGGACAGGCCGCCAATTTCTATGCGGTGTTTAACATCTGCGAGGCAGGCGACCATTTCGTTACTTCAAGCGAGATTTATGGCGGAACTTTCAACCTCTTTGCCGTAACACTCAAGAAGCTTGGTATCGACTGTACGTTCGTTCATCCCGATGCTTCGGACGACGAGATACAGGCTGCTTTCCGTCCCAACACCAAGCTGCTCTTCGGCGAAACCATATCAAACCCCAGCTGTACGGTGCTCGATATTGAAAAATTCGCACGCATAGCCCATCGTAATGGCGTGCCCTTAATTATGGATAACACCTTTGCCACGCCCATCAACTGTAATCCTTTCGAGTGGGGATGCGACATCGTTACCCACTCTACAACAAAATATATGGACGGACACGCTACCTCCGTAGGTGGCGTTGTGGTGGATAGCGGCAACTTCAATTGGGATGCGAACGCTGAAAAGTTCGCTGGACTATGCACACCCGACGCCTCTTACCACGGCCTCACCTACACTAAGGCTTTCGGAAAGATGGCTTATATCACGAAAATGGTGGTTCAATTGATGCGCGACCTCGGCTCGACACCAGGACCACAAAACTCTTTCCTACTCAACATCGGCCTTGAAACGCTACACCTGCGCATGCGACAGCACTGTCAAAACGCACAAACAGTGGCCGAATTTCTACATAACGACCCACACGTGGCATGGGTGCACTATTGTGGATTGAAAGACGATGCCAACCACGAAAAGGCAAAAAAATACTTGCCTAACGGTTCGTGTGGCGTGCTTTCGTTTGGTTTGAAAGGTGACAGAGCAACTGCCGTGAAGTGGATGGACGCGTTAAAGATGATTGCTATCGTTACGCACGTCGCCGATGCACGTACCTGCGTGCTGCATCCTGCTAGTCATACGCATCGCCAATTGTCTGATGAACAACTACGCGAAGCAGGCGTTTCACCCGGCCTCATTCGCCTATCGGTGGGCATCGAAGATGTGGAAGATATTCTGGCAGACATCAAACAGGCATTGGAAAAAATCTGATGACATTCAACAACGTAACGTTAAGATTACGTTGAGTAAGAAACAAAGATCGGGAAGTGTAGTTCGCCCTTGTCATTAGATAGGGTTTACACACTTTCCCTGCCTTCGAACAAAACGAAAGAGCAAGTACAAGGCAACGCTGAAAATAACACCCCAGACATAGTGATATACGAAAAAAGGAACAAGATTACTCTTGTTCCTTTTATGTTGCGGTGCGTACGAGATTCGAACTCGTGACCTCCTGCGTGACAGGCAGGCATTCTAACCTACTGAACTAACGCACCTTTCCATGTGCGAACATTAACTTTTGCGGTGCGTACGAGATTCGAACTCGTGACCTCCTGCGTGACAGGCAGGCATTCTAACCTACTGAACTAACGCACCTTTTTAAGTTACTGTTCTTAATTGCGGTGCAAAGGTAGACATAATTATTGAAACAGCAAAATGTTTATTGCATTTTTTAAACGAACGGTTGAAATTTTAAAGTCAGCCTATATTGTGTCAACCCCATCATCACAACACACTTCTCGTCCTACTTCTTCATTTTTCTAAAAGAAAGTATTATATTTGCAAAGGCGTCAAAACAAAGGACAAAGCCCTGACATTACATTTCGATCTGCCAACCAAGAGGCAATACATAAACGCCGCTTCCACTATACGTAACCACCTTTATACAATATGCAATTAACGACAATAATGATTAACAGGAGATTCCTAGTTTCTGCCTTAATGCTATTCGGTTTGCTCGTCCACGCCTATTCAGCTCGTCTAATCCCCTTAGACTTTATGAACAGCAGGTACAGAACATCCCCATTATCGCTAACAGATGGGGAAAGGCCAATGTTACCTTTCTTCTCGGGAGAAACGCACACACAACTTTATACCGTCTATTTCGTCGGTCGAACGGAAAAGGAACGTAACTTTTGGGACGTATACAACAAAGAAGGATTTTGGAAAGGGAAAGATAAAGATCGTATTGAACCATACGCCAGAAGCATTGAACGCCACATCAAGGTCAACGCAAAGCAATATAACGTGTTCGTTATCGCCTTAAACAAAAGTATGATAAAGATGACAACGACAGACGATTTCTCGCCCGACACGAATGCCGTTTATAAAACATACCTGCAAACAAACGGGGAATGGACAGAAGTAGACAGCTTCGACATACAACGAACACCCAAGAATACGTCGGCTTACCTTATGAGCCTGTTAGACAAAACAAACAAAAACGACAGTCCGTTTTTGGGAGACAGCTTGGTGGCCAATCCTAACTTTTCGAGCCAAGTAAATACTTCTTGTGCAGAAGGAGTCGGCGAATGTGTATTAGTGAAGCTGAAAACTAACTATAATCAGCTGTTTTCAAGCGGTGCAAGTGCTGTCCTTAATATAGATGCCACACATAAACTGCAATTCAAAACCTATCATAAAAAAGACGATGTAGAAATACATACCAAGGTCTACGCCTTGCTGTCAGCAAACAATCAGGTTTCAGACTCCATTCTATGTTACGAGTATTACAACAACGCCAATTCGCTTTCGTGCTGCGAACTGCTATATTATATGGACATTAAGCAAGCCAAGTTGTGGACGGTTTGGCTAAACTATGATGTAGAAAGCGCAACGGCCGAAGAGGCGAACGTGTACACAATAGACTTAAAAACAAACCGTTTTAGGCGAGAAGACAATCGGAATGTACAAAGCAAGGATAAGCAGCGACCGACTGGCAATGACCACTGAAGCGACACTTTTATACGCGAGTTCGGGATAAAACACAATCGTTATGCCTTCTGTCGCCTAGCACTAGTTGGCGAGAAAGCCATTTCTTTACCTGTCCAATCTTGTTCAGTGGGCATGGTTTCTTGTTCCGAACTCGCCAATTAGCCATCCCGCCGTTCGCATTTTCATTGTTTCAGGAATACGCTTTCTAAGCCCTGATGATGCATTATTACATTAATCGCCGTGCTACATGTATTTTGGACGGCTGTTCCATGTTATCCGGAATGCTGTTCCAGTTGAATTGGAACCTTGTTCCAACTTAGCTGGAACAGGAGTCCAACTTAGCTGTAACAAAGCGAGAGCTGAAAAAGCTCGCTACAAGCGCTTATCGGGTGAGGTGCGAAAGGTGGCGTTTGGAGGGCGGAAAGGTGAGTTTTTGGTGGCGATAGGCTGTGGAATGAACTGCCTAGATTGTGCCAAGCTAGCATCAAACGTTACGTGAATTCGGGAGAAGATACAAGGCTTTCTTGAGCAAGATTAGATAAAAAAACAAATAGCAGCATCACCAACTAACACTACGCGATAGTTGACATAGCGAACATCTCTTATCCCTAACTCGGGTATTTTATCATAATTGCCCACTTAATAGCAAGTTACCGAAAATCAAGAATCCGTTTTCACAAGAACAACTGCATCAAACAGGCATCCTTATACACGCCTTCTTTCACCTGTAACCACTGCTTAAGCTGGGCTGTCTTTACAAATCCCAGCTTCTCAAACAATTGCAAACGGCTTTCGTTCTCGCACTCGGCTACCAAAAAAAGTTGGTGAAGGTGAAGCGTTTGACGAGCGTATGCCACAAGTTTTTCCATGGCTGCCGTGGCATATCCTTTATGGCGATGGGGTTTCATGATAACAATGCCTACCTCGGCACGGCTATGTTGGGGCGAAAAGTTCATCAAATCGATGATGCCCACTGTTTCACCTGCCTCATTGTCAATCATCATTCGCACCTGCTTATCAGCATAAATGTCGTTGGTATTTGTTTCTACATACTCGTGCAGAGCAAAGCGCGAGTATGGAACATTGGTCGCACTAACAGCCCAAAGTTCTTGGTTGTTTTCTATTTTATAAAGCGTGTCGAGGTCTTCTGGCTCCATCGCACGCAAGGTTACTATGGGAATGTTCATTTGATGATATCGTTAGTGGTGATGAGCAATTGCGTTTCGGGGTTGAATAACCCAAGGGTGACGTTCTTTTGAGGATCGCTCGACATAATTTCAAGAATGGTTTGGTAGCTATACACACTGCTATCGTAAACCATCACTGTGGGTTGTGCCACCATTTCTACGGCTGAGGCGTGCCCCAAGGGCAGCGTTTGTTCGTCGGCCACGATGCATTGCACGTCCAAACCTTTGCGTTTGGCCATTTGTTCGACAGTTGAACAGGAAGTTTCCGACCCGAAAAAGCGATAGGCAGGTTGATGTTTTCGCTTAGGACGCAACGCCAATGCGCGTCGCAAAACACGTGTCTGAATGCTCAACAAAGCCGTAAATGCCTTGAAATAAATGGCCGTCTTGATGGGTAGCGACACCCAAAAGCGCATGTGACGATAGTGCTTGCGAAAGAAAATCAGCATGGCCTGATAGAACACATGCACGTAACGGAAAGACGATTTATGGGTGCTCTCGCCTTTATAATGAAGTATTTGGCACGGCAGATACCAATTTTCGTAGCCCGCTTTAAGTATGCGGTAAGACAAATCGATGTCTTCGCCATACATAAAATAGTCTTCATCGAGCAATCCTATTTTATCTAGCACCTCACGCCTCACCATCAGGCATGCCCCACTTATCACCTCAATGCGTGCAGGGGCATCCCATGGCAGGTACGAAAGGTAATACTTGCCAAAACGTTTACTCAGCGGAAAGCGGGCACAAAGGCCACTCATCTTATAGAAAGACACCATAGGCGAAGGTAAACCACGGCGCGACTCCATCGCCTTTTGTCCATCGGCGCCCAACATTTGCACCCCTGCCCCACCCGCTTGTGGATGTTCGTCCATAAAACGAAGCATCGTTTGGATGGTGTTTTCAGCCACGAACGTGTCGGGGTTGAGCAACAATACGTACTCACTTTGGCTCTGCCTAATGGCCACATTGTTGGCGTAGGCAAAGCCGTTGTTGTACATGCTGGCAATGATATTTACCTCGGGAAAACGCTCTTGAAGATATTCCACCGACCCATCGTGCGAATGATTGTCAACCACATACACCTCGGCATCCACGCCAGCCAAGGCCTTACGAAGCGAATGCAGACATTGCTCCACATAATGCTTCACGTTATAGTTAACGATAACCACCGTAAGCTTAGGCATTCTCTGGGCTGTTGTCGGTGGTTTCCAAACTAGCTTTCTCGCGCTCGTAGCGTTTTTGGGTGGGTACTACGAAGAGTAAGCAGAGAAAAAGGATGATGGCCATATAACCAAAGGGTACGCCCATGAAGGCATAATAGGCAAAAGTGTTGAGCAACAAGGGTAAACCCAACAGCACTAGGCGCAATATGGCACGACGATCGTAATTCATTCGAGCCGTGTTAGAACCACCAGGACGAACCAAACGGAATGCCACGGGGATTGCACAAAGCGAAAAGAGTTCGAGAAAAGTCGTGCAAAGGAAGTCGGCCGAGCGGTTATCGGCCCACCATCCCCCAATCAGCGTGTTGGTTTCGAACAAAACAACAGCCAACAGCGACAGCACGATGCTGGTGTAAAAAATGATATTGAGCGTTTGTTGGGTCTTCATATTATTTGAGATATTGAGTTTATGGGTTTATGAGTTCGTGAGTTTGTAAGTTCCTGAGTTTGTAAGTTTATGAGTTTTTGAGCCTATGAGCTTATGGGTTTATAAGGATGTGAGTTGGAGAAGTGTTGAGTTTGTGAGAGCAGAAGTTAACGGGTTTTATCGCATTCATCGCAAACTAAACGTTACGAACGTTCAACTTGAGAGGCGTTCAGAGAAAGAAGGACTCATAAACTTACCAACTTAAAAACTCATAAACTTACCAACTTAAAAACTCACGAACTTAAAAGCTCATAACCTCACGAATTTACAAACTCAGAAACTTAAACCTTTTACGTTTCTCCCATTGATGTTCGGTTGAGGATAGAACGACCAAGCGTCACCTCATCGGTATATTCTATCTCGTCGCCCACAGAGATGCCACGGGCGATAACACTAGTTTTCACCTTATAAGGGGCAATCTTTCGCGAGATGTAATAGTTGGTGGTATCGCCCTCCATGGTGCTGCTCAGTGCCAATATCACTTCGGTCACACCGCCATTTGCCACTCGTTCAACCAGCGAAGTTATCTCGATATCGTTCGGACCTACACCATCCATGGGCGAAATAACACCGCCCAGCACATGATATAGGCCGTTGTATTGCTGCGTATTCTCAATGGCCATCACGTCTTGGATGTTTTCTACCACACAGATGGTGGCTGCATCGCGTCGCGGATTGGCGCAGATGGCGCACGTTTCGGTGTCGCTGATGTTGTGGCAAAGCCGACAATACTTAATGTCTTTACGCACGTTGAGAATGGATGAGGAAAAAGACTCCACGTCCTCAACACGTGTTTTCAGCAAATGCAGCACCAACCGAAGAGCTGTTTTACGTCCTATGCCAGGAAGTCGGCTAAATTCGGAAACGGCTTTTTCTAAGAGTGCGGAGGGATATTGTTGTTCCATTATGCAATGAAGGACTGCTACAGATGCGGTCCGGGGTTTGTTCGTTGTGGGCGAAAGTTCGTGGGGTGAGGTGTTGTTGATGCGGATGAGCGTACAGAGAAAGGCTTGTTTGCCTACCCTGTGCTGGCCTCTACGCATCCCACCCCATGTTCGTTCGCTACTTATATTTCTTTATCAGATCGTCGGCACGTGTGTCGCCTAGCTCCTTAGCCTTGTTTAATGCCGCCAAGCCCTCAGCCTTTTTGTTGTCGTTTACCAAGGCCAAACCCTTAATAAGATAAAGGTCGGGATAGTTGGGAGCAACGCGCAAACCCATATCGGCTGTGACAACAGCATCTTCCTTTTGGTTAACGCGCAATTGCAATTGGGCCAATTCGGCATAGTAAGTAGGCTCTTCACGATTCAGTACGATGGCATGTGCAAAGTCGTTCAATGCCTGTTGGAACTGACGCAGCTGCACTTCGCATAACGCACGCGTATAATAGAAGTCGTGCGAGGCGCGCCCAAGCATCAAGGTATCATAGCGATTATAGTCGGCCATAGCCTTTTTGTATTGCTGCGCAGCATGCAAAGCCGTGCCACGAGCCAACACGTATGGAGCGGAGAGACTTATATCTTGGGCCGTTACAGCACTGTCGAGCAAGGTCAAAATTTCTTTGAAGGGTGCTTTTAGTTGCTGTTTGCATTGCGCTGCCTCGTAATATAGTTCGCCATTGCGAAGGTTGGTCTTCGTCAGAGCCATAAACTGATCGTAGGCTTTGGCATATTCGCCCTTAAAATAGATAATCTGCGCCTCCAAATGTTTGTACAATGGCAGCGGATTAAGGGCGTAAGCCTTGTTCGTTTCGGCCAAGGCAAGGTCCAAGTTCCACTGCGGATAGGGCATATTTCCTTGCTTCACTTCCTTTTGATAGATCAGTTTGGCCAAGTTATAGTGTGCCTCATCTTTCTTATCTGCCATGTTCAAGGCCGTCTGCATGGTGGCGTTTGCCTTGCCAAAGTCGTTTCGGGCAAGATAAAACTCTGCTTGCGAAACGTAACCTTCAACCGATTTTGGAAACTTATGGATGAAATCTTCCACATAGCGTTGGTAGCGCGAGGCCGAGGTTTGACCTGCTTCGAGCATCAACATAAGCAGTGCTTGGTCTTGCTTATCGGGCAAAGCCATACGTATGGTGGTTTGTTTCAAGATAGGCTCGTTTACCGAAAGCCCTGTTGTTTTGAACGTTTCAGCAAATCGAACGTCAACGGAATTGTAGTCGCCACTAAGTTTTGAGTACTGCAACAGCCCCATAACCTCACCTTTTTCGTTGGCAACAGGACAACCTACGTGTATGTTTTCGGGCTGACCATCATATTGATAGAAGTGACAGTCGGTCATAAACGGCTCGGCTTTCTTCACTTTTAGCGCGTTTGTTTGTGCTCTTCCCGTGGAATACTGCACAAGCCAAGCGCGTGATCCAACAGCCGATTGCGCCTTAGCAACAGGTGCAGGCGTGGTGATGGCATTCACCTTGAACTTACAAAGGTCGTAAACCTCGCTCGCCCCATATATCACATCCACGGTGTGCTTGTTACCATTAGCGTCTATCACGATAGCACTGTCGGCCCCAATAAAGGGAGTCCAGGTGCTCACTGCCTCGCCATGAGCCCCCACGAACACACCTCTACCCGAAGCAAGGAGGCTTCCGTCTTTCTTAAAGGTGGTGAGACTGAACACCGATTTCGAAACTTTCTGCACATTGGCCGACTGTGCCTGCGCACCGAGGGCAAAGAATGTGAAGAGCAGGGATAAGAAAACTGATTTCATATATTACTGTTCTTGTATTTTCATTGTATACCAAGTAATGTCTTGGCGTTATCTATAGCCGCAGCCGACACGTCGCTTCCGCTCAGCATCTTGGCAATTTCGTCAATGCGTTCGCTAGGTTCAAGCAAAGTCATGTGGCTTACCGTGCCTTGGTCGGTTTCTTCTTTTGACACCATATAATGGGTCGTACCCAGCGCGGCAATCTGTGGCAAGTGGGTAATGGCAATCACCTGACGATCAGTCTTGCCCATGTCGGCCATGATGTTGGCCATCTTTTCGGCCACTCTTCCACTAACGCCAGTATCTATTTCGTCAAAGATGATGGTGGGCAACTTAACCGCATTGCTGATCATTGCTTTTAACGAGAGCATCACTCGAGCTATTTCACCACCCGAAGCCACCTGACTTACTGGCTGCAAGGCCGTGTTGGTGTTGGCACTAAACAAGAAAGAAACCTTGTCGCAGCC
The DNA here is from genome assembly GCF_000378085.1 of Hoylesella loescheii DSM 19665 = JCM 12249 = ATCC 15930. Lineage (GTDB taxonomy): Bacteria > Bacteroidota > Bacteroidia > Bacteroidales > Bacteroidaceae > Prevotella > Prevotella loescheii. The sequence goes on from NZ_KB899221.1 coordinate 42,256, forward strand.
GTTGGGCGAAAGTTCTTTGGCACTCAACACGATCTGGAACTGCACCTTGGGGATACCCAATTCCATCAGCATAGCCTTCAACTGTTGCTCTATCTGTTGCGCACTCTTTTGGCGGATAGTGGTTAGTTTTTCGGCTTTGGCGGTGCAAACAGCCAGCAATCTCTCCATCTTCTTTCGGCATTCGTCCAAGTCGGCATCACCGTTGTCGATGTGTTGCAGCTGTTGTTTGATGTCGTTGTGCATGGCAATAAGCTCCGCCACGCTATCTAATCGGTACTTCTTTTGCAGCGAATAGATGATGTTTAGTCGTTGAGTTATCTCGTCAAGACGTTGCGGGTCGAAGTCAACGTCCTCTACCTGCGAGCCTAGGTCTTGTACAATGTCTTTCAGTTCGATATAACAGTTGTCCAATCTCTCGGCCAATTCTTTTACGTTGGGATATATATCTTCGATGTCGTGCAGCTTACCCACATACGTATGTAGGTTTCCCAGCATGCTGTTGCTCTCTCCATCGATTCCTTCAACAGCCTGATAAAGGGCAGCCTTAATATCTTCGGCGTGCGACATCATCTCCGATTCTTGTTCCAAAGCTTCCTGCTGGCCATCTTCCAGTTTGGCTTCTTCTAGCTCGGTATGCTGAAAACGCAGGTAGTCTTCGCGTTCTTTGTTGCCACTGATAAGTTCTTCCAGCTGCCGCAGTTCTTTCTCGGCTACCTTATATTTATCGTATGACTCGGTGTACTCGGCCAATTGGGCGGAGTTTTGGGCAATAAGGTCGATAACGTTAAGCTGAAAATCTTCCTTGTTCAACAACAGGTTTTGGTGCTGACTATGAATGTCGATAAGACGTTCGCCCAATTCTTTCACCAACGTTAGTGGTGCAGGAGCATCGTTAATAAATGCGCGGCTCTTACCCGAAGCGCTTATCTCGCGACGTATGATGCAGTCGCTGGCATCGTAGTCTAGCTCGTTGCTCTCGAAAAAGGGCTCTAACTCATAATGGGCAATGTTGAAATGCGCCTCTACAGTACATTTCTCGGCTCCATGCTTAATGCTTTTCACGTCGGCCCGTTGACCCATAACCAGACCAAGAGCACCAAGTATGATGCTCTTTCCTGCTCCCGTTTCGCCCGTTATCACCGAAAATCCCGAACGAAAGTCCATATCGAGTTCGTCGATAAGTGCGAAATTCTTAATATATAGTTGTGTTAGCATGTCATTCTTTTATTTTCTCCCAAGCGTTGTTTTGGCTTGCATTGATTTTAAACAGCAGGTCGTACACGGCTTGTTTCTCTTTTTGTGTGCCCTTACCTTGGTATACTTGCACCAGCTCGTCGCGCTTATAGTCGGTCCATATCTGTGGAAACAAGCTCAGTGGCTTATTCTCCTTGCTGCGTTTCAGTCCCTCTTCCAATGCTGTGGTTATGTTCACGCGTCCTCGTTCGGCATTGTTCACCATCTCGTCCAAGCCCTTTCGGTAATAATCGTACTGCAATTGGCGGAAGGGTTGCATACGTCCATCAAGATAGTCGTTGATGATGGCAAAGCGGTTTCGGTCGTTGTCAAACGATTTCCAACCCGCAAACGGCAAATTTTGGGCATTGTTTACGAGGGTCATACAGCGTTGAAGAACATCCTCTCCACCCATAGGCGCAAAGCTATCAAGGTCTAACCCGATGATGAGATAGGCATAATAGGCCAGCAGGGCTGTGAGTTGGTTGGAGAGATTGTCTTCGTTCAGTTCCAATTGGTCGAACTGCGAATAGTCGAAATTAAAATCGTTGTCGGTGTTGTTGTACAAAACCGATGAGTAAGAGGCGTTGTATACGGGTCTGTTTGCCTGTATCAGGGCCTTACAGGTGAAGCGATTTTCCTCGCGATTATACTGTTGTATGGTGATGTTGAAGTTGCAAACGATGCGCTCGTTCTCCCTAAATTGCAGATGTGTCCATTGTCGGTTGTTCACAAACTGCTCTATGGCTTGCTGCAAATTATCGAACACTGCCGTTTCGGTGGTTTGCACCTGACTAGCGTTCACAGTGACTCTCGCCCGCAACTCTTGTGCGAACGCGCCACGGCAAACCATCAGTAAGCCCAACAAAAACGCAATTTTTATCTTCATTTGCAAATACACCTTATTATATATAGGAGTTATGGAGTTAAGGAATAAAGAAGTTAAGCCAAATGTCTTGTTGCAAAATGATGGCTTCCTCGTTAACACGTCAACTCGTCAACTAATACTTAGTTATGGAATCTAGCCTATGCATTGTGGGCGTTAGCCATTTTTTCACCTTATCACCTTTTTAACCTTTTCACCTTTCCTCCATCCTTTCGCACAGGTAATCAACGATATCCTTAGCCACTTCAGCCTTCGACTTAAGGCCAAACTGCCTATTATCAGTCGCCGAAATAATGTTTACCATGTTATTGTCTGTGCCAAAACAAGTGCCCTCGTTACGTAGCGAATTCAGCACAATGAAGTCTAAGTTCTTGCTTTCGAGCTTCTTTTGTGCGTTCGCTTCCTCGTTATTGGTTTCCAAAGCAAAGCCAGCCAGCACCTGATTTCTTTTTTTCTCCCTACCCAAAGCCGCTGCAATATCGTGCGTTGAGGTAAGTTCTAGGGTAAGCTTATTACCTTCGCGCTTTATCTTTTGTGCAGCAATGGTAGCTGGTTTAAAGTCGGCCACGGCCGCACACAATATGGCGGCATTGGCATTGGCAAACTCGCTGAGGCAAGCGGCATGCATTTCGTCGGCACTTTCTACGTCGATACGCCTAATGTTTGCCGAGGATTGCAAGTTTACGGGCCCGGCAACAAGCACCACTTCAGCACCTCTTCGGCTACATTCTTCGGCTAGGGCGAACCCCATCTTTCCCGAAGAGTAATTGCCGATAAAGCGCACGGGGTCTATCTTCTCGTAAGTCGGACCGGCCGTAATCAGCACTTTCTGACCCGCCAGCTGTCTTTGGGGTGCGGAAGTATGGTCGTTAACCGTGCCTTCAAAGTATTTTTCCAGTGCGGCCACGATGTTTTCGGGTTCTTCCATACGACCTTTGCCCTCCAATCCACTAGCCAAAAAACCCGTCTGCGGTTCGATAATGACGTTTCCCACCTGCTTAAGCCGATCTAAATTGGCCTGCGTTGAGGGATGGGCATACATGTCTAAGTCCATGGCTGGCGCCACAAACACGGGGGCTTTCATCGAGAGATAGGTGGTGATAAGCATGTTATCGGCAATGCCGTGAACCATCTTGCCCAGCGAACTGGCTGTGCAGGGGGCAATAAGCATGGCGTCGGCCCAGATACCTAGGTCGACATGCGAATGCCATGTACCATCGTTCGCCGTGAAAAACTCGCTCACTACAGGTTTGCCACTCAATGCAGAGAGGGTAACGGGCGTGATAAACTGCTTACCGGCATCGGTTATCACCACCTGAACTTCTGCCCCTTGCCTTATCAGCAGACGCAGAATAAGACAGGCCTTGTAGGCGGCGATGCTGCCTGTAATGCCCAATACGATTTTCTTTCCTTTCAACATGTGTTGCTGAAGCTTTTAAAAGGCAGACCGATATTAGCGGCCGCCAAAACCCTTTAACCTGATACGGGTGAGCACTTGTTTGGTGTTGTTGGTGAAATCAGCCTGAATCATCCAGCTATAATAGCCAGGATCGCGCTGCAAAACCTCGTCTACCGCACAACCCTTATACTTCCCAAAGTTAAAGTACTCTTTCTTTATAACCTGCCCCTTGTCGTCAAGCGTCTCTTTCCCATTAGCGTCGAGCACGGGTCGCCACACTATTCGGCCTGCAAAGTCTACGTTGTCGTTGTTCTTGGAGAACTCCGCGAGATAGTCCATATCGTTAGGCAGCACGCGTTCAGCCTCTTCTTGATTGGCTTCCGAATACTTTTCAAGCTCTCCTAACAGCACGCGATAAGTGGCCTCAGCATCTTGATCGGCCCGATGGGCGGCAAAGTCTTCCTCCATCTTTCGTCCACAGTAAAACTTGTAGGCTGCGGCAAGATTGCGTTTTTCCATCTTATGGAAGATGGTTTGTGCATCGATAAGTCGCACCGACGAGAAATCGAAATCTATTTCGGCACGTAAGAACTCCTCGGCAAGCATAGGAATGTCGAAATGGTTGGAGTTAAAGCCCGCAAAGTCGCAACCTTTGAACACCTCGTTAAGGCGTGGCGCGAGCTCTTCGAATGTCGGAGCATCTTCCACCAAGTCGGTTGTGATGCCCGTTAGCTCGCTAACCTCGTCGGGAATGGGCTTTCCTGGATAAACAAAGAGATTTTCCCGCTCCTCCTTTCCATCGGGGTAAACCTTGATATACGATATTTGTATAATGCGGTCGTTGACCAAGTCCAGCCCAGTTGTTTCCAAGTCGAAGACTATGAGCGGACGGGTTAAGTTCAGTTTCATTTACACTGTTGCTTGGTAAGTTTGTCAATGGGGATGCGATGGGGTGGCCAACACAGGTCGTGCACCCCTAGACACCGTTTGCTTCATGGATTAAACCCATCAATTATCGTTAAGCATCATGGGCATGATGAGCATCAAAATCTCTTCATTTTCGGGCTGAACGGCAGGCAAAACCAACGCCGCCTTACTGGGATCGGCCAATTGCACCATCACGTCGTCGCTGTCAAGGTTGTTAAGAACCTCGCCCAAGGCACCGCCTTTAAAGCCTATGTTCATGGGGATGCCCACGTAATCGCACACCATGCTTTCTTTGGCACTGGTGGCAAAGTCGATATCTTCCGACGACAGTTCAACCAAACCCTGCTCCACATGCAAGCGAATAAGCTGGCTGCTCTCGCTAGCGAAAGGCAATACACGACGCAATACGCTCACCAAACCTTTTCGATCGAGGGTGATTTGGTTAGGATTGTCTTGCGGAATAACCGATTCGTAGTTGGGATAGTTACCCTCAATCAGTCGGCACGACAACATTCCATTGGGGAAATGCACCTCGGCATTGCGGTCATCGAACTTTACTTCCACCATCGTACTGTCTTTCGTGAGGATATTTCGCAGCAGCGAAGCAGGCTTCTTGGCCAATACGAAAGAGCGTTTAACGTCTGAGCGGATGGCGGTGTTTTTGCTTTTCACCAGCTTATGCCCATCAGTAGCCACGATGGCAAGTCCATCTTCCTTCAAATCGAAGTAAATGCCGTTCATGATGGGGCGCAATTCGTCTTGTCCTGTTGCAAAGAGCGAGCGCACAATGCTATTGAGCAACACCGCCGATTCCATCTGTATGCTTGCCGCATCGGCAGCAAGTTCCTTGTTACGAGGATATTCTTCGGCTGTCTGAGCCGTGAAGTTGTACACACCGTTTTGGTAAGTGATTTGCACGGCCATGGTTTCTAGGTTGATGTCGAAGTGCAAAGGCTGGTCGGGCAGTTCGCGCGTTGCATCGAGAATGGTGCGACTAGGCACAGTGAAACGCCCGTTGCTGTCGCTTTCGTCTAGCTGCATCGAGGCCTTCATCGTTGTTTCGCTGTCGCTCGTGGTAAGCGTCAGCACACCGTCTACTATCTCAAAAAGGAAGTTGTTGAGAATGGGCAAAGACGGCTTAGCACTTAGCGTTTTGGCCAAGTTTTGTAATTTGCTACTTAATGCCGTACTTGAGATTGAAAATTTCATCAGTATCTATCGTTTTTTAATTTATTGCATGGTTACGCCACATTGGGCAAGACAACCAAAAGTTGACCTGCACAACATGGGATTTATAAGTACAAAAATACTAAAATCGCCTCTATTAGCAAAAAAAAAGATTGAAAAGTTTAGTTTTCAGAACAAAATCACTATCTTCGCACTACAAAAGGGGGATGCCATTCCCGATTAAATTGGGCATTTACCCCTAATCTAACGGCAAAGCGACAAATATTAATTATCACATTAAACATATAAGGACACAAGACAATGGACATACAAGGTAAAGTCATTGCTGCACTCCCCGAGAAGACGGGAGTATCTGCTAAGGGCGAATGGAAGGTGCAAGAATACGTTATTGAAACACACGAGGCTTATCCACATAAGATGGTTTTCTCGGTATTTGGCGCCGATAGAATCGCACGTTTCAACGTGCAAGTGGGCCAAGAGGTAATGGTTTCGTTCGACATCGACGCACACGAATATCAAGGACGCTGGTTTAATAGCATCCGCGCATACGATGTTCGCCAGGTAGACCCTGCACAATTCGGTGCCCCCGCAGCTGCTGCGCCTCAAGCGGCACCAGCTGTACCAGCGGGTTTCCCACCACAGCAGACTGCAAGTGCTGCGCCCGCAGGCTTCCCTCCGGCACAAGAAGCACCCGCAGAAGACAGCTCAGATGATCTGCCTTTCTGATATAAGCGCTGATTTAAACGCATTAACACGCCCCCACAAAGTAGCAAACGATGTGGGGGCGTGGAGTATATATCTAGGAGTTAAGAAATAAGGGAGTTAAGGAGTTAAGCCAAATGCTTGGTGGCAGAGTTACAAACGGCCTTGCTAACTTGTTTATTTGTAAACCCGTCAACTCATTCACAAACTACCAAGCATTTGGTTTACCCCCCTTAACCCCATAACTCCATAACTCTTCAAGAAAAAATCCATCATTCTTCAAACAATAATCTCACGAACTCAAAACATGAACTACATCCATTGGAATCCGCCTACGGATATTATCAATCTAGGCTTTTATGCCATACGATGGTATGGCGTGTTGTGGGCTATCGGACTTATCGGCGCCACGTATATTGTGGCGCGACTCTTCAAGGAGAACAAAATTGATGATTCCAAGTTTGCTTCTCTCTTTATTTACGTTTTCTTTGGAGTGCTGTTAGGTGCGCGTTTAGGCCATTGTCTGTTTTACGAGCCAACCTATTTCTTAGGAAGCTTTAAACATTTTGTTGAGATGTTCCTCCCCATCCACTTTCTTTCCGATGGCGGGTGGCGATATACGGGCTATGCCGGACTCGCTTCTCATGGTGGCGTCATAGGACTTCTCATCGCATTATACCTGTATTGCCGACAAATGAAGATGAAATACCTGTTTGTGTTAGACTGCATAGGCTTTGCCGCCCCATTCACAGCAATGGCCATTAGACTTGGAAACCTAATGAATTCGGAGATTATTGGCAAGACAACAGACGTGCCTTGGGCTTTTGTTTTCACTCGTGTAGACGCTCTTCCACGCCATCCGGCACAGCTATACGAGGCAATTTTCTATGCCATTGTGTTTTGTTTAGGCGTGTTGCTCTACAAAAAACACAAGAAGAAAACAACCATCGGCTCTGGCTTTTTCTTTGGCTATTGCCTCTCACTTGTATTTACTTTCCGTTTTTTTATCGAATTTATAAAAGAGGTACAAGTAGATTTCGAACAACATTTGACACTAGACATGGGGCAAATACTTTCACTACCACTCGTTGCCATCGGCTTCTATTTTATGTGGAAAGCCAAGAGAAAACTTGCAAACAAACACAAGTAAGTAGGAAAGGTATGGGCTAACATTTAGTAAAGATGTTACGTTCTCCGCATTTAACTTCTTTAAATTAACAGCTGCCAAATAATAAAAGAACGTTCCATTCTTACAAGCCCCCAACTCCTCACACGCATATAGATTAATGAGCAGCCACATTTCACAGATCAGGAAGCTAAAAATATAGAGAACGTTTTGGGATGATACAAACCCTTTCTAATGAAGGAATGAGCTACGATTAAAGACCTTCGACAACCAACAATTTACGCGAGTTCGGGATAAAACACAATCGTTATGTCTACTGTTGCGTGGCACTAGTTGGCGAGAAAGCCATTCCTCTACCTGTCCAATCTTGTTCAGTGGGCATGGTTTCTTGTCCCGAACACGCCAATTAACCCTCCCGCCGTTCACATTTTCATAGTTCCGAGAATGCGCTTTCTAAGCCCTGACGATGCATTATTACATTAATCGCCACGTTAAGTGTATTTTGGACGGCTGTTCCATATTATCTGGAATGCTATTCCAGTTGAATTGGAACACTGTTCCAACTTATCTGGAACAGGGGTCCATCTTAGTGGAACAAAAGCGGGAGGTATTAAAACGATGCTCCAAGTCTTACCCAACATCACGCAAGTAAAGTTCTCACGTCAGCAGATTATTAAGTGCAAACAAGCTGAGACATAGGTTTCATGATGTTCTTTGGAGGTTGCGGTATCGTAAAGTGAGAACTAACATCCACTTAGGACATTGAACATTTACAACATTTCGGGTATGATACTGACATAAATTGGGGATAATCTGACATACATTCTATACAAAGCCAAATTCGTTCCTTGCTTCATTCAGTTACTCACCCTTATGCATAGCGAAATCAAGGAAGGTCAGATAATGGTTGGTCGGCACGATAAATCATCTTCATTTGAATAACTTTCGATGTAATTTGCCTATCCCGAAACTTTATGGTGATGGTATATGGCTCATCACTGGAAGACAAATAAAAAAGGCGAGGTATGCCAATTCTCATCCCTATACTTTGCCTTTCGCCATTGTTTATGGAGCGGACAAGCGATGCAATATTAAGGGAAGAGTAGTAGCCATGACTCTCCTCTTGACCGGATATTAAGCCATCCATATCCGTTTTCCAACCCTTGAAACACGATGAGATGAGCCTTCCAGACCGTGTGCGCACTTCAATGGACTTGATTTCCTCGTCTATACCCTTCAAACCAGGTTCTATGCCACCGCCAAAAAGCACTAGTTTAGGACCACTCCAACTTGTAATGAAGTCAATAACAAAGTATTGTTTCCCATTAGCCAACGAGTCGGTAAAGACTATCGGCTGCATGGAGACATTATCAATCCTAAAGGTCTCGTGGTGGCATTCACACGAAACAAGTATGATTACCATAAGCGACATAAGTAAGTTTCTCATTGGTATAAACTTATTAAATCCTCTATGTATAGATGTATGATACTGCTTCAAAGCACTTTCTGATAATTCCCCGCTTTGGTGGAATCATAATTTCATACATGCTCTATACCATCCTATTGGGTTACAAATATGTCAAAATTACTCTTTCTATCTAGATTCTTTTTCAAAACATAGTTTCAACGCTTCATTCCGCATCCATTATTTTCCGTATTTTCTTAACGGCTAAATGGTAACTGGCCTTTAATGCCCCAACGCTCGTTGAGAGAATAACGCTTATTTCCTCGTATTTCATCTCGTCGAAATAGCGTAGGTTGAACACCGTTCGTTGCACATCGGGCAGTGAGGCAATAGCCTCTTGAAAGCGGGCTTGGGTTTCATCGCCATCAAAATAATCGTCGGCGAGCAGTTCTTGGGTCAAAGTGGGTTCGGCGGGAGATTGCAACGCGAGAGCATTTTTTTGCCTGCGAAGAAAATCTAGTGCCTCGTTGATGGCTATTCGATAAAGCCATGTGGAGAGCTTTGACTGCTGTTTGAAGTTGTCTAGTCCGTTCCAAGCCTTCAAGAACACGTTTTGCACCAAGTCGTCGGCATCTTCATGCACAAGCACCATACGCCTTATTTTCCAATAAAGCGGCTGGGCGTAGGCCTTTACCATGGCTTCGAAAGCTGCATGGCGGGTTGCGGGGCTGGCCAAACGCTGCAACAAATGCTGTTCGTCTAATTCTGTCATTACGCCGTTGGTGCAAAAAATGATTGAAGAAAGTGTGAAATGCCGATGAACGAGGAGGCGGAAGACCTGAGCGGAGACTAAATGGCGAAATTACGCAGGTAGCGATAAAGCACCTGATCGTAACCATATACGTCGGCATAGGTTTGAATCCGACCTGCCATGTCGGGATAAAGCGTGTAATAGGTGATGAAAAGCGGAACGTTGGGGTTTACCTTCACGCTGTTAACCAGTCGCCGATAGTCCACGCGCGGTTTAGGTTCTTCGCCGTCTTTGCGCTTCGACAGGTCGGCCTGCATCGAATAGTTTATCTTATCGATCAGTGATTTATCCTTATCTTTGAGCAGGAACACAGCCAACTCGAAGGGCTTTTGAACGCGAATGCAACCATGCGACACGCCACGATTTCCGCGTTCGAAGGCCCATTTCGACGAGGTGTCGTGGATGAAAATGGAGAAATTGTTGTTGAATCGGAACACGATACGGCCCAGCGAATTACCTTCGCCACCCTCTTGAACGACAAAATAGTCGGGCGTTAGCAACATACCAGCCGACACGCTGCAAGGATCGACACGCCTTCCCGTAGATCGATTGAGGATGAAATAGCGGTGACGGTCGAAATAGTCGGTGTTTCCCGCATGGGCAATCACCTCTTTCTTGATGATGCTTCGGGGAATAATCCATTGCGGATTTACGTCCATGCGCATGATATGGCTATTGAGCAAAGGCGTCTTTGTATCTAAAGTGCCACAAGCCATACGCATGGTGAGCACGCTGTCGCCCTCTATCGCATCGAGATGAAACGAGGGAACGTTTACCAACACATACTTACGATGGTTTTGCGGATAATCGTCTTGACGCCAACGGCTTCGCTCTATGTTGCAGAGTAGTCGCACACGGTCGACCTCCGACAAGCTTTTGCCTTTGAAATGCTTTACCAATTGAGCGTAAAGTGCATTTTGGGGCTGCGACTCGCGTAGGAAAATAGCCACCGAGTCGTTATATATCTTGCGCAAAGCTGTGGGATAAAAATCTTTCGGGGGACGCTTTACGGGGACGTCGAAAAGTCCACGATAGGTGGTGCGAACGGAATCTTGCTCGCGAATATCTAAACGATTGAATATCTGTGTGGGATTGGTAAAGCCGAAATGTTGGCCTGCCGTGTAGCGTAAAAATGCCTTGGTGAGGTTGTATTCAAGGCGTGCCGCTACGCGATTGATGTCGCGTATGCCCGTATCTACATCGAGTGTGCGCAGCCGTTGCAGGTCGCGTTCTATCTGTTTAACGCCAAAAACCCGTTTGCTAAACCCCATATTTTCCACCGCATCGAGGTAAACCAGCAGACTATCGGCGCGTGTATCGGTGCCAAATCGGTCTACCCAAAGCAGGTTTCCACCATCTCGGTAATACCTTCGGGTACGTGCATCGGCCACAAGAGAATCGCGGTCGGCCTTCGCCAGTCGATAAAGATGTTGTCTGATTTTGTTGGCGTCAAGCTGAAAAGATTGATTTGCCATGTCGTTGACGGCTTCCAACGAAGGTAATGGACGCTGAACATAGCCTTTCTCGTTACAAGCGACGAGGAAGAGACAAATGAAAAGCACCAAAGAAGAGAACTTACCTATTAAAATAGAAGAGGACTTACCTAACTCTAGAATGTATCTCATTGAAATGCCGCTGATGTTTTGTGCGGCCCCTTTATATCCTTTATCCTTGTGTTTATTGCGCATGTCGTAGCAGGCTTGCGTAAAATTGTTTCGATTTAGAAAGGTATAGGCCCACGCCCATGCGTTTTTGCCCCACGCTTCTACGCCCTAACATACCCTCATCGGGCACACGGAACTTTAACGAACGATATTACCTGATGGCTATTTTACGTACCACCTTACCCACCTTTACGATGTAGCAACCCTTTGGCAGCCCCAAATCGAAGTGCTTTTCGGCACTGTCTATCTTGAAATAGGCTATCCTTACGCCTGCCAAGTCGTAGATGGCAAGCATCTGTCCTGCTGCTCCCGAAACGTGCATGGTAGACTCCGTGACGCTGATAACGACATTTTGGAAGTCGTTATCAATCATTTCGAGTGCCGCATTGGCTCTCGATGTGAGTGGATTGCCCATCAATAGGGCGGTTGCGAATAATATTGTAAGTAACGTCTTTGACATATACGGAATGTTTTCTGGTTTCATCTGCAAATATAGCACATTTTGATGTAAATCAAGAAGCTAAATTAGCGCAATGCGTTTGCGTTAAAACTATTTAACAAAGGCGAAGAATTTGTGTTCTCTAACCGAAATAAAATGGGAGAATTAGGCACGTTTTTAAAGGGGACATACTGTTACAACAATTCACTTTTGTCAAATTAATGAGTGATGTTGGTTTTGTCTTCGTGACCTATTAAGTCACCGACTAGCCAACTTATACGCTGCTCACACCCGCCGTTAACTCGTTAACTAGCCAACTGATAACCAGCACACTGCCCTCGCCTAGTCGTAATCCATCCAACTAGCCACTTCTGTCCATCCTCCTTAGACATCTATTTCTAACCCCTCTTGCGCCAAGATTGTGTTCGGGAAGATGGTCTTAGCCTCAGCGAGCAAGATGTCTTCGGCTTCGTATCGGGCACTGTAATGGCCCAAAACAAGCTTCCCCACTCCTGCATCGCGTGCCACTTTGGCCGCCTCTTCGGCAGTGCTATGGAAGTAAAGTCGTGCTCGCGAGGCCATCGAACTGTCGTAAGTGGCTTCGTGATAGAGGGTGTTGACACCTTGTACCACCTCGTGCAGCCGCGGCATATAGCGTGTATCGCTGCAATAGGCGTATGCTCGGGCTGGGTCGGCAGGCGTAACTAGGCGCTCATTGGAAACCGTTCGACCTTCATCGTCTACCCAATCGGCCCCCAACTTGATATTGTTGATTTGGCTGATGGGTATGCGATAGAAGTCGATCATGTCGCGACGGATGTGCGGCAACAATCCTTTCTCGCGGAAAAGGAAGCCACAACAGGCAATTCGATGTTCCAAAGGAATGCTCTCTACGGTAAGACTCTTGTCTTCGTAAATCACCTGTTTCACCGTAGTATCTATGGCATGAAACACCACTTCGAACTCGATGCCGCCGCAAAAGAAATCTAGCTGCGTGCGAAGCATCGGTCCTAGCTCGGCGGGAGCATACACATGCAAGGCTGCCGTACGACCAAGTAGGCCGAAAGTGGAAATCATACCGATGAGTCCGAAGCAGTGGTCGCCATGCAGATGCGAGATAAACACTGCTCCGATTTTGGTAAAACGGATGCGTGAACGACGCAGTTGAACCTGCGTTCCCTCGCCGCAATCGATCATAAACAGCTTCCCACGGATGTCTACCACCTGCGATGTGGCGTTGTGTTTCAATGTAGGCAACGCACTGCCACAGCCCAGGATGTGCACTTTAAACGGTTCCAAGGGCCCTGTTACTTTTGTCGCGTGAAGGTGAAAATGCCGTGTTTGTTCTCCAAGTAAAGCGAGTCGCCACCCAGAGCATTCACCGTAAAGGTATCTTTATTTAACACAAGCTGACCGTTGAACACCTTCCACGACGTCCAAGGCTGCGACTCTTCCTTCACGGCCGACAGCACCGTGCCGTCTTCCATCAATTCGAATTGCTTGTCTATGCTCCGCCATTTGCCCATCAGGGTGGTGAGGTTGAGCACCAGAGAGGCTTCGTTCTCGCCATCAGCGTTCTTATATCCCACTACGGCCAACCTGTCACCAGCGAGCAATCCACCCTTAACGGCCGATGCATCGTCAACATCGAAAAGGTAATTAATCGTGTCGCCTTGCACGGTAACAAGCTCCAAGGTATGCATAGCGGTGTTTACGCCACACACACCATAAGCGGTTGAGTCGCCCTTGCTCTCCTCCATCGTAGCAATCGACTGCTGCTTGTTGTCCTTTTTCTTACCATCGCCACAGGCCACAATGAACAAAACGGCCACAATGGCGAACAATATGGTTGATATTCTCTTATCCATAGGTTATACTTTTAGTTTATGAGTTATTGAGTTTATAAGTTTACGAGTTATTGAGGTGGTGAGTTTATGAGTTATTGAGTTTATAAGTTTACGAGTTATTGAGGTGGTGAGTTTATGAGTTATTGAGTTGTAAGTTGGAGAGCTATTGAGGTGGTGAGCTTATGAGTTATTGAGGTGTGAGGTGGTGAGCTCACAACCTTTAGCCTGTCAAACCTACGCATCAGAAACTCAAAAATTTAGAAACTCAGAGACTTACGAATTCATCTTTCTCTCTTCGCGCTTAGCTTCGTTCCACAGCTCGTCCATCTCTTCGAGCGTCATCTCTGTCAGTGGCTTGCCCACCTTGATAGAATGTTGCTCTACATAGTTGAACCTTCGGATGAACTTTTGGTTGGTTTGCTCCAACGCGTTGTCGGGATTGAGGTGGTAAAGTCTTGCTGCATTGATTACGCTAAACAAGAAATCGCCCAGCTCTTGGGTAGATTTTTCCTTGTCTTCTCTTTTCAGTTCAGCTTCCAACTCGTCCAATTCTTCGCGCACTTTCGCCCAAACGTCGTTCTTTTCTTTCCAATCGAAACCTACGTTTCGTGCTTTATCTTGTATGCGATAGGCCTTGATGACACTCGGTAGCGCATCAGGCACCCCCGAAAGCACCGTTTCGTTACCATCCTTTTCTTGCAACTTTATCTGCTCCCAGTTTTTCAACACCTGCTCTTCGTTATCGGCTTGCACGTCACCATAAATGTGCGGATGTCTGAAAATCAGCTTGTCGGCCTCCTGGTTGCAAACGTCGGCTATGTCGAACTCACCCTTTTCGCTGGCCAACAGGGCGTAAAATGCGGTGTGCATCAATACGTCGCCCAGTTCTTTACAAACATTTTTCATGTCGTTCTTAGCCAAAGCGTCACACAGTTCGTATGTTTCTTCTATCGTATTCGGCCGCAGGCTTTCAAAGGTTTGCTTCTTATCCCACGGGCATTTCTCTCTCAAATCGTCGAGCACATCGAGCAATCGCCCAAAGGCTTCCATCTTTTCTTTTTTCGTATGCATACTATATGTTTGGTGTTGGCAAACGCCGTCCACCCCCAAAGGCTACATGGCGAATGCCGTTCTGCTGATGCAAAGATAATAAAAAATAAACTGTAACGTTGAATAAAAGTGCTACATTTCGGCATTTCACATTTTATTCGTACTTTTACACCATCAAAAACGTCAAGTAGAAAAATGAATTTTTACAATCGGGAAGAGGCTAAACAACGCATGAATGACTTGGCCGAGCAGGCCGTGCCTTTTCTTTTCATTATAGATTACGATGCCAAACGCGCCGTGGTTGAACCCGAAAGCGAGGTGGATGCCAATGAATTGAAGTATTGTTTCAACGGTATAGGCAACGCCACACAAACCTCCCACCCCACCAACAACGACATTGAATGGCGCATCGAACCACCCACCGAAGCCGAATATCAGCATAGTTTCAACATCGTTAGAAATGCCATGCTGGCCGGAAACAGCTATCTGGCCAACCTTACTTGCCGTGTAGGGCTGCAAACCAACCTCTCATTGCTCGACCTTTACCATGCGGCCAACGCGCGTTATCGGCTTTGGATGAAAGACAAGCTGGTGTGTTTCTCGCCCGAAACGTTTGTAAAGATTTCGCGAGGGGAGATTCATTCGTACCCGATGAAAGGCACGGCCGAGGACGTTTCGCCACTGTCGGCCGAACAACTGTTGGCCAATGAGAAAGAAGCCGCCGAACATGCCACCATCGTAGACCTTATTAGAAACGACCTAAGCATGGTTGCCAGCAATGTGCGTGTGGAGCGTTACCGATACGTGGAGCGGCTGAACACCCACCGCGGACCGCTTTTGCAAACCAGTTCGGAGATAAAAGGGCAACTCATGCATCACCTAACGCAACGCCCTGGCGACGTTATTTTTTCGCAATTGCCTGCTGGTTCGATAACGGGCGCACCCAAAAAGAAAACCGTTGAGACAATTGCCGAGGCCGAAAATTATCATCGCGACTTCTATACGGGTGTGATGGGGCGATGGGATAACGGCGAATTGGATAGTGCAGTGATGATTAGGTTTATCGACCAACACGACGGTAAGCTGTACTTTAAGGCAGGTGGCGGCATCACGGCAAAGAGCAATTGGAAAGACGAATACCACGAAGTGATTGAAAAAGTGTATGCACCAATTTGTAGAAACCATCAGGATTGAGGGCAGAAAAGCCATAAATCTGTCCCTGCACGAGGCACGAATGAACGCCACGCGCATGCATTTTGCCCCACATGCCACACCCATTAGCCTGCAAAAGTGGCTCGATGATGCGCCAATAAGCGATGAACGCATCAAGGCCAGAGTGGTTTACGACGCTGATGGGGTATGCGATACCACGTACCAAACATACAAGCGCCGCGAAATACAGTGGCTTCGCATGGTGGAAGACAACAATATCAGCTACACATTTAAAAGCAACGACCGCCACGAACTCGACCGATTGTTGGCTCTTCGCAATGGTTGCGACGAGGTGCTTATCGTTAAAAACGGACTGATTACCGACACCTCGTTTACCAACGTGGCCTTCTTCGATGGACATAAGTGGGTCACGCCTGCCCAACCGCTACTAAATGGCACCATGCGCCAATGGCTTTTACAGCGTGGCCAGCTAACGGAAGCACAGATTACACCAGCCTCTCTCGCCTCGTTCCAACGCATCATGCTCTTCAATGCCATGATTGGCGCACACGAATTGGAACTCCCCACCACACATATTATATAAAGAATAGCGCCCCACTTCGTGGCGTTAATCCAATGTTTTTTAGTAAATTTGCAGTCTGTACACACGAAGTGAGACTTTATAACATTAACACAGGATATGGAAATAGCAAGTAAGTATGACCCCAGAGAAGTGGAAACCAAATGGTATCAATATTGGCTAGACAACAAACTCTTTGCCAGTAAGCCCGACGGAAGGGCTCCTTACACCGTGGTTATCCCTCCGCCCAACGTAACGGGCGTGCTACACATGGGCCACATGCTTAACAACACGATACAAGACATCCTCGTTCGTCGTGCACGAATGGAGGGAAAGAACGCCTGTTGGGTGCCTGGCACCGACCACGCATCCATCGCCACCGAGGCAAAAGTGGTGGCCAAGCTAGCCGAAAAGGGCGTGAAGAAAACGGATTTAAGCCGCAACGAGTTTCTAAAACACGCGTGGGATTGGACACACGAACACGGTGGCATCATCCTTAAACAGCTTAGACGCCTGGGCGCATCGTGCGATTGGGACCGAACGGCATTCACCATGGACGACGAACGCTCGGAAAGCGTCCTCAAAGTGTTCTGCGATCTCTACGAAAAGGGATTGATTTACCGCGGCGTTCGCATGGTTAACTGGGACCCCCAAGCACAAACGGCACTCTCCGACGAAGAGGTGGTGTACAAGGAAGAGCACTCCAAGCTCTTCTACCTTAAATATATGGTGGTCGAAGAACCAGGAAAATACGCCGTGGTAGCCACTACACGCCCCGAAACGATTATGGGCGACACCGCCATGTGCATCAATCCGAACGACCCGAAGAACTCTTGGCTGAAAGGCAAGCATGTTATCGTGCCGCTGGTAGGCCGCGAAATACCCGTGATTGAAGATGATTACGTGGACATTGAGTTTGGAACGGGGTGCTTGAAGGTAACTCCCGCACACGATATAAACGACCATAACCTGGGATTGAAGCACGGATTGGACACCATCGACATCTTTAACGACAACGGTACGCTATCCGAAGCGGCTGGTTTGTACGTTGGCATGGATCGCATGGACGTGCGCAAGCAAATCGCCAGCGATCTAGAAGCGGCTGGATTGATGGAAAAGACCGAGGACTACAACAACAAGGTGGGCTATTCAGAACGTACACACGTGCCCATCGAGCCGAAACTGTCTACCCAATGGTTCCTTAAAATGCAGCATTTTGCCGACTTGGCGCTGCAACCCGTTATGGACGACGACATCGCTTTCTATCCCCAAAAATACAAAAACACCTATCGCCACTGGCTAGAAAACATCAAAGACTGGTGTATCAGCCGTCAGTTGTGGTGGGGACATCGCATCCCGGCCTATTATTTCACGGCCAAAGGAAAGCGCGAATGTGTGGTGGCGCTCAATGCCGAAGAAGCGCTCACTAAGGCCAAAGCCGTGTGCAGCACCCTCACCGCTACCGATTTGGAGCAAGATGAGGACTGTTTGGACACGTGGTTCTCGTCTTGGTTGTGGCCCATCTCGGTGTTCAACGGCATCAACCAACCCGATAACGAGGAGATAAACTACTATTATCCCACGAGCGACCTTGTAACAGGACCCGACATTATTTTCTTCTGGGTGGCCCGAATGATTATGGCTGGGTACGAATATCGTGGTAAAATGCCTTTCAAGAACGTGTATTTCACGGGTATCGTACGCGACAAATTGGGACGCAAAATGTCGAAATCGCTCGGCAACTCGCCTGACCCCATCGAACTGATAGAGCAATATGGCGCCGACGGTGTTCGTATGGGCATGATGCTTTCGGCACCTGCGGGCAACGATATTCTTTTCGATGAGGCACTATGCGAACAAGGACGTAACTTCAACAACAAAATTTGGAACGCGTTTAGGCTCGTTAAGGGCTGGGAAGTTAGCGACCAACCGCAACCCAAAGCCAGCCGAATTGCCTGTCAATGGTTCGAAGCCAAGCTACGTCAAACCAACGAAGAACTGAACGACTTGTTCTCTAAGTACCGCATTTCGGAAGCTCTTATGGCGGTATATCGTCTTTTCTGGGACGAGTTCTCAAGCTGGTATCTCGAAATGGTGAAGCCTGCTTACGGCTCACCCATAGATAGCCACACCTACAACGCCACGTTGCGCTACTTCGAAACGTTGCTCAACATGCTGCATCCCTTCATGCCCTTCATTACCGAAGAGCTGTGGCAACACATCGCCGAACGCAAAGAGGGCGAATCGATTATGTGCCAATACCTGAAAATAGATGCACCCACGGAGGCCGACAATAAGCTGAACGCCAAGATGGAATTAGTCAAACAGATTATCAGTGGCGTGAGAACAATGCGTAGTCAAGAGCGATTGTCCCCAAAAGACAAGTTCGACCTACGATACATGGGCAAAGAAAACATTTGGCAAGACTATGTAAGTCTAATTGAAAAGATGGCCAATGTAGGCTTTACAAGTGAGCCTCCTATAACAAATGGAACTTATACTTTCATGGTTGAAACCCACGAATTTGTTGTACATATTGGCAATCTAATTGACTTTGAAACAAAGATTAGTAAACTAGAGGCGCAATTGACGCACCTCGAAGGTTTCCTTGCCGGCATCAAAAAGAAACTGTCTAACGAACGCTTTGTGGCCAACGCCCCCGAAGCAGTTGTGGCCTTGGAACGCAAGAAACAAAGCGACTCGGAAGAAAAGATTACCGCACTAAAAGCGTCTATCGAGGAATTGAAGAAAGATAAAGAGAGATTTGGGAACTCCCCCTTTACTGGATTGTTTTGAATCGTGAATTTATATAACATCCCTTTAAACGCGGACTTGGCGTAACAAACGCACCATCACCCACCTACAAACGAAGTTCCTGAACCGCTCCGCACCATCAAACACGCCCTTGCACACGCAAAATATGGTGACACGCAAGTAAAACAATGGCAGCGAACGGTGCAGGAACTTCTTCCCATTTCATCCCCAACATCCCTTTCATGCAAAAGAAACTCACTTCATTACTCATACTCTTGGCAACGCTCTTCATCGTGAGTTGTCAAGAAGATGTGCCTGCACCCTACCCCGTTCCCAAAAACTTGCCCAACAAAACCATCTTTGTCTACATGCCATGGAGTGCCGCCAGAAACAACGAGACAGGTAGTTTGTACAACAATTTTCTGCAAAACATCGAAGATATTGAGGCTGCCATCGAGGCCGAAAAGGGATTGGGACGCAATAAACTGATGGTGTTTATCGCCACATCAGCCAACCATGCGGTGCTGATAGAAGTGAAATATGCTGCCAATGGCAGATGTCAGCGCGACACGCTACAACACTTCGACAAGCACAACATGCCTGCTTACACCACGGCTAACGGCTTAGCAAGTTTGCTAAGCAAAGTAAAGGTGGAGGCTCCTGCCAAACAATACGCCCTCATTGTGGGCTGCCATGGCACGGGTTGGCTTTTCTCAGAGGGTAAGAGCAGGGCTCGCACACGCTATTTCGGTGGAAGCGACCATTATTTTCAAACCAACATCCCCACGTTGGCTGCGGCCATAGAGCAAGCTAAGATGCGAATGCAATTCGTTATGTTCGACGACTGCTATATGTCTAACGTGGAAGTGGCCTACGAAATGCGCCACGCCACCGACTATCTCATTGGTTGTTGCAGCGAGATTATGGCCTACGGCATGCCCTATAAGAACATTTGGAAACACCTGACACAGCCAAAACCCAACTATAAGGAGGTTGTTAACGAGTTCCACAATTTTTATTCGAACTATAAATGGCCATACGGCAACATCGGCGTTACCGATTGCAGCAAGGTGGAAGAAGTGGCTGCGCGCATGAAAACGATTAACGCCGCAACCGCAAACAATGCCAAGCTCATTGATTGGAAAGACATTCAGCGACTTGACGGGTACGAAAAGACCATCTTTTTTGACATGGGCGACTACGTGAACAAGCTCTGCAACACACCCGAAACACAGTCAATGGCACATGAGATGCAATCTGCCCTTGCCCAGTTGGTCCCATATAAGTCTTATACTCCATATATTTACACAGCCCTTGAGCAACATTACCCTTCAACAATCCCCGTAAATGCGTATTGCGGAATTACCATCAGCGACCCCACGCAGTCGGATTTCGAAAACGCCTTAACCACCAAAAGGGAAACCAGTTGGTGGAAAGCAACACATTAATAATAGGAGTTGTACACTAAATATTAAGGATTTATTCTAACGAATTAAGCGATTAATCTAACAACTTAACAAGCAAATGCCTACGTCTTTCAGTATTTCGAAGACGTAGGCATTTGCATGATTGCCCACTAAATTACACCAATAAGGCTGCGTCTAACATGATTATACGCGAATTCGGGATAAAAGATGTTCGCTATGTCAACTATCGCATAGCGCTAGTTGGCGAGACGGCTATTCGTTTTTTATCTATTCCTGCTCAAGAAAGCATCGTATCTTATCTCGAATTCACGTAACATTTGATACTAGCTTGGCACAATCTAGACGGTTCATTCCACAGCCTATCACCGCCACCAATTCACCCTTCCTAGCTCCAAACGCCATCTTTCACACCTCATCATATAAGCTCTTATAGTGAGCTTTTTAAGCTCCCGCTTTGTTACAGCTAAGATGGAAACCTGTTCCAGATAAGTTGGAACAGTGTTCCAATTCAACTGGAACAGCATTCCAGATGACATGGAACAGCCGTCCAAAACATATTTAACACGGTGATTAATGTAATCATGCATCATCAGGGCTTAGAAGTCGCATTCCCGGAACGATGAAAATGCGAACGACGGAAGGGTTAATTGGCGAGTTTGGGATAAGAAGCCATGTACCATTTTACTGCGTTCGCTAGAACAAAACACCTGGTAAACAACGCGTCATCAGCAACTAAAAAACGGCCTGAACAAACACCTTAAACTATCATACAAACACTTTTTGACGCTACAAAGATTGTTGTACTCTCCCTACAAGCACCTTGTAGTGCCCGTACAAGCATTTTGTAGTGCCACTACAAGTGCTTTGTAGTGACCATACAAGCACTTTGTAGCATCTTCAACAGTGCTCTATACAAATATCACTTGTGTGTTTAGCCTTGCACAAACATGGCATATTACTCCCCTCTCTCTTTGGAGAAGGGCTATGAGTGAGGCTTTTTTATCCCTTATTCATAATCATCAATCACGTTATTCATAAAGTCCATCATGGGCTTGCCCACTTTAAATATCCGCGTCATCTCGTCTATCCAGGCATCACCCTCAAAGAAATTGTCGGGCACTTTCACCCATACGCAATAGTCTTTCATGCGCAGATACTGTATAAACTCATAGTCGCGAGGAAATCCACTGGGTGCACTTTTAAGCGAATCAAGCCCAAAACCACGCGTACCTTCTCCCCATTTGGTTTCGTTGGGTCTACCAAACAGGTCTACGAAAGCCTTATTTTCCACAATGCTACGCCATGTATCGATGTTGCCCATTATCTCGTTGCGGCACGAAGTGAGAATATTCGTGGGCAGCCAATAACCTCCCACGGCCAAAAGGCATTTTCCTTGTTCCACATGTAGGTAATAACCACCGCGCAAAGCCTTTTTACCTTTGGCGCACATGTATGCGCCGAAGTGGTTTTTGTATGGCGACTTGTCGGCCGAAAAACGCGTATCGCGGTTAAAACGATACACACAATCCTTCACTTGCAGGTGACTAATCTCGCTATCGAACAGTGAAATGGCACTTAATGCTTGGCGAACACCCGCTTCAAAATCGGCCCTACATGCCGTATATTCATCCTTATGTGCCTGATACCAATCGCGATTGTTATTCGCCGACAGCTCGGCCAGATAGTTTAAAATACGCTTAACGTTCATCTTCTCTAATATTTATTGCTTTTAAAGGCTAGCAATCGGTTATCGCCTAGCCCATCATTATATTGTTCTTACATTATTCGTTTCGCACAAAAGCTTGATTTTAAAACCATCGCGCCCTTGCTTAACACGCTCTATTTTAGATGAAAAGCACAACGAATAAAACAGGCCAAAACCAGCTTTTCTCCCTGTTCCCTTTCCTACTTTTCACTTTTTCACCCTTTCCATCTTTTCACCCTTTCACCCTTATTCGAGTTTCGAACCCTCCAAAAGCTTAGGGCAAATGTCGTTAAACACACACTCTTCACATTTAGGCTTTCGGCTTACGCACACATATCGGCCATGAAGCAGCAGCCAATGGTGTGCCTTATTCACATCTACGCTGGGTATGTGGCGCAGCAATTCTTGCTCTACTTTCAGCGGCGTGTTGGCTTTTTTGCTCACCAAGCCCATTCTATGGCTCACACGATATACGTGCGTGTCTACCGCCATGTTAGGTTTGTCGAACCAAACGGCCTGCATCACGTTCGCCGTTTTGCGTCCTACGCCAGGCAGCGTGGTAAGTTCGGCCGTGGTACTGGGCATTTCTCCCTTGAAATCGTCTACCAATTTGCGCGCCATAGCCACCAGATGGTTGGCCTTAGCATTAGGGTAGCTCACCGATTTAACGTACTCGAACACCTCTTCTACTTCGGCTTTGGCCATCGCTTCGGCCGTGGGAAAACGCGCGAACAAGGCAGGTGTAACCTGATTGATGCGCTTATCGGTGCATTGCGCACTGAGCAACGTGGCCACCAACAGCTGAAAGGCAGAGCCAAACTCAAGTTCGGTGGTTACAATTGGTGCTTGCGCGCGAAAGTAATCCAGAATGTATTTGTATCGTTCGTTTCTTGTCATCGCTAAAAATAAGTGCCAAATGGCATTACGTTAAATATGTTTTGCGCCTGCACCAAGGCATGAAGCGCCATGAAGGGGCAAGTGTTTAGAAGGGCAAACCTACGGCAAAATGGAAAGCGAAGTCGCGTTTGAAGTTGGGATAGAGCAGCGGATAATGCTCACGCGATGTTTCGTAAGCGGGATTTACAGCCTTCATGCCAAGGTCGAAACGCAGAATGAAGTAGTCGAAGTTAAGTCTAAGACCCAATCCGTAGGCCAAAGCGATTTGCCGATAGAAGCTATTGAAGCGAAATTGTCCGCCTGGTTGATCGGCATAATTGCGCAAGGTCCAGATGTTACCTGCATCAACAAACACCGCTCCATGTAGTTTCCATCCCAAAAAGGTGCGATATTCCAAGTTCATGTCTAACTTCATATCGCCCGTTTGGTTGATAAAGTCGATACGTCCATCCGTGCCTTTGAACGTTCCAGGCCCCAATTCGCGCACTCGCCAACCTCTCACCGAGTTTGCTCCACCCGAGAAATAGCGTTTCTCGAAAGGCAAGATGGTACTGTTGCCGTAAGGATAGGCCACACCCAGACCTACGTGGAAAGCCAATGAATTGCGTTCGTCAAACTGGAAAAGTCGGGTAAAGTCAACATCAAACTTCACGTATTGCGCGTAGGCAATGTTCACCAAGGTGTATTTCCCATCGGCGTTTTGTGGCAAACGAAACATCTTCGATACCGCATGCAACATGTTTCCTGCCGACTCTACATTTACTTTCAAAGCGTTTTCGCCATCGTTAAAGGCCAGTCCGAAGCCCATTTTAAGGATAAAAAGGTCTTCGTAGTTATATCGCAGAATGGCGTTTCGGCTCGTGACGTTATCCAAATAGTCGGCCTTGAAACGCGAACTAATCCACGGCATGTAAACGTAGTTGATGTCGAAAAAGTCGTATCGGTATGAGATATGGTGGCGTGGCTCGTTCCAATGATAACGCCATGCCGTAGAAAACACGCGCCGATGGAACTCAGGACGGTTCTGAAGGTTCCAGTTGAGCGAAAGTTCGCTGGTGGCAATGCTACGTCTACGAAACGAGCGCGACAGCAAAGGGGCCACAAATCGAGGAAAAGTGAGCTTGGTTTCTACGCCATATTCCTGATAGTCTTTGTTTTGATACCCCTCCAATCCCGTAATAGCCTCGTAGGCTGCACGTAGCTGAATGCTCAACAACTCACTGCCCCTGAAGAGGTTTCTGTTTTCGTACGTAACCGATGCAGCCGCTCCAAGGTCGCCCGCCGTATTGGTTCCTTCGGGTTGGAACGAAATGGAAGAGGGCTTGTTGGTGCTGATATTGATGTCGCAATCTAGCAAAGTGGTGTCGGGGGCTTCGGTAAACCTTATGTTGGTGTAGCGAACGGCCTGCATACGAGCAAAGTTGGCATAGGTGCGTTGTAGCTGTGTGGCACTGAAAAGGTCGCCCTCCTTGATGAGCGTACTTCGCCTCAACACACGCGGACGCAGGTGAATTTTAGCACTGTCGTTGCTCGAAAATGTTACGTTGCGTATGCTATATCGGGGATGAAGCGTTTCGGGTGCGGCACTGTTAGGACGGTAAGGCAGCAAATGGAGCATCAGGTTGATTTGGTTTTGACCCGCAGTTGAATCGGCTCCATATTGAATAAAGTCTTTGTGAAAGCGGTAATAGCCACTATCCATCAATATACGGGTGATGCGTTTGCGCTCTTCCTCTAGTCTCGTAACGGTGAAAGGGTCGCCCGCCTTTAGCTCCTGGCGGTCGGGATTGCCTAAATCGAGCATTCGGGCGATAACGGAATCTTGTATGTCGTAGCGCACCGAGTTGATGAAAAAGGGCGTTCCTGGGTGCAAGGTATAAATGGCCGTTAGGCGTTTGCCCTTAGCGCGCGTGGTGAGGTCTACCTCGGCGTTCATGTAACCCATGTTTTGCAAGGCCAGTTTCAGGTCGTTGCACGACAATTGGGCCTGCAACGTGTCGTACACCACAGGTTCTTCGCCAATCTTACGCAGCGTACGGTTAATCCATCTGGTGGTGTCGCGCCCCGAAAGGGCGTATGTACCCAAGGGAATTTTAAACACCGAGAACCACTTGGAGTTGGCCTTCTGGCGGATGTAAGGTTCGAGCGAGGCCACATTAAACTTCTTCGTGTCGGCCTTCAGCTCAACCTTTTCGAGCAGATAGCTTTCATCGGGCACGAATTTCGTTGCACTACATGCCGCCAACAAAGCCACCATGCACCACAAGGGCAAGGCTTTTAACGCTTTATGCAATAACAGAGGGGATTTATATATATATGATCCTGAACGCTTCATTTCTGCACAAAGGTACAACTTTTTGCGTTTTCGGGCAAACGTGAAAGAAGAAAAGGTGGGGCAAGAAATGTTAAGTATTGTGCAATGTAGAGCGAAACGAAAAGCCATCGGCAACACTCCTTATATATATAGACCTCATTCTGCCATAAGAGTGGCAACATACAAGCAAAGAAAGCATTGACACCAAACAAGTAGAAGCAGATATAAGAGATTTCGTTTGTAGCTAGTATGCAATTGGTCTTAATCCTCCACCAGGCTAAGATGCTCATAAAGCTAACGCGTACGTTAGTCTGTTAACGGGCCAAGTCATCAACTTAGCCCACATATATAATATTGTACGCGCGCGCACGCGTAAGAGATTAGCATTAATTCGTTATTTTTCGCACTACACGCCAATGTCAACTAAGCCCCAAGTAGCAAGAAGCGCCAATGCGTTTTCATGTCTCTTCCAACACGTAAGCAAAGCCTTTGTTGAACGTGTTTTAAACAACCGAAGCGTTATCAACTACTTGGAATTTTATTACATCTTATATTGAACATTATTACATTTTGTTAGAACACGATTACACATTACATGTTACAGCGTTACACATAACACGTAACAAGATGTAAAACCAAAAGATGTGTTACAAGTAACCTACAATTAATAACGAAAAACCTGAAATTCGTGACTTTAAACATTGTAATTCCATTTCAATAACCAATTTATGTGCGAGCACTCATACTTTGTTGGCTAACAGCAATCTTTTTTACAACCATGTTTTCGCTTTGCACCAATTTGTCACAAGTCTCAACTTTGGAATTGGTTTCGCATACGAAATCCAACACCTATAAAAAAAGCGCAACTTCACTTGTCTTGAAAGAAATATTTTCTTAACTTTGCCAAATCAAAAAACTTTATCAAATTGACTTGGAATGAAAAATGAACAAAGAACATCGTCCTGTGTTAAACCGATGGAAGTTGCCGCAGACAAATAGGTATTGATTCACGGATATTGTGGCTCAATAGATGTTATTGAAAAATGCGTGGGACAATCTTAAAATTGGACTCTTTAACAAAACATCTAATTAAAAGGAACTTGTTGAATATTTAATTAAACAGGTCCATGTCACAAAAAACCATTTAAATAACAGCTTCGAATAGCATGGAAAAGTAATCATAAAGCACAAGAAGTTTTTAAATCAATAAAAGAAATGAGAAGATATCCGTTGTTACTTATTACTTTTTTTACCTGTTCTGTGTATGGACAAGTTTTGACAGGAAGAGTTCTTGATGAGAAGAGAACCCCAATGGGGAATGTCACTGTAAGTTTACTGTCACCGAAAGACTCTAGTTTGATTGTTGGAACTATAACGGACAAGGACGGAAAGTTCTCTGTCAAGTCTGAAATGAGTAATAATTTGTTGAAGATAACAATGGTTGGATATATCCCAAAGTACATCAATTGCAACCAACACATGGAACTTGGGGACATAAACATACTTCCAGACTCTAAACTTCTTAGCGATGTTATTGTAACAGGTACTAATTTCACAACAAAAGGAGACAAAATGATGATTCACGTACCAGAGAATGTAAAAAAGAATACTTTCGATGGTTACGCAACATTATCTGCAATGACTATTCCTGGACTGAATGTTGACCTCATAAATCACGCTGTTACATCAAAAACAGGTGAAGTCCTCCTTTGCATAAATGGGAGAGAGGTTGATAAGGGCGAGATACAGGCACTTAATCCCAAAGACATTAATCGAATAGATTTCTATCAAAAATTTGACCCCAACCATCCTTCTGCCTCTGCCGTGATAGACTTCATTATGAAAAATCATGATAGCGGTGGATTAGTATATGGCAATGTTTATCACCATCTCAACATAGGAAAGGGCGATGGAATGCTGGATTTGAAACATTATAAGAAAAATTCTGAACTTAATTTTCAGATTTCTGGCAATTATGGGCACTATACTTTAGACAGAGGAGAAGAATCCGCTACGAGTATGACATTTATTGATAGAACAGTTATCAAGACATCGGAGGTTAAGAACTCGATTTTTCGTTCAAATCATCTTAGAGGCAGATTATCTTGGCTTACGCAAGGAAAGGGAAACATGTTTCAAATCTCAGCTTTTTTAAATAGGAATCATGACGTGAACGATCAGAACATGTCACAGGCATACAACACAATGGCTGGCGAGATTCTAACGAGAGATTATACACATAAGGACTATTTGTCTCCTGCCACACAAATCTACTATCAAAGAAAGATTGGTAAAGATGGGCTGTTCCGTACAAGCATATACGGGAATTACAGCCATACGGACAAATTTAGGAACTATACCTCTACATCATCCTTTTTAGCAAAAACAGAAGAAGACTTATTTCGTCTTTGTCCAAACATACTTGTGGGTCTAATTCTTGGCAAGAATCGTCCTTTCTTTTATGCTACTTACGATTACAAGAGCACAAGAAACAAGTACACAGAGAATGGAGTTGAAACTAAAAACAGACTGACTTATGGTAATGGACTTTTTAAAATAGGGAATAATTTCATCTTCTCAAAAAACATCAGAGTTACATTGCGATTTACAGGAAATGTTTTATCCATGGACAATGGAAATTATTCGTGGACAAAATTCTATTTTAGTCCTTCATTACTCTGTAGCGCAGACCTTGGACATGGCAACACCTTTAGAGGTGAATTATATACTTACGTGAACGATCCGCAGATGGCGTATTACAATGGATCATCCCAACAAATGGATCAATATCAGATACTTCGAGGTAATCCTGATTTAAAGAACGGTCATTGCATAGGGGGAGAGGCGGTCTTTGACAGCAATCACAAATGGGGGATGTTCGAATTGCTTACTCAATATATTAATATGCCTAAGTACATATATGAGGACGTGTTTGTTGATAACGACAAAGGCATGTTCGTTCATACATATCGGAATGGGAAAAGCTATAATCATTTCCTGTTGAATACCGAAATAAGATTTAATGTGATACCTAAAAAGCTGATATGGATGGTAGGCGGTGAGTATAATTTTTTTAAAGAAAGAGATAAAAGGATAAGTGTGCTTGTTGGGGGCACAGATTTAACTTATTTAGGTAAGAATATCATTGGGAAAGTAGAACTTCTAAGTCCTTTTAGGTATTTGGCAAAAGGAGTCGAGTACAAAAATCCATTTTCGCTGAAACTTACACTGAAATATACTTTAAAAGATTTGCAAATAGGTTTTAATGCAACTAACCCATTTATGAATGGTAGTAGTGTGGAGACAAACTATACAGCAGACAACTACTCGAATGTGGCAAAAACGTATAATCCTAGAATAACATCAAATATGTTTATGCTCACCTTGTCTTATCGTATATCATATGGTAAGAAGCATAATTTCCAAAATATTGAAATGGGAGAAAGCCAAAGTTCAGGTCTGTTAGAACAGCAGAACATTAGGAATGAGAAAATGGAGAGTGTCAAGAAGTAAATTACCGATGTTTCTATGATAGGAAAGAAGCCATTTTGACTTTTCTCTCTCTTTTATTTTCTTCAGAAGAATTAGTATGAACGCAATGTGGTTCCATGCTTTCCAATCTAGAGAGTGTAGTGTAAAACCTATTCAGAACACTTCTATATAATCCATCCTGACATTGGTTCTTTCAACACTACGTATTCTACGGAAATATCCAAATATTAAGCTAAGAATTCATTATACTCACAAGTTCTTTATTCCTATTGATTACTGCAAAGAACCTATCTATGGGTTTAAACCTGATGTTGTTCAAAACTAAAAGTGGGTGTTTACCCTCCCTTTTCTTTCTTTGACAGTGTCGTTTTAGCTCATTGTAACACCTTATGTCATTCATGGCTACTACAAGATGCTATATTACCTTAATTTTCTTACTGGCAAGGGGTCTGATTTTGTACTTGAAGTTGTTATGGTTGGAGTTCGTGCTGTAGCAGCTTCGGGACGACTTCAGCATTACGCAGCACTTGTGCATCAGCCAGTAGAACCTATGACGCTCCAACATTAGGCCCGAGTAAATGTCCGTAATCATTGTACAGAAGTTTCCATGTCCCTATGCGCGGAGCATCCTCACGTATGCCGCTACTACCCCCACGAAGGTATTCTCATTACACGCACGATGTTCTCTCTTCTTCTTGCTAAGTAAGTTGAGAATAAAGTCCTCACAAAACGTTCTATGTCTTGATACTTTACTTTCTATATTGAATTATAAATGTTAAAACGGTATAAAATAAATCTGAGATAATACAGATAATCTTTTGAACATTCCTTAATAAAAAAGACCGGGTGCATCACTGCAGCCGGCCCCCAAAAAATTAGAGAGTTATAAAAAAATCAAGTTGTTTATCTGTTGTTCAGAATTTCTTTTTCAAACTTATGGCCTACTGCCACGCAATATAAATGGTAGCTATCGCAGCGCATTATTGCTCTGCAATGATTAGCTTACCTTGTTCAACAGCCTCCATATTCAGCGGAATCAGGTTGTGATAACGCTCGGGAAGGGTTTTAAATAGGGCTTTGTTCAAGCCCTCAGTACTAACTACAGGGCAAACTTTGAGCAGTCCGCCAAGTACGATCATGTTGAAAACCTTGGCGTTCTTCATTTCGGCTGCCTTATCCATAGCATCCATCCGATACACCTTAATGTCGGTTCGCGATGGCGGGGAGGCAATGCCGTTGCCGTCGTAGATAAGTATTCCACCAGGCTTTACACGTGGCTCGAACTTGTCGAGCGATGGTTGGTTCAACACGATGGCCACATCATACTTGCTCAAAACAGGCGAAGAGATGCGCTGGTCGCTAACAATGACCGTTACATTGGCCGTTCCGCCACGCTGTTCGGGTCCGTATGCCGGCATCCACGTTACTTCCTTATCTTCCATCAAGCCCGAGTAGGCCAATATCTTTCCCATTGAAAGCACCCCTTGACCACCGAAACCGGCGATAATTATCTCGTGTTTCATTCTTTCGTTCTGTCTTTTAGGTCGCCCTTCTTATAATGGTCGAACATGTTATCTTGCATCCATTTGTTGGCGGCGACGGGCGACATCTTCCATCCGCTGCTACAAGTGGACACGATTTCTACTAGCGACGAACCCTTGCCAGCCATCGAAGCTTCGAACGCCTTGCGTATGGCGCGCTTGGCTTTATTGATAGACGCCACGGTGTCCACACTCTGCCGACTCACGAAGCACGTGCCTTCTAGCTGCACAGCGAGGTTTGTTAGGTCGATAGGATAGCCGTGAAGTTCGGGCGTACGGCCTGTTGGGCAAGTGGCTGTGGGCTGCTCGAGCAGCGTAGTGGCTGACATCTGTCCACCCGTCATGCCGTAAATGGCATTGTTAACATAGATGATGGTGATGTTGTCACCACGGTTTAGCGAGTGCAATGTTTCGGCCGTACCGATACAAGCAAGGTCGCCATCACCCTGATAAGTGAATACCAAGCGGTCGGGCCATAGTCTTTTGATGCCCGCGGCCAATGCAGGGGCACGCCCGTGAGGAGCTTCCTGCCAGTCGATGTCGATATAGCGATAGGCAAACACAGCGCAACCAACGGGGCTGATGCCCACGGTTTTCTCTTCCATACCCATGTCGGCAATCACCTCGGCAATGAGTTTGTGCACCACGCCGTGCGAACAGCCGGGGCAGTAGTGCATGGTTGTATCATTCAAAAGCGCCGGTTTGGCGTAAACTAGATTCTCTGGGCTGATTATATTTGTGGTCATTGCAACTTCTCCTTTAACGCTTTTACAATCTCTTCGGGCTCAGGAACGATACCGCCTTGTCTGCCAAAGTGGGCCACGGGGAGGCTTCCTTCGACGGCTAAACGCACGTCTTGCACCATCTGTCCTGCGTTCATCTCCACAACGAGCAAGCCTTTCTTGTCTTGTGCAAGGTTAGCCAGCTGGCGTTCGGGGAAAGGCCAGAGCGTGATGGGGCGGAAAAGTCCCACACGTATGCCTTCTTCGCGAGCCAACTCTACAGCCTTTTCGGCCACGCGCGCCGCACTGCCAAAGGCTACGAAAACGTATTCGGCATCGTCGGTGTGTAGTGTTTCGAAACGCACTTCGTTGTTGCGTATCTCTTTGTACTTGGCTTGCAGGGCCTTGTTCTTTTCTTCCATCAACTCGGGACGCAGTTCGAGCGAGGTGATGATATTGGGTTCGCGACCGCGTGTGCGACCTGTTGAGGCCCAAGGACACTCCTTGATAATCTCTTCTTCGGTTCGACGAGGTTTCATTGGCGGAAGAACCACCTTCTCCATCATCTGTCCGATAACGCCGTCGCTTAGTATCATGGCGGGATTTCGGTACTTAAAGGCCAGGTTCATGGCCAAGTCTACGAAGTCGGCCATCTCTTGCACCGAGTTGGGAGCAAGCACAATGACATTGTAGTCGCCGTTTCCACCTCCACGGGTGCTTTGGAAATAGTCGCCCTGCGATGGCTGAATGGTTCCCAAACCAGGGCCACCACGTTGTACGTTAACGATGAGTCCCGGTATCTCTGCACCGGCCATATAGGATATTCCCTCTTGCATCAAGGCCACACCGGGCGACGATGAAGAGGTCATTACACGTTTACCCGACCCACCGCCACCGTAAAGCATGTTGATGGATGCCACTTCGCTTTCGGCTTGCAGCACCACCATGCCTGTGGTTTCCCAAGGGCGCAGTTGGGCCAAGGTCTCTATTATCTCACTTTGAGGGGTTATGGGATAGCCGAAATATCCGTCTATGCCAGCACGAACAGCCGCATGGGCTATCGCTTCGTTACCTTTCATTAGTCTGACTTCACGTTCTGCCATCACTATTTTTCCTCCACTTTCATTCTATAAACGGTGATGCAACCATCGGGACAAACTGTTCCGCACGCAGCACAACCCACGCATGCCTCAGCATTCACGGCTTGGGCATACGCATATCCGCTAGCATTCACCTTTTTTCGAGCCAGTTCCAACACGTCGTATGGGCAAGCCACAACGCACAGGTCGCATCCTTTGCACCTGTCGGTGTTAATAACCACGGCTCCTTTTATCTTGTTCATAATATCTTACTTATAGGCTGCCTTATGGCAGTACTTTCGTTGTGACTTCACAGTGACATGCACTGCGAATCATTTTTTTAGTTTGCAACAGCGACGAAAACCATTCGTCAAAGTGCAGTATGTTGTTTTTCAGGGGTTAAGGGCATCCTTAGAGTAGAAGCCCAAGATATTGTTGAGCATATCCCGCGCATGAACCGCAGGACTTTCGGGGTCTAATTCAATAGCCTCCGCATAGCATTCTAACGCCTTTTGCCAATTTCCTTGGCGACGATAGGCATTACCTTGTTCGTAATAGGCTTCGCTGTTCATTAGTTTATGGGGAATGGCGAACGGGGCTCAAAGCCTCGCTCGCCGTCCACTCCTTATTTATTTATAAAATTCTTTCTTGCCTGCCGAGAGGGTGTTCTTCATCAACGAGCAGATGGTCATTGGACCAACGCCCCCAGGAACGGGTGTAATGAATGAACATTTGGGTGCTACCTCGTCGTACTTAACGTCTCCGTTGAGTCGGAAACCACCCTTGCGCGAGGGGTCTTCCACGCGAGTGGTACCCACATCGATAACTACGGCACCCTCTTTAACCATGTCGGCCGTAACGAAATCAGGGCGACCGATAGCCGCCACAATGATATCGGCCTCGCGACACTCGTCTTTGAGCGATGGCGAGTGCGAGTGACACACCGTAACAGTGGCATCGCCATATTGCTTTTGCAACATCAGCTGCGCCATTGGCTTACCTACGATGTTGCTTCGACCAAGCACAACGCACTTCTTACCCGAAGTGGCGATGCCGTAACGCTGCAAAAGGGTGAGAATACCCAATGGCGTGGCCGAGATGAAACATGGCAGGCCGATGGCCATGCGCCCCACGTTGATGGGGTGGAAGCCGTCTACGTCTTTGCGATAATCTACTGCTTCGACAATCTTTTGTTCGTCGATGTGCTTAGGCAAAGGCAATTGCACGATAAACCCATCTACATCTTCGTCTTTGTTTAGTTTGTCTACACAAGCCAAAAGTTCGGCTTCGGTAACGTTCTCCTCAAATCGGATGAGCGTAGACTTAAACCCACACTGCTCGCAAGCTATGACTTTGTTCTTCACATACGTTTCCGAGCCACCGTCGTGCCCAACTAGCACCGCGGCCAAGTGTGGTTGTTTACCTCCGTTTGCAACGATTTGCCTCACTTCTTCGGCAATTTCCGCCTTGATAGCGGTAGCAGTTGCCTTTCCATCGATTAACTGCATCATTATTGTTAGGTTTTTAAAGTTTCGGCATTCCGGGCATTCCTTTCATCTTGCTCGCCATGCCTGCCATCTTCGCCATATTCGTTCCGGTCATCATCTTCATCATCTTTCGGGTTTGATCAAACTGCTTTATCAGCTTGTTTACCTCTTGAATGTTGGTTCCGCTGCCCTTAGCGATACGCTGTCGACGGCTGTTATTAAGGATTTCGGGGTTTGTTCGTTCTTTGGGTGTCATGCTCTTGATAATCGCTTCAATACCCTTGAAAGCATTATCGTCGATATCTACGTCCTTGATGGCTTTGCCTACGCCCGGTATCATCGAAGCCAAGTCCTTTAGATTTCCCATTTTCTTGATCTGTTCGATCTGTTTAAGGAAGTCGTTAAAGTCGAACTTGTTCTTCTGTATTTTCTTTTGCAGGCGCTTGGCCTCTTCTTCGTCGAACTGTTCTTGGGCTCTTTCCACCAGCGACACTATGTCGCCCATGCCCAAAATACGATCGGCCATACGCTCGGGATGAAAAACGTCGATGGCTTCCATCTTCTCTCCCGTACCCACAAACTTGATCGGCTTCGTCACAACCGTGCGAATGCTCAGCGCGGCACCACCACGCGTGTCGCCATCAAGTTTCGTTAGCACCACGCCATCAATGTCCAAGCGGTCGTTAAACTCGCGAGCGGTGTTCACGGCGTCTTGTCCCGTCATCGAATCGACCACAAAAAGCGTTTCGTCAGGGTTCAAGGCCTGCTTCAAACGATAGATCTCGTCCATCATCTCTTCGTCAACGGCCAAGCGTCCAGCGGTATCCACAATCACCACATCATTGCCTTTGGCTTTGGCTTCACGAATGGCGTTGTTGGCAATTTCCACTACATTCTTGTTGTCAGGTTCGCTATAAACAGACACACCCACTTGTTGAGCCACCACTTTAAGCTGTTCGATGGCCGCAGGACGATAGACGTCGCAGGCTACGAGTAAGGGATTTTTGTGTTGTTTACTTTTAAGCAGGTTGGCAAGCTTACCGCTAAACGTGGTTTTACCCGAACCTTGTAATCCCGACATCAGTATGATTGCGGGGCGATTTTTAAGTTGCAGTCCTACGCTTTCACCACCCATGAGCGTCGCCAGCTCGTCGTGCACAATCTTAACCATGAGTTGCCCAGGCTTAACAGCCGTGAGAACGTTCATGCCTAGTGCCTTTTGCTTCACCGTATCGGTAAATGTCTTGGCCACCTTATAGTTCACGTCGGCATCAAGTAAGGCTCGACGAACGTCTTTAAGGGTTTCGGCCACGTTGATTTCGGTGATTTTTCCTTCACCTTTTATTATTTTAAAAGACCGTTCTAGTCTATCGCTAAGATTTTCAAACATTGAAGTGTGTTGTCGTTTTAAATTGGTTTCATGCAAAGATAGTGATAAATGGGAGAATAGAAAATACTTATAACCAAGTTTTAAGAGATTTTAAATTAGTTGCCGTTTATTTATGCGCACAAACAAGGGGTATGTGCAACGAGATGCTTTTACAAGTCAATATTTCGCCCATTTTGTTCGTTTTATGTAGCGAACGGCAAATTTATTCGTCATATTTTACGTACAAGCACGACCTAACTGTATCGTTTTCCCACGAGCCAAGCACATCCCAAAAGCCACCTTTACAAAGCTTTTGACCGCACCCGAAGCCCTTATTCAACAGCCACAAAACGCCTCTTCAAGACTAACATAAGTTAAAAAGACGATGAACAGATAGCCATTTGCCCGAAATTTGCTATTTTTGTAAAGCTAAAATCGCAACAAAGGACAAGCGGCATACAAGCCAAGCCTTCTACGTTTACACGCTCCATGTCGGTGGTCTCATGACCATGAGCTACCGAACAAAATCTGCAAGCGAAGCAATGGGGATGCGAAAACGGCGACAAAAGACATACTTGGAGACATTTACAGTTATGAATGAGAATTTGAAAGAAGAAAGCAAAAATCACAACAACCCCTTTTTCGGGGAATATAAAACACCGCACGAAACCGTGCCCTTCAACCTCATAAAGACCGAACACTACGAAGAGGCATTTATGGAGGGTATCAGGAGAGACGACGAAGAGATTGAGAAGCTTATCAACAACCCCGAAACGCCCACCTTCGAAAACACCATCGTCAGGGTGGACAACGAAAACGGAGACCATTATTACGACCTGCTTAACCGCGTGTCGAATGTTTTTTCGTGCATGCTCAGCGCGGAAACGAACGACGAACTCGATGCTCTGGCGCAGAAGATGAGCCCCATTCTCACCCAGCACGCCAACGACGTGCGACTGAACAAAAAGCTTTTCGAACGCATTAAGTACGTGTACGAAAACCATCGCGAACTTGACGCCGAAGAACAGATGCTCTTAGAGAATAGCTACGACGGCTTTGTGCGTAGCGGAGCATTGCTCGACGATGAGGGAAAAGAACAACTTCGCAAGCTAACAGAAGAAGCTGGTGTGCTATCCTTGCAATTTTCGCAAAACCTGCTGAAAGAGAACAAGGCCTATACACTACACATCACCAGCGAAGAAGAACTGGACGGACTGCCCGAAACGGCTCGCGAAGCGGCCGCTCTTGCAGCCAAAGAGCAAGAGAAAGAGGGCTGGGTGTTTACCCTTGACTTCCCCAGCTACTCGCCTTTCATGACCTATTCGTCGCAACGAAACCTGCGCAAGCAACTCTACATGGCGCGAAACACCGAGTGTACGCACCAAAACGACACCAACAACTTGGAGATTTGCAAGCGCTTGGTGAACCTTCGGAGGGAGTTGGCGCAACTCTTAGGCTTCGAAACTTACGCCGACTACGTGCTCAAACACCGAATGGCTACCAACATCGACAACGTTTACCGTCTACTAAACGACCTCATCAAGGCCTACAAGCCCACAGCCGAAACCGAGCTGAAAGAGCTTGAACGCATGGCCAAAGAGATGGAAGGCAACGACTTCGAACTAGAACCTTGGGACACGGCGTACTATTCGCACAAGCTGCAAATGCAGAAATACAACCTCGATAGCGAAATGTTGCGCCCTTATTTCGAACTCTCGAAGGTTATCGATGGCGTGTTCGGACTGGCCAATCGCCTGTATGGCATCACCTTCAAGCCCAACAACGACATCCCCGTTTACCATCCCGACGTCAAGGCCTACGAAGTTTTCGACCGCGACGGATCTTATCTGGCCGTGTTCTATGCCGACTTCTTCCCCCGAAAAGGCAAGCAAGGGGGTGCATGGATGACCGAGTTCCAAGGGCAATGGGTTGACCGCAAGGGCAACAACGTTAGGCCGCATGTTAGCGTGGTGATGAATTTCACCAAGCCAACGGCTGAAAAACCCGCCCTACTAACACTTGGCGAGGTGGAAACTTTCTTGCACGAGTTCGGCCATTCACTGCATGGCATGTTTGCCAATAGCCGTTTCGAAAGTCTTAGCGGCACCAATGTATGGTGGGATTTCGTAGAGTTGCCATCGCAATTTATGGAGAACTTCGCCATAGAAAAAGCTTTCTTGCGCACCTTCGCCTTCCATTACGAAACGGGCGAGCCCATCCCCGACGAACTAATCGACCGAATCGTGAAGAGCCGAAACTTCATGGCTGCATCGGGATGTCTAAGACAAGTGAGCTTTGGATTGCTCGATATGGCCTATTATACGCAACGAAACGCCTTCACGGAAGACATCATTCCCTTCGAGAAAGAGGCGTGGAAAGAGGCCATCATCATGAAACAGCTGCCCGATACATGCATGACCACCCAATTTTCGCACATCATGGCGGGCGGATATGCTGCGGGATATTACAGCTACAAGTGGGCCGAGGTGCTGGATGCAGACGCTTTCAGCATGTTCAAGAAGAACGGAATATTCGACCAAGCCACAGCTCAAAGCTTCCGCGACAACATTCTTTCGCGTGGCGGAACAGAACATCCGATGACGCTTTACAAGCGTTTCCGCGGCGGCGAACCCACTATTGACGCGTTACTAGAACGTGACGGTATCGTGGTCAACGGCTAAAACGTGCTGCATCAGCTCTCGCCAACTATATAAGGATGCCACAACAATAAACCCTCAACCACTCATATTATAATATGTGTACCGATAACAAACAAACCGTTCTCGATCTGCGCTACCTGCGTATGGCACGCATTTGGGCCGAAAACAGCTACTGCGTGCGCCGCAAGGTGGGTGCGCTGGTGGTGAAAGACAAGATGATTATCAGCGACGGATACAACGGAACGCCCAGCGGTTTTGAAAACGTATGCGAAGACGACAATAACGTTACCAAGCCATACGTGCTGCATGCCGAGGCCAACGCTATCACCAAGCTGGCCCGAAGCAGCAACAACAGCGACGGCTCAACACTTTACGTAACGGCCGCGCCATGCATCGAATGCTCAAAACTCATCATCCAGTCGGGCATTAAACGTGTGGTATACGGTGAAAAATACCGTTTGGAAGAGGGTTTAGACCTTCTTCGCAAAGCTAATATCGAAGTGATTTATCTCAATCCAGATACAGAATGAACCCTAACAGACGAAACAGATATATGCCCTTGCTCATGGCCGTGTGCGTTGCATTCGGCATCGTGATTGGCACTTTCTATGCCAACCACTTCTCAGGCAATAGGCTTAACATCATCAATTCGGGTAGCAACAGGCTCAATAACCTGTTGCACATCATCGACGACCAATACGTTGACAACGTAAACATCGACTCGTTGGTGGATAAGGCTATCCCACAGATACTCTCCGACCTCGATCCGCACTCGGTTTACATCAGTGGCAAAGACGTTCAAGCCGCCAACGACGAGCTAAAAGGGTCGTTCTCGGGCGTGGGCATCGAGTTCAACATCCGCCAAGACACGCTGCACGTGCAAAACGTGGTGAAGAATGCACCTGCCGAAAGGGCAGGATTGCTGGCTGGCGACAAGGTAGTGAGCATCGACGGCAAACCATTCGTGGGCAAAATCGTTACCAACGAAGAGGCCATGCGCCGACTGAAAGGGCCAAAAGACACAAAGGTGCGCATCGGCGTTAAACGCTTCGGGCAGAAAAAGCCTTTGGAATTTACCGTCACGCGCGGTGATATTCCACAGAAAAGCGTAACCGCAACTTATATGCTCGACGACAATACGGGCTACATTCGCATCAAAAACTTTGGCGAAACAACCTATCCCGAACTGCTCATCGCTTTGGCCAAACTGTCGCAAGAAGGTTTTAAAAGCCTCGTAATCGACCTCCGCGACAACACGGGTGGTTACCTACAATCGGCTGTACAGATGGCCAACGAGTTCCTGCCGAAGAACAAACTAATCGTGTACACCCAAGGTCGCAAGTCGCAAAGACAAGATTATGTGAGCGACGGACACGGCAGTTACAAACGCATTCCTCTTGTTGTGCTCATCAACGAGGGGTCAGCATCATCGTCCGAGATATTCGCTGGTGCCATGCAAGATAACGACCGAGCCACCGTTATCGGTCGTCGCTCGTTCGGAAAAGGTCTGGTACAACAGCAATTGGGCTTTACCGACGGTAGCCTGATTCGCCTTACTATCGCGCGTTACTACACTCCGTCGGGCCGTTGCATACAAAAGCCCTACACGGCAGGCGATGGAAGCAACTACGAACAGGACATTTACAGCCGCTATCAGCATGGTGAGTTCTTCTCACAAGACAGTATTAAGCACACAGGACCTGCTTATCACACCAGCATTGGTCGTTTGGTGTATGGCGGTGGAGGTATTACGCCCGACATCTTTGTGGCTGAAGATACGCTCGGCGTTACCTCTTACTTCAAGCAAGCAGCCATGAGCGGGCTTATCTTACAGTTCGCCTACAACTATACTGATAACAATAGGCAAAAGCTGGCCATGTTTAAAACCCTCAAAGAACTGTCGGCCTATCTCGATAAGCAAAACTTGGTGGAGCAATTTGCAGCATACGCCGACAAGCATGGCCTGCAACGGCGCAACCTGATGATACGTAAGTCACACAAGATGCTATCGCGTTTCATCAATAGTCGCATCATTTACGGTATGCTCGACGACGAAGTATGGACCCAATACTTAAACGAAGACGATCCCGTTATCGCCGCTACCTTGAAGGTATTTAAGGACAATGCCGCTTTTCCCAAGCTCACACAGGCCGACAAGACTAAGGCTGAGCCAAAACCAAAGCGAAAATAATGGATAAAAAGGCGCTACGACAAGAGATAAGGCTACGCAAGCGACAATTCAACGGCGAACAACTGCGCCAGTTGTCGCTTGCCGTAGTACAAGGTTTGCTGACCCATCCACGAGTGGTACAGGCAAACACCGTGATGTTCTACCACTCGTTGCCCGATGAGGTCTATACCCACGAGGCCGTAAACCAACTTGTAAAGATGGGTAAAAGGGTGTTGTTGCCTGTGGTCATTGACGAGCAGCACCTCGAAATACGCCAATACCAAGGTCCGCAAGACCTCAAACTGGGCGCTATGAACATTCTAGAACCTGCGGGCAAACCCTTCACGGCCTACCAAGAGATAGAAACCATCTTGGTGCCAGGCATGAGTTTCGACCCACACGGCAATCGTCTTGGTCGCGGAAAAGGCTATTACGACCGTTTTTTGGCACAAGTTCCGCAAGCCTATAAAATAGGTGTGTGCTTCGATTTCCAAAAGGTAGACGAAGTACCAACCGACAACAACGACATAAAAATGGATGAAGTGGTGTAACGGTGGGCGACAAGACTAAATACCAAAGTCACTCCCCCGCCCTACTCCTTATTATATAGGCAGCCGAATAGGCATAAAGCCAACACCACGAACCAACAGAAAATAAAATAAGCAGAGCAGCATCGCACGTATTCATTAAACACTGCTCATTAGGCGTGATTGTCCCTACATGCACTTATTAGGAACTCATCGAAAGCGCCGTTTAGACAAAATGCCATGAAATTTAGCTGTCAACAGTTAGGCCACAGGTCAATATTGAGATAAGCTAACAATCGTGTCAACTTGGCAACTAACATAATAACGATTTATAATAACAATTGAAAATTCTGCTTATGAAAATGAAAATGTTTTATTATTACATCCTTATCCTTGCCGCCGCCCTTTGGCATACGCAGGCAAGGGCAGCCGACTATTATGTGGAGGTTGGTGAAGTACACATAACTTCCGACAACTATAAGAACATCTCCGCTGCTGGCGGCTTTCCAGCTGTAAAAAAGGGAAAGGTTTCTTTCGACAATTCTACGCGTACACTTACGTTGAATAATGTTTTGATTAAACCTGCTGAGGGTAAGCCTGGCATCTCTGTGTTTATCGACTACGAATGGAAAAAAAGACCACTCATCATCAAGTTGATTGGGCACAACGTCATTGAAGTCACAAAAGAAAGTTCCGTGTGCACAAATAGCATTCCAATAGTGATAACAGGCAGCGGTTCGCTAGTAGCATCCGGTAACGTATCAATCTTCTCTGGTAAACAGCTAACCATTCAAGGTGGATGCACGATCGAGGCCAAGTCACCCATTTGGGCAGACACCATCACCATCAACAATGCCCAGGTGCATGCCATTCGCGTTCTAGAAAATGAGCCGTGTATGTCTGCGTATTGGGGAATTAAGCTTAAAGGCGGTAGCTATTTGGCCAGTCCGAAAGGAGCAACTTGCGAGGAACGCAGCAATATGTACCACGCTAATTGGGGCTGGGTGTTTGTAAAAGGTGAAGAAATATGCGGCGAAGTTCTTATCAAACGTGGCAAGAACACCGGCATTGACAATCCAACCACCCTACCTTCAACCAAGGAAGACGAGATTTATACGCTCGACGGCATACGGATGAAGCTACCCTTTGAGCACCTACCCAAGGGTGTGTACATCATTAATGGGAAAAAGAAGGTGAAAGACTAGCCATTTGCGAGGCTAACCGCATATCGCTTGCTGATTGCACAACTGCGTTTAAACGCCCTATTAACATGCTAATGGACACAAACGCACATACACTTGCCCCTACTTGTTGCCTACGTAATTGTTCAACAACAGGCAGGGGCAAATTGTTTTGGGTACAAGCCAAACACCTGTTTGAGATAACAAACAACATACAATAGCCCATATAGATGTTAGTGGCGTTGCGCCAACTATATCGCGTAGCAGTTGGCATAATAGATGTCTGTTGCATCTAGACTGGTTCAAATTGGCTGGCCCTTAATCCCGAATTAACAGTCTCCATGAAACCTAATAACGCACTACACTGCTGCTTGTAGTAGGGCTACATGTAGTGTACTAAATAAGTTGACACTTTACCTCAAACAAAAAAAAGTAAAAAAACATGGTAAAGTACAATGAAACGGAGAAAATTCTGTTATTAAGTAAGTACATCACGAGCGGTATGGATGCCCGCAGCTTTGCGTTAAGTTGCGGTGTGCCCTATACCACATTCCTCAATTTTTGTCGGGAGTATGGCAATCCCGACTTGTCCTCAATACAGGAGCTGATGAAGAAAGAGAATATTCCCACCACAGTGGAGGAGCTTCAGGCCT
>NZ_KB899222.1 GCF_000378085.1 Hoylesella loescheii DSM 19665 = JCM 12249 = ATCC 15930
AGCACCTCTTGCTCTCGGGGGCTGCGAGCCCCCTGCCGCAGGGCACCCCCTCGGTGTTTTTCATGGCCTTGTTTTCATTCACGCAAAAAAGGCCAGCCCAAACTTGGACGGCCAACAAACAATGCTTAACTTTGCAAACGGATGGCAGCTGTAAACCAAATTTGGACTTTGGAGAAGGACATGACAACCTAAATACAACATAAGGATTTTTCTTGTCAACCAAAGGAGTATTTAACAACGAAAAGTGTCAACTAATCTCAGTACACTACAACAAGCCCATTTGTACTCACCCTACAAGTCTTTTGTAGCCACCCTACAAGCCTTCTGTAGTCGCACTACAAGCCTTTTGTAGCCACACTACAAGCCTTTTGTAGTCACCCTACAAGCTAGTTGTAGCGAACCAGGGCATGGCTAAGCGCACTGCGAGGGCCGCAAAACCAGCGGACAAACAGCCTGATAACAGCGAATATCCATAAACCAACCGACCCCCGATTTTCACAAATCGGGGGTCGGCGCTTCCAAATACAGAAGTCAGAATAGATGAAATGAATTGTTTACTTAACAGTTATTGATATGATACCCAAATTATTGTCTTTATCTTTTACCTCAACGGTTGTGGCGCTAACCTTGCGTCCCGTAAGGGTCACTTCATTACCCTTTACAGAAGTTTCCACCACATTCGGATCCTTGGCGATTGCCACGAAAGGGCCTGCTCCATTGAGAACCTTTACCACCTGGCTTTTTCCCACTTCAAGAGTAACCGCTGTCTGTTCAAGCTTCAACGTGCCTGCCTCCTTCTTTACCATCACACTGATTGCACCTCGTGCGCCATTCTTATCAGTGACAGACAACGTACCCGCGCCGGCCTTTAATCCTTTCACGGTGATGGTGTTAGCTTTCGCGGAGGCTTCTGCCACCTTTTCACCCTTCTTACCCGATATTTCAACCCTAAAAGGTGCTGTTCCGTTCTTCACTTTCAGGTCTGCTGTCTTACCTTCAGTCACTTCAATGGTTGTCTTATCGAAGGTCAACTTGTTCAAAACGGGTTTGTCCTTGTCTTTGTCGCAAGCGGCAAATAAGAACGTTGCTACACAGAAGGCACTTGCGGCCATGGTTTTCAGTAAGGATTTTGTTTCCATTG
Source organism: Hoylesella loescheii DSM 19665 = JCM 12249 = ATCC 15930 (assembly GCF_000378085.1). Taxonomy (GTDB): domain Bacteria; phylum Bacteroidota; class Bacteroidia; order Bacteroidales; family Bacteroidaceae; genus Prevotella; species Prevotella loescheii. The sequence continues at coordinate 1,142 of NZ_KB899222.1, forward strand.
TCATTTTGTTTTTAAAGTTGTTTCTTGTTGATTTCACCCTTATAAACACGAGATAAAAAAGAACTTGCACGAGAAAAACGTTAAATAATGTATAACACAATAAGCCAATACGCTTTAATCTCTGCCTATTAACGAGTTAGAAGTTCTTTTTTTAGTTGAAAAGTTAACGAATTGACGAATTATCAAGTTGACAATATCTACTTCCTGCCTTTGTGTTAGTGCTGGCTTAACTAAAATGCTGTATTAACTGTCGCATAGCGGTAATTGGCGAGATAGCCATTTCTCTGCCTACCTCCGTTTTTTATTCAAAACGCATCTAGTCTTATCTCGAACTCACATTTTTATTGAATACTATGCGGCTCTATTAAAAATGACAACTGAGGATTTAAAGTAACGGCTAGCACCCTTATAACAAACAATTTACAAGAAACAAATGAAAAGTCAACATCCATAAAATCTCTCCAAAAAGAAAAGGGAGTAGTATGCTCTGCAACTACGAGGCGAACAATGCCACAGCAAAGCATACTACTCCCTCCTTCCTTTGGAAAGGACTCGTGGGCGAGGCTTTTACCTATTTCGAAAACACTTCTTCCAGAACCTTATTCGTTGCGCCCACCTTACTCTTTACATACTCGGTGGACTTCTCTCCTGCAACTTGCACGCGCCAAGGGGCATCAATCCATTCGTCCATCAATGCTTCGAAGTGCGCCTTACAGTCCACTTCAAAGCCACCGCCAGCAGCCATCAGCTCTTGTGCCTCATGAAAACGCTGGTTGTTTGGTCCGAAAACAACAGGCACGCCCCATACGGCCGCCTCCAAAACGTTGTGTATGCCCACGCCAAAACCACCGCCAACGTAGGTTACGTCGGCATAATGGTAAACGCTTGACAGCAATCCGTAGCAGTCGATGAGCAAGCAATCGGCCTCAACCACCGTTTCGGGCGTAGCCTTAGAATAACGCACGGTGGTGCCCTCCACCATCTGTTCCAGTTGTTGTAGATGGTCTTCACTCACCACATGGGGCGCAATAACCATCTTCCAATCAGACCGCGAGTTGAAGAAAGGCACAAATATCTCTTCGTCGGGAGCCCAACTGCTGCCCGCCACAAACAAGTGTTTGCCCTGAACGAAGTTTTCTATCAGGGGCAAATGTTTGCTGGCCTTTTGTATTTGCAGCACGCGGTCGAAGCGCGTATCGCCAGTAACCGAAACGTTGCGAAAGCCTATCGAGGCAAGCAACTTGCGGCTCTGCTCGGTCTGAACGAAAAAATGCGAGAAGCAGGCCAGCACCTTTCCGTAGCTTTTACCATACCAACGGAAGAAGATTTGATCGGGACGGAAAATGCTGCTGACACTATATGTGGGCACGCCACGATGTTTAAGGATGTGCAAGTAGTTGTACCAGAACTCGTACTTGATGAAAAAGGCCATCACAGGACGCACCAACCGCAAGAAGCGACGAGCGTTGAGTGGCGTGTCGAGTGGTAGGTAACAAACGATGTCGGCACCCTCGTAGTTCTTTCGTACCTCGTAGCCCGAGGGCGAAAAAAACGTGAGTAGCACCTTATATTGTGGATGCGTGCGGCGCAATTCTTCAATGAGCGGGCGCCCCTGCTCAAATTCGCCAAGCGAGGCAGCATGAAACCACACATATTGCGCACCGTCTTCAACGCCGTTGCGCAACACATCGAAAGCCTCGCGTTCGCCTCGCCACATCCTTCGAACCTTCGAACTGAAAAGGCTGGCTATGGCAACGCCCAATAGGTAGATATAAATAATGATGTTATACACGGGTGTAGGGTTTTGATGAATGGGTGATGTTAGGCCTTATTGCACGGTTTGCGCCTCGATGGCACAATACGCTGTTGTTTTATTTACTGTCGTCATACGGCACACTATGCAATAAGCCTTTAAGTATGGGGTATGTGACGAGATGCCACCCTACCCTATTTCAACACCTCTATCGCCCTACGAAGTCGTGCCAACGTTTCGTCTTTGCCAAGGAATGCGCTGATATCGAACATGCCAGGACCCTTACCTTCGCCCACAAGAGCAAGGCGGAAGGCGTTCATTACGTCGCCCAGCTTATAACCCTTGCTTTCTACCCAGGCAAACACCTCACGTTCTTGGTTCTCGATAGAGAAATCGTTCAGCCCTTCGAGCACCGTTCCCAGTTCGGTCATCACTTCGGCCGAGTTCTCTTTCCAACGTTTTTTCACCGTCTTCTCGTCGTATGCAAGCGGTGCGATGAAGAAGAACGAGCACAGCGGCCACAGTTCTTTCACAAAGTTCACGCGGTCTTTCATCATGGTAACCACCTGCACAATGCGCTCCATGGGTTCGTCTATGCCATTGTTGGCCACCATCGGTGCGAAAAGGCGAGCAATCTCTTCGTTGCTCTTTTGCAAGATATATTCGTGGTTAAACCAAATACCTTTCTGATAATCGAACTTGGCACCAGCCTTCGAACAACGGCTGATGTCGAATGCATCAACAAGCTGTTGCAGCGTAAACAGTTCCTGTTCGGTACCTGGATTCCATCCCAACAGCGCCAAGAAGTTTATCACCGCCTCAGGAAAATAGCCGCTTTCGCGATAACCCGACGACACTTCGCCCGTCTTTGGGTCGTGCCATTCGAGTGGGAAAACAGGGAAACCAAGTCTGTCGCCATCGCGTTTCGACAGTTTTCCTTTGCCTTCGGGTTTGAGCAGCAGGGGCAAATGGGCGAAACGCGGCATGGTGTCGGCCCAGCCAAAAGCCTTGTAGAGCAGCACGTGGAGCGGTGCACTGGGCAGCCATTCTTCGCCACGAATAACGTGGGTTATCTCCATCAGATGGTCGTCTACAATGTTGGCCAAGTGATATGTGGGCAGTCCGTCGGCGCTTTTGTACAGCACCTTGTCGTCTAGAATGTCGCTCTTAATCATCACGTCGCCACGAATCATGTCGTTAACATGCACCTCTTGGCCTGGCATCACCATGAAACGCACCACGTATTGCGTGCCGTCGCCGATGAGCGCTTCCACTTCTTCGGCACTCATCGTCAACGAATTGCGCATCTCGTTACGGGTGTGGGCATCGTATTGGAAATTTTCTGTCGCTGCCCTTTTTGCTTCAAGTTCCTGCGGTGTGTCGAAAGCGATATAGGCCTTGCCCTCGTTTAGCAGCTGGTCTACATATTGCTTATAAATCTCCTTACGTTCGCTTTGGCGGTAAGGACCATATTTTCCGCCGAAGGTAACGCCCTCGTCGAACTTTATTCCCAACCATCGGAACGACTCGATGATGTATTCTTCGGCCCCTGGCACAAACCGCTGCGAGTCGGTATCCTCAATGCGGAACACCAAATCGCCTCCTTGTTGTTTGGCAAACAGGTAGTTGTAGAGTGCCGTACGCACTCCACCGATGTGCAACGCCCCCGTGGGACTGGGTGCAAAACGCACCCTCACTTTTCTTTCAGACATATTATATATAATAGGTATATTCCCCTGCGGGGTGGTCGACGCTTGTTGGCGCAACGCCCCACACCCAGAGGATGGCTGTTATTTCCATGCTGTTGTTTTTCGCCTCAACATGCACCCCGCGTTCTTTCGCACGCTACACGTATGGCGACTAATTTGTGCAAAATTACCATTTTTATGCTTAACTAGCAAACTCTTTCACATAAAAGGAAGACAAGCTATGGTAAAGGCATGTCTTAATAGGGAACGAAGAAAGCGGCAAATTTGTCAACTTGACATGGGAAAGCCTTTAAATTGGCCAACAAACCCGCCTTGATGCCCCTGACACTACCCACTTCTTCGCTCACATGTTCGTACCCCGCATTTTCCTAGAAAAGCGAAGAGCGTGTTTAAGCATCGCGCGAGTTGAGGATAAAACACAATCGGCATGCCTACTGTCGCGTAGCATTAGCTGGCGAGTTAGCCATTCGTTTACCCGTCTAGTCTTGCTCAAAAGTCATGGTATCTTATCCCAAACGCATCCATTAACCATTGCGTCGCTCGCATTTTCATCGTTCCGAAAATGCACCTGCTAAGCCCTGATGATGCATTATTACATTAATCGCCATGCTAAATATGTTTTGGACGGCTGTTCCATGTTAGCTGGAATGCTGTTCCAGTTAAGCTGGAATGCCGTTCCAACTTATCTGGAACAGGAGTCCAACTTAGCTATAACAATGCGGGAGCTTAAAAAGCTCACTACAAGGGCTTATCGGGTGAGGCGTGAAAGATGGCGTTTGGAGGTAGGAAGGGTGAGTAGTTGGCGGTGATGGGCTGTGGAACGAACAGCCTAGATCGTGCCAGGCTAGTATCAAACATTACGTGAACTCGGGATAAGATACGATACTTTTTGGGGCAAGGTTAGATAAAGAGCGAATGGCTATCTTGCCAACTAGCGCTACGCGACAGTAGGCATACCGCTTGTATTTTATCCCAAACGCGCGCAAAAATTGTATCCACCACCCAAAAACATCAGCAAATAAGCATCGTTTACATAAAAGGTTTTGGACACAGAATAAACTTTACTTGGCTTAACTGGGGCATTAGAACATACGAAAAAGAGGAGAATATAGACGAATAAAAACAAAATTGTACCAATTTATGATAAGATTGTATCAACGAAAGAGGGATAAAAGACTTAAATTTGTAACGTCTAACATAAACAAGAAACTATCATGAGAAAGCCATTTTTACTAGCTTCCTTTGCGCTCTTCACAGCATTGAGCGCCTTCCCAATGAAAGAGATTGCTGGCGAATTCCAACCGTGGGATGCCAATTGCCAGATCTTGGGAAACAATATCGCTTTTATGACCGAGTGGAACGGGGTCACCTTCAAGTTCTTCGACAAAGACGGATGCGTGTTTGAAGGTGGAACAGACTTCTCGGAATACGACATGCTGGTGCTAAAACTAAAAGACGCCTCGTGTATGTTTAAAATTAAGACCGAATACACAGACGGAACGACACAACAAGACAGTTGGGGCGCGGAGCGAGCTATCACGCCAGGACTTCTCGTTGCTGGTATTGACCTGAACCCCGAACATAAGAAGAACGTGAAAGATTTCTTCTTACAAAGTGCCGACTACCCAGGTATGATTACCATAGACAAGGTTATTGCCTGCACAAAGGCCGAATACGAACAAATGTTGAAAGAAGAAAAGGCCAAGCGATTCGACCTTACATTGAAGAAGGTAAACGAAGGTGGCGGAGCAGATTACGACCCTGCAACAAAAACCATCAGCATTAAAGACGACTGGGCACATAAGGGATGGTACTTCAACGACCAATTTAGGGATTTCAGTCTCTTCGACATGTTCGTCATTCAGTTTGCCCAACCAACGGCAACCGAAGGTGAAATCGGTATCGAATACGATGGTGAAAACGCCCAAACAACCACTAGTAAGTTTGAAGCAGGTGCTTCGCAGATTAACGTACCCTTATCTAAGGATAAGAACAAGCTAAGGCAGGTTTATATAAAAGGTCCGTCGGGTGCCACGTTTGTGCTTAAAGGCGCACGCTTCGCAACCAATGGCGAGGTGACCCCCATCAAGCGTATTGACAGCGAAAAGCCATCGGCCGACACGCAAACACGTTATTATAGTCTAGATGGTAGAGAGTTGAAACAACCCACCAAAGGTTTGCACATAGAGAAAAAGAATGGCCGCACACAGAAAGTGTTTAGAAGGTAACACGGCTGTTATGGCATAACAATATGCGCAACACCAAATAAGGCAGGTTCTGAAACCGTTAATAGCGTTCAGAGCCTGCCTTGTTTTTGTGTTTTTCTAATATAAATGGTACTACATATAATCACGTTATAAAGAATCTGAACGATCGTATAAGCCTCCTTTATTCGGTGGCTCTTCTATGCCTTTCTTATTTTACTTGGCAGGTTTCGTTTACTCTTTCAGTTGCATTTGTTCATTATGCCCTTTCAAGAAAGTAAGCGAAATCTGCTCAAATAAGACCTAGAGATCCATAGAAACTAATTTTAGGACCCGCCCTTACCGCTTTTTGGCGAACCTTAGATTGGCAAGTGCGAAGTCGGCATCAAACCCATTATGGGGCTGATAAACAATGGTGAAGTCGTTGCTACCCTTTTTCAATACTGGTTGAGCATCGTTATCCCTGAACCACGTGGTGGCATCTAGGGTTATGGTGCGCCATTCACCGTTGGTATTTAACGACACTCCTTGGTCTGCAGGGTTCCAACGCAGCTTCATATTGTCTGCGCTTTGCTGGCTCCAAAATATGAAATCGCCTGTGGGTATGGGCTTGTCCTTGGCCGTCCATACCTCAAACTTGATACAATAGTTTTCCAAATGGCTCACCACATCAGCATCATCGAGGTCGAAATGCCCAGCAATGAGCGTATCCCAATTCCATGCCGAGTAAGTGTTCTTTCGTCTAAAGAACCACTTTCCAATAGGTGGAACGGGGTCTCCCTCGTTCGTTCCGTCGGTGAAATTGTCTCGCGATGTCCATAGATAGCCTTTTCCGAAAAGGTAATCTTTATCGTAACTGGCGAAAAGTTGTACGCCCTTGTCGCGATAAGGCAGACGTACGGGCTGCTCTAACTTGGGACTTGATATCACGATGTCTGCTCCATCAACCGCATCTTCGGGTATGGTAAGCACAATTTTCTTGTCGTTTTTCTCAACAACCGTTAGCGATTTGCCACCTAATGTAAATGTAGCCTCGTTGGAAGTAAGCCCATATAGATTGAAGAACTCACCCATAACAGTGACGTTACTACCAGGTTTCGCAAATTCATTGTCTAGTCCCACAACCTTTAATTTTGGGAAATCGACGGTGAAATTCGTGGTGGCTTCACCCAAAGCAGTACGCACGGTAAGCGTGTTCGTTAGCTTGCTAGGCGCTTCGGTGGGTATGGCCACGTTTATTCGGGTGCGAACGGCATAAACGTCTTTGAGTTTTACTTCCACATCATTAAAGAGAATGGCCGTGGGATGAGCCAAGTTGTCGCCATGAATGGCAAGCCATTGACCCATGCCACTTTGGGTAACCGACTGATCTAAATCGGTAACCGAGGTTATCTTCGTTATCGTGGGGGCACCGTTGGCAGAGAAATCTTCCACTGCGGGATTGTCTACAATGTTTTGGCAAGACATCATCGCCGTGGCAATGACAAACAAACCAAGGTGCAATTGTTTTCTTATCTTTATTTTCATTATCGTGCAATTAAAGGGGATGTGTATCTCTAGGCAAGGCCATTACCACCCCGGATTGTTTGTTGTTATAAACTTATTAACGCCCACTTCCGAACCTGGAATGGGGAAGAGCAGGTGTTTTTCCATCCTTGATTTCACTATATCCACCTCGTCTGTTCCACCAATGGCGTTCATTACAGGCAGATAGATGCCCCACCTTATCAAGTCCCAGCGACGATCGCCCTCTTCGGCAAATTCCATTGCTCGTTCTTCCAACACGGCTGAACGGAAAAGCACCTTGTCGTTGATTTTCCCAACACCCGTAAGCGATTTGGGCGTGGCATTGCTGCGCACCCTTACGCGGTTGAGTGCATTAAGCGCCTCGGAGGTAGGACCATTGTTGGCTTCGTTGGCTGCCTCTGCATAAATCAACAGTACATCGGCAAAACGCAAGAAGGGGAAATATATGTCGGCCCGCTTTTTCGTTCTGTCGCTTACGTAAGTGTACTTAGTGAGATAAGCCAGATAATTGTTATCGTTCTTGCTTTCGTAAGAAAGTCCATCGTTGAAGGGTGCAACGGGAGCCACCCACTTTCCTTCATCATTGGTATAACCTTGGGCTTTTTTCTTCCATTCATCGGTGTTGGGATAATAAGAACCGCCATGATAGTCTACGGCATGATAGCGTTGCCAGCGGTGCATCACGCCTTTTGTGATGCGATAGTCTTGTGGTTCGAACAGCTTATACCAATGATTGCGCATGCCATGATGTAAGCCATAGGTCTCGCCAGCCGTACCTAACACGCCCGCATAGCCTTCGCCGAAAGACACGCCATAAATATCATCGTTGGAAACGGTTTGTAAACTCCAGATGTGTTCCACCTTATTGCGGTTGCCGATTACCCAAAGCGCATCATAAGGCAGTAAGTCGTACGAGCCATACTTACCGTCAATAACTTCTTTAGCCTTATCTCGGGCCAAGGCGAAGTACTTCATGTAGTCTATCTTGTCATATCCTGCGAGCTGCGTTTTCTGGTGTTCAATGGCCACGGGATTGGTGTAAACCTTCTCGCCTGCCACTTTCTCGAACGCCTTTCCACCCCTTACGATAACCTTTTCGCCAGTGGGAACAGCACCCGAAGCCATGGTTAGGTAGACCTTTGCCAAGAGCGACGCGGCCGTTCCTGCCGAAACGTGCCCCAAGGAGAACTCCCTATCAGTGTTCTTATAGAGCCGTTGTTCGGCCTGTTGCAAATTGGCGATGATGTAATGGTAAACCGAGTCGATGGGTTGGCGTGGCTGGTGAATGTCAGAAAGTCCCGAATTGATGGTGTGATCACGAATGGGGATGGGGCCAAACGCCCTTACCAGTAGGAAATAGGCGTATGCCCTGAGCACCTGCATTTCGCCAATGGCATTGTCTTTGCCACGTGGCGTGGTGCCCGTCATAGCCTCGACGTTCTCAATTCCTAGATTACAGCGGTGTATCATGTTATACATCTTCTCCCACATCTGCTGTGCGTGGTCGTCGTCTTGGAAGTTTCCCGACCCAAATTTGCCAAAGGCCCAGTCGGGTCCGGTCATATAATCGCAGTCGAAATCGAGTACATGGGGGAACGCATCCCAGCGAAACACCTCGTAAGTGAGCACACTAAATGCCCCTGTGGCCCATTGCTGGGCACCTTCATCGTTGTTTTCTATGTTCTTGTCGTTAACGAACGAGAAGCCTTTCTCGTCCAACATGTCTGCGCATGAGACGCAAAACGTCGTAGCAAGTGTGCCCAACAAGCAAGCGACAATGGATTTAACACATATCTTTTTCATAATGATACTCCGTTTTTAGTAATCCAACTTAAATCCGATGGTAAAGGTTCTACTACCAGGATAGCAGTAATAATCCACGCCACGTCGCGATGCGTCCCATCCGAAAGCATTGACATCGGGGTCGGCTCCGCTATATTTGGTAATGGTAAACAGGTTTGTGGCGCTGGCATATACATATATATTAGAGATGCCTTGCCAATGTGGCTTGATGTTATAACCTAGGTTTAGGTTCTTCAGTCGTAAGTAAGAGGCATCCTCCACATAACGATCCGACACCTTCATATCGCGGTTTCGCGTGGCCACATTTTTGGGATAACGCGCCGTTGCAGCCGTTTCGGGTGTCCATCTAGCCTCGTACGCACTGCGGGGAATATTGCCAATGTCGTCGAGGCGAACATCACGCATGTTGGCATTGAAGAGGCTATTGCCCACCGAACCTTGGAAGAAGAAACTCAGGTTAAACCCTTTCCAACTGAACGTGTTGGTAATTCCGAAGGTATAGTCGGGTAAAGTCTTCCCTATTACGGTTTTGTCGGCATCGGTAATCATCCCATCTCCGTTAAGGTCTTTGTACTTAACCTCACCGATAACGAAACGTTTAATATCTTCAGACGACATTCCTGCGTAACTCTTATTCATGCGAGCTTCGGCCTCGTTATCATAAAATCCGTCTTCCAAGAAGCCGTAAATGGCTCCGATAGGAAGTCCGTTGCGTTGAACGAACACCTTTTCCATACCCGCAGATATGCGTTCGGCGAAGCGGTCAGACGAGAGTCCGCCTATTTCGTTCTTGTTAAAGGCGATATTCGCTTCGATGTTCCAGTTGAAACCCTTATGGTTAATGGCATTGAACTTCGCTGCCACTTCAAGTCCTTTGTTCACCACATGACCCTCGTTAGACCACATATTGACGAAGCCGTTGCTAGAAGGGATGGCGGTACTTTGCAGCAAGTCGCGCGTCTTTTTCCAATACAAGTCGGCCGTGAGGTTAACCCTTCCTCTCCAAAAGGCCATGTCGAGGCCAAGATTAAATTGGTCGGTGGTTTCCCATTTCAGGTTTTTGTTCAACGCGCCACGCCATAACACCTCCGAGAAACCACTAGACATGCTGCCATTATAAGGATAGTTAGACGCTATCATATATAATTGTGCCTGATAAGCGCCAATACCTTGGTTACCCGTTTGTCCGTAGCTGAATCGCAGTTTAAGGTTATCGAAGATATCTAAATCCTTAACGAAGCGTTCTTCTGATAGTCGCCAGGCCACCGCACCTGATGCGAAGTGCCCTATTTTGTTGTTTGCCTGAGAGAATTTGCTCGATCCATCGCGACGCAAAGATGCGGTAGCGACGTATTTTCCGCCTGAATACGAATAGTTGACGCGTGCCAAGAGCGACATCAGCTTTTGCTGTCCACGCTCGCTTTCTGGTGCATTATAGCTTAATCCCAATCCCATATTGTGTTCTTGGGTTACATCTGATGGGAAGTTTTTTGCAGACATACCCTTCGAACCGAAGTTGGCTATCTCGTAGGTAAAGCCCAACAAGGCGTTTACAGAATGCTTTCCACCGAAATTCTTATCAAAAGTCAGCAGCGATTCGGCCGTTAGGCTCTTCCACCAACTATCGCTTTGGCCTCCCTTTCCATTGTCGGGATACTTGCCTTCAGAGGTATGCCTGTCGTAATACGACCCGCGACTGTTCGCCGAATAACCCAATCCGAGGTTCTGTCGGAACTTTAAATATGGTCTGATCTTGGCCTCTAAGTAAGACGAGGAGAAGAAGTTGCTCATCTTCTGCTGATCTTTCGAGTTGTTAAGATAAACCACGGGGTTCGATGCAAGCCAGTTTAGCTTGTCCGATTCATACACGCTGACATCGGGGGCATAAGTAGCGGGGAACACTAAGGCCGATCTTACCACGCCAACTTCATTGCTCGACTTGGCGAAGTCGGTAGTCGAGTTGGTGTAATTCATGTTCATGCCAATCTCTAACCAATCTTTCACCCTACGTCCGATATTCATGTGAAGGATGTAACGTTCAAATCCCGAGCGCCTAATAATACCCGTTTGGTTGAGATAGTTACCAGAGAACGACCACCAACCATTGTTATCGCTACCCGAAACGTTAAGGTTATACTCTTGAGAGAAGCCCGTATGGTAGATTTCGTCTTGCCAGTTGGTACCTCGCACCATCGTTTTGTTCCCATATAGATCAGTTCGTAGGCCGGGATTAAGGAAGTCTTCGGGCGAGGGATTATACACGCCCGAGTTCTCAACAATCTTTCCGTTGAGGTCTCGATATGTCCACTTCCCCTCGTAAGGCAGTCCGTTCACGATCTCTCCGTTATATATTGCCCTATTGGCGGTTTGCTCATTAATATAACGCGCGTATGTAACGGGGTCGAGCACATCTATCTTTTTCAGCACGTTCGACATGCTCAGGTTCGACGTGAACTCTATCTTTCCACGTCCAGCCTTACCTTTCTTCGTGGTAATGAGCACTACACCATTGGCACCACGTGATCCATAGATGGCCGTTGCAGAAGCATCTTTAAGTATTTCGATTGATTCGATGTCGTGTGGGTTTATCGAAGCGAGGGCATTCATGCGCATCTGACTGCCGTCGGTAGCCTTACTCGATGGCGTGCCAGCCGTTTCAAAGGGGACACCGTCTACAATATAAAGCGGCTCGGTGCTTGTGGTGAACGAGTTTGCACCACGCACATTGATGCTGATAGCACCGCCCGGGGCTCCGTCGGTTTTGTTGACAACCACACCTGAAATTCTTCCTTGCAGGGCCTGATTAAAGCTAGAAGCACCCGTTCCCAAAAGGTCGTCGCCGCTAATCTTGGCCACTGCTCCCGAAAGGTCACGTTTCTTCATCGTACCATAACCTACAACAACGATGTCGTCGAGTTTCACTGCATCGTCTTGCAGCACCACATTGAGGGTAGACCGATTGCCAACCTTCAACCTTTGGCTCTGCATACCGATGCAAGTAATGTCTAACACGTCGCCAGGCTCTGCCTCAATGGTGTATCGCCCCTCGGCATCCGTAACCACGGCAACCTTGTTTTGTATTCTGATTACTGCTCCCACGATGGGTTCGGCCTTTGTGTCAGACACCTTACCCGTTATGTGCTTGCCCTGAGCCAATGCCGACAAGGGCACAGAACAAAGCGAGAACAGCAACAATGCGTACTTATTCATTCTCATCTGATTTTATTGTTTGTACTTTGATTGTTGGCAGGCAGCAAAGCATTTGCTCATCCACCCCACCTTAATAATAAGACGGTGGAACGTCTTTCTCTGTCGTTCCCCATTGTTTATTGGGCTCTTTACCCATCACGAAGTTCAACTTTGCGCCATTCTTCAGTTTATTCCAGTCTATCCAAGTGGATGTTGTTTCGCGGCCATCTACCTGCAAACGCTGTATGTAAGGGGCTTCGTTGCCTGCGTTTGCACCCATAAGAGTAAGCGTTTTGCCTTCCTTGAGCTGCAACTGAACCTTAGAAAACAGCGGGCCAGTTATCACAAAGCCACCAATACCAGGGATATAGGGATACAATCCCATAGCCGAGAATATGTATAAGGCCGACATTGCACCGGCATCGTCATCTCCGGGGAGGCCATTAGGCGTGTTATCAAACCTGTTGAGGATGTTTCGCACCAATCGTTGACTTTTCCATGCCTTGCCCAAGAAGTTGTACACGTAGGCACTTCCAAAGCAAGGTTCGTTACCCAACCAATAATATGGAACGTCGGGTGCCCAACCATGCTTCACTTGCGATGTGAAAGTGTCGAGCCTTTTCTCCATAGCTTCCTTACCTCCACAAAAGTCTGTCAATGCGTCTACGTTATGCGGAACGCTCCAGAAATACTGCATGGCATTACCTTCGTTAAAGCCTTTCTCCATATTGGGCGTGAAAGGCGTAAGAAAACGGCCATTGGCATTTCTCGGCCTTATCAGTCGCGTTTCTTCATCAAATAGGTTTTCGAAGCTTTGCGAACGATTCATATAATAGTTGTATGCTGCCTCGTCGCCTGCGGCCTTGCATATTTGGGCAATAGAAAAGTCGTCGATAGAATATTCAAGAGTCATCGAAGCGCCATGCCCATGCCTGTCTACGGGCACATATCCATACGTCATGTAGTCTTCAACGTGTTCCCAACCGTGGAAGCCTTTACACTTAATGTGCTTCATCGACACGCGCTTCATCATCTCTTTGGTTGCTTGCAGGTCGAAGTTTCGTGCCCCAAAGGCATAGAGATTGGCAATGAAGGGGAACGTTGAGTAACCATTCATCACCCCATACTCCACGTTGTTCATGCTCCAATTGGGGTAAGCACCCCCTTGCTCGGCATCAAGTAACAACGATTGGGCCATATCCGAAGCCTCATCGGGTGCGATTAGGGCCTGCAATGGGGCTGTTGTGCGATAGGTGTCCCATAACGAGAAGTTGGCATAATGTTTCCTTCCATTGGCCACACGATGCACTTTGTCGTCAAATCCCATGTAATCGCCGTTCACATCACTGTACACGTTAGGGTGCAAAAGGTTGTGATAAACGGCGGTGTAAAATGCTTGTCGTTGACTTTCGCTACCTCCTTCTACGGTCAAACGCGACAACATGCGCTCCCATTGCGATTTCGTTGCACGGTAAACGTCATCAAACTCCCAACAGCTTATCTCTTCTTGCAGGTTTTTTCGAGCGTTTTCGATACTCACATACGAAATGCCCACCTTCATTTTCACTGCCTTTCCATTCAATTTGCCAAACGATACGTATGCGCCTAGGTCGTTTCCTGCCACGTTAGACACCCCTTCGGTTTTGGTTTTTCCTTTCCACACGCCGTAGCTGCTGAACTTGGTATTGAACTTAGCCACAAAGAACACTCGGTAAGGACGGTCTTTGGGGTCGCGCCAACAAAATCCGCCCGTCGAAACCCATCCTGTTACAGTCATGGCTGTCGACTCAATGTGCAGTTCTCCATCGCCTATGCCATTGGCGCAATTGGTAGGAGCAAACACCAGATGTGCCTCTTGGTCGCCACGATAGGTAATTTCGCCGATGGCAGAGTGTACCGTAGCAGCGAACTTCGCATCAATAAGGTAATTGTCGAGCGTAACGGAATAATAGCCAGGCATTGCCTTTTCGCGTTCGTGCGAGAAGCGCGACACGTATGCATGTTTATCGTTCACGGGCGATTTGTCGAGAGTTCCCGCGACGGGCATAAACTGCAAGTCTTGCATGGCATGACAACCCACACCACTATAATGTGTCAATCCAAAGCCGTTTATCTCGTTTCGGAAATATTTGTAACCTGGACGCGATGTGGCATCTTCGTAATTATCGAACGTGTTGTTAGGACTTAACGACAGCATACCGAACGGAGCCTGTGCACCGGGGAAACAATTGCCCTCGTTGCCCGTACCTATAAAGGGGTTTACAAGCTGATAGGGCGTCTTGTCTTGGGCAAAGAAAGCCCTTGGTATGCCTGAAATAAGTGCCAGACATACCCAAAATCTTACCGTCTTAAGCATAAGCCACCTGTTTGTAAGGGGGTAAGAGGTGCGCCAGATACCGCAATAATTCGACGTTTTCGTTAAGCCAAATGATCAATGCCAAACTTGCTTGAACGTTGCCATGGCGAGAAAACGCTCTTTTGGGAGGAACGAGAAGAGAACCACGCAGCATCATAAGACGCCCCCTTACCACACCATTTACTATTTTACGCCATATAGTTCCAATTCCCAAACGCGGATGGTGAAGTCTTTGTTAGGGTCGTAGGCTACGAATTTCACGTATCTTCCCTTGGCGGGAGCAAAGGTTACGTCTTTCACGTTGTCATTGTTGTCGGTCTCGCTGAGGGCCAAAGTCCAGTCGGTTTGATTGTCGCTCACAAAGAGTTTAAAGTTTTGGATATTGTCATAATCGGTCTCTTTGGTACGGCAGTCGTAGAATTTCAAGCGATAGATTTGGCATGTTTGCCCTAAGTCTACCACCACTTCGTGTTCTTTCTTTCCCTCGGCACACCATTTTTTGCTGTAATTGTCGGGGTCGGCAGTGCCATCAAAGAGCCAATCGGGCCTTTCGTCGCCCACATTGCCACTACACGACACAACCTTCTTGCCAACACTTAGCAATTCTATCTTTTTGCTATTCGATACCTCTATGTTGGTTTTCAGTTCTACGTCGTCGCTCTCATCGTTGCTTTCCACAAACACTTTCACCTCGTAATCACCTTCATCGGGGATTTTCACCACCACTTTGTTACCCCTTTCAGACAGTTTCTTAAACTGCTTGGGCAAAGTCCACTTGTACTTATAGGTGGCAGACGAATTAACACCTTCTACCTCAAACGACACTTTGCCACCAGTGGGAAGCAGCACTTTCGAGGCTTTAAGGCTGAGTTTGTTACCCGTTTGTTGCCCAAATGCCGAAAGCACACCGAGCGTGAGCATAAAGCCCAACGTCAAAAGGAAATGTTTCATGTTGTTTAAATATTAATTGTTATTTGATGTTTACTTAGTTAGTTCATATCTTATAGTTGCTCCATTCTTCAGGTCATCATAAGTAATGATGCCGTCAGGACAGCTCTTGCCGTTCACTTTCACCTCTTTTATATAGATGTTCTTATCGGTGCGGTTAGGCGCGCTTATCTCAATGTTGCCGTTTGCCCGTTGTATGGTCACTCGTTTAAACAAAGGCGAATTGAGATAGTAGATGTTTTGCCCTGCGTTGGGGAAGAAACCCATAGCCGAGAAAAGCCACCACGAAGACATGGCACCGCTATCGTCGTTGCCGGGCATAGAATACTCGCCGAAAAGATTTTCCAATACGTGGTTCACCCAATAGCAAGTGAGGTCCATTCGCCCTGCATGGTTGAAGAGGCGCGTTGTAAGGAACGATGGCTCATTGGCCAACTCCAACAGGCTATTTCTGAAACCGTAGTCCAGTTTCTTGGCAAACTGCTCTTTGCCACCATTCAATTCGATGAGCTTATCTATGTCGTGGGGCACAAAGAAAGAATAAGTCCAAGCGTTGGCTTCATAAAAATAGCGTTTCCACGAACCCCAAAAGTAGGTGGCATCTATGTCTATCCACTTTCCATCCTTGTCTCTGGGACAAACAAAGCCCTTAAAGCCCTTGCTTTCTAAGTTGGCATTCCACATGTTCACCCAGCGTTTTGAGCGTTCCAGATATTTCTTGTAATCGCATTCGTGGCCCAATTTCTTGGCTGCTAATGCCATGCAGTAGTCGTTATAGGAGTATTCCAAGGCGGTAGACTGAGCCATCACGCCACCAGGAAGCCATCCGTTCTGCCGATAGAACAGCGAATCGTTTTGGCCTAGTCCCTTTTCGCCCACCATTAACGGAGCTGCACGGCGCTCGTGATCGGCACTGAACTTCAAATATTTGTAAGCTTCCGCCTTGTCAAAGCCCTTAATGTCTTTAATAATAGCATCGGCCACGATGTTGTCAACATCGTTTCCTCCTTGTTCTTCAGCCATATCGTTACCTGCGATATAAGCATCTTTCACCTTTCCGTTCACCTTAAAGCGGTTAACAAAAGCCTGAACGTTACGCCCCACCACGTCGGGTTCGATGATAGTGAGCAGTGGGAAGAGCGTGCGCCACGTGTCCCACACGGCGAAATGGTCGTCCCATAGTTCCATGTTTCCAAATGCGGGAAACTCGTTCGTACGGTTTCGGGGCATCAGCAAGCAGTGATACAAGGCCGAATAAAATTGCTTCATCCTCACGGCAGGGGCTTCGTCTACTACGATGTCGCTCAATATGCGGTTCCATTTGTCCTCACCACGCTTCTTCGTTGCCTCGAAATCCCACCCTGGAATTTCGGCAGCGAGATACTTCTTGGCCTGTTCAACACTGTTAAACGATATGGCTATCTTGAGCTTAACCACCTCGCCATTGTTCGTGTAGTATGTAAAGTAGCTACCAATACGGTCTTCTCCTTTGGTAAGCTCAGCCTTCTTGGCACCTTGTTGCAGTGTTCCGTTTTTCCATACGCCAAACGATCGAGGCTTCTTATCTAGCTGAGCGGTGAAATACAGCTTGTAAAAACCACCGCTGAAACCTCCTTCGTATTCAATCATACCCGAAAACTTGTCGCCTTCGTCACTGTCTATGCTCACGTTGTTTGCCTTAACCGTTCCGCCGATATATTTGGCAATGTCGCGTGTAAGGCTGTGGGTTACGTCCATGGCTATGTTCGCCTCGGGCGTTTGTGGGAAAGTGAAGCGGTAAATGGCGGCATGTTCGGTTGGCGTTAGTTCGGTAACGATACCATACCTATCTAATTTTGCCCTATAATAGTTGGGCTTAGCCACCTCGTCACTTGCTGGCGAGTCGTGTTCGGTTTCGCCAATGCTAAGCCCCACTTGAGGCGAAAGCAAGAAATGGCCATACTTTCCCCATCCCGTTCCACTAACATGCAGCTGCCCGAAGCCACGTATTGGCTGATTAGGCGCATATCCGTCGTGTTCGCCTTCTGGTGTTTGGGGCGACGGATTGATAGAACCGAACGGCATTTGCGGACCGATTACGCAATTGCTTCCATTAGCATCGATAACCCCCACCCTATTGTCTACAAACGACATCAGGGCGTATATCTTTTTCTTACCCTCTGTATGCAGGTAGCGTGGCTTAACCATAGCACCCCATTTGCCTATTGGCTCGATGCGCGAGGGTTGTCCTGCACCCCTCGTCCACACCTGAAACTCCATCAAACGCACAGCGTCGTCTTTGGCTTCTTCGGGCACAAGGAAGCGAACTAAACGCACTTCTTTCCAGTCAACATCGTAAATGCGTTGGTTTTGGGTATTTGTTGTCTCTGTAATTCGGTCGGTCCAGTGTTGCCCGTCGGCACTGGTTTGCACCTTATAGATATTGTTAGGATCCCAATGCTCCCAAATCAAGCAAACCTTACGCACATTGTAATCTTTCTGAAGGTCGTAAAGCAACCACTTGTTTGGCGAACTATTGTCGCACCATTTGGTTTGTCCATTTCCATCGCAAGCCATTTCGGGCGTCTCGCTTTGGTTGACGAAAGCCGACGCGCTCACATCAATCTCTTTCGACAAGGCGATGTTGCGCATAACAGTATCTATGCTTGCGGGTTGTACCTGCTTTGTTACGGCCACCTTTTTACGCTTTGTGCGCGTGTTGTCGGCAGGCCAATTCGCCCTTACCATCGCTTGCATGGCGATGGCCACAAACAACAGGGCCGGTAATAATGCATGTTTTCTCATCTGTCTAATAGGTATATATATTGTTATAGTTAATCTATCTTTACACTTATTGCAAGGTTTAGGCAAGGCGGAGCAGTTTAACGGCAACTATTCATTTTGCTACTTATTTAGCTTCACATGGAATAAATAGGTCGCTACAGCGCACATTTTGTCATAATTAGGCAATAAAGGGTCGATTATTATGTGCACAAAGTTATGAATAATATAGTAAATCTTTGTACACTATGTTATCAATATTTAATACTTTCTTGCATTATCGCATTTTCTTTTTAGTAACTTGGGCCGTAATACAGCATCTTTTGCCCTTTCTCCCCTTCACCATTCCAACATAAGCACAGGCAATCTTGACAGAAGGACATAAGAACATGCCGTAAGAAACAAACAACATGAACTGATGAACAGTATCTTTTCACCTTCTCATTTCTTCCTCCTTCCACTCTTTAAACCATCTTTTCACCCTTTCAATTTTCAACTTTTCAAACTCACCTAAAATGCTCTTGTAACCTATTCATTACGCGAGTTCGGGATAAGAGATGTTCGCTATGTTAACTACCGCTGCGCGGTTGTTGGCGAGAAAGCCATTCCGTCATTCGCATTTTCATCATTCCGAGAATGCACTTTCTAAGCCCTGATTATGCATTATTAGATTAATCGCTGTGTTACATGTGTTTTGGACGGCTGTTCCATGTTAGCTGGAATGCTGTTCCAGTTGAATTGGAACACTGTTCCAACTTAGCTGGAACAGGAGTCCAACTTAACTGTAACACGGCGAGAGCTTAAAAAGCTCACTACAAGGGCTTATCTGGTGAGGCGTGAAAGATGGCATTTGGAGGTAGGAAGGGTGAATTGGTGGTGGTGATAGGCTGTGGAACGAACCGGCTAGATAGTGCCAAGCTAGCATCAGACTTTACGTGAATTTGGGATTACATGTTAAATGGAACTTTATTCCAAATAACAAGCAACAGCCGTACAAAACAGGTGGAACATTTCGATAGGCCTTCCAACACATCTCAAGAGCATATCTATCGAGTTGCGAACATTATCTTCCTTGCGTGCGAACGCTATGCCAACGCGCCCAAACAAAAACATCCCCCAAGCGCACTTACCGTGCGTTGGGGGATGCATGCGTTAGCTTTTCAGCCCTAACTTACTTCAAGTTGGGGTTGATTTCGTGCCACTTTTCTACTGGAGGAAGCACGCCAAGGGCGATAACCTCTTCGCGCATCTTCACCAAGTGTTCGTAGCTCTTCTTCAATTCAGCCATTTCCTCGGGTGTGCCAACAACTTCTTCGTAGGCAGAACCTTTCTCGGTGATGCTCACTTCCATAGCCATCATGATGTGGTCGATGCCTGCGAATGACACGTAACGACCTGCGGGCCATGCAAATTCTTCGCCACCCATAGCGGCTTCAATCATCTTAACCGATACGTAAGAGGGGCTTTGGAACGAGCTGCGACCACGAAGCTTGATGATGTTAGAACCACCTTGCACCGTCTTCTGCTTGATTTCGGCCCATTTCTCGGCGCTGAGCTTCGGCGTGCCGATAAGGTCGAGCAGCGGCGTGCCTTGTACCTTGGCCGTAGAAGCAAACACAGCCATAGACTCGCCATGACCTCCGTAGGTGCGGCAACCCGTTACTTCGCTCTGGGGAACACCGAAATGCTTAGCCAATTCGCTTTGTAGACGGATGGAGTCGAGGGCTGCAAGCGTTGAAACTTGCGAGGGTTTGAGGCCCGACCAGATGAGGGTTACCAAGCCCGTGATGTCTGCGGGGTTGAAGATGATAACCACATGCTTCACGTCGGGGCAGTAAGCCTTGATGTCTTTACCCAGTTGTTCGGCCACGGTAGCATTGCCTTTGAGCAGGTCTTCACGTGTCATGCCTTCCTTACGGGGAGCTCCACCCGACGAGATGATGTACTTAGCGCCCTTGAAAGCTTCCTTAACGTCGGTGGTGTAGGTGAAGTTCACGTCCTCGAAACCGCAGTGACGCATTTCTTCAGTTACACCAGCCAAACCCGGTTCGTACACGTCGTACAGACAAATGTTAGGGGTAAGACCAAGCATGGCAGCCGTTTGGGCCATGTTCGAACCAATCATGCCGGCAGCACCGACAATAACTAGTTTCTCATCTGTTAGAAATTCCATAATTGTTATTTGATTTTTGATTAAAGTAACTTCGTTTTATTATTAGGGCAAAGGTAGCAAAAAAAAATGATAAGGCATGCACCTTAGAAGGCCTTTAATTTGTTATATTTTTAAAACAAACACGCTTTTTGTTACCTATGGTTGACAAAACTGGTGACAAAGGCCATGTTTTTCATATTTATTTCATAACTTAGCCCCGAGCCAACGACATGCTGCTCGACGGAATGCAGTATGCAAACGGGGACGCAACACAACAATATAACATGACAGAAACTAAAAGCACTAGATATGAAAACAATCGAACAACGGCTTGACGACTTGCGCCAACTGATGCGCAGGGAGCATTTGGGCGCCTTCATCTTTCCAAGCACCGACCCCCATTCGGGTGAATATGTACCCGAACATTGGAAAGGACGCGAATGGATTTCGGGTTTCAACGGCTCGGCAGGCACTGCCGTGGTGACGCTAGACGATGCTGCCGTGTGGACCGATTCGCGTTACTTCATCGCCGCCGAAGAGCAATTAAAGGGCACGGAATTTAAGCTGATGAAGGGCGGACTGCCCCAAACGCCGTCTGTAGCTGAGTGGCTGGCCGACAAGTTGCGCCATACCGACAACACCGAGGTGGGACTAGACGGTATGGTTAACACACTGAGTGAGGTAAACGCACTAAAAGCGGAGTTGAGAAAGCTGGGCGGACTGACACTAAGAACCAACCTCGACCCACTGAAAACGATATGGACCGACCGCCCTGAGATTCCCACCAACAGCGTTGAATTGCAGCCTTTGGAACTGGCTGGCGAAGAAACGCGCCACAAGATAGACCGCATACGTAAGGCTTTACGCGCCGTGCATGCCGACGGAACGCTGGTAAGCACGCTCGACGATGTGGCTTGGGCACTTAACCTTCGTGGTTCTGATGTGCAATGCAATCCTGTTTTTGTGGCTTATTTGCTTATCGAACAAAATCGCTCTACACTATATATTAATAAGGAGAAGCTAACTAACGAGGTGGCCGAATACCTGAAATCGCAGCAAATAGAGGTGGCCGAATATGGCGATGTGACAAAGGGGCTGGAGCGTTATGCCGAATACAACATCCTGTTAGACCCCAATACAACCAACTATACGCTTGCGCAGAAGGTCAGATGTCAAGAGGTTGTAACGCTTCCTTCACCTGTTCCTGCATTGAAAGCTGTGAAAAACGAGGCCGAGATACGTGGTTTTCGCAATGCGATGCTGAAAGACGGCATCGCAATGGTGAAGTTCTTGAAGTGGCTGAAGCCTGCAGTGGCAGCGGGAAAGGAAACGGAAATAAGTCTGGACGAGAAGCTAACGTCGTTCAGGGCCGAACAACCGCTATTCCGTGGAAAATCGTTTGAGACCATTGTTGGTTACGAAGCGCATGGGGCCATCGTGCATTACGAGGCTACGCCACAAACGAACATACCCGTAAAGCCACGTGGATTGGTGCTGATTGACAGTGGTGCGCAATATCAAGACGGAACTACCGACATCACCCGAACCATCGCCTTGGGCGAAACAACGCTCGATCAGCGCACGGCCTATACGCTGGTGTTGAAGGGATTTATCAACTTTGCGATGTTGAAATTCCCCGACGGCGCAACGGGCACACAGCTAGACGCCACAGCCCGCTTACCTCTTTGGCGCGAGGGCATGAACTTCTTGCATGGCACGGGTCATGGCGTGGGGGCTTACCTCAACGTGCACGAAGGGCCACAGCAAGTTAGAATGCAATGGCGGCCTGCGCCTTTCCACGCCGGAATGACCATCACCGACGAGCCAGGACTGTATATCGAGGGCGAATATGGCATCAGAATAGAGAATACTTTGCTCACCATTCCCTATCGCTCTACCGACTTTGGCGAGTTTTTACAATTCTCTTCACTAACGCTTTGCCCCATAGACACCACTCCAATTGTGATTTCTATGCTCTCGGCGGAAGAGATTGCATGGCTTAACGACTATCATCGCCTAGTGTACACCACGCTTACACCGCATCTTGACCGTGAACATACGGCATGGCTGAAAGAAGCAACGAAGCCGTTGGAGATGGGAAGATAAAAGGCGATTGACTTGATTTTACATAATCAAACTAGCTTATCTAGGTAGTCCGAGACATAGCGACCTACCTAGATAAGCTAGTAACACAAGCGACATTAAAGATACCATGAAAGCTAGAAGGCCTAGCTAATCGATGGCATGAACCTTAATACCACTTCTTTATCTCCATATAATGCTGCGCAAACTCTTCGGCTTGGCCAGGCGCGGTGTGCTTAACCAGCTTTGCAGGTACGCCTGCCCACAATTCGTTAGCACCTATCTTCGTGCCTTGCAGCACCACGGCACCAGCCGCAACCACAGCTCCTTCGCCCACTTCGGCGGCATCTAGCACCGTGGCTCCCATGCCTATGAGACATCCGCGACGAAGCGTACAGCCGTGAACGGTGGCGTTATGCCCCACCGACACATCGTCTTCAATCACTACGGGCGTGCCATGCGACTGGTGTACGCACGCCCCATCTTGTATGTTTACACGATTGCCGATACGTATTCCGTCTACATCGGCACGGAGAACAGCACAAAACCATACCGAACAATCGTCGCCCATGGTGACGTCGCCCACAATGGTGGCATTCTCAGAGAAATAACAATTGTGCCCCCATTGAGGGCCTTTACCGTTTACTTGCTTAGTAAGCATGTGTGTGAGTTTTTGAGATTGTGAGTTTATGAGGTGTTAAGGGGTTAGGGAGTTAAGGAGTTAAGCCGTTACTTTGTGTGCAGAGTTACAAATCATCTTGTTGATAAACCTGCAGTCTTAGATGTTTCGAGCCTCGCTGTTTAACCAAGCTATTGGCTTAACTCCTTAACTTCCTAACTCCTTAACTCCTCATTCTATCTTCACCTTTCCACCATTATCATCCTTCGATAATCCTGCACTCGGAACACGAAGCGGGTGTTGGCGGGAATCTTTTTGAGAGGTAAGCTGATGTACACGCGTTGCGAATAATGCTGCGGAACACCGTTCTGACTATGCGCGAGGTGCATATATAAGGTGTGATCGCCACCAGGAGTGGTAACAAGTGAATCGCGTACGACGCCTATTCGCTGTTTTCTATCGGGTTCGTCGGTTCGTCCCACCTTCAAGGAGAAAGCGATATTGAAGTACTTTCTGTTCTTACTAACCCACGCAGCTTCAAACGTTACGGGGTCGGTAGGCAAATTGGTGCTGTCGGAAAGCGTAACAACAGGGATGGGAACGATGCTTCGCGGATTGACGTTCTTCCCACGTTGGTCGTAATAATACAGCACGCGATAAACACTATCGGCCTTGGTTAACGCCTTGTTGGACGTGTTCGGAGGAAACCGAAGGGTGTCGCCCTCGTCGGTTACGGCAAAAGCCAGCGTGGCATTGGTAGCCGTGTGGGCTTCGGCGAAGTGAGCTTTCAGGTACGAATTGATACCGTCGCCCGTTTCGTAGCTGTTGGTTTCACATGCAGAAAAGGTTATCAACATCGCGAGCACAAACACGAAAGCCACGCCTATCGACAAGCCTGCGAGGCCCGATATGGGGTTACGTGGGTTCATAAGGCAGAGCGTTGGTTTATCAAGGGGTTAGCATACATCTCGAGCATGCATTGTCTTAAGAAGGCTTCATCTTTTTGTGGAAGCGCTATCTTAGCCATCTGACCCTCCAAATACTTTTCGAACGTGGCCTGTTCTTGGGCCGTAAAGGCATTGCTTGCCCCTTTCTCGCCCGTGAGTAGATAGAGTGCGACGCGGTTTCCTGGGTAAATGCGATAGTTGCGGTATATCTCTTGGTCGATGTGATGTGCCACAGCGGCAAACAAATTGCCCTTGGGCATATCGCGATCGAGTGTTGCGAGGAATCCGTCTATACACTGGGCGCAATGGTAATGAATGGCACCTTTATAGCCAACAATACCCGTTTGCATGCTCAACACATCGTCTTGCGCACTCTTTTTAAAGTCGGGTGTGTCGCGTTTTTGCTGCATCTCCTTGGCTTTAAGGAAATCGCAGGGGTCGTATTCATAGGAAATGGCCAGCGGCACAATGTGTAAGTCGGTCAAACGGTCAACGATATCGCCCTCGCCACCTATCGCCATCATCTTCAAAACAGCTTCTTGGGTGCGGTCGTTAGAGTCTTTCGCCCGCCCTTCGCGTTGTGCAATCCACACGTTTTCTTGCTTTTCGTTGATGGCATAGTGCATATACTCAGACAAAAGCTTGCTAGACACCAGCATTTGGCGAATGGGCAAGTTGCGTTCTACGATAAACGACTTGTTCACTCGCACCAAATCTCTCACCCAAGGCAGTGAGAGCAGGTTGTCGCCGATGGCTATTTCGCATGTGGTCGAGAAGCCATTGTCGATAAGAAACTTCGCTAGGAAGGCCGAATCGAGCACAATATCGCGGTGATTGCTTACAAAAGTGTAGCGACCCTGATTGTCGATGGCCGTGCTATCCATTTCTGCCCCACTGCTTGCCTTAGCCAAAAGATTGGCCAAGAATGGGTAGGCAAAGGTCTTTTGCACCTCAAGACTGGTTTTGCAAGCCCGCAATTGTTGTGCAAAAAGCGAATAAGGAAGCTGCGGGAAGATGTAGGTTATCACGGTCTCGAACTGCTTATCGGCCAGAAGTCGGTCGAAAGCGGCGGGCAATTCTTCAGCGTCGAAAGGCCGAATAGGTGCGAATTTCTCTTGATAGCTATTGGATTGCATGCTGTGTAGATGATAAAATGACAGCCCCCTACTCCTGAAATGCGAAAATATCTAATACGATTCACATCGCTAACTAACCATTAATCAATCAAAAAATCTAAACATTTCATGGGGAAGTGAGGCTGTCTTGTTATACGTTTTGGGCGCGTTGGCGCAGCGTTGTATTAGAACTGGTTCTCCACAATCTCGCTCAACACGTCTTTCATTTCCATTCCAGCGGCGCGCACTTGCTGTGGAATAAAGCTCGTTGGCGTCATTCCTGGCGTCGTGTTCACCTCAATAAGGTTTATCTTGTCCGTTCCGTCGGGTTCCTTAGTCAAGATGTAGTCAATGCGGATGATGCCGTTGCAGTTCAAAATTTCGTATATACGCGCCGTCTCTTCGGCCACTCTGCGGGCCGTTTCGTCGGCAATTCGAGCAGGCGTAATCTCTTCCACTTGTCCGTTATACTTGGCATCGTAGTCGAAGAACTCGTTGTGGCTCACCACCTCGGTGGCTGGCAACACCTTCGTTTGGCCCTTAACGCGATAGCATCCCACAGAAATCTCGGTACCATCGAGGAACGATTCAATCACGGCCGAATCGTCTTCCATCAACGCTTTGCGCAATGCGGGAGCCAATTGGTCTATGTTTTTCACCTTCGACACACCGAAACTAGACCCGTCGGCGGCAGGTTTCACAAAGCAGGGCATACCTAATTGCGCCTCAACAGCTCGTTCGTCGATGCCATACTCTTCGCCACGGCGCACCAAAATGCTATTGGCCACATTCACGCCGAAGCCACGAAGGTAGTTGTTTAGCACGTATTTGTCGAAGGTTAGTGCCTCAACCAGCACGCCACTTGTGGAATAGGGCATGTCGATAAGTTCGAAGTAGCCTTGCATAATTCCGTTTTCGCCGGGTGTTCCGTGAATGGTGATGTAGGCATAGTCGAAAAACACCTGCTCGCCTTCATGTACAAACGAGAAGTCGTTCTTGTCGATGATGGCCTTTTCGCCGTTTCCAAGGTCCACTTTCCAGTTCATCCGCTCGATATCTACAATGTAGACGTTGTACTTCTCCTTGTCGAAAAACGAGTACAAGCCACGTGCTGAACGTAACGACACTTCGTGTTCAGACGAGTTACCACCGCAAACGATAGCGATATTTCTCTTCAAATCTTTCATATCCTTATATATCTTTTCTTCTTTAAGTTCTTGAGCTGACGAGTTAAACAAGTTGACTAGCTGTCAGGTTGGCAAGTTAACGAGTTTACAAGTCATCAGGTTGGCAAGTTCGCAAGTTAATAAGCTAACGCGCTCTTGGGCTTGTTTGCCAAGAAGATACTTGTCAGCTCACCACACCGAGTTGCCTTATCAAACGGCCAAACCTTTGATGTAGTTGCGCCATTTGTCTAGCAACTGTTCCATATCTTGGGGCATAGGCGAGGTAAAGTCCATCTGCTGGCCCGTGGTGGGATGCACAAAGCCCAGCGTTCGGGCATGCAAAGCCTGTCGGGGGCAAAGCTTAAAGCAGTTTTGAATATAGGCCTTGTAGGTAGACGAACGTTCGCCACGCAGTATTTCGGTGCCTCCATAACGTTCGTCGCCAAACATGGGGTGGCCGATATGCTTCATGTGAGCCCTTATCTGATGGGTTCGGCCTGTCTCGAGAATGCACTCCACGAAGGTAACATACCCGAAACGTTCAAGCACCCGATAATGGGTGACGGCGGGTTTGCCCATTTCGCTGTCTGGCGGAAACACTGCCATGCGAAGCCTATCACGTGGATCGCGCCCGATGTTACCCTCTATACGTCCCTCGTTTTCTGCGAAATTGGCCCACACCAGGGCGTTATAGCTGCGGTGAGTGGTTTTGTTGAAGAACTGCAAACCCAACTTTCGCTTGGCTTCAGGTGTCTTCGCCACCACCAAAAGTCCGCTTGTATCCTTATCTATACGGTGAACCAGCCCCACTTCAGGGTCGTTAGCGTCGAACGAAGGCATGTTGCGCAGATGCCAAGCCACAGCATTGATGAGCGTTCCGTTGAAGTTTCCCGCACCAGGATGCACCACCATACCCGCAAGTTTGTTGATAACCATCAGCGCTTCGTCTTCGTACACCACGTCAAGTGGTATCTCTTCGGCCTCGATAGTTGTGTCGTGGTGCGGGCGATCAAGCATCAGCGTAATCACATCGCCAGGTCGCACCTTGTAATTGCTCTTTACAGGACGCTCGTTTACATGCACAAAGCCCGAATCGGCTGCCTTTTGTATGCGGTTGCGGCTAGAATGTTGCAGCCGCTCGGTCATAAATCGGTCGATACGCACAGGCACTTGGCCCTTGTCTACCACGATGCGCAGATGCTCGTAGAGTTGCCCCGTGTCGTCATCCTGTTCTTCTATCTCTTCTATATAGTCGGTCATGCGTTGTTACTGTTGTTGATGTGCGCCCTTCGGGCGTGGTGAAGTGGCGGTTTAGTTGTCGCTGCGCTGCGGCAGTTCGGCAGGCGACACCACGTCGAACTCGTCTACTTCGCCCTCGCCTTGCGTATCTCCTTGCGAGTTGTTATAGACTGGCTCTACATAGTCGATGCTCGAATCGGAGGCCGAACGCGAACCGTTACCCACCTGCAACACCACCACCGCGTCTACAGGAATTTTGTCGCCAGCCACCACATGACGGCCATTGACCGTTGCTCCGTACACCCATTCTTTTTCGCCCACAATGAATTGGGCCGGCCCAACCTTAAAGCCCATAGCCCTAAGCTTGGCCATAGCCTCGCGCATAGAACTGTTGTCGATGATGTCGGGCATGGTGATGGTGGGCGTATTGCCAGAGTTCACAATCACGTAGATAACGTGCCCCGACTTTACACGATCGCCAGGCTGTGGCGATTGCTCCAAAATGCAGTCGGCGGGCAACGTTCGTACGTAGCCCGTATCGGTTACTTCAATAAGCAACCCTGCGTTAGCAAGTATGTGTTTGGCGTCGGCGAACGACTTACGTCTGATGTCGGGGATGGGGATAGCTTCGCCGTGGTGGGTGTAAATATCGATACCGAACTTCACACCAACGGCAAGTACGACTAACACCGCAGCCATTGCCGCGAGGTTTAGCCAGATATATTTGCTTGTTAGTTTACCGAAAAAATCTGATGACTTCATTCTTTATTCTATACTTAAAGGCAAAGGTAGTGCAAATAGCACAAAACACAAAGAAAAAGACATAAAAAAAGACGACTGCTACATCCTCATGCCACAGTCGCCCCACAAATTTAAGAGAGTTTTATTATCAACGAGAGTAAATCCTCGTTAATCATGAATAGATTGAAACATGATACCAACGCCCTTATCACAAGTTAATTGGTATGGGTTCTTCCTAATCACCTTACCAGTTACAACACATTGTAATGTAATGGAAGGAAGATTGAAAATTCTACTGTTATTTCGTGCAAAGTTAGCTAAAAGAAATGAAATTTGCAAATATTTTGGTTGATTAGTGAAAATTTATATTCAAGTATTAGAGATTTGAAGCTTGTACTTAGGCATAAATGTAAGCACAAAAGCCGACCCGACAACAGCCTTTTGTCGCGCGAAAGGACGCGCGTTGAGGCAATTGCCTGTGACAGAAGCGGGTGCATTAAGGCAACAAAAAGGGCCTTAACCTACATTTGAGAAATTACGTTTTGCATTCTGCGCGTCATCTCCTCCTGGTCGTATGGTTCCTTAAAGGCGATGAAAATGGTGTCGTTTCCCGATATGGTACCTAAGATTTCTTCAATTCCGCCATTATCAATGTTATATGCAATGGAACTGGCATAGCCTGGACGGGTCTTCATTACACCCAAATTTCCCGAATAGGAGACGGACAGAAAACCCGAAACTTTCATCATCTCGCGCGCCATTCGCGGTGTGGGTATGCGCTTATACATCGTTTCATTGGGTAGCACGTAGGTGTATTTACCGTTGATGCTGGCAGCTTTAGCCACCTTAAGCTGTTTTAAGTCGCGGCTAAGCGTGGCCTGAGTGATGTGGAAACCTTCAACGGAAAGTGCTTTCAATAGGTCTTCTTGGCAGCCTATCTCCTGACTGGATATAAGCAGCTTCAATGCTTCTAATCGGTTGTTTTTCTCTTTCATGTCTGCATCTAATTCAAGTTAAGAAAAGCGGTAACGAAAACTAGCACGCCCAAAATTGACCTAACGCGCACCATGTAAACGAAATACCTTGTTTTGCAAAGGTAGGGAAATAAACGACAACTTGCAAGAAAAACGCACGATTTTGTTGAAAAAGAAAGGAAATGGCAAGCAGAAGGGGACAGATTTAAGGAAGAAAGAAGGGAATAAGATGAAAACCGACACCTGATTATCCCTCTAAGTAAACCCTCTCGTCAACTTATTAACTTGTCAGTTCGTTAACTTCCCGATCCCAACTCGTTCTCTTCTCATTATTATATCGCGCATGCGCACGCGCGCGAGGGGAGCTCTGAAACAGCGCCAGCATAAGAAATCCGATACCATACTAGCCCTACCGGAAATCAGAACACATCAAAACGATCCACATTCTTACCCTTTTCGAAACGAGCGCACAAGGCTCTTACCATTCGGCACATTAACTTTGGAGATACCTCCATTGGCATACGGCATTATTCCAGCTAAGTTGGAACGTCATTCCATATAAGTTGGAACATCATTCCATATAAGTTGGAACGCTATTCCAAATGACATGGAACAGGAGTACCACACACATGTAACACAACAAGAAAATAAATACTTGCTCTTTAACGCTTATCATACGCACCCCAAACACAGGTCTTTCGAAAGCAAAAGGGGACGAAAATACGAACACAAAAGTACAAACACAGCCAACTTACGCAAAAAATGAAAGGCGATATAAATATGTGCGAAAATTGTTGTATATTTGCTAGCGATGAGCAAACATTTATATATCATAAGCGGTTGTAACGGAGCAGGGAAGACTACTGCTTCGTACACAGTGCTGCCCGAAATACTGAAAGTGAAGGAGTTTGTGAATGCAGACGAGATCGCTCGTGGGCTTTCGCCGTTTAATCCCGAAGGGATGGCAATAGAAGCTGGCAGATTAATGTTACTGCGTATTGACGAACTGCTATTAAAAGGCTGGGACTTTGCCATCGAAACAACATTGGCTACACGATCGTACAGCAGACTTGTGCAGCGTGCGCAGGCCATGGGTTACACCGTGCATTTGATGTTCTTTTGGTTGAACAGCATTGATTTGGCCGAAGAAAGAGTTGCAAAACGTGTTAGCCGCGGTGGTCATAACATTGCAAAAGATGTTATTAAGCGCCGCTACCACTTGGGACTCCACAATCTATTCGAGGTATTTATCCCGATCGTTGACGAATGGATAATTGTGGACAACAGCATTACGCCAAGGGAAATATTGGCAGAAAGCGGCCCTAACAAAGTGGAAATTATACACAACAAGGTTAAATTCGAGAAATTAAAAGACTATGGCAAACGAGAAACAATATAGTGAATTTGCGCGGAAGGTGCTTAAAGGCATGCAAATAGCTTATGAAAAGATGCTTCACGAGGAAGCACTTCGGGGTGAAAGCATCGTTGTTGCAGACGATGAAGGGAACATTAAACATGTTCCTGCAAAGATTTTGTTGGAGAAAGGCACACATCTTGAGCAAAGCTAGGATGCAACAGGCATCTCCTACACTATCCATTGCCTATAGCGATAGTTAACAGAATGGCATACAGCCAAACGTTATTCTTACACGAGTTTGGGATAAAAGAAACTCGTTATGCCAATTACTGCATAGCGGTAGTTGGCAAGGTAGTCATTTCTTTACCTACCTTGTCTTGTTCAAAAGGCATGGTATCTTATCCTGAACTCATGTCATTCTTATGCTATGCTGTCGCCTCACACCGCTTTCTTTAAACGCAAAACGCTAGTCTTCGGTCGTATTATAACAACCGAAAACTAGCGTTGATATGTTTAAATGGCTCGTCTGCCACCTTGGTCTAAGCATTAGACCAGCACGTTTTCTATGCAGCAGAGAGCATCCGTAAAGTGCGCTTTACCTTAGAAGAAGTAGGCCACGCCCAATTGCCAGGCATTGCTTCGGCCATCGTATTTCTTAACGGCATCATCAACACCTTTCCTAGTAACTTCCACTTCACCCGTCTTTCCGAGGGCAATATTATAGCCAATGGTGGCTTGGAGATGGCTAGCCAAGGTGCAACCAACACCCAAGTTAATACTGAAGTTAGACGATTTCAACGTCCAATCAGCCACTTCGGGAATAATTTGCTTGTCTTTCTTACCCAGGTTAAATGCTACCTGCGGACCAGCAAAGAGGAAAATGTTAGCCGTTTCGCCCAATCCGAACGAGTAACGCATGTTAACGGGGATGGCCAACTGCTCGCGAGAGACAACGGAACTATGTTTTCCATCGTCACTCTTCATTTTTGACTCGCGCTTTTCGTATAGCGCAGAAATATCCATACCAAGACCCACAATGGGTAAAGTGAACTTCATAGTAGGGCCAACGAAGAACCCTAGGCGATTGTCGGTTTTCCAAACGTTGTCGTTTACAAAAACTTCTGAGGTGTTGATACCACCTTTCAATCCGAATTTCACTTGTGCACTGGCATTTACAGATAAGGTCAATGCTGTGGCGAGCACAGCGATCTTCATCATCTTTTTCATACAATAATAGTTTTAAATTAAACAAATATGCGCACGTTGAACGTGGAGTACACGCCAAATGCGCGCGATTCTACGGTTAGTGTCTCTCTCTTCTCACCGACATACGTGGCGAACTAGCACTCTGAGAGCTGCGTGCAGCCTTCTCTTTCTTAGGTGCAGGTGCCATCGTTGCACGGCGGTTGGCGCGCGGGGCTTTCACTCCGCGACGGGTTTTGGTGTTTTGCGCTAGGCTGTCGACCTGTTGAGGGGCTTTAACACCCCACATTCCTTTCTCGAAAGCGGCAATTTCTGCCTCGATACGCTTTTGTTCTTGCGCCATGGCCGAGTCGTTCTTGCAGTATTGCGCAAGTGTTAAGCCCAGCATGTTATTGGTTTTATATATCTTGCCTCGATACTTATTCATCGTGAAATAGTCGGCTAGGCTCATGGTGGCAGCGTTGTTGAGGTTGCTCGTCATCACCGTTTGCTTGGCCAAGAAGGGTGCGAGGTCGTCGTATTTCACCCAAAAGAGCGGGTAGGCAGTTGCGTCGCCAAAGTCGTCTTGACGCTTCATGATAGGACAAAGGGCCAACACCTTAGTGTGGAAAGTGGCCGTTGCCTGGTCGTAGTAAGCGCTTTCCTTAATATAATAGGCCGTTACCTCGCGCGAAGGGATATCGCTATTGTCGATGCGCACACGTCCATCTACCCGTTCGTAGAAGATGTGGTAGTTGTCGAGTAGGGCTAACGGCTTCACGCGAGCTGAATCTTCGAAACTCTCGTTGCCGTCTAAACGATACTCGTAAGCCTTTACCTGTCCACGCATCACCAGCTTAAAGAGGTAGGTGAAGAGGTTCATGCGACCGTCGATGGGCTCTACGGGATAGTAAAGACCCGCATTGGCGTCTTCGGTAAGGTTCAGTTCGCGGTATATGTCACGCCTCCAAACCACGTCCTCGTCCATCTTGCTTTGGGTGGGAAAGGATATGCGCGCGCGCAGGCTCACGTTATCGGTGTTGCTTGTGGCGGTGTGTTGTTGGTCGTGTCGGCGTGCAGGAGGTTGTGCGAAAGCCACTTGCAGGGCGCACGACATCAAAATTATGAATGCTAATCTTATCATCTGTTGTTGAATTGCGTTGATATCGGGGTGCGGAAGAACGGTTCATAAACGGCGGTCGAGACCTTTTCGGCAACCGCTTTGCCTATCTCGGCACCTCGTATTGTCACTTCACGATTACCTCCATGGCCTGTGGCAGCTTGCGTGTGATGCCATCAGGACCTACGGCCGACACGTTGCTGACATAAAATCGCTTGCCTCGGGATAGTTTACGGAAGGCGTCGCGCTGGCGCTCGGAGAACTGACTGCCTGCCGAGGCCATAGGAACGGCGTTGCCCATGTTGTCGAAGAACACCGTCTCGAAGCTCAAAACGCGGAAACGGATGTCGAGAATGCCGTCGTCGATGGCGGCATGTATGCCATCGGCACCCATCAGTGCGCCCTTGCCTAGACCGCCTCCCTTGAAGCGATCGGTACCTACCGCGATGTAGGCAGTGGGATCGGGCAGCTTACGAACATGGAAAACGGCTTGCCCCAAGGAACGAACCTTACCCTTATCGTTGGCTGTTATGTTGAAGGTTACATCGCGCCCAACGGCCGAAGGCACGGCTACATAATGCCCGTTGCCTTTGTTGGTGAGCGTTCCGCCCGTCATTGTCATGCTGATAGCATTTTGCGGTATGCCCGAAACGCTAACGCTCATGGGGTTAGTATAACCTGCATAGAGCACGTTCATCAAGTCGGCAGCCACCGTTGCGGCTGTTGGCATGGCCACAACCTCGTACTTTTGCAGGAAGTTTCGGCGCAAAACCTCGCCCGAACCGTTACGCATGGTGATGTATCCGCCAAACGAGTGCTGTCCCACTCCTCCTGCAGCGAAGGTGTATTTACCGTTTTTGAGGTTCACGCGCGCACCATTTATATAGATGTCGGGCTGCTGCGTGGAGTCTACCGCAGCCATAACGATGCTCGCCGAGAACGTTTCGCCAGGGTAGAGCGTAGTCTTTTCGGGTATCACAAACGCGTCGAGCTTGTTCACCCTTATATCTTTCATATCGATGTTGGCCACTAACGTGTGCAGCACTTCACCCTCGGCGTAGCGTATATCACTTTGTAGCTTCGACAAAAGGGTAACTGCTGCCGACACGGGCATATTCTCGAACATGTACTCTTGCCAGTTTTTACCCATCGAACGCTTGTCTTTGGGTATCTCGGTAGAGAGGTTCTGGGCGATGATTTCGCGCTGCGTGGGGTCGTTAACCATCTTCAAGATGTAGTTGCGATAGGCGTTTATACCATCGAAAAGCTTGCGACCCTTGCCCTCGAGCGGTGCTAACATCACGTGACTTGCCGCTTCGAGATCTTCCTTATTTACGATGTTGCGCACGTCGGCATCGCTTCCATCGGCCTGGCGAACGATTGCTACCTTAAGCTGTTGAACGAAATTGAAGAGCGAATCGCTAGCTTGCTTCACCCCTTCGGCCTTGTCGAACCACGCCTTAACTTTCTCGGGGTTCGTTTTCAGCTGATCGGCGAACACGTCGTAGAGGGCTTCGTTCTGCTTGGTAGAACCCGCGATGGTGCGTTTGAGACTGTCTTCCACCACCGAGAAGCCTTCAAGCACCTCGGTAGAAACATTGAGAGCCAGCATCGCCATCAGCACCACGTAGAGCAGGTTAATCATCTTCTGGCGCGGAGATATGGGCCTTTTCTTTATTGCCATCTGCCGTGGGGTTATGGGTTTTGCATCTTCATGTTCACCGTCATGGCCTCAATCATGCGGGCATAGATGGCGTTGAGCTGCTCAATTTGTTGTGCCATACGTCGGCTTTGGTCGTTTATCTGGTCGATGGTGCCTATCTGCTGACTAGCGCCTTTAAGCTGCATCTCGTAAACTTTAGCGATACCGGTGAGCGTTCGGTTAAGGTTCTCCATCTCTTCGCTATCTCGCGTAAGACGTGCACTTTGCTGACTAACCTTTTCTAGCGTCTCAGTGAGTTTGTTAAGCTCGTCTATGTAACGGCTCGTTGCCTCTGCCACTTCGGCGTCGGCCAACAATGGCGAGGTGTGAACGGGGCTTGCAGCGGGCGCAACTTGCGCTACACCGGATGTATTTACACCGCCTACAGGCACCGCAGCACCACTAACCGATGCCGCCACACCACTAGCGGGTGCACCAACAGGCTGTTGCTGAACGGCAGCCACACGTCTTTGAGCAGACTGCTCCACATCAACATCCTTGCCTTCCTTACCTTCCAAATACTCTGGCGTTACGTGCGAGGGGAGGTCCATGCCGTCGGCGGTCTTGTCGAAAGGCCGGTCGAAGGCCGAAAGAAAGAACACAACGACCTCTGTTCCCATACCAAAGAAGAGCATGAGGTTGGCACCCGGCAAGTGGGTTAGCTTGAAAAGGGTACCAAGGATAACGATAGATGCGCCCCAACTGTATGCATAGTTGAGGAACGTTTGTCCGGGAACGCTATCCATCCACTTTTGCAGACGATAGACAATGTTGTATTTACTGTACGATGTCATTTGCTTTTTTGCTTTTGAGGTTTGCCTGTGGCCGTGGTGGCCAAGCTTCTAACGCATCGGAAACCGATATATGCGCGGGGTTGATTTTGGTATTCCCAGCTTCGCCAAGCACTGCGAATGTACGATTCGGGATCTTTCCACGACCCTCCCCTCACGCTTTTCTTCTTCAGTCGATAGGGGTCTTCCTTGGCCGCCTTATAGTCTAGCTGTGGGTTTAGGTCGTTCATCGCGTCGACTCCAGCCTCCGTATAGATGGTGCTAGTCCATTCGGCTACGTTGCCGGCCATATCATACAGACCGTTGCTATTGCTTTGATACGCCCCAACACGACTGGTAATGAGGTTGCCGTCTTGTGTATAGTCGCCACGATCGGGCTTAAAATTGGCGTAGAAACAACCTTGCCCGTTCTTCACACTGGGGTTCTCCCAAGGGAATTCGGCACCTCCCTTACCACGTGCAGCATATTCCCATTCGGCCTCCGTTGGCAAACGGTAACGTTGCACAAAGCGCGCCACAGGCCCGAGCCCTTTAAGCAGATAGTCTGTGCGCCATGCGCAGAAGGCGTTAGCTTGTTCCCACGTTACGCCCACTACGGGATAGTCGTTATAGGCGGGGTTACTGAAGTAGTTACGAAGGTACACTTCGTTGTCCGAATTTGTGAAATCGTTCACCCAGCACGTTGTGTCGGGATAGACGTTCACGATATATGTGTTGAGAAAATCCCACGGACCGCTCAACCTTCGGTTAATTGTTTCGCTCACGATGTTACCGCTATCGTCGACGTATGCAGTGTCCTTGGATATCATCACCTCTTCGTCGGGGTCTACAGAACGGTCGGTATTGAGGTTGCGCTCTTGTGGCAGGATGCGGTTTTTACGCAAGGCGGCCGTTGTGTAGTCGTAAATCTCGTAGCGATAATTCAGCTGTCGGTAGTCGAGCAACTTCTCGCCCGTAACGGGATTGGTAACATACATGCTCTCGATGGCACGTTGTTCGTCTTCGTTAGGCTTGCGAGGCAATGGCTTTTTCCAGTTCACTTGTGGCCGAATGGCGTTTCCGTCCTTGTCTTCGGTAATCATATAGGTTTCGTCGCCACCGTAAGCGGGGTCGGCCAAGCGAGTGCGCAGGATGCTATCGCGCACCCAATTAACGAATTGCTTATACTTCGAGTTGGTCACTTCGGTTTCGTCCATCCAGAATCCATCCACCGAAACGTCTTTCACGGGCGTGTTCTTGCCCCACAGGCTATCGCCTTTCTCGATGCCCATCTTGAGGTATCCACGGCCCACACGGGTCATTCCGAAGGGTGTTGGTTCGGCGAAGCTCTTGCTTGAGCCCACACCAACCACTTCTCCACCACGTCCTGAGGCAGATATACCCTTACCGCCGAAGCATCCTGAAACTGCCAGCGACAGGCCAAAGGCGCATAGCGCCAACACGAATTGCCTTTTTTTCTTCATCATCTGTTTTATCCAATCAACACGAGTCACGCTCCCCGCCATGTCATTCGGCGGCAAACCGCCCGTTGTCTAAAGCTTTTGCGTTGCGGGGTGTACCCTACAATAATCTTACGCTTTTATGTTTATTCTTTCCCTTTTTAACGAAATTAAGCTCCTGCTCATAGCCTACAAAAAGCTCATGACTGCCGTTTCCGGGCTTGATAGCCGTGGTGTACATCTCGTAACTATACCCCAACACGATGCCATGGAAGCGTCCGCCAATCATGCCCGTTACCGAAATGGTGGGCGCATAGCTAACTCCAGCGTACAGCAAGCGCTTTTCGTTGGTGTACTCGACGCGTGTGGAGATGTCGGCACGATAGCCAGAGCCGTCTGTTCGCACCAAAGCCGAGGGCTTTATCTTAACAAACGGATTTCGCAAAGAAATATTGCATCCGCCAGTTAGATAATATGTGGGGGCGATATGCAGTTCGTGGCGTTCGCCTAGTTCAACGGTTGGCGAATTAAGATGTTGTGCCGAGAGCCCCGCATACCATGTTCGAGCCATGTAATACAGTCCTAAGCCCAAGTCTACAGCGTTTCCCGTCTCCTCGCTTGTAGGCAAGGCGCGGTCGTTTGCTTCGCCTGGGTCGAGTCGTGTGCCGTCTATGTTCTCCAACAGCAACGCCCCTTGCAGTCCCAGCCCCAACGTTCCGCTGCCCAGTTTCAGTTTATAGGCATATTGCAGAGCTATCCGTTGGTGTTTGAAAACGCCTATTTGGTCGTTCATCAGCTGTAAACCAGCCCCGTGGTTCATGCCTGCGAAAACGAAAGGCATGTCTGCCGAGAGTACCATCGTTCGCGGATTGTTCTCAAATCCCGCCATACTCATGGCGTAAGCGCCCGTCACATTGAGCTTCGACAGCTTGCCCACAGCGGCTGGATTGAATGTGGGCTCGAGGTCGAAGTAGTGAGAAAAGGTCGCATCGTATTGGGCACTGGCCTCCGAAAAGCCCAGAACCAGCCACAGCGTAATGATGGTTAAACGTTTCAACACGTTTTGTATAACGCT
Organism: Hoylesella loescheii DSM 19665 = JCM 12249 = ATCC 15930; assembly: GCF_000378085.1. Classification (GTDB taxonomy): domain Bacteria; phylum Bacteroidota; class Bacteroidia; order Bacteroidales; family Bacteroidaceae; genus Prevotella; species Prevotella loescheii. Next base: position 39,092 of record NZ_KB899222.1, read on the forward strand.
CGGCTAGCGGATATATTGTGTGGCGAGGATGAAAAATAGCCAAGCGAAACATTGTTTAGACATTGAGGACGATTAAAAAAATCAAATTCTTCACGTCAATAATAGATTTTACAAAATAAAACACTAAATTTGTATCTGTGGGCACACAAGGCGACTGTTGCTCACCAATCGACCAAAAATAAGCGGCCAATCAAGAAGCTAAAAGCTCAAAAAAGAATGTATTAACAATGCTAACTAAACACTACGGATATGGCTGAATTAACACAATTGATAAAGCAGAATCGGTTTAAAGCCGCAGAAAACCTGCTGCGGAAAAAGCTCGAGCAGGAACCTGAGAACGTCTATTTCCTCGCCCAACTGGCAAATGCGCTTTGGAACCTCAATAAAGACGAGGAGGCATTGACCTATGCTGACAAGGCCAAAAGCATTTCTCCCACCTACCCACTGACGCTTTTTACCCGCGCCCGCGTTCTTGGCTCGTTGCACAAATTCGAAGCGTGTGCTGCCGAATGGGAGGAACTCATCAGCATGGGAGAAGCGGAAGTGGCGGAGAAAGGCTTTGGAAAGGGTTGGGCAAAGTCGGTGATTAACGATGCCCGATATTATAAAGCAGCCGCTCTGCAAGCCCTTTTCAGAGACAAAGAGGCACTCGCCCTGATGGAAGAACACCTAAGACATCGGGGCAAAGGCGTACAAAGCGACTTCACAAAGAAGGAGGCTACATTGCTATATAAAGAATTGAAATACAGCGATTTCAGACCTTACGTAAGCGAAACAGCCGATGGGTTCGCCACAAGCAAGCAAGACAAGCAGATCTTTAAAAGACTAAACGAACTGGAAGATGCCAAGCAATGGGATAAGCTGGTGCGTTATCTTAAAGATGTTTGCAAGCGGTATCACAGGGAGTATTACTACAAAACCTTGGTGTCTGAATACTGCATCAAGGCAAAAAACAAGGCCGATTGCCTTAAATATGCCGAAGAGGCCTTTGCACAAGAAACTAACGACCCACTTGTAAAGTACACATACGCCGTGGCATTGAAGTATTGTGGCCGAAATGAAGATGCCTTGGCGCAGTTCGAAGGCCTTGTTGCGCTAGGCCTAGACTACATCGCTTACTCGGAACATGGCGAAGGAATGCGCTGGGCTAAGAAAATTTTGCGGCATACGCAACGACATATCGAGGAAATTAAGCAAAAGGAAGAAACAGCAGAAAACCATTAAACACTAGCTACATGAGGTCATTTGTATTATTCATTTTCGTGTTTTAGCCTTAGCAATAGGTTGCAAGGGCGAAGAAAACAAGGCGGATTATCGCGAACTTCGCGACAGTTTGGCCAAGTTGGTGTCGCAAGGGGCGTTGCACAACGACTCTGCAATGATGTTGAGGGCATTGTCTTTGTCGGACAGTTTGTTGCGCATCGACACCACGCGCGCCAACAAATGGCATTGCTATTATCGTCGCGCCCTGGTTTTCAGTTGGTTAGGACGTGTCGAGGAGTTTATGGCTAACAGCGAGAAAGCATTTCTTTGTCTGCCAAAGAACAATCCAGACCGCCTGCTGTTCATGGCCTCGAAAGGTATGAGAGAACAGCAAATGACTCGGCCTGCCTTTATTTCGCGAGGCTGTTTGCGGTTTGCGACAGCGCGCTAAACAAGAAATTCGACGAGAACGTGGCCATCACGAAGATGAAAGGCATATACCTGCGCGACGGAAAGGAAAGGGCAAGGGCGTTTTTGGCAGAGCAAGTGAAGGCTCATCCCAAAAATACGCAACTGCGGAGCATGTTAGACGATTGGGCCGACATCGCCAATGGCTTCGATCAAGAACATACCATGCACTCCAAAAGCCCGTCTACCAGGCCTTAACCGCACACAAAAGGCGGTGGCGAAAGTCCCGCCTGTCGTGCGAAAGCAGAAACATAAGCAACTAAAAGCCCTAACTAAACAATGTGGATATGGACAAATTAAATCAACTAAGAAGGCAGAAGAAATATAGGGCAGCAAGTAATTTGCTACGGAAAATGTTGGAACAGGCACCCGAAAACGACTATCTGCTCGCACTAATGGCAAATGATTTGTGGGATGATTGTAAAAACGAAGAGGCACTCCAATATGCAGATAGAGCCAAGAAGTTTTGCCCAACAGACCCTTATGTGATTTATACGCGTGCCCGCGTGCTTTGGGCATTGGACAAAGACGAAGAGGCGATTGCCGAATGGGATAACATTCTGAATATGAGCGAACACGACTTGAAGAAAAGCGGGTATCGTCCAATATGGATTAAGACGTTTGTTAACGAGGCCAGATATTACAAAGCCCTTTCCCTTCGCGCGCTTTTCAGAGACAAGGAGGCATTCGCCCTGATGGAAGAACACCTGAAACATCGGGGCAAAGGCATACGTAGTGACTTCACAAAGAAGGAAGCTACGCTGTTTTATAAAGAGCTGAAGTACAGCTATCTCAATTCAGATGTGGATTATTCGGATGAAGGTTACGCCACCAGGCCACAGGCCCATCGAATAGGAAGGAGGATGGAGGCACTGGAAGATGCCAAGCAATGGGATAAGCTGGTGCGTTATCTTAAAGGTGTTTGCAAGCGTTATCCCAAGGAATATTATTTCCATGTGCGACTGTCTGAATACAGCAAGAAGGTTGGGAACAAGGCCGATTGCCTTAAATATGCCACAAACGCCTTTGCACAAGAACCCAACGATCCGTTGGTTAAATATAATTACGCCGTGGCGTTGATGTACTGTGGCCGAAATGAAGATGCCTTGGCGCAGTTCGAAGGCCTTGTTGCGCTAGGCCTAGACTACATCGCTTACTCGGAACATGGCGAGGGAATGCGCTGGGCTAAGAAAATTTTGCGGCATACGCAGCGGTACATCGACGACATCAAACAAGGTAAAGAACTTGGCAGGGGATAGGGATATCCCTTTGTCTGCACACGATGACGCAGCACGTTAGATATTAGTGGGACGGCTCGCGCGCGTGCGCATATATAATAAGGTGTAGGCATGTGGGGATAGTTCGAATATATCGTGCGTCCCATCTGACGACAAAGCGCAAAGCCATAAACAGTTGTTGACCAACTATTAATAAGGCATTTGGCCCTGCTTTAGGTTCTCATGTGGAGCCTCATCTATATGGCATTCATGCTACATGTAAACTATTACGCGAGTTCGGGACAAGAGATGTTCGCTATGCCAACTATCGCGTATCGCTAGTTGGCGAGACAACGATTCGTTTTTTATCTAATCTTATTCAAGAAAGCATCTTATTTTATCCCCTATTCACGTAACGTTTGATACCAGCTTGGCACGATCTAGACAGCTCGTTCCACAGTCTATCAACACCAACGACTCTACCTTTCGCCCTCCCAACGTCAGCTTTCATTCCCCACCCAATAAGCTCTTGTAGTGAGCTTTTTCAGCTCCCGCCTTGTTACAGTTAAGTTGGACTCCTGTTCCAGCTAAGTTGGAACGGTGTTCCAATTCAACTGGAACAGCATTCCGGATAACATGGAACAGCCGTCCAAAACATATTTAACACGGCGGTTAATATAATAATGCATCATCAGGGCTTAGAAAACGCCTCTCCAGAACAATGAAAATGCGAGCGACAGAATGGTGAATTGGCAAGTTGGGGATAAGTAGCCATGCCCCCTGAACAAGATTGGACAGGTAAGAAATGGCTTTCTCGCCAACTATCGCTACGCAACAAAAGGCATAACGATTGAGTTTTATCCCATCTCGCGTAACGATTACAAGTCGGGATTTGAAGCCTGCGCTGAGCCGTTTGTTGCCATATCCCTCACAAAACGGAGCCGAACGTCCATCACTGGATATCCGACTCCAACCAACAATTTAACTTTATACTTTTGACTAAGCTAACTTCTATATTCTATACTTTTTTAGCCACAACGATATTATTTAGTGTCAAGCGCTGACTTATGATCCAACTTGTTGGCTAAATGCAAGGGTTAGGCTCGCGCCTCACTGAATGAAAAGTATGAAAAAAACATTGTATTTATGAGTTCATTGTATATAATATGTGTTATTTATTGAGCGTTCGCGGAGAGTTCCTCAGTCTTTCCTCCGCTCAAACCATTGCTTTGCGAAGCGTTCTTTCAACACACCCACCCCTTTTTCTTCAAGCAAGCCACCTTGCATCACGAAGTAAGTTGCCGAATTGGGTGCTTCTTTCAATATCGGATGCTGGCGAAAAGGCCAATGCCCATATCTCTTTTGCTGGCTTTATGCCGTCGGCTATAGTCGTCTGAAGCATTTTATACCGCCTGTTTGGGGAAAGAACAAGGTTGCGGGGGTAACCTGATTAGATTAGGCACTTTTGTATTCGGGGTTAGATAGTTTTTTGATATTTACGAAAAGATCATGTCGTTTTCTTCGTGTCTTTGTTACCTATCCCGCACCTGAACTTGTTCTTCTCAACCGTGTGGGCTTTTATTCCCCCACCGTTTTATCGTCTATTTCACTGCAAATCTTTGTTTCTCGCCATCGTCTAGATGGCTTCTCTTTGCCCTATACTTGGCTGCTGGCGCTTCTAAATGCCGTTAGCCAGTTAAGGTAGAACAGATAGTGACAAGGAACAAGGTTGAAAAGTTGGCGGATTGACGAGTTGCGTTGCCCTCTATTCATCGATTTCCATACCATTCTGCACTATTGAGAGGTTGATGGATGAATAACCATTACCAATCAAAACTTAAACAAACAGGTTTCTCTCATCTTTCCGCCAACACTAAAACGATAGGGAAAGAAAGGCCGCCGGTAGAAAAACAAAACTAAACATACTATTCAAATCCACCTATGACAGCGACCTCCCGTCCATTCGACGTAACTTTCCCTATCCAGGGAATTACGTCTCACAACGTTTACCCTGTTGCGTCTTTAAAGTCAAATCCAGTTTATCAACCTACCGTTTCACAACGTGTCTCATGAAAATTCTTTTGTCACTCTATTCTCAAAGTTCAAAGTCGCTTTGTTCAACGACTTCTATTTGCAGTTCAACAATTTTCATTCTCGTTGGCCAGCTTTCAGGTTTTCACCTTCAATACTGTCCTTGTTATTATCGGGATGTTGTCTGCCCGACTTCATTCCCTTTTTCTTTTCCTTCTTCTTATGATCAAAAACCACACCCAAACGTCTGTCAACTTCTGCTTCCACCATTTCTTTAATGACTTCAAGAAGTTCCACCCGTTCGTCACATTGCCGCCTGTTGCTACTCTGTCGCTCAGGCAATGATGTGTCTCGTGGTTTCTTCATCGCTCCTTTTTTTATTCGAAGACAAAGTTAGACCTTTTCCCACAATGGTCGACTAGTAAAAACATACAATTTAATGACTTTTTTGCACACAAATCATTAACCGCAAATTGCACTTTCTTACACGCAAACGGTACTTTCATTCGATGAAATGGGCGTTTTTCAGTGACATGTTTACAATAATTATGTTTGGTTAAAATTTAAGAAAGAATAAAGATATTAGACTCTTTGCGTTACGAAAAAACGTTACTTTTAGTAGGTGTTTAGTATAATGATTATCGGGCTAGCCAGAGTTATCCGACTAGCCCGAGACTAATATTTAACCGATAATGGTAGGCCATCTGGCCAGCAACGTCCCATTTACCTAACCGTTAATGGGCATTCGTTTGCCACTATTCTTTCTGCCTTACATATTGGGTTGGCGTTATGCCACACACGTTTTTAAAGGCGCGAACAAAGTTAGAATAGTCGCTAAACCCGCAACGCTCGGCCACATCACGGAAGGACATGGCGGGATTTTTATCTATCAGCAGGCGCGCCTTACGTATCTTAACGCGCAAGATATAGCTCATGGGCGTGCATCCCGTAAGCGCCGAGAGTTTGCGATAGAACTGGCTGTAACTCATTCCCATTTTCTGGGCAACGACCATCACATCTACCTCGCTGCCGCCATTGAGCAACATGTACACCGCATCTGTAACCTTGTTGACAAAACGACGGTCGGCGTCGCTCTGCGGTTGTTCCTCTTCGCGGTCGTTTTCTTCCAGTTTGGCATACTTATCACGAAGCATACGCCGTTGTTCCAATAGCTTTTCAACCCGCATACGCAGTTCGTCGCGATTGAAAGGCTTAGAAAGATAAGCGTCGGCACCAGCTTCCAAACCCTTAACACGATCGTTTTCGGTAATCTTAGCCGTAACAACGATGATGGGGATATGACTTGTCACCTCGTTAGTCCTTATTCTTCGGCACACTTCCAGTCCGTCGATGCCAGGCATCATCAGGTCGGTTACAATCACGTCGGGCACCAATTGTTCGGCCTTTTCTAGTCCGTCTTGTCCATCGTGCGCATAAATAATGCCGTATTTATCTGATAGCTGCGACCCGATAAAGGCTGCAACGTCTGCATTATCGTCGATAACGAGCACTCGTCGTGCATCATCGTCAGTCAAATCAGCGCTCGTTGGCAGTTCTCCATCGGTAGGTAGCATGGGCAAAGGCATATCGAGCTGTTGCGGTTTCAAAGCTCCCGACGGCATGTGCGCTTGCTGAATGGCCACGTTAATATGGAAAACGGTGCCGTGCCCCATAGTGCTTTCCACGGTGATCGTGCCATGCACCGAGTCGATAATTTGCTTCACGAGGGCCAATCCCACACCTGTGCCAATCTTCGCACCATCGTTTTCGCCTTGATAGAAAGGCTCGAAGATGTGCGGAATACTCTCTGGCGGTATTCCCCTACCCGTGTCGCTCACGTCTACCAACAGTCTTTTGCCCTCGGTATGCACCTTAACGTGCACCGTTCCCGCTGTTGGCGTGTACTTAAAGGCGTTAGACAGCAGGTTGTTCATCACCTTATTCACGTAGTCGGGCACAAAGTCCATGCACACTTCATCGCAAAGGTCGGCCGTGAAGTTGATGTTTCGCATGCGGGCATATTCGCGATAGCTCTCGATGGTCATAGCTATTTGTGCCACGATGTTACCGTTTCGCCATTCGGGATCACCCACAGCCGACTTCATCTTTGAGATGTCGAGCAGCTGGTTGATAAGTGTTAGCAGGCTTGTGCCCTGCCTTTCGATGGTTCGAGATTTCTCGCGCGTTTCGTCGGGCACGTTCTTATCTTGCGAAATGGCCTGACTTAGTCCCAAGATAACCGTTAAAGGCGTGCGAAACTCATGCGTTATGTTGGTGAAAAAGTTCTCACGCAGGGCGCTCATCTTCTTTAACAGCAGGTGATTTCGCTTTCGCATCCGCCCCGTATATATCAAAGTGCCCAGCAAAAGCCCTAAAATCACGATCACTAATGTACCTGTATAGATGATGCCCGTTTTGGCTGTGCGTTCAGAAGCTAACTCCTCGCGCGCCTTACTTACCTTCTCGCCCTGAATATGACGTTCGATGTTTAGGCTAACGCTTTGTATTCGGTTCATCTTTTCAAGGTCTATCATGCTGTCTTGCATGGCACTGGCCGTCACATGCTGCTTCAACGCCTCGCGATAGTCACCTTGTCGTTCGTATAGGCGGTAATATTGGAAGTATATATCGGCCAAATGCTCCTTCGATTTTATCTTCTCGGCGATGGCCTTAGCCTTACTTAGGTTTTCGAAAGCGGTGTTGTAGTTGCCCGTAATATAGTCTATTTTCACCAGCGCAAGCAGCGGTTGCAGGGCATGCCATTCGTCTTTCGAGTCGCGTAGCTGTTCGTAGGCCATTTGGTATTCGGTATAAGCCTTATCGTATTGCTTCACATCCTGGTACAGTTCGCCATAAGCCGTGTGGCATAAGGCCACCCCCAGTTTACAGTCGGCACGTCTATTGCAAGCCATCGACTGCCTGTAATACGTCCAAGCACTGTCTATTTGCCCCCGATGTTTGGCCACCGAACCCAGATTGGCATAGTTGATGGCTTGGCCCACGTCGCTACCCAACTGGCGTTCGCCCCGCAAAGCCAGTCGCAACACGCTGTCGGCACGCCCGAAATTACCCAAGGTCATGTAGATATTACCCAGTCCGTTAAGCGATTTTACGTAGTTTTTCTTGGCCTGCCAACAGGTGTCGTCACATTCTTCGCTTAGTCGCAAGGCCCGAAAATGATAGGTTTGGGCGGCATCCATCACACCCAATCGGCGATAGTTGGTACCTAAATAGTTCAGCGCCAACACCCATTCGATGGTGTCGCCCAACGCTTCTGCCTGCTGCAAGCCCTTGCTATGCACCTTCAAAGACTCTTCAAATCGACTCTCGTCACGTAAAATCTTGCCCCATTCGCGCAGCGCAACCACGCTGCCTAGCTTGTTTCCATCCTTCTCCAGCTGTGCTTGCAGCTTTGACAAAGCCTCTACATCGTGCGCTTGAGCCACGATACTGTCGGCCTCACGCCGTTCTTGGGGCGTAATGCGGTGATGTCTGCCGTTGCAGGCAGCCAAGAGAAAAAGGGTTGGTAGTAAAATTAATGCCTTTCTAAGGCAAGAAACCATGCGCCAACATGGCCTAATATTGGTAGTAGTGTCATCCATAAGCGGTGAGATCGTTCTAATAAACCCGCTGCCAAAAGTAAGCCAAGCACGATGTTTAGCAACAAATGGCGCAACCAAACACAAGCGAAGACGCTGCCTCAACGAGCTATCGCCTTAACCTCCATTCAGTTCTGCTTGTGTATTTTTTGCAAAAATAGCATATTATTTAGACAAATGTAGCAATAATCTGTTAATAGATGTTCAGCGACAGGCAAACTTTGCATATCAACACGAACGCCAGAAGCGATGTAAACGAAAAACTTGGCCAGCCCCTTAACTTGTTGAATAAATAATCGTAACTTTGCGTGTGGTTATGGCGAGCGGACGAAACGCCCTGCCAAGAGGGATGAAGCAAACCGCGTCCGCACCGCAAACATACAAGGAAAAACGGCATTACCCATGCGCTACGTAGACGTTATATTGCCCCGCCCCTTAGAGGGATACTTCACCTATGCCATCTCCGACGAGTTGGCAGCGGGGGTGAAGCTGGGCATTCGTGTGCTTGTGCCGTTCGGTGCATCCAAAACTTGCACGGCCATGGCGGTGCGAGTACACGACGACAAACCGCAGTTCGACACCAAAGAGGTGCTGCAAGTTGTCGACACTACACCGATGTTGTTCCCTCAGCAGCTAGACCTCTGGCAATGGATTGCCCAATATTACATGGCACCCATTGGCGATGTGTACACCGCTGCATTGCCCGCAGGTCTCAAAGACGAAGAAGGATGGCAGCCTAAGACCGAAGTGTACGTGGCGCTGGCCGATAATTTTCAAACCGACAAGGCGCTAAACATCGCTCTCGACATGTTGCGCAGCGCGCGCCAACAACTGAAAGCGTTCACCCATTTTCTGCATCTCACCCACTGGGACACCTTAGAAAACAACCAAACGCAACAGCCTGTGGCCGAGATAACACGCGTAGAGCTGATGAACGTGAGTGGTGCAAGCAGCGCCACCATTAAGGCCCTAACCGACCGCGGACTACTCCGTATATATAATAAGGAGGTGGGACGCCTCAACACCAACGACATCGAGCCCCCCGAAAAGCCCAAACCGCTAAGCCCGGCACAACAAGAAGCCTACAACAACATCGTGTTCCAGTTTCTCAAAAAACGGGTGGTGCTGCTGCACGGCGTAACATCCAGCGGAAAAACCGAGGTGTATATACATCTCATCAACAAAGCCCTAGAAGAGAAAAAACAGGTGCTTTACCTGCTGCCCGAAATCGCATTGACCGTGCAAATGACAAACCGCCTGAAGCGGGTGTTCGGCCAACGTCTGGGCATTTACCATTCGCGATACAGCGATGCCGAACGTGTGGAGATATGGAAAAAGCAACTTTCCGCCTCGCCTTACGAGGTAATACTGGGCGCAAGAAGTGCCGTGTTCCTGCCTTTTCAACGTCTGGGGCTGGTCATCATCGACGAAGAACACGAGGGCAGCTTCAAACAGCAAGATCCCGCACCGCGTTACCATGCGCGTTCCACGGCTATCATGTTGGCCAACTATTATGGCGCGCAAACGCTTCTCGGAACGGCCACCCCCTCAACAGAGACCTATTACAACGCGCAAACAGGAAAATACGGCCTGGTGGAACTCACCACACGATATAAAGACATTGCCCTGCCCGAGATAAAGGTGGTAGACGTGAAAGACCTTCGTCGCCGTAAGCTGATGAACGGACCATTTTCGCCACCTCTTCTCTCCGCCGTTCGCAGTGCGTTAGAACGTGGCGAGCAGGTTATTCTGTTTCAAAACAGACGCGGATTTGCACCCATGATCGAATGCCACACATGCGGATGGGTGCCCAAATGCGACAATTGCGACGTATCGCTAACGTTGCATAAGAATATGAATCAGCTCACCTGCCACTACTGTGGCTTTACATACGCCGTGCCAACAAAATGCCCCAACTGTGGCGAAACCGACTTACGCGGTCGCGGTTATGGAACGGAAAAGATTGAAGACCAGTTTTCACAGCTGTTTCCCGAAGCCAAAATTGCACGTATGGACCTTGACACCACACGCACCAAAAACGCCTACGAACGCATCATACACGACTTTTCGCAGGGTCGGAGCAATGTGCTTATCGGCACGCAGATGGTTACCAAGGGGCTTGATTTCGACAAGGTGAGCGTGGTGGGCATACTCAATGCCGACGCCATGCTTAACTATCCCGACTTCAGGGCTTACGAACAGGCGTTCATGATGATGGCGCAAGTGAGTGGAAGGGCAGGCAGAAAAGGTAAGCGCGGACTGGTTTTGCTGCAAACAACATCGCCCGAACTGCCCGTCATTGGTCAGGTGGTGCGCAACGATTACCCTGCTTTCTACGCCGATTTGCAAGAAGAACGCCGACTGTTTAGGTATCCGCCGTTCTATCGTTTGGTGTATGTCTACCTGAAACACGCCAAAGAACAGGTGGCCGAAACAGCAGGAATAGAACTGGGTGGCAGACTTCGACAACTGTTTGGCGACCGTGTTTTGGGTCCCGATAAGCCTGCCGTGGCGCGCGTAAAAACACTACACATCCGCAAGTTGGTGTTAAAGCTAGAACCCTCACTCAGTGGCGAGCAGGTGCGACAATGTCTGCGATACGCCCACGCCGAAATGGCGAAAGATAAAAAATATGCTTCCCTACACGTGTTCTACGATGTAGACCCCCTGTAAGGGGAGCAGTTAAAGGACTTAAGGAGTTAAAGAGTTAAGCCAAAAGCTTGGTTGCAGAGTGGAGAAGACTCTCATTAACTCGTCAACTATAAAGATAAAAGGAGACCTAATCATGGCATCAACCATAAATAATAAGGCACATTGGTGGGAAGCAACCAAAGATTTGCTTACCCGCAACAAACGTGTGGAAGACAAAGAACTGCAAGAAGACTTCCTTAAATATATCTACGAGCAGGGTAAGACGATGACTCGCCAACAGGTAGACGAGGCCGCAAAAGACCTCCATACCAACCGCGAGGGCATGGCTGCCATTGTGGGTGCACTGGTTTTGGCGGGCGAACTGACTGCCAACGATGCGCTCACGCTCACCGAAAAGGGCTGCATGCACGCCCTTCGGCTTATTCGCGCCCATCGCATCTACGAACAATATCTGGCCGAACACTCAGGTTATGCGCCATCCGAATGGCACGAGCGGGCGCACCGTATGGAACACCGCATCACGCCCGACGAACAAGAGCGCATCGCTTCGTTGTTGGGCAACCCGCTTTTCGACCCTCATGGCGACCCCATCCCCACCCCTTCGCTGGCCGTTGCAGATAAAAGCGTAAGCGGCGAACCGATAGAAGCGCAAACATGGTGGTGCATTACGCATGTGGAAGACGACGACAAGCAGCTGTTTACGCTCATTGCCGAGAAGGGATTAACAAAAGATTCCGTCATCTTCATCACCCATATAGACAACCTCGCCATGATGTTCAACTACGAGGGCGAACGCTTCTCGCTGCCCATAACAGCCCTCGAAGCCATCAACATGCGCCCCGTAGCCGAGAACGAGCTGGCCAACTTGCCCGAAATTCATGCGCAAAGGCTCATCCATCTACAAGCGGGCGAACAGGCGCGCATAGTAGGCTTGTCGCCAGCATGCCGTGGAGCGCTTCGCCGACGTCTGCTCGACTTGGGCTTTGTCAAAGGTAGCGTGGTGAGCATCGACATGCCTAGCCCCATGGGCAACCCCATCGCATACGTTGTTCGCGGGTCGGCCATCGCGCTAAGGCACGAACAAGCCAAGTTCGTTCTTGTGCGCAAAGACATGGTTGAGGTAACGGAAGAAAAGCAATAATAAGTATTGCGAAACACTAGCGCTAGGCAGAAATACTGAATTTGCGGATAAAACATATAACCTTTTGTTTCTAAATGCGCATCAGTTTTTAGCATCAAAAACCGAGATGCACGCTCTTAGCTACACAAACCAACTGCTTGCAATGATGTAACCATACATATCACTCCTCTCTCCTCTTGGAGAGGGATTGGGGCGAGGCGCTATTTTGTAAATTAATCGGCATTTTCTTTAACATTATGAGCCACAGTTTTGCCCACCACTAGCCCACTTGCCTGCATATAATTGATTATTGAGCGCACTTGTTTGCATACAAACTGCATATTTCACAGAAAGCGCATCCATATCCGCATGAGAGTTATTGCCCATTTTTCCTTCTGCTTTCAGAAGGCATGATGTGAGAAATTACAAACCCTGTTTTATTCCTCTTCCTGTATATTCGTTAACCCGCCAACTCACCCAACACCTCCGCCACCTGCGCATATAGCATTGGTATTCAAGCCATTAAATGAAAACACATTCGTTATCCGATTTGCTTTGGCATCCCTTTCACAAAGAAAGCACCTCCCAATTTGCATGCCTCAACATGCCATTTTCTGGTTATCGATAGCGCTCTTTATGCTTGGATTTGCAGTAAAATATAAACTATAACACCGTTCCATGTCATTTGGAACATCATTCCATATCATCTGGAACACCCTTCCACATCATCTGGAACAATGTTACATGTTAGTGAAACCCAATCAAAAGATGCTAGAACTGCATGTAAAAGGATAATTAAAAAAGGGGGAAAAGAGAATAAGAAATGAATATATACGTAAGTTCGGGATAAGAAACGATGCTGTTTTGAGCAAGATTAGATAAAAAACGAATGGCTATATCACCAACTACCGCGTAGCGGTAGTTGGCATAACGAGCTTCTCTTATCCCGAACTCGCGTAATATATGCACAATAAGCACATCCGTTTTGGATAAAAAACAACACATCGATAGGCGATGTACATGCGAGTTGCGTTATGCAAACTGGCGCATAACAGTTGGCGCAGCGGATGCTCGCTGCACCTTACTCTTCACGATAATACACTCGCCAACAACTAATTAGCACTTAACCGCGTCTTTATTACAGCCCATTTGTCCATCAACCAACCCACCATCATTTTCGATTTTAACTCTTCTAGAATGGCAGAAGGAGAGAAGCACGTTTTGTAAAGAATATCTACCACAATTAACAAACCTGCCATTTAGCAAACATTCATCTGCAAACAAATCACCTGCAAAACGATTGGGGTTCAATCACCATTTAGTCACTTGCAGAAGTTTGGCGGTAAAGGGCATAGCCCGAACATAAAAAGCCTAAGGCCTTCGGTCTAGCTTGACCACAAATTAGCCTAGGTAGGGTAGCCCGCTTTCTTCGCAATCCTACCCTAACAAAAGACCAGCCGCTACGCGGTGGTTGGCGAGATAGCTATTTCTTAACCCATCTAGTCCTGTTAAAAAAGCATTGGCTCTTATCTCGCACTCATGGTCATATATTCCACAATCTATCTGGTTTAGCTACGAACTTCGGTTTTCGTTCCCTTTGGCAGAAGCATCCACCTCTGCAAGCAGCTTTGTTTTACGTGCAATAAAGCTGATAACACAAACAATAAGGAATCCAATTGCACTCCATCCCCAAGCCGTAATGACGTTGTTGAACGTCCATTTGGGAACAAGAATGACGGCATTAATCCCCAACATACAAATGAAAGTAAACATAATAACTTCTAGCTCCCCCTTCTTAGTAAAGGGCCTGTCGAAAAGATAGGCTAACACACAAAACGCCATACTCTCATATCCAAACGACTCTGCTTTTGGAATGTGGTTCAAATAAATGAAAAGGCCCATACCCAAGAGTAGCATCACGCCTAGGGTCACAAAAATAATCTTACCACTTTTCTTCATTTTTTCATCCATTAAGTTTCACATACGCTAGTCAACACCGCTATTGCCATGGTCCATGGCGGTGCATATCGCAAAGTTAAGTAAAAAGAAACGGACGTCAAAGACTTTGTAAAGGAAATATTTACTATGAATGAAAAAAAGCGGAAAGAAATAAAAGGAAGGAACAACTTCGTTGCGCAGTTCTAAAGTAAAATGAGCTATTCTCTTCTCATTTACTTTCAGCTATAAAATAGGCGAAAACAAAAGGAGTAAGATATCTTAACTAACGAATTAACAAGTTGAAAGACAATAGCTGTCACGATTTTCCAAAATTTAGTGTATCTTTGTGTTTATGTTATAATAATTACGATGAGCACGATTTTCACAATAGGAATATTTCTCTCGCTGTTTCTGGCAGTATTGCTGTTCACTAAAAAGCACAGAATACTGTCGGACACTATTCTTGGCATCTGCCTAACAAGCATAAGCATCTACCTACTGAACTATTACCTGAATTATTTAGGCTATTGGCATAAGTATCCGCATCTAGTTGGGGCCACACATCCCTTTCCCTTGCTTTATGCACCCTTTATTTACCTCTATGTTGTTGTGAACTTACGCAAGGAACAGCGATTTAAATGGAAAGACATTCTGCACTTTTTGCCTTTTATACTCACTTATGTTAGCATGTTTCCCTTTCTCTTCGGCTATTCGGCTGCCGAAAAAGCCATGCTAGACGAGGAAGGTTTCAATAGTCCTTTCCGTTACTTCTTCATGTTTTCTTTTATAGAATACCTGATTGTAAGTGCGGTATATCTAGTGCTGACCTATATCAAAATCTATCATTATCAACGCGTCATCAAGAACAACTTTGGCTACAACGAAGGCATTAGCTTATGGTGGTTGCTTATGCTGCTCGATGGTTTCGTCATCATATATGGTGCGATAAGCATTATTTATGTGGTGCAGTTTGAGTTGGATATTAACCTTGGCTTTAAAGCAGAACTAATACCCTACGCGCTATTCGTGGTGTTTGTAGCCTTCATTGGCTTTTTTGGCATCAGATATCAAGGGATATTTACCACCGAAAAGACAAAAAACATTGAACTGGTTGAGCCACAGGAGGAGAACAAATACCAAAAATCGGGACTAAAAGACGCTGAAGCAGAGGCCCTGCACCAACAGATGTGCTCGCTTATGGAGAAAGAAAAGCCTTATCTTGAACCCAAACTCTCGCTGGGACAATTAGCCGAGATGCTAGGGGTTGCTGCCAATAAGCTGTCGCAAGTTATCAATCAATACGAAGAAAAGAACTTTTACGACTTCGTAAACGGCTATCGTGTGCAAGAGTTTATTGTGCGCGCTCAAAACGATAAGAATAAAAACCTGAGCTTGCTTGGCATCGCTTACGGGTCGGGCTTTAACTCAAAATCATCGTTTAACCAAGTTTTTAAGAAGTTTATGGGCGAGACGCCCACATCGTATCTTAGAAAAGGCGCGTAAGTTAGAGGTTGAATGCACGTGTTACATCTTTGTGTTAACTTGTTCATTCATGAACTTTCCAACCGACAAACAACCTTGTCAACTGGCTCATTCGTCAGCTTATCTACCGACAAAAACACGTCCAAACGCTCACATTTAAAAGTTCGGACGTTCTTTTTTTACACCACCTTAATAACGCACAAACAATTGATTAACAAACAAATACAAGTATAGACGCTTCATAAATACGTCCAATCCCTCACGCTTGGGCGATGCATATCGTTTTTTATTGCAACTTTGCATCAAAACTTAAAATGTAAACGCAATGAAAAAGTTATTGAACATCATCCTTTGCATCGCGCTTCCAATCATGGCAAACGCACAAGAGCTAGGACAAACCCTTAAAGGAAAAGTAACAGATCAAGCTACCCGCGAACCTTTAATTGGTGCAACGATAGTTGTAGAAGGTGCTGACCCCGCAGTAAGTGCAACAACCGACGAGGCCGGAAACTTTACCCTTAAGGAGCTTCCAGTAGGTCGTGTTACCTTACAAGTTTCGTATATAGGTTATGAAAAACGCTCAATCCCTGAAGTGATGATAACTTCGGGTAAGGAAGTTGTGCTAGACATCACCCTTAAAGAATCGGTAACCCAAATGAAAGGAGTGGAAATCGTGGCTGGCATACGTAAGGAAAAAGCCCTTAACCCAATGGCCATAGTGAGCGCCCGAAGCTTCTCGGTAGAGGAGACACAGCGTTATGCAGGCGGCTTGAACGACCCCGCTCGCCTCGTTTCGGCATACGCAGGCGTGGCAGCAGGCAATCTTCAAGACAACTCCATCGTTGTGCGCGGAAATTCGCCACAAGGTGTGTCGTGGAGATTGGAAGGCGTAGAAATCCCCGCCCCACATCACTTTGCTGGCGGAAACATTGTTGGTGGCGGTCTTATTACGCTGTTCAGCAATCAGGTATTATCTAATTCGGACTTCTTCACGGGTGCTTTTCCCGCGGAATATGGCAATGCACTATCGGCAGTATTTGATGTAAGGATGCGCACTGGCAACCCTTCTAGACATGAACACACAGCACAAATAGGCGTGTTAGGCCTCGATTTCGCTTCGGAAGGTCCGTTATCGCGTTCAAAAGGTTCGTCGTATCTCTTCAACTACCGATATTCAACCCTTGGATTGCTCAACGATTTGAACATCAACAAAACAAAACAGCGCATCAGATACCAAGACCTCTCGTTTAATTTCACTTTCCCCACCAGGCGTGCAGGTACATTCTCGCTTTGGGGTATTGGTGGAATAGACGGCACAAAAAAGGAAGCCCTTACCGAGAAAGACAAATGGGAAACCGACATGGACCGCATTAAGAACAACTGGGACATGTATGTGGGAGCTGCGGGGCTAAGGCATCGCATTACGAGTGGTAACACATTCATTGAGTCGAGCTTATCGGCGTCGGGCACGAACAACAAGATCACGACCGACCTGCTGGGTAAAGACCTGACCACCTATACGCCCGACAGCAAACTGAAAAGTCAAAACGGAACGCTGTCGCTATCTTCGGCCTTCACACATAAGTACTCTCCGATGGCCACTTTAAAGGCCGGGGCTAGCTACAAGCACCTGTTCTACAAGTATAACCTAAGTGCAGCCCAAGATTATGACCCCTCTACATACGCCTTATTGGCAAATTCGACAGGGAATACACCACTTGTTGAAGCGTTCGCACAATTCAAGTACAACCTTACCCCTTCTCTATTGGCAAACGTTGGGGTGCATACCGAATACTTCGGAATCAACAAAGAGCTATCCATCGAACCACGCATAGCCCTTCAATGGAACATAAACGATGCACATAGCCTGAGTCTTGGCTATGGAAAGCATTCGCGCCCTGAGAGTTTGGATGTGTATATGCTAAATGTTGGAGGTGAACAACCCAATCGAAACTTGAAACTATCGAAAGCCCATCATTTCGTATTGGGTTACGATTGGTTGTTAACGCCACACCTGCGCCTTAAAGCCGAAGCATATTATCAACACCTTTACGATGTCCCTGGCGAAGTAGGCAGTTCGTATTCGCTGATCAACTACACCCGAATTTTCTCGCTCAACAAGGCGCTTGTAAACAATACCACGGGGCGTAACTATGGTCTAGACCTCACCCTCGAACGCTTTATGCACAACCATTACTATTATCTCTTAACGGCCTCGCTGTTCAATTCCACTTACAAAGCAGGCGATGGCTTATGGCGCAACACCCGTTATAATAAGCAATACGCAGTGAACGCCCTGTTTGGAAAAGAGTTCTTCTTCAAGAATAACCGAAAGGTGTTAGACGTAAATGCACGCGTAAGCGTTACGGGAGGTGAGCGTTTTACGCCTTATCTAGAAGCGGAATCGATTGCCAAAGAGCGTGTGATTTACGACGACAGTCGTGCATTTGAGAGCTCAATGCCTGCTTTAGTGTATGCAGACCTCACCGTAAACTACCGCATCAACCATCGCAAGAGTTCGAGCGTGTTCTCTTTCCAAATGAAAAATGTATTGGGTTCGCCTATCTACATTGAGCACAATTACAACTATAAGACCAAACAGATACAGCTGAGCAAGGCTACATTTATTATTCCTAACATCAGTTATAGAATAGAATTTTAAATAAACGGCATTCTTATGAAAACAGCATATAAGCCCCTAACGTTCTTTACGTTGTCACTTATCTTGCCTTGGGCGCTGTGGTTTATCGTGGCCTATTGGAGTCATCAGCCCATATCGCCTTCGCCCTGGTGGCATATCACCCTGGAATTGGCAGGCTTATTAACGCCCATTGTTGTGGCAGCAATCTTATTTATGCGCAATAAGGCATTGCTTGCCGACCTCCATCAGCGGTTCATTGGTAAGGGTTTGCTCTGCAATCGGTATTTTTGGATAGCCGTTCTTTTGCCGCCACTCTCCATTGTGGTGGCTCAAATCCTCTCTCTTGGCGTAGGTCATGGCCTCGAACAATTCTACATATCGGGTCAACCAACTTTCTCGTCTGCTCCCCTTTCGGCATGGTTTGTACTTTGTTTTGCACCCGTAGCCGAGGAGTTGGCATGGCACACGTACGGCACCGACGCCTTACGCCAACGCTATACGCTCTTTACCACGTCGGCCATTTTCACCATTTACTGGGGCTTATGGCATCTACCCCTTTTCTTTATAAAGGATTATTATCAAAGCAACATACAGGCAGAGGGGTGGATATACACGCTCAATTTCTTTGTAAGTCTGTTTACCTTCACCTTTATCATTAACTGGCTGTACTTCAAGTCGGGTCGTAATGTGATGGTAGCTATCGTCTTTCACTTGGTTGCGAATGTTTCCAACGAGATATTTGCTACCCACCCAGACAGTAAAGTGATACAAACGGCACTGTTCTTTGTGCTTCTAGGATGCATATTGAAAAAGGAAAAGGTGTTGTTCTTTAAGCCGTAGAACGGGGGAAAGAAGCCTACCATAATCGCCATCGCCTATCACCATTGCTAGGTATAGCAACAAAACTGGGGAGAAAAGTAGCACGCTAATTGCCATAAAAATGGTAACTTTGCAGATGGCTACAACTAAGGCAATGTCTATAACAAAAGATAACGCCAAGCCAAAACTACAATAACGATTATGCCCAACAAACAAAATACATCTCCCTGTGACGTTTGCCCCAAGGCAGCGATGCACAGTTTGCAACGGCGCGGTGCGCAAGCGGGCGGCGAACGCTACGTTGTGGCATTGGCCGGAAACCCCAATACGGGCAAGAGCACGGTGTTTAACGCCCTTACAGGACTGAAACAACACACCGGAAACTGGCCTGGAAAGACCGTGGGAAAGGCCGAAGGCTACTTCGCTTACCAAGGCGAAGGCTACCGCATCGTTGACCTTCCAGGCACTTACTCGCTCTCGTCGACTTCGGAAGACGAGGAAATTGCTCGCGACTTCATCCTCTTCGGACAGCCCGACGTTACGGTGATGGTGGCCGATGCCACCCGACTGGAACGCAACATGAACCTTATCTTGCAGGTGTTGCAGATTACCGACAAGGCCGTGCTGTGCGTTAACCTGCTCGACGAGGCCAAACGAAACAAGATAGACATCAACCTTAACGCCCTTTCGCGCCGTCTGGGCATCCCCGTTGTGGGGGCCTCGGCCCGTTCGGGGCAAGGTATCGACCTGCTTTTAGAGCGTATGCGCCAAGTGGCAGAGGGCGAATACAAGTGCAAACCCCACCGCTCTACCAACCTTCCGCCACATGCCGCGCAGCATGTCAAGGAGTTGGCGCGCAAAATAGCCGAGACACACCCCGACATTTCCAACGCCGAGTGGATTGCTTTCAGGCTAATCGAGGGCGACACAAGCGTGAAAGAGCGTTTCGGAAACGCCGAACTGAACGCACTTGCCGAAAAATTGCTGCTCGAAATAGGCAGTAACTTCCACGACCTGTGGGTGGAAGACATCTACACACAAGCGGGACAGATTTGCAGCGAGGTGGTTACGCAGGGCAACCAACGCGGACGGCTGCCGCTAGACGTTAAACTCGACCGCATACTAACCCACCGCATCTGGGGTTTCCCCATCATGTTGGCCTTGCTGTGTGGCGTGTTTTGGCTCACCATCATCGGCTCTAACTATCCTTCCGACTGGCTCAACCAACTGTTGGTGGGCATCATGCACCCAGCCATACACGATGCTTTCGTGTCTATGCACGCCCCGTGGTGGCTCACGGGTTTGCTTGCAGATGGCGTTTACCTGGCCACGGCATGGGTGGTATCGGTGATGTTGCCGCCTATGGCCATTTTCTTCCCCCTCTTCACCTTGCTCGAAGATTTCGGCTATCTGCCTCGCGTGGCCTTCAATCTCGACGAATTGTTTCGCCGTTCGGGCGCGCACGGCAAGCAGGCCCTAACCATGAGCATGGGTTTTGGCTGCAATGCGGCCGGCGTAGTGTCTACACGCATCATCGACAGCCAACGCGAACGGCTCATTGCCATCATCACCAACAACTTTTCGCTATGCAATGGCCGCTGGCCCACACAGATATTGTTGGCCACGCTGTTTATCGGCGCAGCCGTTCCTGCACGATATAGCAGCATGGTTTCGCTGGTAGCGGTGATGACGGTGGTGCTTATGGGCGTTGGTTTCATGTTCGGCAGTTCGTGGCTGCTGTCGCGAACCATCCTTCGCGGCGAGGTTTCCACCTTCCATCTCGAACTTCCACCCTATCGTCCGCCCCAGTTTTGGCAAACGCTTTACACCTCTATCATCGACCGCACACTGATTGTGCTGTGGCGTGCCCTTGTGTTTGCCGCCCCGGCAGGCGCATTGATATGGCTTTGCTGCAACATCCACGTGGCCGATGCCACCATTGCCCAGCACCTTATATCGCTACTCGACAAGCCCGGATGGCTGATGGGGCTGAACGGCGTGATACTTCTTGCCTACGTGTTGGCCATTCCCGCCAACGAGATTGTTATACCAACGGTAATGATGCTGACGATGCTTGTGTTGGGACAAAGCGACATGGGCGCAGCTGGCGTGCTGATGGAAGGCACCGAACAACAAACCAAACAAATACTGCTGTTGGGCGGATGGAACATGCTGACGGCCGTTTGCCTGATGGTTTTCTGCCTATTGCATCACCCTTGTTCCACCACTATCTACACCATTTATAAGGAAACGAAGAGTGCCAAATGGACCATCGTGGCCACGTTGTTGCCCTTAGCCCTAGGTGTTGTAATGACTACGCTCATCGCAACCGTATGGAGAATGGTGGAGGGATGAGTGTTAAGTTGGTAAGTTTTTGAGTTGATGAGTTGGTAAGTTTTTGAGTTTTTAAGTTCTTGAGTTTATAAGTTCTCAACTCTGCGTTAGGAATTATAGCGCAAACAAGTACTGATAAAAGGCTTGTAAACTAAGAAACTCGTAAACTCAAATACTCACCAACTTATAAACTAACAAGCTCAGCAACTCAACTAACAGCTCAGAAACTCATAAACTCAAAAACTCACCATCTCAAATAACAACTTATAAGCTTATAAACTCAAAAACTCACCGCCTCAAAAACATGTCTTCTAACATCACAACAAAAGCTAAGGCGTTTTTTGCCAAACCCATTTTTCACGACCGCCGCACCATCCTTTGGCTATGGCTTGCACTGTCGGTGATTGCCGCCGTGCTGAAATACAACCACACCGACAATAATTTCCGCATTTTCCGAGGCGTGTTTTGGCACACATTGCAAGGCACATCGCTCTACACGGAGTATCCTGCCGAATACTTCGACGTGAACCACTACGGTCCGTTTTTCTCGCTCGTGGTGGCTCCTTTCGCGCTAATGCCCATACCCGTAGGCTTGATTTTCTGGTGCATCGCCCTCTCGCTGACCCTCTATTTCGCTGTAACGCGGAGCACATTCAGCAGTTGGCAGCAGATGTTCGTGCTTTGGTTCTGTTCCGAAACACTGCTCACGTCGCTCTTCATGCAGCAATTCAACATCGCCATTGCCGCCATCATCATCGCCTGTTATGCCTTGATAGAGAAAGAACGCGACTTTTGGGCGGCGTTCCTCATCGTGCTTGGCACCTTCGTTAAACTCTATGGCATCGTTGGTTTGGCGTTTTTCTTCTTCTCGCGACATAAGGGCAAATTCGTGTTATCACTGTTGTTCTGGGGCGTTGTGTTGTTCGTTGCACCCATGATTATCAGTAGTCCGGCCTACGTAGTGAGCCAATACCACGAGTGGTTTGTGTGTTTGGTTGAGAAAAACGGTGAAAACCTGGCCTCGGTGGCGCAAAACATCTCGGCATTGGGCATGGTTAGGCGCGTGTTGGGCAATTCCGAATACTCTGACCTTTGGCTGCTTGGCCCCGCCCTTGTGCTTTTCGCCCTACCTTATCTGCGCATCAAACAATGGCGCAACGAGGGTTTCCGCATGACTTTACTAGCCTCGGTATTGCTTTTCACGGTGCTTTTCAGTACGGGAAGCGAGTCCAGCTCGTACATCATCGCCATTAGCGGTGTGTGCGTATGGTATTTTGCAGCCCCATGGCAACGTGGCAAGGCCGACATTTGGCTGCTTGTCTTCGTTTTCATGTTGTCGAGCATGGGCTCGTCCGACCTTTATCCGCGCGTAATCAAGCGCGAATACATCCAAGCCTACTCGCTCAAAGCCCTGCCCTGCCTTATCGTTTGGCTGAAACTTTGCTGGGAAATGATGGTAAAGAATTATGAGCCTCACCCCCAACCACTCTCCAAAGAACAGGGAGAATAACGTGCCTTGCTGCTTTGACAGCAAGGTTTTGGCTGGTTACAAGATAAAAATACTGCGGAGATATCGTGTTATCCCATCAATGTTCTACGTGAATTCGGGATAAGATACGAAGCATTTTGAGAAAGATTAGATAAAAAACGAATAGCCCTATCACCACCAACCGCTACGCGGTAGTTGGCATAACGAATTTTTCTTATCCCGAACTCGCGTAATGTCTTGATAGAAAATAAACCTAAAACGCATACTATTACACACCCATAAGCGACAAAGCATACCACTCCCCTCTCTCTTTGGAGATAGGGCCATGGTAAGGCAGTCTTTGATTTCACAAGCATTTGGCTTAACTCCCTAACTTCCTAACTCCTTAACTCCTCATCAAATTCCCTTACTACGTTATTTCCTTACTTCTTTACTCCTACCTCCATACACCACATTCAGCAACAAAAAGTTTATCGGAACCGCAATGGCCATCACTAGAATTGGTGCCAACCATTTGCTAACGTCCAACCAAAGGAAGAGGTTGAGCAAACCAATCTCCATGAGATAGTTCACCGCATGACTGGCCACAAAGCCCGCAACGTTGCCACGCGTGGCCTTACTTTGAAAGGTGAAATAGGTGGTTAGCACGTAGTTGCACAACAAGCCAACCACGTAACCCACGGTGTAAGACACGTTGGCATTGGCAAACAACAGGCAAAGACAATACACGCCATAATGCAAGGCCGTACATATTGCGCCCACAATGCCAAAGCGAAACACGCGCCAAAAGTGTGCCCGAAAGGCGGGATTGCCTTTCCACCAACCTTTAAACCTTTGTGTCGTCGTCATCGCCAACTATCTCGCGTATGTTAAACAAAGGCCTATTTTTCACCTCGGTGTATATCTTGCCCACGTAAACGCCCACCACGCCGATAGACAACATGATGACACCGCCTATGAGCCAAAGACTTAACATGATGGAAGCCCAACCCGGATAGGCCGTGTGAACAATGAGGGCATGAACAACATACACGCCTGCCACAAGACTGAGGAAAAGGAAAAAGAAGCCTATATATAATATAAGGTATATGGGACGAACCGAAAACGAGGTTATACCATCGAGCGCCAACGACAGCATCTTCTTTAAAGTGTACTTCGATGTGCCTGCCGTGCGCTCGCTAATAACGTCGTCTACGGTGCTGCTTTCAAGTCCTATCATGGGTATCAGTCCGCGCAGGTAGAGATTGCGCTCGCCATAACCCGCAAGAATATCCAGTGCGCGCCTGCTCATCAACCTGAAATCGGCATGGTTGAACACGCTTTTCACGCCCATTTTAGACTGCAACTTGTAGAAAGCCATAGCCGAAAGGCGTTTGAAAACGGGGTCGGCCTTACGCGAAACCTTAACGCCATACACGATGTCGCTACCCTCACGATAATGTTGCAGCATGCGAGGGATGGCCGCGAGGTCGTCTTGCAGGTCGGCATCGATGGTTATCACCACGTCGGCCCAATGTCTTGCGGTGAGCATTCCAGCCATAATGGCGCTTTGATGACCCACGTTTCGGGCCAAGTTAATGCCCCGCACATAACGGTTTTCACGTTGATGGCGACATATAAGCTGCCATGTGGCGTCTGTGCTACCATCGTTCACAAACACAATCATGCTTTCGGCCGAAATGTCGCCCGAACGAACCAATGTGTCGAGCAATGCCGTTAGTCGTGCCACCGATGTGTCTAGCACCGCCTCTTCGTTGTAACAAGGCGAAACAATAGCCAATCGCGTCATCTCTTCTCCCCCTTTTTTCGTTTAACAAACTCGGTATAGGTGATAAATTCAGCATCTCGCCGCTTCATCATCTTTACCAAACGGTCTAGTCGGTTCACCATATCCACACCGCTATGGTTGCGTATGATGAAGGGCATCTTGTATTCGGGATGCTCCTTAAGGTCGTAAAACTCCCACGGATGGAAGTAGGTTACGAAGTAGCCATCGTGTCGCAACACGCGCCTAACCATGGCATTGTAGAGCCATTGGGGCAAATTGTGCAACGACAACCAAAACAAAGGAAAGCGCAAAAGGGGCGTAACCGAAGCGGGGATTTGCATCACCTCACCCTTCATAAACCAACGACGGGGTGTGGTGAGGTGCATATAACGCCCTGGAACGAAAGCTGGATTGAGCGAAGAGTTATACAGATAGCCAGCCTCGGCCAATGAATCGTCGCTCACGGGGAACATACGGGGCTGCCGATAGCCATGCATGGGCACGCCCGCCACACGTTCAAGTATGTTTTTAGACCGCCATACGTCTTCGGGAACAGGCTTCCAATGGTCCACTCCATGGCAAGCCACCTCGTGTCCCTCGTCCATGATGCGACGAATAAGGCGTGGAGCCTGCTCGGCAAAGTTGCCCGTGCAGAAGAAAGTGGCGCGAACGCCATTCGATTTCAGGCAATCGAGAATGCGCGTAGTACCTTCTACCGACACGCGCATGCCCTCTTCCAAGCTGATGTCTACGCCATGCTCGCGCGGAACATCAAACTCTTCGGTGTCGAAACTTAGCAATATCAGCTCTTTTTCTTTTGTTTGCATAGTGCAAAGTTACGAAAATAATCGGCAACATACGTGGTTTTTGAAAGGGCTTTGATGGGCCAAGACGGTTCAAGAACCACCTTCAACTGTTTTTCGGAAGACCTCTAAAACCATGAACGCCTACCAAACGCAGGCTCACGGCTAAGATACATGCCCTGTCAAGGCATCAGGCAACTGATAAAACGCGGCGAACAAAATCACTATTTTTGGTGATTGTGCCGTTAAACAATTTGTCATATCTTTGCAATAAGGGCAGAAAACGAGCCAATAGGGATGACAATTAACTGGCTAAAGGCAGTGAAGAGCGATTACAAGGAATAACGATTAAACCTTAGCACGATTTATTAGAACATGCCTAAACAGTTAACTTGTTCATCCGAAACTTATAAACTTGCAAACTTATAACCTCATAAATTCAAAACAAGATGTTAGATTTATCATTCTTCACAACCCTTCAAATCGGTTGGTTTAACGCTTGGATACCCGCGTTTGGCATGGTACTTATACAGTTTGTTTACATGGCGCTCTTCCCCGAAATGGGCAAACGCGCGGTTGATACATCGTGGTACACGTCTAGCGATAGGCTTTGGGCATCGGTAAGTTCGTGCCTTCAAATCGCGTTGCTTGTGCTTTCGGTCTTTGTTCCGTTCAAGTTTGGCACGGCATGGTTCGTCACAGGCGGCGCCATATTTGTTCTTTCGCTGGCCGCCTTTATCTGGGCATTTCACAGTTACGGCATCGACCCAGCGGGAAAGACCATCAAAAGCGGTATTTATCGTTGGTCGCGCAACCCCATGTATTTCTTCTTTTTCACGTCAATGCTGGGTACAAGCATTGCCTGCGCCTCGCTTTGGCTGCTCCTCGTCACTGTTCCCTTTGGCATTGCGATGCATTTCACCATCCTTGGCGAAGAGCGTTATTGCGAACAGACATACGGAAAAGAATATCTAGAATATAAAGCTAAGACGCCCCGTTATCTGCTTTGGGGGTGAGAAAGGTTAGCTCAACGACGTGCATTTTTAAGGCCTAACAGACTAGTTATTGCTTTAACGACGGGCTATCACTTATCTGTAACCCTATTCCAGATGACATGGAACTCGGTTCCAGATGAGATGGAACAACGTTCCAGACGACATGGAACAGGGTTACATCATAGCTGGAACGAGGTGGGAGTTGTAAAAGCCGTATGCCAAGGCTTATTCACAAGCCAGCCAGAGATAAAAAACAACTCATAAGAGGCCATGTATGTGTTAGCGGCGTTACGCTAACTACGGCGTAGCGGTTGGTCGTATAATAAATGTCTGTTGTATCTGCCCTAGCTCAAAATATATGGTGCATAATCTCGTATTTGCCTTTTCTATCGTTTGGCAAAGGCTAAACGAAAGGTTGACAATGGGACTAGGAAAAGAAGAAGGGGATGGTTTGAACAGCGTCAAACACACCCCCCTGTTATAGTTAATATTCGTCTTCGTTGAAGAGAAAGTCCTCTTTTGTGGGATAATCGGGCCAAATATCTTCGATACTCTCGTAGACATCGCCTTCGTCTTCAATCTCTTGCAAGTTTTCTAACACCTCCAAAGGTGCCCCCGAACGCATAGCATAGTCTATGAGTTCTTCCTTGGTTGCTGGCCAAGGTGCATCTTCTAGTTTAGATGCCAATTCCAATGTCCAATACATATCTTAATCGTTTTTCTTGTTAATGTTCTCGGTTTAGGCTGCAAAAATAATACTTTTATTGTTATTTGCAAGTGTTTTGCCAAGTTTTTTCAATTAATTCAGCATTATGGTTGATAAAACGTGCCAAAACGAAGAGGTAATCGGAGAGGCGATTGAGATATAGTAAGGCATGGGAAGGCACTTCCGCCAGATGCGACAGGCTTACAACGCGACGCTCGGCACGTCTGCAAATGGTGCGACAAACGTGCGCCCAGGCTGCGGCAGGCGTTCCTCCAGGCAATATAAAATGGGCTTGGGGCGGCAGTCGGGCCTGCATCTGGTCGATGGACGCTTCCAGTTGGGTGACGTTAGATGGGTCGAGGGGCGGCACAGGGGCATCGGGACGTTGTTCGCGGTCGGTGGCGAGGTGGGTACCGATGTTGAAAAGCTCGTGCTGAACACGCTCGAGCAAGGCTACATCTACGCCATCGGGGAGCAGTGAAAGCAGATAGCCGAGGGCAGAATTTAGTTCGTCGATGGTGCCGTATGCTTCGATGCGGGCGTGCGACTTGTCTATACGCACACCGCCTACTAGGCTTGTGGTGCCCTGGTCGCCTGTTTTGGTATATATCTTCATGTGGGGGAGATGGGCTGGGGGGTTAAAAATTGATGACGTAATGCTGCTTGGGTCGGGCGGTATCGAAGAAAACCAGTCCGCAATAATGCAAGTCGAAGGTTACGCCTGTACGTGGGTCGTGGCGCAATTTTTGCCACAATTGCCTAGAATGGGATGAGAGGCGAATGTCGTTTAGAACGAGTATAGACCGCTGGTTGAGCATAGGCAAGACCCGTTCGTAGGTTCCTTCAGCATGCAAAGGGTCGAGTAGATGCACCACGAGGGGCTGCTCGGGCGAGGCATCTGCGTGGAAATCGCTCGCATCAATGTTGCAAACTTCTGTGGCTTTGCATCCTGCCTGCACGTAAGGAGCCAACCAATGGGGTGCCTGTCCGCAGCAAAGCCAATGGCTGGCTTGGGCGAAATTGGCTAAACGGAAATAAAACTCGCCCAACTTGCGTGGGCGTTTGCCCAGTTGGGGGTGGCTATTGGTCAGGTCGGCGTAGGCGTAATAGGGATAATGTTCGTTCACCACGTAGCGCACGAACGAATAAGCAGACGGCGACTGTATACCGAAACCACGGCAGCGAGTAAGTCGGGTAAGCCAAATCCAAAGTCGTTCGAGGTAATACACGTTTCGTGAGGAATTATATATAATGTGAAATGCAAAGTTAAGCATTTTAAACGGAAAGAGGGCTAACGAAAAAACCTAAAACTATTTAAAATGCATGGCTCCGCGAAAAAATTATGGGGAATTTGTAACAAGCTATCGTTCTTTTCGCTATTTTTGCAAAATAAGACGCAGAAGGGGATATGGAGTAAGACAGAAAAGCAAGCCGTAAGAGGCAAAGGACACTAATCAGGAGTGGCAGATAAGGTCTAAAGTAAAGGATTGCCGTGTGTTCTCCGACAAGTCGGAATTGTTCAAACGGCCTTAGCCATTCTTTCACCCTTTCACCTTTTCATCTTTCGAGTTCCTCATAAACTCGCTAACTTGTCAACTCGTCAACTAATGAACTCATAAACTTAATATCGTATGGACAAGACAAAAATTATTATCACCTCGATTATTGGCGTGGT
This sequence comes from Hoylesella loescheii DSM 19665 = JCM 12249 = ATCC 15930, assembly GCF_000378085.1. Lineage (GTDB taxonomy): Bacteria > Bacteroidota > Bacteroidia > Bacteroidales > Bacteroidaceae > Prevotella > Prevotella loescheii. Next base: position 68,032 of record NZ_KB899222.1, read on the forward strand.
GATTGTTATCGGAGCTTGGCTGATTGCCACTGGTTTCAAAAACTTTAGAGAGGGAGAACCCAATATCAACGTCACGGGTATGGCCGAAAAACAGATTACTAGCGACCTTATCGTTTGGAAGATATCGGTTAATGCGGAGGGTTCGACACGTAGCTCGGCCTTCACCGAGTTTGAGAAGGCGGCTCGGGTGATGCGTCAATACCTACAAACACACGGCATTCCCGAAAAGGAAATAACGCTGAGTAGCGTGGATATCAACAAACGCACGAAAGACTTTTGGGACGAAGATAGCCGAAAATACGTAACGCTTGAAAATGGTTACGCCGTTTCGCAGAAAATCACGGTTAGTTCGAACGACATCAAACGCGTTGAAAGCGTTTACCAACGCATTTCCGAACTGTACAACAGCGGTATGGATTTCAGTAGTGAAAAACCATTGTACTACTACACAAAGCTAAACGACCTGAAGATGGAAATGCTTAACCAAGCTTCGGCCAACGCATACGAGCGTGCCCAAACTATTGCCAAAGGTAGCGAATCTAAGGTTGGTGCGTTGGTATCATCGTCGATGGGTGTCTTCCAAATCGTAGGTCTTAATAGCGATGAGGAATACAGTTGGGGCGGAACGTTCAACACAAGCAGCAAAGAAAAGGTGGCTAGCATTACGGTGAGAACGACGTATAAGGTGAAGTAAAGGAATAAAAGGGAATTTAAAGACAGCACATACTTGGGACGCACATACAACTGTCCCTTTACAAAGCTCATACGCCACCCTTCGCATTGAAAATGCTGCTACTAACGAGCTTATGAACTTGTAAACTGACAAATTTATAAGCTTATAAACTCATGAACCTATACCCCCATAAACTTATGAACTCATGAACTTATAAGCTCACAATAACCACATTATAAACTCATAACCTCACCAACTTACAAGCTCACTCCCTCCCAAAACGAACAAGCCCCGAGTGCGAAGCGTCGCGCTCGGGGCTGTCGTATGAAAAAAGGCGGCCACCTACTCTCCCGCATTGCATTGCAGTACCATCGGCGCAGGCGGGCTTAACTTCTCTGTTCGGAATGGGAAGAGGTGGGACACCGCCGCAATAACCACCTGATTGGGGGTTGACTATCGCACAAGCAAGG
>NZ_KB899223.1 GCF_000378085.1 Hoylesella loescheii DSM 19665 = JCM 12249 = ATCC 15930
AGCACCTCTTGCTCTCGGGGGCTGCGAGCCCCCTGCCGCAGGGCACCCCCTCGGTGTTTTTCATGGCCTTGTTTTCATTCACGCAAAAAAGGCCAGCCCAAACTTGGACGGCCAACAAACAATGCTTAACTTTGCAAACGGATGGCAGCTGTAAACCAAATTTGGACTTTGGAGAAGGACATGACAACCTAAATACAACATAAGGATTTTTCTTGTCAACCAAAGGAGTATTTAACAACGAAAAGTGTCAACTAATCTCAGTACACTACAACTTGTCTGTAGTCACGCTACAAGCCTTTTGTAGTGGCAGTACAAAGGGTCTTGTACTGCCCTAGCAGCAAAAAAGCGTTCTGTTTAAGCAAAAAAGGCTTTCAACATAGTAAGCTTCTGCGCTACCCTTGCTCAACCAACATGGGTAAATATAGCCGTGTTTGCAGTTCGGCAAGCCAAGCCGAATGCGCAATTAAAGCATCTATCTGCGCTGCTGAAAGTGCCACAAGACTTGTGCCAACATGTCGAGCCAAATCCACACTTTCGGCACTGGGTGCGCATTCTTCAAACTTACTCCATACCACGTTTGCCTTGATGTGCTGCATAATGGTGGCTTCCGCTTCGGTTCGGGGCGTTCCTTTATCCTTCAAGGCAGATATTTCGGCCTCGCTGATACCATGTGCCTGCCACACATCGGGATGCACATTGCCGTTGCGAAGATTGTTAACGAAGCCCTGCAACAGGCGTTCGCTGCAATCCCATTCAAGTGGCACGTAAGCAAAATGCTCCTTTTCGGTAACCCCCTCGTAAAGGTTGTCGCTGCGTTGCATCTTCTTTATGCGGTTCATCATCATGCTAATGGTATTCATAGCGAGGTTAAAGAAGTGCGTGGTACCCATTGCATTCACCTTTCCATTACCCGCATCGCTCACCACGATGTAGTCGCAATGAAATCGGCTTTTGTCTTGGCTCAGCTTATGCGCCCCTTGATTATCGTACACACCACCATCAATCAGCTTGGGCGGTTCTGGCTTTTGCTCGCAATCATCATACTTACCGCGCACAAAAGCTGCTCCAATGGTTATCGGTGTAAAGCCGTATGGCACACACGAAGAGGCCATCACGGCTCGTGAAAGTGGAAAGCCGCTGGCATCGAACATGGATTGGCCATTGATGCGATAGGCATGTTCACCCATCATTCCACGCGAAAAAGTAAATGGCAACTGCGTAGCAAGGTTGGTTGAATTGATACAAAGCAGGGGAGTTTCGGGCAAGTCGGACAGCGTTTTACGCTCGAAAAACACCTTATCGTAAAGTTTTGAGATGAGTTTGCTTGTTGGTAAGGCCGTAAACGAGTTCTTCAAGATGGCTAATAGCGCAAGGGTCAATGCGCATACACCTACTAACGTGGCTACACTACCTGCCCAAATGGGATGGTTCGGCCATAAAGCGCCCATCACCAACGATGTGATATAGCCCAAAGCCACGGCAAAAGCAAGCACAAGAACACCTAAAAAACCTACATAAAGGAACGAAGACCAAAGTACACCACGTTGCAAACGCGCCTTAAAACCTTGCTCGAACGCCTCGTAATCGTCTTTATGTAGGGCGTAATAGGCCGTGGTTATCGACCCACCCGACACCGAAGAAATTACATCTACCTTGTTGAGGATGCCCAACTTGTGCAATGCCCGCAACGTTCCTACATGATAAGCGGCAGCCCGATAGCCACCTCCTGATAGGGCTAAGCCTATCTTCTTTTTGTCGTTGTTCATCTTTAGTTTTTATTAGGAGTAATCAAAGGAGTTGGTAGTAAAGGGAGTAAGGAGTAAAGGTTGTAAGGAGTAACGGGAATAAGGCGGTAAGCAAGTAAGCTGTAAAGCTAGTTAAAACTAGAACATCTAGAACACATAAAATATCTAGAACAACTAAAAACAACCTCGCCTATCAGCAATCCGCCCCATCTTCTCCTCTTTAATACACCTTAATATCAGTAATAACCAATGCCCCCACTTGTTCATTAAGTCGTCGAACAAGTTGTGTTCGCATCATCGTGAGGTCGTGGCGCAGTGCGGGATTAGTGATTTTAACAAGCAAGGTTTGGTTCTTGATAAACTTCTCAGTGGTATAACGCGCCACCATTGGTCCTGCCACCGTCTCCCAAGCGTCGATTAGGCGCTTTTGTTGCAAAGGTGTTTCAAGTCCTTCGTCACGTAGAAGCTTCATCAATATTTCGCCCAGAGGCTTCACTTCACGCCTAAACATTGTCACCTCCTTTCTCGGTTATCTCCCCGTTTTCAACGTAAAAAAGCTTATATTCAGTTGTTCCCGACTGCAATATGCGGTCTAGATGCTCGCGGTTGGTGTCTGTTATGAATATCTGTCCATAGCTATCGCCCGACACCAACTCCACAATACGCTCCACACGCTGGCTATCTAGCTTGTCGAAAATGTCGTCGAGCAAGAGCAAAGGTGTGGTTTTAGATGCCGTTCGCTTTAAAAAGTCGAACTGTGCAAGCTTCATGGCCAAGGCGTATGTTTTGCTCTGACCCTGGCTACCCTCGCGCTTTAGCTGATAGCCATCTATTAGCATCTCCAAATCATCACGATGAACACCATGCAAAGAGTAGCCCACAGCCCTATCCTTATGCCTATCTTTGCGTATCACTTCGAGCAAATCGCCTCGCTGGCAATGCGAGATATAACGCAGCGAAACCTGTTCCGATCCACCCGAAATTCGTTCGTGAATGTTTTGAAACACAGGGATAAACTCCTCTACGAAGGCCGCACGCTTGGCATAAACCACCTCGCCTTGTGTCGCCATTTCCTCTTCCCACAGTTCTAGCAAGGCTAAGTCGGGTTCGGCTTCCATCCTTAGCAAGGCGTTACGTTGCTGCAAAGCCTTGTTACATCGGGTTAAGGCTTCAATATAAGTGGTGTCGTATTGCGCAATCACCATGTCCATCAGTCGTCTGCGCTCTTCACTGCCACCGTCGATAAGTGCTGCATCGGCAGGCGAAACCAACACCAAGGGAATCAACCCAATGTGCTGCGACAATCGTTTGTAAGCCTTCTTGTTACGTTTAAACTGCTTTTTCGCACCGCGCTTCATGCCGCAATACACATTTTCGGCATCGCCCACCTCGCTAGAGTAGTCGCCCTCCACCACAAAGAAGTCTTGTTCGTGGGTGATAAGCTGCGAATCAATCGGGTTGTACGCACTTCTACAAAACGAAAGATAGTACAACGCATCGAGAAAATTGGTCTTTCCCGACCCATTATGCCCGATGAAGCAATTGGTTTTGGGCGATAGCTGCAAGTTGACAGCACGCAGGTTTTTATAATTGATAATTGAAATGCTATTCAAAATCATAAATCGAAACAAACAGTTAACTCTCTTGCAAAGTTACGCCATTTGGGTATGAAAAACGAAAAAAGTAGCTGATATGTTTCACTATATGCGAGAAAATCAGTAATTTTGCCCCACTTCTTAGAATAATAACAACGTTTAAATATAATGGCAAACAAAAACAAACAAGGCGTTGCCGAAACTTTCGACGCATCGCAAAGCTCTGAAGCATTCTTTTCGAAGAACAAAAAAATGATACTTGGCGCTGTTGCTGCCGTAGTTCTCATTGTTGCTGGCTTCTTTATGTATAAGTCGCTCGTGGCTGGACCACGCGAAGAAAAGGCTAGCACAGCATTAGCCAAAGGACAGGAATACTTCAATCAAGAGCAATTCGACAAGGCCCTGAACGGCGATGGAGCTGGTTATGTGGGCTTCGCACGTATTGCCGATGATTACAGCGGTACCGATGCGGCCAACTTGGCCAACCTATACGCTGGTCTTTGCAATGCTAACCTCGACAAATGGGAAGCTGCCAAGAAGTTCCTCGACGCCTATTCACCTGCCTCGGATGCCATGGTTAGCCCCGCTGCCGTTGCAGCATTGGGTAACGCCTACGCACACCTTAACGATCTGGACAAGGCTGTTGACAACCTGAAAAAGGCCGCTAAACTAGCCGATGACAAAGATGCCGACGGTGCAAACAGCAGCCTTTCACCCCTGTTCCTTATCCAAGCAGGCGAAATTCTTGAGTCGCAAGGCAAGAAAGAAGAGGCTTTGGCCATCTACCAAGACATCAAGAAGAAGTATGTTAACTCCATACTCGTACAGGGTTCGGAAATTGACAAGTATGTGGAACGTGCTTCAACGAAATAATGGCTACCGCATTACATAACCTTTCGGAATACGATTTATCGAAAATTCCCGATGCTAGCAACATGTGTATTGGCATCGTGGTGTCTGAATGGAATGCTGAAGTGACTGGCGCACTGCTAAATGGTGCCGTACAAACACTAGAAAGACATGGCGCACTGCCCGAGAACATACACGTAAAGACCGTTCCTGGCAGCTTCGAATTGGTTTATGGCGCACACCAAATGGTGCTTAACGGCGGCTATGATGCCGTTATCATCTTGGGTTGTGTTATCAGGGGCGAAACCCCACACTTCGATTATATCTGCCAAGGTGTTACGTATGGTATCGCAAAACTTAACGCCACGAGCGAAATACCTGTGGTGTATGGCTTGCTAACCACCAACGATCAGCAGCAGGCACTAGACCGATGCGGAGGTAAATACGGCAATAAAGGCGACGAATGCGCCATAGTGGCCATTAAAATGGCTAAATTTTAAGGCCTCGTAAGCCAAAGCGAACCAACATAAGACTAGATAAATATATGGGCGGAACACGTGGATTGTTCCGCCCGTATCGTTTAAATACATAGAAAACAATGAAAAATTTTGCCGCCATAGACTTCGAAACGGCCAATTTCAGAAGGGAAAGTGTGTGCAGCGTGGGCCTAGTGCTGGTAGAAGAGGGTAAGGTTGTGGGTAGCTATTACCATCTGATACAACCCACGCCCAACTATTTTGAAGAGCGGTGCGTTACCGTTCATGGGCTTACCACTGCCGATACCAATGGCCAACCCACATTTCCTGACGTATGGGCAGAGATTGCTCCGCTGATACGTAACAAACCACTTGTGGCGCATAACAAAGCTTTCGACGAGTCGTGCCTTAAAGCGGCTTTCGCCGCCTACGACATGGAATACCCCGATTATCCTTTCTACTGCACGCTATTGACAGCACGACATAAGCTGAAAGAGGCTGGATTGACCGACTTTAAGCTTCCTACTGTGGCCAGCCACTGTGGATACGAATTGGATAAGCACCACCATGCGTTGGCCGATGCTGAGGCCTGCGCGGCGATCGCACTGAAAATACTCTGATTGGGAATATCGTTCCCCATCGTTTACCCTATAAAACAAAGCACGTATGAAACTGCAACAACTTTTACAAGGTTATCAATTCGACGACCTCATGCCCGTTGTCGCCGACATGTTTCCTGGCACGGGCAAGTTTCGAGCAGCTCTCGAACAAGGCTATAACATCCTTATGGACCTACAACCTGTAGCCTCGAAGAAGAACATCCGCTACAGAATAATGGCCGATCCCAACAGCGACGCATCGTTTATGGGTGCCGAAGACGCGGCTTTCGACACTACATGGGAAGTTTGCTTGGGCAAAGAGGTGGTGAAAGAAAAGGGCGTAGACCTCACCGACATTGAACTTGCGGCCAACTGTTTGGTAAATGTCTGCCTCATCGGACGACATCCCAAGGCCTTCGACGAAGCCTATCGCTCATTGAGTAAGGCATAAAGACAAGTTGAAAAAGCAAAAGATGGTTTGCGGCAATTGCCCCAAACCCACATAAACAAAAGTTTCGCGGGGCGCTTATGGTAGTTTATATCACTCACCATAAACGCCCCGCGAAGCGTATTTACATATCGAAGTGGCTTACAACACTACTTCTTTTTCAAGCGTGCAAATTCCTTTTTAGCCTTCTCCAGCTGTTTGCGGAAACCCTCATCAGCATGCAGACGCGCCACGGCAGCACTTGCTGCGATACGTGCAGCGTCAACATCGCTTTGATAATGATAGCCCACAATCACCCTACTCTCGCCATACTCGTAGCCACGCACCAATATCTCGTCTTGCCTTTCAGGATTAATCTCGGCCAAAACCAAAGCCATGGCCCAGCCACGAGCAGTATGTCCCGAAGGGAAAGAGCCTGTATGGCGCAGTTCTTCCTCATCGTGGGGAACAGATGTACGTTCTCCAAACTGCACGTATGGGCGTTTACGCATGTATTTCTTTTTTCCACCACGCACTGAAAGTCTGCCATCGTTCTCCACACACTCCATTAAATAGTACAGTTCGGGTGTTGTACTTTTAGTGATAAGCATGCCAAAGGCCTCTGAAAAGCCTTTAAGCACCGAGTCGGGATCAACCGATGCATCGTAAATGGCCTGCTTTCCGCGTTCTGTATTGCGTATCGACTTGCCCCACTGATAGCGATCGAAATCTTTGAGGTAAGCAATGCTCGACGTATCGGGTGGTGCAGGGATGAATTTAGTTTCATCAGCCAAATCCGTTTTCTTTAGAAACGATGGCCAGCGATTATTCTTGGAGGCCTCTTGGGCATTCAAACACAGCGTAGCAAACAAAGCCACGAAGACAAAAGCAGTTTTCTTCATTTTGGTTTTAAGTTTTGTGTATTCTATAAGTTACCCTTTTCCAACACCTGCGCAATAACTTCGGGGAAATGAGTTTGTTCTAATTGGTGCACCTTCGCAGCAATATCGTCGGGCGTGTCGCTGTCAGTTACAGGCGTTGAGAACTGCGCGATAATCTCGCCAGCGTCGCAATCGTCGCTCACCCAATGGATGGTGATGCCCGTTTCTTTCTCTCCCGCCGCTTTAACAGCCTCGTGAACATGGTGTCCGTACATGCCTTTCCCACCAAACTTAGGTAGCAGGGCGGGATGGATGTTGAGCATGCGCCGATGAAAAGCAGAAACAAGGAAGGGTGGAATCATCAATAAGAAACCAGCCAAGACAATGAAATTCACCTTGTGGGCTTTCAACAAGGCCATCACTTTGGCTTCATCGTTAAACTCGGCTTTGGTTAATACGGCCGTAGGAACATGGTGGTTTGCGGCACGAACAAGGGCGTAAGCATCAGACTTGTTGCTCAATACCAAGGCGATATGCACGTTGGCATCATCGGCAAAGTGCTTGATGATGTTTTCGCAGTTGGTTCCACTACCCGAAACAAAGATGGCAATGTTGGTCATAGGGTTTGTATATGCGTTATTGTTTATGTTGGTTAATGTCGTTATCACCACAAAAGGGTGTAAGGAAAGACGCTTGTTGCAAGTTTGTGCATACCTCCAAGTAGTAGGAAATGCTCGCTTACAATCTGCGCTCGATAAACTTATTCGTCGCCCTCGTCTTCATCATCGAAGCCGAACATTACAGGATCGACAAAGGCATCTAATGCTCGTCGCTCTTTCTTCGTTGGTCGACCCGTGCCGTGCGCCCTGTCTATAAACCCACTTATACGGCTCATTTGCAACAGTTCGTATTGCTTCGGGTCGGTAACGTTCTCGTAAATCTCGGGTAAAAGCTTTGCTCCCACACGCTGTTCGATGGCTTTCAGCACCTTGAACGAATAGGTTACGGGGGGCTTCTTCACGCTCACCACCTCGCCTTCCTTAATGGTTCGGCTCGGTTTCATGTTCATCCCATTGAGCGTAACACGTCCGTTCTTACAAGCGTCGGCCGCTATCGAGCGAGTTTTAAATATCCTCGCGGCCCACAGCCATTTATCTATCCTTGCCTCGTTCATCTCCAAAGGTTATGCGTTCTTTTTGTTAAACTGGTTCATTGTCACCGTTATTCCGGCCAAGGCAAAGCTTTTGATTATCTCGATACTTTGCTCAATGGCGGGCTGCAAGGTTTTAAGTTCCTCCTCATCGTATTCGCCCAGCACCCAATCTACCTGTCCTCCGCGTGGAAATTCGTTGCCGATACCCACGCGCAAACGGGCATATTGCGGTCCGATAAGTTGCTGAATATGCCCCAGTCCGTTGTGTCCGCCATTGCTGCCATTGCCTTTCAGACGCAACGCACCAAGTGGCAAGGCCAAATCGTCTACCACAACGAGCAAGTGTTCTTGTGGAATGTTCTCCTTGTCGAGCCAATAACGCACGGCGTTTCCACTGAGATTCATAAACGTAGACGGCTTAAGCAGAAACAGCTTGCGACCTTTCACCATGGTGGAGGTAACAAAGCCATAACGCTTATCCTCAAAAACAATATTGGACGCTTTAGCAAAAGCGTCCAATATCATAAATCCAGTATTGTGACGGGTTGCCTCGTATTCTCGTCCGGGGTTTCCCAAGCCTACAATTAAATATTTTTCCATTCAGAAAAGTGGTTGTTCAAAACCCACGTTTTACTTACCGGCAGCAGCGGCAGCAGCAGCGGCAGCGGCAGCACGCGTCATCTTAACGGTGCAAACGATAACGTCTTTCGGCGTTACAACTTCCAAACCTTCGAACGATACTTCGCCAGCCTTGATGCTCTTACCAATAGTCAGGGCAGTAACATCGATATCCAGCTTCTCGGGAATTTGCTTGTAAGGAGCCTTTACCACAAGCTTGCGGATAGAAAGGCTAAGACGTCCACCATCGCGAACACCCTGAGCCAAGCCCACGAGGTTAACAGGAATACCGATAGCGATGCTCTTTTCTTCGTTGATTTCGTAGAAGTCAGCATGCAACAAAGCGTCTGTTACAGGGTGGAATTGCAACTCCTTCATGATGGCGGTGTGCTTTTGGCCATCGATATCGAGGTTAACCACATAGATATGGGGCGTATAAACCACCTTGCGAAGTTCGGCCATGGGCACAGCGAACGAAAGTGCTTCGGGCAGTCCGTCGGCATTTTTCTTCTCGCCATAAAGGTTACAGGGAATCAATCCCTCTTTTCTCATCTCCTTAGAAGCCTTCTTACCCAGGTTGCTTCTGCTCTTACCTGCTACATTAATTTCTCTCATAATGTGTTACTCTAAATTAAGTTGTTAAATAATTGTGCTTAATTCGCCATCACACGAAATATCAATTTCTTGATTGATGTGCTTCAAAAAGCGGTGCAAAGTTACGTCTTTTCTTTGGATTATGCAACGTACGAGCGTTAAAAGTGTATCGTTTAGGGGCTTGCTTCGCCCATCTTTACCGACATTTTTACTTGCGTATGCGGTTAAGGCGCAGTCCGCAGAGCATACCATCCATACTTCCAAGCAGCGACGCGGCAGTTTGCAACGAACTGTTGCTGCTGTAACGACCAACAACTTTGAGGTATGTCAGCAACTTTGAGGCATCCATCACAATGAGCAAGTCGTTGCCGTCTACCTGCGTAGTGCCAACAAGCTGCTTTATTTCGCCCACATATTTCAGTATTACTTCTTTGCCTTTGATGGTGAAAGTTCCACGCAATCGGCGTCCTGCGATGGTTTGCGTAAAGCGTCCGTTGCGTGTAAAGGTCATGTTCATTGCCCCTTTGGTAATGCCCACCTTGCTAAGTTGCGTCTCAATAGTCTTTTCAATGGCACTCGATGCCAGTTTCCCGCCTGCCTTTTTCAGCAAATTCTCGCTCATAAACACCACAGCAGGTTCGGTGTACGACCACTCGCCAACAAGGTCGTCGATAGTGGCCACTTTCTTATCAGAGAAAATAGATGTTATCCCCGAAATCAAATCGTCGGTTGTTCCGCTATTTGATAATATGTCGGCACCGTTTTGCAGAATCTTCCCAAAGTCAAATTGGGCGTACGCGTTGGTGCTTATTAGTGACATGGCAGCAATCGCCAGCCCTGCAATCATTTTCTTATTCATTGTTATACCCTCAATTTTTGTGATGCAAAGTTACGCAAAAATGTGGGAAAATAAAGTTTGAGGATAATATTTCTAGGGTAACGATGAGCGCATAGAGAACTAGGATGCCTAGAAAAAAGATGAAAACTAGGATAACTAGAAAACCTAGGATAACTAGGAAGCCTAGGATAACTAAAACACCAATTACCCCCTCACTCTTCTAGCTTTCTCATCCCCAGCTCTGCTTCTAGCCTTTTCACTTTGGCCTTTAAACGTTCATTCTCCACTTTCAGTTTCTCTAACAGTTCGTCTTGTGCTTGCCTATACCCCGTGCGAGCAGCGTGCATGCGTTCCTTTATGCCGCCCTGTTCCACAAAACGTCTCTCTAATACTTTCAGATAACTACACATCATCTTATCCGTTATGTGGCAAAGCGTAAGCAGCGTATTACAGAACTCCTCAGCCGTCCATTTGCCAGCGTAGGGTAAATAGCACTCGGCTTTATTATTTGCCCTACAAAAATTGAGCATCGAATTGTATCGAGGATGCTCTTTACCCCAACAAGTTAGACCACGCGTATGTAGATAATCGTCATAATCTTCGCGCAATTCACGAAGTGAACCACGAGCCACATTAAGCAATTTAAGTTCCATCTCGGTCGAAGTACTACCGTCTTCGATGCCCTCCACAATGTTCTGCTTACTCGACCGTGCCGCTTGAACCATCTGGTCTACGGTGCGGTCGCCATACTTAGGCAAGAAGCGTTTGCAGAAGATATACGTTAGCTGGAAAATAACATCCGTCTTCTGATAGAAATGCAAGTCGGTGTATATTGTGTTTCTTCTCAGTACGTCTTTTGCTGTTTGATGTTTTTCTTCTGGCAAATAGGTCATAGATGCAAATTAATCTTTCGTTACAAAATTACTATTTTATAATCAGATAATCGAAGAAGTTTTCGTCTTTAACACACGCAAATCACTCTTTAAAAAAAGACTTGACAACAGAACACACCTTTCCTTTTAACGCCTGTTAAAAACATTATAACTAACAAGGTTTGACGTTCACATTTTTTACATTTTTGAAAAACAACATACTACTCCTAAATACGTACTAGTAAAACTCCCTCGCGCGCGCGTATATATAATGAGTCTTTATTTTTGAGAAGAACAACAAAGTGCTTCGGGCATTAATTCCTTATGCGAGTTCAGGATAAAACACAATCGGTGTGCCTTCTGTCGCGTAGCGCGAGTTGGTAAGATAACCATTTCTTTACCTGTCCAATCTTGTTCAGAGAGCATCGTTTCTTATCCCAAACTCGCCAATTAGCCATTCCGTCGTTCGCATCTTCATCGTTCCAGCAATGCACCTTCTAAGCCCTGATGATGTATTATAACATTAACCGCCGTGTTAAACATGTTTTGGACGGCCGTTCCATGTTATCCGGAATGCTGTTCCAGTTAATCTGGAACCCTGTTCCGGATTAACTGGAACAGGGTTCCATCTTAGCTGTAACAAAGCGAGAGCTTAAAAAGCTCATAACTAAGGCTTATCGGCCGATTGGCAATGGCTATTTTAATGTCTTTTTGTAGCTAACCAATAGCGAACTTTTACATTGTCAACTCCACCACATAATCAATGTCGGTGGGCACTTTTCCCAAATGTAAGGTGATGCCATCGGCATGCTTGGTGAAGCTCAGACGCTTGCCCGAGGCATACTCCGTGGCCGACTTCGGCATGCGTTTACCCAATGGCAGGTAAAGGCCAGACTCTTGCAAGTCTAATATATGTATGTAAAGCTTGTTGCCATGCTGTGTACTCACACCCCAATGGTGCGGCGCAACCAGTCCGCCACGCGTGCCATAGATGGTGTTGCCATACTTAGATAGCCATTGGCCAACCTCTTTCAGGCGAGCCACAGCCACTGCAGGGAGTTCACCACCTGGTTCTGGGCCAACGTTTAACAGCAGATTGGCGTTTTTACCAGCAGCCCTCACCAACATCTGTATCAGTTCTTTGCCAGACTTGTAGTTGCTGTCTACCAGCGAATAGCCCCAATGTTCGTTGATGGTTTGGCACGACTCTAAGGGCAGATGACTAATGCTTTGACCCGAAAGGCCTGCCTTATTCTCGCCAGGAAGGTCGCGTTCGAATATCTGGATGTCCTCGCCTGCAAAGGGCGTTTGATGGTGATTGTTGCCAATTAAGCATTGGGGTTGCAGCTGATGTATCATTGCGTATTGCTGCGGAAGCTCCCAATCGAAGGGGGTTGGGTCGCTATCATGGTCCCACCAGCCATCAAACCAAATGGCACCAACGGGTCCATAGTTGGTCAATAGCTCGGTTAGTTGCGTATTCATAAAGTTGTAGTAGCTCTTCCAATTAGCTGCGTCCTTGGGTCTACCCGTTCCTTTGCCCGTTCTTCCTACGGGATAATCGGTGCGATACCAATCTAGATGCGAGTAATAGAGATGTAGTTTGATGCCTTGGCGTGCACAAGCGTCCGCCATTTCTTTGATAATGTCGCGCTTAAAGGGCGTTCCGTCTACCGAGTTGTACGTACTGGTAGCGGTTTTGTATAGCGAGAAGCCATCATGATGACGCGTAGTGATGGTTACATACTTAGCTCCTGCGGCCTTAATGGCAGCCACCCACTCGTCGGCATTGAAGTTTGAGGGGTAGAAAGTCTGCGCCAACTTGGGGTATTCCTTGTAGTTGATGTTGCGATTGGTCATCACCCATTCGCTTTCACCAATCATCGAGTACAGTCCCCAATGCAGAAACACGCCGAACTTTTGGTCTTGAAACGCTTCGCGAGCGGCAAGGTTTTGTGCCGTGGGCACGTAATTGGAAAACGCATTGCTGTTTTGTGCCACCGCTCCAACGAAAGAAAGCAGGGCAAAGGCAAGTAAGATTGTTTTTTTCATTGCGTAAGTTAGTTTAGACATACATATATATAATAAGGAGTAAGGGCTGCAATCTAAAGGCCATTTGGAACAAATGGTTACCCAGAAGCGTGCTCATTGCATCGGCCCATACGTGTTACAAACTTCATTTTTTAGGTTTTAGAGGCTGCATCGGCTTGCGAAATGCGCAGATAAGTGCACAGTTTAAATAGCTTGAAGGCTGTGAGTGAGGGCTTAAAGCCTATGATGCGCCGATGCAATAAAGGCATCATCCAGTTTAAAACCGTGAATACCGCGCCATCTAATCGGCATCGGCGCAATCGCCTTTCTAGACGAACGATAGGCGAGAAACCAGCCAACTCGGTTCGAAAGGCATAGAGCGTATGAAGCCCTTCAATGGTTTTACCCACGAAAACCACGTTGTTATCGTAATGATTAAAGCCAACGGGGTTGTCGATATGGGCTACATCAATGCCTTTTTGCGCCAAAGACATACCCCAAAACACATCTTCATAGCCGTAGGTGAGAAAGCGACTGTCGAACGGAACGGCCTGCATGACGCGCTTTGACACTAGAATGTTAGACGTATTGAGGTTCTGATTGGGACGTTTGGCACGCTGTTGGGGTGTAAAATGGCGTTCGGCTGCCTGTTCGTAGCGAACTTTCAGCAGTCGTTCGTCGTTCCAGGCACCGCCATTGGTGGTGTTTCCGCCGTAAACCACGCTCCATTCGTCGGCCGTTTGCAAATAACGCTCCACGAAAAGAGGTGAAACCACGCGCATATCGCTGTCTATAAAGAGTAGCCAAGGCATGCTAGCTACGTCTGCCAAGTGGTTTCGGATAACCGCGCGTCCAACGTTCTCCTCACGAACAATGTGCTTACAATGGCTCAAAGCCATGATTTCGGCATTTCGTGCAATCGTTTCGGGTTGGTCGCTACCATCTTCGGCCACCACAATCTCGAACTGTAAGCCACCAATGGCACTTGCTTGCCTGTGCAGTTCGCGAACTAGTGGCAGGCAAACATAGTTGTAGGTGGGGATGAGAATAGACAGTTGCGTCTTCATTTTCGTGCTGACCTTTGGTGTATTGGGCTTATTCTAGAAGTTTCGCATTGATGGCTATGCCACGTTAAGCCGGCCTCTAAAACCGATCTGGCTATGCATTGTCTGCGGGTTTATTGGGTTTTCGGCGATTATAGCCGCCCCGCGAGCGGTTGTTCTTTCCTCCATTAGCCTGTTGGTTCGTGGGTTTCGCATTGCGATTATGCCCTCCATGCGAGCGTCCATGCCTTTGTCGGCCACCATGCGAACCTCTTGCGCCACCTCTTTGTTGTGCTCGCGGCGCTGTTTTATATTCAGGACCGTCGCCAATGCCATCGGGCAGCGGCACCTTTTCTATATCTTTCTCCAAGAAACGTTCGATTTGTTGGAAGTAATAAACGTCTTGGTCGCTGATGAGGGTTATGGCAACACCATCTCGTTCGGCACGTGCCGTTCGGCCAATGCGGTGTACATAGTCTTCAACATCATGCGGAACATCGTAGTTGATCACCATCGTGATATCGTCGATATCGATGCCACGCGACAGAATATCTGTTGCAACGAGCACATCGGTAGCACCACTCTTGAACTTGAACATCACGCGGTCGCGTTCTTCTTGCGAGAGGTCGGAGTGCATTTCGTCGCTGTTTACCTTCATTCGCACCAAGGCGCGGTTAATCTCCTTTACCTTTTGTTTCTTGCCCGAGAAGATTATCACGCGATTAAGGCTGCCTGCCTTGAAGATGTCTTGCAGCACTTTGAGCTTCTGCGGTTCGTAACACAGGTAGGCTTTCTGAGCTATTTTCTCAGCAGGTTTGCTTACTGCGAGTTTAATTTCAACGGGATTCTTGAGCAATGTCTTAGCCAACTGCTCTATTTTAGGTGGCATCGTGGCCGAGAACATAATGGTTTGGCAGGTTGGTGGCAACTGTTTGGCAATGGTCATGATGTCTTCCGAGAAACCCATGTCGAGCATACGGTCGGCTTCGTCTAACACAAAGAACGACACTTTGCTTAAATCCACATTGCCAAGCTGAATATGTGAGATGAAACGACCAGGTGTTGCGATGATGATATCTGCCCCTAAGCGCAGCGATTTTATTTCTTGGTCGTAGCGGTTGCCGTCATTTCCACCGTAAATGGCCAAACTACTCACGCTATCTAGATAGTAACCAAATCCCTGCATAGCCTGATCGATTTGCTGCGCCAACTCTCTTGTCGGCGACATGATGATGCAATTGATGGCATCGTGTGGGAACCCGCCATCGTCGAGCATCGACATGATGGGTAGGAGGTAAGCGGCTGTCTTGCCCGTGCCCGTCTGTGCCACACCCAAGATATCTTTTCCTTCTAGAATCTGGGGTATGCAATGTTCCTGAATGGGCGTACACGTTTCAAAACGCATATCGTAAAGTGCGTCGAGAACGTTGTCGTTTAAGTCTAATTCTTCAAATGTCATGTTGTGTAAGGCACATTTTCTTCTTTCCTCGTGCCGTCTTTTTTAATATAATAATCTTCTTGCCTTGGGCAGTTTGTCGTTAATTCAAATTGTGTTTATCCTGCATTAGTTGGGCGCGCTGCGGTAACAGAAGTAGGCCACAACGGCAAAGAGCAGGTTAGGTATCCATGCCGCGAGCATGGGAGGTGTGTCGGCGTTCACGGCAAACGTAGCCGAAACGGTTTGCAACAGTATGTAACCGAAGCTCAACGCTAGGCCGATGCCGAGGTAGAGCCCCATTCCACCCTTGCGTTTGCGCGACGAAAGCGACAGGCCAATGGTGGTTAGGATGAACGAAGCAAAGGAAGCGGCGATGCGTTTGTGGTATTCCACCTCGTATTGCACCACGTTGCTGCTACCCCGCCCTATCTGCTTGGAGATGTAGGCAGAGAGTTCGGGGTTGGTGAAGGTTTCTTGCTGACCCTTAGAAAACACCAAGTCGGCCGGTTCCATCATGATTAGGGTATCTTTTCGGTCGCCGTATGTTATCTTCTCGCGCAAGGCTTTCATCTCGCGAATACGCCAATTAGACACCTGCCAATGATATTTTGAGTCGCTAATGGTGTCGTATTGTATCTCGGAAGCCGTCATGTGGCTCACCAGTTTCTTGTTTTCAAACTTATCTAACGAGAAGCCATATCCCCGTTTAGCCTTGTCGTCGTAATGTTGAATATAAGCTATCACGCCCCTATCCACTTGCAGCTGCACGTTTTCGGCCGAAGTATTTTTCTTGCTGTTCTTATACATCGACTCGAAATTTTGCTTTATCACCGTGCCATGGGGTATTACGTAACCGCTAAGATAGAACGAAAGACCCGATATAAGCAAGCAAGACACCATGTAAGGACGCATCAGGCGATTGAAAGAGACGCCTGCGGCCAACATCGAAATGATTTCTGACGTGCCTGCTAGCTTGGAAGTGAAGAAGATAACGGAAATAAATACGAACAGCGGACTAAACAAATTGGCGAAGTAAGGCACGAAATTGGCGTAGTAATCAAATACGATGGCCTTTAATGGCGCATGAAATTGGGTGAACTTAGCCAAGTTCTCGTTTACGTCGAACACGATGGCGATAGAGATAATAAGCAATATCGAGAAGACGTATGTGCCTATGAACTTGCGAATGATGTACCAATCGAGTATCTTAAGGTAGCGCGAAGGTGCCAAAACACGCAAAAAGCCTAGGTGAGTAACGAGCCATGCCACCCACTTTTGCCTCATGCGCCATAGCCTCAACTGCTTGATATAGCGTCTTGTTTGCATTCGTTTCATTTCTTTTTGCCGCCTTATACGCGTCGGTTAAGGTTGTCGATCACACTAGCTTTCCATTGCACGAAGTCGCCTTGCTCAATGTGCAAGCGGGCATCGGCCGTCAGTCGCAGGTAGAAAGCCAAGTTGTGGATGCTGGCTATTTGCATGGCAAGCAGCTCTTGCGCCTTAAACAGATGGTGCAAGTAGGCTTTCGAGTGGATGCGGTCTATCTCGCAGCCGTCGGGATCAATGGGCGAGAAGTCGTCTTCCCACTTCTTATTGCGCATGTTCATTGTACCTTGGTAGGTGAAGAGCATGGCATTACGCCCGTTTCGGGTAGGCATCACGCAGTCGAACATGTCTACACCACGCTCGATAGCTTCGAGAATGTTCTGCGGTGTACCAACGCCCATGAGGTAACGGGGCTTATCTTTAGGCAGAATCTCGTTTACAACCTCTATCATCTCATACATCACCTCGGTTGGTTCGCCAACTGCCAGTCCGCCGATAGCGTTTCCGTCGGCATCTTTATCGGCTACATGCTTGGCCGCCTCTTGTCGAAGGTCTTTGTAAGTACAACCTTGCACAATGGGAAAGAGGCTTTGCAGATAGCCATAAAGTGGCTC
Organism: Hoylesella loescheii DSM 19665 = JCM 12249 = ATCC 15930; assembly: GCF_000378085.1. Classification (GTDB taxonomy): domain Bacteria; phylum Bacteroidota; class Bacteroidia; order Bacteroidales; family Bacteroidaceae; genus Prevotella; species Prevotella loescheii. Next base: position 17,100 of record NZ_KB899223.1, read on the forward strand.
TGTCTCGCTAAAACGTTTGAAACAGCGATCCAACCAACGCTGTGTTAGCCCCAAACTTTTCTTTGCGTATGCGTAATCACTATTGCCCGGGGGACACTCATCGAATGCCATCATGATGTCGGCACCTATTATTCGTTCGGTGTCCATCACACTTTCGGGTGTGAACACGTGCTTGCTGCCGTCGATATGCGAACGAAATTCGCAACCATTCTCGGTTAACCGACGTATGCCAGTGAGCGAGAACACTTGAAAACCACCCGAATCGGTGAGTATGGGCCTATCCCACGTGTTGAACTTATGCAGTCCGCCTGCCTTTTTCAGCACGTCTAGGCCTGGCCTAAGATAAAGGTGATAGGTGTTGCCAAGTATTATTTGGGCCTTCACCTGCTGGCGCAGCTCGCTAAAATGCACACCCTTCACCGACCCGCATGTGCCTACGGGCATAAACACGGGTGTTTTTATTTGTCCGTGATCGGTGGTGATGATGCCCGTTCGAGCGTCCGACGCCGTGTCGGTATGTTGCAATTCGAATTTCATCTAACTATCAATCCTTTTTCTTCTCTTCTTCAATATCGAACTTAATGGCATTTTCCACCACTTCGTTTGTCAGTGCAAAGTCCCAAACGTCTTGCACATTCTCCACGTAATGGAACTTAACGCCTGTGAGATATTTCTCTGGAATTTCTTCGATATCTTTCTTATTGGCGCGACACATCATAATATCTGTAATGCCTGCGCGCTTTGCAGCCAATATCTTTTCTTTTATTCCGCCCACGGGCAGCACCTTTCCGCGAAGCGTTATCTCGCCAGTCATGGCCGTATTTTTGCGTACCTTGCGCTGGGTTAATGCCGAAGCGATGGAGGTTGCAATGGTAATACCAGCCGACGGACCATCTTTCGGGGTGGCTCCTTCGGGTACGTGGATGTGGATATTCCATTGGTCGAACAGGCGATAATCAACGCCAAGCTTGTCTACATGGGCCTTAACGTACTCCAAAGCAATCACTGCCGACTCTTTCATCACATCGCCGAGGTTACCCGTAAGCGTCAGTTTTGCCCCACGACCTTTGCTCAACGAGGTTTCGATGAACAGAATTTCGCCGCCAACGCTTGTCCAAGCCAAACCCGTAACCACACCAGCGTAGTCGTTGCCTTGGTAGATGTCGCGGTAATAAGGTGGCTTGCCCAGCAAACCCTCTATCTCGGCAGGCGTTATTTTTGCAAAAGGCAACTCGCCATTAAGGGCTCGCAGGTAGGCCATTTTGCGCAAAGCCTTGTCTATTTGCTTTTCAAGCTGCCTCACACCACTCTCTCGGGTGTATTGTTCAATAATCTTTTCAAGAGCCGCCTTGTTGAAGTTGGGCTTCTCCGTGGCGTTTTTAGCCAATCCCGTGTTCTGCAATTCGCGCGGCACAAGGTGGCGTTTGGCAATCTCGATCTTCTCTTCGGTGATGTAACCGCTCACCTCGATAAGCTCCATACGGTCGAGCAAGGGGCGCGGAATGGTGTTAAGGTCGTTGGCGGTAGCGATAAACAGCACGCGCGAGAGGTCGAAATCAACATCGAGATAGTTGTCGTGGAAGGCATTGTTCTGCTCAGGATCGAGCACTTCGAGTAATGCCGACGACGGGTCGCCATGCAAAGTGTTCTGCGTTACCTTGTCTATCTCGTCGAGAATAAACACAGGATTGGACGAGCCTGCTTTCTGGATGCTCTTGATAATTCGGCCTGGCATGGCGCCAACGTATGTTCGGCGGTGCCCACGAATTTCCGATTCGTCGTGCAATCCACCTAACGACATGCGCACGTACTTACGATTCATGGCCGTGGCAATGCTCTTTCCAAGACTGGTTTTACCCACTCCGGGAGGTCCGTAAAGGCAAATGATGGGCGATTTCAGGTCTCCGCTAAGCTGTAACACGGCTAAATGTTCCAAGATACGGTCCTTCACCTTTTCCATTCCATAGTGGTCGTGGTCCAATACCTTTTGGGCGCGCTTGATGCTGAGGTCGTCTTTGGTGTATTCGTTCCAAGGCAAGCCCACCATCGTTTGCAGATATGTGAGCTGTATGCTATAATCAGGACTTTGCGGGTTTAGTGTATCGAGCTTATCCAGTTCTTTATAGAATATCTTGCTCACCTCTTCCGACCACTTCTTATCCTTCGCTTTCTCCTCCAATTCACGGTGTTCGGGCGAGCCTTCACCGTTGCCCAGCTCTTCCTTGATGTTCTTTATCTGTTGTTGCAAGAAGTATTCGCGTTGCTGTTCGTCAATGTCTTCGCGCGTTTTCGAACGTATGGTTTGCTTAATCTGCAACAGCTGCATCTCCTTGTTTAGGGTTTTGAGGGCGATATACACGCGTTCGAGCGAGTTATCGGCCTCTAACATGCGCATCTTATCATTGATATCGAAGGGCATGTTCGAGCAGATGAAGTTGGTAGCGATAACGTCGTGGTGTATGTTTGCGATGGCAAACTGCGCCTCGTCGGGCATTTCCTCGTTCATCTTGATAAATTCCACGGTCTGGTTGCGCAAGTCTTCCATGGCCGTATGATATTCGCTGCTGCTTTCGTCGATAAAAATCTCGGGCTTCTTGGTGACTTGCCCCACAAGATAAGGCTTGCGTTTCACCACGTCTTCAAGCTGGCAACGTCCCAACCCCTGAACAATGGCGGTGATGTTGTTACCTGGTCCCGACATCTCGAGCACCCTAACCAACTTGGCATACACACCTAGTGGAAAGAGATCTTTCTTTCCAGGCTCTTCTACATCGGCATTTTTCTGGCAGAACACGGCAAAGATCTGCTCGGGGTCTTTCTTTAACTTGTTAACAAGACTTACGCTTGCGGTTCTCCCCACAAGTATCGGCGTCACCACACCGGGGAACAATACGAGATTGCGAGTTGCCAAAATGGGCACCACTTCGGGTGTAGGCGTGTCGAAAAGCGTGCTGATATCGCCCTCGTAGTCGGCAATCATTTGTATTGAAGTATTGTTTCTTCTGTCCATTTATTCTTTTTTGCTCTTTAATAGGGCTACAAAGGTACGAATAAATCACGAGATTAGGGCATTTACGCACATATTAATAGCGAGTTCAGACACTATCCCCAAAGTAAGGTAAGGCCTGTTCTGAAAATCCCCCGCTGCGCTTCAAAGCTACTTTTACCGAGTAGCCCCTTGGTGGCCTTTTGCCTTTATCTGGCAACTTTCACTTGCTCGCCCTGTGGCTTAGCCCCCTATGCTTCTTCAACAGGCGAGCGAAATCCACTGAAAATAAAGCCAAACAAACCCTCAAAGGCAACTTCCTTGAACCTGCTTAAGCCATCGTTTGCAAGGCATTACTACAAATATCGGCCCATTCGTTTGGCTGTTTTGTAATAAAAACCTACCTTTGCCGTTGGCTATTTATCAACAAACACGCATGTCGAAGCATATAACAGCACAGGCGAACCTCCTTCATCACATTGTTGCCTTCGTAACGGTGGCCATCTGGGGTTCGACATTCATCTCCACCAAGCTTCTTATTTACGCGGGCCTTTCGCCTGCGCATATCTTCACCTTGCGCTTTATCATCGCCTATTTGCTGATGTTGGCGTTCGCAGTTCTTGGTCCGCGCAGGGCAGGAGGTAGAAAATTGTTGAGCGACAGCCTTGCCGACGAGGGCTGCATGATGCTACTTGGCATCACGGGTGGCTCTGCATTCTTCCTGATGCAGAACGAAGCGTTGCGCTTTTCTACAGCCACCAACGTGTCTCTCATCGTCTGTTCGTGCCCATTATTCACCATGGTGCTCATGCGTTTGCTTGTTCGTGGCACCCGTTTGGGGGCTTTGCAGGTGGCGGGAACGCTTTTCTCGTTTGTGGGAATGGCCACGGTGGTACTCAACGGCAAGTTCGTGCTTCACCTTTCGCCCCTAGGCGACTTCCTGGCGCTGTCTGCCTGCTTGGCGTGGGCTTTCTATTCCATCATCATCAAGCGCATGAACGAACGCTACGACAGCCTTTTTATCACTCGAAAGGTGTTTTTCTACGGTCTGCTCACCATGCTTCCCTACTACATCCTTGTGCCGGAGATGCCGCCGCTGCACGCACTTACGCGCCTCGACGTTATCAGCCATTTGCTTTTTCTCGGCGTATTGGGTTCCATGATTTGCTTTCTCACGTGGACATGGGTAATGGGTAAGCTTGGGGCAATGCGTGCAACAAACTACATTTACGTTAATCCCATCACCACCATTGTGTTTGCATGGCTCGTGCTTCACGAAACCATCACGCCCTATTTCATTGTGGGCACGGTGTTTATACTCGTGGGATTGTTCCTTAGCAGCAAATCTAAAACCAGATGACAACACTTGGCACGCTCCTCGTATCTCTCTTTACGCTGGTGCAACTCAATTGCGAGAACCTTTTCGATTGCCGTCACGACAGTCTGAAAGACGACCATGAGTTTCTGCCCGAAGCTTATCGGCATTGGACTCCTTCACGATATTGGAAGAAACTAAACCGCATTGGACAAGAGATTGTGGCCTGCGGAGGGGAAGGTAAGCAATGGCGTCTGCCCGACCTTGTGGCACTTTGCGAGGTGGAAAACGACAGCGTGCTGCGCGATCTCACACGTCGCTCGCTTCTTCGCACGGCTCGCTACGAATATGTAATGACCAATTCGCCCGATGTTCGTGGCATCGACGTGGCCCTACTCTACTCTCCCTTCACCTTCGCACTTGTTAAAAGCTATGCCTTACGCGTTAATCCGCTTGCAGGCATGCGTCCCACACGCGACATTCTCTATGCCAATGGCGTAACCGCAGGGGGCGATACGCTGCACGTTTTTGTGCTTCACGCGCCCAGCAGGGCTGGTGGCGAAGCCAACACGCGCCCTTATCGGTTGGCCGTGGCACGCCGATTGTGCGCTGCCATCGACTCGATTAGACAAGGAAACAGGGCCGCCAACATCGTGGTTACAGGCGACTTTAACGACTATGGCGACACACCCGCCTTGCGTTTGCTCAGCGACAACGACCTTACGGATGTGTCGGCCAACGCCATAGGCAACAACGGGGCAAAGGGAACTTATCGTTATCAAGGCGAATGGGGTAGCTTAGACCATATATATGTTAGTCGGTTGCTGCACGAAAAAGGCGTTTCCTGCCGTATTTTCGATGCCCCTTTCTTGCTGGAAGACGAGGAAAAATACGGAGGGAAACGCCCTTGGCGAACCTATCAAGGTCCGAAATATCTTGGCGGATTTAGCGACCACCTGCCCTTGGTGGTAACTTTTGGCATGCCTGAAACAACCGTTAAACCTTGATACAAAGCGGAAACGGAACGACTAACCCTAATAAACAAACGGCATCAACTTGCTGTTTGCAATATCCACAACATGCTTATGCTAGCGCGATGATCACTTACGTATGCGTACAAGCTCATTTGTAGCCACAGTACAAGCCCATTTGTAGTCACACTACAAGTCGTTTGTAGCCACACTACAATTCGTTTGTAGTCACGCTACAACTCGTTTGTAGTCACACTACAAAACACTTGTAGTCGCAATACAAACCGCTTGTAGCCTAACAACCTGTTATTATCGCTCTTTCTTTGCTGCTGTTTGGGCCTCGTCGAACACAACTTTCGTCTTGTCGAAACCTAGCGAACGCAGCAAGCTAGTGAACTGTACGCGAGCGTTTTCCTCGGCCAACGCCATATTGGTAGGCGTTAAACAGCGTTTGCGCATCATGGCATTAGCCTTATAATAAAGGCGGTCGCGGTCGGCATCGCTCCATGTTCCCGTTGAGAAAAACGATTTGGTGCGCGCCTCGTCAATAAAATTGTTGTCTAAAAGCTTTACGGGCGGTAGCGTAGCGCAAAGCGTGTCGCCCTGCATAGACAGCCAACGTGGGCCTGCCTCGCGCAGATTAACGCCCAAACGCAGCGTGCCGAAATAGATGCGCACCAGTTTATCGTCGCCAAAGAAGCCGTATTTAACGGTGTCAACCAACTCTTCATCGTCGATAGCCAAAAACTCCCACTCGCCAATAGCCTCTATTTGCTGTATCTGATTGGGTGTAAGTTCTATCTTGTCGTTGCTTACCACGCTTAGGCTATTGTCGTTTCCACAGCGACAAACAGCCACACAAACAACCACGAACAACACAACCGCCAATGCCAAGTATAGCCAATAGCGGAAGGGAACAAACGAAATTAGGGTGCGAAGCTTACTCATTGCCAGTTCTCCTTTCTGTATTGCCCAACAAAAGGCGCATAATGTCGCCGTAATTAAAGTCCTTACGGAAGTTCACCGTTATGTTTTCTTCCTTAAATCCCATCTGTGCCACCATGGGGATGATAACGTTGGCAGCGTTCTGGCGTGCTTGTTCCATCACTTTCATTTGGGGAATAGACTTCACAACCGACTCTCGGCCCTGCCTTTCGTAGGCCGTCAGCTCGGCATCGGTGAAGTTAGAGCGCGCAAAGTCTACGTACCGTTTAATGCCCTTATTGTCTATGCGCGTGCCTGTGAGCTCTATTTGCGGGTCGGGAAGGGTTATCTCGATGCGGTCGCCACGTCTAATCACATTTTCTTCGCTAAACTTTCCGAAGTCTACATACGCCTTCAAGGTTGCCTCCATGGGTATGGCCACCTGCCGTTTGCTTAGGGGCAGGTTGATATTGAACTTGTTCCCAAGGAACGAGCCCTTTATGGTTTTCTCGTCGTTATGCGTGATTATCTTGTGTACGCGTATCTCGGTGGTGTATAGTCGCGAACATTTTTTCAGTTGTGTCACCATCATTGGCACCGTGTCAGCAGCCTCTTGGGCTGGCTCGGTTTTCTTATCCGAACAAGCCAAGACCGTAAAGGCCAATGCCAATGCCATAAAAATCGTTCTGTACATGCGTCTGAATGTGTTACCTATGCTGCAAAGGTAGTAAATAATGTGCACATCATTTCGTTTTTTACGCTATTTCTTCTTACCTTTGCGTAATAAAAAACTACATGCAAATGAAAAAACATCTCTTGGCCCTCGTTACCATGAGCGTGGCCATCTGCTTAGCCTCGTGTGGAGGTAAAAAGGAAAAGACCGATATTATCGCGCGCAAACCGATTGTTGTACGCGCGAAGGAAACGCGTGCTATGGGCGACCATCGCGAAAGCCGAAAAGTGCAATGGATTGGCGCCAGCTACACAGTAGACACCGAATTCAAAGCCGACAAGTCGCTGCCCCTTATCAGCGATGGCGAACAGAAGTATTACGACAACCGCGCCACAGTGAAAATACTTCGCAAAGACGGCACGGTGTTTTTCAACCGAACATTCTCTAAAGCCGATTTTATCAACCAAATTGACGCCAGCTACAAAGGTGGTGCATTGCTTGGCGTGGTTTACGACAAATGCGACGGCGACAACATGTACTTTGCCGCCAGTGTTGGGTCGCCCGATAAGTCGAGTGACGAGTACGTGCCACTAGTCGTTAAGATTTCCAGATTTGGCGATGTAAGCATCAAAAAGGATGCTACACTAGACACACAAAGCGAAATGGGCACCAGTAACACCACCATAGAAGAGGAGGAAGGCGTATAGATTGGCGCGTTGCCAATGTGCAAATACTGAACACCTTTTATTTATTATCGCCCAACGAGATTGGAAGAAACATGGTTATGTCTGGCACAACAAACGTTTCTTTCAAACATTTTTTATCAGCACATAAACAACCAATGCTTTGCAAGTTGTGAATATAGAATATCGAAAGGCCCTATAAACCAACCATTGAAAGCGGTTTATAGGGCCAATTCTTGTTTTTATCGGATGTTCGATGGTTCCAGGCGGGTTCGACATTGAGGATTTCTCTGTGTTGATTTCAACCTTACCGTTTGGTCTGATGAGAATTCCATACTTCGGTATAGTCGGACATTTCTCTTTAAACAGGTGGAACCTGTATTCGGGCGAGGCCTAGAACCCATCAAAAAAGGCTTGCAGGGGGCTTTTAGCGTTTGCCTTTTCGCGACCAACCAAATTGTAGGCCAATGATAAACAACACCAACAGCACCTCACCCAAAGCTACAAATGTATCTCCAGGTATACGCAACCATCTTAATGTCTGCATAAAATCTTGTTGCATGAACTCAGCCGATCTAGCCGACCAGTATGCATTGGTGATACTTTCATGGGCTTGCAAGATGCCAATAGGCAAGATACTCACCACCGTCATCAGTAACAAGCCAATGTTTATGCACCAGAAAGCAGTACCAATAAGTTTGTTGTTCCACTCGTAATCAGGATAAAGACCACGCAAAACAAATAGCATCAGACCTATTCCCAAAATGCCATAGACCCCGAAAAGGGCTGCATGACCATGCACGGCAGTGGTGTTCAGACCCTGCAAATAATACAAGGCGATTGGTGGATTGATGGAGAAGCCAAAGATACCTGCACCCAAGAAGTTCCAAAAGCACATCGCAATGAAGCAATATATCGGCCACTTATAGGATTTTATCCAAGTCGTAGAACGGCTTAGCTGATAGTTATGGTACGCCTCCATACCTATAAGCACGAGCGGAACAAGCTCCATCGCACTGAATGTGGCTCCAAGTGCCAGCACCGCCGTTGGTGTTGCACTGAAATACAAGTGATGGAAGGTTCCTAGAATACCACCTGCAAGGAACACGATGGTGGAGAACAACACCGAAATCGTGGCACTCTTTATCTTAAGCAGCCCCAAGCGGCAGAACAAGAACGATGCAACTACTGTGGCGAACACCTCGAAGAAGCCCTCAACCCAAAGATGAACCACCCACCAACGCCAATATTCGGCAATGGCCATGTGGGTTTGGCGGCCATACATCAAACCTGCGGCATAGAAGAAAGCAATTGCCAACGAGGCAATTACAAAGAGAATAAGCAAATGGCGACTTTCGTCCTTACGTTTGAGTGCAGGAATCAGGGCACGTATCATTAAGAATAGCCAGAGCACTAACCCCGTAAGCAACAATATTTGCCATAGACGACCCAGTTCGACATATTCGTAACCTTGATGTCCAAACCAAAAGTTCTCAACCAAGCCAAGCTTTTGCATCACTCCAAACCATTGGCCAGCCAACGAGCCTGCCACTACGAAGACCAATGCGCCAAAGAGAACGTTCACGCCCAAGGCCTGATATTTGGGCTCAACGCCTGATACTGCCGGAGCTATATATAAGCCCGTGGCCAACCAAGACGTTGCAATCCAAAGGATAGCTAGCTGAACATGCCAGCTACGCGACACAGCATAGGGAAAAATCTCTTGTATAGGCAAGCCAAAGAAAGCGTCACCCTCTACACCATAATGAGCCGTTATCACACCCGAAATCATCTGAACCAACATCAATGCACCAACTACCCAAATGTATTTCAGCACTGCACGCATGGACGCAGTGGGTTTAAGATCCCTCATAGGATCCGTTTCAGGAGCCTTCGACACATGCTCCTCCTTATGCTGTGCATAATAGTAAACCAAAATTCCTACACAGAAGAGCAGCAACAACACACTAAATCCCGACCAGAGGTGCAGTGAGGTGGGTGCTATGTTGCCTATTACGGGGTCGTGTGGCCAGTTATTGGTATAGCTAACGTCGCTATTGGGTCTGTTGGTTACACACACCCAGCTAGACCACGCGAAGAAAGCGTCCATCTTATCAAAACGCTGTTCGGCCGAAAGACCGTCTACTGCCTCAACAGATTTCTCGCGCATAGCATACGCATTGCGCAACTTAGCCATAGAGGGATCGTTCAAGAACAGCTTGGCATAATAGTTACGCAACTGTTTAGCCACCTTAGCGCGCATGTCGCTAAAAGTGATAACGCCTGTTTGCGCATCAAATGTATTCTTACGGAGCTCTTCTTGCAACAGTACCTTGTACTTAGCCTTGTCCGCTTCGGCTAACTGTGCATACACCTTACCATCTTTTTGGGCTAATTCAGATAGCATCAGTTCCGACTCCCGATGTAAATAGTCGGCCGTCCAATCAGGAGCTACGTATGCGCCATGCCCCCAAACGCTACCTACTGTTTGGCCTCCGATAGACTGCCAAACATTCTGTCCGTCCTTAATATCTTGTCCTTCAAACAACGTCTCACCACTCTCAGTCACCACCTTGTTGGGGAAAGGCGGCATCTCTCTGAAAATCTCAACGCCATAGAAGCATAAAACAGCGAACGATCCAATAATGACCGCCGCCAAAGTCAACCATAATTTCTTTGGTGTCATGTTCTTGATTTTAGCTTGTTAATGTTTAATTTAAACCTTATATTCCATATCCGATTGGGACATACCTTGCCCTTCTCTCAATATAATGCACAACAATGGGTATGCCACAAGCCCACAAAGTATACCCAAAAGAAAAGAAAACCCACATTAGGTAACATTTGTTGCTTTTGTGCAATGCGCATTGGGTAACAAATGTAACCGACAAGTGTGACGCGTGAGTTATGCCACGCCACACATCTTTTCAAGAAATCCCATCTTCATAAATGAACAACACCATCCAACAAAAACAAATATGCAACAAGTGTGCCATGAAAAGACGATGGAAATCTCTACAAATAAAACACAACAACCGATTGGGATTAAGGGCGTGTACCAATTTTAATACAACAAACCTCATACCTAAATGAACAGCCAGTTGGACACAACAAAAACTTCAAAAAGATGCCAATTGGTTCCTAAGTTTTACTTTTTCACCCGTCAAGAAGATCTAAAATAACATCTTCTTCATTCTAATTCAGCTCCTTTACTTATTTATTTGTGTTGTATGTTTTCAGTTTGTCGTAAACCTTACAGGGAAATGAGCCAGTATGGGAGCATCTCCTTCAAGGCCAGTGATGTCGCTTTCCACTTCACGAACGGCCTTCAACAGCATCGTTTTATATTTCGCTGGCAATACGTCCGTCAGCCTTAACTCCGCTATATTCAATTCGGGAACAGCCAATAAAAGGACTATTCCCCGTACATTTGTGCAGTTAGCATAGTCAAAACGTATTTTATCCAAGACCTTATCTGCCAAAGTTGATACCCAATGCACATCCATACTCCACGTGGCGTTCTCAATTTCCTGTCCACTTCGGGTAAGATAACAACACCTAACAACCTTTCCATCTTTCCTCCAAACTTGCTTATAAGCAATGCCTTCTACATCATACAACACCTCTGTTTCTAACTTACTCGGTTGCAGCCCCGTCTTACTCTGTCCCCATAAATCAATAGGAATAAGGCTTAGAAAGATGCAAATACACAAGATTAACCTTTTCATACCATCACCTCACTTTCTATATATAAACATACTCATTATGCACATTTTATCTGTATTGAACAATGTTACAGTTCATTTCCCCTACTTTGCCGTTGATTTCTCCTTACTTATCGTTTGTCGTTTCTGTCGCAATTCGCGGCGAAGCCTTACGCCCCACCTTTCTAGTGTTAAGAACATGCAAGGAAAAGAAAGGCTCATATCGAACGTTTCCTTTGTCACAATGTCCACTGAGGGTTTATAAGGGATGCTCTTAACAAACGCCAAGAAAGCGGCATAAAAGCCAGCATAGGTGGCAGAATCAGGCGGCAAACGACTATACTTGGCCATAACCACTTTGCCTTCCTTACTCACTGTTATACTGATTTCTGCGTTCATTGTGTCAGGACACGCATTCATGGCATGGTAAACTCCACATATCGAGTCTATCTTTCTATACAGAGTGTCGGTCTGCATCCCTATTTCTGCCGTCCTCATGTTAAATGGATTCAATGCAGGCTTTAATGGAAAAGACTGGTCTTTGCTTTTTATGTATATGGTACGTCCACGTACACCTTTCCTCTTTACAATCAACGTGTCCTCCGTCAGTTTCAAAATCTTCCCTTTCCAATCAAGCTCCGCCGGGTAACGGCTGCTATAACGAAACACTTTTAATGTTCTTCGCTGGTCAACAGAAAAGAAGGTAGACAACCACATACACGCTCGGGTTACATACTTTCGATGCCTCCCCTCGTCGTATTCCATGTATTCACAGCTCTGTTTCTGTAAAGCCACGCCTCCCCTACCACCAACGCAATCCCAATACTTAATGCTGTCGGCCGTTAGGAGTGAGATATAGCCAGCCACTTTCTGTCCACGGCTTTGTTTATTAACCTTACTCTGTCCCCATAAGACAAGGGGGACAAAGCTTAGATATACACAAATACACAAGAATAACCTTTTCATGCGCGATATTGTAAATTAAATTACGGCTCTTTTATTACACATTCAACATATTGTGCTTTTAACATGGAGCTCTTTATTAATACTTGCCATTGACCAAAAGACAAGACGTACATTCTAACAATCTTACTCATATAACAACATTGCCACATTGAAATAAGCAGGCCTGTTATAGGTTTTATGATTAATTTCTTTAACTTCATGATATATCAAGTTTGTTAGCCAGTGATTTTTTTAGGCTATGCGTTTCCGACTTCTTACGCTTGCAAGGTTGCAAAGAGATGGCAGATTGCCGTACAAGGCGATAACTTGTGGGGCAACTTACCAACTACGCAACAACGGTCCTAAAGTCTACCAACTCAGAAACTTATAAGCTTAAAAACCAAGAAACTCACCAACCTAAAGTTCACCAACTTACACTTACTTCAACTCGAACTTAGCCGTTGCACGCACATCTGTTTCACTAGCGCAGACGTAAGCGGTGAATGTGCCTGGTTCGGCAACAAAGCCGTGGGTGCGTTCTGACCAATATTCAAGATCGCTAGACGTGATATCGAAGCTTATCGTTTTTGTTTCGCCAGGCGCAAGAGCCACCTTGGCAAAGTTTTTCAGCTCTTTCTTAGGGCGTTCTTCGCTACATTTATCATCGCCAATAAATAGCTCAACAGTTTCCTTACCAGCCATGCGACCCGTATTGGTAACAGCAACAGAGAGCGTTATTTTACCATTCTTATCCATCATTTGGGCCGAAAGTGTGGGCTTGCCATACTTAAATGTGGTGTAGCTTAGCCCAAACCCAAAGGGAAATTGCGGTGCAATCGCCTTGGTGTTAAACCAGCGATAGCCCACGTAAATAACCTCATCATAATACACCTGCTTATCTACACCGGGATAACCACGCTTGCCAAACTGGAAACAAGGATAGTCGGCCTGTCGCTTGGCAAAGGTTATGGGCAGCTTGCCACTTGGATTTTGCTTGCCCGAAACCAGTTCGGCCAGCGTTTCACCCGACATCGAGCCCAGATACCAACAGTGCATCAAGCCCTTAACGCTATTTATCCACGGCGTAGCAAAGGCATTTCCACCGAAAGTAAGCACAACAATGTTCTTCTCAACCTTTGCTAATGCTGCTATCAACTCATCCTGTCCATACGATAAGTCGTAACTCTCGCGGTCGCCATTTTCGCAATCTTGCCTGTGGTTTTTATTTAATCCGCCCACAAAGATAATGAGGTCGGCCTTTCTGGCAGCCTGCAAAGCCTCTTCTTTCAAGCGTTTAAGCGAGTCGGCGGATAAGGGTTCTACCGCATCATAAAGCGGTTTGCCAGCATAATAGCCACGTACAAAGGTGATTTTATCACCGTAAACAGACTTCAATCCATCGAGGGGCGATATGTCGAACTTGGTTTTCAACTCCGAACTTCCGCCTCCTTCGCTCATATTTCGCACAGCATTGTCGCCCACCACCAATACTCGCTTATAACGATTAGGTGCAATAGGCAATATGTTATCTTGGTTTTTAAGCAACACCGCACCTTCTGCACCAACGCTCTTGCATACGGCATAATGTTCGGGCGAACATAGGTTGCCAATGGCTTTATTGTGATTCATCGACGTGCGGAAGATGGTTCGCAACACGCGTTCAACCTTATCGTCAAGCACCGACATGGGTATGCGTCCTTCCAATACAAGCTTTTCTAACGGGTTAGCCATATAATAGTAATCGTAACCTAGCAAACGGCCATCTGTTTTACTTCTGGGGACAGTGCCCATTTCGATATCTAGTCCGTTCATGGCAGCCTGCCAGGTGTCGTGAGTTCCCTCCCAGTCGCTCATCACCGCTCCATCAAAACCCCATTCTTTCTTTAATATCTTGTTCAACAGCGAATCATTGTGGCATAGGTGCTGACCATTCCACTGCGGATAGGCAGCCATTATGGTCCAAACTCCCGCTTGTTGCACGCATTTTTTAAATGCAGGCAAGTAGATTTCGCGCAAAGCGCGTTCGCCCACATTAACATTAACGGTGAAACGGTCTATCTCCTGATTGTTCAGTGCAAAGTGTTTAAGGCAGCAAGCCACACCGTTGGCCTGCGCCCGCTTAATGTATGGCACGGCCATTTCGCCTGCCAAGTAGGGATCTTCACCCATATACTCGAAGCTACGACCGTTAAGTGGCACACGACAGATGTTTGTTCCTGGTCCCAAGAGGATGTCTTTGCCCCTGAAAGCAAACTCTTCGCTTACGGCGTGGCCGTATTCGCCAGCCAAATCACGATTCCATGTGGCGGCCAAACAAGTTAATGAGGGGAAGGCACAGATGGAATCGTTGGTCCATTGGGCTGATCCCCATGTGCTCCAATTCTGTTCGGCGCGCACGCCGTGTGGTCCATCGCTCATATTTAACTGCCTAATGCCCAGCCTTGGTACTCCTGCCGAGGTGAACATGCTTTGCGCATGTATGAGCTTTACTTTCTCATGAACGGTGAGTCGTTTAAGTGCATCCTGCACGCGAGCCTCAACAGGTGCGTCGGGATTAAGGTAAACGGGAAGTGCTGTTTGGGCTGATGCCATAAGCGCAAAGGCCATCGACAGTGCAGCCAGGGTTAACTTACTTTTCATATCATCGGTTATTTATCGTTGTAGAGGTTTTTAACCTGACAACAAAGTTCGCAAATTTATTTGAAAACGACAACAAAAGAGAAAAGAAAGTATTAGATATCAAGTACTTTAAAAAAGCAGTGAATCGATGGAAAATATGCTTAGCACGTTCTTTCTCGTGCAGATTAGGCAATCATAAATTGCACACTTACATTTATTTTGCTATTTTTGCATCAATAATCATTTACTAACAATCTGTTTATAATATGATACCAACGTTTCAACAAATTCGCATACAAATACTTGGAGAACTAACATGCAGGGTGTGAAAAGGTGAAAAGGTGAAAAAGTGAAAGGGTGAAAAGATAGCCAACCAATATGCACAGAGAACGTCAGTATCTTTTCACTCTTTCACTTTTTCACCTTTTCACCCTTTCCTTATTCGTATCTCATCGAGGCGGCAGGGTTTATTTTCGACACCAAATAGCTGGGTGCGATAAGCACGAACACACTAACGAGCAGTGTGGCCACGTTGAGCAAGAGCCATACAGGCAGGTTAAACTCAACAGGAACAGTGCTTACATAATAGGTTGCAGGGTTAAGCTTCACCAATCCCGTATAATGTTGCAGGGCTATAAGTCCTATACCGATGAGGTTTCCGATAAACATTCCCTTGCCAATGGTGAACACCGCAAACCAAAGAAAGGTGCGACGGATGGTTACATTGCGTGCACCTACGGCTTTAAGGATGCCTATCATGGCCGTGCGCTCTAAGATAATGATGAGCAAACCCGAAATCATGGTGACACCAGCAACCGAAAGCATCAGGCCGAGAATAATCCAAACGTTGAGGTCGAGCAAGTCTAGCCACGAGAAAATCTGTGGATTCATCTCCTGTATGGTTTGCGACGAATAGGTCTCGCCATATCTATCAATGGTGCGATTTACCTTATTTACCACGCGAGCTGCCGTTTCACTTAACCGATCGAAGTCCTTAACGGTAAGCTCGGCACCACTGGCTTGATCCGTTTCCCACGCATTAAGTTTCACTGCCGTATAAAAATCGATGAAGCACGTCACCTTATCGTATTGTGAAAGGTTGGTTTGGTAGATGGCCGCAACGGTAAAACGCCTGGCCTTTACACCCGTGTTGTCGATGAAATAGGCAAAAACCTTGTCGCCTAATTTAAGGTTCAGCTGGTCGGCAATGGCCTGCGAAATCACCACTTGCTGTTTTCCTGCACTATCTGAGAAATGCGGAATGGCACCCGCAACAAGGTTTTGGTGAATAAAAGTGGTGTCGTAGTCGGCCGCTATGCCCTTGAACGCCACACCCAGAAAGTCGTTATTGGTTTTAAGTATGCCTTGCTTCATGGCAAAACGCTGAACATTCCGTACGCCAGGAATGGCTCGAAGCACCCGTAACATCGAGTCGCCCATCTGTATGGGATATTGTTCGGATGCTTGAAGGGTCATAAAATTGGCCACTTGTATGTGGCTGCCAAAGCCCACCACCTTGTTACGAATGGTGTGTTTGAAGCCGAAAACAACGCTCACAGATACCAACATCACTGCCAAACCCACAGCTACGCCAGCTATGGCAATGCGTATGGCAGGGCGGTCAACCCGCGTTTTGTCGGTGTTATTGGTGTAAATGCGCTTAGCAAGGAAAAAGGGTAAGTTCACGTGTTGATATGTTTACAAATTGACAAGATAACTAGCGAACGAGTTAATGAGTTAACAAGCTGACCAGTTTACGAGTTGACAGGTTGACCTGCTTACGAGTTGACAAGCTTACAAGGTAACGAATAGACAAGTTGACCAGTTTACGAATTGGCAAGCTAGCGGGTTTACAGACCGCGAAATGCGGTTCGTTTTAATGCGCTACGTCATGCCAACGCCTTTCTGGGCATGCCTTTTCATCCTATTGTCGAGCCGTTTCTTCTTCGTCAATACGGCCTGGATAGGCTTCAAGAGCCTTACGCAATATCGTCAACGAACGTTTCAAGTCTTCTTTTTTCAGAACGTAGGCAATACGCACTTGGTTATATCCTGCGCCCGGCGTTGTGTAAAAGCCTGCCGCTGGAGCCATCATTACCGTTTCGCCTTCGTAACTAAACTCTTCCAAACACCATCGGCAGAACTTCTCGCAGTTGTCTACGGGCAGCTTGGCCACGGTGTAAAAGGCGCCCATGGGTATGGGCGAATATACGCCTGGTATGCGATTGAGCCCGTCGATAAGGCATTTACGACGCTCTACATACTCTTCGTACACACTACGATAATAGTCGTCGGGCGCATCGAGCGATGCCTCGGCCACGATTTGTCCCAACAATGGCGGCGACAAACGTGCTTGACAGAACTTCATCACAGCAGCCTTCACCTCGGCATTCTTCGTGATAAGCGCGCCCACACGCACCCCACATTCGGAATAACGTTTAGAAACTGAGTCGATAAGCACCACGTTTTCCTCTACGCCTTCTAGATGGCAGGCGCTGATATAAGGCGAGCCTGTGTAGATATACTCGCGATACACCTCGTCGGAAAACAGGTACAGGTCGTATTTTTTCACCAAATCGCGTATCTGATTCATCTCGCTACGCGTGTAAAGATAGCCCGTTGGGTTATTGGGATTGCAGATAAGAATGCCTTTTGTACGCTCGTTTATCAGTTCTTCGAACTTCTCTACCTTGGGCAATGCAAAGCCTTCTTCTATCGTTGTGGTGATGGTTCGGATGGTTGCACCCGCCGAAATGGCGAAAGCCATATAGTTGGCGTAAGCAGGTTCGGGGATGATAATCTCGTCGCCGGGATTCAAACAGGCCATAAAAGCAAAGAGCACAGCCTCCGAACCGCCTGTGGTGACGATGATATCGTCGGCCGTTATGTCTATGCCGAACCTCTTATAATAAGTGGTGAGCTTCTCTCGGTACGACTGATAGCCTTGCGAGGGCGAATATTCAAGTACCGATCGGTCGATGTTTTTCAAGGCATCAAGTCCCACTTGCGGTGTAGGCAAGTCGGGTTGGCCTATGTTCAGGTGATAAACTTTCGTTCCTCTGGCTTTTGCCGCTACGGCTAACGGAGCGAGTTTTCTAATTGGCGACTCTGGCATTTCCAGTCCACGAACAGATATTTCAGGCATAATAATATTGTTAATGGTGATATGCAAAGTTATCGAAATTAATCGAAAAGTAATACCGACATCGTAAGTTTATTTGAATAAGATATGATTTTTTTGTGCCTTACGGATTATTTTGTTACTTTTGCCAATAAAATCAATAAGCAAAACAATAGCATGAGACAAAGAACGGCAGACTGGTTTGAAACCAAAATCAGGTATGACAAGACCATGGACGATGGCATGTTGAAACCCATTACCGAACAATACGTGGTAGACGCACTGAGCTTTACCGAGGCCGAAAATGCCATTATCGAAGAGATGTCGGCATTTATCGCAGGCGACTTCAAGATTACAGGCATCAAGCCCGCTCCCTACCACGAGGTTTTTTTCAGCGAAAACGACAACGACGACAAATGGTATAAGGCCAAGCTGCAATTTATTACACTAGACGAAAAGACCGAAAAGGAGAAGCGTTCGAACGTTAACTACTTGGTGCAAGCTTCTAGTTTGCAAGGCGCAGTGAAGCATATCGACAGCGTTATGGGCAATACCATGATCACTTACGATATTGCCAGCGTTACCGAAACGCTCATTATGGACGTGTACGAGCATGTGGCTACCACAGCAAAAGCCGCTACCAACGATAAACCCGAGTACGAAGAAGACCCCAAAAGCACCGAGGAGGCTGAATAATGGCTACCGATGTGGCAGGAAACCTGAAGCGCGTGGTGCAGAGTTTACCACCCAACGTGAAGCTCGTGGCGGTGAGCAAGTTCCACCCCAACGAAGAACTGATGGCCGCTTACGAGCAGGGTCAACGCATCTTCGGTGAAAGTCACGAACAGGAGCTAAGCCGAAAGGCGGCAGAACTGCCCAAAGACATTGCTTGGCACTTCATCGGGCACTTGCAAAGCAATAAGGTGAAGTACATCGCACCCTACATCAACATGATTGAAGCGGTGGATAGCCTGAAGCTTTTGCGCGAGATTAACAAGCAGGCAGAGCGCTGCGGTCGCGTCATCGACGTGCTACTCGAACTGCATGTGGCACAAGAGGCCAGCAAATTTGGCTTCACCCTCGACGCATGTCGCGAATTGTTGGCTGGTGGCGAATGGCGTGAGCTAACTCATGTGCGCATCTGCGGACTGATGACTATGGCCTCGAATGTTGACGACGAACAACAAATTCGCACCGAAATGACCACCGCATGGCGCTTCTTCGACGAGATGAAAAGTCTGCACTTCGCACACGACGACGCCTTTAAGGAACGTAGTTGGGGTATGAGCCACGACTATCCCATCGCCCTGCAATGTGGAAGCACAATGGTGCGCGTGGGTACAAACATCTTCGGCGAACGCCAATACTAACACCAACGCGCGACTTATACCCATCAACTGGCTAACTTAACAACCCGTTAACTTGTTGGTTGGTTATCTTGTCAACTCGTCAATCGGTCAACTTGTTAACTCATTAACAGGTCAACTCGCAAACTCGTCAACTTGAAACGTTAAACAACAAATATAGCTTAAACACAATGAAACAAACGATATTAGTAACTGGCGGAACCGGATTTATCGGTTCGCACACCACCGTGGAGCTGCAACAAGCCGGCTACGACGTAGTAATCGTAGACAACTTGTCGAACTCTAACGCCGAAGTGGTAAACGGCATCGAACAGATTACGGGCATAAGACCCGCCTTCGAACAAGTAGACTGCTGCGATAAGCAAGCGTTGGAGGCCGTTTTTGCCAAATACAAGGACATCAAGGGCATCATCCACTTCGCAGCATCTAAGGCCGTGGGCGAGAGCGTAGAGAAACCGCTACTTTATTATCGCAACAACACCGTATCGTTGATTAACTTGCTCGAGCTGATGCCTGTTTACGGAGTGAAGGGTTTCATCTTCTCTTCGAGCTGTACAGTGTATGGTCAGCCCACAAAAGAGCATCTGCCCGTAACCGAAGACGCACCTATTCAAGAGGCTGTAAGCCCTTACGGCAACACTAAACAGATTAACGAAGAGATTATCCGCGACGACATTCACAGCGGCGCACCCATTAAGAGCGTCATCCTGCGCTATTTCAACCCCATCGGCGCTCACCCATCGGCACTCATCGGCGAACTTCCCAACGGCGTTCCAAACAACCTTATCCCCTTCGTTACGCAAACGGCGATGGGCATTAGGCAAGAGTTGAAGATTTTTGGTAACGACTACGACACGCCCGATGGCACGTGCATTCGCGACTACATCTACGTGGTGGACTTGGCTAAGGCACACGTTAAAGCCATGCAAAGGGTGCTCGACATGGACACCGACCCAATAGAATACTTCAACGTAGGTACTGGCCGTGGCGTTAGCACATACGAAGTAGTAGACAAATTCGAAAAAGCCACGGGCGTAAAGGTGAACTGGAGCTACGCCCCACGCCGCGAAGGCGACATCGAAAAGGTGTGGGCCAACCCCGATAAGGCCAACAACGTGCTGGGATGGAGGGCCGAAGCCAACCTCGAAGACACGCTGCGGTCGGCCTGGAACTGGCAATTAAAGTTGCGCGAAAAGGGTATAATGTAAGTCAAACACCCCCATTCGCGCAACATTAAGGGCTATTTCGCACGCGAAATGGTAACAATACGACAACCACTGCACAAGAAGGGAAACTTCACAATTCACCTTCTTGTGCAGTTTTTTTGTTGCCATGAACACCAAACAACAATCTTCTGAAAAATCTTTGATCACCCTTTAATAATAAGTGTATAACAAAGCGTGGCGACGCATCATGCCTACAATATTGTTTAATACGGCATTCAAGAGTTCGGGGTAACAAGTAATATATTATAGCGCACGTACAAATGAGGGGAAGTTACACAAACAAACGCATGGCGATGAGCATAATATTTTACGCGAGTTCAGGACAAGAGAAATTCGTTATGCCAACTACCGCGTAGCGGTTGATCTGTTGATAGGGCAGGGTTGCGAACGAAGTGAGCTACCCTGTCTTGCAGATGGAATAATAAAGCTAGGCCGAAGGCCTTGGCCTTTTTACATTTACCGCATCTGTCGTCTAGTCGAAAGACGGATATGAAGGCAAATGTTATTGACGAATGACAGCGTTTTTATCCATTGATTTACCTCAAACAGATAGCTCAAAAGTAAAAAGGCCAAGGCCTTCGGCCTAGCTTTGCTCACGCACAACTTAGGCAGGGTAGGTCGCCGTTGCTCCCAACCCTGCCCTACCAAAAGACCAACCGCTACGCGGTAGTTGGTGAGGTAGCCATCCGTTTTTATCTAATCATACTCAAAAAATATCGTATCTTATCTCGAATTCACGTAACAAATTTCTCTTACACCTCCTTTGCCTTACTTAAAAACGTATAGCTTCTTATCCCCAATTCGCATACAATAAGGTGTAAATGGATTTTGAATGTGAGAAAATATAGCTACCAAAGCGATGAGGGGCTCAGCAATATCTGGTGCAGACGGTAGTCTTCACAAGGAAATTCAACCAAATCAGCCAATTCATATAAACAGTTCCATTCATCCCTTAGTTTTCCAACAACGTCAAACCTAGTAACCAATCTTTACAAATAAGCATCGATTTTTCACACCATTCTAGAAGAGTTATTCTGCAAATAACGGTAAAAACAGATCTTCACACCTTGCTTTTTCTACCTCGCCCCACCCCACTCTACCCACCATCCCACATGTTTTAGCAACTCCCGATTTCACCTAAGGACAAAACAGTATTATTTTCACGCCCCCAAATTTACAAACCAACGAACGGTATAACATTATCGCTTGCAGTGTGTTTTTAGTCTAAACACTGGATTTTTTATAAGAGGGACACCTATTCCATTTAAGCTGGAACAACGTTCCATATCATCTGGAACATGGTTCCATCTCACATGGAACAGCATTACACCTTATCGAAAACACGGCGCTTCACCTTAAAACACAACGAAAGAGGCGGAAAATCGTCAAGTAAAATATAAAGTAACAGAAAACAGGAGATGAGGGATTAGAAACTTAAAATTTACGTCTAGAATACGCAAATCTTGCTGTAAAACGCGCCAAAACCCTATTTAAAGCCTCTCGTCTCATTGATAACAACAACATAAACTGCGCTACATCAGTGCGTTTCACACTTTCGCGAGAATCAATTAAATGCAAGTCGATGACACGTTTGTGAATTAGACAGGCACTCACAATGTTAAAAATCGGTACAAAATATTTACAAACAAAAGGAAAGGTTTCATTAAGCGTTTCCGCTTTACCACACATTTCGACCCTACAGCAGATGTGTCATATTTTCTACCGCGTAAATTAAATTTCACAAACAGCCTCGAATGAACTTCTAAAGGTTAAAAAAGCATAGCATAGTTTATAGCAGAGGTAGAAATGTGACGTTGAAGAGCAGATGTGGGTAACTTTGTGCATCAAATGTAAAAAGAGAAATCGGAACGATGAAGAAATTTAAACTATTATCGATGTTTGCCATCGCCCTTTTGGCCGTTGGCACTTTATTTGCGAGTTGCAGTAGTGATGATGATGGTCAAGAGCCGAACACCATTACCAACAACAAAGGTACTTACAAAGTGAATGGCGCGTCTATTACGGACCTTAACGACCAGTATAGTATTACTCTGGCTGCTCATCCGGGTAATGGTGTTAAGGTGACCATTCTTAAAACAGATATTGGCAAGCGGATAGACCTTAGTAAGCGTGGCCGTTGGAAAGTAGACTCGCCCACTGTGGTGGCAAATGGTGAGATGGAAACGCTAGAAAGCGGCAGTTACGTACACGTGAAGAGCTATGCCAATGGTCAGATTTCCATTAGCTATTGTATTAAAAAGTCGGATGGTAATGGTTCGCGAATGGAGAAAGGCAATTATAGTGGTAGTATAAAGCCCTTCACCTTTCAAAGGCCATAACGGCACTGCCTAGCTTCAATAGAAATGAATGTCACAATCCCTAGTTGCCCTGAGCAATTAGGGATTGTTGTATACATGAGGGTGGGATGATGGCTGTATAATGTCTCCAAGAAAGACACTGACTTAAAACCTATTTTGAACGCTTCTTCTTAAACCTGATGTAGTGTTGCACTTATTCCTGAAGTTCGCAATTTTAATTGATAACGCCTTATATCTCTGGATTTAGTTTTTCCGCAACAAACTGGGGTTCTTATTTTTTCTTTTCAAGAATTTCTGCGATCTTTTCAAACGTTTTTCCGTTTCGAATGGTAATGTGTTTATAAAAGTCTTGTTTTATAAGTTCCTTATGATATATAGATTTCAGATATTCAGCCTCATCATATTTGCCCCAAAATATGGCTTTTTT
Organism: Hoylesella loescheii DSM 19665 = JCM 12249 = ATCC 15930; assembly: GCF_000378085.1. Lineage (GTDB taxonomy): Bacteria > Bacteroidota > Bacteroidia > Bacteroidales > Bacteroidaceae > Prevotella > Prevotella loescheii. Next base: position 40,379 of record NZ_KB899223.1, read on the forward strand.
ACCTACATAAACTATTTCGTTGTAGAATTCAGATGCATTTATAAAATCAATAATAACAGATTTATCAATATGATTGGGCATAAAAAGGACATCTCTTCTTGCCAGCTCTCCTTTCCACCAATCAGGCAGTTCCGCTTTTTCTTTTAAATAATCTTCTCTGCTAATCAAAGCAAACGGAATAGAAAAGTCATAGTTCTTTTCCAGCAAACGCGCTATTTTTGAGATGCATTTTTCAAGACTTAGAACACTTTTGAAAAACAAATTTCCACTGTTGATGTAAGAATCAACATCTTCAAAGCCAACATCTGAAAGTGTCTTTTTCAAATCGCCCATAGACACTTTGTTCTTTCCACCTACGTTGATACCTCGCAACAAAAGTACATATACCATAAATTTATCCTCCTCAAAAAAATCTCGTTAAAAATATTATTATAAGCATTACCCACCATTGCTAAAGTCGAGAAACCGAACTCAGTCGTTTGGCGCCATACCGTGACGTGATGCAAGCAGCCTAATCCAAATAAGAATCGTAGCGAATCCATGTCGGCAGCAAGACAATTCGTCAACCCTTGACAGTCCATATCCCGTAGGTCAATGGTCATCTTGCCTTCTCCAATCAGTAATTCATCATTAAAATCCCGATATCGAGACCTCAGACCCAATGATGTTCGTTCACAACAAAGGTACTCCTTTTAGAGGATATAAACGAATAAAAATAGAGCAGGATGTGCTTAGGCTTATTAAATAATGCTTCCTTGTCTCACTAAACATTCCCCCTTCACTACGCATATTGACCTACAGCAGTATGTGTTATATTTTCTACCGCGTAAATTAAATTTCACACATAACCTCCAATGAACTTCTAAAGGTTAAAAAAGTATAGCATAGTTTATAGCAGAGGTAGAAATGTGACATTGAAGAGTTGTTGTGCGTAACTTTGTGTATCAAATGTAAAAAAGGAATCGGAACGATGAAGAAATTTAAACCATTATCAATGTTTGCCATCGCCCTTTTGGCCGCTGGCACTTTATTTGCGAGTTGCAGTAGTGATGATGATGGTCAAGAGCCAAACACCATTACCAACAACAAAGGTACTTACAAAGTGAATGATGCGTCTATTACGGACTTTAACGACCAGCAGTATAGTATTTATCTGTATACTAATACGGGCCTTGGCGTTAAGGTGGCCATTCTTAAAACTGATATTGGCAAGCGGATAGACCTTAGTAAGCGTGGCCGTTGGAGAGTAGACTCGCGCACTATAGCGGCAAATGGCGAGGTGGAAACGCTAGAAAGTGGCAGTTACATACACGTGAAGAGCTATGCCAATGGTAAGATTTCCATCAGCTACTGTCTTAAAAAGTCTGATGCTTATGGGGCACGAATGGAGAAAGGCAATTATAGTGGAAGTATAAGGTATGGCACCTTTCATAATCCATAATGGCACTGCCTAGCTTCAATTGAAACGAATGTCACAATCCCTAGTTGCCCTGAGCGACTAGGGATTGTTGTATATATGATGGTGGGATGACGGGCGTATAATATCTCCAAGAAAGACTCAGACTTAAAACCTATGTTGAACTTATCCTCCTCAAAAAAATCTCATTAAAAATATTATTATAAGCAATACCCACCATTACCAAAGCCGCGAAACCAAACTCAGTCGTTTGGCGCCATACCGTGACGTGATGCAAGCTGCCTAATCCAAATAAGAATCGCAGCGTATCCATATCGGCAGCAAGACAACTCGTACACCCCTGATAGTCCATTATCCCACAGGTCAAAGATCTTTTCACCTTCTCCTATCAGTAATTCATCATTGAAATCCCAATATCGAGACCTCAGACCCAATGATGTTCGTTCACAACAAAGGTACTCCTTTTAGAGGATATAAACGAATAAAAATAGAGCAGGATGTGCTTAGGCTTATTAAATAATGCTTCCTTGCTGGAGGTATTTACCCATTAGGAGCGAATAAAATCGGGAAAACATTTGGTGCTTATCGAAAAAACAGCTACCTTTGCACCGCATTTGAGACAATGCCCCGTTAGCTATAAGCAGGGAAAGGCCGATATGGCTCAGTTGGTAGAGCAATTCATTCGTAATGAATAGGTCCCCGGTTCGAGTCCGGGTATCGGCTCAAATGCGGTAATAGCTCAGTTGGTAGAGCACTAGCTTCCCAAGCTGGGGGTCGCGAGTTCGAGCCTCGTTTACCGCTCACGGTAGCAAACCAACATATTCAGGATTTTCGGTAGGTATATATCATATAATGTAGAAGAAACGTAGATGCGTTTCTTTTTTTCGTTTTATACGGTTCGGGCACAGAAATTTAGCTTGCTTGAAAATAATTATCCTGAGACCATAACATTTCCTTTACAACCCTTTCTACTTTTCGAAAAAAGGATTAATTTTGCATTATAATTCTCCGAAGGATTATAAAAGGCTTTTTTATTAATTAATTTTTGTTAGTCACTATGCAAAAAAGATTGTTTTTTCTGTTCGCCATTGTGATGTTCCTCACATCTCCCCTCATGGCACAGGTTACAACATCAGGTATCAACGGAAAGGTTGTTGCTGGCGGTGAAGAGGTTGTTGGAGCCACTGTGGTGGCCGTGCATAACCCCTCAGGAACACGCTACAACGGCATAACCAACGAGAAAGGGCGCTACTCGATACAAGGTATGCGCGTCGGAGGACCCTACACCATCACCATCTCGTACGTGGGATACAAGAACGAAGTGGTCGAGAATATTAACCTAGCTCTCGGCGAAGCAAGCGTTTTAAACGCTGACCTAAAAGAAGACGCTAGGTTACTGGGCGAAGTAACCGTAACTGGCAAAGCCGGAGTTGGCACTACTGGCGCCTCGACACAGTTCTCGAAGGCGCAAATAGACAACACGCCAACGGTTAGCCGCAACATTTACGACGTGGCAACGCTATCTCCACTGGTGAAGGCCAACAAGAAAGGCGGTATCACCATTGCGGGAACGAACAACCGCTACAACTCGTTCCAAATAGACGGTATGGTGAGTAACGACGTGTTCGGCTTGTCGAGCGGTGGTACAAACGGCGACCAAACCAACGCCAACCCCATCGCACTGGATGCCGTTGAGCAGATACAGGTGGTGGCTTCGCCTTTCGACATCCGTCAAAGCGGATTTACAGGCGGTGCAATCAACGCCATCACGAAGTCGGGTACAAACGATTTTAAGGCTTCGGCCTACACCTATTACACCGACGAGAACCTCTATGGAAGGTGGAATCAAAACACGGGACTGAAAGAGAAATACCAAAACGAATCCACCAAGACCTTCGGTGCAACCTTCGGAGGCCCCATCGTGAAAGACAAGCTCTTCTTCTTTGTAAGTGCCGAGTATAAGAAAAATACCTACCCTGCCACTTACTATGCTGGCGCACCGAATTACTTTATGACCCTAGAGATGGCCAAGGCTATAGCCGACCGATACAAATCGATTACGGGAATAAGGGAAGATTATAGTCGTCCCGACATCACTTCGGCCGCATTCTCGCTCATGAGCCGTATCGACTGGAACATCAGCAACAACACAAAGTTCTCTTTCCGCTACCAGTTTAACGACTCACATAAAGACGAAATAAGCTCAAGTTATAACGTTTATAACTTCGTAAACAGCGGATTTAAGCGCAACAACCACATGCATTCGCTTGTGGCCGAACTTAACTCGCGCTTCAGTAGCTCGCTCTACAACGAATTGCGCGTGGGATTGACCATGGTACGCGACCGTCGTGACATCCGTTACAAGGCACCATTGGCCAATATTAAAAATGCTGGCGCTTACGATCCCGCTACTGGAACAGAAACGGCTGGCGACAAAACTATCAACATCGGTACCGAATATTCTTCGGGATTGAACGCCCTCGAACAAAATATCTGGGTGCTGGAAGACAACTTGTCGTGGTACATGGGTAACCACAACATCACCTTTGGTACGCACAACGAACTTTACGACATGAAGAACGCCTTTATGCAGGCCTATACAGGGCGCTATATCTATGGTAGCAAGACCTTGGGTGGCATAACTGGCTTCATGACAGATAAGGCCAGTGAGTTTACCTGGAACTATGCCGACGCAAATGTTACAGGAACAAGAGAGTGGAAAACGCCATTCCGAAGCGGTCAGTTAGGCTTCTATGTTCAAGACAAATGGGACCTGAACACCTTGCTACAATTTACTTACGGCGTTCGCTTCGACATTCCTTTCTATCTCAACAGTCCCTCAACCAACGACCAATTTAACGCTAGCGAGTTTTCATCGAAGTACGATGCCGTTGTGGGTCGCAAGCCTAAGTCGATGGTGATGTTCTCACCCCGCTTGGGATTCCGCTGGTATATGGATGAGACACATAAGACGATGTTCCGTGGTGGGCTAGGTATATTCAATGGTAGAGCACCTTTCGTATGGATTGAAAACGCATGGGCCAACACGGGTATCGAACAAAAAGGCGTTTCGATCCGTGCAAACGACAAAACGGGTGCTGTTGCTCCTTCGTTCGAACAATACAAGAACGATGCCGAAGCAGCCGCTAAGGCACCCGGACTTAATGCAACTGCAGCTAAGCCAAACATCGCAACTGTGGCACACGACTTCAAGTTCCCACAGGTGTTCCGTACTAACTTGGCATGGGAACAGCAACTGCCTTGGGATATGAAGTTTACGCTTGAATGGCTCTACTCGCGCAACCTGAACAACGTTTGGTTTGAAAACCTTGCGCTGGTGAACGACGGCAAGAGCAGCGTATATGCCGTAGAAGGTGCCGACAACTCGTCTACCATCTACTATTCGAGCAAACCTGGAGGCTATTACAGCATCATCAACATGACCAATACCAACAAGGGCTATAGCTATTCGCTAAGTGCACAGGTGGAGAAATCGTTCAAGTTTGGACTCGACCTCATGGCGAACTACACTTTCGGACGCTCGTATTCGGTTCATGACGGTACATCTTCAGTGGCATCTTCTAACTGGGGCTTCTATTATAATGTAGATCCCAACGAGCCAGTGCTGGCTCCTTCGATGTTCGATGTTCCTCACCGCGTTGTTCTTACAGCCAACTACAACAGTAAACGCTATGGAAATGGTCGCTGGCAAACCCATGTGGGACTTACCTACAACGGCACTAGCGGACAGCGTTATAGCCTAACAATGAGCGATAAGACCACTGCTTCGTTTAATGGAGATTATCGTGGCGGTAACTCGTTGCTGTATATCCCCACCAAAGATGAATTGGCAAGGATGAAGTTTGTGGACAAGAAGGTTGGGACGAACACCATTACGGCCGACGAACAGAAAGCACAGTTTGAACAATGGATAGAAAGTGACGACTATGCACGTAAGCATCGCGGACAGTATGCTACACGCAACTCTCACCTTTCGCCTTGGGAAAATCGCTTCGACCTGCATATCTCGCAAGACTTCTTCTATATGAAAGAACGCGGAGGCAAAGTAGAACTGGTATTCGACATACTTAACGTGGCCAATCTGCTGAATAAGGATTGGGGTACAACCTATGGTTCGGTTTACAACATCAACAAATTGCAGGTTCAAAGTGTTGACGACGGAAGCGCACCCAATACGAAAGTGGCCTCGTTCCAGTATTTCGACAATACGCCACATGTTAGTGATGTGGCCAGCCGTTGGCACGCACAGATTGGCTTGCGCGTAACGTTCTAAGTTAAAGTGCTTGACACACACGATGGAGTTATACCCATCGTGCCAGTTTAACAGCGCATTTATTATATAAAAGAGGGCACTTCCTATAAGGGAGTGTCCTCTTTTTTTGCTATCTTTGCAAAGTAGAAATAAAGAAAATATTATGCACATCGACTTAAATAATTTGGAAGAAACTAAGATCGTTGGTTTTAAGGGTGGACATGGTGAAATGATCATGCGCGCCTTTGTAGACGAGAAATGCCGCATTATGCGCAACGTTTTGAAACCTGGTGCTGCAAGCGGACTGCACAAACACGAGGAAAATTGTGAGGTGGTATTCGTTTTGAGTGGTGAGGGAACATTTTATTGCGACGGCAAAAAGGAAACGGTCTTGCCCGGACAGGTGCATTATTGCCCCATGGGACACGCCCATTATTTTGAGAACAACGGTACGGAAGACTTTGTGTTCTTCGCCATCGTACCCGAACACCATTAACAATAGTGCAGCCGAGACATGTTAATACCCACACATGCCTCATGGTTAATTACTTGTTTTCGCTATCAATAACAAGAACGTGAACATCTTCTCTCGCCTCTTACTTATCTTGCTGATGTCTGCCAGCCTTGTGGCTTGCAGTCATAAGAAGCAAAACAAACCCGTGGAAACACCATGGGGCACAACGCTTGGTGCTGACAGCACAGCTTCGGCAGAGAGTGGTTTCTCGCTCAACGACATTATCCACAACGGCGAACTCATCATGCTCACCCTCACAGGACCAGAGAATTACTACGACTATCGTGGTCGCGGAATGGGTTTGCAGTATTTGCTTTGCGAACGTTTTGCCAAAGCACTGGGTGTTTCGCTTCGGGTGGAGGTATGCAAAGACACGGCCGACTTGGTGGCTCGATTGAAAAATGGTGACGGCGACTTGGTGGCTTTCTTCTTGCCTAAAAGTGTTGAGGGTGTGGACTTTTGCGGTGCTTCGTCTGCATCAGGCGGTGGTCAATGGGCCGTTCAAAAGGGAAATGAGGCTCTGGCAGATACCTTAAACAGATGGTTTAAACCTGCTTTGATAGCAAAAATTAAGTCGGAAGAGCAATTCGCGCTCTCATCACGTAGTGTAACACGCCATGTATATTCGCCCATGCTCGACCGAAAAGCGGGCGTTATATCGCAATACGACCATCTTTTCCAGAAGTATGCACCAACCGCTCGATGGGATTGGCGGTTGCTAGCGGCTCAATGTTATCAGGAATCCACTTTCGACCCGCAGGCTCATTCGTGGGCTGGCGCCAGGGGATTGATGCAAATTATGCCTGGCACGGCTGCTCATTTGGGCTTGCCTGCTAGTCAAGTGCACGAGCCTGAGCCCAATGTTGCGGCGGCTACAAGACTCATCAGGGAACTGGATGGGAAGTTCAACGACATTGGCGACCGCATGGAGCGCATACGTTTTGTTCTTGCAAGCTATAATGGAGGTGCCGGACATGTGCGCGATGCAATGGCTTTGGCACGTAAATATGGTCGAAACCCACAACGTTGGGAAGAAGTGGCTCCCTTCGTTTTACGCCTCAGCACTCCACAATTCTATAACGATCCCATCGTGAAGAACGGATATATGCGCGGCAGCGAAACAGTAGATTATGTGGAACGAATTGGTAAGCGGTGGCAACAATATTCGGGAATGGCTCCTGGCGGAATATCGGGCAGCTATGGCTCGATGGTTCCACAGCGTGCCACGAAGAAGTATCGGTTCCATCTCTAAGCCATCTTTAACACCATCTCTATGCCACTTTAAGCCATCTCTAACCCATCTATCCCTTCCCCATCAAGTGCTGCCTTCTAAGGCATGATTTTAAATATTTCTGTAACTTTGTTTATAAAAATTCGAACATCGTTTGCCAAACCAAAAAAAAGTGTTACCTTTGCACCGCCTCACCACAAAAGGCCATTTAATTAAGGAGAGATGGTAGAGTGGTCGATTACAGCGGTCTTGAAAACCGCCGTACCGAGAGGTACCGGGGGTTCGAATCCCTCTCTCTCCGCTTTAGGTACTCTGAACAGACCAACAGAGAAATCCTAACAAAAACGTAAGTATCATAGCTACAAGTAGTTATGATACTTTTCTTTTATATACATTCTTCTTCTTAGAGTACGTACAGAGGGCGTAAATACTCCCTAAATACTCTACAATGGCTACAATCTGGCTACACTTTTTGAGGCAAAATAAAAATTGTAGCCAAGAGTTCGTACAGAGTACGCATAGAGTACACGCAAATTGCTGTTATTCAAATAAATATGTCGAACTTTGCAGCGTGGTTACAGAAGTTTATCTCGCTAATAATTCAATCTTTTGGCTACAATTCTATTAGAAGCTGGCTACAATTATTGAATTTTGGCTACAACTTTCCTTTCCATGGCTACAATTAAACAACAGCAGCGCAAATGAAAACCATTTTCAGAGCAGTCTTCTATTTAAGAAGCAACTATGTGAACAAGGAGGGTAAAACACCCGTGATGTTGAGAATCTATCTCAACAACGAACGACTTTCCATTGGCTCAACAGGTATTGCCGTTCAGCAGTCGCAATGGGATAGTGAAAAAGAACGGCTGAAAGGAAGGACTACAGAGGTCCTTTCTACTAATCTCGAGTTAGATAACATCCAAAGCGGATTGCAGGCTATCTTCAAAAAGTTGGAAATGACAGATGCCATTTCTTTGGAACGTATCAAGTCGGAGTATCTCGGCAAGAAAGAAGAGGTAGAAACGATGATGACACTCTTCGATAAGCACAACAAAGATATTGCTAAGCAAGTGGGCATATCTGTAAGTGCTGCCACTTTTCAGAAATATAATGTCTGCAAACGACACTTCACAACTTTCTTGCAGGATAAGTACAAACGTTCGGACATACGCTTGTCTGAACTCACCTATATTATCATACACGACTTTGATATTTATCTTCGCACAGTAGTTGGTCAGAACCCGAATACAGCCACCAAGACAATGAAGACTTTCAAGACAATTACGATTTTAGGAAGAAAAATGGGGGTAATCCATCATGATCCTTTTCTTAATCATCGTTTTCACCTTGAGCCAGTCAATCGCGGTTTCTTAACAGATGAAGAAATTTTGAAGATAGCCAATAAGAACCTGGGCATACAACGTTTGGAATTAGTTCGTGATTTATTCGTATTCTCGTGCTTTACAGGTTTGGCGTACATTGATGTAGCCAACCTTACTCCCGAGAATATTGTTACCCTTGATGACAAACAATGGATAATGACAAAACGACAAAAGACGAGTGTTGCAACAAATGTTCTTTTATTGGATATTCCGAAGAATATCATTGAAAAGTATAGTGTCAAGACCTATCGTGATGGTAAACTCTTCCCAATGCTAACTAATCAGCGAACTAATTCATATCTGAAGGAAATTGCAGATATTTGTGGCATTAAAAAGGACCTAACCTTTCACATGGCTCGCCACACATTTGCAACAATGTCATTGAGTAAAGGTGTTTCAATGGAATCAGTTTCTAAGATGCTGGGACATACCAACATTAAAACCACACAAATCTATGCCCGTATTACCAATAAGAAAATAGAACACGATATGGAACAGTTGGCGGGCAAGTTAGATAAGTTCAATGTTGCTATGGGCATCAACTCAAAATAATGTACAACCCTAAACCAAGAAGATTATGACAACAACAAAGAAAGAACTTTCTTACTTCCGTTTGAAGTTAGAGAACTACCTCAGTGAGCATTTCCCAGAAATGCTGGCTGACAACCCATTCATAACGGCAAGAGCTGATGAATCCCTTACTACCTATTGTGATGCAGTGGCACAGGGCTTCTCGCATCCCGAAGCAGAGACAATGGCAAGCGAAGTCTTATATCAAGGTTTGCATTTTTCCAAGTATGACACGCTTGTGTCTGTCTTAGAGAATGAGTTCGAGAAAGAACTACCCTCTCCTCTTCCTGAAAGACTAACACCAATGCTTCTGAAGAATAAGGCTGTGCAAAGCGTTTTCGATAAGTATGAACTGACGGACGATTTTGGTGCAAGTCCAGAGTATGAGAAACTCTACACCGAACTGACAGGGACAATCGTTTTGCTCATTGAGGTCAATGGTCTGCCAACCGTCAATAGTGAGAACATGACTTGATGTAACACCATTGGGAGCTTTTGTAGTGTCAAGAGCCAAGATAACTATTCTTCCCCACACGCCAAGAGTTTAGGCAAACACTTGGCTTTGTGAGGCAGAATATCTTGTAACTGCTCTTGAAACTATTAAAAGCCCCGATATGAATACAATCATCATGAATCAAGATGTCCACACACCTGCCTTCATCAAGGCAGACGCATCGAACAAAACCGATAAAATCAAGCAGCAGTCGATTTCTCCCAAGCAAGTCCGCCGCTTCTCTTGGACACGCTTCATCGAACTCACTACCCTGCTTTCCGTCGTTATCGGTGCCATTTGGCTTATCTCGAAGATGGTAACGCCGCAAGTCGTAACTGCCGTTTCTGTCATTGCAGGTTTTCTGATACTACGTTTTATAGTCAGGGTAATTCTAAAAGTGACGTTTACGCTGCTGAGTATTCTCTTCTGGCTGGCAATTCTCTGTGCCATCCTGCTATGCGTGCTTTGAGAAGCACAGTTCAGTAAAGACTTTCATGTTATTTCATCAGGTGGTTATCCCGTATTTTGAGATAGCCACCTTTTCTATTTTCCACTACGAGCGTTGCACTTTTGTTTCTTTTCCAATGCTCCACGATATGCGATGACAAGGAGACGGATGCTGTTCCCTTTTTATTCGCAAAGGTAGTACGGGTCTTGTGGCTTTCCCAAGGTCCTAAGCCGCTTGGTTTGTCTGGAAAATCTCCACACCTACGGGTTGTATTTTCCGCCAAAACCTTGTGCAAGCCCGCCCCGCTACCTCTATTTTGCTACAAAAAGGAATCAGCATACTCCGATCTTTGGACGCATAAAAAAATGTCGCTATGGATAAGCAAAAAGTAAATACAACATCTTCGATGAAAGAAAAAGGATATAGCTCCTCCTCTCATTACCGCATTAACCCTACGGCTGAAAAGAGTGAGCAAGTGTTGGCAATTAAGTTTGTACAATGGGATGTACTCCCTTTGGAGAGCCTTTGTAATAGCAAAGTATATCTCCTGCGTGTGAAACTCAATCGTGGCGAAATGATGAGCCGTGAAGAAAAGAATTGGTTATGTGAAGCGGTGAACTCTAACACCTATTTCCGCACAGCCGTTCCACTACAAGGCTATCGTTTTGACTTCTTTGATGTACTGAAGAAATACCTTGTCAGTCAGTACGGACAATGGACAGAGTATTACGCACCTGACAGAACAAGCCTAAGAGCCTACCTATATGGGCGTATCAATCAGATAGTAGAAATTCCCAAGTATTAATAACATCAAAACATATACGACAATGAAAGGAACAGAACATTTCACACGGACAATAGCCGAGTATCTCAATCAGCGTGCTATGGCAGACCCCTTATTTGCCCCTAACTTGATGAAACCGAACAAGAATATCGAGGAGTGCATCACCTACATTCTTAATGAAGTGCAGAAAAGCGGTTGTAATGGCTTTGATGATGATGAAATCTTCTCTATGGCTGTTCACTACTATGATGAAGACGATATTGAGGTGGGTAAGGCTATTTCTTGCCAAGTTGCCGTTAATCACATTGTAGAACTCACGGAGGAAGAAAAAGCCGAAGCAAGGCAGGAAGCCATTAAGCAATATCAGCGTGAGGAACTTGCCAAGTTACAGAGCCGTAACGCACGAGTGAAAAAGACTGAGAACGCAGCAACCCAAGTACAACCATCACTATTCGATTTTTAAGCCTATGAAACCGAGAAACAAATTTGAAAAGGCGGTTTTGGAACAAAGCAAGCATCTTCGCCCGATAACCAAGACACAAAGTAAGTGGGCATTCCGTGAGTGCATAGACCACTTCGCCTACCGCTTGCCAAAAGGTCGCACCACTTGTATGGATTGTGGGCATAGTTGGGTAATGGACAAACATAGAGAAACTTGCACTTGCCCTCATTGCAGGGCAAAGTTGCAGGTCAAGGAAACCTATGAGCGCAAGTTGCAGCAGAAGCAGTATTTCACCCTACTTACCACTTGTGGAGAGTTTCAAGTATTACGTATGTTCCTACTTATTGTGGGTATGGAGAAAGGTTACAAAGCACAAACTTCTATAATTGAGATTGGGCAATATTGGTGGAATATGCAGGGACGAAAAGCTGTGGTTGCCATACAGAGGGTATTGGGACACTATATTGATACCTTTTCCTATTATAGTCCTATGGCGATACGCAACGATAATGAAGCCTATCAGCATATTGCCTACTCATCGATATATCCGAAGTTCAAGGTTACAGACATACTTCGCAGAAATGGTTTTAAGGACAATTTCTATGGCATCGTGCCTACTCAGCTTATTCCTGCATTGCTTACAGACAGCCGTGTGGAAACATTGTTAAAAGCAGGTCGCACAGACCATTTACGTTACTTTCTTGGCAACAAGAAGGCTTTTGAAGAACTATGGCAGTCCTACAAGATTGCAGTCCGTAACGGCTATGAGATAGCAGACATTTCTCTTTGGAGTGATTATGTAGATACACTTAGAAGATTAGGTAAGGATATTCATAATCCAAAATATTTATGCCCCACAGACCTTAAAGCCGAACACGACCGCAGACACGATGAACTTCTCAGAGTGCGTGAAAAGGAGGAGATAGAACAGAAGCAGCAGAAGGCAATGGAAGATGAAAAGCGTTTCAAGGAACTCAAATCCAAGTTTTTCGGTATTTGTTTCACGGACGGCACAATTCAAGTCCACGTATTAGAGAGCGTGCAAGAACATTTGGAAGAAGGTGTATCAATGCACCATTGCGTATTTTCTAATGCATACTACCTTAAGGAGGACTCCCTTATCCTTTCGGCTACCATTGAAGGTAAGCGAATAGAAACTATTGAAATGTCTTTACGAACTTTGGAAGTGGTGCAAAGTCGTGGAGTATGTAATAAAAATACGGAATACCACGAGCAGATAGTAAACCTTGTCAACGCCAATCGAGGTCTTATAAGCCGAAGAATGAAAGCTACAGCATAAAGTATGAACTATTAAATTATCAGAGATATGAAAACAGAGATTGAAAACATCATCTATAACTATGCAGACGAGATACCGCATATTCTCATTAGGGTTATCAACGCAATAACCTTATCCGACAGCAAAGAGGAGTTAAGGTCAGCTATCAATAAAATAGCTGAAGAAACAGAACTTGACAAGTTCTTTGCCTACGGATATGGTGCGCATCACTTTTGGCTCACACATCGCAAATTATCCAATGGAAAGCCAAAGGAATACAGATTATTAAAAGTTGAATTTTAAGATTATGAAGAAGAAAGTTTACAGAGTTCGGACGCAATACATCTTCGAAGGAGTGTTTGATGTGGTTGCGGAGAGCAAGGAAGACGCACGGCAGAAAGTTCTGCAAGATTGTGGGTTGGTGATGGGCAGAGGGGTTCACAGCACACTTCCCGATGAGGAAATCAATTGGGATTTTGATACCCACCCCGAAGAGCGGGTAATAGAAACAACCGAAATACCATAATACAAATGAGCCACGCTACCTCAAAAATTGCGTGGCTTCTTTTCTTTTTCTTTGAACGAGCAGACGACCAAAGAAAAGAAGCAAAAGAAAGTCGCAGAAAAAACATTTCAAATAGTTATAAAACTGTTAAACTTATACCTGCATACTTTTCTACATAAGAGCTAAATTCTTGTAATGCTAATATGGTTGATTCTTCGTTTATAAAAGAACTCATAGGGAAGGCATATAGAATTCGTTTATTTCCACATTCTTCTGTCTTATGGCAATGTGTAAAACTTGATTTACAGTAACGCTTAGAAAGAGCTATACTTTTAACATCCCAAATCCAATCTTTCTGTTTAGGTTTTAGTTCAAAATAGAAAAGAAGTTTTGATGCAGAATTTTCCTCAGGAATAAAGTTATCTACATCCAATCTATTATCCAATTTGCTGTCAAAATACCCTGTGTCCGATATTTGCAAAAGACTAATGGCATATTGCTCACTACTTTCAGAAGAATTTGCCCTTTCTTTAGTGAATTTTTCTCCCAAATAATATTCAAACTCATACGAGCATAAGAAATCCCAAGCCCAATTATTTTTAGATAGTTTGAAGTATTCATTTTTACTTGATCTATAAAGAGGGTCAGAAAAATGTTTCCAGCCTCCAACTCCATTATATATAGGAGGAAAATCAAGTTTTTGGCGGATAAAATCTATTAAGTCTATCATTCTACGTTGATATTGATAGATGAGCCGATGTGCTCGTCTAACATTCAACATTGCTTCATTGAAATTATCAAGTTGGTGTTGGTTTATATTTTCCATAGCAAACTATTAATATTAGAATTATATATCTTTCTTGATTTAAGTCCTCCTAATAATGTAGGAACAAATTTGATGTATTCTTTATTCTCTAAATTTATGTTTACATTATATATTGATTTTAGCCAATCAATTTGAAACATCTGATGCTGTTCAAATGCGAGTATTATATCACTTAATATCCTTTTGGCGGAATTGTTTGATTCTTCTTTTACCTGTTTAATAACTGCATTTAATAAATTATACCAAGATGCAGCATGAATAGTATGATTTACACCATCTACTGTTATTGTCTTGTTTTGCAGAATTTGATTTCCTCCTAAAGCTATAAAAAAGAGTCTTTTCTGTAGTTTTCCAAAATGGAGGTTATATGATTTTACTTCTTTCCGCCATTGCTCCTCATACTGTCCTCCCCCATCATATTTTTTTGCTTCTATTATAATGAAAGCCTTTTCAAATTCAAGCCATACATCAGGCTCAACTCTTGTCGTATTTATATCTCCATCAGGTGTCCAGCTATCCCAAAAATTTACAGATAATATCTGACCTATATTTTGGGGCATACCTGAAGAAAAACCACAACTTGACTTAAGGAGTTTCCATACCAACTCATCAGGAAGATATTGTAATAACCCGATTATAGAAGATGTTGTCGTATCCTCTGTATGGTGAAAGTGCGTATCAGTAAAAGCTCCTTTTAATTTATGATGTATTAATGCTTGTAACATATAAAATATAGACAGCCTTTGCAAAGATACTCATTTATCCTCAGAATATGAATTTTTGGCTATAAAATATTGAATTATAAATTGAATCACGGCAAACAGAATAAAGTATATTCTACTTGTCTTCGCCTTAATAATCCACGCAATACTTTGCCCTTATATCTACAAAATGCTACAAACTCCTTATAGAAATTTCTATCCCCTGCTTCTATTTTGCGTAGTAACTGACTTTTAGGGTGTTTGCCATATCCCAAGATACGCCCAACTCCGATGTTGTAAGAAAGCACGGCAAGCAATAGGGCATCTTTTCCGTACTTCTTGAATATCTCAATGTGTTTCATTAGGTCGGCACGGAGCAGGGAATCTGCCTGCCGTTCCGTCATATCTGCCGTAAAGTACTCTCCCCGTTGCAGCTGATGCCCATACCCAACATACGGATAATTCTTCCAGCCGTGCAGTCCCTCAAAATATTTCACAACAACTACTGCACGCTCAAAAGGTGGCAAGTCTGCCAGCCGCACCCTGCGCTGGGCAAGGGTCGGCTGACAGAACAGGCAGAATACACAAAGCAAAATGAAAGAATTTATCGTTCGCATCAATTATGGTCTTAGCGACGAGAAGATGTAGGCTTGTCCTTGCCCTCTTCTCGCTCGTTGTTGAAACTAAAGGTCAGCTGCTGCACCTTACCGAAACTATCCTCCACATATACATCAATCGTCTGGCGGTCAGATGACAGAGAAGTGTAATATAAGCGGAACACATCCTTAGTCAGCGGATAGCGGTCGTTAGGCTTGAAAACCGTACCGTTATCATTTCTTAGCAATCCTTTGCCGTCAGACTGAAAATAACGTATCGTATAGCGAGTATCGGCAAACTCACCGCCTCGCTTCAGCGTACAGCGTATCTCAGCCGTCTGCCCCCTTATGATGTCCTTCTGAACCGGCATTGTCTCCACCGAAAACGGATAAGACTGCTGAACATCCAAATCCCTATCACAAGCAGATAGGCAAAACACGGCAAGGGTCAGCACACCCATTACCCAAATAGTATTCAATATCTTTTTCATTTTTTCTTCTACTTAAAAGTTAAACCTTAGTCCTGCTGAAACTGCCGGACGGAAACAATGCACGTCTGTTCCAAAGAGGAAACGTCCCTGCGCCTTTACAAGAAAGAGAACCCTGTCCGTTAGAAATACGTCCACCGAGCCATGCACGGCACCACCATAGACAAAGTGGGAGCGGTCGAGCAGTGTCGCCCCATCGGGCAGCAGCTTCTTGTCCTTGTTCAGCTGCTCATAGCCACCCAAGGCGGATATACCACCATAGAGAAACACGTTCTTACCTCTGTCGGAGAGAACAGGGTGCATATAGCCCACCTGCAAGAGAGCATCCTTGAGTTTTACGTTATAATCTCGGTACGACATATTCTGCTGTTCATACTCTGCCATAACAAAAGTATAGTTCTCACGCCCCAGATATCGGGCGAGTGATGCTCCCATGCCGAAATTGTCAGCAGCAAGGAACTTTTCACCCTTAATAAGTGGAACACTTCCTACGACCTCTACGCCCCTTTGCTTGGGTATCAGTCGCTGTGCCTGCGATGGCAAGCTAAAAGCCATTGCCACCGCTGCACAAACCGATAAAATGATTTTCTTCTTCATAATGTCTACCATTTCAGTTTGAGGTTATCAATCTTCTTTGCCAGTTGCAGGTCCTCTGCCGTTACATAGAAGGTCAGCGTACGACCGCCATTTCTCTCATAGAGCGTCACTTCAAGCTGCTTGTCTTCCGCCAGAGAAAACTGCTCGAGCGCAAACACAGTGTGTTCACTGCCCATGCCACGCACCTGCATTACCTGATGATAGGCACGAAGTGGCTGAAGCACCTGTTCCTGTATAGCGGTGCGCTTTGCCATCTTCTTATCAACCACCTTAAAGGTGATAAAATCCACCGAGTATGGCATATTCGTGCCGTTTTCCATACGAATGTGGAAATACAGCAAGCCATTATGGGCATACAAGCCACGAAGCAGGAACTTCATGCCAAACTGCTGTGCACCAATGTGCTTGATGCAGCGTCTGTCATTCTGATAGATAGTCTGCATCATCAGCTTTACTAATACGGGCGACTCGTTGCCAAGTTCCTTAAAGTAAATGTCAGAGCGATTGCTTGGCAGGCGTCCGTCCGTTGGTGATAAGAAGTCCTTCATCTCTATGCTAAGCTTCTCCGGTTCATCAGCATACTTGACGTTGAAAGTATAGAAAGAGCCGTCGTCGCAGATAACACTCATATTGGTTTCCGTTTCAAAGTCCTTCACCGACGCCTTTACACGTAATACGTTCTCAGCATCCTCCGCTTTCCCTGCGATGATGTTCTGTGAACCTAAGTCTACATAGCGGATAGTAGAAGGGAAGATAAGATGCACGGTCTTGTCAAAGGTAACGTCTAAACCATACGGCAGTACGACACGCCCCGTAGGTATGGCACGGCTCATACCTTGAAAAAGTTCTCCCGAAGTAAGCGGACGGCTCGGTGTCAGATCATCATTGTTTTCCTGTGCTGTGGCTGTTGCTCCCACCATGGCAAGCATAGCCATTGATAAAATAATTTTCTTCATTGTTCCTTTTTTATTTGATGTTATTTTTTACTTATCATTTTCGATTGTTTTATTTGGACTGAACCAAGAAAAGGCGGTAGCCACCTTTGAGCGTTACCTTGATGGTGCGCAGCTTCTTTTGAAGCAGCTGACTTGCGCCCTGCATCACCCCACGGGCAGCCTCTGAGATAATCTGGTCTTTGGCAGAGGAAGCGAAGGTAAAGGATGTTCCC
>NZ_KB899224.1 GCF_000378085.1 Hoylesella loescheii DSM 19665 = JCM 12249 = ATCC 15930
GTGTTTTTCATGGCCTTGTTTTCATTCACGCAAAAAAGGCCAGCCCAAACTTGGACAGACAACAAACAATGCTTAACTTTGCAAACGGATGGCTGTTGTAAACCAAATTTGGACTTTGGAAAAGGACATGACAACCTAAATACAACATAAGGATTTTTCTTGTCAACCAAAGGAGTATTTAACAACGAAAAGTGTCAACTAATCTCAGTACACTACACAACACCTCAGTACAAGCCTTTTGTAGTGCCACTACAAGTAAGCTGTAGTGCGACTACAAGTGAGTTGTAGTGTAACTACAAGCCTTTTGTAGTGGCACTACAAAAGGCTTGTAGCCGCCCTACAGAAGCCCTTGTACTACTCCATTTACAAAAAATTGTAATTTAGGAACAATCTCCATACGCAATTCACAATTACCTTACATTCTCTCAATATTATAAAAAATAGAACATAAAGACATGACACAATAACACGGATATCAAAATAAAACACAACAACCGTCACAAAAACACAGCAATTACAGTACAAAAAGACAGAAACAAAGATATTAAGACAATAAATAGAAAATAATCAGATAAACGCTTTGAACATAGAAATATTTTACCTAAATTTGCTGTATCAATTAATAAAACCAAAAAGTATGAATAATCTAGCAATTAATCGAATAATCCTTTACTGCATAGGAGGGATATTCATGGTGAGCTGTTCGGGAACAGGCGAAGAAAAAGTGAGTGCACTAGAACCAAAACCTTCGCCAAAAGTGGAAACACTACACCACGTAAGCATGAAGAAAGCTAAGGAAAATGTGCTAAACTTCGTGAGTTTGGCTAATAAAGGAACGCGTGCCTCTGCACGGAAATGGGCAATTTCAGACATACAGCCCGTTGTAAACCCCTACACTAGAAGCACAACAAATGGGCAAGAAGACACCCTGCTATACATCGTCAACATGGCCGATAGTGCAGGATTTGCTGTCGCAACGGCAGACGATCGTCTGCCGCCCATATTGGCATTGGTCGACGAAGGCAACTACACGTTCAATAGGAATGACACTGTCACAAGCGGATTTCACCTATTTATGCAGGCAGCCCTAAACTATTGTGCACGACAAAAAGAACTTGCACAGACAAGAAAGAATGCACCTATTGAACATGAAATTGACCCTGAAGCCCCAAAACCTCCCGTGCGTACACCCAAATTCGAAGTAATGAAACCTCTTTTACATTGCAAGTGGGGACAAAGGGAACCTTATAACAGAGACTGTTTTGGCTGTCCTACAGGCTGTGTAATAACTGCCGCCGCCCAAATCTTATCATTTTTAGAGATTCCCAAGTATATGTCAACGCGCGATAACGAGGGTTTCAAAGTAACCACCTTTAATTGGAAACAGATCAATGAAGAAGCGAAAACACACCCTATCTATTGGAGTCAAGAAATGACAGATCAAGTAGCATGTATGATGCGACATCTTGGAATTGCATTTAGGGCAAAATACGGAAAAGATGGAACTAGTGCGAATACAGAAGATGCTGTGGAAACAATGCGAAGTAAATATGGATGTGACGCAACAGGCCTTTTGGGCTACAACTGCAACAACATGATTGGTGACTTAAGAACTCATAATAAGATTGTTATGATGAGCGGTTATTCTCGTTTATATCACACATGGTTTGTTTTCCCCAACTATGACGGAGGGCACGCATGGGTTGTAGATGGATACATCGATTATGTACCGGGATGGAATATCTGGGAATACTTCTACCTTCATTGTAACTGGGGATGGGGAGGACTACACAATGGATATTTCCTAGACAATGTATTTAACACGGACGAAAATCCTGTCTATGACGATAATGGCGAACAAACACGTTCACATTTTAGGTTCAAGCTGAAATATGCTACATTTACGAAGCATTAACACTCTCATAAGTATTAGAAACTTAAAGTTCAAAGAGATGATCACTTTCAACAAAACAATATGTCTACTAGGAATGTTCGGCCTTCATCTTTTCATAGCCTCTTCTTGCTCCTATGAAGCGCCTATTGGGCCTCACGTTATAGTGCCTTTTGATGTAACTGTCAGGTTCGAGAGTGCCATAGGCACAAACATCGCCGACTCGCTAAGCGTTATCGACAAAACTAAGCCAGACACATGGAATGCAAAGAAAGAAGACATACAAGTGCGCGTATATAGGGGGAGCGACCACAAATCATTGGAGGCCTTTGAAAAAAGATGGGGTTATACCAAAGATCCCACCACTACGAGTTTTCCGGCAGGCACATATTTGACCGTCTTAGCCACCGACATGCAGATCTTTGAAGGAGGACTTTGGGGAGAAGAAACCTATACCTTCGAGTTTAAAAGCAGAAAGTTGTTCGGCAACGACGATGTGCACACCGTGAAATGGTTTATTCATGGCATGGGGCGAGTGGTCTACAAGGTCTACAAATGTGAGATAGACGGTGAAGATATGCCACTGTCGAAGAGCAAATTGCTGACAGAGGCAAAGTGCAATCAAATTTATGCCGAAGTGACAATCAAGTTAAAGGGCACGCCACAACCATAAGGCGATACGCCCTATTGTCACCAAACGCGCAGGAAACATAGGGGCAACGACATACGAACGGCAGCCACAACCGCAGATAAAAATAAGTTTTGAAAAAACAGCTAGCCAATGCGTACATCGTTACCAAATGGCAACAACGCCACGCATTACCCTTTCAGCTTAAACGATGTGGCGATACTCTCCACCTCGGCAGCAAAAAGGCTGTCGGTTTTAATACGTGCCTCAACCTGCGCGCAACTGTGTAGCACGGTGCTATGGTCGCGTCCTCCCACCAGTTTTCCAATACGACTAGCGGGCATCTTGGTATATCTCTGGGCCAAATACATCGACACCTGACGTGGCACAACCAAGTCGCGCTTACGACTTTTACTGCTTACCGCCGACACGCTAACATTAAAATGGTGGCTCACCTTTTCCAAAATGTCGTCGATGGTAAGTGGCGTATCGTCTATTTTCACGGCCCTTTTAATCACCCGCTCTGCCAAACGCATGTCGATGTCGCTGTTATACACCACCGAATAAGCCATCAAACTGTTGATTACCCCTTCCAAATCGCGTACGCTACCGTTAGCCGTTTCAGCGATAAACTGCGTCACTTCAGCCGGTATCTTCAAACCGTCGCGACGTATCTTGGCGTTCAAGATGTCGATACAAAGCTGTACATTGGGCTTTTCAAGTTCGGCAATGATGCCACATGAGAAACGCGTGATAAGCCGTTCGCTCATGCCCAGCAATTCCACTGGTGGGCGGTCGCTAGCCAAGATGATGCGTTTGCCGTTACGGAAAAGGTGGTTGAAGATGTGGAAAAACGTTTCTTGTGTTTTCTCAGAACTTGCCCACGTCTGCACATCATCAACAATAAGCATGTCGATGGTTTGGTAGAACTTGATGAAATCGTTGGTGGCGTTTTTCAAAACAGCGTTAACGAACTGCACCTGAAAGAGATGCGCGCTGATATATAGCACCCTCTTCTGGGGATATAGCTGCTTGGTTTGCACGCCAATGGCATTCACAAGGTGGGTTTTTCCACAGCCCGACGGCCCATAGATGAACATGGGGTTGAACTGATTGGTATTGGGATGCTCGGCGATAGACAAACCAACAGAACGCGACAACTTGTTGCTATCGCCCTCAATATAGTTAGAAAACGTTTGGTGAGGATTGAGTTGTGGGTCCAACTCCTGTTCCTTGGCAGGCTCTTCTTCGGTTTTTTGCTTAACGCCCCATGTCTTGGCAGCCTGCGTGGCATGTGCTTCGGCAGGGTCGGCCTCAATGTCTTGGGTCTTTTTGTGTTCACTATCAACCACCACGCGGTAAGTAAGGCGTATGCGTTGACCAAAGGCGGAGAACAACACACGGCTTAACAGGTCGATATAATGTTCCTCGATATACTCGTATACAAACGAGCTTGGCACTCGGAGCACCAAAAGCTTCGTTTCGTCGTTAAACGACTCGAAGACAATGGGTTTGAACCAAGTGTCAAATTGCTGCGGCGAAACGTTCTGCGCAATGAGCGCAAGAGCCGATTCCCAATGTTTATCGGGAGTTACGTCCATTATATCTATACTGTTGTTGGTTTGTCGGCACATGGCGTGCCAAGGTCTCTGAAATCTTCTGCAAATATCGCAAAAAAAATTGGTTTTGGCAAATTACGGAGCATTTTTGAAGAAGATTAAGAACGTGAAAGGTTTAACAAATATTGTGAAACATAGCACGGACAGACATCGAGAATAATAATGCAGAAGTATAGATGAATATTAAGCGTGCAATCTGCCTCATCTCCCACTCCTCGTCATGCAGAAACACGAACAATAAGCTTGGCTACAACAACACAAACAGAATGTTTACGTCCTCGACAAACAGCCCACCCAAACACACAACCGCCACCTTTCTGCAAAGCGCAGAAAGGTGGCGGAGATATGTTGAGGGTGGTTATTACCCTATGTTTTCAGTTCGGATGCCGGTGACTTTGAAGTTTCAGAGCTTAAAGGTTCACAAACTCAAGCGCTAACCAACAAAACTACTTCTTTTCTTTACGCCCGAAGAGCGAGAAGTGCACGTAGCGTTTGGGGTGCTGGCGAACGTTGACAAGCAGCGAGTCGGCACTCATCAGCGTGGCATTGAGATTGTTGTAAAGCCCAGGATCGCGCATCAACAAGCCCAACGAGCCCTCATTGCTGTTCAGCTTTTGTGTCATTTCTTCCACATTAGCCAAGGTGCGATTCACCTGTTGCATGGTTCCGTCGAGGTCTAGGGCAGCCAAATTGGCCGTCAACGTACTGGTATTGTCTAACACCTTGTTGGCCTTGCCCACCATGGCAGGCACGCTTCGGTTAAGTCCAGCCACCAAACTGTTGAGCTGTTGCGAAGATGTGCGTAGGTTTGCCGTAAGCCCCTGCACGTTGTCTAACGACTGGTTGATGGCTGGATTAGATAAAATGGCATTGACGCTGGCCAAAATGGAGTCGAGTTTGGGTAGCAATCGCTCGACGGAGGGTACCAAGTCGCCCACCTGACTCAATGCGCCTTTGCTGACATGACCCTGAATCACGTCGCCTGGACTAAGAAACTGGCCACTGTTTGGTGCAAGAATAAGGTTTAGCTTCACGTTTCCCATGAAGTCGCTCTCTATCTCGGCCGTGCTTCCTTGTGGCACACGCATGCTCTTATCGAGGTCTATCGTTACAACGATGTCGCCCTTTTGGTCGTAGTTATATTGGATACCCGTTACCACACCCACGGCAAATCCATTGGCATAGATGGGGGTAGATTTCGACAAACCTGTGATGTCTTTAAATGCTACCTTATAACCCGTGTCGTTAGAAAAGAAGGTGAGCCCCTTTAAAAAGTTCATTCCGAAGAACAGAATTACAACTCCGGCAATGGCCACAAGGGCTATCTTTACCTCTCTCGTAAAAAATTTCATACTTAATTATTTGTTGTCTTTGTGTCTGTTAACCGAAAATTCCCGTATGGCTTTATTCACATCCATCCGCACACCATCCTTAAAGGCGATGACGAAAGCATCGGGGAACTTGTCGGCAATTTCTTTTCGCAGTCTGTTTATTTCATTGTAGTCGGCCGATGCACCGTAGGTGTACTTCACCATGTCGTTCTCGTTGAAGTGTCCAACGTCTTTCAGTCCCTTAAAACGTGGACTGTTACGACGTATCACCTTGGTGCTGGCCATGATTTGCACTTTAAAGATGGGCACAACAGCCGATTCGCCAAACGAGATAATTTTCTCTTCTGACTCTCCAGACGTAACGCTAGGCAGAGAATGATCTTCGCTCCGTCCTTGTTCTGGAGTGGAAACAGCTGGGCGTTCGTATGTGTCTTGGTTGGAGGCTTGTGCCCTATGTGTGGTCGAACGGCTTGTAGCTGAGTCGTGTTTAATCGCGTCAGCCTCCGCACGATCGCGTCGGCGCGACGTACGAGACGACGTTTGGCTAGACGACGAACCATCGTCGGCCTTGTAAACGTCGGGTACCACATCGGGCACAGCGGGTGTTGGCACCGGCGTAGGCTTGTAGGGCACCACAATACCATTATAATACTTGTTCTTGTAGTTAACGAATGCGCGATAAATACCCGTTGCGATATTCTCTATGCGTGCCTTATCGTTGAGCAAGCGTTCTTCGTCGGGGGTGGTGATAAAACCCAACTCGATAAGGCAACTGGGCATCGACGTTTCTCTCAACACGAGGAAGCCTGCCTGATGCACGCCCTTATCGGGGCGATTGGCTGCTGCACACGTTTCGCGTTGCACCATCTTGGCCAAGTCTACGCTGTTGGCCATGTTGCGATCTTGCATAAACTCGAACATGATATAGCTTTCCGACGAATTGGGATTAAAGCCCTGATAGCTCTGTTTATAGTCTTTCTCAATCAAGATAACCGCGTTTTCGCGTTTAGCCACATCAAGATTGGCGCCCGCGCGGTGCATTCCCAGCGTGTAAGTTTCCATTCCGTAGGCTTGCCTACCTCCTGGCAAGGCATTGGTATGCACAGATATAAAGAGGTCGGCCTTATTGCGATTGGCTATTTCGGCTCGTTCTTTCAGTCCGATAAACACGTCGGTGGTGCGCGTGTAAATCACCTTTACGTCAGGGCAATTTCGTTGCACGTTTCGCCCGAAGGCCATAGCCACGTTCAGGTTGATGTTCTTTTCTTTCGAGAACGCACCCAAAGCGCCTGCATCTTTCCCTCCGTGTCCTGGGTCGATAACCAACACGAACTTTTTGTTTGCAGCATTTGCGGCAAACGGCAGCAGAAGCAACAACACGAAAAGGGCGGTAATCTTTTTGTTCATACACGCTGAATTGAAGAGCCGCAATATCGACGTCACGCTACATTTTGAGCTTGTTCTAAAAATTCCTAACTGCATTTAAGTCTACATTTTCATCTCGCTTTCCACTGCTCTTTTCGTTCTTATTCAGCATTTTTCAGCCATCCTTTCAGTTGCATAGTTTGCTATGAACCTTCAAGAAGTAAGCGAAATTTGCTCAAACAAACCCATAAAAACCAGCAGAGGCTATTCTTAGAGCCTGCCCTTGGTGTATCCTGAACCGTCGGTCAACGGTTTTGTTTATGCAAAAATACAGAAAAAAGCCCGTATTCAGGTCCTTGTCACTGGCTTTTATCATTATTTAATTGAATTTCTACGGCAGCTTCGCCTCCGCAAGTACCCATTGGCGGGTTTTGTTTAACCACTTCGAGGCGTAGCGAACGTATGCGGGGGAAGTCGTGGAAAAGGCGTTGGGCAATGCGATGGGCCACGTTTTCGAGCAGGCAAGATGGCGTTTGCATCTCCTTTTCGACAACGGCGTACACCTCGGCATAGTTCAACGTGTGGGCCACATCATCACTCTGCATGGCCTGTTCGATAGGATATTCGGCACGAAGGTTCACCACGTAATCGTTGCCCACCGTGCGTTCTTGGGGCATTACACCGTGAAAGGCGTGGAAATGTAGGTTACGAAGATGGATGTAATGGGGCATAATGAAAAGTCATGATGGGTGAAAAGGGGGAAAAATAAAAAGGGTGAAAGAGTGAAAAAGTGAAAAGATGGCTAACGCCGTTCAAAGGTGAAAGGGGAAAAATGAAAAGGTGAAAGGGTGAAAAAGTGAAAAAATGGCTAACGCCGTTCAAAAGCAAAATGGGGGAAAATACACTCATACACAATTCATTTGGTTTAACACCATAGCTTAAATGCTAGCTGACAAGACAACAAGTTGACGAGTTAACAACGCATTTGGCTTAACTCCTTAACTCCATAACTCCTTAACTCCTTTACCTCATAATCCCTTAACTCCTTTACCACTATAAAGAAAATGCGCTCCACCCCGCAGCCCTCTGGCTACGAAGTGGAGCAAGGAAATGCATTGTTTATCCGCAGCGCGATGCGCCACAGCTTTTGCAGATAAGGCAACCTTCTTGGTAAACGAGCGTCTCTTGTCCGCAAGAGGGACACTTCATGCCCGTTGCCTCGGTGCCGTCGGTTATGTACTTCTTCAATGCGCGCTCAACACCAATCTTCCAAGTGTTGATGCTTTCGCTCTTCAATTGCAACGAACCAACTAGCTTTATCACGTGATCGATAGGCATGCGATAACGCAAAACACCCGAGATAAGTTTGGCATAGTTCCAATATTCGGGGTTAAACTTCTCGCTCAAGCCCTCAACTGTGGTTTTATATCCACGCTTATTCTCAAACTGGAAGTCGTAACGGCTGCGACCATCGGGGCCTACATTCTTAATGATTTTACCCTTCGTAACCGACTTGGGCAGAGCAATGCCCTCGTCATCGTCTTGCAAACCGGTGAAAATTTCGTAAGGATAGCCGTTGAGCAAGCCCACGAAAGCCACCCATTTTTCCTTATTGTTCTGGAAGCGAACAACGTCGCAGGCCAGCTCTTTGGGTCTAACCTCGGTCACTTCGGGCTGTTTGCAGGGTACAACGGGCTGTTCTTCTTCCTTCTCCTCTTTCTTCTTGTCTTTCTTCGACACAGAAATCATCACGCCCGAACGGCTTCCGTCGCGATAAATCGTACAGCCCTTGCAGCCCGAACGCCATGCTTCTACATACAGGCGGTTAACCAACGCCTCGTCTACATCGTTGGGCAAGTTCACCGTTACGCTGATAGAGTGATCTACCCACTTTTGTATCGCGCCCTGCATCTTCACCTTCATCAGCCAGTCTACATCGTTTGCAGTGGCCTTATAATAAGGAGACTGTTCCACAATGGCGTCTATTTCTTCTTGCGTATATCGCTTTTCGGTGTCAAACCCGTTGGCTTTCATCCAGTCCATAAACTTCTTATGGTACACGATGTACTCTTCGAAGCTGTCGCCCACCTCGTCAACGAAGTCCACATGCACGTCTGTATCGTTGGGATTTACCTTTCTACGGCGTTTGTACACAGGCATAAACACGGGTTCGATGCCGCTCGTTGTCTGCGTCATCAAGCTAGTTGTTCCCGTGGGAGCGATAGTTAGGCAGGCAA
The DNA here is from genome assembly GCF_000378085.1 of Hoylesella loescheii DSM 19665 = JCM 12249 = ATCC 15930. Lineage (GTDB taxonomy): Bacteria > Bacteroidota > Bacteroidia > Bacteroidales > Bacteroidaceae > Prevotella > Prevotella loescheii. The sequence goes on from NZ_KB899224.1 coordinate 9,072, forward strand.
TATTACGTCGACCGTAAGCCACCATATCGTCGTAGAGCGACGGGTCGGCTTCTTTCAGGCGCAAAATAAAGGGATTTGCAGCCTCGCGCTTGGCATCGAACACTTCGAAAGCACCGCGTTCCTTGGCCATAACCACAGAAGAGCGATAGGCAGCTATTGCTAAACACTTGTGCACACTTACGCTCAGGTCGGTAGCTTCTTGTGTTCCGTATCGCAAACCCAATGCTGCAATCATGTCACCTTCGGCTGTTATGCCTACGCCAGTGCGTCTTCCCATGCTGCTTTTACGCTTGATCTTCTCCCAAAGATGATATTCGGCACCCTTAACCTCACTGCTTTGCGGGTCGTCTTTAATCTTCTCCATGATGAGATCTATCTTCTCAAGCTCCAAATCCACGATATCGTCCATCACTCGCTGAGCAATAGCCACGTGTTTGGCAAACTTATCGAAGTCGAAATAGGCCTCTTTGGTGAACGGATTTACTACATAGCTAAACAAATTGACGCAAAGCAGACGGCAACTGTCGTACGGACAGAGCGGAATTTCGCCACATGGGTTGGTGCTAACTGTGGTAAAGCCCAGGTCGGCGTAACAGTCGGGGATGCTTTCGCGCAGTATGGTGTCCCAGAAAAGCACGCCAGGTTCTGCGCTTTGCCATGCGTTGTGCACGATTTTATCCCACAGCGCCTTGGCAGAAATTTCTTTTTCCACCTCAGGATTGTCGCTATTGATAGGGAATTGCTGCACGTATGGCTTGTCGTCTACGGCTGCTTGCATAAAGTTATCATCGATTTTCACCGACACGTTAGCACCCGTCACTTTGCCTTCGGTCATCTTCGCGTCGATGAAAGCTTCGCTGTCGGGATGCTTAATGCTAACCGATAGCATCAGCGCACCACGCCTTCCGTCTTGCGCCACTTCGCGTGTGGAGTTGCTGTAACGCTCCATAAAGGGAACAAGACCCGTAGACGTAAGCGCCGAGTTGTTCACGGGCGAACCCTTGGGACGTATGTGTGAGAGGTCGTGGCCCACTCCGCCACGGCGTTTCATCAGCTGCACCTGCTCTTCATCAATGCGCATGATGGCCCCATACGAGTCGGCGTCGCCATCAAGTCCCACAACGAAGCAATTGCTTAACGATGCAACTTGGTAGCTGTTGCCAATACCCGTCATCGGACTACCTGCTGGGACGATGTAACGGAAATGGTCGAGCAGTTCGTAGACTTCTTTTGCAGAGAGCGGATTGGGGTATTTCCCCTCGATGCGAGCAATCTCGTTGGCAATACGCCAGTGCATATCTTCGGGCGATTTCTCGTAAATGTTGCCGAAGCTATCCTTCATCGCATACTTGTTTACCCAAACTCTCGCCGCCAGTTCGTCACCGGCGAAATAATCTAAAGCGGCCGCAAAGGCCTCTTCGTATGAATAAGTTTTTGTTTGTTCCATTACTAAACCTCTATTTTCTTTTGCAAAGCTACAAACTATTTTTGATATTATCAAACGCGTTTATCGTAATTTTCGGAAAAGTAAACTTAGTATTCTCAAACATTCTCAATTTGTGGAGATTACGAACTAGATACAATCACCCAATAAACAATGATTAACTTTTATACCGATAAGTTAGCAACGCACGCCAAAAGCATTAGGTTTAAAAAACAATACACCCACAAACAAATGATTATCAACCTATTGACAAACTATTCTTTATCCCTAAACCATCTCAAGGCAATGACTTAACAGGGAAAAGCAACATAAAATCAATGAAACTGTTGCACCTCAAACGACAATATAAGAACTGGTATCCATAAAGTGAGAGTTTACTAAAATGGAAAACTTTCATAAAACTTTCATCGCTAAAGTTTTCCATTTTGCATAACTTTCTCACTGTGTTCAAAGTCTGGCTACGCGTAAAAAGGTATTATGTAATATGGTGTTGTTCGCATAAAAATCAACTTCATTCAACAACTGGTTTTTGTATAATACCCACTTCAACACTTGTTTGAGTAGACTACTCCACAAAAAATCATCCACAAACAATCCGTTCTTGGCAACCCCCAAATAAGAGATGGCTTATCATTTTCATGTCTTTCGCAACACTGCAATTAATGCCTTAGCTTACAGCACAATACAAGTAGTCTTGTTACACATAATATGCAAGTATATTACATATAACATGGAACAACGTTACATCTTACATGGAACAACGTTACACATAACATGGAACCATGTTACACATGACATGGAACACCACAAGTAACATGAAAACTATCCCTTAGCCCTTATTTATGGCCCTACATTAGCTATCTAGGCAAATTGAAAGGCATTAGGAAAGAGCCCTAAAAGCATAGCAGGCCTTTCATTAATTGCAAGATACAGTCTATTCCAACGTCATTTACTCATTATTATTTATATACACATACACGCACACGAGACTGCCATCAAACACCATCGAAAATCGCGAGAAAGTGAGGTATGTGTTCCCATCTGCTGTGATATATATGACTGCATGAACAAACGAAAACCAAGTTTTGATACTAGCTTGGCACTATCTAGGCGGTTCATTCCACAATCTATTACCACCAACAACTCACCCTCCTAACCTCCAAACGCCATCTTTCACTCCTCATCCGATAAGGCTTTGTAGTGAGTTTTTTAAGCTCCAGCCTTGTTACAGCTAAGATGGAACCCTGTTCCAGATAAGTTGGAACAGGGTTCCAATTCAACTGGAACAGCATTCCAGATAACATGGAACAGCTGTCCAAAATACATTTAACGTGGCGATTAATGTAATAATGCATCATAAGGGCATAGGAAACGCATTTCTGGAACGATGAAAATGCGAACGGCGGAATGGTTAATTGGTGAGTTTGGACTAAGAAACCATGCGCTCAGAACAAGATTGAACAGGTAAAAATAAGGCTATCTTGCCAACTCGTGCTACGCGACAGAAGGCATAACGATTGTGTTTTATCCCGAACTCGCGTAACCATTACCTCCCTTTTACGGAAGGATGCGCAATCCATAAACTTGTTTCTGCAACCCCTTTGATGGACCTTATCTAGCGTTAAGAAGAGCGGCAGGCTTACGGCATATTGTCTAGCGAATCGCGCTTGCTACAATACAAATTCACTAATAAGCGTTAAAAACGTTGCGTAGTTAGAGTTTTTTTCGTTCCTTTGCAGGAAATTCGGTGTAATAGTGCCATATTAAAATGAGAAAGAAACACAACAAGGCCCGCAGCCGTTATGGACTGCAGGTAATAACGCTATGCATAAGCACCGCGCTGGTGCTTATATTGCTGGGCATGATAGTGCTCTCGGTATTCACCGCACGCAACCTTACCAACTACGTAAAGGAAAACCTAGTAGTTACCATGATGCTCGATCAAGATCTTACCAACCCCGAAGCGCAACGCCTTTGCACTCGTTTGCAGGCGCGCCCGTATATTAAGAGCCTCACTTTCATCAGTAAAGATCAGGCCCTGAAAGAACAAACCGTGGCCATGGGCAGCGATCCCAGCGAGTTTGTAGGGGGCGATAACCCTTTCTTAGCATCCATTGAGCTGACGCTTAAAGGAGATTACGCCAATAACGACTCGATAAACTGGATTTCGAAAGAGCTTAAAGCTTATCCCAAAGTGGCAGACATCACCTACCAACACGAACTGGTTGAAAACGTGAACAGCACGCTAAGCAAAATCAGTTTGGTGCTATTGGTGCTGGCCGGACTGCTTACCTTCGTTTCGTTCTCACTCATCAACAACACCGTTCGCTTAGGCATCTACGCCCGCCGATTCTCCATCCACACCATGAAGCTGGTTGGAGCGTCGTGGGGATTTATTCGCCGACCCTTCATTAAGCAAGCCATTGGTGTGGGTATCGTGGCTGCACTGCTGGCCATAGTGGTACTGGCGGGGTGCATTTACGGACTTTATCGTTACCAAGACAACATGTTGAGCATCATCACATGGGACGTGATAGCCATCACGGGTTGTGCCGTCATGCTCTTCGGTATCTCCATCACCGCCATCTGCGCATACATATCGGTAAACCGATTCTTGCGAATGAAGGCTGGAGAACTATACAAGATCTAGTAGATCGCAGGACTAAGGCATAGGCCACCCATATATAATAAGGTGTAAATCGGCCGAAAGACACGGACGAGAATTTGCCGAAAACGACAACCGCCTATATATAATAAGGAGTGAAAGGGCCAAAAGGAGCGGGCAAGGGTCTGCCCTTTATGCGCATCACCCACATATAATAAGGTATAAACAAACATCGCTACAACAATGTTCAGGCTACAGTCGCACAAAACGCACACACCCGCGACAAGGCCTACAAACAAATACGAACATAAAAGAAATGGATAAAAAGAACTTCGCTTTCGACAAGATGAACTTCATCTTGTTGGCTGTGGGCATGGCAGTTGTGGTACTGGGCCTGATACTTATGAGCGGACCCGGCTCTACCGAGACAGCTTTCAACCCCGACATTTTCAGTGCCACGCGCATTAAAGTTGCCCCCGTGGTGTGCTTCCTCGGTTTCATCTCCATCATCTACGCCGTTATACGTAAGCCCAGAGATCCCAAAGAGCAAGAAGAAGCGTAACACGACATGGACATTATACAAACCATTATCGTGGCCATCGTGGAGGGACTCACCGAGTTTCTCCCCGTATCGTCTACGGGCCACATGATTATTACGCAAGCCTTGCTGGGTATCGAGAGCGACGAGTTTGTGAAAGCCTTCGACGTTATCATTCAGTTTGGCGCCATCCTTGCGGTGGTTGTGCTTTATTGGAAACGTTTCTTCAGGCTCAACCATTCAACTCCACCCGAAGGACTAACACCCTTTCAGCGCACGCTGCGCAAGTGGGATTTCTACTATAAGCTGCTCATCGCCTTCATTCCTGCCATGGTTATCGGTGGACTTTGCAACAAGTTCATCGACGCATTGTTGGGAAACGTGATGGTGGTGGCCGTTATGCTCGTGGTGGGTGGTGTGTTCATGCTGTTCTGCGATAAGCTTTTCGGCAATGGTTCACCAGAAACCAAGCTCACGCCACGGCGTGCTTTCGCCATCGGACTATTCCAATGCATGGCGATGATACCAGGAGTATCTCGCTCTATGGCAACTATCGTGGGCGGTATGGCACAAAAACTCACGCGAAAAGATGCTGCCGAGTTCTCGTTTTTTCTTGCCGTGCCCACCATGTTCGCAGCAACGTGCCTCGATTTACTAAAACTATTCTTGCATATGCATAAGATTGGCGACTATTCTATGCTTGCCAGTCATGCAGGAACATTGCTCCTTGGCAGCGCAGTGGCTTTCGTTGTGGCGCTAATAGCCATCAAGGCCTTCATCGCCTATCTCACCAAATACGGCTTTCGGGCATTTGGCGTGTACCGCATTATCGTGGGTGGCGCCATCTTAGCATGGATGCTCGCAGGTAATTCACTAGCCATGGTAGACTGATGAACATACACCAAGGCGAGATAATTTGCATAGATAAGCCCTACGAGATAACCTCGTTTGGGGCGTTGGCACGTGTAAGATACCTGCTGTCGCGACGACTTGGCGTTAAACGCGTAAAGATCGGCCACGCAGGAACACTCGACCCGCTAGCCACAGGCGTGCTGGTGCTATGCACAGGGAAGGCCACTAAGCGCATTGCCGAACTGCAAGCCCACACCAAAGAGTATGTGGCCACGCTGCAATTGGGTGCTACTACCCCTAGCTACGACATGGAACACCCTGTTAACGAGACCTTCGAAACAGCCCATATCACACGCGAAGCCATCGACAACGTTCTGCAACAGTTTGTGGGCGAGATACAACAGGTGCCGCCAACATATAGCGCCGTAAAGGTGAACGGTGACCGCGCATACGACCTAAGACGAAAGGGAAAAGACGTAGAACTGGCACCCAAGACGCTTCAAATTGACGAAATAGAGGTGCTCAACTTCGATCCAAGCCTGATGCAACTCACCATCCGCGTGGTATGCGGCAAGGGAACATACATCAGGGCATTGGCTCGCGACATCGGAAGAGCGCTTAATAGCGGTGCATATCTCACCGCCCTGCGTCGCACAAGGGTGGGCGACGTACGTGTAGAGAACTGCCTACAACTAGACACTTTTAAAGAATGGCTCGATCAACAAGACATCGAGATGCCCCATTTAGAGGCTAAGGAGTAAAGCGTTAAGGAGTTTAAGGACTTTAGTCTGTGGTTTATGCGTTTCAAGGTAAGCATTCTTGCAAACTCGACCACCCGCTAACTCGTTAACTAGTAAACATCCAATCAAGGCACATCATTCCTCTCTTCACTTCGAGAAAGATAGAGGGTGAGGCCTCTCCAAACCTCTCTTCCACCCCAATTATCACAAGTAAAAACCCCTCCACAATACAAAACATCAACATGAAGCTTTCACAATTCAACTTCAAGCTGCCACAAGAGCTCATTGCCTTGTATCCTCATAGCGTATATCACGAGATTGAGAACGAAAAGGGAGAGAAAGAAATGTCGCGCCTTACACGTCGTGACGAGTGCCGACTGATGGTTCTGCACAAGAAATCAAACACCATTGACCTTTTTAAAAAAGACAAGAAAGGAAAGCCAATTAAGGGCGAATTCATACAATTTCGCGATATTATAGACTACTTCGACGAAGGCGACACGTTCATTTTCAATGATACGAAGGTGTTCCCAGCACGCCTTTATGGCATGAAAGAGAAGACCGACGCCAAGATTGAGGTGTTCCTGCTGCGCGAACTCAACCAAGAAATGCGCCTTTGGGACGTTTTGGTGGAGCCTGCACGTAAAATTCGTATCGGCAACAAACTGTTTTTCGACGACAGCGGCACAATGGTGGCCGAGGTTATAGATAACACTACGAGCCGTGGACGCACCTTACGCTTCCTATACGACTGTGATCACGATGAGTTTAAGCGTTCGCTCTTCGCCCTAGGCGAATCTCCGCTACCCCGTTACATCATCGACGCGCGCGAAAATCACCACGGAACGGAAGAAGACATGGAGGATTTCCAAACCATTTACGCAGCAAACGAAGGCGCAGTGACAGCTCCCGCCACGGGTTTACATTTCAGTCGCGAGCTACTTAAGCGCATGGAGATACGCGGAATTAACTCGGCAGCCATCACCTTACACTGCGGACTGGGCAATTTCCACGACATTGAGGTGGAAGACCTTACCAAACACAAGGTAGATTCAGAGTCGATGCACATCGGTTCTGAAGCATGTGCCATCGTAAACAAGGCTAAATCTGAGGGGAAACACATCTGCGCCGTTGGAACGAGCGTAGTAAAAGCCACCGAAACAGCCGTTGGCACCGATGGGATGCTTAAAGAATACTCAGGATGGACCAACCGTTTCATCTTCCCTCCATACGATTTCGGACTGGCCGACACGATGGTGGCCAACTTCTACCATCCGCTTTCCACCCTCTTGATGTCAACTGCGGCCTTCGGAGGTTACGACCTTGTGATGGAAGCTTATCGCCTAGCGGTGGAAAACGAGTACAAGTTTGGCTGCTTCGGCGACGCGTTACTCATCCTCAACGACTAACAAGCCGTGCGCCAACATAAGGTATATATGAGTCTTGGAGCCAACTTGGGCGACCGCAAGGGTAACATCAAGCTGGCCATTAAACAAATATCAGAGCTGATTGGCCCCGTTGTGCGCCAGTCGGCTCTGATCGAAACTGCCCCATGGGGCTTCAATTCGGCGAACACCTTTATAAATGCGGCCGTGTGTAGCGAAACTTCACTGTCGCCAAGAGAGGTGTTACAGGCTACGCAAGACATTGAACGAGCCTTGGGACGCACAACAAAAAGCATCGACGGACAGTATCACGACCGCCTGATAGACATCGACATCTTGCTCTACGACGACCTACACGTGAACGAACCCGACCTTGTTATTCCGCACCCACACATGAACGAACGCCAATTCGTGATGCAACCGCTTAGCGAGATCATCGATTAGGCAGTGCACGCAAGCGTTCGGCGATAGCCACTCGCAGAGCATTCGTACGAGATTAGCCATCAAAACGCAGCGGTGGCACAATCACTTTTCCTAAGCAGCGCAATGGCCTACTCTCGCAGTTCATCCTTGTTGACAGTCAGCCGACAGGCCTTTCGCCCTCGCATGACAATCCGTTCCACCTACAAAATTAGGCATATCACGCCATCATTCATTCACATTTCATTCGTCAACGTTATGACCCACCTCCGCTCCGTCCTATCTTTGGCCCTTTCGGCGCTGTCGCTTTGTGGTATTGCCAAGGGTAAACCACAAAACCAACTCACACTCTTCGTGGGCACTTACACCCAAGACAGTCCATCGAAAGGCATCTACGTGTATCGCTTCAACCAAGATACGGGCAACTTCTCGCTACGCTCTTCGGCCAAGGCAGGCAATCCCTCGTTCGTGGCCTTATCGCCCAATGGCAACCGATTGTATGCCGTTAGCGAGTTCAACGATGGTCGACAAGGAGCGTATAGCTTTGATTTCGACCCGAAAACGGGCCAACTTTCAAACCCCATTTTTGTCTCTACAAAGGCAGGCGACAGATTTGACGACCCCGAAAACCAACCAGGAAGCGACCCCTGCAACCTTTACACAGATGGCAAATGTCTGATAACGGCCAACTATTCGGGTGGCGACATCAGTGCGTTTAAGCTAGACAAGCAAGGGCGATTACAAGGAACGGCCCAACAAACACGATTTCGTGGACGCGATTCGGCAGCCGTTTCGCACATCCATTGTGGGCTCCCCACTCCCGACGGCAAGTATTTCTTGGCCACCGACTTGGGCAACGATCGCATACATAGATTTGATTTCACCCCCAGCGGAACTGAAGTGTTGGCCCAACCAACCGTGGCCTTCGAGGTGAAACGTGGTGAAGGACCACGCCATATCACTTTCGACAAGGGCGGACGCTATCTTTATCTCATCAACGAGTTGGGCGGAACATGCGTGGTTATGCGTTATAACAACGACCAACTCACTGAAATGCAAACCTTGATGGCCGACGAAGGCGGTGGACGAGGTAGTGCCGACATTCACATTAGTCCTGATGGGAAATTCCTTTATACCTCTCATCGACTGAAAAAAGACGGCATTGCCATCTTCGCCATTAATCCGCAAACCGGCCTTCTCACCAAGGTGGGCTACCAGCAAACGGGCATTCATCCCCGAAACTTCACCATCACACCCAATGGTAAGTATTTGCTCGTAGCTTGCCGAGACGACAATGCCATTCAGATTTTTAGGCGAGATGCTCGCACAGGCTTGCTTACCAACACTGGCAAACGCATCAATCTGGGTAAACCCGTTTGTCTTGTGCTTCGCAAATACTAGTCGGCAACTTTGCCCGTAGCTCTTCCTCGCACGCCATTCACCCCCTTACACCTTATATATAATAAGGACTAAAGCCCCCAATATCCACTCGGGGCATGCCCCATACAGGCTTTCCACCATTTAATCTCACCCATCAGGGTGCATAATCACGCACCAACAGACGTGCAATTTACTGCATACGCGCCCTTATATTGAGACTGGTAACACAACAGAAGCAAACCTTTCAACATGATGCAACTGCAAACTCCCGTAGCCATACCCCACCCCACGTTCACCATCGAACCTTTCGAACGCGTACTTCTAGTAGGTTCGTGCTTCGCCCAAAATATGGGTAAGCGATTTGTCGAGGCTCAATTCCAAGCCACGGTAAACCCTTATGGCGTGATGTACAACCCCGGAAGCATTCTGCATACTGTGGAACGCTGTACCGATAGCCCTGCAGTGGCCATCTTTACGTTGGGCACCAACCATGTTTATTGTTGGAAAGAGACGGGCGAAATTGCAGACAATTGCCTGAAACTCCCCCAAAAGCTTTTCGAAGAAAAAGAACTATCGGTAGACGAATGCGTAGCTTTTTTGCATCAGGCCATCGATATATTGAAGTCGCGCAATCCGCAAGTGCAGGTTGTTCTCACCGTCAGCCCCATCCGTTACGCCAAATATAGCTTTGTGGGCAGTCAGCTGTCAAAGGCCACACTCATCTTGGCCACGCACCGTTTGCTTGGCCTTCTTCCCGATTGCACAACCTATTTTCCTGCCTACGAGATAATGAACGACGAGCTGCGCGACTATCGTTTCTATGCGCCCGACATGCTCCACCCCTCCGAACAGGCTGTTGAATACATTTGGCAACGGTTTACCGATGTTTATCTCTCATCCTCTGCCCACACCTTTTTAAAAGAATGGCAGCCCCTTCAAGCAGCCCTTAACCACAAACCCTTCAATCCCGACAGTGCGGAATACAAGACTTTCCTTGCCAAAACCCTACAAGACATACGGGCTTTGGAAACCAAGTACGGACATAAACTAGACCTCTCGGCCTATGAAAGCATTGTCAAACACGGTGAGTAAAGCGTAAGTCGTGATATAAAAAGCCACACCTCAAGCACAAAACTTCTGCAAAAACGCCATCGCACATTTGCAAGCATAAGCAGATTTTTTACTCAGAAAGACTTTTGAAAGCTCTGTTAACAAGGGGTTTGCAGTATGCTTAGCCAGCCATTGAAGGGCAAAAAGCTATTTAGTCCTTACATATAGGTCATAGCTACCTTCTGAACTGGTTATCTCAAATGTGTTAGCACTGATGTTTAGTATCCTCATTACAAGTGTGCCCATGCGTAATATCCGCTCAGAGCCTTTAACTTCTACATCCCATCCTGTTGTGTTACTATACTTGCCAGCCACAATACCCTTATGCGTTCCATCCGCTTCGAACACCCTATGTATTTCTACTGTAATGTCATCGATCCGTTTTCCAGAAGTATCATAACTACCAACAAAGTTCCATTCGCCCACAAACTTCGCTTTAAGTTCGGCTACGGGGTCAATTTCTTCTTTCTTTTCATCATCCTTACTACATGATGTTAACGACAACAAACCCGCTGTCATAGCCGTTAAGGCTACGAACACGAAATAAAATAACTTCTTTTTCATAAAGTTACAACTTAGATTATCGATAGTGTTAATAATATGTTCCTCTTGGTTTTTTAATACAGATATTCACTCTTTCCACGGTTTTGCGTAGCATGGCAACACTGCGCTATGCGCCTATTAACTCGGCACACGCCACATGCCAACCTTGCATCTGCGTGTTTATTATGGTATCGTTGGCAAAGTTAAGTTTATTTTTCAAATCACGCAAATAAAAACGAAAGAAAATCTTTACAAAGTTATTGATCAAAATAGTCATGGAGAATTGTGTGTCACAGGAAAGCTCTGCAAATTTCTTCATTATGCGACAAACCTGCTGCACCTTTCTTTTCTCTCTATATAAAGGAGGATAACAAGCCAGAAGTGCATTGAAGAACCTACAAAAAGAGCAGTATCTGCCGTAGCAGGCATCCCCTATCGCTTTCCCTTCCACCTTTATACGAGTTTGGGAAAAGAGAGGTTTGTCATGTCAACTACCACCAAGCGGTAGTTGGCGAGATAGTCATTCGTTTTTTATCTAACTTCATCACTCGTACTATATACAAACAGCTTTGCTGCCAAACACGCCATTGCATGTTTGGCAACAAAGCTGTTGTTACGATGAACACACAGAAGGCATGCAGACAATCAGATGCCTGCATGCCTAACTCGCTCATAGAATTAAAGGCTATTTCGCTTTTTTAAATCGGTAGAAATCGCCACTACTTTCATCGTAGACAAACTCAAGAGTATCGTCACTAATCTTTTTTATCATATTCTGATTACCATTAATCACGATATAGTTTGTGTCTCCAACAAGCACATTCCAAATTTTCCAAGAAACCGTAGACACATTAACTGTTATCTTCAGTGAACCATTAGCCTGGAAGTCATAGTTCATGGCTGCCATTAATCCACCTACGGGGTCGCCAGATTCATGATATTTGCCTTCGAGTTCCCAGCTACCCACAATCTGCCCCTTCAACGCAGCTACGGGGTCTACATCTTTGTTGTCATCGCTACTGCACGATGTTAGCGACATCAAACTTACCGACATGGCTGCAATAGCCACAAACATCCAATAAAAAAATCTCTTTTTCATAACGTTACATTTTAATTAGTAAAAGTGATAAAATAAATCTCATCCGCCTTGTGGCAGACCTACATTTCAACGCACGCATCTCTGCACTGCATTGTCGGGCAAAAGTTTCTTCGCCCTTTTATATTAGTTGTTCTTCTCGCCTCGAAAGCTTAAGTCAAGGCTTTCAGAATTAATGCTGTTCATCATCCTAACAAGACCTTACCCTGGCCGTAGGCATTCGCCCCCTCGCCAGGAGTTTCACACTTATCAATCGCCGCTCAAAGAACCCTATTTCTTCCTTATGCGCATGATTGTATCATGCCATTTTGAAGTCATGATGACAATAAACTTTGTGCTCGCTTTGCTCTTCACCAGCATTCTGGCTATAGCCTGAGAGTCTTCTTTGCCCCACTACCTGCGGCCTCAACCCATCAACGAAACACCTTTGCTTTATTATCGCCGACTTTACAGCACGACGACAACAGCCACCTGGCTTACCGACATGGGCACAAAACCCACTAACAACATGAAGGAATTCTTACCTTTCATAAAGTTTTCAGTTTGATTTCATTAGGGCTAAAGCCTTATCTCTATTGTGTTCTGCAACAAATGCGTCCAGCTACTAATTACTAAACACAAGATGTTTGCATACCACTTATGCACCACTTAGCATAAACTCTACCCCATTCCACCACTTTTCAGTTTGGTAATATGGTATTTTTTGCAAAGATACATTATTCTTCTATGACAACAAAAAAAGTAATATAAACTAATTAAAACAGCTAGTGACGTGTACCTAACCACTTGTAGGGTGGCTACAAGCCTTTTGTAGTGCCACTACAACTCGTTTGTAGTCGCACTACCGCTTACTTGTAGTCAGGCTACAAAAGGCTTGTAGTGGCAGTACAAGAGGCTTTGTACTCACGGGTTGATGGCAAAATGCAGTTTTAGGGCATATCTATGAAGGCCCCAAAACACACCAACACACCTGTTTGTAAATAAGAAAAGCCCGCACTAGGCACGAGTTAAGCGCCTTTAAAAGGCAAAAGTCCAAGGCAACAAAAACTAAAAGCGCATCTCCCTACACAAACCCCTGTTGCCTCAACGCCTTCAAAAGAGCCTCCGACATGGCTTCGTTGGCCGCTTTGGTATAGCGAACATCGGTGTAGACTTGTGCCAATGTCTCCTTCTTATTCTCAGCCACGAACGCCTTGTTAACGGCCAAATCTTCTTTCGCTGCATAAAAGTCGTCTATCTTTACAGGCGTATAGTCGCGATAAACCTCATCGTGCACAAAGGCTTCAAGTGGTAGTCGATCGCTCAAGGCAGGATTTTCGTCGGGCCATCCCAAAGTTATCGTAGCCACAGGCAGAACCAATGTCGGCAGTTCAAGTACGTCTATCACCTGCTGAGCATTGTAGATGGTGGTGCCAAGAAAGCAATAGCCCAGCCCTGCCTCTTCTGCCAGACAACAAAAGGTCTGCGTATAGAGCAGCGCATCTGTGGTCGCGTTCATAAACGACAGGAAATTGTCGTATCCAGGATTAGCCTTTCGTTGTTCGGCCCATAAGGTGGTGCGCCTGAAATCGGCACATATCGTCAGCACAACGGGGGCCTGTGTGGCCATGGGTTGGTTGAAATGAGCTGGCGCAAGACGGCGTTTTTGGCGTTCGTCGCGCGTAACCACCACGCTGTAAAGTTGCAAGTTGCCCATGGTTTGGGTGCGTGCGGCCTGTTCCAGCAAGCCGTTCAAAAGTTCTTCACTTACGTCGTCGCCCTTATATCGGCGTATGGTTGTGCGGTTTTGCAATGCTTTCATCATGATGCTAATCGATTTTTTACTAGCACAAAGATAACGATAAACCCCGAAATACCATTCTCGGCCCACCACAAATGCGCACTTTTATCAACTTGTTTGCTATTTGTTTGAACCAATATTCGTACAAACACACATTGCAAGCCTACACCGTTATAGTTCTTCCAAATTGTAAACAGGATGCATAAACTATCGATACAAAAACTTAACAAAAGCTATAAAACGCCGATTTTATGACAAATGAAGCCGCGTAAAATATACTAAAAAATAAACCAACAAAGTGAAAATCTCACGCCTTAATAGATAAAAAAGTGCTAAATAACAGAAAAACCGAACTATAAAAGTAACAAGTTAACAGATTAATGTGTATCTTTGCAGAACAATTAAAGCTAAAACGGCATTTCAGTATAGCTATCACTAATTGTTACTCTCTATCTATAACAACCGGATGACGGTCTCTTCATCTACCATCAACTAAAGGGGGTCAATCAGAGACCAAAGACCCCAAGGGAGGTTTAACCATGAAACTTAAAAGAAAGAGTTATGGTCAAGAAGACTATGAACTTGATAATGTTTACAACGAGGAAGATCTTTACGGACAAACTGTAGATTCTTCTATTTGGTACACGTAATAAAATACGTGGGGATTTTTCATAACTATGGGAACATACCCTTGGCGTATGGCATAACAAACAAGGGTAATCGTTCATGAAGTAATAGGAAAAAGGGTCTAAGGCGCACATCTAATCATGTCACTTTAGACTTTTTTTATGCCCATTTTTACCAACTCTGCCACGCCAAGACGTCCAAAAGCTATCTAGCAGACCTATGTAGCCAGCATCAACCGACAATACACATACAGACGATAAGATATGAAACAACAAATGGAGAAAACGATTTTTGCCACCTTCGTGGCAGTGTATTTCCTTGCCCTTGCAGCCTGCTCAGGTAGCAAAGAGGCGAAAAACGACGTAGAACAAGTTAGCTATCACGAAGCGCGAAACTACTTCCTGAACCTAGGACAAGAGGTGGCCGTGGGTCAGAAAATCACCAACGAGCATGATTTCAACAGGTATTTCGGCATGGCTGCATATATGGGAAAAGACGGCGAACCAACTCGCGTAGACTTCGACAACGAGTTTGTGGTGCCCATCGTCCTGCCCGAGACCGACTGCGAAACCGAAATTATAGACGTGGCGCTAAGTGGCAACGCCTCGGTTATCAATCTCGACTACAAAATTAAAGTAGGCGCCAAGCGCGATTTCTTTACCCGCCCCATCAAGTTGCTGGTTGTAGACAAGGCTTATAGGTATGCGCAGGTGCAGCTGAACAAAGAATAAGTACACTAAATGGCGTGGCGTTGATAGGCGCCACGCCATTTCTTGTACATGCGCAAACAGCTGCAACGAAGCCTTCCACCCTGCTTTTATGCTATACTCAACAGCCAAATTACAAGCCACTAATCATCTTCAAAGGGGCGCATTACCAACCAATGCCATCCCCTAACACAAAAGCAAACTAAAAAGGCGGCAAACTTCTCCTTGTAAGAAGTTTGCCGCCGAATGTTATTATACCTTTCCTCAAAATGTAGGAAAAGGCCTGATGGGCTGTGCATGGGGTTCTTCTTCTCGTCTCCCACAATGCCATTAACCCGCTTTCTCTCTAGATTGGCCTTGCCTTTACAGATTCAGCTTAATGCTTCCGCCAGCCATCAGCCACAGCCCAGGCTGCTTAACGCCGCCCAAATCGTAATAAGGATGGGCGGTAAGGTTATCGGCCTGCACATAGAGCGAATAGTTGGGGGCCGTCCATTGCAACTTCAAGTCTACCTTGGTATAAGGATGGTATCCGTTCATACGCTGCTGCCAGCGCATCGCCCAGTGGGCCGAGAGGCGCGAAACGATGTGATGGTCTACCGTGGCCGTAAACTTATGGCGCAGGTATTCCAAGGCATAGAGCGACTTATATATGGGTTGTGTGGTTTCGTGCTGCTGATGAATGTAGGCGTAACCCAGTTTGATGGCCGTAAAGGGACTGTTCGCCCACAGTTCCCTAGGCATGAAAGCGAAGTCGGCCGATGCTCCCATGTTGTCTAGTTTACCGATGTTCAGCGCATGATAGCGGGTAGAAGCGTCCGTTTCGAACACCCAGTCAATCATGTCGCGCCCATTGCTATAAAAGGCATTGAGCTGCGTTTCGAAGGCCGTTGTGCGATAACGCGCCCCCACTTTGTAGGTGTTCACCCGCTCGGGGTTAAGGTTCATGTCGCCCACTTGTGCGCGGTTGCTGATATATAGGTCGGTATAGGTGGGCAGGCGCAGGGCTTTATTCCACGAGGCATATACCTTCCATTGCACGTTTGGCCGCCAAGAGATGTCGATGCCAGGGTAAAAGCGCAGACCGCCAGATAGCCACGTGTTGTGGTTAGCTAGCAAACCAGCCGAGAGGGTGAAATGTTCCAGCACCACGTTATGCTCTAAAAACAGGCTTGTATTGGTTCGTTCGCCCCGCCTTTCGTACATTCGGTCGCTGCCATGTATGCTTTTCCATTGGTCGGCAGGCAAGGTTTCGCCGTATGCCGTGCTATAAATCACCTCCTTACGAAGGTCGGCACCAAGGGCGGTTTTTCCCAAAAACCAGTTCACTACAGTGTTTAACGACCCGCCAAACACGTCTGTTCGGTGATAGTTTTCACCTTTTGCGGCACCCGTCATGCCGCGTTTCCATTGGTAGTGGTCCCAATTTCGCTGCCAATAGATGGTGGGCGAAAGGGTCAACACATTGTTTGCGATGGGGCGAATGTTGCTGCCCACCGAGGCGATGAACCTTCGCGTGGCCTCATATTGGTTGTCGCTGGCGATGCCGTAAAACGTTCCGGCACCGTAGTCCTTAGAAATCAGGCCCGCTTGCCAAAACAAGTCGAGGGCGTTTGCACCGTAATTGCCTTGGTAATAACCCTGCCGCTTACGAAAATAAGTGTTGACTGTTCCGCCATCCGACTGCGAATAGCCACCGCTAAGCTGCTGGCTCACGGCCTTTGAAACCCAACTAAGGGCCGCACTGCCACCAAACGTGCCAAACGAACCACCTTCGGCCGACAACCGAACACCGCTTTGAGCTTCGGTTTTGGTAACGATGTTGATGGCACCGCTAAATGCCGATGCGCCAAAGACACGTGCCGACGCGCCTTCAAGCACCTCGATGCGGTCGATATCAGAAAGAGAAACAGGAAAATCAGCAGCGTTATGCCCTGTTTGAGGGTTGCTAATGTTCACGCCATTCAATAGAATGGTAATCTGATCGAACGTTCCGCCGTTGATAGAGATGTCCGTCTGTACTCCAAAGCCTCCGCGCTGACGGACATCCACGCCTGAGACTAACTTTAAAACGTCGTTTACACTGGTTGCCGCAGCCCGTTGAATATCGTCGCTGGTGATAACGGCAACAACCTTAGCCGCCTGTAAGGCGGTGAGCGGCGCACGCGAACCAGTGACCACAACCTCGTCTAGCTTCAGCTCCTTATGCGTAAGGGAGTCGGCTACCAACGGGGTGCGGGTGCTCACGCCTTCTGCCTTGGCATGCACCAAGGTAGCAACGCTCAGCGTGCCAACGATCACCTCTTTTCCCAAACACGAGAAAAGCGCATACCCCTTACGGGAGAAATGCGTGAAACGTAGGCTCGCACGCTTGTTGAATAATGATTTATACATAAATGATTTTGTTAATAAAAACGGTGCAAAGGTAATAAAAAGGTGAGAGAAAGAAAAACTTTTTGCTTGCAAGAACAAAAAGGGTGGGCCCAAAAGCATGCAACGCGAAGCAGAGGAAACAAAGGGGGAAAAGGGAAGAAAACAAAGAAGCGAACCGAAGGAAGCGAGGCGTGAAGACCAAACGAACGAGCGGTAAAGACCAGAAAGACAATACCCCATTTGTTAAAAATCATCACCTTGCACGATAAAAGGTTGGAAAAGAGCGTGGTTGAACCAATAAAAAGTGTTACCTTTGCACCCGCATTTATGCACAAAACCATTTTTATAAACAAAAGTTCTATGTATTTAGATCAAGCAAAAAAACAAGAGATCTTTGGACAATACGGGAAGTCTAACTCTGATACTGGTTCTGCTGAGAGCCAGATAGCATTGTTCTCCTACCGTATTTCCCATTTGACGGAACACTTGAAAAAGAACCGTAAAGATTATAACACGGAAAGATCATTGACCATGTTGGTAGGTAAGCGTCGTCGTTTGCTCGACTATCTGTACGACCGCGACATCGAACGCTATCGCGCCATCATCAAGGCTCTTGGTCTGCGTCGTTAAGACGCCAGGCAACAACGTTGCCTTCGCTTGCGAAAATTTACTCCCCGCAACTATGGTTTACCACTTGTTGCGGGGAGTTTTCTTGTTTATGCCTATGGGCACTTGTGCAAGGGCGCGGGTCTTGTGTCGCAGCTTTGCCCACAATGGAGTGGCGTTCGTGCACCAATTACTCAACACACACAACACACAAACCCATTATTCAGCCCCTTAGACATTTGTTTCCGAAAAGCCATAGACAAGCCTTAGTGCTGTGCTTTTTGATTAACCGCCACGCTATCGCTAAGATGTAACCCTGTTCCATGTGATGTGGAACCTCGTTCCAGATGATATGGAACAACATTCCACATCACATGGAATAACATTCCAAAATAAATATACCACGGCATGCGTTGAAAGACATCTATACAAAGGCTGTTTAAACGCCCCGTCGAAGATAAGGGAGGCAGAAAATGAAGACAAGAAAACGCATCCCCACGTTTGGCATTTCGCGGTGTACAGGCTAAAAAGCGGGTGTTCATCCAATGCCTTCGCGCGCGTGCGCGCGTACATTATATATAAGCGAATTCGGGATAATAAACACGCGTTCCGCCAACTACTGCTACGCAGCAGGTGATGAGATAGCCATTCGTTTTTTATCCAATCTTATTGAAAAAGCATCGTATCTTATCCCGATATCACGTAATGAATGCTTCTTTTGAAATGATCACCTCTCTCTAAAAATGGCCTATCATCTATAAAGAGAGGATTAGTTGCGAAGGCATCAGCTGTGACTATCTGCCCCAAAAGAGGAAGAAGCCTCCCTCAATCATCATGGCGCTGTTTCCATAATGGGATGGCACAGCCGATTAAGAAACCCGAAAGGATGCCAACGAGATGGGCAGTGAGACTTACGCCTGCCTGAAAACTGCCTAAAATGCTTATGCCTATCACCACCAAAGACACGTTGAGGGTGTTCTTATAGCGTGTAAACAGACTCGCTTCGAGGAGCGTATAACCGATAAAAGCACCGAAAAGACCTAGAACGCCACCCGAAGCACCAAGGAAAACATAATCTGTCGTAACCGAACAGACGAGTGCCCCCGCCAAGCCACAGGCTAGAAAGACCGCCACCACTTTCCAAGGCGACAATATTTCCTTTAAAAACACCGCGCCAAAAGCGTATGCGGCAAGATTGCCCATTATATGTTCGATGCCCGCATGGGCAAAAATGTTGGTGAACAAACGCCACCATTCGCCATCAGCATATATGCTTTCGCGCTCTCCCCCGCCCCATTCCAGATAGGCTTCAGCAGTATCGGAAAACGGGTTTACACCGCCAAAGGTCATGACAACATAATAAACAAAGCACACCACCATAGGGAGGGCCATGGGATAAGAGTCCTTATTTTCCTTAAACCATGCGCCAACGCTGCCCCCACTGCGCTTAATATACAGCATGGGCTTAACGTATGGTGTGCGCTTAGACACTTGTCCAGGCACATCCAATGGCTGTCTGCCTTCTAGTTCGCTTGTTGCGAGGTGTTCTTCATCGGTCATATCGTTTCTATTCAGGGTAAACCAAGTTTTCTTCCTGCATGTTGCTCAGCACCTCGTCTACATATTTACGAGCCTCGCGGCGAGCCGCAGGCAGATCGTGTAGCAAGTAGTTGCCACAATCTTTAGCTGTGGTGCCAGGCACTTCGCCCTCGAAATCGGCCACAAATTCAAACGTGCGGCGCATCAGGTCAACGATGTCGGCCGACTGCAAGTCGCCTTTCATCAGCAGATAGTTACCCGTAAGGCAGCCCATAGGCCCCCAATACACCACGCGATCTTTCCATTCGGGGTCGTTACGCAGAAAAGTGGCGGCCAAATGCTCCATCGTATGGATAGCGCCTTGCTCTAAAATGGGTTCGCGATTGGGTTCTTTCATGCGCACGTCGAATGTGGTAACAACATCGTTTCCAACGTTATCTTTACGACTTACATATATGCCACGTTTCAGTTTGTTGTGGTCGATGGTAAAACTAGGTATCTTGTCCATGTTGTTTTGTTGTTTAAAGGGTGATGTAGGGCAACCGCTGGGATTCCCTATATAATATGGTGTCAATCTGTTTTGTTGTCAAGCGGTTCGCGCTGAGCCTGTAAAGGCGAGGTAAGGGCTTAAAGGCTCTTCACGAATTGGCTAACCACAGCGAACGAGCCGTTGGCCATTCGCTCCCAGAAATCGAAATACTGAGCGGCCTTTTCGTCTTTTAGTGGCACATCGCTGATGATGCGAAAACTAACGAACGGCGTTTGATAACGGTGGCAAGTGTGGGCGATGGAGCAGCTCTCCATGTCTACCGCCTTGGCTTCGGGGAAGTGTTCGAGTATGCTGCGCATCTTTTCCTTACTGTCAACAAACCAATCTCCACTAACGATAAGTCCGCCATGAATGGGCGTTTCGCCTTTGAGCGAAAGTGCGCGGTTAACCATCTCGGCAGCGGCATCAAAGTGCGGAGGCAGGCCAGGCAGCTGTCCGTAGGCCACATCGGTGCCACAATACAGGTCGTGGTAGGCATAATGCGTGCCCACTACAACTTCCAAGGGGTTCATTTCGACGTCGGCACCGCCAGCAACACCCGTTGAAACCACCAATTGGGGTGCGTAACGGGTTATCGTTTCAACCGCTCCAATGGTGCTGTTCACCTTTCCGATGCCACATTGCAGCAAAACAAGTTCGTTTGTTCCGATGCTTCCTGTAACGAAGGTAAGGTTGCGATGCGTTTCTATCTTTTCGTTTTCGAGCAGCGAACGGAGTTGTGCAAACTCCTTATCCATTGCCACGATAAGTGCTATTTTCATTTTTCCTTGTGTTGTTTCCTTATATTAAAGATGTGTATGGGCATGGCTGAGCATCTGTCTCAGCGATGTATCGCCATCGGGCAAGCCGTTTATGCATGCTTCAACATCTGCAAAGTTACGATAAAAAACGAAGAAAATGCACGGGGCGTGGAGGCAAATGGCGAAACAGGCTGCTACTTATTAGTCGGCGGTACAAATTTCGTGACCATCCGCACTTTGCGTTTTCTTTTCGTGTTTTTCTGTCCCTGCTTATCCGAAGTGGTGTCGGGAGAAATCATTCCAGTCACATCTTCGTCATCAGCATCGGGTTCTGAGCAGGTTGCTCTCTCTTTTGGGATAACCAATCCTGTTGTTATTTGGTTTTCGCTTGCCTGTACGCTGTCCTGCTTTTCTTGCAAAGCATTCGGGCTGTTGCCTTGTTTACACCCCGTTGTCAAGGTCATTCCCAAGGCCACACCCATAACCGTTACTGCCTTTCCAGCCTTTCGCAGCAGGTTAAGTTGATGTTCCAAGTAGCGCACTTCGGCCTCGCATGCGGGGCAAGTGCCATTGCAGTCGCCCTCAAAGTGGCATTCTTTCGGGGCGTACACAATGCCGTTGGTGTCGGCCACTCGCTTTCTCACTTGCTTTAAGGCCGCACAAATGTTCTTTCCGTTTGTTTTCATGGATTATACGTTTAAGTTCTTTGTTCATGTTATGTGTTACACCTACATCTGCCAGACAGGTACGTACCTACTTTAATACAAAAGGAACGTCTATCACCACAAGCGAACGAACACGCTTGCGTTCCACTCGCGCAGGCTTCCAACGAGGCATCTGCTTCAACACACGTATGGCTTCGGTATCGTAAAGAGAGTCTGCCGACTGGATAACACGCATGGCCGAGAGCCTGCCGTTACGTTCAACCACACACGCCACCTTAACCAATGCCTGCCCACTAGCTGCAGACATGCGGGGCGTAACGCGTATATGGTCTTCAATAAACTGCCGCATCGCCTCGTCGCCTTTCTTATATCGTGGCACGATATCTGGGTTTTGATAAACATGGTTGCGGTTGCGCACAATGCGTTGGACACAGGGTATACCGCCAGCAATGCAGCTTATCTTCTGCGCGGGCTTTCCCGTTACCGACACTTCGGGCAGTGCATATCCAGTAGAGTCAGCCATATACACGGCCGTTGTGTCGACTTGTGCCACGTTTTTCTTCACTGCACGCCTGATGTTTCCACGCACATAATAGCGCCTTGCACGGGGTTTTGCACCATCATCGGGCGAAGAAACGAGGGTATCTGTTCGTGGTTGCGGGGTCGATTGGTTTGTTGGGGAGTTCTCGTTAGCCGCTGCCGACTTGCTCGTTGCAGAAGGAGGCGTACCCGAAGGGGAGTTGCAACCTGTGGCCATGGTAATACCTAATGCCAAACCTGCCACCTTAACGGCCTTACCTGCCAAACGTAGCCTACCCAATTGGCTTTCTATATACTGCACTTCGGCCTCACAACAAGGGCACGTACCATTGCACTCGCCATCATAATGGCAAGGTGCAGGGGTGTAGTCGATGCCATTGGCCTCGGCCACTTGCTTGCGTATCGTCTTCAACGCATGGCAAATATTCTTTCCGTTTGACTTCATACGCGTCTGTTATTGTTGTATATGGCAACTTATCCGTCGAACAGTTTAGGCTGCCTTAACGCCTTTTGCGCCCCTTCTTCTTATTCTTTTTTGGCGTTTTCTGGGCTTCCTTTTTCTTCTCTGGCTTGGTTGGCGCAATCTTACCAAGCGGGAAAGGGTCGTTAGAATCAACTTCCGTCGAGTCTATAGAGTCGGGCATGCTAATTTCTCCCAGTATTAATAGGTCATCATCAGCATGTCTTATGTTCTTTATCAACGAAGTGTCCGTGCGCGACGCCTTGGGTGCGGGAGTCGCATTACTGTCTGTTTCCACACGGTTTGTTTGACCTGTGCCTTGCGGAGGGGTAGAAGGAGCATTCGCATTGCCCGTTTTACATCCCGCAACCATCGTCATTCCCATGGCCACACCCATAACCGTTGCAGCCTTTCCTGCCTTTCGCAACAGGTTAAGCTGATGCTCCAAGTATCGCACTTCGGCCTCGCATGCGGGGCAAGTGCCGTTGCAATCGCCCTCAAAATGACATTCTTTGGGGCTATACGAAATGCCGTTGGTGTCGGCAACACGCTTCCTTACTTGCTTTAAGGCTGCGCAAATGTTCTTTCCGTTTGGTTTCATTGGCTTGCTTTCTTAGTTTATGTATTTACCTTACGCATGATGCTAACGCTCGTGTAGTGAGTCTAGCCTTACTGGAACTTAAATGGGACGCTTATCACCACGCGCGTACGGACCCGCTGGCCTTCAACTCGTGCGGGTTTCCAACGAGGCATCATCCGCACTAGACGCAAAGCTTCGGCATCGAAATGCGGTTCGATCGACCTGATGACACGTATCTCTGTGAGGCGCCCATTACGTTCAACGATGCACTGTATACGCACATAGCCCTGTGCACAAACCTCGTTCATGATGGGTGTAATGCGCATGTTGCGGACAAAGAAAAGTTTCATCGCCTCGTCGCCACCTTTAAAGCAGGCCGCAATGCCGGGCTTATCGTAAATGTGCTGAGGATTTTTAACCAGGCGTTTAACGGTAGACACACTGCCCGTATAACTGAGTACAGACACAGGGACGCATGCCGTAACGGCTATTTCGGGTAAGTCGTGGCCGCAACTATCTTCGATATTGACAACCGCGGTATCGACAACTTGGGCCGTCTCAGTCTTCTCAGGCACGGTGTTTTGCCTGCGATGGCTGTTCGC
Organism: Hoylesella loescheii DSM 19665 = JCM 12249 = ATCC 15930; assembly: GCF_000378085.1. Taxonomy (GTDB): domain Bacteria; phylum Bacteroidota; class Bacteroidia; order Bacteroidales; family Bacteroidaceae; genus Prevotella; species Prevotella loescheii. The sequence continues at coordinate 32,954 of NZ_KB899224.1, forward strand.
ATTACGCGTTTTCGTGTTATTCTTTTGTGCATAAGCCGTGGACAACACCCTTGTAGATGCAACCGAAGACTGACTATAACCCGTGGCCATGGTAAGTCCTAAGGCCAAACCCGCCACCTTAACGGCCTTACCTGCCAAACGAAGTGCACCCAATTGGGTTTCTATATACCGCACTTCGGCCTCGCAACAGGGGCACGTTCCGCTGCACTCGCCATCATGATGGCAAGTTGCTGGGGTGTAGTCGATGCCGTTGGCCTCGGCCACTTGCTTGCGTATCGTCTTCAACGCATGGCAGATGTCTTTTCCGTTTGGCTTCATCGAAATTGTTTGATGTGGTTGTAACAGAAAGAAAAACTATGTTCCAAGACCGCCTATGGACTTTAAGTGTGGGGCGTTGACGCCTCTTTTATGGGGTTTTACACTGCCCCGCCTTCACCCTATTACCAGTTGGCAATCTGATTAATGAGTATGTCTAGGCTCTTTTGGAAGCTCTTAGGGTAGACGAGGGCTAGCACCTGCAAATGTGTAACCATGCCTCCCTCGGTGGGTTTGCACTTCATGTAGAACACGCGGCCATCGGTAGTAAAGCCCGAATAAATGCCTTTGCCCTTGTGCACATAGGTGATATTCTTCACGAGAACAGCACCCAAGATGGGATATTTCGGCCCAGGATAATCGCCTTCGCTCACTGCCCACGAACCAAGTTCGGTGTATCCCAACACCACTTTATGCCAACTGTACAGGTAATAGAGTGCAGGCACATCGTCGTCGTATAACTGACTAGGGCCTAAACAGTCGGGATAAGAAAACTTCATGGGTGTTTCGCGCCACTTGGCCTTAGCCATTTCTGCAGCGAACCGCTCTTCGTCGGAACGGTTAGATTGCTGTGCCAAGAGCACAGAAGAGCCTAAAACGAAAAGCAATGCAAGGAGCAGCACCCGTGTTAGCAGGCTTCGCCCCACACTATTTGTCGTCGACTCGTGGCGGTTTGCCCTCTTTGTGCAGTGTATTGAGCGTATGTTCTGTTTCATTTGCCCATGGGTTTGATAAGTAAGGAGGATGTTTCAATCCCACTATATGCAAAGTTACGTTTTTTATTTTACATTCTTAAAAAACGTGCCAAATTTGTTTTCAAGATATTATAAAATGGAGAATTTACATCCAAAGGCGAACGATTGCAGCTGAAAAGAAAAGCGAACGAACTGCAACTTGCGCAATCGGTTGCGCAAGAAGAGCGCAACTTATCGTGCGTTTGGGACGCTGCCACACGCAAATTATTACGAACTTCGCCATAGACAATCAATTGCTAAAAACTTATGAAGAAGCTATTTACACTATTAACAGCCTTGTTGCTCGCCGTTTGCACCAAAGCTTTGGCCCAAGGATGGCCACAAAACTACGACGGAGTGATGCTCCAAGGATTTTATTGGGACAGCTACGACGACACCCGATGGACCACATTGGAGGGCCAAGCCACAGAGTTGGCCGCCTCGTTTAACCAAATTTGGGTGCCACAATCGGGCTATTGCAACACCACCCACATGCAAATGGGGTACTTGCCCATCTGGTGGTTCAATCATCTAAGTGCCTTTGGCACCGAAGCCGAACTGCGCCAAATGATTAAAACCTTTAAAAGTAAGGGAACTGGAATAATCGAAGACGTGGTAATTAACCACCGCGCAGGGAACACCAACTGGTGCGATTTCCCCACAGAGACATGGAACGGCAAGACCATGACATGGACATTGGCCGACATCTGCGCCAACGACGACGGTGGGAACACAAAGAAAAATGGCTACGACGTAAGTGGTGCCGAAGACACGGGCGACGATTTCGGGGGCGGACGCGACCTAGACCATACGCGACAGAACGTTCGCGACAACATCAAGGCTTACCTTTCGTTCTTACTTACCGACCTAGGGTACGATGGTTTCAGGTATGATATGGTGAAAGGTTATGCTGCCCACTACATAGGCGAATACAACACATCTGCCAATCCCACGTTCTCGGTGGGCGAATATTGGGACGGTAACGTTCAAAAGGTGAAAGAATGGATTGCGGGAACACGTGCGAACGGTGCCATACAGAGTGCTGCCTTCGACTTCCCCATGAAGTATGCCATTAACGACGCTTTCGGTCAAGGACGCTGGAACAGGCTTGCAGATGCCATGCTTGCTGCCGATGAGGCTTATAGTCGTTACGCGGTGACCTTCGTAGACAATCACGACACGGGTCGGCCCAAGGCTAATGGTGGCGATCAGCTCTATGCCAACGTGCTAGCAGCTAACGCCTATATCCTCACTATGCCTGGAACGCCCTGCGTTTTTCTACGTCATTGGAAGATGTACAAGCAATCGCTGAAGCGCCTTATCGCAACGCGCAAGGCCGTGGGACTAACCAACCAAAGCAAAATTGTTAAGGCCGAAGCCTCTGCAAAGGGTTTCACACTTTGCACACAAGGCACTAAGGGCAAGGCCTTGCTGTTGTTGGGCGAGGTGAACAACGCCCAAACAGCAGGCTATAAGTTGGCCGTAGAAGGTCCCAAATATAAGCTTTACGTGAGCGACGGCGTAGACCTCACCGCCGTTAAGGCCATAAAGGGCGAAGACGAGGGCTTTAAAGCACCCGATTTCTGCCAAGTTAAGGTGGGCGAAAGATGTGCTTTCTTCGAAGCGCCAGCCAACTGGAACAACACCATTACTTGCTGGCAATGGGACAATAACTATAATTACACGGGCAACCAATGGCCTGGCGTGGCTTGCGAAAAGGTGGGAACCACCGCAAATGGCACGCACGTGTGGAAGTGGACTTGGGATAACGCCAAGCATGGAAACACTTCGGGCAATGAGGGGATTATCTTCAGCAATAGCGGCAACCCACAAACAGCTGACTTACCTTTCGAAAATGGCGGATATTATACCATCGACGGTTTGCAAGGTGTGGTTAAACCCGTAACCACTGGCATAACTTCGCCCCTGCAAAACACCGCTTCAAACAGGAGCCTACCCGTATATACGATAGACGGAAAGGCATTGGGCTACACCATCGACATAGATTCTGCCCTGAAAACGCTGCCCAAAGGCACGTATATCATCGGCAAAAAGAAATATGTAGTAAAGTAAACTGGCACAAGCAATCCTACAATAGGCCCCACTCCCTGTTCCTCTCCAAAGGGAGATGGAGAGTGATTAGCCTTATTGCGACACTGCATACTACTCCCCTCCCCCCTTGGAGAGGGGCTGGGGGTGAGGCTGGTTGTGGGATGATTGAAGGCCTATTGTGGGATGATTGAAGGCCTATTGTAGACTAGTTGCAGGTCTGTTGCGAGGCTTTCACTTTATAAATTAAAAAACTAAATGAAAAAAGTTAGTACCATCTGTTTGTCAGCCATCACATTGACGATGTGTTTGGCTTTCGTAAGTTCTCTTTTCGGTTGTTCCGAAAATAAAGAACTCGAAAAGAGCGATCTATACGGCTATTGGAGCCTTGACGGCGTTACGTGGTTAAAAATCACTGCCGATAGTATCTATTATGTGGACGAACCTGAGCAACCAGGCGTTAAATACAGCTTTAAGAACGACACCATCACCTGGTTTTTCGATGTAGCTACGGTCGAAGACAAAGTACGCATCAACAAAGACACATTGTTTATAAATACTGGAAGAAATGAAACTAAATTTGTTCGCGTGAAATAAACAAGGGCTGCTCTTGTTTATTTTGCCGTACAAAGGCCTTTGTAGGGCTGCTACCAACAAACTGTAGTGGCCCTACAACTTTTTTGTAGTGCCACTACCGACCATCTGTAGCCACACTACAAAAGGCTTGTAGCGAAACGGTAATGCACTTCTAGCAACTAGTTTATTTCAAGGCACGTCTTATTCTACTTTTATGCATATACCCAATTACCCCATCTTTAGTTTGCACTTTCCACCAATTACCTTGCTTTTCCAGAACATTCACAAAGCAACCAGAAGTGATTCGCTTGATAATTTGAGCAGATAACCCTTTGCTTTTTCTTATATTACAATAACCATCAGAGTCAGAGATGTAGTAATCTGTAAATCCTTCAGTACTCTGGGTTATCAATTTTATATCGCTAACAAGTTTTCTTAATTTGCTATTTTTGTAGAAATCGCGAGTTGTTAGCCTTTGTACGAGCTGCTTGTCAACGCCAATAAAATTGGAAAGATGTTGATAAGATTTTGTATCTGTCAGTTTGGCAAAATATTCAGGATGCTTTTCGTCAAAGTCGATTAGGCAGTCTATCAACCATACAAGACACTCATCTTTGACTGGTTGCGCATAATTCAACTTTATGAAATTCTTATGATAAGCGTCTACTAAATCCTCAAAAGGCTCCATTTTTGTATTGTCAGGACAGCATTGCTGATATATTTCAGCAATAAAGTTTTTTCTAAAACCTCTTTCTTTATTCTTATAAAACAAGATGTCTTCCATATCTTCCGTATAGACATCTGTCTGGCATGCAAAAGTTATAGCTTTTTTCGTCAAAATAGTTTTCTTCTCATAGTCAAGGTTGTATACAACTTCTATTGCATCCTCTTGGTGGTTCATGAAATATGCCAAGGTTGCATCGTCATCATTGAACAGCAGTTTATTGTATGCTATGAGTTTGTCACCAATACCATTTTCTTTATTCTCAAGCGTTTTTATCGCCTCTTCTTCTGTTGGTTCACCATTTATTTGCGGTTGATAAAATAAGTTTTCTGCTTCTGTATATATCAATCGTGCGGGTTCGTTGATAGTATATTCCATCTGAGATGATATATTATATGCGTAATCTTCCGGAGTTTTATTTAAAGAGACACCTAATAAAAATAAACATTTATCCCGAAACTCTTGATATGAAGGTACTTTATAACCTCTTTTTTTTATATAAGCCTCAAGTATTCTTTTGTTTGCCTCAGCCGCATCAAGCCTTTCAAAACAAGCCAAACGAGTCTTCCTTTTTGTTATGGTCTTTTGAGATGCACGTGACATACATGCAGTTAAAAAGACAGATGCGATTATTAAAAGTAACCTTACCATTTTCATACGTGTAAATTAGATATATTGTTCAGATTCTCGTTCCATTGATATTCTCATATGGCAATTGTCGAAATCTTGCTATCCATATCCGAGTAATCCATTATGTTTCCTGTAATGTAAGACGTTTTAAAGGGAACATTGAGCTTTTCTATATTTTCTTCACTGAAACTATGTGGAATACCAATACAATATAGTAATTCATGGGCCGCTGTATTATCGTTCAAACCTCTGAAAAGAATAACTACCTCAAATATGCCACTAGCTCTCACATATAACTTCTTCTCTTAATCCATCATCAAATCGTTTACGGTTTATACAATGAGGTCGTCTTGACTTTTAAGATTTCTATAAATTGAGAGGGGTTTGTTATCTTTGTGATGCAAAACTAGGACAAACACCCCACTCATGTACGAAGTACTAGACAAAGATACAACAAAATCTCAGATTCACCCCCATTTACCAATGGCAAAACGCGACAATGCCTCGCAAAATGATAGGACATGCCATGTTCACCCATGGAGTTTACGTTCCAGCCATGTCGTATCATTTCAAGTAATTTGTCTTTGTCTTGATTATGAATGGCTTCGATAATCGAATACTCTTTCTCTCTGAAAATATTTATAAGGGGCTTCGTTGTTAAACATACTACATGAAGTTAAGATGAAAGATAATAATGCTGCTAATACTCTCATTGTAGGGGTCTCGTTGTTTTAAAGTTTATTGGCACGAATAGGACGTCCTAACTCTGCCTCTTCAGCTTGTATCGCTTTGAGGAGCAAAGGCAGGTCGGGCCCCCTTTCAAGGCTAAAGCTATCCTTCGTATGCAGCATAATCCGTTCTCCTGCTGGGCAGAAGGCGTAAGTCTTACACCCTGTTGCCAAGCCACCAGCTGTTGCCAAACCGCCCAAGGGAGTGTTCAGTAATGGTCAGTTGCTTACCTTTCTTTGCTGCTCCTTCATTTACTTTCCTAGCTAAATCTATAGACTTCTCATATTATCCACTCCCCATGCATACCCCTTGTTGTATATTTTCGTCTGTCCATTCTTTACTCCAGTCGTGCACCAAATCATTTTCAGGATGGTTTGGATCGCTATATGCCCCACGATAAGCAAGAACATAGTTTCCCTGCTCATCTTTATAGACATCAGCTTTGCCTCATCGTGATAGGCTGGAATTAAACGGAAATCTCCAGGCTGGGTTGAAACACCTTTTTCTAGATTTGAAACAGTGTCATCACTACCTCCTCCACCTTTTTCTTTCTCTTCTAACTCTCCGTACTCTCCATCTGTTGACCAATCGGCAATTTTGTTTGATGCCCATTCTTGGGTTTTACTCGTGCCGCTGCCAATGGTATATCCTGCTCCAACGAGTATAGAACCTGTACCTATCGCTGCTACCGTTCCTTCTAATGCACTCTTATACATGCCAAACACCCCTTTCATGATGCTGCATATACCTGCCACTCCTGCTCCAAAGACAGCTCCTTCGAAAATCTTCAACGAGTTTGAAATTGCGTACATTGTTGCGGTTCTACGGGCAACGGATTTATCATAACATAGCATGATTGAGCCCGATGGGAGAAAACCCAAGGGCGTACAAACAATCTTAGCGGAACTTAGCAGAGCTTGGTTTCCGGCTATCCTAATGTTGGGATGCCCACTATTCGGCAACCAAGGATAGCATCTCAAGCAAAAGTAACACATTAGGCGACCTAGGGTAACGCTTCCTAACACCCCAATCAAAGCTGCAATGATTATGACAGCAAGCGGCCCCAAAGTTGCTGCAAGAGCCAATAAGAATGCCGCTACTGCTGCCGCAATAATACCTGCCCACACGCACTTGAAGTTGGTGGGCTTGTCTGCTATAGTGGCCAAAAGATCGCCCTTATGGTTTTTTATGGTCGTTTGGGAGGTGACAATTACCTCACCCATTCTCATTCCATTTGTGCAAACCGCGTAAGTTCCTGCCGGTACCAGTGCTTTCATCTATTTCTCAATTAGTTCTATCTTACAAACCACGTCTGCTAAAACGGGTGAAACAGACTCAGACATGACCCATTCTATGGAAACAGGCCAACAATAGGCGTCGTCTTTTTCTACCGAACAGAAGAAGTATAGCCGATAATCACCTATCTGCTTTTTCAAGAATGGGAATGTTTTGCAAAATTCTTCCTGCATCTTGGAGGCATTATCCTTGATGTCTTTGTTCATAAAAACCTGCAAGGTCATGGGAGCGTCAGTATAGTGCAGTACGTCATCACGTATAACTTTCAAGTTGTTGATGATTGTGGGGAACAGAATGGATGGTGTCTTCCACATGAACTTGTCGTCAAAGCCTGTTGCCTTCTCAAAGGAGAACAACCCCATCCCCAAGGCCTTGTACAACGTCGTCTTGTTCAATTGTTCTGCAAAATGTACCGAACCCATGCTGTATTCCTCATCACCATCGTGGATAATCTTAGCCATCTCGGGCGAATTTGGGTCAATACGGCTCTTAATTTCTTGCCATTTGCTGTGCAGCTCGTCAAAGTTCAATACATCCTTGATTTGCCCGCAATAGTCTATGGCGAGCTTCAAATGTGCTTGGATGTTGCTCACCTGGTCCATCAGCCGCAAGTATTTTTCCTCCATACACTCCAAGCCATAATTGTTTTCTTGCCTAGTTATCTTCACATCCATGATGTCATGAATTCCAGAAATACTCAGAAAATCGACGGTGACGTTCATGTCCGACGAACATTCTATCAGTGGTCTGTCATAAACGCTGTATTTTGTCCTTGTTGTCACATAATATTCCCTTACCTTCTTGTCCATTACAACATCAAGGTTTCCTCTCACACCTTTCAACTCGCCAGGTGCATTTGATTTAGATTTCTCCATAGTAAGCATGTTAATTATATTCACAAGGAAATGTTTTTGGAATTAACCAATTGGAAATTAAGAGTTAGAAGCGATTCCCACTCTTTTTTGTTATCGGCGATGTGTTCGAAGAAATTCATTACCGCTCGCCTGAACTCCTCCTTCGTTCCGTAAAATCCCGTATTGATGACTTTCTTCCGGAGCATTTCCCAAAGGCGTTCGATGAGATTGAGGCTTGGCGAATACGGAAGTAGGAACACTTGCCTTATTTTGGTGTTCTTCACCCATTAGGCAACACTCTTGGCATAGGTGTATACCTTACGACGGAGTTCAGCACATAGGGCGGCAATTTGCGAACTGTCCAGAAGTACTCAATAGCCCTTGTAGTGCTTGTCGGTCAGTTTGGAAATGCCACCCGACTTGTAGGCCTCTGCATAGTTGTATACGCTGGATAGGCTTATTCCAAGGCCGTAGGAGATTGTTTTCGCATCGTGACCATGGGCCAACATCAGCATGCAGGTAATCTGGGCCCAGTAGGGTTCAAATTCCTTATTGTGCTGAAACCAGCGAAGGGTTTCGAGTTCTTCTATGGATAAGTGTAATTTAATGATGCAAAGATTCATTTTTTAACACATCCAAATCTGTTTACTTTCTACAATAAATCAACGTTAACCTTTTGCTAATCTGACATAAATGTATTTAGGGATATTTGTTTTCTTTGATTTACGGGCTAAAGTGATATAATTCAGATATGACTTACGTGCATCTTCATATTCTCCATACGCCCATTGAGCATCTCCTAAAAGAATCCAAGCCTCACTTTGTTCAGAAAAGATTCTTGTCACTTCCAACAAAAAGAGTCTGGCCTCATTGTATTTCTTATATCTTATCAGCTTATCGCTGATATTAATATACATTCGAACATTTTTCCTGTTTAATGGATTCCTGCTCAATATGGGGTAAACATCAAACCATTCAACTTCTTTCAACAGAGTTCCCTTTTGCAAGTTTACTATAGACAAGCCTTTAATGGAACTTTCATTATGAGGCCAATCAGTCGCAAATTTCTCCACCTCGCCTTCTATGTCTTGTCCCATACTATTTATCATCTGTTGCATAGAACGGAAACTTTCAATGCTATCTTTGTCGTCTTGTATCGTAAAGCATTTAATGATTTCCTTACGATCCGGATTGAAGAGAAGTTTATATACACAAGCTACACGAATAGTTTCCCCCTTCATGTTAATCATATTGCCACCAGTTCTGCGGATATGGTACAAATAGATATCGAAATCAGTAGAAAGTTTTTCCTGCGGAAGGCTACTCCATTCCTTAATGTATATATCCTCAACACGCGCTAATCTCGGATCTACTTTCTCTAACTTATTGACTATGTAATATGAACAGTATCCCATCATTGAATCTTGAACTGTATAGTTGTAAATAAAGGGATAATCTGTTTTTTGTAGCTCGGGAAAGGTATCCTTTCCTACCATAAAAGAATACATCATTCGGCCTGCCTGAGCGCAACAAACATAAGCCAAAAGTAACAATACCAATAAAACACTATTTCTCTTCATTATTTCCCCTTTCCTTTATTGCAGTGTTACATGCTTGTGGATAACTAAAAATTCTTTTTAGTTGTTTCCAAGCCATCTCTCTTTCTTTATATCCATTGATTACAACTTTTGTCTTAGCATTGGGAAAATTAATTAATCGCGCTGTATTAAAAATACTATCTTTCTCTGCATAGTCATTTAACTTCATCATTTTCCAATACCAAGCCGCCGTGTCCGCAGCAATAGTTAAATCATGTGCAACTAGTTTATAGTTCTTTATAACATCTACATTAGTTGCATCTTTATATTTCTGATAGTTCTCTTTATGTGTTAGATGCAAAAAGCCTCTCCCCCTATAGGGATCGTATCTTAATTTTTCTCCAAGCTCTCTCGTGGCTGTAAAATACATCGTTTCTACATACATGTTTGCTATAAAATGTATTTTATGTGAACATTTTGTTATACCATATTTTCTAAAAGCATCGTTTAGAACTTTCGTAAACATTTCAAATGTACGATCTTTAACAGGAACATTTGAATGTTTATCGTAAAAAAGGTTCATCTTATGAAAATATGATATAGGCTTTGTTACTTTTACTTCCTTCACAATAGTCTTCTTTGTCTTAGGGTCAATTTCTTTTTTCTTCTCTTTAATATCATAAAAAGTGTTGTCTCGTATCTTTTTGACTATATCTTTTAATTCTTGTATGGAAATGTCTCTATCGCACAAACAACTCCTAAGCTCTAATTTAGACTCACCGATAATTCCTTCTGAGAATGCTTTTATACTAGTCACCTTACTAGTCATTTTATTTCTTAAAACAAACTCATTTATTGTGATTAGACCATTCGCTCCAACCATTCCCATGTAAGAAATAACCTTAGAGTCTTTTTCGCTTGTAAAAGTAAGGGGTAACTTCTCACCTGCTTTGGCATTCTTAACTTGAACGTATAGTGTGACAGGTGTATTAACATACAAATCTCTACGCTCTTCCTCTCCATCCAACCAATAAGCATCAATAAGAACTTTTCTTCTGTCTAAGGGGTTTATTTGTTCTAATGTGGCGGTTTGCCCACTATGGACGATTTTCAGGTCTTCACCACTGACCATACATCTAATGGTGGACTTGACCAAAAGCGCATGATGGTTGCCAATGATGGTTTCCGAATGGTTCGCCCACTGTCCCAGACTGATAACCGACTTGCAGGGCGGCTTGTGGTTTCCCCATTTTGGATGCGTGCAAATACCTGTAAAACCAAAGTTCGCCTGTCCATATATTGTCGCCAACCGTTGCCCACGGCTTATCTTGAAGCATCACGTTCTCTGCCGTAACCTTAAGCGTGGCCACGGGAGAACTGCAATGCTTACACTGGACCTTTCCTCCCTCGCAGACATATTTCACATCTTCATTTGGATCGCGCCATTTGCGTTCTTTCTCCTCCTGACGCTGATTCTCGTTTTCAGCGAGGTTCTCTTGGTTGGCAGATTTGTTCACGTTGAAATCCATAAGCTATTCTTCCTCCTGTCGTGTTAGTTCGTACTTCCAATATACACAGCGGTCTTCTTTCGTATAGTCAACCTCCAGCTGCACCCAATCGGGGAAAAGGCTCCCTGTGGATATTTGTGTCCGACCGTAAAACTTGTTCACCCTACAGTCGTTTGGCTCACCCAAAGCTTTTCCTGTGATGGAAAAACACCGGCTATCGCCTAAATTCTTCTCATGTCGTAGCGTTTCCTCGAACATGACGTCATCAAAATCAGACAGCATTACTTGTTGCTTTCTACTCCATCCTGCCGACGTATTATAGGGAGTGCCAATAAACATCAGACCATAATAGAAATAATTACTTATCGGCATGCCATATACTTCGGGAGAAACCATTGTGTTGTTTATTCTCATGAGGTAATCATCTACAATCCCTCCTTTGTAATCAGACTGTAACAACGAACGTATAGCTGCCCACTGCCTAGATAGGTCCTGTTCATTCTTAATTACAATGTTATTCGCATCATCTACGCCAATCTGCAACCCATCATATCGGTAGGCGCATCTTTGGAGGAAATCAGTCGATTTCACTAGAGATTTGTCCAAGTCCATAACAACATTAGATGTCGATATTTCTAAAGGCATCAAGTTCTTTGATACAAGTTCAGACTGCGGAATGTCTTCTTGAATAAGAAGTGAACTCTCAATGGAGAAAGTATTCTCTGATACTACTTCCTTTTCAGAATATACCCTTAGGCACACCTCATTAAGGTATTGTATGTTTTTATCCATACGCATCAAACATTCTTTAACTATATGATAGGCCTTATTTAAAAAATGCACACAACCTTTTACAACTAAGCATTGTACAAATATCTTCAAGACAGGATTGTCAGTTACTTGATCTATAATCACACATTATAAAAACAGATTTACTTCTCCATACGTGATATAACCTCGTCAATGATACGCCCATTACGTGCGTCTATGACCACATTACGACCGAAACTTTCTCCTTTTTTATGCCAACTGATATCCCAGCACGGTATATTTGACTCATCAATATAACGTCCTACGTACGTCCTTTCATCATTAAGGTCAATGTCCTTCTTCTTAGTAAATAATAGAACCTTCTGCCAAGAGAATTGTTTATAAGGCTCATCTTTATTAATCTCTTTAAGAAGATGACCTTCGATATCATACTCTCTCCATATTCCACATTCAAAATCTCTACTATAATATTCGCCCAATTGTTGGAGATTGCCATTGAGGAAATAATAGTGAAGTTCACCAAACAACGCACCATTGACTTGCCTCCGCTTTAGATATCCGTCATCATACTTTGCCAAATACACTTCATATCCCATGGTATCGATGTATTCGCAACACATAACGTTTCCCTCAAACTCTATACCAGGAAGCTCCTGTTCCAGTTTCCATCTGTACTCAAGAAGTTTCCTATTGGCATCAGCCGTATCAAGCTTTCCAAAACGAGTCATACGAGTCTTCTTTTTTGTTATGGTCTTTTGCGGTGCACGCGACACACATGCAGTAAAAAAGACAGATGTGATTATTAAAAGTAACCTTATCATTTTCCTACTTGCAAATGAGTTATACTATTCTAAAGAGGCTCCGAAACATACGTTTTATTTCTCTGGCTGTAATATGTCATCTTCGACAACGCGCCCATTACGCGCATCAATAGTGACGCCGCGAAAGATATGTATGTCCATGTTTCTCCAGCGTACATACCAATAGGGAACATTTAATTCGTCTACATACCGGTCTACGAAGGTCTGCTCGTCATAAAGATCAATGTTATGTTCTTTAATAAAGAGCAAGATGTTTTGCCAAGAATACTTCCTGTAAGGCTTGTCCATATCCGTCTCTTTGATAAGATTACCTTCTATGTCGTATTCTCTCCATACTCCACATTTAAATTCTCTAAGAAAATATTCACCAGACTCTTGAATATTGCCATTTAGGAAATAGTATCGATATTCTCCAAACAAGCTGTCTTCTCTCCACCTCTTTTTAAGATATCCATCATCGTTCTTTTCCAAATATATAACATATCCCATAGAATCAGTAAATTCACAGTCTGTGGGCGGGTCTATAAATTGCTCTTCGGGAAACTCCTGCTCTTCCTTTTTCCTATATTCAAGTATTCTTTTGTTGGCGTCAGCCGTATCAAGCCTTTCAAAACAAGTCATACGATTCTTCTTTTTTGTTATAATCTTTTGAGGTGCACGCGACACACATGCTGTAAAAAAGACAGATGTGATTATTAACAGTAACCTTACCATTTCCCTGCTTGCAAATGAGTTATACTATTCTGAATAGCCCGCCATTGATATTCCCACGTTGCGATTGTTGGGATACCACTATGCATATCCGAGTAGTCCATGATGTTGTCCGTAAGATCATTTTTAAAGGCAACATCGAAATAAGACACACTGATTTTACTGAAACTGTGCGGAAGACCAATACAATGTAGCAATTCATGGACTGCAGTATTGTCATTTAAGCCATTAAAGGAAATGATTACCTCAAGGGAAAATAAATTACGCGCCCTCCCATATAACGGCATCTCTTTTCCTGAGGTATCATCAACACATTTTCGGTTTATATAATACAATTTAAAATATTTATTGAACTTTGGAAACTTTTTGGATAACTCAGCGTTGAGAAACGAATACAAATCACCACTACTTAGAGAACTACTATGTATCCATCCTTTGGGGGTAAAGTATTTACTTGTTTCTTTATTTGTTAGTGCCTGTTCGATATTTAGGCTAACTGTATGATCATCTATTTTGACATACGCCTGTCCTAGAATATTTCTCAGTTTCGTTACACTGCTTGATATATCGGGAAAAGTTTCTTTTTCCTTAAACAAAACTCGCACAACAGCCACATTGATCGTTCTTTGGTGTTTCTTGTCATTGGCTTTTACAATGAGCTTACCCGCAAGGTGCTTCACATTGTCCTCATCATAGGCGTAGACCTTAATATCCTGATCTCTAGAAAATTCCTTTAAACAAGTAACAACAAGTTCATCAGGAAGGGTGTGCTTTCCCTTTCCTAGTGTTGGAATAGTATCTTTGCTTAGCTGAAATATCCCTGAAGTTTGGCATTGATACTCCATTTTTACCGCGGGCTCTTTCACCTCCACTTTTAAGGTTAGCTTCGCACTTGCACCTTTCCGCAATGTCATAACGGGGGATATATACATAAAAGGACGCTTCCCTTGAGTTTTCCAAGGTATCACGAACCGTTTTGTACTGAACATACGTGAAGCATAGTAGTCATACACCCGCATAGTCTTGTCTACAATTACCTCATTCTTAGAAGTATGTTTGTTTCCCATAATATTGGCATACCATGTATCCCCAGGACGCCCCGAGTCGCCCATACGAATCCTATCAAAGCCGTATTTACCCTTATAACTACCTGATGTGCGGAATTGAACGATGACTTTTGCCCCTGTCTTACTTAATGGAACACTGGCAGAGAGGTCGTATGCAAAACTGTTAAATGCTTTTCCACTCATAACACTTCTTTTTTATCCTTTACAGATGCGAGCATCGTCTTTACCCTGAAGCAAAGCTTTACCTTCTGCAGTTATTGCTGCATCACCGGAAGTTGCCGACTGCACAATTTCTCCAGCAGTTTGAGAAGAAAGTCCACCGACATTAATGCTTGAATCATTACTAATTTCCTCTTCCTTCTCTGTTGCCTCCAAAGAAACTTTATTCCCGATGGTCGAAACTTTGTCTTTCCCCACATTTTCTATTGCATTTTCCTCTACATTCAATTTCATGTTTTTTGCATTCACAGTAAACGTCTCGGCCGCGTTAAACGTTATGTCCTTTTCGGCATTGACAACAATGCTGTCTTCGGCAGAATCAATGTGCACAGAGTTCCCCTTATTGTCTTTGATGGTAATGCCCAAAGATGAAGGGTCATCGTCCAACTCTATGATATGCCCGCTACGCGTTCGGATACTTTTCAAATGGTTCTCGGCAAATCCGCCAACGCCAGTCCTACCGTTGAACAGGCTTCCCATCACGTACGGCCTGTTGGGGTCGCCATGCCGGAAACCCACCAGCACGTGGTCGCCAACCTCGGGGATGAACACGAAACCGCGGTTCGCGGGCACGTTCTCGCTACCACCGCCGTCGGGCGTCATCACGCGTATCCAACCCGTACGCATGTTGCCCGTCTGCCAATTCATCTGGACCTGGACGCGACCCTTGCCGTCGGGGTCGGCGTTGCCGATGACCCTAGCCACCTGCGTCTCGGCAACAGACCTACCCACGTCGCGAACGGGAAGGCTACGGGCGACCGAAGGTATCGCGCGGAAGCTGTTGCCGTAGAAGCGGTCGTCGCCGACATCGTGCGTGACGTCGATGACCAGGAACTCACCCATCGAGGCGTCGGCCACGCTGCCGATGCGCTTGCCGAACGAGCGGAAAGCTTGACCACGCTGCCCACAGACAGCCAGACGCCCCTGGTGGAGCACTCCACGTAATGCGACTCGGCCGTCTCCGCCTCCTGCTTCTTCTTCACGTAAAGCTCCATCTCCTTCATGTGGTGGACGCGGGAGTGGGCGTACTGCAGCGCGGGTTCCCTGAACAGCTCCATCGAGGCGCGGAAAGCCTTGTGCCCGAGCTCGTCAAGGCCCGAGGGCTTGTCCGGCGTGGGCTCGGCCATGCCATGGTCGTCCTTCGAGACGTAAGAGAATACCTTGGCGGGACGCGCAAGCGTCTGCACCCCCGTCTCGAAGCTGATCAGGTTCCGCTCGAACTCAAGCCCGACCGCATCGGGAAGTTCGGGCTTGCCGAAGACAAGACGCGTGCCGTCGTAGTAAAGCCATTCCTTGTACTTCCAGGCAAGGCGGCTGATGAAGTCGAAGTCCGACTCGTTGTACTGGCAGACGTAACCCACGGGGTCACGATTCTCCGGATTGGCCAGCAGCTTGACGCCCGCCTTCTCGCACAGTTCGCCAACGATGTCGGCCAACGTCCAGTCAAGCCACGAGTGGCAGTTCTCACCGTTCTCGAGCAGGTAGGTGCTAAAGAAATCTGACACGCGGATGTGACCGATGACAGCTTGCCCTTAAAGTCGGTGTTAGGCTGAACTCATAGTTAGAATACAGGATGTAATATACCTTGCCACCTAATTTCTGTGTTGATCTGGAAGAAAATAGAGTTTAAAAGACAACATGTTCAGAGGTTTCTTAAACATCTGTCAACTATCAAACAGACGTTTAAATTCTTCTTTGGGTAAAACATGTCCTAGGTATTGTTTAACGTAAAGCTGAAGATGTTCACGTGAAATATCATTAAGCAGAACCGTTCTTACGTCAGGTGGGATGATTTGCTGAGGTACAATGCTTCTGTTTGCCCATTGCTTATTGAAGTGCTGCGCCTTACGATTTTCTTCCTCCATAACATCTCCCGAAACTATTCTGTTCATGAATACAGGCATAGGGTTTATTTTCGTAACATAAGTCGGATCTTTCCATTGTAGGCGATTTACATATACGGATATTGTCATGGGCTTACGATTCTGAATGGGAAGAATCATGTCACCATCTGTTTCTCTATTTCTTAATGTCCCTAAATCATAAGTGTTCCCATCTACCGATTTGTACATTTCTAAACCTTCAAAACAGATAAGCTCAAAGTATTTCTTATGTCTTTCTATATAATATATATAGGAATGCAACGAGTAATCAGACCTGTTGTCTCTATAATGCTCTATATGGAAATTCTTTTCTCCAAACCTAAATCCACGATACGGTTGATCGTATTGGATAACGATATTAATTACTTCAAAATGTTCAATATAAGTATTTGTATAATCCTTTCCTTTCCAGAAGCCTCCAAACACAATAGGAGCAAGAATAAGTCCCAAAATAGGCCCTACGACATAATAGCCTACTGTGCGTGAAATTCCTACGGAAATCATTGTTCTCCATATTCTATTCATTTGAAACGATATTACCATTATGCGTATACTGATTAAACATTATTTTCAGATCCTCATCTATTGAATCGGATAAACATTTCTCTTCGTTAGCATGGTACCTATTTAGGATTCATTTACTGCCCAACCTACAATACCTAAAGCGAAACTTTTAATATTTAATTTAAATTGTTTTTTCGTAGCAGCTACATTCTTAATTGCTTTCTCTGTATTTGCCGCTGCTTTTACAGAAGCAACAGTTGCTCTACCTACCTTCTTAATGGCAGCATTTACACATATTTGAATGAGCTAAGCCTGCCTTCTCTCGAACTATTTATTAATGCACTCTTTTGTGTACCAAATGCCTAACAACAGTTTCTTGTTACCGTATTTCCTATATATGAGGAAATAAAAGGTTGCAAGAACACAAAGTGTTAAGATTAAAAAGACGATTTTCATACTAGCTACTATTCTTATCTGGTTATAATTTATGGCTGCTGGATATTAAATACACATTACGTTAAAAATATACTGACAAAATTCACTCGTTATACTGCTACCTTTATTTGGCCAAACCAAAATGCTAAAAGCATCACAACGATTACAACCAAATTTAAGATTCTAAATCCTTTTACGACACATTCCTTTGAGCCTACTATGCCACTTAAGAGTTTCAAACCACAGCCCGTATTCGTATTGACATACGCCAAGACATCAAAGAAGAAGTCGAGAATAACGATAGAAGCGTTTGTCATTGTAATAAAAGCTAACGATGCACAGACTCTTAGTTCAAAACCTTCAATAGGTGGGTCAACCTGCATACCCCAAGTATATGCAGTATCAAGTAAAAAGGAGAGAGACAGAAAAACGTAGAAAGATATATTACCAACAAGACCTTCCTACTATTTTTTCTGTATAAGACAAAAGAATATAGATACATCAAGCATAAAGCTGCTAAGAAAAATAAGTTTTACCATCTGCTGTTTATGTTGTATTTGTTATAAACAAAGGAAACGCCTTTGTTTCTTACTTAATTTAACTAGTGACCATCTGTGACTATTGGATAAAACGATTTCTGTTCGTAAAGAAAGATGTCAACTTTGTGTCAATCTCTTTTTGGCGATACCACCAACAGTAATCAAAAGTAAATAGTGCTATTGCTAAATAGAATAAGATGCCTACCATTCCACCAATGGTATCAAGCCATGTGCGCGTGAAAGACACAACGACAGGGTTAGCAATTGTCTCGCCATTAACAATCAACCCTTCTGTGTAGACAACTCCTTCACTCTCAAAAGAATCCCATGGGGTTGGTTGTCCAAAGGTCTTGATATAGATCCCTTTTTTACTTTTATCAACATAAAAGGCTATAGTGTCTCCTGGATGAATGGTGTATCCAGCAACCTTGAACACCTGTGGAAACACAAGAAAAATCTTTGAGGCAGTCGTGTAGCTTTGCGAATAAGTGGTCGAACTGTCACCCCTTAACGTGAAATTTGCTTCCCAACCACTTGAACTTTGAAAGATGCGCACCTTGTCGACAATTCCAGACTTTGAGGAAAGATCGCGTTTCACAGACATAAAGCCTAAACAATAATATGTCACCAGGCTCGGAATAAGTATCACTAGTACGATAATTCGGATGGGGATACCACGCCACTCGAATAAAGAGCCTACTTTAAAATTATAGTTTAATCTCATAGATTCCTACTTTTGATTGTGCTTCTGCTTCAAGGTCTCTTGCCCGTTCCAAGGCCACCTTACTGATTTTGAAGGCCGTTTCACCAGCCACGTTTATACCGATGCACGCTAAATTTACAATGAAGAAATCTGTCACGCCCTTTTTGACGTTTTTCCAGAATCCGTCATTACGAGCTATTTTTTTATTTCTTTCAAAAAGCTCTTTTGCAACTTCTTTCATGTGCTTGTTTCGAACAGCGTTCTTTTCCTCTATTGATATCCCCTTTTTATTGTAAGCAGGATCAGCCTTAATGCGTTTCCAGGATTCGTCAAAAACTTCACCCGTAGCCTGCGTGCCTACATTATATTGCCTGTTGAGCTCTGCCTCATCGTGATAGGCTGGAATTAAACGGAAATCTCCAGGCTGGGTTGAAACACCTTTTTCTAGATTTGAGACTGTGTCATCACTACCTCCTCCACCTTTTTTCTTCTCTTCTAACTCTCCGTACTCTCCATCTGTTGACCAATCGGCAATGTTATCAGAGGCCCATTCTTGAAGCCTATTCGTTTTGGAGCTAATAAAACCTCCTGTGCCTACAAGAACAGGGACAACTCCAGCCGCTGCAATTGTTCCTTTTAAGCCTCCCCCAAGTGCAGCAAAAGTCCCTTTTACAATAAGGCATATACCTGCCACTCCTGCTCCAAAGACAGCTCCTTCGAAAATCTTCAACGAGTTTGAAATTGCGTACATTGTTGCGGATCGACGGGCAACGGATTTATCATAACATAGCATGATTGAGCCCGATGGGAGAAAACCCAAGGGCGTACAAACAATCTTAGCGGAACTTAGCAGGGCTTGGTTTCCAGCTATCCTAATGTTGGGATGCCCACTATTCGGCAACCAAGGATAGCATCTCAAGCAAAAGTTACACATTAGGCGACCTAGGGTAACGCTTCCTAACACCCCAATCAAAGCTGCAATGATTATGACAGCAAGCGGCCCCAAAGTTGCTGCAAGAGCCAATAAGAATGCTGCTGCTACTGCTGCCGCAATAATACCTGCCCACACGCACCTGAAGTTGGTGGGCTTGTCTGCTATAGTGGCCAAAAGATCGCCCTTATGGTTTTTTATGGTCGTTTGGGAGGTGATAATTACCTCACCCATTCTCATTCCATTTGTGCAAACCGCGTAAGTTCCTGCCGGTACCAGTGCTTTCATCTATTTCTCAATTAGTTCTATCTTACAAACCACGTCTGCTAAAACGGGTGAAACAGACTCAGACATGACCCACTCTATGGAAACAGGCCAACAATAGGCGTCGTCTTTTTCTACCGAACAAAAGAAGTAGAGCCGATAATCACCTATCTGCTTTTTCAAGAATGGGAATGTTTTGCAAAATTCTTCCTGCATCTTGGAGGCATTATCCTTGATGTCTTTGTTCATAAAAACCTG
>NZ_KB899225.1 GCF_000378085.1 Hoylesella loescheii DSM 19665 = JCM 12249 = ATCC 15930
GAAGAACCAACCCATAGAGCATTTCCCTCTTTGGGCTATGCCCTTGAAAACTTTGTGAATATGTATTCTTTGATTCTTGCAGACACGCAGTGGTGTACTGTCAACAAAGCTTATACCCGTGCATTTGCCCAGCAGGACCTTCTTGATAAACAAGGTTAAGGGTACGGCTACCTCCCTTTCCAATTCCACTAAACGGTTATAAGAAACAACATTGGGAAACAGATGGCGAAGATGCTTGCATACTTTTTCAAGATAGAAATGCTTAAAGCAGTGATAACCGGAAGCATGGAAAAGAATCATTATCAGCATGACTTCGGCCTTTGACATGGTGGAGCTTCGATGATATTTTCTTTTTCCAATAGGTTTTAGCGTATACTTTGCCGTCATTGCATCAAAAAACTTGCAGAAGTCATCTGCCATACAAAATATTTCAGTAACTTTGTCCTCGGTGATCATGGCGATTTTTGTTCGTAATTATTTGAAAGTTAACACCTTAAAATTACAACAAATTTCGCTAATCACCAAATTTATAGACACTTATAATTCATCGAACTCACGTTAAATAAAGTCATTGGCATGGAATTCACCTACCAAAAGCCCAACCGCGACATGGTAGTTAGGGCAAAGCAAGCCACTAATAGATGTGCCTAAATAAGGCCATTGGCATAAAATTCACCGCAAAAGTCCAACCGTTACGTGGTAGTTGGCGCAATACAAGCCACTAATAGATATACCTAAACAATGCCATTCTCATGCGTCATGCATGATTATCTTTGAACTTGTGTATTTCTTTCTTCATATTATCTTTTCACCTTTTCACCTTTTCACCCTTTCACCTTTCGTTTCCCTGTACTTCCCAAAGCCCAACCGCTAGGTGGTAGTGAACGAAATGGCTCACACCCATAGCTTGGTTGTTACGAAGTTGATTGTTATTTCGAACAAACGCATTATTTGGCCCATCAAACCTCTTCGTCTCATCTTTTCGCTTCATGTCATTGATACTTGCCAATCAAACCTATTAACCCTTGTCAACCCAATAACGATTCTTTCGTGTTCCTTTTGATGGTATTGGCAATCAGATAGTTAAGCTACGCCATTCAATTTTAGCAATTCCTGTGTTGTTCCAGATGATATGGAACAACGTTCCAGACGACATGGAACAATGTTCCGGATGACATGGAATAACGTTCCAGATGACATGGAACGAAGCCGACACAAATATATTGATGTACAGGAAACAAAATGGCGCAAACACAAAGGCAATTAAACGTGACACATTGGATAGGGTACAACCGCCAGACTGTTTAACAACAGATGGCGCTAGGCAAGTAAAACCATCCCCACGCAACGGCTAAGAGACGCATTAAAAAATAACACGGAGACACAAGGAATATCGTGGAGTGGCGGCGATGGCGCAGTTTTCGTACACTTTGCGCATCGCTACATCTCCATATTCTTTGTGTCCCCGTGTGAGAATAACGGTTCGTTGGTTAAGTGGGGGATGGCATTACTTGTTGGTTCTGGTTTCGCCATACACCACCATCTCAAGCCCTTACGGCACCATCAGTTTTTTACCCTTGTGAATGTAAATACCCTTTTGAGGCTTGGTGTTAAAACGAACGCCTTGCAGATTGAACCAAGTATTGTCTTCGTTGGCTGCTTCTGTCGACACTTTCTGTATGCCCGTAGACGCTTCTCCTTCGAATAAAAGTTTCAGGTTTGCACCTGCGTTCTTGTCGCTTAAATGGAAGAAGGCATGGAAGGGAGTGATTTTGGCGTCGTCGGAGGCTTGCACAAAAGTGGTGCCACCTGCTGTTCCATCAGCGTTAAAGGTATAAACAATGCCGTTAAGAAGCTTTTCTTCAGCCAGTTTTTTGATCAAATCCGCCTTATAAACAGCATAGAGGTTATCTTTCTCCAAAGGTTTCGACTCTGCAACTTTGGGGTTTACTTCCACGTTTTCTGCAGAAATCTCAGTTCCATCGGACTCATATATATAAGGAGTGTTGGCCAGCAGCTCGTTTTTTTTAGCAAACGAGGCGACTGTTTCAGTTTCGCTTTGCTTTTTCATACCAGCAAATGCGTAGGCCTTTCCTTGTGGCTTGGCAGCGAAAGGCAACACGAGCGTTTCTTTCTGCTTGCTTTTGAAAGACGAACGATAGAACGTTGCCCGCTCGGCCATAAAGCTATAAGGAAGTTGATAGGCAAGACTTGCTTCGAGGGCCAGTGCGTCGAAACTGTCGTCTAGGTGTATTTTAAAATGGCGGGTGTGGCGTTGTCCGTTATCTTTCGTTAGCACCACGTTGCAATCGCGATAGCTTAGCGCCTGCCCTTTGGGTGCATATACGATGGTGTTTTCGGCAATTCCACCTAAAATAGCATTGCTTTCGCCCTCGCTTAATGGTTTCATCGCCGACAAGTCGAGCGAAACGAGCGCCTTACATTGGGCAAAAGCGTTCTTGGAAAGCGATGCATCAATGCTTGCAGGCAACGCTATGTGATGGAGTTTAACGATTTCTGTACCTTCAAAGAACGTAGACTTTATGCCATTTACGCGAAATTCGGGTTTCCATTTACCGGGGAAAGTGGGGTTGATCACGCTTTCTTTTAAGGCGCTAAACTCGCTGGTCCAAGCCATCTCGTCGCTCTTTTTATAAGCCGAAGCGGTGAAAACGCTAGGATATTGGGCAGCTTGCTCAATTTTGTAAGTGATGTTTTCGGCGGTAAATTCGTCTTGGGGCACCATCGCGTTGATGGGAAGTAGTCCGTTGCAGAAGCTCTTCTTGTCATAGTTTTGTGGTTTTGTGGCAAACCAATGGCTGGCAACGCTTATGCCTTTATCGTGTACAATTGGCACTATATTTCTGTCGAACATATAGAAATCGCACGCTCCAGCACGCAGAAAGGCGTCTTCTTCAACGCTTATCAAACTAGGCGAAAGTACCACTATCTGGAGTTTGCAATCTTGAAAGGCAGCAACGGGGATGGTTGTTATCCGCCAGGGAAGCTGCATTTTGCTATCCGCAAATTGGTTTTCAACGAAAGACTCTTGTCCAATTGTGGCCAAATTTTCGGGCAGAAGGGCATGTTTAAGCTGTTTGCATCCCATAAAGGCGCCTCGACCTATGGCTGTTAGCGAAGCAGGATAACGAACGGAGGCCAGGCTGTTGCAGCCAGAAAAAACCTGTTCGCCTATCTCTTTAATTCCCTCTTCGAGTGTAACCTCGGTGAGTTTGCTGCAAAGGCTAAACGCAAAATTCGCCACTTTGGTTACCTTGTAGCTGCTATTATCGGCAGGGTTTATGATGTTGGCTGGCACAACAAGTTTGCCTTCGGCATACTGACTGATAGCAGCGTTCTTGCCGTTGCCTATCTCTGCGGTTGCATTTCCTGTGACATTAAACCACATCGGAATGGCTTTTCCGTTAAGCATGGCCGTTCCCTTAAATAGCGTTTCCTTATCTAGCGTGTTGGCAGAAAGCTGTGCGCACACTGCAAGAAACAGCAGTAAAATATATTTTTTCATATTGATTCAGTGCTGATGATTTTGTTATCCCAATCCATTTATGGGTTAAACTTGTTCCAAGACTCTTCTCCTCCGGCAATGGCATTAACGCCCATCTCCTCATAACTCTGTCCCAAGATAGCGAAGTAGAAGGACCTTCCGCTACCCCCATGATTACCTTTGTCCGTATAGGTGTACTTGATGATGGTGGGATTTGCATCTGTACGCATCTTTTGATATGCGCTTTCGGCATTGCTGATGGGCACGACCTCGTCTACTTTTGAATGGAAAAGATAGATGGGATGTTTGGGTTTCCACCCTTCGGTAAGGTTGTTTACGGTGAGGGCGGTATATAAGTCGTCGAATTTAGGGTTCTTTTCGGTGGGTTCGCCTTTCATTTTCTTGCTCGTAAACTCAAAAGCGTCGGGGTTAAATATCTCTGATACCTTGATGTATTCTCCCTTCGCGTCTTTTTGGAAGTTGAATGTCTGCTTTAATTTTTTCTGTATTTCGTCGGTGGCCAATTCCTTTTTCTCAATCCATTCAACAATACCCGTGTTGAGAAAGCGCGCATTGAAGTAATCGCTCATGGCGTGTCGGCGCATGTAAGGGTTATAGTCGAGCATGCCCTTGATGATAAGGGGCAGCGCAACGGGCATGTACACCTTGTCTTCAGCGATGTAGGTGCGCAGCGTGGCGATGGGGTCGTAAGGGCCGTCGCCACATACCGAGCCACCCAGTTGCAGGTCGGTATCAAGGAAATTGGTCTCTATAAACCGTTGACAAGCCATGGCAACAGACCCTCCTTGCGAATAACCCACGCAGATAGTTTTCCAATTATCCCTGATTTTAGCTCTGTTTTTCTTACTTGTTTTATAAAGTTCGATACCGTAACGAAGGGCATCCACGCTCTGCCGAGCAGTTATCTCTTGGGCCAGATAGGGGTGTGCCTCGTTTCGGGTGATGCCATATCCTTGATAGTCGGGTAAAATAACCAAGCAGTTGTAGGCCAAGTCAGAAGCACTTTTGTTTTTTGCATGCATGATGAGCATGCCCACGTCGCTTTGCCAAGTGCCTGTTGTGATATACTCGGATGGTGCGCTGGCATTGTCGGTTATGGTGACATGACATCCCAAAATGATATTGTTGATAGGTGTGGTATACTTTGTTGGCATCGCTGCTAAGGCCGTAAGGGTTATAGGTTCGCCTTTGGCGCTGATGCTTGGATAAGTATAGCGGTAGTATTCGTAGCCGTTCCAGTTATTCTTATAATGGTCTTTGTTGTCGTCGTCGAAGCCGTTCCCACGTGTATGTGCCGCGTCTTTGGGGCGTTCGAAAGCTTTAACGCCACGTTCAATAATCTTTGCATCCGTGGCATTTACGCCAGTGCGGATGGTGGAAAAGTCGCGCTGTGCAGCAACAGATACGCTGAAAACGAACGCAACAATTAAGCACAGCTGCCTACAAAGTTTGTTTGCTGAAATCCTGTTCATTTTAATTAGGTGTAATTGATTATGCCAATATCTACTGGTTGGGTTAAAATAATAAAAACATTAATTGTTAATCAGTTTGGCGTAGGCACAATTCAAGCAGCTTAAACAATACTGAATTCATTAGGCGCCATCATCGTAGCTACGCACAATTTGCTTGCAAAGTTCCGAAAAAATATCGAAAGCTGCAAGAAGTATAACGATGTTTTACCGGACATCGAAGTCGTGAATCTCTAGGAGAATGGGCATTTCAATTTGGTAACAGATGTAGTAATGCCCTGCAGAGAGCGGGGAGATGCAGGGTGTGCATAGGGTAATTGATGTTTTAGTTATGCGTTATGATGTATGCCAGAAATTTATATCGCTATATGTGGATAGGGAGAGAGATAGCGTACAAGATCTGTTAGTGTAAGATAACGGTATTAGTTCCTGCTTTTCGTACAGAACGAAACATATAGAAGAGAAGCATCGCTGAAGACCCCAACAGGGCCAACGCCATATCTTTTTGTGCATCCCACATGTCTCCTTGCTGACCATTATAGCTGTCGGCTGCATCTGATGACATAACAATGGTTAGCAGCCATTCAAACAGTTCGTATATCATACTACCCGTTTGAATCATCAGCCAGGCCATAAAAACTGCAATGAAACGTTGTTGTTTAAAGCATTTCTTGCAGACAAAGACTAGGTATGGGAACAGCAATACACCAAAAGAAAAATGCACCAAGCGGTCGTAGTGGTTACGAGGATCTTGAAAGAAACCCGAATCAACTATCCCCAACGAAACCGCAAACTCTTTATAGGGTACGTACGAATAGATATAGCGTGCGCCAATAACGTGCAGGATGGTAAAACATACGAGTCCTACAAACGCCGATATGGGCATTGCTTTCTTAAAAACATCGGTGATTAGTGGAATGAACAATAAAACTGTTCCAATGTGTTGAAGCAGTTGTTCGTGGGGATAAATAGGGTTTATGCATGTTATTATCGTAGCAATTGCCACAAATAGAACAAGCGTAAGTTTTGTTTTGTCTATTTTCATATTGTTTATCTAATATAGCATTTTATCTTTCTCGTTTAGCTAAGGGTGCAGGAACTATGCACATACCCGTTGCAAAATCTTGTAGTTGCAAGGCGAATAGTAAAATAACAACCTTTGGTGGTTTAAACTTTTAGCAGTGCAAATCCTGCTTGTTTCTTGGAGAAACATAATGTAATATGCGAATGAAAGGCTGCCCTCATGATCCAAATGAGTAAGGCCAAACTTGCCTTTGTACATTACTATGCCGAGAAAACAGGCTTCTTGTAGAGTGAGAAAAGGGAAACAGATAGGTCGTGGATAGTGAAATCTGAAACATTTGTTGAACTATAGTGAGTTTTCTAGAACATGCCTTAAGTCTCTCTCAACTTTTTCTAGGATAGAAAAGCACGGTTTAGCCGTCTCTCTTTTCTGTAATCAGCCATTGGTAACAGGTATAGAAAGCAATGGGCAACAGGATGTTCGGCTACGTTACCTTGTTATTACATTAGCATTGTTACTTAAAACCTTTATTAATCGTGCAAGTCCCGCAGGGGTACGAGGATCAATATCCAAGTCCATTATGTTGCCTTCAGGAGAAATCAACCTATATGCGGGATAGGAAGAAAGTTTGATATGTCTCTCAAAAATAGCCTGTTGGTTGGGTGGTAAATTATAGTGCACACAGTTGTCTTCTGTTAACTTGTATTCTTGAATGCAATTTTTCCATGCTTCTACGGGGCTATTGTTGGCAAGATACATAAAAATTACATCGTATGGAGCGAGTGATTTGAACAGTTCTTGGCTATGCGACAGCGCCTCTTTACATGGACCGCACCAGGTTCCCCAAGCATCTAGGAGAATATAATGTCCGCGATAAGGTGATGTTATTTTGTTAAACAACTCTTTCCCATCCTCTATCCCCGACACGTCTGCATTGTTTTTTAGATATTTATCATGCTTTTGGCTCTGCTGTTCAATAGTAAGATATTTTAAATGCTCTTGCATCACAATGTCTTTTGCATAAGCCATTTCAACGTTAGTGTTCAATTCGCACAACAGCGGTTGAGGAAGTGAATGACATTGGCGCTCTATAGTTTTGCAGTAGCGAGCAGCAAGCAGAATATCTTTTAGTTCTTGCGTGCATCCCAACGAGTCGATAGCGAAGTTGTAGCATCTTATATTGTAGGCCTCTATCTCTGTGGCATATTTCTTCGAGAGGCTTTCAAATGCTCTCCAAACATCGCTGTTCTCGTTCTTATATGTTTGGTATATAGTTCTTTTTTCTTCGTCGTTTGTGGTGTTACCAAACTTAATCTGCATCTCTTTATCTATTTTATCCCACCTCGCCAGCATTACCTTCTCCTTGTCGGTTAACCCCATCTTATACATCTTATCTGCATTTTGAAGTGTTTCAGCGAATGTTTTTTCCGTGTAATCATTAAGGAGATCAGTCATAAACCACACCATTTCTCTATATAATGTGGCAGGTTTTGCTGGGTACTTCCAAAAGTTTTGATATAAGTATTCACGAATATCTTGTGGTAATTTAAATGTTGGCGTACTGTATTTTGATTGACTAATAGCGTATGCCACATTATACTTCATACTTGATTGCACATATTCTTTAAAACGATCTGAGAGATTGGGGTTGTCAGCCATTAGTTTCTTGAAACTCTCTTCACTGCGTTGAACATGAATTTTCACTCGTTCCATAAAGTCAGAGAAGGGCTCTCTATCTTCTTTTACTTTCAAATGGGGCACGAAACTAAATCGTAACATCTCATTCTGTAAACGCGCATTCGCCCCCATGAAAAAACGTTCACCAGTTTTGAAGTCACATAAGAGAAAGTAGGTTTCACCAGGTTCAAACACCGACATGATGCGGGCGCGTTGCTGGTCGAGGTAAACTTCAGTAGTGTTGACTAGTGGAAACGTCAGGCGGAAAAAGCCATTGTTGTCTATTTCCGCAGTGCATAATGGATCCTTGTCTGTAAATACGTCAGAATAAACAACATCAAAGTGTTTCTTCTCCGATTTACTTGCGGGCATGTTACGCATCCACCCAACAAGAGTAACCTGTTCTCCATGCTTATAATGTGTATCTTTAATGGGTGAATGGTCTTTTACAGGATAATCTGGCAATTGTTGTGTCGTTATTCTTTGGCAAATGATAGAATGAGAATTGTCAAATACAATCTTTCGTAAGTTGTTTTTCTGTTCAATCACCTCGAGAGAAATGTCTTTTGTCCCATTTGTTATAAGAAAACGATATTTCCCTTTCTTTTGTTCCTTTTGCTTATACTTCCAAAAATGAGCCTTGTAAACCACACCGTCTTCATAAAAGCCAATCGCCCAATCGCCTGTTTTAATGTCTCTCCAATTCGACATGGAAAGCTCACCTATACTATTGTCTAATGCATTAGTTTGCAATAAGTTGCTGGCTAAGAGAAGAACACTATCAAATAGAATAATTGTAAAAAGGAGAAATCTCTTCATGTCAGTGATGTTTCATTTGTGGGGTTGTTGTTTATGTCAAATAGGTTTTTGGAGACTCTCCACTAGTGGTGAACCAAAAAAGAAAGGAAGCAATCATATCTTGTTGATATAAAACTGCTTCCTTTATTATTGTCGTACCCAGACCCGGGGTCGAACCGGGATGGATTGCTCCACTGGTGTTTGAGACCAGCGCGTCTACCGATTCCGCCATCTGGGCTTAGCGAGTGCAAAGGTACATATATTTTTCGAACAAGCAAAGGATTTCGTTAAAAAACTCATGACGAAGCGTTTTTGGGCCGAATGCATAGGTGGCTGTGGGGGAATTCACGATGATTGCGATCAAATTAACGATGAACGTGGCCAGACTAAGCACCGATAGGATTTACCAATACTGATGATAATGGCCGAATTATAGACTAACAGACTTGTCTAGACAAAGCCTTCGCCCTTTTTCAGCATCACCTCGTTAACGTATTTGCGTACCTTAGCCGACGAATCTTCTTTTTTGCAGATCAGCAAAACGTTGTCTTTCTCTACCACGATAAAGCCTTCTAGCCCGTTTATCACACCCAGTTTACCTTTGGGGAGCTTAATGATGTTGTTGCTGCTATCCTCTAAAATCACGTCGCTATCTATCACCACGTTGTCGTTTTCGCCCTTTTGCATCGCCTCGTACATGCCATGCCACGTGCCGAGGTCAGCCCATCCGAAGTGGCATTGCATAACAAACACATCGTTGGATGATTCTAATATGCCGTGCTCGATAGAGAGATTGGGATAGAGTGGGAAGTTCTCGTGAATGAAGAGGGCTTCTTCGTGGGCGTCGAACTCGGGATTGTCGGCATCATATTGTCTAAGAACAGGTGGCAATAGCTCGCTGAAACGAGTGAAGGCAAAGCGTGCATTGAACAGGAAAAGTCCTGTATTCCAATAAAACTCACCACTTTGCATAAACACGCGGGCGAACTCGCGGTCAGGTTTTTCGGTAAACGACTGCACTTCGAACACATCGTCTTCCACTGCTTTACCCATCTGTATGTAGCCATATCCCGGTTCGGGGCGCGTCGGTTTCACGCCCAACGTAAGCATACCATCGTTTTTCGACACGAAGTCTAATCCGCGAATGATGTCACGCTGAAAAGCTTCTTCGCCTTGAATAGCCTGATCCGAGGGCGTTACCACAAGGTTTGCCTCGGGACATAGACGAAAAACGCGGTGCGAAGCCCATGCCACACTTGGTGCCGTGCTTCGATAAATTGGCTCGGATAAAATGTTTTCGGGTGGCAATTCAGGTAGTTGATTGCGCACAATGTCGGCGTAAGTTTCGTTGGTACTCACCAATATATGCGAAGGGTCTATCAGTTGCGCAAAACGATCGAACGTTTGTTGCAACTGACTTCTGCCCACTCCGAAGAAGTCTACGAATTGTTTTGGGAAAGCCATACGGCTGTAAGGCCATAGGCGAAGTCCTCGGCCACCTGCCAATATCAGGCAATAGTTGTTGTTAGTGTTCATTTTATCAGACGTGTTGGTTTCACGGACGAAAGGTATGAAAAAACTTCAAGCCCGCCAAACAATCAAAGGTTATTTATCCTCAATTAACAAGTAGTCTATGTTTTGGCCTCACCCCCAACCCCTCTTCAAGGGGAGAGGGGAGTAGTATGCCCTGCTATTGCATGGTGCGTAAAGTAAAAGGCTGAATGTTCTGCATCGTTAGCTTTACCGCCGCACTACATATCACCCCCCTCTCCCCTTGGAGAGGGGTTGGGGGTGAGGCTGGTATGGGGTTGGCTGAGGCCAGTTGTTTGGCCCTATTTCTTCCTATCCTACTTGACTTCCTGCCTTCACTTCTTTCATCAGTGATAGTAGACTCAGTCCGCCGTCGTAATTTTCGGCAGAGAGAATCATACCTTGACTTTCGATGCCCATCAGCTGTCGGGGAGCCAAGTTGGCGATAAACACCACGTCGCGACCCACCAATTCTTCAGGCTCGTAGAACTTAGCGATACCGCTAACGATGGTACGAGGCGTGCCGCTACCGTCATCAAGCGTGAATTTAAGCAGTTTATTAGCCTTCTTTACCTTTTCGCAAGCAAGGATGCGACCCACTCGAAGGTCCAGCTTCTCAAAGTCGGCGAAATCCACCACAGGCTTAATCTCCTTGGCCTTATACGTTTCGGCTTCGTTAGCCTTTTTGGTATCGGCCAGCTTTTTCAGTTGAGCCTCAATGGCATCGTCCTCTATTTTCTCGAACAGCAGCTCGGGTTCGGCCAGCTGATGCCCTGGTTTCAGTATCTCGGTGTTGCCCAACGCGTTCCAGTCTACCCCTTCCATGTTGAGCAAACGACGCAATTTGGCACTGCTAAATGGCAAGAACGGCTCGAAGGCGATGGCCAAGTTGGCCACCAATTGCAGCGATATATAAAGGATGGTTTCAACCCTTTTGGGGTCGGTCTTCCACACCTTCCACGGCTCGCACTCGGTGATATACCTGTTACCGATGCGCGCCAGCACCATGGCCTCTTTCTGTGCATCGCGGAATTTGTAGGTATCGAGCAAGCTTTCCACCTTCTCTTTCACGTCTTTAAACTCGTCAAGAGCCTGTTTATCCACATCGTTCAGTTCGCCACAGGCAGGCACACGACCGTCGAAATACTTCTTCGTAAGCTGCAAAGCCCTGTTAACGAAGTTGCCATACACAGCCACCAGCTCGTTGTTGTTACGCTCCTGGAAGTCTTTCCACGTAAAGTTGTTGTCTTTTGTTTCGGGCGCGTTGGCCGTTAGCACATATCTCAGCACATCTTGCTTACCTGGGAAGTCCTCCAAATACTCGTGCAGCCATACGGCCCAATTCTTCGAAGTGGATATTTTGTCGTCTTCCAGATTAAGAAACTCGTTTGATGGAACGTTTTCGGGCAGAATATAGCCGCCATGTGCTTTAAGCATCACGGGGAAAACGATGCAATGAAAAACGATATTGTCTTTGCCAATGAAGTGCACCAAGCGTGTTTCGGGGTCTTTCCACCATTTTTCCCATGTATCGGGCAACAGCTCTTTGGTATTCGAGATATAGCCGATGGGCGCATCAAACCACACGTACAGCACCTTGCCTTCTGCTCCTTCTACAGGTACAGGAATACCCCAATCCAAGTCGCGGGTCATGGCTCGTGGCTGCAAGTCTATGTCCAGCCAGCTTTTGCATTGCCCATACACATTGGGTCGCCACTCCTTATGCCCTTCCAAAATCCACTCTTTCAGCCAGTCTTGGTATTTGTCTAGGGGCAGATACCAGTTCTTGGTTTTCTTCAACACAGGTTGCGAACCGCTGATGGTAGAGCGTGGGTGCAGCAATTCGGTAGGCGAAAGGTCGCGTCCACACTTCTCGCACTGGTCGCCATATGCCCCTTCGTTGTGGCAATGCGGGCATTCGCCCGTTATATAGCGGTCGGCCAGAAACTGATGAGCCTCCTCGTCATAATATTGTTCGGTTTCTTTCTCCAGCAGTTTGCCGTCTTCATATAGCTTCTTAAAGAAGTCGCTGGCCAACTGATGGTGTGTCGGCGAGGTCGTTCGGCTGTAAATGTCGAACGAGATACCGAAGTCTTCAAAACTCTTTTTTATCATGGCGTGGAACCTGTCTACCACGTCTTGCGGACTAACGCCCTCTTTTCGTGCCCTGATCGTAATGGGCACGCCGTGTTCGTCGCTACCTCCGATAAACACCACGTCCTCTTTTTTCAGTCGCATGTATCGTGCGTAGATGTCGGCAGGCACGTAAACGCCAGCCAAGTGTCCGATGTGCACGCCGCCGTTTGCGTATGGCAAGGCGGCTGTGATGGTGGTTCGCTTGTATTGTTTCTGTTCCATTGTGCTATATATAATAATGTGTACTAACCCTTTGTCACCCTTATGTGTTTGGATAACATTGGGTAAAAGCACTGCAAAAGTACAAAAAAAATGCGGCATGTATTTGTTTTGGGGCGCGAAACTTAGATTTAGGTAGACAGTAATGGGTAAAACTTGATATCTTTGGTTTACGCTAAATGGGCAACACCCTGCCTCAAACGAGAGCATGGCTGGGTAATTCTCCTGCGAGGCAAGATTGTGTTTTGTAAAATATACAGACGTGTTTTTAACATTGTGAGTAGGCGTCTAGCCCACCAATACCACATCGGTTGGCAAATAATCGATTCTCGCGAGGGGTACGATTGGCGCAAAACAGCATATTACAAGCAAAGGCGTGACTAACGTTTCTTTTTCTTACCAATCGCTCCTTCTAACTTACTATCAGGCGGAAACACAGATCGAAACTACCTCATTATGGCTTTTCGCCCGTGCGTTTTTGATGATATTTGGATGATTTCCTTATGTAGGGCAATGACGTTTTTGCTTGTTTTTGATGACATAAACAAGGAAGTATTTGATGTGCATTAACATTTATCAAGCCGTTCAGCTTAATCTTGGCGTATGGCATATATGCACACGGCAGCCGACAGCTTGCTGATTGTAGCGAACTAATAGTTCTTTGGCCCAGCTAAAGCTATGTTGGAAGGGTGTTCCACATAAGTTGGAAGGGTGTTCCATGTAAGTTGGAAGGGTGTTCCACATAAGATGGAACAATGTTCCATATAACAAGTAACGCGAGTACCTCTTAGTGATAACAGCTCAAGAGCATCAATTTGCGAACGTGTTCGTTAGACGATTGGCGGGTGCAAAAACAACTTATGCAATGACAAAGATAATTGTTGGCGCGGCTTTTGCTCGTTGGAGGATAAAGGAATGACACCCCCTTTTATGTGTTTTATCAACTTTAGCTTTTCTAGAAGAGGGGGTCTCGGAATGTCATTTTGTAAATATTAATTACTTGACTTAACAAAGTAAGGGCGTGAGTGTGATTTATTGTTGGCAGTAATGAAACAAATTACTCGTAACAACCCATGTGCGCACAAGTGGCGTTGCGCCATCTACCGCGTAGCGGTTGGGCTTTTGGAAAGGCAGGGAAACGAAAAGTGAAAGGGAGAAAAGGTGAAAAGATAATATGAAGAAAGAAAAACACAAGCTCAAAGATAATCATGCATGACGCATAAAACGAGGCCATGCCGTCACGTGACAGATATAATAGGTCTGCTAGAGAAAACAGATAACCCGCAACAACCCATGTACGCGCAAGTGGCATTGCGCCAACTACCACGCAGCGGTTGGTCTTTTGGGGTGAATTACATGCCAATGGCATTGATTGGGTACATCTATTAGTGGCTTGTATTGTGTTATTTACCGCATAGCTGTTAGTCTTTTGGTAGGGCAGCTCCATGCCAAAGGCATTGTTTAAACATATCAATTAGTGGATTGCATTGCGCCAACCAATACGCGGTAGTTGGCATAATAGTCATTATTCGTATTGTAGACTTGCCCAAAACGCGTGGCATCTTATCCCCCATTTGTATAATATTCAACAAAGATTGCTTGTTTCCTAAAACGCCAAAAGGGGATGCGCCATACGGCACATCCCCTCAACATGAATCAAAAATTTAAACACAGCGTATTTAAAGAGAATTAATGCGTTAGGTTTAAGCGGGCTATGCAGACTTGCACCATAGCTTGTAGACTAATCAGTTTATAGTCTTATCAGCCTGGCTTCATCTTTTTATTTGTTCACCTTTTCATCCTTTCACCTTTTTCACCTTCAATCATTCGGTGAATCCGGTGTGCCTCGTGCCAGTTACACGATAGGTTTTGGCGGGACTATCGGTGCTGAATTGCACATTAAACACGATGCTATCTACAGGTAATCCATGCAGATTGCGACCCTGTCCTTCAAGAACCTTACCCTCGGTGATAGTTGCCAACGTGGGAGAATCCTTGTTGGGATCGTTGTACATCGCCTTTACGTTTTGACAAGAAAAGGTTCGTGCACCGTAATTGATGGGCGTAACAAGTTGCATACTCCATTTCTTGGGTACGCTGACGTTCACCCACATCTTGTCGTCAACGTTTTCTACGGTGTTATAGGTTTGTAGGCTATAGGTGCGACTTCCGAAAACGTTCGGCGTAAGCGTACCGTCGGCGTTCACTTCGTGTACACGCACATCCCAAAAGCCCGCCATTTGTTCAACGGCAGTTCCTCCCGGCTTCTCATTGGTTTCAACGTCGCAAGCCACAAAGCCCACTAGGGCAATGGCAGCAGTGGCCAAATGTATGATGTATTTTCTCATAATCGTTGCTTTTTATTTGTTCAACACAATTGTGTAGGTGTTACCTTGATAGGTAACTTTCCACGTGAGCACACCTTTCTTCGCATCGTAAGAGGTGTCGGAGAAGTTGTCTAGGGCCACTTCCTTACCAGCGATGTTCACCGAATAAGGCTTAAAGCTACCATCGTCTGCCACCAGCAACAACGCTTCAATCTCGTCCGAGCTTCCCGTTGGCGTGTTGGCCGCCTTCATGGCAGCATTATATCCGCCCAGCAAGTCGCTAACCGAGAACAGGCCAGTGGCCAATTGGGTTACGCTGACAGTGCTTTTCGTAAACGTTTGCTCTTTGCCGTTGGCGTCTACGCACTTTGTCCCCGCCGCGGTGATGTATGTTCCCGATATCTTAACGGTTGCATCGGGATTACAAACGGCCACCGTTCGTTGTGCAGTAGCCTTGACACCATCGGGTGTGGCACAGCTGTATGTTATGCCATAGAGTCCTGGCTTGTTGGTGTCTACCGCATCTAGGCCAGTAACCACCATGTTTGCCGAGTAGTCTTTCCCCATATATGTGGGCATACAACCAGGGTCTTCGTATTTAAAACCAACCGCCACTTCTTCCATTTCATCACCTTGCATGTTCATGAAGATGATGTGGTGCACGGTAGAGTCGGTCTTTTCATCGTCGCTACATGCACCCAAGGTAAACGCGAGTGCCAGTGCAGGCAATAGGTTGATGATATATTTCTTCATTGTTTTTTGCGTGTTATGCGTTATTATAAAGCGAAACCAGCCTCACCCCCAGCCCCTCTCCAAGGGGAGAGGGGAGTGATATGCGTTTTTGTTTAAGAGGGTCTATGGTCATGCTATGGTTTATGTTGGTGCGTTATACAAACTTATAAGTTTGTGATTTAGCGAGTTTACAGGTTGAAGGAATCACGAGTTGATGAGTTGACAAAAGCCTTTGGCTTAACTCCTTAACTTCTTCACTCTTTTACTCCTTTATTCCATTACTCCTTTACTCCTCAAAAAAATCACTTCACATCCCAGAAAACGGGGTCGCTCAGTTTCTTTTCGGGGGGCGTATTAGTCTTGTTATACTTACGCGCATCCTGTGGGTAAGGAAGTCGTTTGGCCAATCCACCCACCTGAATGTGGTTCACGGCAGGCACAATTAGTTCGCCCGGAGTATAAGCATCGCCATCGAATATCTGCTTAGCAGTCTTCGTACTGGTCTTAGGAACATCGGTGCGCCTAATCTCCGACCATGCTTCCATGTGGTTGCACATAAAGAATGCCGCCCACTTCTGCATGTAAACGAGATGGAGTTGTTCGTCGGTGGTCTTGCCATCGAACTTGACTGCATCTGTTTTCAAGAAAGCCGCAGCCTTGCCTTCCATTCCCCTAAAAGCGAAGTCGGCAGTTACTCCAGCCTCGTAAGCCTCTTTAGCCTTGGCTGCATCGTTGTTAAAACGCAGTTGAACCTCGGCTAGAAGGAAGTTTAGTTCACTGGCAGAGAAAACGTATACTGGCTTCGCAGCCATCACACCAATACCAATGCGACTCACATTCTCGTTTTTCCAACCCAAATTGTTACGCCATTCTTTCATCGACACTTTCGAACCAGGCAACTGTCCTACATAGTTACCAGTACTCATTTTAGCAATGGCGTAGCTTATGCGTGGGTCGTTGTTGGCCTTATAGTATTCTACAATGGGGTAAGCGGCGGCAAAGTTATTGGCACGCAGGGCAAAAATAGCACCATACCAGGGGTTGTATTGCTTTTCGGCATTGGTATAAACGTCGAATTTTACGTCGCCCTTGAAAAACGCGTTAGCTGCAACCAGGTCTTTCACCTTCTGTGTATAGCTAGCCACATCTATGCCACCATCGATGAAACGCATGTAAATGCGCAGGCGCAAGGCGTTGGCGAAACCCTTCCATTGACTTAATTTCTTGCCCATCAATGGGTCGTCTAAGTTCATGCTTGCATCACCTAGATTGGCTTCTGCCTTATCCAGCTCGTCTAACACACCCATAAGAACGGTCTTTCCGTCTTCCCATTTGGGCGTGGGGTTGGCTTGTCCCATAAGCGCTTCAGAGTAAGGTGCGTCGCTAAAGTTATCAACGATGAGCTGAAATGCCCATACCCTAAGTACGGTACATACGTAATGGTTGGCCTTGTTGGGGCTTTTCTCCATTATCACTTGCAGGTCTTTCAGCGCACCAGCATAGAGCATACGATAGCATCGGTCGAAAATGCTGCTACTTTCGTCGATGTTCAGCTCGGCCAAGTTGTTGTATTGGTTTTGCTCCGGACGCTGTTCGAAATACTGCGAGAAGAACCCTGCGTAGGTGAACATTTGGTCGCCCAGTACGTCGGCGATAGCATTTTCGGCCGAAGGTAACATCTTCTCGGGCGTAACCTGTGGCCCTGACGGATAGTTGGGGTCGTCGTTTATGTCGAGATTGCAGCTATTTAATGCCACAAGAGCAACAGCCGCAAGAGTTATTAACTTTTTCATAATGCTGCGGGTTTAGAATTTAACGGAGACGTTGAAGCCGAACTTGCGCGAGCTAGGATTAGCCGACCACTCACCGAAGTTACCTTTAAGGTCGTTGCCAAACGAGGTTAGCTCGGGATCTACAAAGGTATTCTCGGCTGGTGTCCAAAGGAAGAGGTTGTTGCCGAAGGCCGACAGCCGCACGTCGGTTAGGAAAGTGCTGGCTATCCACTTCTTAGGCAGTGCCCAACTGAGCGTTATGGCGCGCAACTTAATATACGATTTGTCGATCAGATCGCCTGCTCCCATCTCCAAACCGCCATTGTTCCAGAAGTTATAAATATTGGAAGCGTTGAGCGGTGTGGTGTTATCTTCGTACACGGGTTTGCCTTGTACATCGGTACCCGTTTGTACAACGGTGTTTGGAACAATCCATGGATTGCGGCTGTTATAGGCCGTTTGCATAGCGTTACCCGTAAAATAGCTGACGCTTTTGGTGCG
This sequence comes from Hoylesella loescheii DSM 19665 = JCM 12249 = ATCC 15930, assembly GCF_000378085.1. GTDB lineage: Bacteria > Bacteroidota > Bacteroidia > Bacteroidales > Bacteroidaceae > Prevotella > Prevotella loescheii. The sequence goes on from NZ_KB899225.1 coordinate 17,712, forward strand.
CGAGTACATCTTTCCACCCTGACGTATGTCTACGTCTACCGAAAGACTTACGCCCTTATAGGTAAAGGTGTTGTTGATACCCATGGTGTATTTGTAGTTCATACTTCCCACAAACTGCTGGTTGGGATCGCGTATGGGCAGGCCTTGGTTGTCTACCACGACCTTTCCTGTTGCGGGATCGCGCAGCGGTACGTATGCTTTGAACACGCCTAACTCTTTTCCCACCTTGGCATAAAGCCCCACTCCACCACTTAGTCCGAATATATATGACTCGCCACCCAGTTCTTCGGGCAGGCTGATAACCTTGCTCCAGTTCTTGGTGAAGTTCCAAGTTACGTCCCAAGCAAAGTCTTTCAGCTTCACGGGCGTTCCACTAACCACCAACTCCACACCACGGTTGCGTATCTCTCCAAGGTTCATGTTTTGGTAAAGATAGCCCGAAGCGGCATCCATATCGAGACTAAATATCTGGTGATCGCTGGTTCGGTTGTAGAACGAAGCGTCGAAACTGAGCCTGTTATTAAAGAAAGCCATGTTCAATCCCACTTCTAACTCAGTGGTCATCTCAGGACCTAGCGTGCTACTACCAAGTGTATTGCCAACGCTATACGAGTTCCAATTGCCATTGGTAAATGGGAAACGGCTTTCGAACCATCCACTACTGTTAGAAAGTCCTTGTCTATATACCGTTGCCGTCATATAAGGCAGGGCGTCGTTACCCGTTTTTCCCCATGCAGCACGTAGCTTGGCGTAACTAATGGTTTTCTTAACGTTCTCTGGAAGTACTTCAGAGAATATCCAACTAGCTGTTGCGCCGGGATAGAAATACGAGCGGCTGCCACGTGGAAGCGTTGACGACCAGTCGTTTCGGGCAGTAACAGTGAGGTAAAGCATATTCTTAAACGCCACCTCGGCCTGTCCTAACACGCCCATCAGTCGTTGAGTGCGCTGTTCACCATCTATTGTTGGTTTGTCGGCCGTGTTCGCCAAGTTGAACCAAGTGGGTATGGTGAGGTTCGTTATCTCCGTATCTTGGTAGTTATACTTACGCTCGTTGCCATTGAAACCTGCCAAAACGTTGAGGTGCCAATCATCCGTCATATCCTTGTCGAAAGTAAGCAGCACGTCTTGGTTTATCTCTCGACGTCGGGTTGTTCGCTCACTAACTCGCCCGGTTAGACTGCGTAGCGCGTCTTCCCAGTTAGGTGTGCCCTCAAACAGTGCCGACATATTGGGCTCACCCACGTCACGGTGTTCGGTACTGGTGTCTAGTCCAAAGCGATAGGTAAGCTTAAAGTATTTCAAGAAGTCGTAATCCAGCTGCAGCTTGCCATAGAAGCGCTCGCTTTCGAACTCGTTCTTATAATTCTTCAGAATGTAATAGGGGTTGGTTACACCATAAGGCGTGTAGTAATAACCCGGTGTGTTGAAGGGGTTACTAAGGTCAGCCAACTCGGTTATGCTGATGTCGCGTGGCGTCTGCATAATGGTGTTGTACATCGAACCTAGCCCCTGACCCGTAGACACGAAGTTGTTACGTTGGTAGGCATAGTTAAGTGATGTGCTGAACGTAAGGTTGTTCACCTTATGACTTGCCCTAGCCGAGAACGTGTACTTGTTATAGCTGTCGGCATTGGTAGGAATGATACCGTCTTGACTTATCTGCGACAGACTGAGGAAGAAGTTGCTCACGTCTGTTGCACCGTTGAGCGATACGCTGTTGCTGTATCGGTAACCTGTATCGAAGAAGTCGCGCACGTTATTTTTTATGGGCACGTAGCTCTTAAAGTTCTGTGTGCCTTCGTAAACGTTACCGTAGCGCAGCCACGAACCATCGAAACGCGGTCCCCACGAACCGTTTTCAAGGTCGGTTTTGTTGCCATACCAACCCATACCAAAGTCGTTTTGCATCTGCGGTAGGCGTAAGAGCGTTTCCCATTGCATGCCACCGTTATACTCTATACCCAATCCCTTTTGGGCTTTCTTACCCGTTTTGGTGGTAATAAGGATAACGCCGTTGGCTGCACGACTACCATACAGGGCCGTTGCGGCTGCTCCTTTAAGGATGGTCATGCTTTCCACGTCGTCGGGATTCACTGCACTGGCACCATTACCGAAGTCGTAACAACGGCTAAGGTTACGATCGCTAGCAACCGCTTCGTTGGTCAATGGCACACCATCGATAACGTATAGTGGCTGGTTGGTGCTGCCCAACGAGCTGATACCACGCACAATAACCGACTTCGACGAACCTGGGTCGGACGAAGAACTGGATATTTGCACACCCGCTACCTTGCCCGAGAGGCTCGACATGATGTCATTGGTACGTGCTGCGGCAATCTCATCGCCCTTAACGGCTGTTGCCGAGAAGCCCAGAGCTTTGGCCGAGCGTTTAATGCCCATAGCCGTTACCACCACTTCGCCTAACGTTGTGTTGAGCGGTTCCAGCATAATGCGCAGGTTATCCTTAGCCGTTACGTCGACTGCTTTCATGCCTGCCGACGAGATACGTAGCTTCGCACGTTCGGGTACGGTAAGGGTAAACTGTCCATCAACGTTGGTAACCGTGCCTTGACCAGTGCCTACTACAACAATGGAGGCGCCAATTACAGGCTGTCCGTCTTCAGAACTAATTACCGTTCCAGAGATTTTCACTTGGGCCACGGCAGCTCCCACACATAAGAAGAGGCTGGCCAATAGCAAAGTAAACCTTTTTCCCATAAATTTTCTCTCATTAGTTATTATTAATGCAACCCTTCTCGGTTGCCGTATTGATTATCCAGTACAGAAGGATGGCTAAATGCCGTGTGTTCGATTTACAAGAGTTTAATGAATATTGCAAAGCTAGGAAAAATTTAAACACCCTCCAAATATTTTGCAACTAAAAATCTAATTATGGTTGATTTTTGCTATAAAACGGATAAATATTATATCAAGATGCAATGTTTGCGCACACATTTGATATCAATAAGCACTCTTTTGCATTTCATTTTACTTCCTTTTTATCGCTAAATTTGATATTCATTTTGTCGTTTTTACTCGCTTATCATAGAACAACGCACAACTTCTTCACAAATGTTTTGGGTGTTCGGGCGTATTATTTTAATTTTGTATGGCTGCAAATATCAACCGCAAGGCTGCCGACTTAAGCCTCCGCAGCATGCTCCACACGATAAAACAGAACGATATGGATAACAAGATACCCCAAGAGTGGAACGACATTCTGCTCAAAGACGTCACCTTCATCGACCTGATGAAGCACCGTATATATAATGTGCTCATCGTGGCCAATCCCTACGATGCCTTTATGCTGGAAGACGATGGCCGCATCGACGAGAAGATTTACAACGAGTACGTGGAGCTGGGGCTACGTTATCCACCCACGTTCAAACAGGTAAGCACCGTAGAAGAGGCCGAAGAGGTGATGCAGAGCATGAGTGTAGACCTGGTTATCTGCATGCCAGGCAATGCCGACAACGATGCCTTCGCTGTTGCGCGTGCAGTGAAAGACCGTTTTCCCATGGTGCCTTGCGTGGTGCTTACGCCTTTCTCGCACGGCATAACACGCCGTATGCAAGACGAAGACCTCAGCATCTTCGACTACGTTTTTTGCTGGCTGGGCAACACCAACCTTATTCTTTCCATCATCAAGCTCATCGAAGACAAGATGAATGTGGAGCACGACATCGAAGAAGCAGGCGTGCAGATGATTCTGCTCGTAGAAGACAGCATCCGTTTTTACTCTTCCATCCTACCCAACCTATACAGTTATATCCTCGTTCAGAGTAAGCGTATCTCCACCGAAGCTCTTAACCGTCACGCCGCTGCATTGCGAATGCGCGGCAGGCCAAAGGTGGTATTGGCCCGAACCTACGAAGAGGCCATGGCCTATTACGACAAATACCACGATAACACACTGGGCGTCATCAGCGATGTACGCTTTCCCAAGGATGGCGTCAAAGACCCCGAGGCAGGCCTTAAGTTGCTGCGCGAGATACGCCGACGCGACGAATACGTGCCGCTAATTATGGAAAGTGCAGAGGCCAACAACCGCGCTAAGGCCGAAACGGAGGGTTTTCGCTTCGTAGACAAGAACTCGAAGAAGATGAGTCTTGACCTACGCCACCTGATGGAAGAACACATGGGCTTCGGCGACTTTATCTTTCGCGACCCCAAGACACGTAAGGAGGTTGCACGCATTGGGTCGCTCAAACAGCTGCAAGACAACATCTTCAACATCCCTTACGACTCGATGCTCTTCCACATCAGCCGAAACCATGTTAGCCGATGGCTCTCAGCCAGGGGAATCTTTCCCGTTTCGGCTTTTCTCAAAGGCGTAACGTGGCACAAATTAAAGGATGTCGACGCCCACCGACAAATTATCTTCGAGGCCATTGTGCGCTATCGCAACATGAAAAACCTTGGCGTGGTGGCCGTGTTCGACCGCATGAAGTTCGACCGTTATGCCCACTTCGCACGTATCGGCGACGGCTCGCTAGGCGGAAAAGGGCGCGGATTGGCCTTTCTCGACAATGTTATCAAGCGCCATCCCGAGTTCAACAGCTTCCCTGGCGTGAAGGTACACATACCCAAAACCGTTGTGTTGTGTACCGACTTCTTCGACCAGTTCATGGAGCAAAACAACCTTTACCAAATCGCTCTCAGTGATGCCAGCGACGACGAGATACTGCACCATTTCCTTGCAGCGCAGCTCCCCGATAGCCTTAAAGCCGATTTCACCACCTTTTTCGAGGCTACACGCTGCCCCATAGCCGTGCGTTCCAGCTCGTTACTCGAAGATGCACACTACCAACCCTTTGCCGGCATATACAGCACGTATATGATTCCATACGTAGAAGATGCCGAAGTGATGCTCCGCCTCTTAGCTTCAGCCATCAAGGGCGTATATGCTTCGGTGTTTTATAAGGACTCCAAGGCCTACATGTCGGCCACTAGCAACGTCATCGACCAAGAAAAGATGGCCGTAATACTACAAGCCGTGGTAGGCAAAGACTACGACGGACGATTTTACCCCAACATCAGCGGTGTGCTTCGCTCCATCAACTATTACCCTGTTGGCGACGAACGAACCGAAGACGGCATTGCCAACCTTGCCCTAGGATTGGGAAAATACATCGTGGATGGCGGTCAGACACTCCGCGTTAGTCCATATCACCCCAACCAAGTGCTACAAACAAGCGAGATGGAAGCGGCACTGCGCGACACACAAACGCAATTCTACGCTCTCGACACCAAGCATCTTGACACCGACTTTACCGTAGACGACGGTTTTAACATGCAGGAACTGGGTGTGAAGGAGGCAGAAGCCGACCGTTCGTTGCACTTTATCGCCGCCACATACGACCCCAACGACCGCATCATTCGCGATGGCCTTTACGATGGCGGACGCAAACTTATCACCTTCGGCGGTGTGCTCAGGCACGATGCTTTCCCTCTTCCACAAATCATGCAGATGGCCATGCGCTATGGTGAAGAGGCCATGAAGCGACCCGTGGAAATAGAATTTGCCTGTAACATAAATCCCGATCGCACGGGCGAATTTAACCTTTTGCAAATCCGACCCATCGTAGACTCGAAGCAAATGCTCGACGAAGACATTACCGCCATTCCCGATGAGCGATGTCTGCTGCGCTCGCACAACTCGCTGGGGCATGGCGTAAGCGACGACGTAACCGACGTGGTGTATGTTAAATACGATGATAACTTCTCGGCTGCCGACAACTATCGCGTGGCCGAAGATGTGGAACGCATCAACAATAGCTTTCTTGGCACCGACCGCAACTACATTCTCGTAGGACCAGGACGTTGGGGTTCGAGCGACTTTTGGTTGGGCGTACCCGTAAAATGGCCACATATCAGTGCGGCACGTGTCATTGTCGAGGTGGCGTTGAAAAACTATCGGGTAGACCCGAGCCAAGGTACGCACTTCTTCCAAAACCTCACTAGCTTCGGCGTTGGCTACTTCACGATAGACACCAATATTCCCGATGGACTCTTCCGCAAGGATATTCTCGATGCCATGCCTGCCATAGAAGAAACCCAATACGTACGACACGTACGCTTTAACCGTCCTTTGCGCATACTGATGGATGGGATGAAGGGAGAAGGCGTTGTGGTGAAAGGCCATTAAATGATAAAAACAATGAGCTAAATGGCAATCATTCACCCCACAGCCAGCCTTGCTTTTTATTTTCCCAATTCAAAAAAAAGGCTTACCTTTGCATCGTTTTCAAGGATCAGGTCTGCCTTGTTGCAGGCACACTAGCGAACAATAGATATTTTTCATAAAACGTAACTCCCCCTGTTTATTGGGCTTTAAATGGCTAAACAGTTTTTTGTTATCTTTGGATGCCTTGCACTTGGCGAGGTAGTTGTTTGGGCAACAGGCATCAAACTACCATCGAGCATCATCGGAATGTTGCTGCTCACGTTCTTTCTTAAAACCAAGATCGTTAAGCTGGAGTGGGTAGAAAAGCTATCCCAATTTCTGCTTGCAAACCTTGGTTTCTTCTTCGTTCCGCCGGGAGTAGCCATCATGCTCTACCTCGATGTCATCCAAAAAGAACTTCTTCCCATTGCAATGGCCACCATATTGAGTACCATTCTTGTGCTGGTGGTTACTGGGCACATGCACCAATTCGTGGTGAAAGCCGAACGCAAAATCATCGCAATGAATATGCGCAGAAAGCGGAAAGAAAAGCTTGAAGAGCAAGATGAGTGAAAAAGGTGAAAAGGTGAAAACACGAAAGGGTGAAAAGATGGCCATACGCTAATAGCATTTGGCCACAAGCTTGCACCATAAGAACATGCAGACTCAACCTACTTGTTTGGCATTAACCATCCTTCCGCCCTTTCATTTTTTCACCATTCCATTCTTTCATTTTTTCACCCTCTCACTCTTTCACCTTTCCATCCCTTCACTTTTTCACCCTTACACCCCTTCACCTTTAAACGATGCAACAGCTTTTTTCCAACCAATACATCATCTTGGCAATGACATTTGCCGTGTTCTATTATTTCCGCCGACTGCAATACCGCACGGGTTGGATTCTACTCAACCCCATACTCATTGCCATCGTGTTGCTCATTGCCTACTTGAAGCTTACGGGCGTGTTGTTCGAAACCTTCGAAGAAAGTGGCAGCCTCATCGATTTCTGGCTCAAACCAGCCGTCGTGGCCCTTGGCGTGCCTCTCTATTTGCAGTTCGAGGCCATAAAGAAGCTGTGGCTTCCCATTGTCCTGTCCCAATTGGTGGGTTGCCTCGTGGGTATTGTCAGCGTGGTGTTCATCGCCCAATTGTTCGGTGCTTCGAAGGTGGTAATCATCTCCATGGCCAGCAAGTCGGTAACAACACCCATCGCCATGGAGGTTACTCAGGCCCTTGGAGGTATTCCCTCGCTCACGGCTGCCGTGGTAGTGATAACCGGAATACTAGGTGCCATCCTTGGTTTTAAGGCCTTAGCCATGGGCCATGTCAACAGTCCCATAGCCAAAGGCCTGTCTATGGGCACAGCCTCGCATGCCGTTGGCGCATCCACAGCTATGGGCATCAGCAACAAATATGGTGCTTTCGCCAGCTTAGGCATCACCCTCAACGGCATTTTCACCGCCCTACTCACCCCCACCATCTTGCGATTGATGGGCTTTATTTGATAACATTGCTCGTAGGTTTATAGGTTTTTAAGCCTAATGGATACAAACCTATTTGCAGAAAAAGGGTTAGAATGTTCGATAGCACTGATATGCGAGATGTAGAATATCGAAAACCGTTAAGCCGTTAGCGTGCATCTTCCAGTATGCCGTGTGGCTTTTCATCGCCGCATCATCTTCTTCAAGCCGTTTGTTACCCGATAAAACGCGACAGGTCTTCATGCCTTGCGCGATATGCCTATAATGCCATTATTAGGCGTTTTTTCGTTAACGAAGCAGTACAAAGGGCTTTGTACTGCGACTACAAGCCTTTTGTAGTCACACTACAGACCTTTTGTAGTGCCACTACAACTCGTTTGTAGTCACCCTACAACTCATTTGTAGCCACCCTACAAAAGGGCTTGTAGCGCATCAAGACAGAAATCGGCCTCTCCCTTACTCACGCATTTGCTTCATCAAACGTTTTGCGGCATCACCCGTTAGTTTGCTTTCGGCCAGATAATTATCCATCAGTTGCGTTTTATTTTTAAAGGCGTAGGGCGCAGAAAGCTTACCTATGGCGGTGCGTAAGGGCAGTTGCTGAAAGTAAGGGGCGGTGTTGCCAAGCCCTATTCTAGGGCCGTGCATCAGGTACGACTTATCGCGCGGGTCGGCAGAGGCATCGACTTCGAACAACACCTGTTGACCTTCAACAAAACGAAAGAGGGGTGCAAGCTGGAATGTACCTGCATGATGGGTGTCGAAGAAGTGGGTATCGAGGATGTGGGCCGATGCGTTTACGCCACACATGAAGTGCATCAGCACGTTGTTTGGTCCGAAAACCATGCTGTCGTCAGCAAATATCGCACTGCGAATAAGGGCCGAGTAATAATAGCCAGTGCTTACCGAGAGCGATATACCCATGCAAACACGGTTGTCCATCTTATAGGGTGAGGTAGCGTCTTTACCTCGGCGGTGCACATATAGTTCGCCAAAGTGGTTCATTTGCAGTTCGTTGGTGTGCACGTAGGGATCTTCAAACACGCCCGCGCGATAAAAATAACTTTCTAGTTCGATGGGATAGAGTTGCGTTTCGCGCGCGCGTATCTTATAATAGTGTAGCAGTTGGGCCGTGGTTTGTTGCAGCAAAGTTTCTATTTCTGCCTTTTGCGTGGTGGTGGCAAGTTGCGCCAGCATCTCTTTAACACTCGTTTCCATATCCTATTGGTTTTGCATTATCAAGGCCTTTACCTCATAATGGCATCGGCCTGCAATGCAAAAGTAGGAAATTTCAAGGTTGGGCGAACACGCCGGGAAGCAAAATTAATAAAGATTATACATGAGGCATAAGGGTTTATACGTTTACTTTAGGCTATAACGCTTGGTCTTCTTTGCTTCCTAAGCATCATAGTTGCTATGGGAGTTGTCTGTTATTCTTGATTTTCTTGCATGAGAAAACCAACTTAATAAGGGTACATCACCCCCTCACACAATCACCTTAATCTTGTGATAATTGTTTCTAAACTCCGTTGGCGAGCATCCTTTCTTACGCTTAAAGATGCGATTGAAGTTACTCATATTGTTATAACCGCACTTAAAGCTTATCTCGGCGATGGTCTCGGTGGTGTCTATCAGCATGCGCGTGGCATACCCCATGCGTATGTCGATGATGTAATCGCTGAGCCTGCGGCCTGTGTGTAGCTTGAAAAAGCGACAGAATGCGCTCTCGCTCATGTTGGCTAGATCGGCCAGAGTTTTGAGACGAAGTTCGTACATATAATTGTCTGAGATGTATTTCTTTACCCGCAGCACACGCCTACTATCGTCTTCGATGTTCACTTTGGCATAACTTGAGGTTGCCAAGGTGCGTGCGCCTGTGCATAGCGACAGCGTATGCAAGATGTCTAGGAACTTCATCAGGGCGGTAAAGCGGTCGGCCGTTTGGCTCAACTCGTCTAGTTTGCCATACACCTTCATGATGGTGGCCATGGGAAAGGCCAATCCCTTTTGCGCCTCTTTCATCATTCGGCGTATGCTTTCGAAGGGTGTCTTACCGAAAAACTGGTCGGTTTCGGTCATTCCAGCCCCAAAATTAAACTGAATGGTTATCTCGCGGATGTCTTCGCTCTTGCATTCGTGTTGCTCCCAAACGTGTTCTAGCGTGGGACTGGTTATGAGCACGAGGTCGAAATCGCCAATCACTTCGCTATTATCGCCCACCGTTCGCTTCACCCCCGCAGCGTTTTCAACGAAATTTAATTCGAAAACGTCGTGGTTGTGCACGGGATAAGAGAACTCTTTCTTATGCCTATCTGCGATGTAGAGGGCATCGGTCTCCATCAACGGGGTTATTTCGTGTAGTACGTAAGTGTCCATAATGTAATAAGTCTTAGCCTCAACAAGTCAAGTGGAAGAGAAAACGGCCTCACCCCCAACCCCTCTCCAAGGGGAGAGGGGAGTAGATAGCTTGGCTGCTTTGGTTAATCGGCCTCACCCCCAACCCCTCTCCGAGAAGAGAGGGGAGTGGATAGCTTGGCTGCTTTGGTTGTTATTAATGCTATTTTAGGATATTATTTTTTCTTGCAATTTAGGATTTTATTCTTTGCTTGCAATTTAGGATATTATTTGCTTACAATGTCGAAACAAGGCTATTCACTCCCCTCTCCCCTTGGAGAGGGGTTGGGGGTGAGGCCCTCTTTCCACCACTTCCAAACACATCCTTGCATTATGATAGGGGCATTTCCAAAAGCCGGCCTTATCGTCTACAAGATTAGGGCGTGCGTTTTCGTCACATCCCCAGAACCATTCGCCTTGTTCGTGGTCTACGATATGCTTGTGCGTGTATTGCCAACAACGGCGAGCGATGTCGAGGGCAGCGGTGTCGCCGAAGTGTTGATAAAGGTCTATGTGCCCAATAACACACTCACACATCACCCACCATTGGCGTTGAGTGTCCATTTTGCCAGTGTCTGTCCATCGTTCGTACACCATCGAGCCATCCGCTTGCAAACCCTCGTCCGCCGCCTTGGCAATGGACTTGATGGCCTTTTCCACCTTTTCCAACACAGTAGGTTGCCCCAATTCTAACGCGGCTTCGTGTAATAGCCACACCGCCTCGATATCGTGACCAAAGCTTTGTATGTTGCGACACCCTTCCCAACGGTCGTCGAAGAAAAGATCGAGGTGGTTTGTCTGCGGATTAAGCAAGCGAACGAGGAAAATGTCTATAAGGTTGGCAATGCGTTCGGCCAGTTCGGGCGTGCGCCACACACGGTAGAGATTGGTGTAAGGCTCGAGGATGTGCAGGTGCGTGTTCATCGTTCGCGACCCATTCTCGTCCTTATCGCTCAGTCGCATGTCGGCAATAGGCTGCCAGTTGCGCGTTAGGGCCTCAACGTAGCCATTGTTCTCGTGGTCGAAGGCATGCCGTTCGATGTCGGCATAGAGATCTTTGGCCTGCTGCAAGGCCACTTCGTCGCCCGTGGCTCGTGCATATTCGCTCAATCCGTAGATGGCAAAACCGATGGCGTAGGTTTGCTTTTTGGTGTCGAGCGGACGCCCTTGGGCATCCAAACTCCAAAAAACGCCACCCTCTTGCTGGTCGATGAAGTGGGCCATGAAATAATCTTTGGCCCTAGTTGCAGCCTCCAAGTATTCGGGTTTGCCTAAAACACGATAGGCCGCAGCAAAGGCCCACAGTATGCGCGCATTGAGTACGACTCCCTTTTCGGCATCGGGTACGGGATTGCCATGGCCGTCTATCCGCCCAAGAAACCCGCCATAACGATGGTCTACCATCTTATTGAGCCAAAAAGGCATGATGTTTTGGGTGAGTTCGTCGTGCAACTCCTTCTTCAGTTTGTCCATAATTACTTCCTTTTTTCTTGTAGTTCGGCGGTTATTTGCTTCATCTTCGCTTCAGAAAGGGGGTAGAAATAGATGAATGCCAACGAGAGGAAAGCCCCTGCGGCGGGCAAGAACGAGAGGAACATCTTGATGCCTTGAATGGTCTCGGCTGACTGAACGGCATTGGCTTGGAAACCAAATTGGGCAAGCATCCAGCCTGTTACGGCCGTGCCAAACGCCCAACCGAACTTCTGACTCATTGAAGACGACGAGAAGATAAGCCCTGTTGCGCGGTTGCCTGTTTGCAATTCGCTATAATCGGTACAGTCGGCGTACATGCTCCACAGCAAGGGGAAGATGCTGCCTGCACAAACGCTGATGAGCGCTTGCAAGATAAAGATGAGCGCGAGCTGACCTTTATCGAGCCAAAAGAAGCCTATGCTGAGCACTGTTGCTACTGCCATGGCTGCCATAAAGGTGTGACGCTTGCCTATTCGGTTGCTTATTGGGGCGGCAAGTATAACGCCTACGATGTTGGCGGCTTGCCCAACGGCGAGGTAAAGACCGCTAAGCACGAAGGGCAGACCCAGGAACGAGATGTTGCCCACGGCCGTTTCGTCGATGTAATACTTGAAATAGTAGACCGTTGCGCCATCGCGAATGGAGTTGAACACAAGCGATGCCACGCCCGCGCCCAGCAAAATCCACCACGGACGATTGTGCAACAGGTCGCGCAGGTCGGTCTTGAGCGAAGTTTTTTCTTGCTTCACGGGTTTTACGCGCTCTTTCGTGAGGGCGAAACAACCAAGGAAAAGCACCACGCACACTATGGCAATAACCACCACGGCCATAAGCCAACCAAACTGTGGAGCGGTGAGCCAGCCACGCATTGGACCTTTGGGGTAGCCTCCACCGAAAGCGTTTACCAACGGCATAAAGAGCAACAAGGCTACGAACGAGCCAAGATAGGCGAAGGTCATGCGGTAAGTGGCCAGCGTGTTGCGGTGTGCAGGGTCGGGACTCATCACGCCTAGCAGCGAAGCGTATGGCACATTGATGGCCGAATACACCATCATCATCAGTGCGTAGGTAACGAAGGCGTAGACAATTTTCCCCGTCTCGTCCATCGGTGGGGTAAGAAACGTTAGCACACCGATAGCTCCGAAGGGCACAGCCAGATAGAGCAGGTAGGGACGGAAACGTCCCCAGCGCGACGAAGTACGGTCGGCCACAGCTCCAACGATGGGATCGAAGAACGAATCCCATACGCGAGTGATGGCGAACATGGTACCAACGATGGCGGCCGAGATGCCAAATACGTCGGTGTAGAATATCATGAGATAGGCTCCGAAGAGTTTCCAGAACATCGACGACGACATGTCGCCCAGTCCGTAACCTATCTTTTCGCTAAGCCCTATCTTCATAATGCGCGGTTTTTGGCAATGAGTTTCTTGATGTTTTCAACACTTGCAGCGGTGGTTAGTCCGTCTTGCGGCGTGTGTAAGCAATAGTCTACCAGCCGCTCTACGGTCGAAGTGGCCACATGCATGCGTGTATCCGACGAGGCATAATAGATAAACACGCGCCCATCTTCATCGGCAATCCATCCGTTAGAGAAAACAACATTCATCACGTCGCCCACATATTCGCCACCTTGGGGCACCAAAAGGTAGCCGCCAGGCTGAGCAATCATGCGCGTGGGGTCGTCTAAGGCGGTCATATACATATAGAGAACGTAGCGCAATCCGCTAGCGCAGCCCCTCACGCCATGTGCCAAATGCAACCAGCCTTGTGGCGTTTTGATGGGATGCGGACCTTCGCCGTTCTTCATTTCCATAATGGTATGGTAGTGGCGAGGGTTGATAATGGTTTCTTCGTGCACCTCGGCGTGGGTGGTATCGTCGACTAATGCCCAGCCAATGCCACCTCCCGAACCTGTGTCGATAAAGCCATCTTGCGGTCGGGTGTAAAAGGCGTACTTGCCATCAACGAACTCGGGGTGCAGAACAACGTTGCGCTGCTGACTCCGCGCTTTGAGATCGGGCAGCCGTTCCCACGTTTTCAGGTCGCGGGTGCGTGCTATTCCGGCCGTGGCAGTGGCTGCCGAGAGATCGGCGGGCTTGCTATCGTCGTGGCGTTCGGCACAAAACACACCGTAGATGTAACCATCTTCGTGGCGAGTTAGGCGCATATCGTAGATGTTTGTTGCGGGATTGTCGGTCTCGGGCATAGTTATCGGCTCGTCCCAAAAGCGGAAATTATCTACGCCATTAGGACTTTCGGCCACGGCGAAGAAGCTTTTGCGGTCGGCTCCTTCAACACGAACCACCAGCAAATATTTGTCGCCCCACTTCATTGCGCCTGCATTGAGCGTGGCGTTCATCATGATGCGCTGCATCAAGTGGGGGTTGGTGCGTTCGTCTAGATCGTAACGCCACTCCAAAGGCGTGTGTTCGGCAGTCAATATAGGGTTCGCATAGCGTTCGTAAATGCCGTTGCCGTTTTCCAATATGTGGTTAGGCGTGGTGAGCAATGCCTCGTGGCGTTGGCGAAGTGCATTGAGTTTAGATTTGAATGTTGACATTTTTGTGAGTTGATGAATTTATGAGTGAGTGAGGTTATGGGGTTATGAGTTGCGGAGATGGTAAGTTTATAAGTTGGTGAGGTTATGAGTTGGTAAGTTAGAAGCTTTGCGAGTTCTTCGTTCTCTTTATCTTCTTTAAAAGCAGAATAAGCCTTCAAACTTATGAACTTAAAAACTCAGAAACTTAGAAACTTATTTCTTACGTTTTTTTGATACCATCCAACACGACTTGTTTGGTGCGCTTTTCAGTTTGCTACGGAAAAGGAACACGCCCTCCTTATATATCTTTCTGAAATCGTCGGCGCAGGTTTTGTCGGGTGCAGGACCGAAGTTCTCTTCGGCTTTATCCCATGCGTTGCGCCAAAGTAGCACGTAACTGGGGGCAAATCCCTTGATGGCGGGCACCAATGTAGAGCTATACCATTGTGCATCGGGCGTGTTTCGGTAGCCAGCCTCTGTTAAAGCGTACAGCTTGTTGTGGCTTTTGGCATACTCCGACATGATACGCATCTCGTTTTGGCATTGCTCGATGAAGACCGCACTGCCGTTATACTGATACAAATCCACGCCAAGCACATCCACATAGCTATCTCCGGGGTAGAAGAGAAAATAGTGTTCGGGCGTGTCGTTGGCTTGTGCATTGGGCGAATAGCTCCAAACAAGGTTGCGTAAGCCTGCTTGTGCCATGGCGTCGAACGTGAGACGGAAAAGCGCCTTGTATTGTTCGGGCGTGCATTGTTTGCTTCCCCACCAAAACCAAGCACCGCTCATCTCGTGCCACGGACGGAAAATAACGGGCACGGCACGACCTTTTTCGTCTTTAAGCGATGCCATGAAGTCGGCCATACGTTTGTGCCAAAGTTGCATTTTGCCTGCTTCCTTACCGCCAGGCAAAACTGCCGTAACGGCATCTCCCTCTGTATTCCATGCGTCTTTTCCTGTAACGGGGTTGTAGGGATGCCAACTGATGGTCACGATACCGCCTTGTTGATGGTGGGCGATAATTTGTTGGCGCATCTTATCAAAAGGAACACCGTCCAGATTCTTGTCGTTTCCTAGTTCCAGTCCGCCCAATTCGCAACCAAGAACTGCAGGATAATCGCCACAAACGTCGTTAACGTCGCTTCGTCCAAACTCCCATTTCCACGTCGTTCCATAGAAAAGAGCGTCTTGATGACCAAACATTACGCCACGCTTTTGTAGCGTTTGAAGGCGTTCGATGAGGCCTTGTGCAGGCGATTTACACAATATCTTTTTCGCATTTGCATTCATTGCGAGCATTGCTATTGCCATAGCGAGGATTATTTTTTTCATATCATTGAACATTGAAAGTGGCTTTTTGCAGGTCTTCGTCGCGGCTACTTCCGCCCACCAGCACTTCAAACGCGCCAGGTTCTACAACCGATTTCATGTTCAAGTCGTAGAAAGCGAGTTTGTCGGGCGTGATGGTGAACTCGATGGTTTTCTTTTCTCCGGCCTTCAGTGCTACCCGACGGAAGTCTTTCAGCTCTTTTACGGGTCGGGCCACAGATGCCACAACGTCGTTAATATATAGCTGACAGATTTCAACGCCATCGCGTTGGCCCGTGTTTTCGATCGTTACTCGGGCTGTAATTGGCGTTTTCCCATCGTTGGGAATGCTGGCCTGACTAAGTTGTAAGTCGGTGTAACGGAAGGTGGTGTAACTTAAACCATGGCCGAAGGGATATAGTGGTGTGTTGTCGGTACACACTGCAGGATGGAAGAAAGCTGAACGTTTATGGTTGTACCAAGTGGATATTTGACCCGCATGTCGCGGCATGGTCATGGCCAATTTGGCTGATGGGTTCACCTTGCCGTATAGTATTTCGGCAATGGCTTGTCCGCCATACTGGCCTGGTTCCCATGCGTTGACGATGGCAGGAACATGTTCGGCCGCGTAACGAACACTGAGCGGACGGCCACTGATGATAATAACGACAGTGGGTTTGCCCGTTTCGTTCAGTCGGCTTATCAGCTGTTCTTGCAGTCCAACGAGGTCTAGGTTATCACGATCGGTATCTTCGCCCGACGTGCGCTCGTTCCAACGGAACCGCATCATATATTCTCCGCAACACACGATATTGAGGTCGCAATCCTTGGCTGCTTGCACTGCGGCATCCACTTGAGCTTGCGACATGTTGCGCGGGTCCCATCCTTGGTCTACGAAACAAAACTCGGTGGTGGGCGAAACACTTCTTAATCCGCGCAAAACAGTCCACACTTGCTCTTCAGGTTGTGGCTCGCTCCAATCGCCCATAATGTTTTGGTCGTTGGCATTGATACCCGTTACCAGCACCTTTTTATACTTTTGCGCATCGAGAGGTAACAAGCTGTTGGCGTTTTTCAACAAAACGATGCTGTTGCGCGATGCTTCCAGCGCCGTGCACTTGTGTTCGGGATCGTTGATAACGCGGTCGCGCGTCTTCACATCACTGTAAGGATGCTCGAAAAGACCCATTCTGAACTTCACGGTCAGTATTCGGCGTACGCTTTCGTCTATCCTGCTTTCGGGTATTCTGCCCTCGCGCACCAGCTCAACCACGGCCTTTTGCCACTCCGGACCATGCATGTGCATATCCATTCCGGCCATAATGCTTTGGTAAAAGGCTTCTTTATTGTTGGCGGCAGTACGATGTTGGTCAACACAATGCTCAATATCCATCCAGTCGCTCACAACAAATCCCTTGAATCCCCATTGCTTTCGCAACACGTCGTTCATCAACCAGCTGTTGGTGTGGCAAGGAATTCCGTTCAATTCGTTGTGCGACATCATCACGTTCCAATCTCCGCCCTGCTGAATGGCAGCCTTAAAGGGTGGGAAAAACACTTCGCGCAGAGTGCGTTCGGATACGTCGCAGGGTGCGCCGTTTGTTCCATTGATGGCATAAGAGCCGCCCACAAAGTGCTTAACGCAACCCAACACGTCTTGTGCATTGTCTAAATTGCGCTGATAACCCTTGTTGGTGGCCACGCCCATCAGCGTAACCAGATACGGGTCTTCTCCAAATGTCTCGCCACAACGTCCCCAACGCCCATCACGAGCCACCTCCACATTGGGGTTGAAGTTCCAATGCATGTTCATGGCACGCATCTCTTCAGCCGTTTGTCGGGCGATTTTATAGGCCATATCCACATCAAACGATGAGGCCAAGCCTATGTTTGTGGGATAAACGGTGTTGCCCTTGCACTTGGCATTGCCGTGAATGGCATCGATACCAATGAGCAAAGGTATCTGCAAACGGCTCTGCATGTTGAGTCTTTGCAGGTGGTTGGCCTCCTCAAGCGTAAGTACATGCAAGAACGACGACACCAATCCGCGACGCGTCCAGTCTTCCATGTCCTGCACCGTAACGCCCGGGTAGAACGCGCTGGCGGTGTTGGTGGCCAGTTCTTCGGCGGTCATGGCGGCAGAGTTTTCCTTAAAATGCTCGATACCCACAAGTTGGTTCATCTGCCCAACCTTCTCTTCGAGGGTCATACGAGCCAAAAGGTCGTCCACGCGTTGTGCTACACTGGCCTTGGGATTTTTGTATAGGGGTTGCTCTTTCTTTGCCGACATCGCGTGAAGTGTTGTTGCCGCAAGGGCAAGGGTTAGTATTCGTTTCATCTTCTTTCAGTGTTTGGGCAGATTGGCGATGCCCGTCTTTATCACGTTAACGGTGGATGTGTCTGACGAGAACACCGAGTTTAGCCCCTGTGCTTCCTGTGCAGGGTCGCCCGTATAGTCGTCGCCAGGCTCCCATTGCTCGTGTTTGGGCTGCGCCTGACCACCCCAACCCCAGAAGTTACAGCCTGCAAAGTATCCGCCCTTGGCTGCATCGGCCGCCAAAAGCGAGAACACGTAGCCGTAATAAGCGTCGCGGGCAGTGGTGGGCGACTGCTTTGAAAAGGCGAAACCATCGCGCGGATAACCAAACTCTTCCATTACTAGGGGTTTGTTTATCTTGGCGCAGATGGCCAAATGACGGTCTATATACTCTTTGGTATTGTCTTTGGCGCGTTGCAGGTTTTGCGATAGCGAGTCTTTCTTGGCCCAACTCCAGTTGTAAGGCCAAATATGTATGTTGCAATAGTCAACGTTTGGGTCGGCGCAGATGCGTTGCCACGAGTCGTAATCGGCCTCGCAACCGAACGCACCTTCAGAGCCTACGCTTACCAAATGTCGTTTATCGATGCTCTTCATCATAGCCGCGGCCTTGGCCAACCATGCCTCGAACTGTGGCAACACGGCCTTATCGAAGGCGCGCGGCTCGTTACCAATCTGCCACGACATGATGGCGGGATCGTCTGCATAGCGTTTCTTGGTGTAGCGGTTGGTGCGTTTGAGGATAAAACAGAGGTGATTGAAGAACAGCTGTTGCGCCAGTTTGTTGGTCGAGAACTGCGAAGCGTACTTGATGTAGGCCGAATAACCAACCTCGTTAGGCTGCAATGCCTTGCCCGCTCCTGCGTGTTCGAGGTAGAAACCATAACCTCCGCTCCACTCCCAAGAGTTATTTAGATAGAGCACAGCCACCATTCCGCGACGTTGAAGCTGCATCATCAGATAGTCAAGACCATCTAATATGGCATCGTTATACACGCTGGGTGATGGTTGGAGCACAGGCGACACCTTCCATTTAATGCCTTCTTCGCCATCGCTACCCACGAGAATGCGCAGGTTGGTTATGCCCAAACGTTTCATTTCGTCTAGTTCGCGGTTCAGTCTTTTTCTGTCTCCGCCCTTCCCTTTCGAACCAAGGATGGCGCCATACCAATAGTTTGCCCCGATAAAAGTATAGGGTTTGCCGTCGCGATAAAGCCTTCCGTCCTTTACCGTAACAAATGATTGTGCCTTAACGGCTGTGGCACAAACCAGAAGTAGTGCCATCATGTAGTATCGTATTTTATTCATTGCGTTGCGTTTATTTGTTTAGACTGAAATATTTGCTTGACTTCTTTTGACGGAAACACAGGCTGTTTTGACAGAAATATTGATTGTTTTGACAGAAGAACATAAGGACATATTGTGGTGAATATACGTATGCTTCGGCTCGACTTTCATTTGTCCATCATGACATTTCTCACAAAACTCACAGGGGATATTACTCCCCTCTCCCCTTGGAGAGGGGTTGGGGGTGAGGCTTTTTTAACTGTTTGCGCAGCCACTCTCGCCATTCTTCCCATTGTTCTTGAAACCAGAAGTGGCCCGTAGCGGGATATAGTTTCAGAGTTCGTAGTTCCTGAGTAACGTTATAGGCAGCGTATGCGCTGTTAGGCGGTACTACCTCGTCGTTATATCCAAACGAAAACCAGCAGGGAATAGTCAGTCGGCGAGCGAAATTCACACCATCGTAATAGCCACTTGTGGCCACTTTCTTAGCGTCGGGCTGCTTCTGACCGTAGAAATAATGTGGCCATCCACAGGCTTTGCCATGGAGAGAGGCGGTGAGGTCGCACATTGCGGGATGCACCACGCCCACAAACGTAACGGCAGGATGCAGTGCACCGCACACCAACGACAGCACTCCGCCTTGGCTAGCACCAGTTACGCCCAGTTCTCGACCGTTCCATTCGGGCAGTTGGGTAAGATAATCCACCGCCCTTAGCGCGCCGATGAAGATGCGTTTGTAAGCCATTTGGTCGCGATTGTCGAGGTTTGCCTCCCAATATCCGTTCAATGCGCCGTGCAGCAGGTCGTCGTACACCTGCTGCGGCATCGTTACAGGTATGCCATGCACACCTATTTCGAGGGTAATCGCCCCGATATTAGCCTCTTCTACGTCGCCTTGGTAGGGTCTGACGCCCGCTCCCGGAACGCGAAGTAACGCAGGCCGTTTGTCCTCGTAGGCAGTGGGTATGCAGAGAATGCCGTAAATTCGGTTGCCAGGATTAAGTCCGTTAAAGCTCACTTCGTAAACTTGCACGCGCTCGGTACAGCGTTCGGGCAGCAGTCGGCGATGTGCTTCTAGCGGGTAATAACTTGCTTTCTCATAGGCATCTGCCCAAAACTGGTCGAAGTCGGCAGGGCAATTGTCGGTGGGTTGCAGCGTTTCGGGGGCGTAACCCACGGTGCAAAGTCCCTCGTAAGTTTTCTCGCCCACATGCGCCCACACTTTAAGACGATAGAAACCAGCCGTTTTCATCGTGCCTTTCCATGTGGCTGTGCCGTCTTTTAGCACCACGCCGCTGCGTTTAACATCGGCATACATCACGGGGCCAGCCTCGATATCCACCTTCGCTTGTGGCAACGGACAGCCGTTTTTCAATACAGCCACGTTGAAAATGGCCTCTTCTCCCAGCCGATAATTCCAATTGGCGTGGTTGGGTTGCACTTGCACAACAATCTCTTTACCACGTATTTGCGCCACAACAGCAAGGCTCACCAATAGGAAAAGCCCCAAAACGAGCGTTATTCTCTTCATTTATGTAATTAATAAACGTTTAAGTGTAGGTTCTACTGATGATGCAAAGATAAAACTTAATTACCTAACTTTCATATACTATATTGATAAATATCAATACTTTGTTTGCGAAAGCTAATTGGGAGGTAAGCGATGGGGTTAATGATGGGGATAGATGACGGACGATAGGCATAAGACAGCTTGGGCGAATAGCGTTTGGATGACACGAAAAGGCTATCTTCCCCATATCCATTTTCCTACCAATCTAATCTGACAGATCTGCCTTATCCACCTCATCGGTTTCATTAATACTTATCACCTTATCTTCTACACGCGCGCGTACGCGCGCTATATATAAGGTGTAATTACTGTTGTTTTCTCGCAAAAGCATGCTTTTCGCACAAATCGCAGCCAAAGAATTGTGCTAAAAAGACGCGTAAACGCGGAGTATGTTATAAGAGATGGGAAAACGATTGACGGCTTTTCGAAGGCCTACTAAAAGTTTATTGGCAACCAGCAAAATAAGTATTACAACGCTACTGTTATTTAGTCGCATTGTTAAATATCAATTGGAAGGCTCTTCCAACTTATCTGGAACACTATTCCATATAAGATGGAACAACATTCCATCTAACATGGAACAGCATTCCAGCTTAGTGATAACACAACGTCTATTCATAAAGCTTAGCTTCAGAGCTGATTTTATGCACGACAATGTTTATTCAAGCCCACCTTAATGGTTTATCTAAGAGGTGGAGAGAAGTATGCAAATGCACTGAGAAGACATAACTATGCTACCATAGAAGCTACGCCACACACTTATAAACAGCAAGCCTGCCGAACGTAAACAAATATGAGTTGCTGAGTTTATAAGGTAATGAGTTTGTGAGTTTATACGTTCGTGGGATTATACGTTCGTTATCTTATAAGTTCATGAGCTGCTGAGTTGGTGATTTGCCTATGGACAATGTTGCCGAATGGATTTGCTTTAAAACCATAACCTGCATCGAGATGATTATCAAAGGGCATTAAAAAGAAACCAGAAAAGAGACTTAGCGTAGCATCTCGTTTCTTTACATCCAGCAAAAGATAGAACTAACATATTGAAACCAATATGTCATATATTAATAATATTATGAAGCACAAAACAAACTATTTGCAACATAAATTACCGAAAACCAAAGAATAATGGAAATAAAATGAAAAGCACGATTAGTTATTATCAAACAGAATGACGTTTTATCATAAATCAGCGTAATTATTGTTCGATTTCACAAGCAGGAGCTACACAACGTAATAAAATTCGTATAAAACTTTTATTTGGGCAGATATTTCTTGCATGATAAAAATATGTTTTATATTTTTGCAATTGGTATATTTTGCATTAGTTTATACTTAACTTAACATGAGGACCCAATATGAATAGAAAACTACTCAGCGTTTTTTGGGCTTTTCTGTTCCTGCATATAGGAACGGCTATGGCCCAGAGTAAAATCACAGGAACTGTCATATCGGTAGAAGACGATGAGCCTATCATCGGCGCCACAGTTAGCGTAACGGGCGGAAAAGACCGAACTGTGACAGATATCAACGGAGCCTTCACACTTAACGTTGCCGAAGGCACAAGCATCACTGTTACTTACGTGGGCATGGCCGCCCAAACCGTAAAGGCTAAAAACGGCATGATTGTACACATGAGCCCCAACCAAACATTGAAAGAGGTGGTGGTTACAGGTATGACCGTAACAGACAAACGGCTATTTACGGGCTCTACCACAAAGATTGATGCCGCTAATGCCAAGATTAGCGGAATGGCTGACGTGAGCCGTTCGTTGGAAGGGCGCGCTGCGGGCGTTAGTGTGCAAAACGTTAGTGGAACTTTTGGCACTGCACCGAAGATACGTGTGCGTGGCGCCACATCCATCTATGGATCCAGCAAACCACTATGGGTGGTTGACGGCGTGATTATGGAAGATGTAGTGGGCATCAGTGCCGACGCTCTGTCGTCGGGAGATGCCGTTACGCTTATCTCCTCGGCCATCGCCGGCCTTAACTCCGACGACATCGAGAGTTTTCAGATATTGAAAGACGGCTCGGCTACGTCTATCTACGGTGCGCGCGCTATGGCGGGCGTTATCGTTATAACCACTAAGAAAGGACAAGCCGGACAAGCTCACATCAGCTACACGGGCGAATATACCATGCGTCTCATCCCATCCTACGCGCAACTAAACCTCATGAACTCGCAAGAGCAAATGGACGTGTACCAAGACATGGAACAGAAGGGATGGCTTAAATATGCCGAAACGGCCAACGCCGCCAATTCGGGCGTCTATGGCAAGATGTACCAACTGATGAGCGAATACAATCCCATTACGGGAACTTTCACCGTGCCCAACACTCCAGAAGGAAAAGCCGCATACCTGCGCGATGCCGAATACCGCAACACCAACTGGTTTGACGCCCTTTTCTCTAACGCCATAATGCACAACCACTCGGTGAGCATATCGGCTGGTACAGAGAAAGCACAATACTACGCATCGCTAAGTGCCATGTACGACCCAGGGTGGACGCGCCGCAGTAATGTGGAACGCTACACAGCCAACCTTAACGCCACATACAAGCTTAGCAAGCAACTACAACTGAACCTTATCAGCACGGCTAGCTACCGCAAGCAGCAAGCACCGGGAACGCTGAGCGCAGGAACAGACGTGGTTACGGGTGCTGTAAGCCGCGAGTTCGACATCAACCCCTATTCGTTTGCGGTCAACACCTCGCGCACGCTCGACGCTAACGAGTTCTATACGCGCAACTACTCGCCATTCAACATCTTTCACGAACTGGCCAACAACTACATGGACCTGAACGTTAGCGACTTCCGAGCACAGGCCAAGTTGAGTTACAAACCCATAACTAAGGTAGACATCAGTGTTTTGGGCGCAGTGAAATATGCAGGAACCTCGCGCGAGCACCATGTTACCGAATACTCAAACCAAGCCGAGGCGTATAGAGCCATGCAGACTTCGGTTATAAGAGAAAACAACACCTACCTTTATCGCGACCCCGACAACATCTTTGCATTACCCTTCTCGGTAATGCCCTACGGTGGTATATTCACCCGCCAAGACAATAGGATGTTTGGCTGGGACTTCCGCGCATCGGTTAGCTACAACGACGTGTTTAACAAGGACCATATCCTGAACACCTATGCTGGTATGGAAACCAATTCGTATACCCGCCACGGCACTTCGTTTAAGGGCTACGGCATGCAATACGACTTGGGCGAAGAGGCAAACTGGGACTATCATAACTTCAAGAAGATGCAAGAAGCCGGCGGAAACTATTATGGTATGGGCAATAACAACACCCGCAGTGCAGCCTTCTTTGGAAACGTAACCTACTCGTGGAAAGGGCGCTATACAGTAAACGGCACACTGCGATACGAGGGAACAAACGGACTGGGACTGTCGCAGCAGTCGCGTTGGCTACCTACATGGAACGTGTCGGGCGCATGGAACGCACACGAAGAAGAGTGGTTCGACAAGAAGGTGGGCAAGATATTGTCGCACCTCACGCTGAAAGCTTCGTATTCGCTAACAGCCGACCGCCCACCCGTTACCAATGCCCTTGCCATTATTCAGGCTAACACGCCTTGGCGATACCTAACAGGCAATACCGAAACGGGACTTGGCAGAACTAGTCCTGCCAATCCCGATCTTACCTATGAAAAGAAGCACGAGTTGAACCTCGGCCTTGACGCTGGTTTCTTAAAGAACCGCGTGAACTTCTCGGTAGACTGGTATAAGCGTAACAATTACGACTTGGTTGGTCCTATATCAAGTGGTGGCGAAGACGGCTTTCTAAGTAAGTTTGGTAACGTGGCTGCAATGAAGAGCCATGGTGTGGAGCTAAGTCTTTCTACAACCAACATCCAAACAAAGGATTTTAGCTGGAAAACAAACTTCATCTACTCGTATATTCATAATGAGATTACCGAACTACGCACACGTAACAACATGATAAGCCTTATCAGCGGCGTGGGCTATGCTCGCCAAGGATACCCCTCGCGCGCACTTTTCTCTGTTCCGTTCATGGGACTGACGAGTGATGGCTTGCCTACATTCCGCGACCAAGACGGCAACATAAGCGTTACAGGCGTTAACTTCCAAGAGTCGGACCCCGACAAGCTGAACTTCTTGAAATACGAAGGACCAACCGACCCCACAAATACGGGCAGCTTGGGCAACGTATTTACATACAAGGGCCTAACGCTTAACGTCTTCATCACCTACTCGTTTGGTAACGTGGTGCGTCTCTATCCCGCATTCAGGTCGCGCTACTCGGACCTCTCGGCCACTCCAAAGGAGTTTCGTAACCGCTGGCGTCAGCCTGGCGACGAGTCACACACCAATATTCCCACTATCGCTACGTACCGCCAAGTATTCGAAGACACGTACCTGCTTAGGGCATACAATGCCTATAACTATTCGGACGTGCGCACCGCCAAAGGCGATTTTATCCGCATGAAAGAGCTTTCGTTGAACTACGACCTTCCACAAAAGCTCATCGGACACGTCGGCTTGCGCAACGCTTCGGTAAAACTTCAAGGTACTAACCTTTTCTTGATTTATGCCGACAAGAAACTGAACGGGCAAGACCCTGAGTTCTTCAACACTGGCGGCGTGGCCGTTCCTATGGCCAAGCAGTTTACACTTACGCTTAAAGTTGGACTTTAAACCCACGAAAGGAACTAAATAATGAGAAAAAAACATATATTATGCACGGCACTGCTGGCAACAGCTGGCATACTTAGTTCGTGTAACGACTTCCTAAACGTAAACCCCGACAACCGTACACAGATAGACACGCCCGAAAAGGTAAGACAGGTGTTGGTGTCGGCCTATCCCGAAAATTCTTTCGCGCTAATGGGAGAGTACATGTCGGACAATGTGGACGAGTACCAGAACACCTACTCGAACATTGCCATCGACGAGATGTACAGATGGAAAGATGCCACACAGGTAACCAACGACACGCCCAACAGATTATGGGGAACTTATTACTCGTCTATCGCCAACGCCAACGAGGCACTTAAAGCCATCGAGAAGTTAGGTGGCCCTACAACCGAGTTGTTAAGACTCTGTAAGGGCGAGGCTTTGCTTTGCCGCGCGTACGCCCATTTTATGTTGGTAAACATCTTTTGCATGAACTACGGCATGCCCAACAGCAATAACGATATGGGTATATACTATATGTACGACACCGACACACGCATCGGCCAAATGAATCCGCGCGGAACAGTGGCAGAAGTGTATCAGAAAATTGCGAAAGACTTAGAAGAAGGCCTACAACTAGTGGGCGACAGCCATCTCAAAGTGCCCAAGTTCCACTTTAACAAGCAAGCTGCCTATGCCTTTGCCGCTCGGTTCTATCTTTTCCACGAAGAATGGGACAAGGCCGTTAAATATGCAACAGCTTGTTTGGGAAGCTCGCCCAAAACAATGTTGAGAGACTGGCAGAGTTATCAAACGCAACCCAAGACGGAGGAGTCGTACACGTTGAAGTACATCAACACCGATAATAAATGCAACCTGTTGATGCAAAAGGCATTCACAGATGCGGGACGTGCATTTGGTAACGACGGCCAACTTACGGGTAAGAAATACACTCATGGCCCATACCTGGACACGAACGAGACACTAAGAGCCAATAACATCTGGGGAAGTGGTGGATATTGGGACCAAAGTCCGTTTATCTACACCGTTGGAGGTTCTATCTCGTATGACATCACTTTCCGCATACCCGCTCTTTTCCAGATAATAAACCCCGTGTCGGGCACTGGCTACTCGTCGTCTATCCTTCCTATACTAACAGCCGACGAGACCTTACTCAACAGAGCCGAGGCCTACGTGATGTTGAAACAATACGACTTGGCTGCCGAAGATCTCACGTTATGGATGCAAAACATCGTGAAAACAAGCATGGTGCTCACGCCGGCGCGCATCGAAACGTTTTATAAGGCGGTTGATTATAGTTACAGCGATGCACAGAAATTGCAATCAACCATCAAGAAACATCTGAAACCCAAGTTCGCCATCGATGCCGAAGGCAGCTTACAAGAGTGCATGTTGCAATGCGTATTGGGCTTTAAGCGCATTGAGTCTCTACAAACTGGCATGAGATGGTTCGACATCAAACGCTACAACATCGCCATTGTGCGCCGAGTTATCAGCGACAGCGGAGCTCCGATGAAAGTTACCGACATACTTAAAGAAGACGACCCAAGGCGAGCTGTACAGGTTCCACAAGACCCAAGAGACGCCGGTGTACCGATGAACCCAAGAAACTAAGGGTAAGGAGACTTGCACACGTAACCTAACAAGTGGTGACGCTGGGCTCCCCCCCCCCCTTATATCGGGCTTACATTATTATAATAACGCTAAACAGCACTACAATGAAGAAGATAACATTAATATATACGCTCGTACTAGGTCTTTGTGGAGCGACATTGGCGGGATGCGCCGATGAGAAACTGTCGTCGGAAAGCGTGATAACCGTCGACAAACGTAAACATACTATTCCGCCAACACCGCTAGACCAATGGCTGGAACGCTACTACGAAGCAACATACAACATCAGCTTTAAGTATCGTTACGAGGATATAGAAAGCAATTTTAACTATTACACCGTACCCGCAGACTATAACATGGCTGTTAAAATGGCCAATCTAGTAAGGTATTCATGTCTCGAAGCTTTCGACGAAGTAGCAGGAATTCATTTCACCAAAGCCAATTTCCCCAAGCTTATCTACATCACAGGCAACTGGGAGTACCGCAACAACGGAACGTTTATCCTAGGAACAGCTGAGGGAGGAAGGAAGATCCTTCTGGCCGGAACGAACTTCATCGACCGTTTCCTAACCAGTGCCGAGGCCATCAACACCTATTATCTCAAAACGGTTTATCACGAGTTCACCCACATCCTGAACCAAACAAAACCCTACTCGGCCGACTTCAAACTGGTTACGGGCACCGGATATGTGGCCGACAAGTGGAGCGAGGTGCCATACGCCACAACCAACTATTGTTTCGAGCACGGTTTCATCTCGGCCTATGCCCAACACTCAGACGTTGAAGACTTCGCCGAAATGTTCTCTATCTATGTAACCAGCGCGCCCGAGAAATGGGAAAAGTGGATGCAAATCGCCGAAGCTAAAGGCCAAAGGGAAAAAATCGACAGCAAATTGGAATACGTTAAGAACTACATGCGTACTTCGTGGAACATCGACATTGATAAACTTCGTGAAGTTTACCTTAGAAGAGAAAACGACATCGTAACTGGAAAGGTCGTACTTTCCGACATTTCCCTATAACAACTAACGCTTACAACAATGAATAAGATATATTATCGCAATGTTGTCGCTGCCTTAGTGATGCTTGTTGGCACACTAGGATTAGAATCGTGCCTGAAAGAACAGGCCGACGTGTTCGACAAGTCTTCTTCTCTACGCGAAGAAGAATACATGGACAAGGCGCAAGCCACACTGATAAATGCTCCGTACGGATGGGCCTTTGACATCTATCCCAAAAGCGACCAATCATATGGCGGATACGCTTTCACGCTGAAATTCGACAAGGAGAAGTGTGAGGTGAGAAGCGTGGTTGACGCTTCGAGAGCAGACGTATCCTACTATAAAATGACTGCCGAGGTGGGGCCCGCCATCTCTTTCGATACGTACAACCCCCTAATGCACCACTTCTCAAATCCATCTCAGCAAAGCTATCAGGCCTTGGAAGGAGATTTCTTGTTTGTAGTAGACAGCATATCAGACAATCTCATAAAGGTACATGGCTACCGTTCGAAGAATGTAATGTATCTACGAAAGCTGGATATGCCAGCCGCAACCTATATTAATAAGGTAGACAGTTTCAGTTCTGCCTTTACTCCCACGGGCTTATGGAGCTTTAAGGGCAATGTTAACGGAACAGAAGTTGAAGCCGAACTGGATGCGACCGACCTACAATTGGCTTTCACTAGCGGTGGGAAAACAACCAACACGGCCATTACCTTTACCGATAAGGGCATCAGAACATACAGCCCCTTACAAGTTGGCAACACCACAATAAACGAACTTACCTTCAACGCCACCGATTCAACGTTTACAGCAAAGGCAGGAAACGATGGTCAAGTGAAGTTTAAAGCCTTCCAACCACAATGGTTCGCCACATACGTTGCTAACGTCGGTAACTACGTGTTGGAAGCGAACTACATCAGTGGCGGCGTTTCTTATCCCGTAGAAATAGACGTAGAGCTGGAACCCATGCCCAACTACAAGGGATATTTCATCAAGAATGCGATAAAGGATCTGAACATTCGCACAGCATTCGATCGCAAGGAACACGTAATAACCGTCGCTCCACAGTCCCTCACTCCATTAACTGGTTCAACTGCGCTGTACCTCTGCACCTACGATATGGAAAGTGGTTATCTAAGTCCATCACCCAAATCGCAGTTCGCCCTAAGGTGGAACGATGCTGATAAGTCTTTTGTTTTTGAACAGAGAGGCACATGGGACAAACCTTCAACGGGATGGTTCTTGGCCGTATTCGACAGCAGAGGTGGATTCAGAGGCAGTGTCAAGCAGAACGGATTGTCCAATACATATTACTTTTCACGTGCCTACGAGAAGCTGGACCAACTGCTGAGGCTAAGGAAAGACTAATACATCACGTAAAAAGAAATAATAGCAATGAAAAAGATTACCAACATACTTTTTATAGCTGCTACCCTGATGGCCGCAACACTGGCTTGCAGTCAGGACGATAATGTGGGGCGCACATTCGGCAACAAGAACATCACCATCGACAGTTCGGCCGTTAACTTCACCGATGCTCCCTCAACAGGAAAGGTTACCGTAACGGCTGCTAGCCCCATTAGCAAAACTACGGTTTCTAACGACTGGTGCAAGAGTTCGTTTAGCGGAAACGTTGTTACCGTAGAGGTAGGGCAAAACACGTCCTTAACATCTAGGGTAGCCAACCTTACCATCTGGGCTGGTGCCGACAGTGTTGTGGTACCTGTTCATCAGCAAGGACTGTCTGCCTTTACCGTCGAAGAGATCACCAAGTATGCCCTTAACAACAACGACACAACCATCACCCTCACTTATCGCCATATAGAAGGGGTTAACGTACGGGCCATTAGTCCTAATTCGTGGATAACGGCAACGGTCGAGAAGGGTAAAGTAAAGCTCGCCATAACGGCAAATACAGCCAACGCCGTTAGGGAAGGCTATGTGGACATATCCTCTGGAAAAAGACAACCCGTACGCATCAGCATACAACAAAACTGGAATGTAGACGAACTGATGAATGGCGAATGGGAATTAACGTATTTTACAAAGCGAGACACCACAGGACTAACCCGCAAGGTTTTTCCTTGTATGTTTGATAAAGACTCTATCAGAATACACTCAGACCAATACGGAGACGTTGCCATCCCGTTCAGATTACAAAAATCAATCCCTGCAACGTTCCATCTAGACGGAACGGTTAGGTGTGGGGGCATACTTGACGGCCACTCCACGTTGTTGGTTTTCATTTCCGATGAGGGCAAATCGTCTTCTGCACTAAACACGGGTTCCACCATGTCGGGTAAGATTTTACCCAACGCAGCTGGTAAGTTAAGCATCAGACCCACTGGCCTTATCAATGGAAACAAAGGACAAATCATATCGCGCATAAGCTTAATGTCGTTCGATAACTTGCCGCCAACAGGCTTACCCAAGAACGATAGTGGTTTCAAAGGGGTATTTTCAACATTCTTCTATCCCACTTTCATAAAAAAATAAGCTTAGAACCATAAGCGTTACCCAAATGTCCATGCCGCACTTCTGCTCACAACCGAAGTGCGAGCATGGGCTTTTTCGTTATTATGCCCGTATTTTCTATTAAATTCAGCCATGTAGATAAGCAATAAAGCGTTGGTAGTGTCGTATAAAAGTGTGTAAGCCCATTTTATTCTTATCTTTGTATTTGAAAACAATAAAGAAACGAACAAATGAAGCTTACACATTCACAAATTTCGGAAATTCTTTCGAATTACACAAGCAGTAGCAAGGGTTTTGTCACCCTTCAGTCTTTAATTAACGTGAGTTCGACGAATTATAAGTGTCTGAAATTTGGTGATTAGCGAAATTTGTTGCAACTTTAAGGTGTTGACATACAAATAATTACAAACAAAAATCGCTATGATCACCGAGAACAAAGTTACTGAAATATTTTATATGGCAGATGACTTCTGCAAGTTTTTTGATGCAATGACGGCAAAGTATACGCTAAAACCTATTGGAAAAAGAAAATATCATCGAAGCTCCACCATGTCAAAGGCCGAAGTCATGCTGATAATGATTCTTTTCCATGCTTCCGGTTATCACTGCTTTAAGCATTTCTATCTTGAAAAAGTATGCAAGCATCTTCGCCATCTGTTTCCCAATGTTGTTTCTTATAACCGTTTAGTGGAATTGGAAAGGGAGGTAGCCGTACCCTTAACCTTGTTTATCAAGAAGGTCCTGCTGGGCAAATGCACGGGCATAAGCTTTGTTGACAGTACACCACTGCGTGTCTGCAAGAATCAAAGAATACATATTCACAAAGTTTTCAAGGGCATAGCCCAAAGAGGGAAATGCTCTATGGGTTGGTTCTTC
>NZ_KB899226.1 GCF_000378085.1 Hoylesella loescheii DSM 19665 = JCM 12249 = ATCC 15930
TTGAAAAAGTTCTCCCGAAGTAAGCGGACGGCTCGGTGTCAGATCATCATTGTTTTCCTGTGCTGTGGCTGTTGCTCCCACCATGGCAAGCATAGCCATTGATAAAATAATTTTCTTCATTGTTCCTTTTTTATTTGATGTTATTTTTTACTTATCATTTTCGATTGTTTTATTTGGACTGAACCAAGAAAAGGCGGTAGCCACCTTTGAGCGTTACCTTGATGGTGCGCAGCTTCTTTTGAAGCAGCTGACTTGCGCCCTGCATCACCCCACGGGCAGCCTCTGAGATAATCTGGTCTTTGGCAGAGGAAGCGAAGGTAAAGGATGTTCCCATTGAACCACCGATGTTCGCACCAACTTCCTTAAGCGCATTGATGTCCTCCGAACCTGGTATATACACGCCCTCCTGTCCGTCTGTGTCATATGCAGAGAGCTTGACGGCTATGATATGACCGTCCACCTCAATGCTTTTGATGAGTAGGTGCATACGGTTACCTTCAATCTTGGCGACTGCTATTAGTCGGCTCTGCCGTGGAATGTGCAGCCCCTCTACCTTGGCACTTTCCAGCAGACGAAGGACCACATTGTCACCCTCTTTAAGAACTGTAGTCCTGTCCACTACTACTTTGAGCGTATTGCGCATTGTAGGTACAGACGTGCTTGCAAGCGAATGAAAGCCCATATTACGAGCCTTCTTGCCGTATTCCTCCATAAAGTACACATCGCTCATAGGCTGATCAAGTGAAGAAACTATCTGCCTACGCTCCGGCAGAACTTCCATTGCAGGCTTTTCATTCTGCATGGTCTTGCCCTTAGCGGCTTCAGAGCCACCTGCTGTGTCTTCCGTCTTCTCTTTTCCAGCCGTCAAGCCACTATTGAAAGTAGGTGGAGTTGATGCTTTAGGAAGATACTTCGCTGCCATCTGATAGCTCTTTTCCATCAAGGCAAGCTGCCGTTTCTCTTCATTGTCCTCCCTGCTGTCTTTGGCAGAGAGTTCCTTTTTAAGGTTATCTATTTCCGAGCGCAAGGCTTCACGCTCCTGCTCGTGTGGATCGGGAGCGTAAAAGGAGTTTAAGAGGCGATTATTCTCCTCATAACGATGCATAGAGTTTTCTATCTTTGCCGTAGAAGCAGCTGTCTCTGCACGCTGCTCCTCTGATGGAGCTGTGTTCTGTGCGAAATAGTCCGATAGTCTGCCCATCTCCTCACGGGTCTGTTCCTCCTCGTGTGCCTTGTCGCCCAATTCGTAGGCTTTGAGCTTGTTTTCGGTGAGCTTTTCTGTCGTTGCCTGCGGGATGCTGTCATTGAGTCCCTGCTCCGATGCGGTCTTATCCTTGCTCGAAGGGGCGAAGATAAACCACATCGAGAGGGCAAACAGCAGTCCTAATCCTCCGAAGACCAAGCCTTTCTTCATTTGTTCTTTCTGTTTATTATCCATTTTCTTTGATTGTTTGATGATGTTGTAGATAAAAATTACCGTGTAACTCTTGTAAAGTGCTGTCCGTGCGTATCGGACTGTCCGTCAGCTTTCCCGTGGGGATGGGTAGTTTCTCCTTCTTTGGAGGAAGGAAAAACTGTGCTATCATCCAAAGCGAGCAGAGCAAATAGATGAAACTCAGCCCATAGACGATTTCCTTTCTCTGCCTTATCGTGAGCCTTTCACACCGATGGCGGAGCCATAGGTGAAAGCGTAGATAGTGACGTGAGAGTAAAAAGTTTCTTTTCCTTACCATAGCCTTATCGTTTATAAGTCTGTATGTCCCTGTTCTCCTTGACGAGGAAGTTCTCCATCAAGAAGCCTTGTGGGTTGTTATCCGAACGGACAGAGTTCTGCAACGTGCAGGTCGTAACAAGACTGCGCTCTGTAACGTTACTCTGACGGACGATAAACTCCCGTGCATAGGTTGTTACCGCATAAGGGTAAGTATTAAAGTTACAGTGGATAGAGTCCACCTCTATGCGCTGATTGACATTACCCGATATGGCACGATTATAATAGCCCTTCTCTGCCAAGTCTTTGTAATAGTTGAAGGCCGACTTGTCACACAGCACGAAGGCACGCTCCATGTTCTTCTCAATAGCATCCTTGTCTGGTGCAATGGTGAAGAACAGCTCATGGAAGCGACGTACATGCTCCCTTGCCTCTACGGGACGATTACGGCTTGCATCCTGACTGAGGGCAAGCATGAGTGACTTACCCTGATCAAGCACATAGATTTTCTCCCTCTGCTCCTTTGCGAAGCTATATGAGGCATAGACGGCATAACCGCTTACTATCACACATACGATGGCAAAGACAAAGGCATAGAGTCTTATCTGCTTGAATGAAGTCTCGATATTACCAAGTGATTTGAATTCCATTTTTCTTTTATATCTGTTGATTAATTAAGCATAGTTGTTCGATTTCTATTTTCCTTTGAGCAGTGCACCCTTGATACGTCCACCGACATTTCCCACAGCAGCACCTGCGCCAGCCATAGCAGCCTTGCCACCGGTATATGCGCCTTGCGCACCATGCTGTGCTGTTTGGTTAACATTACGACCGTATGAGCCGATACCACCTCCAGCTTCGATAATCCAGCCTGCCACGGTAGGTACACAGAAGTAGCCTACAATACCGATAAGGAAGAAGACGATGTAGTACCACGTCCCCGAATCAGGCAGGTAGTTAGGGTCGCTGAGTGCTTCAATATCCTTCTCTATCATCAGCACCTGTATTTTTGTAAGCAGTGCCGTAAGAATAGAGCTGACAGGCAGCCACAGGTAGACAGAGATATAGCGTGAGAACCATGCCGTAAGTGAGCCTGCAAGACCATCCCATACGGCAATGCCGAAGACTATCGGACCGAGAATGGCAAGAACGATGAGTATGAAGGTGCGCAGCGTGTCGATGATAAGCCCTGCAGCATGGAACAGAAGTTCTAAAAGGTCGTGTACCATCTTCATAATCCATTGCTTGGTCTGATAGGCAGCACGCTCGGCATACATACCCGCTATCGTCACGGCATCTTCAGGTCCGATGATACCCATTTCCTCTATCTTCTCATCGAACTTCTCATTGGAAACAAGGTAGGCTGTTTCAGGATTCCTAAGGTAGGCTTCCTCTTGCAACTTGTCTCGCTTGGCAGTAAGCTCGACAAGGTTCCCCTCCTGTTGGTGTACCATCATCTCCGTTCCCTGCACTACGGGCGAGAGAACGGCATTCATCGTACCCAGTACGACTGTCGGAAAGAACATGATGCAAAAGCCCAAGACAAAGGGGCGCAGCAAAGGAAAGACGTCTATCGCCTCGGCACGGGCAATGGAAGCCCATACCCGAAAAGCAATATAAAAGAGTGCACCCAAGCCCGCAATACCCTTAGCAATGCCCGTCATCTGGGCACAGAGTGGCATCATCTCGTCATAGGTTGAGCGTAGCAGCTCGTGTAAACTGGCAAAATCCATAAGCAAAAGTGTTTTTTATGAAAGTTCTTTCAAGTTCTTTTTTGTCTGTGGATTTACCAATACCTGCTTGCCGTATTACCATAGAGTGCCTTAACAGAGGCAAGATCGTTCTTCTCCCTTGCACGCACATAGCTCACGGAGATGTTTTTCCTTGTGTAGTAGGATACAAGTGAGCGGTTTTCCCTCAGCGTGGTATAGATGCGGTCGATGGCCTGCATTCGTTCGTGGTCGTTCATCGAGAAGACATTACTCTTAACGATGGACTTGAGTTCCTTGAGACTCTCACCGCTCTGTTCCAAGAGCTTGGCATATCCCGAAGCCATCGCAGCAAGTTCTGAAGGGCGGAAGTTCTTGTCCGAAAGCATCTTCTTATACGAGGTGACGTAAATCTCCGAGATGTCACCCACCATAAGGATGCACTCCTTGACCTTGTAGGCATCTCCTATAAGGTTATTCACCTTCTTTAGGGCATCATAATACTTCTTGGTGTCGTTGTAGAGTTTTTCCACTTCCTTAAAACCGTCAAGGGTGTTTTTCACCGTCTTCGAAGCTGTTGCTATCTCCTTGACTGAATTGACGATATTGCCGGCAAAATTGCCAGGGTCGGTTACTACCCACTGTGCGTGGGCTTTGGGAACAGAAAGGCTCAATCCTAAGAGAGCCATGAAAATGTACTTTTTCATTGTTACTATAGTTTTGATGGTTTGTACTTATTTCTTTTTATTGTTTCTTTTCTCTATGGCAAGCTGACGGATAGCCGTTTCGATATCCCCACCAAGCTGTGCTGCCCTGTTCATCACCTCCACCTTCTCGGTTTCCTCCGTGGTGTAGGTCAGGTATTCCTCCATGCTCACTTCCGTGGCATAGACAGCACTCTGCATATCGCCCAGACCTATCCACACTTCCTTGTAGAGTCGGTTCGGGTCATTGTTTTGATTAATGGAGAGTATCTGGCTCTTTTCCTTTTCCGAAAGACCGAGCATCGCCTGTATACCATCGAACTTGGTCATGTACTTGCGCTGGTCGAGCAGTATCTTGCAGTCAGAGTTATTGATGATGCTCTCCTTGACGATGGGTGACTGGATGATGTCGTCCACCTCCTGCGTTACGACAATGGCTTCTCCGAAATACTTTCTCACCGTCTTATAAAGATACTTGATGTAATCTGCCATGTTTGCCGAAGCAATGGCTTTCCATGCTTCCTCAATGAGTATCATCTTGCGGATACCCTTTAATCGGCGCATCTTGTTGATGAAGGCTTCCATGATGATAATCGTTACCACAGGAAAGAGGTCTTTGTTGTCCTTCACTTGGTCAATTTCAAAGACGATGAAGCGTTTGGAGAGTAGGTCGATGTTCTTGTCCGAGTTCAGCAGGAAATCATATCGACCACCACGATAGTATTGCTTCAATGTAGTTAAGAGGTTGTTGATATTGAAGTCCGAGAGTGTTACCTTGATGTCACGCTTTTCCATATCCTTTCGGTACACGTCCCGCAGATACTCATAGAAAGTATTAAAACAGGGTGTAACGTTGTGGTCTGCACATATCAGCTCGATATAGGAGTTTACGGCTGAACCAAGTTCACCTGCCTCGGTCTTAGTGATATGCTCATCTGCACTCTTCCAAAGTGTAAGTAGTAGCGTACAGATACTCTCCCTTTTCTCTACATCGAAGAAATAATCGTCCGTGTAAAAAGGGTTGAAAGATATAGGACTTTCATTGGTATAGGTGAAATATACGCCGTCCTCACCCTTGGTCTTGCGGTGGATAAGTTCACACAAGCCTTGATATGAGTTTCCTGTATCAACCAAAAGGACGTGCGCCCCTTGCTCGTAATACTGGCGTACCATGTGGTTGGTAAAGAAAGACTTACCACTACCCGAAGGACCCAAGATAAATTTGTTACGGTTGGTGATGACTCCCTTTTTCATCGGTAAATCCGATATATCTAAGTGGACGGGCTTTCCTGAAAGGCGGTCTGCCATCTTGATACCGAAGGGAGAGAGTGAATCCTTGTAGTTCGTCTCTGCCGTAAAGAAGCAGAGGGCAGGCTCGATGAAAGTATAAAACGACTCTTCTGCAGGAAAGTCTGCCGCATTGCCGGGAATACCCGCCCAGTAGAGCGTTGCCGCATCAATGGTGTTGTGGCGAGGGTGGCATTCCATAAGAGCAAGTGCTGAACCCACGTCATTCTTGATCTGGCGAAGTTCTTCCTTATCGCTGCTCCATGCCAGTACGTTGAAATGAGCACGGATAGAGGTCAATCCCTGTGAGTGGGCGATATTGAGATACTCCTGTATCCATTCCTCGTTGATTTGGTTACTACGGCTGTAGCGTGCCAGCGAATGCATATTCCTTGCCTGTTTCTCAAAACGTTCCAAGTTGGCGTCGCTGTCTTCGATGAAGAGATACTGGTTATAGATATGGTTGCAGGGCAACATCAGACCCACGGGAGAGGCAAAGGAAAGACGGCAGTCACTCCTGTCTGTTGACAGTCGCTCATATCGGCTGTCCGTGCTGACCGTTGTAGGCAGGTCGTCCGTATCACTGAGTGTATGCAGACAAAGCATATTGTCGCCCACACGCACAAGGTCTGCGCCCAGACGGATGTCCTCCAAAGACGCATGTCCTTCTTCCGAGAGGGAGAAATAACGGTCCAAGAGACCGCCTTTTTCCTTTGTACCTATCAATTCCACTTCTGTCATGCGTACAATCCTTATCTGCTCGGTATCGTTGATGATACGCTCGAACTGGTCTACGGCTTCCATGAACTTCATGACTTCATCCTTGTTGGTAATCTCCTTTGGTAGCAGGTGCCCACGGCAGAGCGAAGAGAAATTGCTCTGTTGTGCCATACGCTGCTTGTTGGTCTTGGTAAGGAAGAGATAGACTGAGTGGTGGAGATACGGACGTTCATTGAAATGCCGTTCAGAGGAACGGGCAAGGAAGCTGAGTCCACCATTGGAAAGTTTTCCTTGGTAGTCCTCCTTAATGAACCAATCCTGCTTGTGTACGATGCTGTAATTGGGCAGCACTTTTATAGCCTTGTGCCAGGCAGAGTGCATTGCTTCGTATTCTGTAGAAGTGACGGTAAAGAGTTCGGGCAATTCCACACGGAAAGCCACCGTGATGTCTGCATCCTTGCTCACCATACAGCCCTGCTCTATGGAGAGCAGTGGAAACTTCGATTCCAAGGTCGTTATCTTGCTTTTATTTCTCATTTCTTCGCTATCTTTGGTTGAAGGTTACGAATAAGGTGGCAGACCGTACGGCGGTTTACAAGGTAGCGTGGGTGCATACGCACTGCTCCTTTTTTCATCAGCCCATATTGCCCGTACTTTCTATTCATGGTGAACGTTTGCCATACCACAAGGCTGGCACCCACTACACCTATGACAAGACAGATTATCTGACTGATGCCGCAGAGATAGAGCACGACAACGAGAATAAAGACTGCCAGCAGTCCTCCTGCAAAGAGGAAGAGGTACTGTGCCTTCAAGCCCTTGAACTCCACCGTCCGGCCTACACCTTTGTTGATTTCAAATGCAGCCATCGCCTTACAAGAAGAAACTTCTCAAGATAGTGGCTGCCACAATGAGGAAGATACACGCACCGAACCAAGAGGCTGCGGTCTTGCTCGTATCGGGGTCACCACTTGAGAACTTGTTGTACACTTTAATGCCTCCAATCAACCCCACTACCGCCCCTACGGCATAAATGAGTTTCGTGCCGGGATCGAAGTAGGAGGTTACCATTTTTGTAGCTTCGTTGATTCCGGCAATACCATTGCCTTGTGCGTATGCTCCTATGGCGGCAGTCATCAGCAGGAGCATCATCAGTGTAATTTTTTTGTTCATTTGTATGTTATAATTTTAAGTATGATAAAATTGCTTGTTCTTAAAAGGAAGGGGAAAGAGAGGCACATTTTCATGTGGAAACCTTGCAGCTGTTAATGAGCCGTTTTCTTTTCCCGCTTCCATCGTTGATTGTTTACAGATAATATGAAAGAGGCTTGTCGTCGTCATTATCGGATGAAGTGTCAGAAGCGCTTGAATCTGCCGGTATTGAGTTTTGAGAAAACAACATTGCTTGTTGCTCGCTTTGTTCTTCCGCTTTACGGATTTTCTCCAATAGCGAAGTTTGCTCACCCTGCATCTTGGCGATGTTCTCCTTGTACTTATCCAATAAATCTGAGTCTTGAAGCTGCCGAATGGTCTCTTTGACTTCTTTCTCATCAGCCTCCTCACAGTTCTTTGCCCATTTTTGCAGGCGGACTAAGTCACGTGCGAGGACGGACTGCCCTGACATCTCGGTTTCGTCCGATGTGGACTCAATGGGCAGAATTAATTCCTCACGGGCGACCTCATTCTCATCAACTCGCTCCATCTCGAAATCAACGTCCATCTCGTTGTCCTCTTCCTTCATGTCCTCTTTCTTTTCGGAGTTCTGAGGTGCAAAATTATTACTATTCTGCTCTGAATTTTCAGATGAAGAAGCAGAGGGAACTTGTGGGATAATAGGGGAAATGGAACGGCTTTTGCCAATCAGTACAAACTCGGCTTGATCTTCTTTTCCTTCTCCTTTTTGTCCGTCTTTTTCCTTCGTCGCTTCATTCTCCTTAGTCTGCTCATTGCCCTTTTTATTTTTCTTGATAAGGATGCCATACGGAGATACATACCGCATATAGAAGTACAGGATACCCAGCATTATCCAAATGATGATGAGTATCAGTATAAAACTGAAAAGTATTGTTTCCATCATAGTGTTATTGTTGTCTTGCGTCTTTGTTTTGCTGCCGCACTGTTGAGCAATTCCAAATGTTCACGCAGGTGTTCCCTAAGAATGTTGTCTATATATGCGGCTATGGAAACACGCTCCCCCAAGTCCTGCAACACGTTGCGCAGGTTCTGCAGCGTTTCCAGATTAATGGAGAAGGCTGTCCGCATTTGGGAGCGGACGGGATGAAAGTACAGGGAACGGTAGTCCTCTATGGAAATGGAGGACACGCCGGGCTTTTCCATTCTCGGCTTCCTTTCCCGTTTCTGTTCCATGTTCCCCGTTTCCTCTCTTTCTATTTCATCTACCGGTTTTTCTTTTGCTGTTTTCGTTTCTTTCGTCTCTTCTAAATTATTGTCTTCCTCCCTTGATGTTGCAGGGGAGGACTCAGTATCCTCGGAAGGGTCGAAGGAGTTGGGTATCGTGACAGGTTTCACCACGACATTGTCCTCTGCCATTTTCTTCAGCTTGTTTTCCAGCTGTTGCTTTCTTTCCTCAATCGTTGCCATTTTCTGTTTTCGTTTTTAGTTTGAGACGTTGAATTATCTCATTGACGAGTTCGTCCAGCCCTGTACCCATTCGTAATCCCCTTGCAGGGGGCTGATAGGTAGAGCGGAACACTCCGCGCAGTCCGTATGTGGAAAGTTCGTGAGAGAAGCGGTGCGTGGCATATACATAGCCGGGCAGGAGCGTGAGTTCGTATTCATGGATGAGCTTTGTATATTCATCGATGATGATGTTCCTTACTCTTCTGTCCACCTTGTTCCAGAACAGGATAATGTCCTTTATCCGGGAGTCGGACATCGAAACTCCAATCTCCGTGATAGTCTTGGCGTATGCCAGACATGAAACCAGCGACTGAATGTCGGCTTCAATCGGAGAAAGGATATAGTCCATCTGAAGGGACAGTTCCATCAGTTCGGTTGTTCCGGCATGTCCCGGGAAATCAAATATAACCAACTGGTACTTCTCGTTGCTGATACCGTCGATTTTACTTCGTGCAGTCCTGACGGCTTCCCTGGGTGCAGACTTGTAAATTCTGTATGCTTTTTTGCCGAGGTGATGAAAGTACTCCTGCATGGATTTGGAAAGCTCTTCGCTCTCCTGAACGATACTTTTCTCACGTTCCCTCAGTTTGTAGAAAGAGTCTTGCGACAGGTCGCAGTCCATCACGAAGAGGTTGATGCCTTGCTCGTAGTACAATATGCTGCTTACGATTTCGGCAAGAGTACTTTTTCCCACTCCTCCCTTTTGGGAAGAGAAGCCCAGAAAAAGGGGGCGTTGTTCTTTGTTCTCCATAATGATAATTTCTTAGTTCATATTATTTGTCTATTTGATGTTTGGATATTCTCTCATTATTAAGAGTCATCAGCAGACAGTTTGCTCTGACTGCGTATGGTTCGGGCGATAGTCCAAAAGGACGATTTCAAGTTCTTACAATTTGTTGTATTGACAATAGTTTGTCATGACAATAAATTGTTATGAATATGTATTGTTCCTTCTTGTCATCTTTGGTGCAAGCAGGCGGTAATATGATATATCTTTTGCTTGTGTTATCATACCATTGTTCGCTCGTTCTGACTGCAAAATAAATGATATTTCTGCTGATTCTATTACAGCGAGGAAGTGCAGGGAAATACGAGGAAAAAGAGTGAATGTCGCTGATAATGAGATATTTGAAAATCTGCCGTAACTTTGCAGGCGAGAATAATACATGGAGGTAACGTCCCGAAGCAGACACCCCAAAAGGGTGGATACTTCAATCGTATCAACTCTTAATATTGGCAAGGTGTGTCTTTGTAACACAAACAGCCGTTTGTACCACAAAGACCCTTGCCCCGAAGGGGGGAGTAAATTACTCCAAAGTCGTAATTAGAAGCCAAAACGAATATGAAAAAGGAAACGGAACACGGTTCAGAACAAAAGACGGCAGAAAAGCCACGTTGGGACAACTGGCATGTACGGTTGCCCAACCCCAAAGACCAGCAACGAGCGATAGATTTGTTTCAGCGTTCGGGGGCAAAAACAAAGTCGGATTTCGTACGCGCTCGCATTCTTGGAGAGAGTTTCAAGGTGATTACGGTGGATAAATCCGCAGTGGAATATTACCGGAAGCTCTCAGAATTGACGGCAC
Organism: Hoylesella loescheii DSM 19665 = JCM 12249 = ATCC 15930; assembly: GCF_000378085.1. Lineage (GTDB taxonomy): Bacteria > Bacteroidota > Bacteroidia > Bacteroidales > Bacteroidaceae > Prevotella > Prevotella loescheii. The sequence continues at coordinate 10,358 of NZ_KB899226.1, forward strand.
AAATCCATAAGATTGGCGTGCTGTATAACCAAACCGTGCGTGCCATCAACAGTTATCACAGCGTGAAGACGGCACAAATCCTACTTGAAAGGTTGGAGAAATTGTCTGCTCAAATCATTGTCTTGCAGGAGCAGGCTATCAGTCTTACCATAGATTACCGCAAAAAATGATAGCGAAGATTTCTGCAACGGAAAACCTTGGAGGGGCTATCGGCTACAACTTCAAAAAGGTGGAGAAAGGGGAAGCAAGCATTCTCCTTGCCCAAGGCTTGTTTCAAAACAAAGAGGGAACTTATACGATGGCTGAAGTATTTGCCGATATGCAAGCAGTTATTCCAGAGAAATGTCGAACAAAAAAGATGGTATTTCATTGCTCTCTCAATCCGCATCCAGATGAGAAACTCTCCAATGAAACGCTTACGCAGATTGCCAAAGAATATATGAAGGCACTCGGCTATGGCATGCAGCCCTATATTGTGTTCAAGCACAACGACATCGCCCGTGAGCATATCCACATCGTATCGCTTCGGGTGGACAGTAGTGGGCAGAAGATTAACGACAGATTTGAAAAGCGAAGGAGCAAGCAGATTACCGATGCCTTGGAGAGGAAATTTGGTCTCATTCCAAGTTCAAAAGTTACTGACAAGGCGATGAAAGAAACGCCCAAAATTGATACCACCAGAGGAAATATCAAGGAGCAAGTGGCAAGTACCCTTCGCATGGTGCTGAAACATTATAAGTTCTGCTCATTAGGAGAGCTGAATGCCATTCTTTCCCGATACCATCTTGCAGTAGAAGAAGTGAAGACAGAGTTTCGGGGAAAGAAGTATGACGGACTGGTTTATGTTCCAACTGATGAAAAGGGCAACAAGGCAGGCACCCCCATCCACGCCTCAGACATCGGTCGTGGTGTGGGCTATACTGCCGTACAGAACAGGATGCAGAAATCGAAACAAAACGTCAAACCACTGATACCAACCGTCAGGAACAAAGTGTTACAAACTATGCGTACCTCTCCCAATACGGAGAAAGAACTTCGGCAAAGATTGGAGGAACAAGGCTTGCGTGTGGTAATCCGAAAGAACGAAAGCGGTCGTATCTATGGCATTACCTTTATTGACGATGAGCAGGGTGTTGCACTCAATGGCTCCCGATTGGGTAAGGGATATGCCGCTAACGTATTCAATGGCTATTTCTCCAATCCAACACGTAATCCATTCTTAGATGAAACGCTGTATGGCAATCTGTCTGCCCGTTTGGAACAATCGGCAACCGTTCAACCCTCGCAGCAAAATACGGAGGAAAACGATAACCTTATTGATGAACTCTTTGAGGATATGGCAGATGGTTTGTTCCTACCCACGGGCAACGATGATTGGAAGGAAACTGCATGGCAACGTAAACTCCGCAGGCAAAACAAAGTCAATCTCAGGCGGTGGAAAAGATAGGTAAGATATTTCAAACTATGTTTGAATAACATTCAAATGCAATTCAAATAACGATAATACAACAAATATAAAAACAATATAATTATGGCACAAGAAGATGATTTAAGAGCATTGGGTAAGGTCATGGACTTTATGCGGGGTATATCAGTGATATTTCTCCTTATCAACTGTTATTGGTTCTGCTACGAAGCGTTCCATACATGGGGCTTTACGCTCGGTATTGTGGATAAGATTCTGATAAATTTCCAGCGAACGACGGGATTATTTTCGTCTATCCTCTGGACAAAACTCTTTTGCGTGGTTTTTCTTGCTCTCTCATGTTTGGGAACAAAGGGCGTGAAAGAGGAGAAAATCACTTGGCCAAAGATTTGGACGGTGCTTTTCTCTGGCTTTGTATTCTTCTTTCTTAATTGGTGGCTGTTGGTATTGCCCATTGGAAAAGTCGGAGCAGCTTCCCTCTATATATTTACGCTGTCCGTTGGCTATATCTGTCTGCTGATGGGAGGTGTATGGATGAGCCGCTTGCTTAAGAACAACCTGATGGACGATGTGTTTAATACGGAGAACGAGAGTTTTATGCAGGAAACGCGGTTGATGGAAAATGAATACTCTGTCAATCTTCCTACACGCTTCTACTATAAGAAGAAGTGGAACAATGGTTGGATAAACGTAGTCAATCCATTTCGTGCCTCAATGGTGCTCGGTACACCGGGTTCTGGTAAGTCCTACGCTATCGTGAACAACTACATCAAGCAGCAGATAGAGAAAGGCTTTGCCATGTATATCTACGACTATAAATTTCCCGACCTTTCAGAGATTGCTTACAATCACTTACTTAATCACTTGGATGCCTACAAGATGAAGCCACAGTTCTATGTAATCAACTTTGACGATCCGAGGAAATCGCATCGGTGCAATCCCATCAATCCTGCCTTTATGACGGATATATCGGACGCTTACGAAAGTGCCTACACCATCATGCTCAACTTGAACCGCTCGTGGATACAGAAGCAGGGAGATTTCTTTGTGGAGTCGCCGATTATCCTATTGGCAGCTATTATATGGTTTCTGAAAATCTATGAGAACGGAAAGTATTGCACCTTCCCTCATGCCGTCGAATTTCTCAACCGTCCCTACGCACAGATATTTCCTATACTCACTTCCTACGATGAACTTGCCAACTACCTTTCTCCTTTTATGGACGCATGGGAGGGTGGAGCTCAGGACCAGTTACAGGGACAGATTGCCAGTGCCAAGATACCGCTATCACGCATGATTTCACCTGCTCTTTATTGGGTGATGACAGGCGATGATTTCTCACTTGACATCAATAACCCTAATGAGCCGAAAGTCCTTGTTGTGGGTAACAATCCTGATCGACAGAATATTTATTCGGCTGCACTTGGTTTGTATAACAGTCGTATTGTGAAGCTCATCAACAAGAAGAAGCAACTCAAATCCTCAGTGATTATCGACGAGTTGCCGACAATCTACTTTCGTGGGCTTGACAACCTCATAGCTACTGCACGAAGCAATAAAGTTGCCGTATGTTTGGGCTTTCAGGACTTCTCACAACTTACCCGTGATTATGGAGACAAGGAGAGTAAGGTAATACAGAACACTGTAGGTAACGTATTCTCTGGACAAGTGGTAGGAGAAACAGCCAAGACACTTTCTGAGCGGTTTGGAAAGGTGCTCCAGCAACGCCAATCCATGACCATCAACCGCAATGACAAGTCCACCTCTATCTCCACACAGATGGATAGTCTAATCCCTGCTAGCAAGATTTCTAACCTCACACAAGGAATGTTTGTGGGTGCTGTTTCCGATAATTTCGACGAACGCATCGACCAAAAGATTTTCCATGCAGAGATAGTAGTTGATAGTGCAAAGGTTTCTGCTGAGATGAAAGCCTATCAGCCCATACCTGTGATAGTAGACTTTACAAATAAAGATGGCTCCGATAATCTCAAAGAGACCATCGAAGCTAACTATCGCAAAATCAAGGAAGAAATTCTCTCGTTAGTTGATTTAGAGATTATGCGTATTAAGAATGATCCGAAGCTTGCTCATTTAATCAAAATGTAATCCTTTCATCTATACATCATTAATTATGGATTTGATTATTCCCAATAAGAATCAAAGGTATGATCTCTGTAAATCTCACAACGATTTCGTTCAAAATTGAGTATATTAATATTATAGCCTATTTTCTCATAATGCATTAAATACGGAAACAAGTGCTTCCAACCTCAGAGGATATAGCCAAAAAGTTGGAAGTGCTTATCAAAGAATGAATGAAGGGAGATATTCCAGAGTCGGAATATCTCCCTTTTGATTTACTACTTCTTGAACTTGCCGCCTTTCAGGTCGCTCCCCACCATCCGCTTATTGATTTTTTCACGGAGTTCGTCAAAAAAATAAGTGCGACTGTCATCTTTGCGATGCTTTATATTCATATATACGTTGTAGCAGTTCTTTATCTCCACTCCGAAGATTTCAGAGAGTGTGTGTGCCAATTCCTCCATACCAATTTCTCCATTACTGATACAATTGCAGGTGTCGAGAGCATACAAGAGTTCGACTAAATAATAAACAGAAATACCAGAAGACAATGATAAAATTGTTACTCTGGCAAAAAAATGAAACTTAAATGTCGTTATTTTCATTGCCTGATGTTTTTGCAGGCTAAGTTCGAAAGATTGTTTAGGGCAAAATAACCCTCAAAATGCAAGTAATATTTGTGTAAAACTTATAATGAATCAAGATATTGCTTAGGTTTCATCCTGTGATATTTGCAGAAAGCCTCTGTGAAATGACTGAGGTTAGTATATCCAACTTTATAGCCTACTTCTGACACCGAGTAGAGGCGAGTGGAAAGCAGTCGTTTTGCCCATTCCATCTTTTCGGATAGGGCATATTCTGCGATGGCTTTTCCAATAACCTGCTTGAAGCACTTTTGTAATTTGGAACTGCTCATATTGGCTTCACGCGCCAATTCGGGAATACTCGGTACATTACTGAGACTTTGAAGAATCTGGCGACGAACACGGAATATTGATTCAACATCATTCAAGTTTAGGTTGGCAAGAGATTTTACTTCCGAACGTTTTTCGAGCTTTTCAAGGAACATTGTCAGTAATTCCATAGTTTTTCCATGCAAATGAAGCGTTGAAAAAGGATTGTCGATTTCAGTTATAGACTTAATGTTATCCAAGACCTGTTGCATTGCAGGTGTAATGGTCTCAAACAAATAAAAAGACTTGTCCGATTGGAGAAGCCGACCGATATAGGTTTCATGTGCTGCATCAATCTTTTCAATCCAATCCTTATTGAAAGTCAGTGTAATATTTTCGTATCGTTTCTTTGGAGGAAAACTCCACTCAGTCGGGATGCTACTTGAAGGCATGAAAATGCCATCGAGCGTGTCCACTCCGACCGTTTTTGTCCTTGTTCCAATTATCTGCTCGTGTTTATGCTCATTGATATAGAACATGACAGGAATCCATTTCGAGTTTTCCACCGAGCGACGTATCATAGTTATCGGCTCGTATGCTACGAAACTGATATAAGTCAATGTTAGCCATGGCAGAGGATAATATTGTTTGAAGAATCCACTACCAATAGAAGAAGGAATGGTAAATCCATCGTTTATTACTGATGTGCCAAATTGTTCGGCAACCATCTCCATCCAATCTTCAGGCTTATTGATTGCACAAAATTCTATGGTCATTTTATCATGTCTTTTTGCAAAGTTACAAACAAATACGGATAAAAACTTGATTTATCGCAAGTTTTTATCCGTATTACTCTCAAAAAAGAATCAATAGCTCCATGAGAAATGTTTTTAATGAGAGTTTACTCAAATGCGACTAAACTTGAAGGAACTCCTATGGCAGCAACAATTGGTTTTTGCGAGCATTCGCCAGTCTTGGTATTGTAGGTGTAATACCCCGTACCATTGTTACATATCATTCCAAAGACGATGAAGTCCTTGTAGCGAGTTATAGCAAAAGAGCCATTGCTGTCGGTCATTGGCAAATCAAGTTTTTCGATGGTTTTGTTCCAAATGTCGATTTTCACAGGTTGGAAGTCTTTCTTGAGTATTCCAAATTCTGTATCCGTTACTTTCACGCAACTATACACAATACCATTACCTGCATAGAAAGACTTAATCATATACTGCCCTGTTTTGCCTATTCCTTTTATGGTTGTCTTCGATAGGTTGAACAGATAATCGCTATCCCATTTGTCGCTTCCTTTGCGGATACGCAGGAAACCTTCCTTATCGGCAACATTGAAGTTGTTGCCCGCACTGTAAAAGTAGATGTCACCTCGCTCGTCTATGAATGCGTCAGAATGGCGGAACAATCCTACAACACTTGTGCGGTTATCTTTGATAACTTCAGTCTTTTTCGTCTTGAGGTCAATGATAGCTACCTCTGCTCCAGTACCCGGTACGGAGGTATGAGGCGAATTGAGCTGATTGAGGGCAACATACATCTTTCCATCACGGATGACATTACAGCCGGGATCAGGATTGTTGTCTTGAACCGCATAAGATGAGAGGTCAATTTCATCTTCCTTTTGCAATGTTGAAGTATTGATTAACGCAATTTTTCCACGTCCATGCAAAGCAACGTATGCCCGCTGTTCATCAACGAAGTTAATTTCTCCGGGTTGAGCCATCTGTTCAAATGTCATAGTACCTGCTTTTATCAGTTCTCCATGGGCACCTCTTGTAAACTTATGTATCTTATCCCCGAATTTCCCTTCGGGTACAAGCACTGTATTACCCTTAGCAAAGAGGTAGCAACCGAACCCGAATTCAAATGCTTTCTTATTGTCGGTCGCTTGAGGAGTCAAATCACTGAATGTCCCTACATAAGCACTTTTGTCCACATAATGCACAAAGGTGAAATGTTGCTGCACCTCTTGAGGAGTAGGCGTAGGTTCATCATTTTTGTTACAAGATGTCAGCCCTATGAAGCCGACCAGCATAGCAGAAAAAGCTATACGATTGAAAATTGTTGTATTCATCTTTTTATATTTATTAAATTAGAAAATTCCTTTTGAGAAGACATATCTGAATTTGAGGTGAAGTGTCCGTCCTGCCAATGGTTGGCGGAATTGGTCCCAAACTTCTTTGTTCATTATATTATGGCATTCCAAGGCTACGGAATATTTGCTTTTGTAGGTCAACAATAGCCCTATGTCATTGACGAAACTGCGGGGAATACGTCGTTTCTGTAATTCGGTAAGTTCCCAGAAGTAGAAGAACTCCTCAGTAAATTTGCCGTCCCAGAAAGCCTTGACATACCAATTCTTGAATAATCGGTTGCTGTGATACTCCGCCCCGAAGTTGGCGAACAAATAGGGAATGTTCGGTAGTCGCAATCCTTTTGTCGGATTGGGGGCTTGGGTACCGGGTAAATAGTTCAAGACATCACGCACATCCTGATAAGTTAGATTTCCGTAGGCATAGACCGTTGGTGATATGTCCAATTTTATTTCGGTTTCTATACCTTTAATATGTACCTTTTCTGCGTTTACATATCCGGCTGCCATGTGTTGTTTCATCAGTTTTATCATATCGCTTACCTGCATATAAAAGCTGTTCACTTCAAATTGCAATCGCGATAAGCCGAGGACATCATTTTTGTCTATTAAGAACCCCAGATTGAAGTTGTGGCTTTTCTCTGGTCTCAATCCGGCTGCAGGAAAGGTGATGATACCATCACCGAATAGTTCTTGTGAATTGGGAAGGCGTATTGCCCGCTGGTAAGATGCTTTCAAGTGAAAACCTCTGAAGGGCTCGTATTTTATAGCCTCTATCCAGCCTATTTGTGAGGTCGTATTGTTCTTTTTCTTCGGAGCCTCAATCATCTCGTATGAAGTCAAATCTTCTATCTCGGAATGGAGGTGGAAATACTTTGCGGAGAGCATATTCGTCAGTTTCTTATCAAAGAGTTTTGACTCCCAAGTCAACCCCGAAATGAAACTGGTCTTTTTACTGGGAAATCCTCCGATAACAAAACCTGCATGCTGACTTGCAATGTTGTCGCTCGGTTGTCTTCTGGCGTAGTTAATAAGTGTGTTCAGATTCAAACTGTGATTGGCGGACAACTTGTAATCAAAATTGATACGTTCATTGATTTCCAATCCTTTGTCATTCGAGTTGTGAGGAACATCCCCTGTTTCTCCCTGTCCATTCGGACTCGGATATATGTTTCCTTCGAAATCGTGATTAACTCGTGCCGTATCCACAAAATTGTTTGTTGTATGTGAAAGGGAGAAATGGGACTCAAAGTTAAGGCGGTCGTTCAGCATTCCGCTTTTTATCAATTTGTTTTCCAACATAAACATTCTTGATTTGTTTTCGGCATGTTGTATGTTTTTTAAGATACCTTGGATTTCATTGAAACGATTGTAATACCCGAACTCGGTACTAATCTCATCGAGCCAAAGTTTCGTGAAAGCAATTTTTCCCTTCAACATATACGAACGAAAACGGTCGTGGTCACGTCTTACTAACAGATTTTCTCTCTCGGGAACTCTGAAAGAGTAGTCATTCTTTGCAGATGTATAATAACCTCCCGCACCGAGTAGAATGCCACTCTTTGGAAAATTCTTGCGAGAGAAGACACTTCCTTTGTGTGTTTGGTAAGATCCGAATTCATACGAGGCATCTAAATAATCCGTACTAAACTCTTTAGTAACGATATTGACGGCTCCCCCCAATCCATCACATCCGAAACGGGCGGGTATGATACTCTTATAGACTTCTATTCTTTCTATAATGTCTATCGGAATTTCATCAAGAGAAAAAGCCCCGTCAGAAGTACTCATTGGTATTCCGTCCCATAAGATTTGAATGCGGTTTCCTTCCAATCCATGAACAATAATTCTCGAACTGCTTCCCAAACCGCCAGTCTGCCCAACTTTCAAACCTATGGTTTTATTCAAAACGGTTTCTAACGAAATAGATCTGCCTTGAAGTTCTTTTGCATTTATTACAGAAACTGCTTCAGGTGACTCTCTGAGTATTTGTGCTCTTGTTTTTCCTACTACGACTACATCTGCCAGCTCTGTTGATTCCGGGAGTAGTCTTATGGTATAACGCATCCCATTTGCAGTAATCGTATCGGTAATGGTCTGATAACCGACATAACTTACCATAAGCATAAGTTTTTGATTACTTGATGCATTTAATTTTGCAATACCTTTCCTGTTTGTAGTCGTACCATTCGTGTACGTTGGAGCATTCAAACCTTTCCATTGTACGGCGGCAAATTCTATACTGTTCCCATTTTCTGAATCAATAACTTTTATTTCTGTTGGTTGCAGTTGTGCAAACATAGGAAAAGACCACAACGAAAGAAAGCCGACAATAAGCATTCTTTTGTATAAATGGACTATTGAGCTGATTGACATATCATATTTGTTTGTGAGATTCTGTGCAAAGGTACTTACCTTCCGAGCAAATAAATAACCCTATTATACACGCTTATACCCCTGTTGTGTTTATATGCGAGCAAATTGTTGTTTTGGGGCAGTGTAATGCTTATCGGGGTTATTTTATCCCTGTTTGTTGCCGTACTTTTGCAACAGAAAAAATCAAAACGACACATATATGGATAAACAAAAAGTCAGACCCCTTGATGAGGAACGGGAGAGCCGTAGCCTGCTCTCCAATGTTGTGGTTATATTGCACCTTATTTTAGGCACACTCCCTATACTGCTTGTAGTGTGGGCGGTTGACAAGTTGATGAATAGTACACTCTCTCCCATAATAGTTTGGGGTATTGGAGGAATAATGATACTGTTGGCAATGCTTAGAGGCGTATTCTATGGAACCTCGATTTGGCGTGCACACCAGTCGGCTTACAATGCCCTTACACGATTGAGGTTGCGTATCATAAGTCATCTGCAACGCTTGCCGCTCGGTTTCTTTCAAGAACGGAAAGTTGGCGACTTGGTGAATATTATTAACCACGATGTGGAACAAATTGAAATTTATTTAGCACATGGATTACCCGAAATCCTTTCGGCTACGCTTTTTCCAGCCTTACTCTGGGTAATCATTATGGTGTTAGACTGGCGTTTGGGGCTGTCGCTCATTTCTCTTTTACCTGTGGCATTTCTTCTGCAAATGGCTGTCAAAACACTTTGGGGAAAGAGCTTTCAACACTTTATGGAAAGTACGCAAAAAATGTCGGAAGACCTTTTGGAATATGTGGCTACCATATCGGTAATCAAAGCCTTCAGTAACGAGGAAAACAGAACGGAACGGGTACTTGGTGGTATGCGCGACTACATCTGTTGGGTAAAGCGGAGCATGTTTAGCGTTACCGTTCCCATGACATTGATAACGATGTTCTTGGAAGGTGGTATCGTGGTAATGACCCTTATTGGACTATGGATGATGAGTTCGGGCGAATTAACTGTAGCCCGTTTTATTCTTGCCCTGATATTGGGTGGATTGTTCTCGTCCTCTTTTGCTAAGTTGGCAACATTCCAACATTTCCGAATCATCTATGCTCAGTCGTTGGCAAAAGTACAGTCCATTACAGAGGTACAGACAAAGGAAACTGCTGACAAGAAAACGGATACGACACAAACGGATGTTTGTTTCGAGCATGTTACATTTTCCTATCCAAACGAGGAAGACAATGCGCTGAAAGATGTATGTCTTCAATTTCCGAAAGGAAGTCATACAGCTATCGTCGGCGAATCCGGATCGGGAAAAACCACGTTGGCAAGTCTGATGATGGAGTTCTGGCAACCTCAAACAGGTACTATCCGACTAGGAGGAGAGAATATTATGGAATTCTCCGAACGTAATATCGCTGATTATTTTTCGATGGTACAGCAGGAGGTTTTTCTCTTTAACACAACTATTCGGGACAATATCCGTATTGGAAGACCTACCGCCACACAAAAGGAAGTGGAAATGGCAGCAGAGCGTGCTCGTATTCATGATTTTATCATGGGCTTGCCGAATGGTTATGATACGCTGGCAGGCGAAGCCGGCATAAAATTCTCTGGCGGAGAAAAACAGCGTATTTCCATTGCTCGAATGTTGCTCAAAGACTCTCCAATAGTTATTCTTGATGAAGCCACTGCTGCATTGGACGGAGAGAATGAGAAACTAATCCAAGAAGCTCTTGATGAATTGCAGCGCAACAAGACTGTCATTACCATTGCTCACCGTCTCAATACTATTCAGGATATGGAGCGTATTGTTGTAATGGACAAAGGGCAGGTCGTGTCGAAGGGAACACACCGTGAACTGATGAAAGACTGTTCTCTATACCGCAATATGACGGAAACGCAAGAACAAGTAAGTAAATGGCAATTAAAAGAAGAGGAGCAATAAGAATGGTACGCAATATACTGAATGAATTGACCGCTCGCGGAGTGCGGCATCTAATTATCTCCGCACTGTTTTTCGTGGTTTATGCCCTTTGTGGCACGGCGATAATGCTCACAGTCTTGTTTCTCATCGACCGTCATATACATGGAGAAAGCATCTCTTTCATTTCGGCAGCATGGGTACTCGGTAGTCTGCTGGTCTTGAAAACCATATCCAATGCCATTGCCGATATGAGTAAGCATTTTGCCGGATTTGATCTTGTGGAACGTATCCGCGAGAAAATCATACTGAAACTGAAAATGTTCTCACTCGGCTTCTATACCAATGAGCGTCTGGGAGAGATAAGTACAATCATTCACAAAGACGTTGATAATATGGAAATGGTAGTAGGACATCTATGGACACGGATGTCCGCCGACTTCATTGTAGCTCTAATACTCGGTATTGGACTATTTTGTGTGGACTGGCGCATGGGATTGACAATGGTAGCCATTCTTCCTATTGCCCTGTTTTCTCTGTATCGGGGCATTCGCTCGGGAATGAAAGCACAGGAAGAGTCTCAGGACAATCTGGCGGATATGGTCAGCCTCTTTGTAGAATACGTCAAGGGCATTCCGGTTTTGAAAGTGTTTGGAGGAAAAGGAATGTTCCGTGACAGACTTGACCACTCTGTCAGTGAATTTGGAGAAAGCAGTAAGAATACTTCTCGTTTGGCAGCTGTGAGTGTGGGCAGATACACTTTCCTGATAGAATTGGCTTTCGCTCTGATGGCTACAATCGGTCTTTGGTGGACACAGCAGGGGGAACTTTCTCTTTTCGCTTATTTAATGTTTATCATCGTCTCAAAAGAATTCTACAAACCTTTTGTCAATATGGAGAGTCATTGGCTGAATTACATCAAGGTAAAAGATAGTTACGGACGCATTTCCCATTTATTGAATGCTCCTGTTATCACCAATCCTGAACAGCCGAAAACAGCAACCCATTTCAATCTTTCCTTTGACAAAGTGGATTTCCATTATGAGAAGGAAGGTTTTGAGATGAAAAATCTCACGTTCCATGTTCCCGAAGGAACGGTAACGGCACTTGTCGGATCGTCAGGTTCTGGTAAAACAACCATTACCAGCCTGTTACTCCGTTTCTGGGAACCGCAGACCGGCAGTATCCGTATCGGTGGTATAAACATTCGAGAAATGGACTATGATTATCTGCTCGGTAAAATCAGTGTAGTGATGCAAAATGTTATTCTCTTTTCAGATACCATTGCCAATAATATCAAAGTGGGCAATCAACATGCTACGCAGGAAGAAATCGAAGAAGCAGCACGTAGAGCGATGATACACGACTTTATCATCAGCCTGCCGGAAGGTTATGAAACAAAAATCGGAGAAAACGGTTTGGGACTCTCCGGAGGGCAGAAACAAAGGCTTTCAATCGCCCGTGCTTTCTTGAAAGACGCTCCCATCATTCTTTTGGACGAGATAACGAGCAATGTTGACCCTGTCAATGAATATAAGATACAACAGGCAATGTCTGCCCTTATCCGAAATCGCACAGTCTTGGTCATTGCCCATCATTTGCAAACCATCCGTAATGCTAATCAGATTATTGTGATGGACAAAGGACGACTTGTAGAGAATGGGACGCATGCAGAACTTGCAGCAAAAAACGGAATGTACTGCAAATTGCTGTCTATGCAATAACCTAATCAATGAAAAATATGGAGGTATGGAGTTTGATCCATACCTCTCTTTTTGCCACTTTCATCCATATTAACGCCACAAGTACGCAGTTATTTCCAACTGCTAACATGCACAGTTTCTTTGATTTACCTTTGCCCATACACCGCTGTTAATGTCATTAAAAACATTGTAATATGGACGAAAAAATCAAAGACCAAGAAGAATGCTACTGCCATCGATGAGTCGAAGGTTGATTGGAAGCAACTCGACGATCTCGGTCTTTCCCGTGAGAGATTGGAGCAGAGTGGAGAATTAGAAAAGATGCTCAATTGGCAGAAGAGCAATCTCTTGACGATTGCCGTACCTATTGGCGACACGACTATCTACACCGAAGCTCGCCTTGCTTTCTGCACAGACGATAGCGGGCAATATCGGTTTGGCAATTCATCCTTTGAGAAAAGAACCACAGCTTGACTTTTCCTATATGGGCTACAAGTTCTCTCCCGAAGAAAAGGAGGCACTTCTCACTACGGGCAATCTCGGTAAAACTATCGAAGTAACACTCAAGAACGCTGAGCCTTTTTCTGCTTACGTCTCTATCGATCCGCAGACCAACGAAATTATAGCCCTGCGTGCTGACCATGTGAATATCCCCAAGGAAATCAAGGGTATTACCCTTTCCGATGCACAGTATAAAGACCTTGTGGAAGGTAAGGCTGTGAAGGTGGAGGGCATGACCGCCAAGAGTGGAAAAACTTTCAATGCCACGTTGCAGGTTAATGCCGAGCGAAAAGGCATTAAGTTCATCTTTGACAAGTAATGTGCTCCAGCAACGGCAGTCTATGACCATCAACCGCAATGACAAATCCACATCTATTTCCACTCAGATGGATAGCCTTATCCCTGCATCCAAAATCAGTAACCTTACGCAAGGAATGTTTGTGGGGGCAGTATCAGACAACTTTGATGAACGCATCAACCAGAAGATTTTTCATGCAGAGATTGTGGTGGACAGTGTCAAGGTATCTGCCGAGATGAAAGCCTACCAACCCATACCTGTGATAGCAGACTTTACAAACGAAAATGGCTCCGACGATCTCAACGAGACCATCGAAGCCAACTATAAACGTGTAAAAAAAGAGATACTAACACTTGTTGATAATGAGATTAGAATAATTAAGACCACTCCAAGTTTATGTCATCTAATAAAGAATGGAGATTAGTGAAGCCTAAGTTCAGAATCCCGTATTGGTAATAGAATCTGATATACAATAAATTCAATTAGATATAAAATAAATAAGACATTCTCTTCTACTGTGTTTGATCAATATGAATATGCTTAATCTAATGATTCTGGTTCATCTTCATTTATATTTTCAGAAGCTGCGGCATCAAAAGCTAAAAATACTTCTAAAAATGCAGTTTCACGAAAGAAATAATTAGGGGCATCGGTCAGTTTATCCTCCATAAAATGAAACCCCCAATTGGCGTACTCCTCCATTGTCTGCATAAGCATGTCAACCGCTTTTCGTGATGTCATTTCGCCTTTTTCCAAAGCAATGAAATCAATGTCGGTACGGGAAACAAGAGCGGTGAAAATATACTCCCGGAGTTTCGGATAGGCTTTTCGTCCTTTGACAGAGTCTAAATTGCCCCAATATTGAATGGGCTGTCCGAAAGTCTTGCGTTTTTGTGTGTCCTCTATGAGTGGTCGCTTTTGGTTGAAATAAAGTCCCATAAAAAATGCGACAATGAATATTTCATAACCACCACCAAAGACTTTTCCTCTGTCTTCACGTAAAGAAGTTGCACCACGGCCATAGTCACAAAAGTTTTTGATGATGCTGTCTTCGTATCTTTTTTCCCATTGTGGATTTCGGTTTGCCCACAAATCATATATTTTTTCTGTCGCCATAATTTGTTATTTTACCTGTTTAACAATTGTTTGAATGGTTGACAAATCCTTGTCATTGAATGGTTCTACTTTCTCAATCCGGAAGACAGAACAAGAAAGTATATTGATTGTGTCGAAATCCAACACCTTTTTTCCTGTTACTTTGTCGATATTGAGCAAGTCTTTCGTAACGATAACACATTGCTTATCAATGGTATCTATTACATTGTAGAAAGTATCTTCCTTGAAACCGCCGAATGAGGATGTTGGGGCATCAAAGATCAATGGATAGTCTTGTTCGCGTTTCAATGTTGTGATTTGAGAAATGGCAAACAGGACCGACATATACATAGTTGTCTTCAGTGCACCGTTTGGATTTTCGATTCGAGTTCCGTTATCACTATAGAGTTCAATACGTGCAGAACTGTTGAGGGTTTTTCTGATGCGAATTATTCCATAGAAGTCGTTTTTATTCAACTTCTGTAAATATTTATTTGATTCATTCTCAAGAATTTGAAGAAAATTATTAACATTCTGCTCTCTTGCGTTAGCGAATGCTTTGGTTATCTTCTCAAATGCAATATGCACACGCTGATATACCTGTGTCATAGAACTTGTCGGTTCAAGTTGCGACAGTTTTTCTTGTATTTCGTCTCTTGCACTCTCCTTGTATTTTAGAGTGGTTTCCAATTCTGAAACACGGCTTTCAGCACGACTTTTAGCATCAAAGAAACCTCTTAAATCAGATATAGTCTTATCTAGCAAATCTGTGCTTAAACCTGATTGCATCAGCAAATCATTTTGTTCTATTTCCAACTCTTGCAGCTGTTTATCTACCTCTGCCAATTCCGCCTTTCTTTTCGCAACAAATTCCAAACGATCTGAAATTGTTGTTGCAATCTTTGCAATCTCCTGCTCTGTGTCGCCACTTAATTTGATTTGGCGAGAATGTAATTCATTGATAAAAGAATTTGGAAACAGCGGCTTATCATCATCCTCTTTTAAACTTGAATTTTTATTGGCCTCCGCTGCTATATGGGCAAGATATTCATTCAGTTTATTACACATAAATTCGTAAGCCTCCGAATCTTTGGGGGCAGGGCGACCGCAGACTTTACAGATTTCATCATCAATCATTTCTTTCATTGTCGCCTCATCGGGCAAATTCCATGGCAAAGGAACGGCATCATTGGCAAGTTTTTGAATTTTTGAAATAGCCTCACGTTCTCCAGCCTCTTTCGCACGACGTTCTGTTTCCTGTTTGTCAAGTCTTCGTTTCTCTTTGCTCAAAGCAGAAACTTTTGCGGAAAACTCTTTTATGATTGCAGGGAAGGAACGTAAAATCCAATATTCATCCAACAAGTTAGTGCTGTACTCGCACGATGACCACGCCACCAGCTTCGCCTGCTTGTCTTTCAACCCTTTGATACGTTCTTTTATGGCTTGGTAGCGTTCCGATGTTTCTTGGTTCTTTTCTAGCAATTCCAACTTCGACGAAAATTCATTGATTGAGATTTTCTTTTGATTGAGTTCTGTCTTGATGCTTTGAATGTCGTTTGTAACATCATTCAGTTGTGTATTCAATTCTTTCGCTTGCTTCGATACTTTCTTATCGTTTTGCAATTCACGGTTTGCCGCTCTTGCAGAGCTTTGCTCAAAATTTGATGTCAAATCAACCAATTTGTCAAAATCCCTGATTCCCGAAAACGTATCAACCAACGTTTTCAACGCAGTGTCATTGTCGAAAACATTGAGTTCGTTTTCCCCTTTGAACAAACAATATTTACGTAAGACAGGCTCAAAACACCCATTCAACAGCTTGTCGCCGGCTATGGAATGACGTTCCGCACCAACAATGGAATATCCGACAAACTTGTAATCCTTTGTACGAATGTTGTCTCCGGATATTCTCTCAAAAGTGAAACTCTTTTCTATCTCTTTCTCACCATCATGTTCAAAGGTTATGCTTACCGAGACCTCATCACTTTCACCAATTTCTAATTCTGATTTACGCTTTTCGGAAATGTGTGAATCTTTTCTGTTCTCGCCCGTCGTGTCGAACAGCCATTCCAACGCTTCAAATAAGGTCGTTTTACCATCACCATTATCTCCGATAACCAAAGTTAGACCTTTTGATAACGAAAGGTTATTGCTTCCGTAGTAACTACGGAAGTTATTTATTTTTATATCTTTGATAATCATATGTTTGCTTTTAAAAAGTTACTGACTTCATTGTAGATTTCCCTTTCGGTAGCTTTTTGCTCATTTCGGTTGATAATTTGTGCTATGGCTTGGATTACTGCTATTTCAGAATCCAAGGCTTCTGAAATTGACCTGAAATTATCGGGATTGTAGCCATAGAAATTGAGAAGCTGTTCATCAGCAATTACAGCCTGTAAAATCTTATCACCGTTTGTTTTATATGTACTCATATTTCACTAATTAAATATGGATAAATTATAATGATTTAATACTTCTTGCAGTTCGTTGTCGGTATCATTCAGATTCTCTGACAATAATGCAAAATCACGGACACGTCTCAACTCGCTTTGCACAAGGCTTTTCTCCAAAGCGTAGCATTCTTCATCAAACACATTGTCAGGTATTACGATGAGGTCGTGAATGATGGCGAAGCGTTTGTCTTTGTGTGTACGTAGGACACGACCACGGCGTTGAATGAATTGGCGTGGGTTCCCTGTGCTTGCACAGAATATAGCCAATTCGCTTCGCGGCACATCAACACCTTCATCCAAACACTTCATCGAGGTAAGCACATCAATGTTGCCATCGGTAAAGCCTTTGAGCATGGCATCGCGGTCGGTTGATTCAGAAGTAAACTGACGGACAATGATATGAGAATTCATATCACGGACAATGCGAGTGAAAACGTCAATCAGATGTTCTGTTTCAGGGTCGGAATCGATGGTGTCGGATTGATCGAAAATATCTGCCTCGAAATTGTCGGGCTTGTTGCCTTCTGGAACATAGACCAACGTGTATTTCAGACTGTTTTTTTCTTCCATACGCTGTTGAACAATCTGTTGGAAAGCGGACAACTTGTTGGCTGCTTTGTGAATGATACGTTTGCGTTTTAGTAAAAGCATTTTCAATCGTTTCAAACTTTCCTCATCGTGAAAGCCCATTATTTTGACTATCTTTTTTGAAAGTTCAACATAATCAGCCATTTCGTTTTCGGTCAGTCGAACAATGTGTGGATAGTAATAATAACGGCACAAAGCACCTTTTTGAATGGCTTCAGCCATTGAATATTCAAAGGTGTAATTGTTGGCACAGCCAAAGAAATCCATCAGTTTTCGGTTACTCGTATCATCAAACTGCCTTTCGGGTGTAGCAGAAAGTCCTATGCGACGCAAATATTTTATATCAGAAAGGCGCTGAGCCATCAATCCGCCACCCATATTGTGAGCCTCGTCAGCGATAAATAAAAGTTTATTTTTGGGGAATTGGTTCAATTCCATAAAAACATTGGAACGGACAAACGATGCGTAAGTTGATATGATAATGTATGACAAATCATTGCTGGCGTTCGTCATTTCGAGCAAGCGAAGATTAGCCACCGCCGATTTCCAATTGTTATACTTTGAGCAAACTTTTATGATTGTTCTAAAATTGAACTTTTTACATTCAGATTCCCATTGTTCGACAAGTGTAATGGTCGGAACAAGGATAATGGCTTTGTAGTAGCCTAACTTGTTGTAGATCTCAAGAAGACAATTCAGAGAGGTAATAGTTTTGCCCGTACCTGTCGCCATTACAAACAAGCCTTTCTGCTTATTATGCTTCCAATTCTCAAATGCTTGTTTCTGATATTCACGTGGACCAGATTCGTATGGGAAACTAGGCTTACCAAAATCAATTGACTCAATAGTTTCGCCTTGCTTCTTGATTCTCTCTATCTCGAACTCAACTTTGTTTTTGGCTTTTTCCAACGCCTTAGTCACAGATTTTGGCAATAACTTATCAGCAATATCCTGCTGAATAAACTTGTATTCATCTTCCAGTAAATCCTTCAGTTCCTTATTTTTGAACGATTCTGCAATATGGGTTTTCACTCTGTCGGTTGGAACAAAAACAACATTCTCATCTTTGCCTGTAAACACAAGTTCAAACTCTCCGTTGATTTTATTTATGGTAGCGGATGCTGGATTGCCGTCCCAATCGCAGAAAGCCGTAAGGCTTTCGATATTGTCAATCAATGCCGACCGTGAAAAGTTGCAAGAGCCATCGAAACAGACTTTATTCACTCCATCACTAAAAATACCTGTTTTGGTGTGCGAAATACCAATGCCATCTTTTGGGGCAATAATTCTAATGTCAAGCCGATTGTTGCGGATAAGCCAGGCAAGGCATTCGAAGAAATGAGTATCTCGTTCTGACAATATATTTTTTAGTTTTTCGATGTCAGTTATATCGAAAAATGGTATGTACAAATCAAGTTCACCACTGGCAATGGCATTTTTATCTTGCTCAGTCAGAATGTCGTTTACAATTAGATTCATACGTCCACCATTATATAGAAACGATGCGAAACCATCAGCTAAGATATTAATTGCAGAAGAGGAAAAGAACCCTAACATTAAATCAAATCTAGTGGCATTACACAAACAATCAGAGAAGAAGCCTATAGGTTCCCACTCTGTCCGCGATTTAAAATGGCGGTGTGCTGGAAATATCACTTCTTTTAGCATTGCAATTAACCTATATCAATGTTGGATGGAAATTCGTAGCAGTAATAGTATTCAAATGAACATTAGAACATATATTTTTACACCAATGATGAGCTAATGACAACATATAAGGTTTCCATAGTTTTTCTTGTGCCTTTTTCACTGCAGCTTTATATTGTGAATCACTCTGAATTTTCTTGTAAATTTCTGCTTTTACAAAATTAGAAAGTACAAAATCTATCCCCAATATAATATCCATAGGCGGGTATGAAATTCGAGGAGTTGGTAAAAGCAATATATTCCCTAAGTCCACTTTTTTTATTGTATCACCACCCCATGTTAAATGGAAACAAGGATGGATATAATCTTGCTTATCATTGCTATCATAATCCAAATGCCAAGACGATTTTACAATATTGCAATCATCTTGTCCTTCTATCGTTACCTTAAAAAGATAATTAGTAATGGGAATATCTGTATCCGTTTTTTCATCAAATACAACATCTAAGATAATAGCCAAAGAAGACACTGTAGGTCTCGTATTCCGTGGAACGTCACTTATATTAAGCTTCAGCTTTGCGATATTGCATTTTCCATTTTTGTAACCATTAGTTAATGGGGAAGTGTCAAAACATAATTTATTCTTTCTAAGAATGGTTGCAATATTATGTATTTCCGTTGCATAGTTTCCCATATCTTATTGTTTTTTACGTGAATACAATACCTTTAAATTTTCATATCTTTCTTTTTCAATATCAGCAATACCAATCCATTTCTCAATATTCTTTCGTAATAAAGCCGCATCAACAGAAACATATTCAGGTTCTTGCCAAGAAAACAAATTATCCTGACCTTGAATTAATAAACCATCAACTGGATCTAATGGTTGACCAAGTCCTTTGCAAACCGTCCAGAATTCGTCACTTTCTGATTTTTCTGTTTTTTTTGCGGCAACCAATTTGGGTAATTTTGTAACTTCTTTGATTTTTTCAACTCTTTCAGCTGCTGGTGTCGAACGCAAAAAAGTTTCAGCCTTGATAGTTTCATTCCACCATTGTTCCACCAAATGCATCCACCAACGAGACCAACCTTTGCTAAATACCCCTTGATATTTGGCTTTCGATAAATTCTTCAATAAATCAGACCAATTGTCAGAATTCGACTTATCAATACCAAGTCTTGCTGCAAGTACATTTTCGTCAATTACCAATCCTTGTTTTGTTAAGAATTCTGTAATCAAGAATCTTGATTGAATATGTACTGGACATTCCTTGTTTTTATTATACTCGCCAACAAACCTACTGTCAAGAGTCATTTCATCAATTTGCAAAACTTGGCTTATTGCTAATGAAGAACCCGATAAACGCTTGTAACCATCAGATAAATCAATTAATTGAGGGGTGAAATACGAAAATGCACTTTCATTTAACTTTGATTTATTGATACGAATATCAAATAAATCTTTCCCCGAATTTTCCAATGCTTGTTGGATTTTATCATTCGCAGAAAACAGGATAATCGGGAAACTATTCATATCTCCCTCTTTTTGTCTCGTCCTAATTTCTTGTGCAAGAGAAGTTCCTCGAAAATCGGCTCTTTTCCCATTTCTATTTGGTAAATCATCAAGTTTCAAATCAAGAATTATACCATCAAATTGGTCTTTCTGATCGTTCAAAAACGATATTTCTTCTCCCCAAGAGTCTTTATGTTGCATTGCGTCAATGGTTAAATCATTATTCTCAAACCCACGCACCTTGTTTTGAGAATTAGGATCATCATCAATAAAATAAAATTTTGTTGCCATAAAAAATGTTTATTTATTTTTACTTATTGTTATTTTTAAGCACGTAGAATACCCTTGATTAGGGGATACAACACTGACATTTCCTCTGTATGAAATCACAATGTCTTTTACGATTTTAAGTCCAAGCCCTGTCCCAATCAATTGTTCTTCGTTAGGAGCATCGAAACTTGCAGGTGTAGAAGTTGAAAAGAATGCATTAAAAATCCGACTTTCATTTTCCTTGGGAATACCGTCTCCATTATCATGAAAATTGATAAACGTATCTCCATTTTCAACGCCAACTTCGACCAAAATTTTACCAGCTACTCTTGCTCTTTTTATAGCCTTTCTTGAATTTGTGTATAAATTGTAAAAAATTGAATTCCATTCAGAACTATGCATGGGTATTGTGATTGCATCAAAGTCGAATGCATCGATTTTGAACTCTATTTGATTTTTCTGCAAATCGTTTTTTATTATGTTGCTAAATCTATCCAAAGTTGCCAATAAATCAATTGGCATTTTTTTTCTATTTATATTTTGAGATATAGTTGTTCCAAAATACTCAGTATAACTAAATAGGTTGTCGAAATCAGTTTTGATTCCGTCTAATTGGCTCTTTGCCTCAACCCCAAGTTGTATCTGATTTAATTTGCTGATATACCCATAAACAGAAGAATGGTATTGCTTCATCTCATGCGTAAATTCTCCAATCGTAAGACCTAAACCGGCTAATACTCGAAGCATTCCTGCTTCTTCAATTAGGTTTTCCAGTTTCTTTATAATTTCCAGCCCTTCTTCTCTGTTATTTTCTGAGAATTGTTCGCTATTCTGAGTTTCTATGTTTTGATCAGATTTGTAGTAAAGGATATTCTTCAGTTTTTCGAACATTTCCTGAGTTGTTTGATCTTTCTTCTCTGAATTTTGAGTGAAATCATCATTATTTTGGCTATCTTTGAAGCACTTTATCTTCTCTGCAATCCTACCTCTAACAGCAATAAGAGATTTGTTAATAAACTCAGATAACTGATGAAATGCTTCATTTTCTATTAAACCTTCCCGACTGGCTGTTTCTTCAAATATATTACCTGTTGGGTCAATTATTTCAACAAAACCAAACAAATTCTGATTGTTTAGAGGGATATTTGTTTTTCCAGACTCCGTGCTCCAACGTTTGTCAATGTTTGTCCAATCATCCTTTGGTTCTCCGTATGGTAATACTCTGAATCCATTTCTATATAACCTAACACCACCAATTGTTTTTGATAATTCTTGTATTTTTTTTAATTCAAGACCAGAAAGCTTATCTCCATAATATTGAGGTCTATCGTAAATGAAGTAATGAATTTTAAAATAAACATCTGAAAGAGCAGAAAACTTGTTATCATCTTCTTTGTGTTCAATTTCAAGAATATCATTGATGTGTAAACTATCACTTTTTACGTTTACCAGCCCACAATGTTCCTTATTAATATAGCCTTCAAAAACAGCTAAGGATTTATCGAACACAGAAATTTGGTCGTTTAGAAATGGATACTTTTTATCATTGAAAACTAAGTTGAAATTCACTTTGAACGACTCTTCGTTTTGAACTGCAATACTGTCGATTTTACTTCGTTCAGACAAATAATCCGGTTGAAATAAATCTAAGACATATCTATAAATGCGTTTAATAGCAGCTTCGGTCCATCTCTCTCTAAGACTGTGGATCTCAATAACTGTACCTTCAGATTTTTCTTTTTGAACAGTTTCAATAGGGAAAGTGATAGATGTTAAATCTCTGTCTATCGAATACTCATTCCAATCAATTTCAATCCGGATAGCACTTTTAGATTCTTTAGTTTGTGTAACAATAACCAATTTTTCTCCCAATCGTTGAGCCGCGAATCGACCAATACCTTTTTTACCAGCTTTTGTCCTATGCAATCTTGCAGAAGTAGGATTATGCACTTTATCAGTCGATGAAATTCTCATAAATCCATTAATCAACTGACTCTCTGACATACCGGCACCATTATCTGAGATGAATAGTTTTCCGCCAATTTCATTTGAATCAATAAAATCTACATCAACTACCGTTGCATCAGCATCATAGGAATTTTTAATCAATTCCGATACAGCTGTTTCTGCACGACCGACCAATTCATATCCCAATCTTTGAATAAGTCCAGCATCTACAGTAAAACCGACTTTCTTTATTTCTTTCTGCGCATCCATACTTTCTATATAAAACAATTTGCACATAAAACGTCATTATCATCGTCCGTGAATATATCTACCAACAAAGAATTGCTGTTCATCTTTGCTCTTTGTTCTTGTCGTTTAATAGCATCTAACTTAATTTGACGTATACGTTCAGGCTTAATTAAGTCTTCCAAACTCTCACCTTGATTCCAGGTGTAACCATCTTTTTCGTATTCCATTGCTTTTTTAAATAGGTCAGGATGCTGTTCATAAAGCCAAACCCATTCAATTTTCTGCTGGTAGAAACAGAAATAACAGCCTGAACGGCTTCGACAATATGTTCCAATCTTTCCATCAACTTCAAAAGGTATCTTTTCGTAATATGCAGGAACTCCAACTCCACTTTCGTGCAACAAACGAAATATATCCTCCTTGACGAGAACTTCATCATTATCTATTAGTGGAAATGAATCCAATTTTCCCACTGGGTAGTCTGTGGTCTTTAGATACTCAAAAACTACGCGGTTGAATAATTTTACGTCAATGTCAAGTAAAGCATTAAGCGTTTTAGAATAATAAAACTGTTTACTAAGTGGTCTTTTTAATATTCCCATAATTTTTTCTTGCTGGGACTCCGAATAAAAATGATTATAGATATCAATTAGTTGTTCCCGCTGATCATTATGGAGAATCTTATTAATAATGTCAATGCTCCAAATATTTCTTCGGAAAGGAAAGACCGCTTGGATATTGGGCTTTGAGGAGATGTATCCATCACGATTTTCATCACCGCGTATGCCGACATAAGATACCGCATAATCATCTCCAACATATTGTTCAAATTCAGCTAATTTCATTTTTTGCGTACACCATCGAGCTTGTGGAGATGGAAGAAATCCACCACAGGCTTTCAGAAAGTGGTCAAAGGGAGTTGCTTCGGGACTCCTTTCTGCTGCACGTAATCGCTTAATACTCCCTAAATAGGCTTCAAGTTTATCTATTAGCCTCTCGGTCTCTTCCAACTCGCAACCCGTGTCAGAATTGTAATACTCTATCTTCATCTGAGGATATTTCTGCTTTAGATAGATAGAAAGGGCAGCACTATCTTTGCCTCCTGATATGCCGAGTATATGTCTTACGTTTGTCATTTCATTTTCTTTTTCAATAAATTCATCAAAGCATAGATATTGAGATTAACATCCTCTGACAATAGCTTCTCTATTTTCGTTTCTAACTCTTTAGAGCGTTTTCTCTCTTCAGCATTTATTTGAAAAGACATGGCTTCAGAAACAATAGAGTGTTTCTCACACTCACGGAAGAGATATACGATATTATCTATTAGTTGTTCCTCTTGGTCATCTTTTAAACGCTCAAGAGGTTGATCCAGAGCAGCATATGCAATACTTTGAAACCATTCTTGTCGATTGTCGAATACTGTCATAACGTGATTATAAAAATCATGTTGCTTGTCCGACAGGAGATGTTCTTTTATATGTGAAAGACGATGACGAATCTCAATGATGTAATCTGAATATTCATATCCTTGTAGTTCAAGCCTTTCGATTAATTGTCCTTCTATTCGATCTATTAGCGCATTATAACACGAACGAAGTTCTCTCACAGCCTTTTGGATGAGATTGCAATAATTTTTTACAAACACCTCATTGTTAAGAGATTTTTTATCGTATCCTAAAGCTTCAGGTAAATCCTCAAAAAACGTCTTCTCCGGATCCTTGGCTTTAGCCAATACATCTCGAAAACGAAGAGTTGTAATATTGTCAAATTTACGTGTGTATTTAGCATAATCATTCAGACGGCTATAAAAAGAAAAGAAAGGTTTTATTGTTTCTATAAACTTGTCTCCTTTAATCTTTTCGTCTTCACTTACATTGATAAACCTTCGATATTGGTTATAGAATTTTATTTTTACACCATCTTCTGTATATGCCTTTATACTAAAATCTGAAGGATGCTTCTTTAATAAATCAAAGAATTCCATATTGACTTCCGGGATATACATACCATTACTTCCAAATAGAGAATAGTCAAGCCGCTTCATATACAAATATGTAGGAATCCAGAAATCCAATACTCCCATCTTTACCTTGTAGGGTTTTTCGGATAGCATCTTAATCAGTTCAGATATTTTTCGCGATTTATCTTGAGTACTACGAAGAAAACTCTCACAGGCATTCCATAAGGGCATAATGCTATCTACTGTCGGCTCTTCTGCAAATTCTCCGCCTTTGTGTAAGCCCGTCGTTTTGAGTAGAGTGTAATAGATTGATTTCTCTGGAGGGCATTTCTCTTTGTCCCATCCAAAATCGTCTTTTTCTGATTCACCAATAAGGGCTTGTAAGTATTTTATACGTGCGGCAGATATGCTTCCGCTCAGTTTATGACGATTAATAAGTTCATTACTTATAACAGGACTAAGAGGATAAACATCCTTGCAAACATAAGATAATAAAGAATTGAAGTCTCGCTGATTCTTTATTATCTTTTCTTCTCCCTTGTAGAACCAGACGACGTGTCCATTATATGAGAATAGGCTTTCTTTAAGCTCTTTTTTTAACAAGTTATGTTCATATGACTTTAGATTGTTAATTTCACGTAAGGCAATATGATCAGTCTTATCTATCAAAGTTTTTTGAATGATATAGTCATAAATCTGTATTTTGTGCAAATGTAAAATAAAAGATTCTGTATTGTTGAAAACTGCAAATACACGTGCATATTCGCAATTTGCACTAAACTTTCGTACCTCATCTGTTGTATTTTCATTTGTTGAGAAAATTAATTCAATAAACCCATCAACTTCTCCAACTGGAATTAAATCCAAAGGACTTTCAGAGAGAAGATACTCAAAATAGCGAGGTGTACCACTATAGTAATAATATGCCTTAACAGGAACTATATGATTGCCTAAAATGTCTCTAAGAGAATCAACAGGGTTCGTTGGAATAGATACAATAGTCGAAGCTTTTATAATTTCATCTTCAATGTTTACATCAGTCCCTTCAAACAGGATAAATCGTGATTTGTACTCTGCATACCTTATAATACGACGTCGAATCAGTTCATCTAGTAAATTTTCTGCAAAATCTATTGACATAGCTTGTTTCATATAATCGACAAGCTCATTCTTTGACATAGAGAATCCCGCCCCTCCAGAAATATTGAGAAGGCCGATTGCTTTTATTGTCTTTATTGCTTCCTCCATTAATTGAGTAGTCTTCCAGTCGGCAGTTTCCACACGTTCTATGGCTACAAGGATAGCTCTCCATCCCATTGAATCTGCATTTGCATCAGACAAATATGAATGGAAATAAGCTACAAGATAATCATAAACTATACTCAAATTATATGTACAAGTAGGCGTAGGCTCAAAAGAATTCAGAGCATGAGATCCATTAGCATTCAGAAATGAAAACAAAGAACGTTCATTCTGGCCATATTTTTGAATAGCCTTTGTGAGTATTACTGCAGAAAATGCATCTAAAGGAAAGAGTTTTCGTATCGTCTCTTCTTTGAGTGTCGGCACTATAAGCTTACACTTTAGAGCCATTGCATAAATACTAGATACCTGCATGTCAGCATTGATAACCTCATTGTTAAGAGACTCCGCAGCCATATACAACAACTGCTCTACAGGTTCTGCAAACACCACTTCTTGGAAGCGTCCTTTTACTTTTGTCCATTCGTTCTTTTGAACCGAACTGAGTTTGGATGCATATGAACTAAAATTTTGATGGAGAGTTGTTAGCAAAAGAATATTTCTTTCAGGCATATTGACAAACTCTGCCAGCTGTTGCACAAAGTATAGTTCTTTCTCAACTTCATTTTTTGCTGCGTGTTCAAGAAGTTTACCAAATTCATCAATGACTATTACTAGCATTTTATTCTGCCTTTTCAATCTATTGTAATAGTTTTTTAATAGTTCTATCGCAGTATCTCCATTCGCCTTCTTATTTAATTTATCAATTATTAGCCGCTCTAATGAAGAATACTCTCCAATTATGTTTAGTATGTCAACTCCGCTAACTGGAGCTAAGACTCTTAGGCTTTTTATCAAAGCAGCCTCAGAATCAAATCCAATTAGGTCTCGTTCTAATTTCAGAAGGAAACACGACTTTCCTGTACCATATGTCCCAATGATGGTAAAAGAATGAATGCCTGCTTGATACTGATTAACGATTTCGCCCGCTACTTTTTGAACATTGGGTGTAATAATGTATTTTTCATTACCTGTAACCCCGGATTCTATATTGGCCGATGGACTATAATTCTTCATTTCTATAGTAATATTTAAGAACTTCGTAGGGTAGCACTCTCTTGAGAAATTGTACTTGTCTCAATCCTGCTGTATCGGTATAACGAAATATATTTGGGAATTTTGTCTGTAGTTTCATAAGTATATTGATGAGCCCCATATCGTTAAGACAGAATACATTGCCTATCATCTGAAGTGTATCATAGTCTACACTATCAGTATTACCTTTTTCCTTAACGATAGCGTAAAGGAGTATCTCAATAGGTAATTGTCTCTTTCCTTCAATATTAAAAGAGTATTGTTTTTCATCACTTGATAACGATATTAAATCTAAATCTGCTAATAGAACAGAATAATCTTCCATAGAAGAGGGTGTGCGTGAAAGAGAATAGTTTTGCAAAAGAACGCCAACGTCTTTTTTTATAGTATTTTCGTTAAACTGTTTTATTTTCCCATTCTCAAGCATAAAACGTTTGACAAATGCAACAACATGATTTCTGTCAAAAGTCATACGTTCTCGCTGAAATCGTGTAAAAAATAAATTATAAAGGGTTGCTTCATTAGATCTTACAAGTTGGTAATGTAAAAGCCATAATGTACCTAGATCTTCCATAAAAGGATCTGTACCACTATTTGAATCAAAAATTAGATGAGCAACATCAGTTACCCCATCATTATTTATTAGACCAAAAGATCGCATCCAATAACGTATAGATGCTACCATATTTTTCCCAACTCCGAGTTTAACAACAGAGTAAAGATTGTTCCAATCATTATTTTCTAGAACAAAATCATATCCTTTTTTAAGCCACAATGTCTTACAGGGGAATGATTCGTGTCCTGAAAATGTATATTTAGTTATAACCATAGTTAGAATTACAATTAAAGCTTTTAGCAAAATGTCTATCACTAATAGATTTCTTAGTATCTATTATCAAAAGAATACGTAATAGATTCATACTTATTCTTTTGAAGAACAAATTAAAGAACGTACTTCTATATCTAACAGCTTAGCAATTTCGTAAAGATTTTCCAAAGAGGGTTGAACCTTGTTGGAACACCATTTCGAGACAGTATTTTCCGACTTTCCGAGTTGTTCTGCAAGCCATTTGCTTGTTCGTTGTTTTTCAACAAGCATAATTTTGATTCTATTTATTATCGCCATACGATGATTTCATTTATCTGGACAATGATTAAATTCCACACAAAGGTACTCTTTTCTGATCAGATTAAGCAAGAACGTTCACAGGAATTCCGAAAAATCTTCATATTTCCAATATTTCCCCATCATTTCCTGCTATATCCTTGCCTTATAAAAGGCTTGTTTTATACATGTATTTTTGCAGAAAATAGTTATTTATTCATCTTAAATACAAAAAATGGAATCAAACAGTAATGACAATTACGTGCTGGTCCTGGAAGACCGCACGGAGGTAAAGAATGAACAGGAAGCGGGTAAATTGTCCGTCGTATCCAGTGTTGACGAAAAGGGAAACCTTAAAACCACTGAGGCAATTGCTGCCAATCAGGCAGCGTTCTTGAAGTTCAGCAACAAAGACGGACTGCTGAAGAACTTCATGGCCAACTTCCTCAAACAGTTCAATAACCCGACTCATTTTGGACTGTACAAGGTATTGGCAGACAATGTGGAGCAGGGTGTGGACAACCTGCGTACTATGTTGCACAACCGCGAGAAGCTCGAAAGCAAACAGCAACTGGCTGAGATGGGAGTGCCCTTTGAGGATTACCTGCCCCAGCAGAAGAATGCTACTGCCATCGATGAGTCGAAGGTTGATTGGAAGCAACTCGATAATCTCGGACTTACCCGTGAGCGATTGGAGCAGAGTGGAGAATTGGAAAAGATGCTCAATTGGCAGAAGAGCAATCTTTTGACGATTGCCGTTCCCATTGGCGACACAACCATCTACACCGAAGCTCGCCTTGCTTTTCGCACGGACGATAACGGCAATGTCGGTTTGGCAATTCATCCTTTGAGAAAAGAACCACAGCTTGACTTTCCCTATATGGGTTACAAGTTCTCTCCCGAAGAGAAGGAGCAACTCCTCACTATGGGCAATCTCGGCAAAACCATCGAGGTGACACCCAAGAACGGAGAGCCTTTCTCTGCCTACGTATCTATTGACCCGCAGACCAACGAAATTGTAGCCTTGCGTGCTGACCGTGTGAACATCCCTAAGGAAATCAAAGGCGTGACACTTTCCGATGCCCAGTACAAAGAACTTGTGGAAGGCAAAGCTGTGAAGGTGGAAGGCATGACTGCCAAGAGTGGTAAGACATTCAATGCAACCCTGCAGGTCAATGCCGAGCGAAAGGGCATTGAGTTTATCTTTGGCGACAACAAGAGTTTAAGAGAACGACAGGAACACAAACAGACACAGCAGCAAGGCGTCCCACATAAGCTTTGCGGCTTAGAGTTATCTGATAAACAGCGTGAAGCATTGGACAGCGGTCGTACACTATATCTAAAAAATATGGTGGATAAACAGGGACAACCTTTCAACGCATACGTTCGCATGGACAAGGAACAGAACCGCCCACGTTTTTACAAGTGGAATCCTGACAAGAAGCAGGAAACTGGCAAAGAAAAGGTGGTTGCCGTAGC
The DNA here is from genome assembly GCF_000378085.1 of Hoylesella loescheii DSM 19665 = JCM 12249 = ATCC 15930. Classification (GTDB taxonomy): domain Bacteria; phylum Bacteroidota; class Bacteroidia; order Bacteroidales; family Bacteroidaceae; genus Prevotella; species Prevotella loescheii. The sequence goes on from NZ_KB899226.1 coordinate 40,308, forward strand.
CGAAGAACACAAAACGCAGGTAGCCGTGAACAACCACGGCAAGACCAACGAAGCCACCAAGAACGTGAAAGAACCACTCAAGACGGGTCAGACACAACCTACTTCCGAGCAGAAGCAAAAGCAGGACGAGAACAAACAAAAGAAGTCCCGTGGACGTAAGATGTAACCCTTAATTCTATTATCGACTATGACAACTTGTATTATTGCCGAGAAGCCCTCGGTAGCCAGAGACATTGCCCGCATTGTTGGGGCAAATAGTAAACAAGACGGATACTTGGAAGGCTGCGGTTATCTCGTTACTTGGGTAATGGGACACCTCATCGCCCTTGCCATGCCCGAAACCTACGGTCTTTCTGCCTACAAAGCCGAAGACTTACCCATCCGTCCCAATCCATTCCAGCTCATCGTGCGCCAAGTGCGCAGGGACAAGGAATTTGTATCAGATCCTTCTGCATTAAAGCAACTTAAAGTCATCCGTTCCTGCTTTGACAAGGCAGACCGCATCATCGTCGCCACCGATGCAGGGCGTGAAGGTGAGCTCATCTTTCGCTACATCTATTCCTATCTCAATTGTCACAAGCTTTACGACCGCTTGTGGATTTCCTCCCTCACGGACAAAGCTATCCGTGAGGGACTTTCCAATCTCAAACCGGGAAGCAGTTACGACAATCTCTATCACTCCGCCAAAGCAAGAAGCGAAGCCGACTGGCTGGTGGGTATCAATGCAAGCCGTGCCCTGTCCATCGCACGCAAGGGAGGCTATTCTTTGGGGCGGGTACAGACCCCGACACTTGCTATGGTCTGCCGTCGGTACATAGAGAACCGTGATTTTTCTTCCGTACCTTATTGGAAACTCTCCGTTCTCACAGAAAAAGAGGGCTTGTCGCTGAAAGCCATTGGCAGTGCAGACTATGAGAGTGAAGCATCGGCACAGACTGCTCTCGCCTTGCTTCGCAGTCAGAGCCGGCTTAAAGTTGAATCGGTCGCAAGAAAGGTAACGCATACACCGCCACCACTCTTGTACGACCTCACTGCCTTGCAGAAGGATGCCAACAAACGCCACGGCTTTTCAGCGGACAAAACCCTCTCAATAGCCCAAAGCCTCTATGAGAAGAAAATCACGACCTATCCCCGCACTGGCAGCCGATACATCAGCGAGGATGTCTTCGAGGAAGTCCCCGCCCTGCTGCGCAAGATAGGCAAGACACTATCCAATCCACTTAACCGCCATTCGGTGGACATTACCAAAGTTACCGACCACCACGCCATCATACCGACAGGTGAAACACCATTAGGATTGTCGGCAGATGAATCGACCATCTATCAAATGGTAGTTAATCGCTTTATAGAAGCCTTTTCCCCCGATTCAGAGGAAGAGCGTATGCAGGTGCGGTTTACTGACGGTACCAATACCTTTACTTGGAAAGCATGCCGACAAATCTCTTTAGGCTGGAAAGCTGTACAGAAAGAGCAGGCAACTGAAGTAGAGAAGAAAGAAGATGGTGATGAACAGATTTTGTCTTCATTGCCTAGTTTGACAGAAGAAGAGATTTTACCACTTGTTTCTGCCGAGATAACCGCGCATAAGACCAAACCTAAACCTCTCTACACAGAAGCGACACTGCTTTCTGCTATGGAGAACGCAGGAAAAGAGGTCGAAGATGCAGAAAGTAAGAAGGCAATGGCAGAGTGTGGTATCGGAACACCTGCCACCCGTGCCAACATCATTGAGACGCTTATCCTCCGTGACTATATCTGTAGGGACAAGAAATCCATCATACCTACCGAGAAAGGCCTGGCAGTCTATGAGATTGTCAAGGACAAGAAGATTGCCAATGCGGAGATGACAGGCAGTTGGGAACTTGCCCTTGCCGCTATTGAAGCAGGAAAGATGCCATCTGATAAGTTCGCACAGGGCATTAATTCATACGTGGGGACAATCTGCGAGGAACTCCTCTCGCTTTCTTCAGAGCAAAAGTCCTATCCTGTCTACCGCTGCCCAAAATGCGGACAGCAGAGTGTCGGCATCTATGCCAAGGTAGCCAAGTGCAGGCATGAGACCTGTGGTTTCCATGTGTTTCGTGAAGTCTGCGGCATACTTCTCTCTGAAGATAATATCCACGACTTGATAAGTTCCGGTCGTACGCCTATCCTTAAAGGGCTGACCAGCAAGGCAGGCAAGAAGTTTAATGCCCGACTTGTTCTGGGCGAAGACTACGCCACTTCCTTTGAGTTTGAGAACAAGAAAGGAAAACAAAAAGGGAGATAATCCTGACAGATACAGAGAGGAACGGATATAGGTTGGGAGATACAAGTATTACCTCCCGACCTTTTTACCTCCACTTTATTAAAAGAAAACACTATGGCATATAATAAGAAAAACGTCCTTGAAGCCAATACGGAAACTATCCGTGTGGTCTTGCGCCTGGAGAAAGAACGCCGCGAAGCCACCGAAGCTGAGAAAAGTATCTTACGGGACTACCAAGGCTTCGGTGGCTTGAAATGTGTACTCAACCGTACGGATAACCCCGATGACATCCGCTATTGGAGCAAGTCGGAGCAACACCTCTTCGAGCCAACCCAAAGGCTCAAGCAGATGATTTACCGTGATGCCGTTGATGCCAATACCGCCAAGCGGTATTGGGAGAGCATCAAGGCAAGCGTGCTAACCTCCTTCTATACTGATACCCGCATCGTTTCTGCCATCTCAGACGCACTTGCCTTCACAAACCTGCAGATAAGACGATGCTTAGACCCTTCTATGGGTATGGGTGCCTTTGCCGAAATCTTTGCAAGGCAAGCAGGAGTTGTAGATGCAATGGAAAAGGATCTGCTCACTGCCCGCATCTCACAGGCCCTGCACCCCTATGGCAAAGGCAATATCTTCGTCCGAAACGAGCCTTTTGAAGCTATTGGGGAGTTAGAAAACAAAGACAAATACGACCTTATTACAAGTAACATTCCTTTCGGTGATTTCATGGTCTATGACCGAGAATACAGCAAAGGTAAGGACACTCTTAAACGTGAGTCCACACGTGCCATTCACAATTACTTCTTCGTGAAAGGTCTGGACTGCATCAAGGAAGGTGGAATTTTGGCATTCATCACCTCACAGGGCGTATTAGACAGTCCCCGCAATGAAGCCATACGCCGTTACCTCATGCAGAACAGCCGCCTTATCTCCGCTCTCCGACTGCCATCGGGTATGTTTTCAGACAATGCAGGAACGGCCGTGGGCAGTGACCTCATCGTCCTACAGAAGCAGACAGGTAAAGAAATCAGCGAGGGCATTGAGCAGCAGTTCGTAGAAACCGTTTCCGTTCCCAAGGAAGAAGGCTCTTCTGTCGTCTTCAAGCATAACTCTCTTTTTGTAGGGGATTGGAAAGACATATCTCATCGCACCGTTGCCACAGAGCGCATAATGGGTACAGACCCTTATGGAAGACCTGCATGGGAGTATCGGTTCACAGGAGGGATTGAGGAAATGGCAGAAAGTCTCCGAACACGGCTCTCCCTTGAAATGGAACAACGTATCGACCGTAAACTATATGAAACAGGTATACCGATGACAGAGGTAGAGCGAGAGGCAGAAGCGGAGAAACAGCTTCGCAAGTTGGGTATTACCATAATTCGGGAAGAAGAAACAGAGAAGACAAAGACTGAAGACAAGGGTATAAACGATGCCTATAACCTCATGCCCGACAGTATCAGGAAGCAACTACCAAAACTTTACAGCACGGAAAAGGAACTCATAGGCGATAAGGTTGCCTATGCATGCTATTTCTTCCCTATGGGAGCATACACAGCCTACCTTCTGGAATATGATCCTAAGAGCCGCATTGGCTTCGGTGCTGTCACGATGGGTTACGGCTGGGAGCTTGGCAATATGTCCCTCGATGAGATGGAAGGCGTAAAAGTAAGAGGACTGGGCATTGAACGTGACCTGTACTTCTCTCCTAAGAAATTGCACGAGATAGCCGAACTGGAAGAAATAGTCAGGGGACAATATACCAAAGAAGAAGTGGTAGCAGAGGAAATCAAGGAAGAAGTGATAACAAAGGCAGAAACAGAGAATAAGGTTAAAGAGACTGTAACCATTGCTTCTGAGAACGATACGCAGATAATGGAAAATACCGTTCCTAACGGCGAGACAATTCCATTACAGCCGTCATCATCAGAGTCTGCCCCACAACAATTCGTATCAGAACAGCCTTCCATGACTATAGAACCTGCTCCCGAAGGCGTACCCGCCTTGACACTTCATCATCAATACGAGCAGGAACCACAAGAAATCCGTACGGATATTGAAGCCCCGAGAGAGATGAACGGGCAGACGATATTCTTTGACGACGATCATCATCCGGTGGTGGACAATAACATGGAAGACATCGGACAACCGGAGCAACTGTCACTATTTGCCCCGGAGGAATACAGTCTTTGGACAAGAGAAGTTACCCGTGTGAACCATGAAATCAAGGATAATTCAGGAACTTCACAGGTGCGCCGTCCTATAACTCAAACTGCTCCCCAGAAACCATCGGAGTCCAAGATACAAAAGGCAGCGACCATTCCTCAACGGCGTACCCGTGGCAGCAGGAAAGCGGCTTCTTCCTCTTCACGTGAGCCATCCCTTTTCGACTTCATGAACGAAGCCGAGGAGCGCAAGCCGCAGCCGATAGCAGAAGTCAGAAAAGAGTTTGACGCTTCACCGCGCCCTTTTCTCTCTTCGCCGGACTCTCACCTGAGAGACGGCTCCATTGTCGTGCAGAAAGGTCAGGTGGGGTTTCTTTCTGACCTGAAGCGACATCCGACCTTCAACCCGATGGACTTGCCGTATGCGCAGCTTTCCCGTCTCAAAGCCTATATCGAGATACGGGAGTGCTATCACCGTCTCTATGACTACGAGGCAGAGAACCATGCAGAAGACAGGGAAGACCGCAGCAGGCTCAACCACCTGTATGATGACTATGTTGCACGTTGGGGCTACTTTAACCAGAAAGCGAACACCGACATCATCAAGATGGATGCTACAGGCGTGGAAATGCTGTTCTTGGAACGCTCCGAGAACGGCAGGTACATCAAGGCGGACATCTTCGACCATCCAACGGCATTTTCTACCACGGAACTGACCATTGCCACAGACCCGATGGAGGCTCTTGGCGCATCGCTCAACAAGTACGGCACAGTGGAACTTGATTACATGAGTTCGCTTTTACCTGATATGGAGGAAAGCGACATCATTTCTTCCTTGGAAGGGCGCATCTATTTCAATCCCGAAAAAAACGCATACGAGGTGGCGGATAAGTTCATTTCGGGCAATGTAATAGAAAAGGCGGAGCGCATCGAGTCGTGGCTCTTGGACCATCCCGGGCACGAGGAAGCAAAGCAGAGCCTTGCTGCCCTACGTGCAGCCACGCCAACACCCATTCCTTTTGCGGACCTTGACTTCAATCTCGGTGAACGCTGGATACCTGCCAAGGTCTATGGCAGGTTTGCTTCGGAGTTTTTCGGGACGGATATTGGCGTATCCTACCATTCCAACATGGACGAGTACGGCATTGTCTGCGACCGAAAGAATGCCAATATCTGGCACAAGTATGCCGTACAGGGAGAGTTCCGCCGCTATGACGGCATCAATCTCTTGAAGCATGCCCTGCACAATACCATTCCCGACATCAACAAGAGCAAGGAGGTGACGGACAAGGTTACGGGAGAGACCAAGACCATCAAAGTAAGGGACGGACATGCCATCCAGATGGCAAATGCCAAGATTGAGGAAATCAGACAAGGCTTTGTCGATTGGCTCGGGCGCACACCCGATACCTTCAAACAGCAACTCTCCGACAGATACAACCGCCTTTTTAACTGTTTTGTACGCCCTAACTTTGACGGTACGCACCAGACCTTTCCCGACCTTGACCTCAAACGATTGGGTATTGATGACCTTTACAAGAGCCAGAAGGATGCAGTGTGGATGCTCAAAACCAACGGTGGCGGCATCTGCGACCACGAGGTGGGGGCGGGAAAGACACTCATCATGTGTACAGCTGCCTACGAGATGAAGCGCTTGGGACTGGCAAACAAGCCGATGATTATCGGACTGAAGGCAAATGTATTCGACATTGCCGATACCTTTAGGAAAGCTTATCCTAATGCTAAGGTACTCTATCCTGGTAAGAACGATTTTAATAAACAGAACAGACAACGTATCTTCAACGACATCAAGAACAACGACTGGGACTGTATCATCCTCACGCACGAACAGTTCGGTATGATACCGCAGGCCTTGGAGATACAGGAAGCGATTATGCAAAAGGAACTGGACTCCGTGGAAGAGAACCTCGAGGTGTTGCGGCAACAAGGAAGAGATATCTCCCGTGGGATGCTCAAAGGACTGGAAAAACGCAAACAGACGCTTGAAGCCAAGTTACAGAACATACAGGACAGCATCACCGAACGCAAGGACGATGCGGTGGATTTCAAGATGATGGGTATCGATCACCTCTTTGTAGATGAATCGCACCAATTCAAGAACCTGATGTTCAACACTCGCCATGACCGTGTATCGGGCTTGGGTAATCCTGATGGTTCACAGCGTGCCTTAAACATGCTCTTTGCCATTCATACCATACAAGAACGGTCCGGAAAGGACTTAGGAGCCACTTTCCTTTCGGGAACGACCATTTCCAATAGCCTGACGGAGTTGTATCTTCTTTTCAAGTATCTCCGTCCGCAGGCTTTGGAAAAGCAAGGTATCAATAGTTTTGATGCATGGGCAGCCGTCTTTGCCAAGAAATCGACTGACTACGAGTTCTCCATCACCAATGAGATTATCCAAAAGGAACGTTACCGTACCTTCATCAAAGTGCCCGAACTGGCTGCTTTCTATGCGGAGATTTGCGATTTTCGCACGGCAAAGGATATTGGCATCGACCGCCCGGAAAAGAATGAGATACTACACAACATTCCGCCTACACCCGAGCAGGAAGTCTTTATCGGAAAGCTGATGGAGTTTGCCAAGAGTGGCGATGCCACAATCTTGGGGCGAGCACCTCTGAGTGAGAGTGAGGAAAGGGCAAAGATGCTTATCGCAACAGACTACGCGAGGAAGATGAGCCTTGATTTACGCATGATTGATGAAAAAGGGTACTCAGACCATATAGACAACAAGGCAAGCCATTGTGCCAAGATGCTCAATGACTATTACCGAAAGTACGATACACAGAAAGGTACACAGTTCGTGTTCTCTGACTTGGGAACTTACAAGCCCGGCGGAGAGTTCAACATCTATTCGGAAATCAAGCGTAAGCTGGTAGAAGACTATCATATCCCGTCCTACGAGATACGTTTCATTCAGGAATGCAAGAACGAGAAAGCAAAGAAGGCAATGGTAGATGCGATGAACCGCGGTGATATTCGCATTATCTTCGGTTCTACGTCCATGTTGGGTACTGGTGTGAATGCCCAGCAACGTGCCGTTGCGATCCATCATTTGGACACGCCTTGGCGACCTTCGGACTTAGAGCAGCGTAACGGACGTGCCGTACGCAAAGGAAACCTCATCGCCAAAGAGTTTGCCGACAACAAAGTCGATGTGATTATCTATGCCGTGGAACGTTCCTTGGATAGCTACAAGTTTAACCTGCTGCATAACAAGCAGCTGTTCATCAATCAACTGAAAAGTAACCAGCTTGGTTGTCGCACCATCGACGAGGGTTCGATGGATGAGGACAGCGGCATGAACTTCTCAGAGTATGTAGCAGTGCTTTCAGGCAATACCGACCTTTTGGAAAAAGCAAGATTGGATAAGAAGATTACTACCTTGGAATCAGAACGTAAGAACTTCCTCCGTGAACGTGATGCTGCAACAGGGAAGTTGGCTGAGATTGACAGTTCCGTATCTTTCCATACAGACAAAATCAAGGAAGCACAGTCTGACTTAGCTCTATTTGAGCAGCGTGTAGAACGTGATGCCGATGGACAGCCCATCAACAAACTAACTATCAAGGGTGTGGAAGATAGTACAGACTTCAAGGTCATTGCTGCACGTTTACAGGAGATTGACGAGAAAGCTCGCACCAAAGGGGAATACCACAAAATTGGCGAAATCTATGGTTTCTCCATTATGGTCAAGACAGAGAGTACTTCCAAGGATTTGTTTGACTGTTCGGTGAACCGCTTCTTCGTCAAAGGACAGGAGAGTATCTACTATACCTATAATAATGGTAAGTTGGCAACAGACCCGAAACTTGCGTGTCAGAACTTCATTAA
>NZ_KB899227.1:0-824 GCF_000378085.1 Hoylesella loescheii DSM 19665 = JCM 12249 = ATCC 15930
CAGCCGATCAACGACCACCACCGCTTCGAGCTCTCGTTGGACCTCGACTCCGTGAGCGAGCGGTACGTCGAGGGCTTCAAGGACGGTACCGAATGGCTCGGCAAGCGCTTGCTCGCCTACGAACAGTCCGACGGCTCGCCGCTCTTCCTTGGCGTGGTGGCTAGGGTGAGCGCCCGTAAGGAGAGCCTTGACGGGGGCCGCCTGTGCGTTTCGGGGTTCTCCACCACCTACCTGCTCGAGAACGGCGAGAACTGCCACTCGTGGCTTGACTGGACGTTGGCGGACATCGTTGGCGAACTGTGCGAGAAGGCGGGCGTTAAGCTTCTGGCCAATCCGGAGAACCGTGACCCCGTGGGATACGTCTGCCAGTACAACGAGTCGGACTTCGACTTCATCCGCCGCCTTGCCTGGAAGTACAAGGAATGGCTTTACTACGACGGCACGCGTCTTGTCTTCGGCAAGCCCGAACTTCCCGATGCGGTCGGGCTGGAGTTCGAACGCAACCTGATCAGCTTCGAGACGGGGGTGCAGACGCTTGCGCGTCCCGCCAAGGTATTCTCTTACGTCTCGAAGGACGACCATGGCATGGCCGAGCCCACGCCCGACAAGCCCTCGGGCCTTGACGAGCTCGGCCACAAGGCGTTCCGAGCCTCGATGGAACTGTTCAGGGAACCCGCGCTGCAGTACGCCCACTCCCGCGTCCACCACATGAAGGAGATGGAGCTTTACGTGAAGAAGAAGCAGGAGGCGGAGACGGCCGAGTCGCATTACGTGGAGTGCTCCACCAAGGGCGTCTGGCTGTCGGTGGGGAGCGTGGTCAAGCT
>NZ_KB899227.1:1521-43213 GCF_000378085.1 Hoylesella loescheii DSM 19665 = JCM 12249 = ATCC 15930
GGCGACGACCGCTTCTACGGCAACAGCTTCCGTGCGATACCTTCGGTTGCCCGTAGCCTTCCCGTTCGCGACGTGGGTCGTTCGGTTGCCGAGACGCAGGTGGCTAGGGTCATCGGCAACGCCGACCCCGACGGCAAGGGTCGCGTCCAGGTCCAGATGAATTGGCAGACGGGCAACATGCGCACGGGTTGGATACGCGTGATGACGCCCGACGGCGGCGGCAGCGAGAACGTGTCGACGAACCGCGGCTTCGTGTTCATCCCCGAGGTTGGCGACCACGTGCTTGTGGGTTTCCGGCATGGCGACCCTAACAGACCGTACGTGATGGGCAGCCTCTTCAACGGACGGACCGGTAAGGGCGGAGGAGAAGGCAACTGTTGCAAGAGTATCAGTACGCGCAGTGGTCACACCTTAGAATTAGATGATTCTCCTTCATCTCTAGGCATTACAATAAAAGACATAAGAGGGAATTATATGCACATTGATTCGGGGGAAGACTGCATCGTTGTCAATGCGATGAAGGACCTGACACTGAATGTGGGCGAGACATTTACGGTAAACTGCAAGAATACAAACATTCTTGCACGGGAATCCATCAACGTTAACGCGGAAGAGAATGTGAACTGCATCTCAGGGGAAGACATGACATTGCAAGCTAACCATTCCTTGACAGAGATGGCATCTGAAAGCTATACCTTATCTGCTAACGACTCCAATATCCGCATAACCAATGCGCACAGCATGCAAGCGTCGAGCGTTTCCGAAACGGCGGAAAAGGTTAGCATCGACAGCACGATAGACGACATGGACCTGTCCTCTCCGAAGAAAGTTAACATTAAAAGTTCCGACAAGATCAATCTTTTCTGACAATGCATATCCCATGTCTGAACTTGGTGAGACCGTATGACATCTATGGTACGATAAGGGAAACCATGGATGCGGGCGAAGTTTATGGAGCTACGTGTACAGTTTCCATTAAGCACGACTACAGCTTGTTGGGTAGCCTTTCTAAGGCTGTGTGCAGCTTTGTCGATGGTGAAGATGAATACGAAGGGTCGAATCTGGATGCGTTTGCCAAAGATGCGCGAGAAGCCTTGAATCCGTTCTGCCTGAAACTGAACGGGAATAGGGTATGCCGTAGCCTTTTGGAGCATGATGCAATACGTCTGAAATGGGAAGACCTGCTTCCAGCCATGCGGTCAAAATATTCTGGTGATTGGATAGACGGACAATTGCAGGCAATGGATAAGCGTGTACGTGACAGTGACGGTTTGTGCCTTTCGATTTGTAGGCATTTCATTTTTGCCGAGTGGTTTATGAGTAATGTATTTGACATTGAGTTCACAGATGATTATGGGACGAGGGAATGGACTGATTATGGTTTTGGAATCCCAATCACATTAAGGCAGGAGTGCTTTTTAGAAAAGAAAGGCGATAAGCAGACGTTAACCATGGGAGGCACAGCAAATCTAGAATCTGGATACGCTAACACAGGCGTGCTGCGTAGCGACTATAAGAAAGAAAGTGGGCAACCTGTGATTTTCGAGCAGCATACGGTGTGGAAAGGTGAAAACCTCTCCCTATTGCCCGACAGTATCGAAAGCCTATACACGCTAAGCGTGCGGGGAAAAATATTCAGGAGGATAATGATAGAACTTAAATTCAAAGAGTCACATGAACACTGATGGGAAAGAGAAGAAAACCCAGAATAGGGAATTGGTAGGTGAGAGCATCGAGATTATTGGCGATCAAGCGCTCTGCCAATGCGTCAACGGGAGCGTGCAGGTCCCATTGAAGGTGACGAGTCAGCAGAAGTTTTACTGCAATAATGCATCGAGGCTCATTGCCACTAACGGCGACAAGGATGGTCGCTCGCTGAACTTCGGGAGTTGCAAGGCAAGAAACGATTCACCCTGCATGGCCATGATTCAATGGAAGCATTTTTATGATAAAATCCTCTTTGGCAACACGCTTTCTCCCCTTACGATGAAAAGTCAGGGTATATGCACGTTTGGTGGAACCGTCTCGTTCATCACTTCTGGACAACAGGTTGTGGTTAAGCCGCCCTGTTCTGTTGGCGAGGCCAGGCGGATAGTACATACTAACCCACTCTTTAAGGAAGAGGACATGAAGGGGAAGACTAGCGTAAAGCCTCAAAGGGATGACGCACCCGTGGAACAGCGTGTTTCTATGGCCTTTGTTACATCCGTGCGGGTAAATGGGAAGACATACGTTTCGCCAAGAGCGCATGACAATGGACCGCTCGTGTTTACGAATACGCTGACATCTGGTGCAGACGACTCGGTGGTGGTGAAATGGGACGTAACGTGTAATGGCAAGGATGTCGCCACAGGCCTGTCGGCTCCTCCGCCAAGGGAGTTGTTCGCGAAGGAGGGCGAGTACAAGGTGTTCGCATACGTGAAAGAACGTGGCAGTAGGGAAGGTGGCGGATACGTCACTGTCGATGTGTCATGTCCTACTTTCGTGTCACTGGGATGGGAAAATGCCAATGGGGAGGCGGTTCACCTTGTCGGAAAGCGATACGCCGTCTATGCCAACCTGAAGTTCAAGGGTATGGGCGACATTCCCGTTAAGGCACGGTTCTATTTCATAAGCGGAAATGGCAAGCAATACCTTACCGACTATACGCCACTTGCGATGGGGCAGGATGGTAGGGCAAAGGTGAAGCTCGTGTTGACGGACAGCCAGGTAAAACAGATAATGGATGAAGAACGGTCATGGGACATGAAGGTCCTGATACGTGTGGAACTTGCTTCTGGCGAATGGGTATATGGACTTAAGCGATCTGAGGAGAGTGAGATAGAGTATACGGATAATAAAGACATTGTAAGCACTACGCTGTATCGTGATAAGGATTGCAATGAGGAGGTGACTGGGTTTGTGGAATGTGGACAAACAGTCTATGCGAAGGTCATCACTCGCGGCTTCGAAGATGGTCTTCTTACACTATCCGTGTTCTGTCATGGCACTGTGCCAGACGACAATTCTGCTGCAACAGGCTATGTCTTCAAGGTAATGGGAGATGTGGACAACGATGGCGTTTGCATACAGGAGATAGTAACGGAGCAATCGTGGCTTCAAGGCAAGCACTCGGAAACGTTCGACATACTCATAATCGGTGGCTACTTCAGGGAAGATATGAATGCCACGCCGCTTGGCAATGAAAACTACAGCAGCAAGAACACTTGTAAGACGCTTCAAATGGGGAAAGATAAGGGAATACTCCTGTTGTGTTTGCCCAAGCAGGAGATTGAGGGTGGACAAAGCAAGACGATGGTGCAAAACATGAACGGTGATGGTGACGGATGCCCAAGATGCCGTGAAGAATGGGCAGACCTACTTGTTCGCCTGCAACAGATATTCAAAGTAGAAAGAACAAAATTGGAAACCGTCGCAAGAATATATACAAAATACATGTGTAAGTTAGGTATGGATACATGCTGGATAAAAGCCCACTTCTTTGCCCAAATATATGTAGAGACAGGTGGAAAATTGGATATCAAGGATGGGGAAAGTTTCAATTATTATTGGGAGGCTTTAATCGGAACATTCGCTGCATTTAAATCAAAAGAAGGGAAAGAAAAAGCTAAATTGTGGGGGCGTTCGGTAAAAGACAGAACAGAGAAAGGCTATAAAGCTGTTTCAAGAAACACTCAGATGAAAATTGCAAATTATGCATATAGCCCGCATTGCCCTAAAGGACAGGAACTTGGTAACATAAGAGATGATGATGGGTGGACTTTTCGTGGACGGGGAGTAATTCAAATTACAGGACGAAAGGCATACACAGACATAGAAAGTATTTTGAATAAAATAGGCTATAAATGTGACTTAACAAGTGATGAAGACCATATCAATCAAGTTGCAACCAATCTTGAAATTGGGATAGTTGCTTCGATGGCTTTTTTTAAGTGGAAGAATGTTAATATGTATCAGAAATGTAATGGAGAATTAAATTCCATAGTGATATCTAAAATCGTAGGTAAAAAGGTTGAAACTAAGAATCAGGCAGGGGAGAAAACAACAAACTATCAAGAAAAGCAAAATGTATTTACAAACAAGGCTTTCTCTGCTTTCATGGCAAACAAGTGCCAATGGAAGAGGAATGCGACAGAGAATACCACAAATGAAATAAGGTGGCATGACCCCGTAGATAATCCACAGATCACAATTTGGACACAGAATGGCAATAAACGACCTGCTAATGCTACGTTTGGTGCAAGAAATGGGAGACACCAAGGGGTTGATTTGTTTGCACTAGAGAATACAAAAGTATATGCATGTTTAGACGGAGTTATTAGTAGTATTGTAAAAAATGCAATAGAAGGACAGGGACAAACAATTGTTGTAAAAATTTCAAATAAACAACAGCTAGAATTATTCAGGAAAAGAAGAATAGCCTATAAGCCTTATTATCCTGGTGAAAAAGAGCAAGGAGAGGGCTTTGACCCTAATGCTGATACGATTTACATGGTTTACTATCATTTAAATAAAATATATGTAAATGTAAATCAGCAAGTAAAGTGTGGAGATGTTTTAGGATTATCAGGAATATCAGGCATCGTTGGAGGAACTTGTGGACCTCATTTGCATTTCGAAATAAGGTCTAAAGCAAGAGGAGCAAAATTAAGATATAGGTGTAATCCTGCATATTATGTTTATTATAGACCAGATGGTGAGATGGAATCAGAAGAAAAACTGATACAAGAGAAAAGAAAACAACGTGGAAAATTAAAAGATTTTAAAGGAAAATAATTGTATGATGTTTATTAAGGTGCTTTTTAGAGTAATACTTATACTCATGGTTAGTACGAGTTGCAAAGGCCATAGGAGTAAACCTATGTCCAAAACAGGTATTGACACAAGTAGATTTGAACTAATCGATATGAAAGAGAAAGAAATTCGGCAGTATTATGCAAGCTGGTGTGATGTCGGTTTGGACGGCATTGCTGTTATGCCTACAGAACAACAAGAAAGATATACTGATATAGCCATCGAATTGTTGCATGAGGCTTTAAGTAAAGCAGGCTACAAACCTGTAACAAACCAAAAGGCTGCCGCAGCCATCAGAAAATATTTTAATGTCGATATAACCGAGAAAAATTGTTTGTTGCATAGATACGGTATTCACAGATATGTGTGTAAAAGTGAGGCTATAAACGATAGAGATGCACAAAAGAAACTAATGAGTCCCGAAGTAGATGAGGCTGATGACTTTTGGGATTTGCAAATATTTGTCCCCAATTATAACTATATCGTTTATCATCCAACCATCGATCAAGCGGTTCAAATTGATGGCTTTAACCTTGAAGATTGTGATTTGAACAACATCAAGGTAGACAAGCTTTCATATCGGTTGGATAAGAGCATACTTTATCAAAATCTGTTTATATTCTATGATAGTAAAGCCGCATTTGTTTGGTTAAAAGCAAACAATCCAAGTTTTCTAACATACCTTTTTGTCGATTATGGTTATGATAAATCAGATGAAATCAACAAAATGGTGCTTGACCAGATAGACGTAAAGAATGGGTTTCCTCCATCTGGCAATGGCTACAAAAATGTGTTTGCATCTCGTAACAAATCGGGGAGACTATTAATACATCAGGGGTTACTGCAATATATGTCCACTCATGCAAATGAGAAGAATTTATATTTTTGCATGCTAGACGATTATCTATCGTCACTCCTCGAAATAGGACGCATTCCAAACTTTGAAGGGTTCACCCGAGAAGAAAGATTTGAAATTGGTGCTTATGTAGGATATTATTATGGACTGATGTATGATAAGTGTTGTGCAAATTCATGTAATACTGGTGCTTTTGACCACTTTGTTTATTACAACAAAGACTTCGTCGCTTATATCAAGCAAAACAACTATATGGGTCTTAAAGGTTATGAGAATATTATACAAAAGGCGCATGAAAGAGAAAGTAGCTCTATCGCAACATTAGAGCATAATCAAACTGATGAATAATTCTGTAAACGAGCGGCAAGTTTTGAAGAAATGTGAGTTGAAGTCATTTTGACTTCCTAGTATCCCAAAGATTTAAAAGTCAATACTACTTCATTATGAAAAAGATAATACTCCTCGGAATCATCGCAGTAAGCTGTATTTGTTGTACTGCAAGGCGAAAGGCGCTGGGAATGAATGTTACCTGCCGAAAAGACACGTTGTTTATAGATAAAGAAAGGTGTGCAATATTTTTCAAGTTAAGTTTGGCAGAATTAAATGATATAAAGAAAGCATATAAGACAAAGGAAGAGTTTTATGTAGCATCAGATGGTATTGCTGAAGATAAATTCCAGATGAAAAACATTCTTAGAAGAAAACAATATACCCATCATTTACGCCGATACAATGATAAAAGTTATACGGTTTAAAGATTGTGATGTCAATATAGTTGATACATCCATCGCAAAAGCAATATGGACAAGTGTCATTTTATACAAGAACAACAAAAGGTATATCGTGATGCAAGATCCAAACACCGATTTTATATCTAACTACTTTAATATATATACGAAAGACAAAGAAAATATAAAACAAGTCCAAAATCCCAGATGGTTTGGTGATTATGAGTATTTCATTTCGGATACGACTGTTGCCCCTGCGCCTTTTGTAGAATATACATTGAGCATCACAGCTGACCGGTGTATATTTAGTGGTAATGGGCAAATGACAGTCTTCGAAGTCCAATGCAGTGTAAAAACTGAAACGGAAGACAAACTTTCCTTTGATTTTGCTAAATCATTGTCGGAAGTTGAACCGATACCGGATATTGACAGAAGCATTTCACCCATAGTGAATTTATATTATAGGGGAGGAAAGTATTATTTGGAAAGTCCATTTGTCAGCAATTCAGAAGGAAAGGAAAATGTAAAAATCGAATGTAGAAAGATAAAATAAAAATCTTGGCAACTTTAATGGCAAGGGAGAGTAAAAGAAGCACAATTATTCCAATGATACTCAAAGGGACGGTTACGATAGAGTGGCGAAGCCCAAATTCATTTATCTGGAATGAAAAGACACTAACGGAAAGACTGCGCACCATGTAGAAAAACGGTATGCTCTTTATGCTCATGTAATACTTAAAGCTGTAAGAGAGTTTGCTGCTGAAGTTGAAAAGGTTATGTCTTAGTAATAGACCCTATATTAAAGAAGCACAATAATGATGTATGTAGGTATGGTACAAAAGGAGAAAAAACGTTGCAATAAGTCGCGAACGCAATAAAGCATTTCGACTCGTTTCTTAACCTTGTTTTTCGCAAAGTTGTATGGTTCTGTGTCGCTTCGCCTTGTCTTTGCAGTTGTTTTTGTCATATCTTGTTTCCAATTCTCTCTCGCGTGCGCGCGTACCTTAAATATATGAGGCAGGGGTTATACTTACGCCGTGGCAATGACGTCATGTCTTCCCTCTTGATTGATATCGTGCAAGTGTCTGTTCGGCATAATAGCAGTTTACACCCAAAATGGAAATGATAAACCTGCCAATCAGGTCTTTGGCATGACGAGGCATAGGGCGCATCAAGGTATAGATTTATTTGCCCTTGAAGGTACTACTCTCTACGCTTGTTTGTCAGGTAAAGTTGTTAGTACCAGATGCAAGAATGTAAAGAAGATTTGGTTTGTTGTTATAGAAGTGTCTGGGGAGAAACAATTAGATATTTTCCGCAAGAGAAGACGTAAGGATTATATAAAGATTGATCCACAAGAATATTTGGAAGGGAAAGGATTTAATCCAAACTCAAAGAAAATTTACTTTGTATATTATCATATGAGCAAGATTTCAGTAAAGGAAGGGCAATACGTAAATGCTGGGGACATAATAGGCCTATCTGGTATAACGGGCATCGATGGTGGTACGTGCGGACCTCATTTGCATTTTGAAATAAAATCTGCAAATACATTTGGAGATGGGCTAGCTAACCGAGTTAACCCTGGACTTTATTTGCGTCATAAGATGCGGGATAAGCTTGGGCCAAAAGATTGGGAAATGCAAACCTCTCGAATGAAAAGAGGTCATTTTTAACAATTCTAAGATACAGGATATGATCAAAATTAGATTTCTATACATCTTAATACTTCTAATTATAGGTTGCCAAATGCATAGAAAAGGAGTATATAATAAAACAAAAGAAAGTAAAATGAAAAAGAATTTTGTGCTTTCTCAAGCTTTGCGCCAACAACTGAACATTTCCAATGACATGGTTCTACCGATGGATTCACTTGGAATGGACTCGTTAATGCAAAAGTACCAGCGTTTAAACAATCTTGCCTCTCCTAATGAGGATGGTGAAGAAGATGAGGAAGAAATTGAACTCCGCATAGACGAGAAGTACTTAGACATTCTTATACCCTTTGCTTTTAACGATTTAGTGAAAAAAGGATTTGTTCCTATTTCTGCAAGCCAATATGTTAGTAAATTAAGTGTTTTGGGCTTAGATTCTTTGCGTAGGAAAAGCTTACCTTACATTTACGAATATAAACATTACTTTACTTCACCAAGCAATATACATGGCTGGCAGGATGATATCGCAAAAGGCGGAATTGATCGTAAGGAAGAAGAGTACGTCAGATATGCTTCCATCAACAATGTTTTTGTAAAAGGATACAATTTCCTCTTACCCGCCCCTTCATTAGAAACCTTTATAAAAGGAGAAGACAAGAAAATGTTTTTCCGTTTAGACGACGATGTCATTCATCTTAACAAGTTCTTATTTAACAATAATAAAGCTAGCCTTACATGGCTACTACATAATAGTCCAATGGCTCTTAAGGACCTTCTGATTTCTTATGGGTATGATACTAATGAGGTTATCAATAGGTTGGTTTTAGATGAAGTACTAAGAAGTTATGCTAATGTAACGGACGTATCTGGATTGATGAATATATTTGTTCGTAAAATATATGCCAAGAAACCTTATGTGGAGATCCGAGAAGGATTACTTAAAACAATACTGCGACAACCTGCAGATGAAAGAAACCTTCAATGGTTAACTATTCTTGATTCTTATATCGACTGCTTGACAAGTGATAAAACAGAGAATTATCCGTATTGGATAAGTAATTTTACAAAAATAGAACGTTTCAAGATTGTGGCTTATTTAGGATACTACTTACATAAGGAATACTTTAAGTACAACCAAAACGCGCCAACCTTTTATGGGCACGTGCTTTACTACAACGATGAATTCAGGAAATACCTAGATTCACACCATTACTTCAACCTGCCGGGTTTTGTAGAAATGAGCGACAGTATCTATCAAGAGTACGACTTCAACGTGAAAATTCATCAAATAAGGAAGTAAGTTCCGTAGCTCTAGGCCATAGTATTGGGAATTAGCAATACTTCAATGATGGGACAATTAAAAGCGAAGTGAGTATGAAGGCATTGTTTCTTACACTATCAATATTGTTCGTTTTTGCAAGCTGCAAGAACAACCCAACCCAGAGAAACCAAATGAACGAGAAGCTAACAAACAAGCAAGAAGTCTTGGCCTTGGGTATTAGGCAACAGCTGAACATCCCACAAGACCT
The DNA here is from genome assembly GCF_000378085.1 of Hoylesella loescheii DSM 19665 = JCM 12249 = ATCC 15930. GTDB lineage: Bacteria > Bacteroidota > Bacteroidia > Bacteroidales > Bacteroidaceae > Prevotella > Prevotella loescheii. Next base: position 11,084 of record NZ_KB899227.1, read on the forward strand.
GATACTGCCCTTCGACTCCGTAGGGATGGATTCGCTATTCGGAGAATATAAAAGAGTTGTAGAGGAAGCGGAAGACAACTCAGAAAGTGGAGACTACGAAGAGGATCGCATTGACGAAAGAAGGATGGACATTTTCATTCCTTACGCCTTTAACGACCTGCTTAAACGGGGCTTTAAGCCCATATCAGCGCAACAGTTTGAGCAGAAGTTAAACCAACTGCGAATAGCTCCTGAACAAAGGAAACGCTTGCCTGCCGTTTACGAGCACAAGCATTATTTCACCATACCAAGTTGCGTGGAAGGTTGGCATGACGATCTTGCAGAAGGTGGGATGAGTAAGGAGGATGAGGACTATGTTAAACATGGCAACATGAACTATTGCGTCATCAAGGGGTATAACTTCATAGTGTATGCTCCTATGCTTATCAGATTTATCAAACGGAATAAGGAAAAACTATATTTTAGGCTCAAAGACAATATCGTACACATCAACCTCTTCTTACTTAACGGAAGCAAGTCCAGCCTGACTTGGTTGCGGCATAACAGCCCGCTATTCTTGAAAGACATGGTAATGACGTTCGGTTACGATAAGAACACGTACGTCAATAAGTTTGTGCTGGACGAGACGCTACAGGAAGTAGACCTGAAACAGCAGGACGTATCGTGTGTAGAAAATATATTCGTCAGGAAAATATATGCAAAAAAGCCCTATATAGACATTCGTGAGGGGCTGTTAAAGACACTTTTGGACTCCCCAGTGAATGATAAGGATAAAAAGTGGATCTTCGCGCTTAATACTTACGGAAGGCAGATTATGGAAAAGAAAAGTGCTGATACGCCATCTTGGATAAGAAAATATACAATGGAAGAGCGGTACAAGATTGCGGCTTACATAGGCTACTACCTGATTAAACTCATTAAGAAGTACGATTACAGGCTCTGCTCATCATACGCCATTGAACTGTACTACAACGAAAAATTCAGGAAGTACCTTGATGCACACAATTACTTCAACCTGCCGGGCTTTATTGAAATGAGCGACAGCCTCTATCAAGAATACGATTTCGACGTGGAGGTTTATCGAGCGAGGGAAGCAGCAAGAAGTTCAACCGAGGAATAAGATCGTTGCCCAAATGATTGATAATAGCCCCGGCATTGAAGATTATTTGAAATACGTTACAGCTGTATTGTTAGAAAAATCGCTAGAAGAGAAGAAAAAACTATGGCTTGGAACTATAGAATAGTATCATAGCTTGGATGTTTAGCAGCTTTGCTGCAGTTATGTCTGTACGATAAATTATCAAGAAGATAAAACAAACAACAAGGGCATTGTAACAATTGGAGTGACGTTTCTGCGGCCTGTTCATTAAATTAGTGACAAATGAATAAAGATAAATTATTATTTATGGCGTCTTATTCTGGTGGTATTTGGAGAGCCATCGGTTTTTTCATTTTGGCCCCACTGCTGTATAATGCCTGTGAATATCTTTTCAACACCGGTAACACCGACGGGTTAAAGTATGTAGATACTTATATAAAGGATTCCAAGATTATTTCCATCAGTATTCCTCAAAGTTATGATCAGACATGGTTTAAATTTAATATTTATAGTGACAGATATAGACACAAGAAATGTTGCTACACAAGAAGCTTTTATGATTACTCCCTAAAAAGGTATGTTTCATTTTATATGTTTGAGGGCGTCGATTTCTTTGATAAGGAGAAGCGAGGAGGCGACTTGGGGGCAGGAAGAATAAGGTCATACTTCAATCCCGACAATGTCTTTATGGTTCATGTGAATAAGACTCAGTTAAATGATCTTAAATACGGAACGAAAGATAATCCTGTCCCTGTATTCTGGTATAAGTTTGTTTCGGGAACTGTTGAACGCCAAGTTAAGAAGGACAATACCCCCTACGACCGTTCTACAAAGTCAATCCCTTACTTCGATGTTCAAGATGACGTCACTGCTGAGGCGAATCGCCTGTTCGTAACGGAGTATCTTACACGTATCATTGACGAAGACGAACTGGTGAGGTTATTCGGGAAGAAATGACATTGTAATCGGCAGGAGATAAATTTGCTAAGAAGGGTCTGAGTATTGTTTTTGCTGCTTATTTATTAAATTAGGGGAAATGAACAAAGATAAATGGTTGGCTATAGTTTTACTATAGGATCCTGTCCCAGTGGCGTTTTGCGAGCCATCGGTTTTTTCATTTGGGCTCCACTGCTGTATAACGGTTGTGAATATCTTTTCAACATCGGTAATACCGATGGGTTGAAGTACGTCGTGTACTTTGCCGACCCTTATGCCTCATGGCAGAAAGGAGCGGTTGAAAATACAAACAAGCTCATTAGGCAGTATATACCAAAGCAAGCCAACTTCGATGATTTCACAGACAAAAGAATTGCAATGATACAGAAGAAAATAAACAGAAGGCCAAGACAAAAACTCAATTTTCAAACACCAAAATCCGAAGTCTACAAAAGAATATAATAAATTTGCACTTGCTGGTTGACTCTACGCGAGCATTGTATAAAGGCAGAAAAGCCAAAAAAAAAGTGCAATTGCTTGCGCCGTTACGATATTATTGCTTAACTTTGCCATTCGAATTATGAGGAAATCAACAAACATAATACTCTCCGCCATACTCTCCTTAATGATTGTGTGGATAGGTTCGGGCATCATGACCGTGGTGTGCGAGCATACCGGTCTTGTGTCTGTTGCCCATCAAACCTCAAAAAGGCACTGCAACGATGCCGATGCCAACCATTGCATGAAGCTGCAAATGAAAACCCTGTCGCCAACAGACACGGCGCCAACAGGCTTTCATCATTTGCAGCCCGTGTTGCTTTCTCTGCTTCCGCAGCTGATAACGAATTATGAATTATTGCCTTTGCCTGTTCATGCAAGGGCCACTTGGAGAATGTCGCACCCGCCTTTGCATGGTTCGTCGCGGCAATATCTTCGGCTGCTTACGTCACTTTTGATTTGATTTTGTTGTTTCCCATTGCTTGACAGACAGGCAATGAAAGGCTAATTGCGCCCTTTACGCAGGCACGACAAAGGGGACAATTGCACCAATTACCAACTTTTTTTGATGCCAAGTTCTCGCTTAACGCCATGAGTTGCTTAGCTCGTGGGCTTAGAGCCTTACCCCATTCCGCAACCATTACCCACCCTTAACCAACCATTTGTTTAGGCTTTTAGAGGGGCGGAAAGGCTCAACAGCCCACCAACTACGCACCCTGGGTTCGTGGTATCATAAACACCAGAAACAACAAAAGACAAAAGAAATGAGTAAAATCATATTTTCAGCAGGCATAACGCTTATGTTTGTTATGCCTGTGGCCGCTCAGCAAGCCGCATCCGACTCTGCTGCAACGATGAAAGAACACACCTTATCGAGCGTAACCATCACAAGCCGCAAGGCAACAATGCGCCCCCTAAAAGGCGCGCTTAACGGCAAAGACATCTCGCGCGACGAACTGTTTAAGGCTGCATGCTGCAACCTAGGCGAAAGTTTTGTGACAAACCCCTCGGTGGATGTAAACTACTCTGATGCCACCACCGGCGCCAAGCAAGTAAAGTTGCTGGGGTTGAGCGGCACTTATGTGCAAATGCTAACCGAGAACTTACCCAACTTCCGCGGCGCGGCACTGCCTTATGGCCTAGGATATGTACCCGGAAACTGGATGAAGAGCATGCAGGTGAGCAAGGGAAACTCGTCGGTGAAGAACGGATACGAAGCCATGACCGGACAAATAAACGTGGAATACGTAAAGCCGGAAGACGAAGAAGGACTGTCGTTAAACCTCTATGGCAGCACGATGGGTAAGTTTGAAGCAAACGCCGACGGCAACATTCACATCAAGGGAAAGGATTTAAGCACTGAAATACTTGCGCACTTCGAAAACAATTGGAACCATCACGATGGTAATGGCGACGGATTTCAAGACGATCCGCAGGTTAAACAATTCAACTTGCAAAACCGTTGGCTGTGGAAAACGGGCAACTACGTGTTCCATGGCGGCTTGTTGTTACTGAAAGAAGACCGCACAAACGGGCAAGTAGACAAGGCTCTCTCGATGTTTGGCGGCACAACGCCTTACCGAATCAACATCGGCACCGAACGATACGAGGGCTATATGAAACATGCCTTTATCCTTAATGCCGCGCATGGCACAAACATTGCCCTGCTGGGAAACGTTTCTTTGCATAAGCAAGATGCGCTTTATGGCATCAAGCAATATGATGTGAACGAGAAAAACGCCTATGCCTCGCTTGTTTTCGAAACCAATTTCACGCCCGAACACAACCTTTCTGCCGGACTAAGCTTTAGTCACGACTATCTGCACCAGCGTTTGTCGCTCCCATCGGGTGCGATACCCTCAGATTATGGCAATCTGTATCCGCTTGAACGGGGCATAGAAAGCGAAACCACACCTGGTGCATACGTGCAATACACCTACAACCTGCGCGACCATCTCGTCGCCATGGCCGGCTTGCGCGTAGACCATAGCAACGTATATGGCACATTCCTCACTCCGCGCTTCCATCTTAAATGGATGCCCGCCCAAATCCTTACCGTCCGGATCTCTGCTGGAAAGGGCTACCGCAGTGCGCACGCGCTGGCAGAAAACAACTATCTGATGGCCTCCGGACGCCGCCTTATCATCGACAACTTGAAGCAAGAAGCCGCTTGGAACTATGGAAGTAGCTTAAGCTTTGTTATCCCTGTGGGTAAGCAAGCACTTAAACTGAACGCCGACTATTATTACACGCACTTCCTCTCGCAGGCAATCATAGACTACGATACCAATCCGCAAGAGCTGCACATCACCAACCTGGATGGCAAAAGCTATTCGCACACCTTCCAAGTAGATGCTTCGTACCTGTTCTTCAATAGTCTTGAGCTTACGGCAGCCTATCGTTACAACCTCGTTAAAACCACTTACGGCGGACAACTGTTGTCGAAACCGCTGCAAGGTCGTTATAAGGCACTCGTCACTGCCAGCTATAAGACACCGCTAGGGCTATGGCAGTTTGACGCAACAGCCGTGTTGAATGGTGGTGGCAGAATGCCACAGCCTTACACAACGCCATCTGGCGACCTCTCATGGCAGCCCAATTTCAAAGCTTATGGCCAACTAAACGCGCAGGTTACGCGCTATTTTCGCCATTTCTCCGTATATGTTGGCGGCGAAAACCTCACCAACTACAAGCAGAAGAACCCCATTATCGGCTATAACAACCCCTGGGAAAACAGCTTTGAACCAACAATGGTGTACGGACCTGTTCAAGGTGCGATGGCTTATATAGGTGTTCGGGTCAACCTTGGTAAACGACTCTAGTTGCTTTATGGCTGGTTCTAAAAAATCCACGCTGTCTTTTAGAACTGTCCTTAACAATCTCGTGATTTACAAAAAGAACAAAACAACAACTCGGGGAAAGTGTGTCGCAACATTGTTGCAGGCATTTCCCCACAAAAAACAAGTATATGAAAAAGTCAATTATTTCAATGCTGCTTTTCATGGTAGCCATGATTGCAGCAGCCAAAGACATTAAAACCGTAGTGTTTACCACCACTCCGCAGATGCATTGCGAAAGTTGCGAGGCCAAAATAAAAGGCAACCTTCGTTTTGAAAAAGGGGTGAAAGACATCAAAACCGACATAGAGGCGCAGAAAGTTTATGTGTCTTACGACCCTAAGAAAACAACTGAGGAGAAGCTTCAAAAGGCATTCGAGAAGTTCGGATATAAGGCCGAGAAAACCGATAAAGATGCCAAGATTCCCGTACATGGCGACGAACAATGTGAGAACATGTAGGCTAACGCCCTAAAACCATGCGCTTCCGTGTAAGGCTGTCTTGCATTGGGGCGCATGGTTCTTATTATGTGGTAGGATGTTCAACCGCAGTTTTGCTGTGCCTTTATAAGCTACCTATGGTAGTGTTGGCGTTTGGTTGCGTGTATTTGTATTTTTATAACCATGCACATTGTTGTTCCAAAAATCCCATAAAACGCACGCCCTTTCTCGTTAAATTTGCCTATTTCTCGCCCAAAGTGTGAAGAAAACGTTACACGAACTTGTCTAATGCGTTAAAAATCATTATCTTTGCATCCACATTAAACAGCAACTACCGCCAATGGTTAATAAAATAAAGAAACTGAAGAAGATTAGAATACACCGCGAAGGCACTGAAACTCTGGTGCTTGGGTTCATCGTACTTGCCATCGTAGCGCCTCTTTTATGGGTATTTTTCGAATGTAAAGTGCCGTTTTGGACATTCTTGGTGGTATACGGTATTGCATACGGCATTATCATCAACTTCTTCCGCTGCCCCATACGCCTGTTCAACGGCGATACGGAAAAGGTTGTGGTTGCACCTGCCGATGGTAAAATCGTGGTGATAGAAGAAGTTGACGAGAATACTTACTTTCATGATCGCCGCATCATGGTGTCTATCTTCATGAGCCTTTTCAACGTTCACGCCAACTGGTTTCCCGTTGATGGCAAGGTGAAAAAGGTAGAACACAAGGATGGTAACTTCCATAAGGCGTGGCTTCCCAAAGCCAGCGAGGAGAACGAACATGCCGACGTCGTGATAACTACGCCCGACGGAGTGGACATTCTCTGCCGTCAGATTGCTGGTGCAATGGCTCGACGCATCGTTACCTACGCAAAACCAGACGAAGATTGCTTTATCGACGAACACCTTGGCTTTATCAAATTGGGGTCGCGCGTTGACGTGTTCCTCCCCTTGGGCACTGAAATTTGCGTAAAGATGGGGCAACTTACCACTGGCGACCAAACCGTTTTGGCCAAGCTTAAATAATAGGGGACACTGAAAATGGCGAACAAAATCACCCGACACATACCCAATATCATAACCTGTTGCAACCTCATTTCGGGTTGTGTCGCCACCGTTATGGCCATTTATGGCGACTTGTGGCTCGCCTTACTCTTTATTGTTATCGGGGCCGTGTTCGACTTTTTCGATGGTATGACGGCGCGTTTGCTTCATATTTCTTCGCCCATTGGCAAAGAACTCGACTCGCTTGCCGATGTCATCACCTTTGGCTTAGCCCCTTCGGCGATGCTTTTTCATCAACTTGCAGTCTTAGAATACCCCTTCGGAAGCGTCTGTCGGTGCCAGATTGCGGTTTTTTTGCCTTTCGCGGCTTTTCTGATGACGGCCTTTTCTGCCCTCCGTTTGGCCAAGTTTAACCTCGACGAACGGCAGACAACATCGTTTATCGGACTGCCAACACCTGCCAATGCCTTGTTTTGGGGGTCGCTTTTGTTGGGACTCGACAGGCAGATGGAAACTGTAAATTGGGCTCCGTTGGCTCTCATTGCCTTGATGTTGCTCAGCTGTTGGTTGCTTGTGGCCGAACTGCCTATGTTTGCACTCAAATTTAAAAACTGGGGATGGAAAGACAACGAGGTGAGATACGTCTTCGTACTTAGCTGCATACCCCTGCTCATCATCTTTAAAGGGCTGGCCTTTGCCATTATCATTGCGTGGTATGTGTTACTTTCGGTCTATGTCAACGCCACTAAAAAACAATAGCAATGGAGTTTTTCTTTAAGTCGATAGGTCTGCTATTGCTATCGGTGCTTGTTGTTGTGCTGATATCTTTTTTGATGATGTTTAGGCGTATCGTTAAGTTTGTACGCCAAACCTTCCGCCAATTCAACACCTCAACCACCTCTTCGTCCACTTCAAAAGCTTCTCAACGTGCAGGCAAAGATGGTGAGGTAATTATCGACAGTCGCACCTCCGAGCGTATGAACCAAAAGATTTTCGAACGAAACGAGGGTGAATACGTAGACTTTACGGAGGAAAAATAGGTCTCCGTTTTTCAATATACGCCAAACGGAAACATAGCTCTGAAAATTAGTCAGCTACGTTCTCGTTTTGCTGTTTTTTGCTAGTGATTTTGTTATCGCTAATATGGAATGCCATTCCATCTTATCTGTACTCCTGTTCCAGCTTATCTGTTCTCCTATTCCATGTCACATGGAACACGGTTCCATCTTAGTTGGTACAAGACGGATGCTATAAAAACAAAGTTCCATTGATTGTCAGTTGTTTGCAAAAGGCTTGTGTCTTGCCGTTAAAAATATGCCATACATAACGCAATCTCATAAAAAACACCTTCTGCAAACATATATCTTGGGCGTTTGTCAATAAATGTTGTTGCTTGGTAGAAGTAAGTTCGCTTGGCTATGAAATGGCAAATAAACCGACTTCAGCCATTGTTCGAAACTACGAAATACAAGAGAAGTTCGCCAGTGTCTTATTGCACACAAAACGCTGTCATGTTGTAGTCTGTGAATCGCTTTAAGAAGCAAAAAACGAAAGCATACAGTGCTAAAAAACAACAAAGACAAAATGTAACACGAAAAAGCGAAAAAAATGTTGTAACTTTGCATAAGCTGTCCTGCACTCGGCAATTCGAGAACAAGTTCTCATTGCGCTCGTTGGTGGCAGCTTTGCATAAGCTGTCCTGCACTCGGCAATTTGAGAACAAGCGCTTAGTGCATCGACAGACAACAACTAGGCATAAACCAAGGCTGAATTCGCAAACACAAACGTGTGGTGGAGGTAGTTGGGTGCATTGGTTATCTATCCCTATGGCGTCAAACGCTACATGCAGGCGTCACCAAAGTAAGGGAAATGTGGGGTTTGCACGGCATAGCCCAAACGCTAGATGAAGATGAAAGTAAGTGATTTCCTAAATAAAAAGGCAGCAGCCAAGGCCCTTTCGTTCGAGGTGCTGCCACCACTCAAAGGCAATGGCACGGCACAATTGTTTCGTACCATCGATCGCTTGCGCGAGTTTGACCCAAATTACATCAACATTACCACCCATAACAGCGAGTTCGTTTACCGCCAATTGGACAACGGACAGTACGAACGCGACCGCATTCGCAGACGTCCTGGCACCATAGCCATTGCTGCGGCCATACAGCAACGTTATGGCATACCTGTTATTCCACACATTATTTGCAGTGGCGCAACGGTAGAAAGCACCGAATACGAACTGCTCGACTTGCAGTTTTTGGGCATTCAGAACCTGTTGTTGCTACGTGGCGATAAGGCGCACGATGAGCGAATGTTCACCCCAACACCTAACGGACACGCTCACACAACCGACCTTATTGAGCAGGTGAACCGCTTTAACGAGGGCTTTTTTGCCGACGGAACGCCTATGAAGCATCCTGGCGAGAGCTTCGAATATGGTGTGGCGTGCTATCCCGAGAAACACGAGGAAGCGCCAAACCTCGATATGGATATCGATTACTTGTTTCTTAAGCAGCAGCTTGGTGCAAAATACGCCGTAACGCAGTTGTTTTACGATAACCAAAAGTTCTTCGACTTTGTGGCAAAGGCACGCCAAAGGGGGGTGACAATCCCCATCGTGCCAGGCATAAAGCCGTTTGCCAAGTTGGGGCAGCTGTCGGTTATACCGCGAACGTTCCATTGCGACCTGCCCACAGCATTGGCCCATGAAATCGTTAAGTGTAAAACCGACGACGATGCAAAGGCCTTAGGCGTGGAATGGGCTACGCAGCAGTGTCGCGAACTTTATGCGCATGGCGTGCCTAGCATTCATTTTTACACCGTTTCGGCGGTCGATTCAATTTGCGAAGTGGCTAAAAAACTGTTATGAACTGGAACGACGTGATAGGCCAAGACGATGTTAAACGTCGACTCGTAAGCATGGTGCAGCATAACCGTTTGCCCCATGCGCTGATGCTCTGTGGCCCTTCTGGCAGCGGAAAAATGGCTTTGGGTTTGGCTTTCGCTTCGTACCTGCTCTGCGAACGCCATGCTGAAGGCGACGCCCCTTGCGGCGAATGTGCTTCGTGTGCCATGATGCGCCGCTTCGAACACCCCGACCTGCACTTCTCTTACCCTGTTATTCGCCCTGCTGGAACATCCAGCGAGCATAAGATGAACAGCGACGACTTCGCCCCACAGTGGCGCGAGATGTTGCAAAAGACGCTCTATCCCTCGATGGATCTTTGGCTCGACCAAATGGATGCTGCCAATCAACAGGCCCAAATGGGTGTTGGCGAGAGCGACTTGCTGATGAAACGTCTCGGAATGAAGTCGAGTCAAGGTGGCTATAAGGTGGCAGTGGTGTGGCTAGCCGAACGTATGAACCAGGAATGTGCCAACAAGTTGCTGAAGCTTCTTGAAGAACCGCCTGCTCAAACGCTGTTTATCATGGTGTGTCAAGAGCCCGAACTACTGCTCGAAACCATTAAGAGTCGCACCCAACGCATTGATTTGGCCCCCATTACGGTGGCCGACATGCAGCAGGCACTTATCCAAAAGCGCAACATCATGCCCGAAGATGCCCGCCGTGTGGCCCGATTGGCCAATGGAAGTTGGACTAATGCGCTGGCCGAGCTTAGCGTCGACAATGAGAACAAGCAGTTCCTGGACATGTTTATCATGCTCATGCGCTTGGCCTACCAACGAAATATACGTGAGCTGCGCCGTTGGAGCGATGCCGTGGCAGCCTACGGGCGCGAGAAACAAAAGCGTATGCTGACTTACTTTGCACGTCTGATGCGCGAAAACTTCATGTTCAATTTCGGCATTGCCGATCTTGTGTACATGTCGCGAGAAGAGGAAGACTTCGCAAGAAACTTCGCACGCTTCGTGAACGAACAGAACATCGTGGAGATTTCCGAACTTATCGACCGTTGCATTCGCGACATCTCGCAGAACGCTAACGCCAAAGTGGTGTTCTTCGACTATGCCATCAACATGATTCTCTACATCAAGAAGGCATAAAAGGCGGTTCAATCGCCACTCGTTCAGCTTGTCGCCCGGCTGCTTCATTGGGCAAAAGGCATGGTTCGAGTTAAAACTAATTGCACTCTCCGGCACGATTTCGCACGCCAAGGGCGTACATCCTGCCGTCAACATATAAACAAAAACGAACAAATGGATTACAAAAATATGAAATTCAAGGTGGCCACAGGCTGCGATCATGGCCTTTGCTGCGGCGGCTGTTGCAAGTCGGACCACCAACTAAATACCTTTGACTGGCTGGCCGACGTGGTTAACGACCCCGACAAAACCGACCTTGTTGAGGTGCAATTTAAGAATACTCGCAAGGGATATTACCACAACGTGAACAACTTGCAGCTAACAAAAGGCGACACCGTAGCGGTGGAAGCAAGTCCTGGGCACGACATTGGCGTGGTTACACTTACGGGTAGGCTCGTGGCTTTGCAGATAAAGAAAGCCAATTTAAAGTCGGCCGACGACATCAAACGTGTCTATCGATTGGCCAAGCCCGTAGATCTCGACAAATATCAAGAGGCTAAAAGTCGTGAGAACGACACGATGATACAGAGCCGGCAGATTGCTAAAGACCTGGGTTTGAAGATGAAAATCGGCGATGTAGAGTATCAAGGCGATGGAAATAAGGCTATATTCTACTACATTGCAGATGAAAGGGTAGACTTCAGACAGCTTATTAAGGTGCTTGCAGACACTTTCCACGTGCGTATAGAGATGAAACAGATTGGCGCACGTCAAGAAGCGGGGCGCATCGGTGGAACGGGACCCTGTGGAAGAGAGCTGTGTTGCGCTACGTGGAATAAGAATTTTGTTTCGGTTAACACTAATGCCGCTCGCTTTCAAGACATTTCGCTCAATCCGCAAAAGCTTGCGGGCATGTGCGGGAAGCTGAAATGCTGTCTCAATTACGAGGTAGACAATTATGTGGAGGCTGCCAAGCGCATGCCCAGCAAAGAGGTTTCGTTGCACACGGGCGATGCCGAATACTTCATTTTCAAAACCGACATATTGGCGGGAACAGTGACTTACTCTACAGATAAGAACCTCGCCGTGAACCTAGAGACTATTACGGCCGAACGTGCAAGGGCCATTATCGAGATGAATCGTCGTGGCGAGAAGCCCGATTCGCTTGTAGAGGAACACCACAAACAGCACGTTGACAAGCCTGTCGACCTTTTGGCTAATGCCGACCTTAGTCGATTTGACAAGTCGAAGCGGCCTAAACGCCAGTCGAACGGCAAACCCAAGGGCGATAAGCGCGATGGCTCTGCACCCCAGAATGGTGCTCCACAACGCAAGGAGCAGCAACGCCAGCGCGACCAACAGCCTGAAAGGCGCCGTCCAAGACCACAACAGGCGCGTTCGCAAGAGGGAAAGCAGGACAACAACGGCAACCGACATCGTCGCGACAACCAACGTAGGCCCACCCCTCCCACGGCAAACGCCCAACCGCAAAAACAAGAATAACAAGCCCATGAAGCGTTTAGTGAAAGGCGCATTGGTGGCTCTTGTAGCTGCCTTGGTTAGCGCATGCACCATGGATACCGTCTTCCACCGATACAGTCATACATCGGTGAGCGGATGGGAGAAGAACGACACCCTGAAGTTTTACGTTCCACCGCTTCATCAGGGAGGTGTCTTCGCCCAGCAACTAGACGTGCGCATCACAGGCGCTTATCCCTTTACGGCTGCCACGCTCATCGTAAAGCAACGCATAGTGCCAGGTAATAAGGAACTGACAGACACCATCAATTGCACGTTTAGTAAGCCCGATGGCACCCGCCTCTCGCGTGGCATCAGCTATTACCAATATAGTTATCCCATAGCCAAACCCGATTTGCGCGAAGGTGATAGCCTAGTGGTGAGCATCTACCACGACATGAAACGCGATATGCTGCCTGGAATATCCGATGTGGGCCTGCATATCAGTCGTGTTAGCTATTTGCATAATGTGCTGTATAAATGAGGTGAGTTCCTTAGTCTGCTTGAATTTATCTGGTTATAAGTTCTCGTCTGTTAAGACTTTCCCCCTTTTTTATAAACTCATAAGCTTATGGTTGGTGTGTGTTATGATAAAAACTCAGACGCAAAAAAGAATAAAGCACATAACTTAAATACGTAAAAACCCAAACGCCACACCTACTAAAAAGCGGATGTGGCGTTTGGGTTAGAAAATCAAACATTCAGTGTTGTTAAGGGCAATTGTATCAAATAAAGTCTTTAACTTTGCATGATAAAAGTAGAATTTAATGGGAACACAAAAGTTAGCAACGACAATCGACGAACAAATCAAAAAGCTTAGGGAACGCTACATGGACATTAGCGACGAGAAAAAAGCCAAAGAAAACCTTTTGGATATTGGTTATTATAGGTTAGGATTCTATTGGTTTCCATTCGAAAAGAGCTATCCTAGGAAGAGTAATCGTACACATAAATTTAAACAAGGTACGAAGTTCGAATATGCCATACAACTATATTACTTCGATTTCGATTTAAGAAATATCTTTCTTCGTTACATAAGCAGGATTGAAATAAATTTCCGGACACAATTAATTTATATCGCATCCAACAGGTATAAAGACGATCCATGCTGGTACATAAACCCCCAATACGTCAAAAAGGATTTTATTGAGAGTCCATTATTTAAAAACGCGATTGCTGAAGCAAACAAAGAACCTGCTATTAAGTGGGATGCGAAATGCTATAATAGGAAATATGCACCAGCATGGAAAACCTTAGAGCATTTCACTTTTGGCTCAGTCATATCTTTATATGAGAATTTAAAGGACGGGAAACTAAAACATGATATCGCTTCTACTTATGGAATACAATCTCCTAAGCAATTCTCTAACTATATCAATACGGTTAGAAGGTTGAGAAATTACTGCGCTCATGGGAAAGTTCTCTTTGACATGAAACTTCGCGAAGCAATAAGTAAGGGGCCTGCTGGCGATATGGGGAACAAGAAAACAACGCTTTTTGGTGCTTATCAAGTATTTAGATACCTATTGGGGAGAGTTTCAAACAATAGAGTTTTGAGAATGAAAGAAAAACTTTTAGATGCCTTTAAGAGGGTGAAGTATCAAGAAGTGAAAGATGTTATCCTTGCTAATTCGGGATTTAAGATTGAGGAAATCTAAAAATATATGGTTAAAGGCTTGCATATCGTAGAAAAATGAACTACCTTTGCAACGAACAAAAAGTGCACATGTTTGCTATATGCTTTCATACTGCACTATAAAAGGGACTGAAAGAGGGGCTGCCTACATGGCAACCCCTCTACTTTTTGAATGGATGTTATGTTTTTGAACTTCTAAGTTCGGGTGTATTCTTAAAGCGTAGCTACATTTATGCCAATGGCAGTTGGCAGAGAGTGTTTTTCCAATGCTAAGCAGATGTATGGTATCCCACTGTTGAAGCTTGAATGGTTTTGCGCTTATTGTATGAAAAATACACGTCTCTTTTTATAATTTGATATAGCGATGGGTACGATTATTTTATGTATTGATGACGAATCGGATATGCCAATGGAGCTTAAGGTTTCCTTCCAAAATGTTTCTTTATCTGTTTCTAAAAATGCCCCACGTATCCTAAAGCATGCATAATGTATCTTTTCTCCCGTAAAGAGCGTAATGTATCCTTTTTGTTCAAGCTGTTTAAATGCCATATTGAATTCGTTTATAAATGCTTGGCAGTCGCTGAATGTGTCTTCACTGTGTCCGAATGCCAGCCCATAACATTTTTCGTATGCATTGTTTGTTATCGGAATGTATGGACATGAGGCGTAAACACTATTAATAAACAACTGTATATTGGTAAGGTTTACGGTGATAGTGTCTTGTTCTGTGGCTGCAGCGAAAACGAGTGGGTATTGTTTTCCGTCTAAATTTGTTGTGAACTCAACATAGGTGTAATCGCTTGCACGCAAAGGCTGTGAACTTTTTTGAGCATGGCATAAGGCAACGTTGAATGTGAATAGCAATGAAACAATAAACTTCATAACTTTATTTGGGATGAAGTAAAAACTGTGGAACATATTCAGGTAATGGTGCTTTGACCCCTTTTAGGGATATTGTCGGCTTTGTTTCTAAACGTAACTGATCTTTACGATCTGCTTTGTGGAAAGATTTAGAAGAACTGTTATATTGTCGTTTCTTTTTCTGCTCTTATCTTTAGCAAGAGAAATAATGGTTATTGCTTTCGGTGGGCATATCGCACTAAGTGTGCCATCGTTAGGGTAAATGATGTAGTTGTATTTAAATAGGTTAACTAAGACATAGACGTCTCTATCTTTTTTGTAGGCTAGATATTGCCTATAATATAGCTCTATGTTAGGTGACGAAGTCGTTGGGTTTGCTTTTTCCCACTTTGTTGTGTCCATAATGATTGCCTTTATTGTGGCAATTTCTTTATCAGAAAGTTGATAATATGATCTTTGTGAATTGTAGAATGGGGTTTGGTCGTCGTAACTGGCATCGTGACGCATGGGTATGTCGCGGCATTCTTTCAATTCCTCTGTTGCATATATCTTCACTTTAATAGGCGTATTCTTTCTTTCAGGCTCTTTTTTAGAGCTGAAGTTACAGCTAGCGACAAGTAGAGAGGTCGCGATTAATGCAATGTGTGTTAGTTTGTTCATGGTTTTTCTCTTTTATTTGTTAGTGTTTGAGACAGAATAATGTGGATTGGTAGAAAATGATTAGCAGTGCATAGTCTTTTTAAAAAAGAAAGATTGTTGTGCAGAGGTGCAGAAAACGTGTAGTGGTGGCTATTAGATAAAGGCGTGGAGGAAGGCACTATGCGCAGAGAATGAGGAGAGAGTGTTATAAGAATTGGTCTTTATAGGACGTGAAACACCATACCCATGTCTTGGTTCTCTATGCATAGCACCTTCAACCGCGCGTGATTTAAAACATCACCGTTCTGCTTCCGTCAGCTTGTTCTTCTATTTTCACCTTTACGACATCTGCTGGCAAAATTTCTTCGATGAGTTCGGGCCATTCTAAGAAGCAGAGAGAACCGCTATAAAAGTAGTCTTCGTAACCCATGTCGTACACCTCTTCGAGCTTTTTAATGCGGTAGAAATCGAAGTGGAAGATGGGTTTGGGTGTCTGTTCGCTGTGATATTCGTTCACGATGGCGAAGGTGGGCGAAGTGATAACGTCTGTAACGCCTAGCTCTTCGCAGATGGCTTTGATGAAAGTTGTTTTGCCCGAGCCCATCTTACCATAAAAGGCGAATACCTTGCCCGTGCCTATATTGTCGATAAATTGTTTGGCCACGTTGTGTATCTGGGCCAACGATGTGATTGTAAGTGTCATGATGCGTTATGGGTTTTGGCCGTTCCGAGGGTATGTTTGCCCTTTGGTTGGCGGTTAAATGCTTATTTTGAGTGGAAGTATTGCTTGCGCTAGAAAATGCGTGGTTATCGTCTTCGCCGCATGGTAACCAGCGGAACGAGCATCTCTTCCATGCTGATACCCCCATGTTGGAACGTATCTTTGTAGTAAGATACGTAATAATTGTAGTTGTTGGGGTAGGCAAAGAAGCTGTTTCCTGTGGCGAAAACGTAGCTGGTGCTAATGTTTGGCGAAGGCAATTGGGCTTTGTGAGGCTCTTTGATGGCAAAAACCTCTTTAGCGTTATAGTTCAAGTTCTTGCCCAACTTATAACGAAGGTTGGTGTTGGTGTTGCGGTCGCCCACTATCTTTACGGGTTTTGAGGTGCGTATAGAACCGTGGTCGGTTGTGAGAACCACGGTGAAATCGCTCTGCGAAAGTCGCTTAAAGAGGTTGGCGAGTATGGAATGGCGAAACCAACTGAGTGTGATGGAACGGTAAGCAGACTCGTTGTTGGCCAGTTCGCGTACCATGCGCGACTCCGTTCTGGCGTGCGAAAGCATGTCGATAAAGTTGAATACCATTACGTTAAGGTCGTTTTGTGCCAATTGCGAGAAGTGTTCGAGCAGCTTCTCAGCATCTGCCGATGTATTCACCTTGTTGTAGCTGAAGGTGTCGTGACGGCGATACCGTTCTATCTGCGTCTTTATCAGCAGGTCTTCATTGAGGTTCTTACCCTCCTCTTCATCTTCGTCTACCCATAGGTCGGGGAACATTTGCGCAATCTTGTGGGGCATAAGACCGCTGAATATGGCGTTGCGCGCATATTGTGTAGCGGTGGGAAGGATGGTGATATACATGTCTTCGTCGATGTCGAAGAGATCTCCAATTTCGCTTTCGAGCGTTTTCCATTGGTCGTATCGAAAGTTATCGAGCACGATAAGGAAGACTTTCTCACCCTTGTCGAGCAAAGGGAAGATGGTAGACTTAAATAGGTCGGGGCTCATCACGGGTCGCCCGTTCGATGTAGATGCGCCCTCAGCCACCCAATCCATATAATTGGCCTTTACATATTTGGCAAAACCATTGTTGGCCTCTTCTTTTTGGGTTACCAATATGTCAGCCATGCTGCTGCCCGTATTACTCAGTTCCAATTCCCAGTGTACCAACCGACGATACACTTTGCGCCAGTCGTCGAGTGTTTTGCAGTCCATTATCTGCATAGCAATGTCTTGGAAGTTCTGCTGATAGCCCGTTTGCGTCACTTCGGAAACTATCTCCTTACGGTGGATGTTTTTCTTCAGCGTAAGCAATATCTGACTCGGGTTTACGGGCTTGATGAGGTAATCGGCTATTTTCGAACCGATAGCTTGCTCCATAATGTTCTCTTCCTCGCTCTTGGTACACATCACCACGGGCGTGGCAGGCTGTATCTCCTTGATGCGTTGCAAGGTTTCGAGTCCTGACAGACCAGGCATCATCTCGTCGAGCATGATAAGGTCGAAGTTGCGCTGTGTGCATTGGTCTAGTGCATCCATGCCATTGCTCACGGTTACAACCTCATAACCTTTCTTTTCTAGAAATATAATGTGGGCCTTGAGCAATTCTATCTCGTCGTCGGCCCATAAAATCAATCCATTGTTCATTGTCTAAAATCCTTCTAAATCGTAGTATTCGTCGTCGGGGTCAATCTCTTTTCGTTTCGGCTTAGCAGGCGTTTTAGGGTTGTCTTGCTTAGCGGTGGGCGTCTTTCTAGGTTCAGGCTTCTTGCCCTTATTACCTAGATCGTCTTTGAAATCAATACCCGTGTCTTCTTTCTTCTCTGTCTTTGTGGGTTGCTTTTGGGATTTGGGCTCCGCCTTGACAGGTGTTTTGCCCTTTGGCAGCGTTTGGGTTTGTGGCGTTTTACCTCTTTGTTGGATGGGTTGTTGCGCCTTTTGTTGGGACTTACTAGTGTTTTGCTTTGCCTTGGAGGTACTGGGTGCATCGTCTTCTATCACGATGGTACCATCGTCAGCATGTTGTGTGCGTTGCTGTGTCGCTTCTATCACCGTTGTGTCGTCTGCCTTTTGCTTTGTTGCAGAACTGCCTTTTTGCTTTTGGTTAGGCTCGTCTGTGATAGGGTACGTATCGTCGTCAACTTCCGTTGCCGACTTTTCGTCGGGTAAAATGAAGTCGTTATCCAGTGCGCGGTCTATCTCTTCGATGGTGGGAAGTCGTACGGGAGCTTCGGGACGCACAATTTCGGCAGGCTCATTTAGCAGTCGGAAGGTGCTTACTTTTAGTGGAGCAAAATGCTTGGCGTAGAATTTGTCGTAGTCGTCGAAGCTAAACTCCTTGCCAAGAAGTAGCATATTTTCTTCGCTAATTACGATTCTACGGCCATTGTGCAATCTTTTCGTGATGCCCGTTTGGCGATGTAGCTCGCGTGCATACTGCAATGCCTCGTCGAAATTGCGGAAACCGCTCACCGTCATCAGGCGTAATCCATTGTCGGTTTCGGTTCGTATCTCGAAGTTTCGTACCAGATAGTTGGTGAAATTATATTTGGCTAGGGCGAATAGCAACTGGTTTTCGTTTATGGAATCGGGCTGATAGGCCATCACGAAGAGGAAGTTGGCGTTGCGGTCGTTGCTAAACTGTTTTCCTTTAAGACTGTCGGCAGCGTTGGTGGCAGCAGTTCGACGTTGCCAAATGTTGTTCAGGTCGAAACCGCCCGCTTGTACGCGCCTGCCCGCCTTAATGCCGTTTACAATCATTGCGGCCATTTTGCTGAGTTCGCTTTGGGGATATTGCTCCACCAGCGTTTGCAAACCGTTGAGGCAGCCATCGATGTTTCCACCGTGGAGCATAGACAAAGCCTCTACGAATAGGAACTTGTCACGGTTGGCTCCATGCTTAAACTTGGTGGCAGAAACCTTTGCGTTGCGCCTCACTATATCGTAGTTCTCGGCCTTGAAGGCATCGTAGGTGGCGGCGTAAAGCGAATCTTCGATATGTTCGCCTCGCTGCGCATTGGTGAAATAATAGGGATCGGCCACCAGCTCGGTAAGTTCGTGCTTGGGATATTGCTGTTTCAGCAAGTCTACATAGCGTTGTGCTGTGGCTTTGTCGCCCTTACGCATGTATAGTAAGAAGAGGTGATAATACACCTGGGGCATCTTATCGAACTGCGGGTAGCTGTCGGTGAGTCTGCGTAAGGCTTTTTCAGACAGGCCAAGTTGATCAAGCTTATCTTTGAAAATAACGCCCGAATGGAATAGTCCATCGGTGAGCAGCAGGTCGCTAGCTTGCCGTTGCTCGTCGGTGAACGGAATTTGCGCCAGGTAGAACTCGCGTTTGTGTGGGTCGTTTTCGGCCGTTTTCATGGCGTTTTGTATGGAGTCGCGGTGTGCTTCTTCGGCCAATAGCGAGTCGCGTTGTGCAGACGAAGGTTCGTTGATGGGCGTGTTCAGGGCCACAGCGGCCTTGTTCAGGCGTTGCCAGTTATCCACGTTGTCGCGTTTGCCCCATTGGCGTTCGAAAGCGGCCTTGCCTTGGCTCACGGCGATAGGGTTGTAAAAGTACCATCCGCCACCCTGTTGCGTGCGTTGCATGGGTGTTTGGGTATTTGGCATGTCAGAAGCGGCACTGTTTTGTGCGATGGTTCTGCGGGCTGTCTCTTCGTCTTGTGCGTCGCGTTCTTCTTTTTCTTTCTTCTTTAAGGCGGCAATCACGCGGTCGATGGCTGCGTTGCGTTGAGCTTCGGGCATGGTGGCCAGCAGTTGTAGGGAGTCTTGCAGATGCACCGCTTCAACGTGCGGTACCAACTCGTCGAGTATTTTTGAGCGCTTTGAAAGCTCTTCGTAGTCGGGCCGATCTTTATCGAGAAGTCCCAAAGCCTCGTTGTAGCAGCGGCGTGCGTCAGAGAAACGTTGCTTCTGCCAATAGACATTGCCCAACTTGAGCATTAAAACACCCTTCTCAATACCATTGCGTGTGGCTCGTTTTCCACCGTTTTCGTAGGCGGCAATAGCATTGGCAGTGTCGCGTTGTGCCAAATAAATGTTACCGATGGCATAGTACACTTGGTCTAGGTAGTCGCGATTGTTGTCGTTAGCGGCCATTCGTCGCAGTTTGGCAATCATCTTCTTGGACTGGCCTTGCGCCAAAACCTCGGTTTGGGCGATGCGTGCATTGAAGTCTAGTTCATAAGAGGCGTGCATCGATGCTGCCTTTTTGAATGCCTTATAGGCAGCGTCGCGATTGCCCACGAGACTTTGCAACTGCCCCATAAGAAACCATTGGCGCGCCCGTTGCTTGCGTCGCATCTCGTGCTTGATAACCTTTTGCAGATAGGGGATGGCCTTTTGCCATTCGCCAGTATGCAGATGGTAGAGCGTGTGGGTATAATCCCACTCCTTAACGGCACGCCAATCCATCGAATCTCTGCTCATATTGCGTATCACGTCTTCAGCATCGTACATCCATCCTTGTTCAATATAAGTCTTGGCGAGCCATGCGCGGGCCTTGGCATATATGTGGGGTTGGGTGCGATAGAGGCGTGACATGTAGGCAAAGGTGGATGCGGCTTGGTCGAAATCGCCCTTATGGAACTGCGAACGACCCATAAGCATCCACACGCGCCACATAAAGGGGTTGTATTCGCGACGATTTAGCCACTCGATATCACGCTGGGTCTTGCGTCGCTTCTTATCCCACGTGGGGCGTCGTTTAATGCTGTGCAGCTGAATGGCCTTCTCGCTCTTGAGAATAGCACGCTCGAAGTTGCCTTTGCCAAGTTCTTTGCTGCCCTTATTGGCCACGGGGTAGAGGGGCAAAAGCTCGGTATAATTGTCTCGGTTGCCGTTTTCTTTCTCCAGCATACCGTCTACATAAGCCATGTTTCCGTTGTAATAAACGTTATAACGGGTGTTGAAAGCTTGCCACCAACGACTGCGTGCCGTGTTCTTACTGGCCGAACAGGCAGCGAGCAGCAGCGCGAGGGCTAGCCACAAGGCAAGGCTATATGTGGATTTAAATTGTTTCAAGCTGGCGTTGGCGTTTTTTGAAAACAATGTTGCCTATCTTTAACACGAGATAGACAAGGATGCTGACGAAGATAATGGATGCGCCCGACGGTACGTTGAGTGCGTATGAGAGGCCCAGACCCATGAGACAATCTACCCAACCGATGACAATACTCCACGCAATCATGCGCTTGAAGTTGTGGGTAAGCACGTTGGCCGACATCTGGGGTATGGTTAGCAGGCTGATACTAAGCACTATGCCCACCATGCGAAGCGTTCCCACGATGGTAAGGGCTATGAGAGCCATCATCAGGTATTCGATAAATGCCACGGGTAAGCGTTGCGAACGGGCGAAGTCTACATCGAAAGCCACACTTAGTATTGTGCGATAGAGTAGCGCGAAGACAATGGCCACCACCACAAGCAGTGCGGCAAGCAGCCAAAGGTCGGCCTGACCGATGGTGAGGATGCTACCAAAGAGAAAGGAAGGGAGGTCGGGCATGAAACCGGGAGAAAGAAAACAACAGATGATGCCTAGGCTCATGCCAAACGTCCAGAATACGGCAATGGCCGAATCTTCGCGTACATCGCCCCTGCGCGACATCCATTGCACACCGAAGGCACTAAGAACCGAGAACACCATGGCCGAAAGTATGGGGTTGATGCCTAAGAATACGCCTAGCCCAATACCACCAAACGAGGCATGCGTGATGCCGCCGCTGATGAATACCAGTCGCCTAGTGACGATGTATGTGCCGATAAACCCGCACAGCACACTGGCCAAGAGCGAGCCGAGGAGGGCGTTCTGAAAAAAGGAGTATTCTAATATGTCCATTCAAAAATCTGTTTCACACTTGTTTGTTGGCCAACAATGCTCCGTAGCTTCGTGGCTTATGGCGTGGCGGTTAGGCCAAGCTTGCGTCGTTGATGACCATTATCACCTCGTCTTTCAACTGGTTGGGCAGGTTTATTTGTCGCAGTATTAGGCTTCTGTTCCAGCCCTGCACGTCGCTTGGGCGCATGGTGTAGAACACCTCGGCAAATTCTTCGGCCTCGCTGTCGGTATAGTCGGCCGAGTCTCTTCCGCGGTATTTGTCCAGCTCTTCGTCATCGTAATATTCCACATCGCGCACTGCCGCCTCCAGCATACAGTCGTGTTCGCACCGCTCGTCTTCACCCGAGCAGGTGGCGCATGAAGCCGTGTCGGCCTTCACCACATCGGGTTCGCCCGCGTTTTTTTTACGCGAGAGCAGTCCCAACACGGCCGCAAAGATTGCTAAGCCTAGCAAGGCCAACAGTAGTATGTGCATTGTCTATCTCTCGTTTATTTCAAATCCCGACTGGCGAAGGTCGCTCCAAAACTGTGGATACGACTTACTCACCACGCCAGGTTGGTTTATTTTCACTTCTTTATTTACTAAAGCCACAGGCGCAAAGGCCAGAGCCATGCGGTGATCTTCGTATGTGTCGATGGCTTCATCTGATGGTCGGCAGCGCATTCCGTCCCAGGCCAGTTCCCCTTCGCCCATCTCGCGGAGTACAAAACCCAACTTCGCCATCTCTTTCTTCAATGCCTCGATGCGGTCGGTTTCCTTTATTCGCAGGCTCGACAGTCCCTTGAAATAGAAGGGAACACCCATCATGGCACACGTAACAACCAGCGTTTGCGCCAAGTCGGGCGAGTTAACAAAGTCGTATTCCAGCTTGGGCAGTCTTGTGCGCAGCTTTTTTAGCGTCACTTTCGTTAGTTGGCCCGCAGGATGTTTCGAAAAAACGGTCTTCACGCCTAGCAAAGAGAAGATGTGACGAACCACCGAATCGCCTTGCTTAGAGTTCTCACTCAATCCTTCAAGTTCAATGGTTGCATCGGGATCGTTGCTTAACGCCACCATCTCATACCAGTACGAAGCCGCGCTCCAATCGCTTTCAATGCTGTATTGACCCACATTGTATTGGCCAGGTTTCACGCTAATGGCATCGATGTCTGTCCATTCGGCCTTCGCTCCATATTCGCGCATCATGCAGAGGGTAAGGTCTATGTAGGGCCTAGAGGCAATTTGTCCCGTCATTTTTAGCTCCAAGCCTTTCTTTAACGAAGGGCCAATCATCAACAAGGCCGATATGAACTGCGAACTGATACCTCCTGGCATCTCCACATTTCCACCTTCGAGCGGCTTTCCGTAGATGCGTATGGGTGGGTAGCCGTCTTTGGCTTCGTATTCTATCTTTGCACCCAAGTATCTAAGCGCCTCTACAAGGGGCTTAATTGGCCGTTGTCGCATGCGTTGCGTACCTGTTAGCGTGTGTTCGCCCTTTCTACAGCTTAGATAGGCAGTCATAAAACGCATGGCGGTGCCAGCGGCGCGAACGTCAATGTTCTTCGGCATGTCGGTGAGCGCACGTACCATGACGCGCGTATCGTCACAATTCGATAGATTTTGTGGCAGTATGGGTCTGCCAGACAAGGCGTGCATGATGAGCGCCCTGTTGCTTATGCTTTTCGAGGCAGGTAGTGTAACCACCACCCTTAGCTTTTCTGGGGCAACGATTGAATATTGCATATATAATAAATGTGCGATTAGGTTATTGCAAATTTAAGCAATATTATCGTGATTGACAAGCGTGAGGAGTTAATTTTTTGGTTGTACAGACATTTCGTTTATTTACCCAATCCACCCCGCCTATTTTGTAAAGACGGCCTTTAACTTGAGTTTTCGAGTTTATTATGGCGAAATAGGTTTGGTTCTAGCATTTCGCCTACAAGCGCTTTTACTAGCAACGAATCAGTACAAAGCCGTTTGTAGTGGGGCTACAAGCCTTTTGTAGTCACACTACAAGTCTTTTGTAGTCACGCTACAAGCCACTTGTAGTCCCACTACAAGCACTTTGTAGCCACACTACAAGCGCCTTTGTACTGACGCATGTGTCTGCCAAGTGTTGTCCGTTTGCTTAAAGACGGTTAATTACAAAGCCTCGTCTTTCTTACGATAAGCTTCTTTGTTCGTTCGTTTTGTAGGCTTGCAAGTCTTGTGATTTGATGGCTTGTGCACGATAAAACTTATATGCTAAGAAACCCGCAAATTAAGAAACTCATCTTTTTTAATATATATAATGTGTTTTTTAGCCAAACGATTGGTCTACTCTTCGATGTTTTTCGTAACTTTGCAACTCGAATATCACAACTCAGATAGGTTTATGGCTGAAACAAAGAAGATTAGGACAGCACTCGTGTCTGTATTTCACAAGGACGGACTTGACGAGTTGCTCGCCAAATTAAACGATGAAGGTGTAAAGTTTCTGTCTACTGGAGGTACACGCCAGTTTATCGAAAAGCTTGGCTACGAATGTGGTGCTGTGGAAGATGTAACGGATTATCCCTCCATTTTGGGCGGTAGGGTGAAGACGCTTCACCCAAAAGTGTTCGGCGGAATTCTAGCCCGACGCGATAACAATGCCGATCAAGCGCAGATGGAACAATATGGCATCAACCCCATCGACTTGGTTATCGTAGACCTATATCCCTTTGAAGAGACGGTGGCCAATGGCGCAAGCGAGGCCGATATCATCGAGAAGATAGACATCGGGGGTATCTCGCTCATCAGGGCTGGTGCCAAAAACTTCAACGATGTGGTGATAGTGCCCAGCAAAAACGAGTATGGAATGTTGCTCGACATTCTGAAAACCAGTGGTGCCAACACCACTCTGGCACAGCGCAAGGCATTTGCCACACGCGCTTTCGGCGTTAGCAGCCACTACGACAAGGCCATAAACGCATGGTTCGAGGCCAGCAAGGCTTGACCGTAGACCTAATATGCTTGCCTAAACATTCGCCTTATGCTTCACTGCGATTTGCAAGTAATGCTTGTAAAGCTCAGTAAATGCAAATGATATGATACTAGGTAGAACTGCAAAGGCACGTTTGGAGTAGAGCCCTTCGCGCAAACGAATATCACGTAAGGGAACGTTCGGGCGCGATTGAAATGAGAAATAAAAATTAATAACATAACGGACAAACAACACACGAGGGACAAAACCGCTCGGCAAAGCTAACCCAATGGGATAGACACGCAAGAAGAATGTCGCCACGTTGAGGCAGTCCAACAACCGAAAAACAAAGAAGACATGGGATTTTTTTCTTTCATGCAAGAAATTGCGATGGACCTTGGGACGGCCAACACCATCATTATCAGCGATGACAAGATCGTTGTAGACGAACCTTCTGTGGTAGCACTAGACCGCCGAACCGACAAAATGATTGCCGTAGGCGAACGTGCAAAGCTGATGTACGAGAAGACACACGAAAACATACGCACGGTAAGACCGCTGCGCGATGGTGTTATCGCCGACTTTACGGCTTGCGAACAGATGATGCGCGGACTGATTAAGATGGTGCATACGGGTAGCAGACTGTTCTCGCCTTCATTGAGAATGGTTATCGGTGTGCCTTCGGGAAGCACCGAAGTAGAACTTCGTGCCGTGCGCGACTCGGCTGAACACGCCGACGGACGTGATGTTTACCTCATCTTCGAACCAATGGCCGCTGCCATTGGTATTGGAATTGACGTGGAAGCGCCCGAAGGAAACATGATTGTTGATATCGGTGGAGGTTCTACTGAAATTGCCGTTACCTCGTTGGGAGGCATCGTTTCGAACAACTCTATTCGTGTGGCAGGCGACGACCTCACCGCAGAGATACAAGAATACATGAGTCGCCAGCACAATGTGAAGGTGAGTGAGCGTATGGCCGAGCGTATCAAGATCCACGTAGGCTCTGCTCTTACCGACCTAGGAGATGAAGCTCCCGAAGACTACGTTGTGCATGGACCGAACCGTATCACGGCTCTGCCGATGGAAGTGCCCGTGTGCTACCAAGAGATTGCTCACTGCTTGGACAAGACTATCGCTAAGATTGAGAACGCTGTGCTGTCGGCTTTGGAGAACACGCCTCCCGAATTGTATGCCGATATCGTGCAGAATGGTATCTATCTCACAGGTGGTGGCGCTTTGCTTCGTGGTATCGACCGCAGGCTGAAAGAAAAGATCAGTATTCCTTTCCACATCGCCGAAGACCCATTGCACAGTGTGGCAAAGGGTGCAGGCATCGCATTGAAGAACGTTGAGCGGTTCTCGTTCCTCATGAGATAAGTGCATGCGCAACCTCTTTGCATTTCTCACGCGCCACAACCACTGGTTCGTTTTCTTGGCTCTCGAAGTGATTAGCGTGATATTGCTGTTCCAATACAACAGCTATCAGGCTAGCGTGTGGTTCTCTTCGGCCAATGAAGTGGCAGGAAAAGTGTACGAAGCCAATTCGTGGGTGGAAACATTCTTCTCGCTTAGGCAAGTAAACAAGGAACTGACACAACGCAACCTTGAGCTGGAACAGCAGATGGTGGCCATGCAAGAGTTGCTAACACGTGCCAAACACGATAGCACAGACGTGGCACGAACCCAAAAGCAGGCGCTTGAAGGGTTTAAGCTGTATCCCGCGAGGGTTGTGAGTAACTCGCTCGACAAGAAAGACAACTTCATCACCATTGATAAAGGCTGGGCCGATGGCGTAAAAAAAGACATGGGCGTGGCTTGCGGAAGTGGTGTGGTGGGCGTGGTCTACCTCGTTTCTCGCAACTATTCGGTGGTGATACCTATCCTTAACTCGCACTCCAATATCAGCTGTATGATTAAAGGGCGAGGTTATTTTGGGTATCTACATTGGAATGGGGGCGATCCTGGCATTGCATACGTAGACGACGTTCCACGACATGCTCGTTTTAAGTTGGGTATGAATGTGGTTACGAGTGGTTATTCGTCCATCTTCCCACCGGGTGTGTTGGTCGGCAAGATACTGCATGTATTTAATTCGCCAAACGGACTATCGTATCGCTTGCAGGTGAAGTTGGCTACTGACTTTGGTAGGCTGCGTGATGTGTGTGTGATTGACAATGCAGGAATGGAAGAGCGATTGGAGATGATGCGCGCCGTGCAAGACTCGCTCAAGGTGAAACGCGAATAAGGGCGACGCATAAAAACAATGGCCGAAAGGCCAATAAAAGCAGAGAGAAAGAATACAGACATGACCGTAGGCGTATTGAAAACATTGGGGACTTTCCTCGTCTTCCTGTTGGTGCAGGTGCTGGTGCTGAACCATGTGCACCTCTTCGACAGCGCCACACCTTTGCTATATATATATATGGTGTTGCTCTTCCCGCGCAACTATCCCAAGTGGGGCATGCTCGTTTGGGCCTTTGCCTTGGGCATTGGTGTGGATATGTTCTCCAATACGCCAGGTGTGGCAGCGGCTTCGCTAACACTTGTGGCCCTGTTAAGGCCTTACCTTTTGGAACTTTTTATCCAAAGGGAGAGCGCCGAAGACCTCGTGCCTTCCATTAAGGTGCTGGGCTTTGGGCGATATTTGTTTTTTGCCTTCATCAACATCTTCACTTATTGCTTGCTTTTCTTCTCCTTAGAAGCCTTCTCGTTCTTCAATTGGCTGCAGTGGGTTCTTTGCGTGGCTGGCAGCACGTTGCTCACGCTGGTGTTGGTGATGGTGCTAGATAACCTTAGAGGTAGGTAAGGGAGATACGTGGCGTGAAAGATTTCGAATTCGACAAAAGGCGATTGGTTATCGGTGGGGTGGCTATATTCATTGTTACAGTCTATCTCATCCGCCTCTTCACGCTTCAATTGCTCAGCGACGACTATAAGAAAAACGCCGATAGTAACGCCTTTCTCAAGAAAATAGAATATCCCTCGCGTGGCGCAATCAGCGACAGGCATGGCCGTTTGCTTGTTTACAACCAACCAGCATACGACATCATGGTGGTGATGAACGAAGAAAAGGGGCGCTTAGACACAATGGAGTTTTGCAATGCCTTGGGCATTACCAAGGAGTATTTCATCAAACGGATGAACGATATCAAGGATCGCAACAAAAATCCAGGCTATTCGCGCTTTACCGAACAAGTGTTCATGAGCCAGCTTTCTGATAAGGAGTTCAGCGTTTTCCAAGAGAAAATTTTCCGTTTTCCTGGTTTCTATGTGCAGAAACGAAGCATCAGACAGTATCAGTATCCATACGCTGCTCACGTTTTGGGTGATGTGGCCGAGGTATCGAAGAGCGATGTGGAGAACTCCGACTACTATCAGCCTGGCGATTACATAGGCAAGCTGGGTGTAGAACGTAGTTACGAGGAGCAGCTTCGTGGCGAAAAGGGTGTGCAAATTCTTTTGCGCGACGCCCACGGACGTGTTCAGGGAAACTATCAAAATGGAAAGTTCGACCGTAGACCTATTGCAGGCAAAGATCTCACATTGAGTATCGATATCAAGTTGCAAGAATTGGGAGAGCGTTTGCTTGAAGGCAAGATTGGTAGCATTGTTGCCATTGAGCCATCTACGGGCGAAGTGCTTTGCATGGTTTCGTCGCCTAGCTACGATCCGCGTATCATGGTGGGCCGACAGAGAGGTAGAAATCACCTCGCTCTTTCAAAAGACGTGTGGAAACCGCTGCTCAATCGCTCTATCATGGGACAGTATCCGCCTGGCTCAACATTTAAAACCACACAGGGACTTACATATATGACCGAGGGTATTATCGACCAAAACACCCTCTTTCCTTGTGCTCGTGGCTTTAATTATCGTGGTTTGCACGTGGGATGTCACCCTCATGGCGCACCGACCAACCTTGTGCAAGCCCTCTGTACCTCATGTAACAGCTACTTTTGTTGGGGTTTGTTCCGTATGATTGGTAACCGCCAACGCTACCGTAACGTGCAAGAGGCCATGAATACATGGCGCGATTACATGGTAAGCATGGGCTTCGGCTATAAGCTTGGTATCGATTTGCCTGGCGAAAAACGTGGTTTGATACCTAACGCAGCCTTTTATGATAAGGCATATAAGGGCTCTTGGAACGGATTAACCATCATCAGTATCTCCATTGGCCAGGGAGAGGTGAACTTAACACCACTGCAAATAGCCAACCTAAGTGCAACCATCGCCAATCGAGGCTATTATTACATTCCCCACGTTGTGCGTAAGGTGCAGGGAGAACCTCTCGATACAATCTATCGACGACGCCATTACACCAAGGCTAGTCGTGAAGCTTACGAGTATGTGGTAGAAGGTATGCGCGCATCTGTGGTAGGTGGTACATGCCATGCAGCCAATAGGGCCGACTATTTGGTGTGTGGAAAAACGGGTACGGCACAAAACCGCGGACAAGACCACTCTGTTTTCATGGGCTTTGCACCTATGGAAAACCCCAAAATCGCCATTGCCGTGTATGTGGAAAACGGTGGATTTGGTGCTACATACGGCGTGCCCATTGGCTCGCTCATGATGGAACAGTATATCAACGGAAAACTCTCGGCCTTCTCGGAGGCACAAGCTAGCGTTTTCCAAAGCAGAAGAATAGCTTATGGTACGAGCAACAGATAGGCAACCGAGCATGCTTGGCTCGCTTGATTGGTGGACGATTGGCATCTACCTCGCACTACTCATCTTCGGGTGGATTAGTGTTTGCGGTGCCAGCTACACCTATGGCGACACCGACATCTTCAGTCTCGATACGCGTTCGGGCATGCAGATCGTGTGGATTGGCACGTCTATATGCCTCGGCTTCGTGCTACTCACCCTCGACGACCATTTCTACGACACCTTCGCCTTCTTTATTTACGTGGGCATGCTGTTGCTGCTCTTCGCCACCATTTTCAACCCTCACGAGATTAAAGGCTCGCGTTCGTGGCTCGTTCTTGGTCCACTGCGCCTGCAACCGGCCGAATTTGCCAAGTTCGCCACGGCCCTAGCTGTGGCCAAACTGATGAGTACTTACGGCTTTACCATGAATAACTGGAAGCATTTTGGTTCTGCCTGCCTGGTGATCATATTGCCCATGATCTTCATTGTGGCGCAAAAAGAAACGGGGTCGGCCTTGGTTTACTTCTCGTTCTTCCTCATGTTCTATCGCGAAGGCATGTCGGGCAGCTTCCTTTTCACGGGTGTAGCCATGGTGATCTACTTTGTTGTGGGCGTGCGTTTTGAACAAGTGATGCTTTGGGACACGCCAACCTCGCTCGGTCGATTCATCGTTTTGATCCTTGTTCAAGTGTTTACGGCGGGCATGGTGCGCAGTTACATTAACGATCGCGGACGAACAACGCGCCTTGTAGCCCTTGGAATACTCCTCACAGGTCTGTGTTTGCTGGTGTCTAAGTTCATTACGGCTTTCGATGTCACTATTGTGCAGCTCATTTTAACCGGTGCCCTTGTGTGTTGGTTAATCTATCGTTGGCTCAGCGCTCGTATCCGCAACTATTTCTACATTGCGATCTTTGCGGTTGGCTCGGTGTTGTTCTTCTATTCGGTAGATTATGTGCTTAACGATGTTATGGAACCCCACCAGCGAGTGCGTATCAACGTACTGCTGGGACTAGAAGAAGACCTTGCTGGTGCTGGCTATAATGTGCACCAAAGCGAAATTGCCATCGGGTCGGGTGGACTAAGGGGTAAGGGATTTCTTAACGGAACGCAAACCAAATTGAAGTTTGTGCCGGAGCAAGATACCGACTTTATTTTCTGCACCGTTGGCGAAGAAGAGGGCTTTTTAGGCTCGGCAGCAGTGCTGTTGCTCTTCCTTGCGCTGATATTGCGACTCATTAAGCTGGCCGAACGGCAACCTTTCAAGTTCGGACGCATCTATGGTTATTGCGTGTTGAGCGTGTTCCTCTTCCACCTTTTCATCAATGTGGGCATGGTATTGGGGCTCACGCCAGTTATTGGTATCCCCTTGCCGTTCTTCAGCTATGGAGGTTCCAGTCTTTGGGGCTTCACAATCTTGCTATTCATATTTTTGCGAATAGATGCCAGTCGCAACAAGTCGCGAATGCAATAAGCCATTTAGACTCGTGTCTTAGCCTTGTTTTTCGCAAGGTGGTTTGGTTCGGTTCCTCTGTCGCTTTGTGCGGTATTTGCAATTGTTTTTGTCATATCTTATTTCCAATTCTCTCTCGCGTGCGCGCGTACCTTAATATATATAAGGCAGGGTTTATACTGATGTCGTGGCAATGGCGTTATGTTTTCCCTCTTGACCGATGTAGCGCAGGCGACTGTTCGGCATAAAGCCGAAGGCGGTTTTGATGGGTTTTCATGACCAAAGGGTAGTTAATAGGTTGTCAGTAGATTAAATCATGTGTCGTTATCGCTAAGACGTAACCCTGTTACATGTCACCCGGAACACTGTTCCATCTTATCTGGAGCATTGTTCCGCCTTGTCTGTAATGGCATTCCATCTTACCTGTAACGAGGCGGGCGGTTAGCGAGTTGTGTCCTTGGGCTTTGCCGTTGGGGTTTCAGGGCTTATTGCTATGGGATGGTGAACTGCTCCTGAACGCCTTAGGGCATAAGGTCGCTCGCACGCACGACAGGCCCCGAAGGGCCCGAAGGGCACGCCAAGGGACATGGCCCATTTGTCGTTTCGGTGCCCTCGTGTCTTTTCGGGCTGCCCACACACCCGGAATTAAGATTCGTTATGTAAAATTTTGATACGCACCTCCTAGGTTTAAAGAGGGTTAATTTTTTGAGATTCGGATTCCTTTTTCTTGATTTTTTGGGATTAAATGTCTAGATTTGCAACATCAACCACGTTTGGCCGCGTTCCTTACGTTCTGCCATGGAAAACAGCTGCGCATGAGGGGCTGAGGCGGAATCAGGCGGCGTTGACGGCGTTCTCTTTTCGTTGCCCTCGCGCATGGGGGAAATGGAAGGACAAGACGCATAGTGTAAATATTCAACAACAACCTAAAACAAGATTTATGAGTTCATTCAGAGCCACATTGGAAATGGGAGGTAAGGAGTACGACGTTCTGTATTCCAACTACGAGTTCAAACGCAACACCGACGCCAAGGGCAAGCCCGCCTCGAGCGTTACTGGCGGGTACGTGTCGGTG
>NZ_KB899228.1 GCF_000378085.1 Hoylesella loescheii DSM 19665 = JCM 12249 = ATCC 15930
TCCTAAGGCTCATCTCACATGCGACATAGCACCTCTTGCTCTCGGGGGCTGCGAGCCCCCTGCCGCAGGGCACCCCCTCGGTGTTTTTCATGGCCTTGTTTTCATTCACGCAAAAAAGGCCAGCCCAAACTTGGACGGCCAACAAACAATGCTTAACTTTGCAAACGGATGGCAGCTGTAAACCAAATTTGGACTTTGGAGAAGGACATGACAACCTAAATACAACATAAGGATTTTTCTTGTCAACCAAAGGAGTATTTAACAACGAAAAGTGTCAACTAATCTCAGTACACTACATGTAGTGGGACTACAAACCAATTGTAGTGGGGCTACAAGCCAATTGTAGTGTGACTACAAACAAGTTGTAGTGCGGCTACAGCTCACTTGTAGCCGTATAAATAGACTAGAGCAACTCTCCAATACATAAGTTTTTAGCCAGAAAACATTAACTAACAATATGATAATCAGCAATTAACAGAAAATCATTTGCCCATTACAACGCTTGCCTAACAAATTAGCCAAGCTAAAATAGAAAAACACATTAAAGATTATCTAACGACAAAACCCCTTAGCAGTGCTCAAAACCATGGTCTAAAACACTTCTGACTAAAACAGCGAAAGCGAATTGTCGGGCACGGGTGCTTTAGGCTCTTCAACCTCCGTTGCATCTTTAAATTGAAGCATCAGTTGTTGTGTCTCTTTCAAAGTAAAATTTAAATGATAAACACCTCGAGAGGCGGTGCGCTCTATAAGCGAATGTTGTTTACGCGATTTGGCAATGAGAAAGCGCGAAACAAAGCCATACACCTCATCATAACTCACGGGATTGAAAAGCGAGTTACACGAGTTGTAAACGTGTAGGGCAATCTTTTGCACGGAGAGTCCTTCTTCTCCGGCCTCGGTTAACACCCTGAAAATCTCTTGTTCGTATTTTATGGCAGACATACAAAAACACAAAATAAGGGCCACCATATTGTTTGGTGGCCCTTATTTTGTTAAGCTAAAGTGACGAGTTTGTCTTCACCTTTAATCTTTCCTTCTTTAAAGAGCCATCCGATACCAAGCAAAACTTCTTCTTCACTCTTACCGGAAGCCTTGGCTATCTCTGCTACAGTTAGAGCCTTACCTGCTGCCGAGAGGGCTTGATAAACGTCGCCAGCCCTAAAACCTACGCTTTCAGCGTTTATCACCCAAGCGGGTTGCGTAACTTTCTTTGTTGCAGTTTTCTTTTCTGCAGGCTTTTTCGCTGTTGATTTTTTAGCCTCTACAGCGCTTTTTGTTGCTTTTTTTTCTGCCATAGTTATAAAATTGAAGTGTTTTGTACGCTAATTGAAACAATTAACACAAAATTCTCATTGGCAAAATTAGTACAATTATTTAACATGCAGCCTTTTTATGCAAGAAAAGTAAAGCCGTTTATAGCAACGAGATACGATTTATTGATTTAAATCAATCCGAAGGTTAAGTTCTTCTAACTGTTTGTCGTCAATCACCGATGGTGCATCGAGCATCACGTCGCGGCCACTGTTGTTCTTGGGGAAAGCAATGCAATCGCGAATGGAGTTGAGTCCTGCGAAGATAGAAACAAAGCGATCGAGTCCGAAAGCCAAGCCTGCGTGGGGCGGCGCACCATACTTAAAGGCATTGATAAGGAAGCCAAACTGGGCCATGGCACGCTCGGGCGTGAAGCCTAAGATGCCAAACATCTTCTCTTGCAATGCTCCATCGTGAATACGAAGACTACCTCCGCCCACCTCGATGCCATTACAAACGAAGTCGTAGGCCAAGGCGCGAACGCGCTCGGGATGCTCATCCAGCAAAGGAATATCGTCGGGATTGGGCATTGTAAAGGGATGGTGGGTGGCCATAAGGCGCTGCTCTTCGTCGCTCCATTCGAAAAGCGGGAAGTCAACAATCCACAAACATTCGAACTTATCTTTGTCGCGAAGGCCTAAGCGGTCACCCATTTCCAAGCGAAGGTTACACAGTTGTATGCGCGTTTTGTTGGCTTTGTCGCCACTCATGATAAGTATTAAGTCGCCATCTTTTGCACCCATAGCCTGTTTTAGTTGGGCAAACACCTCGGGCGAGTAAAACTTGTCGATGCTGCTCTTTACCGACCCGTCGGCCTCGAACTTCACAAATACAAGTCCCTTAGCACCTACTTGCGGACGTTTTACGAAATCTGTAAGCTCATTAAGTTGCTTACGCGAGTAGTCGGCACAGCCAGGCACACATATTCCGCCAATATACTCGGCCTCATTAAATACACTAAAGTCGCCAGTTCCTTTGAGAACGTCGGCCAACTCTACGAATTCCATACCGAAACGAAGGTCAGGTTTGTCGCTACCATATAGCTTCATGGCCTCGTGCCATGGCATTTGGCGCAGCTTGGCAGGCAGTTCCACGCCACGAAGTTCCTTAAACAGGTGGCGTGCCATATCTTCAAACAGGTTGATTACGTCGTCTTGGTCTACAAAACTCATCTCGCAGTCAATCTGTGTGAACTCTGGCTGGCGGTCGGCACGAAGATCCTCGTCCCTGAAACATTTGGCAATCTGGAAGTAACGATCAAAACCGCTCACCATTAGCAATTGTTTCAGCGTCTGTGGACTTTGTGGAAGCGCGTAAAACTGGCCTGGATTCATGCGCGAAGGCACAACAAAATCGCGTGCACCTTCGGGTGTAGAGCCTATAAGTATGGGTGTTTCCACCTCGATAAAGTCTTTGCTGTCGAGGAAATTACGTATAAGAATGGTCATTTTGTGGCGCAATTCCAAGTTCTTACGCACATTTGGCCTACGCAAGTCTAGGTAACGATACTTCATTCGGATATCGTCGCCACCGTCGGTGTTCTCTTCAATGGTGAAGGGAGGTGTTTCACTTTCGCTCAGCACATTGAGTTGCGAGGCAATAATTTCAATGTCGCCTGTGGGAAGGTTGGCGTTTTTGCTTTGGCGTTCATTAACAACGCCCGTCACTTGTATGCAAAACTCGCGCCCCAATCTATTGGCGCTGTCGCAAAGTTCCTTGTCTTCGTTCTCGTTAAACACGAGTTGGGTAATGCCATATCTATCGCGAAGGTCAACAAACGACATTCCGCCCATCTTCCTAACACGCTGAACCCACCCGGCCAACGTCACGGTTTTGCCTGCGTCGGCTAAGCGGAGTTCTCCACAAGTGCTTGTCCTATACATGTTGTTCTTTCCTTTTTAAATTATGTTTGCAAAAGTACACATATCCAACGAGAACTACAAATATTTGCGGAAGGTTCTGTTAGATTTTTGGTTGATTAGTTTATGAGGTCGGAAGTTTTCGAGTTCGTGAGTTCGAACAATGGTTAGCGAGGGGGAGAATTTAACGCGTTAACAAGGCTGAAAACCTATGCACATGATGTACAAACAAAAAAGAAGTAGCAAAGCCATTGGCCTTGCTACTTCTTTTGTACATCCTTAGGGATTCGAACCCTAGACCCACTGATTAAGAGTCAGTTGCTCTACCAACTGAGCTAAGGATGCATACCCCATGCAAACCTTTTGTACATCCTTAGGGATTCGAACCCTAGACCCACTGATTAAGAGTCAGTTGCTCTACCAACTGAGCTAAGGATGCATGTCGTTTGCATGACGAGGACACCTGTCCTTTTTTGCGAGTGCAAAGGTAATTCATTATTTCGGAACAGCCAAACAAATCAAAGACTTTTTGAGATAACAGCTAAAAAAAGATAAAAGCAAAATAAGCGTCCTGCAAATATCATCCACCAACAACTGGCCTAAGCCATAACCCCTCTCCAAGGGGAGAGAGAGTAATAGGCCTTATTGCCATTAGGCAGCCTTATCGTGGTCTAGCCACTAAGCGAAGTGGTACTAACGTTTGTCCACTCGACAGGTACCTATTCCTAGCCTCATTAACTTATGAACCCGCAAAATCATCCCCTCATCGCTTACTTCACCTTCACCACACGAATGCCTAGTTGCGATTTCTGCTTCTGCATATAGTTGCGCAGTAACGATTTGTCTTCAACTACTTTCTTTTGCAGCGACGAAGCATGGAACAAGTGCAAGCCATCTTTCTTCCAAACGGCAAAGCCTACGTGACTGGTATCTAGTCCGGCACGACTTGTTACCAATGCCAAGATGTTGCCATCCTTTACCGCCTGCTTGCATGCAGCATCGTTCAGGATACCCGCCTTGGGGATGTAGCGACATGTTTTGCCGTTAAGCTCGCTCTCCATTTGGGCAATGGGCTTGATGAAAGCAGGCGTGCGAACCAACATAGGGTACTTATCCACATGCGTACTCATAAAATTTATTTGCAAGGTTTGCACCGCAGAGAAAGGCGGATTGGGAGCTTGCGTCTCTTCAACAAAGCCCATTCGGGCATTGTCCGAAATCCATTCGGAGAAATAATGAAGGCGTGTGGGATAGCCAACTTTACCGTTTCGATAGCGAATTTTGCGCAGTTGGTCGCAAAAATCGGCAAAGGTGGCCTTGCCGTTTTGCGTGCAAAGCGTCAGCGTCAACACGTTTTCAACAAACGTGGTGCAGTCAAGCTGACGCAGATTTATCACCAAACGCTCGTCGGCATTGTTTTCCAAGGTGCTTGCCACGTAAGGAACGCCCAAGAACTTGCGGGCAAAAAACAACACCAGGTTTTGCTTGTCCTTATGGCGTTTGCCTTCTAACAATAGCTTAACCACCTTGGCACTGTCGGCCGAAGTGTACTGCGGCTTGGCCAAAAGCGGCAATGCGGCCAAGAATAATAAACATGCGAGGATTGCTTTTTTCATCGTTTTATAAAATTAAAGCCTACATATATGTTGAGGTTTCCAAACATGTTGTTGGTTGAAAACCTGTTTTTGCGATAGTTATAGGTGTGTAAGATGGTGCTTGCACCAGCATACCAGCGCGAGTTATTCCACACAATGCCAAAGCGCCCCACTCCATCTAGGGCCATGTTATACGACAAGAAGTCGCCCAACGACGTGCGACGGGTGCTTACATTACCCGTGGTGCGTTTGTAACCCAAGGCCAGCGAGAGCGAACCAGCTAACAACCAGTTTCGTGCGAACACCCAATTGTAGCCGTATCCCGCTGAAACAGACACGTCGGTGTACTTCACCTTGCCGAAGTTTACGCTGTCGTCGGTCCCGATAATGGTGGCTTCCGAGCCCAATCGATCAGTAATCAGTTGGTCTAGTTGCGCCAAATCCACATTCACCTTATGTCTCGTGTAACCCACTCCAAAGAGCATGCTGCCCGCACTGCGCCTCTGTACCGTGCTCTGACTGAACGCCGCACGATAAGAAAAGCGCCGATGATTAAGGATGTAGTAAAGGTTAAACCCGCGGATGCTTGCTTCGAATCCCCCAAAAGGGCTTCCCAGCACTGCCTCAGGATTGATTTCCTTAGCCAGCGATAAGCTTTTAATCTTGTAGTTGTTACCCGTGTTACGGTAAAAAAGGTCTATACCGATCTGGGTAGTATAGAAACTCAGGTCGAACTCTTTCTTATTGTTGCCGTTAAGGTGGCGAAGGTCTACGGTGTAGCCTAAAAACAGCCACTGCCAACCTACATACGGACCGAATTTAACAGTGGGTTCGGGTGCAAAAGTCACAGAATTGCCTTCGGCCGTTTTCAATTTGTACAGTTCGTAAGTGTAGGTATTCTGCAACATTACGGTATAAATGTACTTCTGCGGCTCGATATAAGTGGTGTCTACATCGCTGAATGAGTTCACGAAATCCTTCACACCGTCTACCATTCGCTTTACCAGCGAACACTTGACAGGTTGTGCTATGGTGGCAGAATCGGGCGTTTCGGCCCTAGCAGCCATACACAACGAGCAGAGAAAAAACGATGCAAGTAGGGTTTTCAGCATGTCAGAATTTGTTGAGTATTCGGTCCATCACCCAGTTTACAGGTGTTGCGCTCACGCTGGTACACGAGCAATGGCCAATGCCTTGTAAGTCTTCGATAACGGCCTTTATAATGGGCAGTTGTGCGTATGCAGGGTTGTCTACGTTGAAGCTTGTCGCGCCTTCGCTCGTTACAAGCTGTATAGGGTCGTTGGTGTACACCGAAAACGACAACAAACCACGTTCGCCAATCACCTCGATGCGATCTTCCTTAGCACTTTGATGCGCAACGAAACACCAACTACCACTTCCCACCACGCCACTTTCAAACTCGAAAGCAGCACTTACAGTGTCTTCAACGCCATATAGCCGTCCACGATTCGACAAATAGCCGTGTGCACGGGTGATAACACCGAAAAGTTCTTGTATCAAGTCTAACTGATGGGGGGCTAGATCATAGAAATAGCCGCCTCCCGACACGTCGGGTTGAAGCCGCCAAGGTAAATTGCTATTGGTGGAATAGTCTAAATCGCGAGGAGGAACAGCAAAACGAATTTGCACATTGGTGATTTTCCCAATGGCACCACTATCCACTATGGTCTTCACCTTTTGGAAATAAGGCAGATAACGACGATAGTAGGCCACGAAACAAGGCACACCCGTCTGTTCGCTCACCCTGTTAATGCGCACGCAGTCTTCGTAACTGGCCGCCAGAGGCTTCTCTACATACACGGGTTTTCCTGCCTTCATAGCCATGATGGCAAAGGTGGCGTGGCTCGAAGGGGGTGTGGCGATGTACACAGCGTTTACATCGGGGTCGCCGACAAGTTCGTTCGGGTCGGTGTACCATTTGCGTATGCGATGGCGTTCGGCATACGAACGCGCCTTATCTTCTGTGCGACTCATCACCGCATGCACATGCGAGCCCTCCACTTCGTTAAAGGCTGGGCCTGATTTTTTCTCGGTCACCTCGCCACAACCTATAAATCCCCAACTTATTTCTTTCATCCTTACACTTCTCTTTTTTGCAATAACGCTCGTCGCCCAATGCTCCTTATTATATAAGGACACACCTTCGACATTACAAATAAATTTCTTTGTATTGCAAATTTACGAAAAGAAATCGAACTGATAAAGGCATGCCACATAAATTCCCCACAACAAATGCGATTTCACCGCTAATTCACCAGACAGCGATTAAGGCAAACATAAATGGCGCGCCAACAATAGTCAACGCGCCATTTGCTTATAGAAACCCTATACGGGTATTTCTTTTTTAGAAGTTATAATACAAACCGAAGGTCAAATGGTTGTTATCAAACGATGCGCCCCATGCTTGGTCGTCGAGGTTTGCATCGCTATTCTTCTGATTTATCCAACCAACAAATCCAATCTTAGCTAAGAAGCTGAAGTGGTTGTTAAGGTTAATTGCCACACCTGGTTTTGCACCTATTTCCCATATATTGGTACCACCATTATAGTGAGTGTAATCAAAACCTCCATCTACAAAGAGGTTAACATACTTAGAATGTAGGAACGTGTAGCGAACGTAGGGAGCAACAGAGAAGTATCTAACAGGTTCGGTGGTTATATCCGACAATGAAACGGGATTACCTTTACCCCAACCGAGCATTGTACCAACGGCCCAATCGTCGTTGAAATTATAACCAACTTCGGGTAAAATCACGTAGGTCGTTTTGCTTTCACCGCCTTTTGCCTTGCTTACACCGATACCAAGACTTCCACCTACATAAACTTGTGCACTTGCACTAACAGCGATAAACGCTGCAACCATGGTCATCAAAATCTTTTTCATCTTGTTTCTGTTTAAATTAAACTGATGTGATTCAACACATATTATTTCTTTTCTGGGGACAAAATTATAACATTCTCAATAGCGAAG
Organism: Hoylesella loescheii DSM 19665 = JCM 12249 = ATCC 15930; assembly: GCF_000378085.1. Classification (GTDB taxonomy): domain Bacteria; phylum Bacteroidota; class Bacteroidia; order Bacteroidales; family Bacteroidaceae; genus Prevotella; species Prevotella loescheii. The sequence goes on from NZ_KB899228.1 coordinate 7,761, forward strand.
CAAAGTATACAAACTTTTTTAACTTATTCATTGCAAAGAGGCGTTAAAGTCTATGTAATTCACAAGGTTAACAAGAATTTATCTTTGACAATCTTTCACCGCCATGTTCACTATTCAAACAATGTGCACACTCTATGTAGCGAGGAACACCAAATAAAAAACAAAGGGGCAAACATGCACCAACGTACAAGTTTGCCCATTAAAAAAATATTTTAATTCACCAAATAAGCCAACTGCTAAGCGATGAACAAGCTGTCTATAAGATGAACGCTAACCTTCCCCACCCCATGTTTCCTCGGCCTCGAGTTCACCCATTTGCGACTTCGAAGGATGTTCGGGAAGGTGGAAACGATAGTTGCTGTCGGCGTTAAGTGCCATGGCCACCTTATTGATTTCAACGAAAGTGGTGCCACCACCTTCACCAAAGCTACCGCTAAGATAGGCTATCTTGTCCTCTAAGTCGATGTACCCCTTCTGCCTCAACATACGTATGGCAGCCGTAAACATGAATTGTGGTGCAAGGTGTTCTTTCTGGTGAACGGGTATAACGCCGTAACTTAGGTTGAGCCAACGTTGCAACTTTTCCTTATAGCACATGGCCAAGATGGGCGTTGCACCGCGGAACGAAGACAATATGCGTGCCGTCTCACCCGTTTCACTATCGGTAATGATACCCGCAACACCCAATCGACGCGTAGACTCGATGGCCGAGAAGGCCAAGAACTCTTTCTGACTGCAATCGTGGGCAAGCGATATCTGCAAGCCTTTTAGGCGCAGACGGTCTTTTTCGGCCTGTTCGGCAATAGCTGCCATAGTCTTCACGGCCTCAACGGGATATTTTCCCGATGCCGTTTCACCACTAAGCATCAACGCATCAGTACGATAATACACGGCGTTGGCAATGTCTGTCACCTCGGCACGCGTTGGGCGTGGGTTGTTTATCATGGTGTGCAACATCTGCGTGGCCACTATCACGGGCTTTTTCTTCAGCACACACTTATGGATAATTTGTCTTTGCAAGCCCGGAATACACTCCAAGGGAACCTCGATACCCAAATCGCCACGCGCAATCATGACGCCATACGATGCATCTATTATCTCGTCGATGTTGTCGATGCCCTCTTGGTTTTCTATTTTCGATATAATCTTGATGTCGCTGTTATGCTCGTCGAGTATCTTTTGCACGGCGAGAACATCTTCGGCCGAGCGAACGAACGAGTGGGCGATAAAGTCGATGTCTTGTTCGATGGCAAAAAGTATGTTGCTACGGTCTTTTTCGGTTAGCGCGGGCAGAGCTATATGCTCACCAGGAACGTTCACACTCTTGCGTGCACCTAGCTTACCATCATTCTGAACTTGCGTTACGAGCATTGGGCCTTGCACTTCAAGCACCTTCATGTCTAGTTCACCGTCGTCGAAGAGAATGCTGTCGCCCACCTTCACGTCGTTGGCGATGTCGGGATACGACACGTTCAGTATGTCGTGAGTTGTCTCCATTTCGGGTCGCCCGAATATTTTCACAATCTCTCCACTCTTATATTGTATGGGTTCGGCTACGCCAGTGGTTCTGATTTCAGGTCCTTTGGTGTCTATCATCAAAGCGATGTGCGACGAAACGGCACGTACGTTCCTGATGATTTCCTTCATTCCCTCTTCGGAAGCATGCGCGGTGTTCATCCGCACCACGTTCATACCCGCGAAAAAAAGCTTTCGGATGAAATCCTGATCACACCTGCGGTCGCTTATGGTGGCAACAATCTTAGTCTGTTTCATATTTTATTGAAATGTCCTTTATATATAGTGTAATAATGGGCAAGCGCGTCATGCGATGCCACGGTGTGTCGCCACACTTCCGTTAGACGTTTGCTTGCTCTCTTGCAAAGGTACTGAAAAAAATCGCGAACACCTTGACCTTTTGTAATTATTATAGTCGCGAACGAGCAAAAAACATCCGACAGCGCGTATAACGAGACTTCTTGCCTTAGCTTAACGCCCTGCGGGATGTGCTTTCAAAAACTCTTCGGCGCGCTGCAAGTCTTCGGGCGTGTCTATTCCCACGGTCTCTACCTGCGTAAGACCCACCTTAACCTGGTATCCATTTTGCAACCAGCGCAGCTGTTCAAGACTCTCGGCCTTCTCTAACGACGACTGCTGCAATGCCGTTATCGCCCTAAGCGCCTCGGGACGATAGGCATATATGCCCAAATGTTTTAGAAAAGGGTAAGCCCCAAGCCATTGCTCAGGTTCTGTACCACGAACGAAAGGAATGACCGAACGCGAAAAATACATGGCGAAACCTGCATTATTCACCACAATCTTAGGCGAATTGGGGTTGCGCACCTCGTCGATTGTCTTAAAGGGGATACCAAGTGTGGCTATCTGCACGCCCTCGGTGTCGAAGCATTGACAAATGGCGTCTATCTGCGAGCGTTGTACAAAGGGTTCGTCGCCCTGTATATTCACCACCACGTCATAGTCGCCCCCAATCTTTTGCACGGCTTCATTCACGCGGTCGGTACCGCTTTGGTGATCCGAAGATGTCATCACGGCCTTTCCGCCAAACTCCAACACCTTATTATATATACGTTCGTCGTCGGTGGCCACGTATGTTTCGTCTAACGCTTGTGCCACTTGTTCGTACACGCGTTGTATCACTGGCTTCCCTCCAAGCAATGCCAGCGGTTTGCCCGGAAAGCGCGAAGAGCCGTAACGGGCAGGGATTATTCCTATGAATTTCATTATCTGTATTGTTTTTAATGTGTGGGGGATATCAGTTGACGAGTTAACAAGGTTATGAGTTGACGAGTTAACAAGTTGACTAGGTTACAAGGTTACGAGATAACAAGGCTACATACCACTCTGCAACCATGCATTTGGCTTAACTACTTAACTCCTTTACTACTTAACGACTTAACGACTTAATCCCTTTACTACTTTACTACTTAATCCCTTTACTACTTAACTACCTCCTTATCTCTGCAAAGCCCACCAGCCTATCAGCCCTCTCGCCAAGTTTACGATAATAAACCAATGCTTGATAACGGTTTTCGGTTTGATAAAACGAACCTTCTGTGGGCACGTTCGCTATCTGCCCGTTGGGTTGTTGCCACACGTATTGGTACGAATAATAACCCTGTTTGAGCAAGAGCGACAGGCGATAACACTGCCCAGCCTCATCAAACTGCATCTTATAAGGTGCAGCAAGCTGGTCGTTTGTCCAAACTCCGTTCACGAAAACATCGCCCGACAGACGTGGCGAACGCAAGGTGAAGTGTATGTTAACATATTCAGACGTGCGGTTGTTTTCCCTATTATCGCTGTTACGAATATAAAACGCACCGTTGGCATCTTCGTCAAACACGTAGCTACCACGTGGTTCGTCGGGCCAAAGATAAGCATGGTATTCCTTACCGTCCCAATCTATCTTCTCAACACCCATGTTGGCGTGTCGCACATCCAACATCTCGAACTTGCGAAACTCGTTACCTGCCTCGAAAACAAGCTGTGGGTTGTGCGACCAACGTAGCCCGTCGCCCATCACAAACTGGGGTTTGGCGTTCACCACGGCGTTATCCCATCGGCCATTTTGCATCACCACGGTGTAAATTTGCCTTTGCACGTCGGTAACGGGCATGCCTCCGCCATACTTAACCTCCATTGCCACCTGCTGCCAACGGCTGTTAATACCCTTATCCGTATTGGCATCTACACTTAGTTTAACACCCATACGCGGTTCAATCACCATAAAACAACATTCGGCCACAACCTTATCATCGTCGTTTGCATCGTAGATGGTTACGCGGTAATTGCCACTCATCTTCAATCTACATCGCTCGTTGGGAATATGAAACCGATAATGCGTGTACAACATATTGGTATTTATCGACTGTTCCACATCTTCTATCACGTTGTCGACATTAAATCCGTCGACATAATCGCTTACGAAGAGGTCGGCAGATGTGCTCCAATCTGCGTTGCAATGCTCCACCTTATAGGCATAACGCCGATATTCGTGTGTCAAGTCATCAAAGGCGATGTTCACTGGCACACCATCTCCCAAGCCAATAATGGGCATTGAAAGCCAATTCTTGCCTGCCACCACCTGCAATGAGGCGATGTCGGAACTTAATATGCGGTTGCGCTGAGCCACGCCTGCAAGCGAAAACCACAGGCAGAGCATAAAAAAGAAAAAACGTAACGGGCGCATAAGCATGCGATAAAAAGTGTAAGGGGTTTAGGAGAAAGAAAAAATCGGCAAGCCTAACACGGGTTTAGGCTCGCCGATACATATTCATTTCTATCGTTTGAGGCGTGATCTGCAAACATTCTTTGGCGATATAACGCCACAGAGCGTGTGCTTCCAAACGCGCCTATACTGTAGGTTTATTCGCCTTTCAGCGCAGCAACGCCGGGCAGAACCTTACCTTCGATGGCTTCGAGCATGGCTCCACCACCGGTAGAAACGTAAGAAACCTTGTCGGCAAGTCCGAACTTGTTAACAGCAGCAACCGAATCGCCACCGCCTACAAGCGAGTATGCACCGTTCTCTTGCGTTGCTTGTGCCACGTACTTGGCAATCTCGCCCGTTCCGTGAGCAAAGTTTTCAAACTCGAACACACCTACGGGACCGTTCCAAAGGATGGTCTTAGAGTCGAGAATGATTTTCTTCCAGATGGCCAACGACTCTTCCGAGGCGTCCATGCCTTCCCATCCGTCGGGTATTTGGTCGATGGGCACTACCTTACGATTGGCGTTGTTGTCGAACTTATCTGCTGCAACGGTGGCCACCGACAGGCTTAGGTTAACGCCTTTTTCCTTCGCTGCGGCCATAACATTCAGTGCTTCGGGTATCAAATCGTCTTCGTGCAACGATTCGCCAATCTTTCCGCCCTGTGCCTTAACAAAGGTATAGCCCATTCCGCCACCAATGATAAGGTTGTCTACCTTGTCGAGCAAGTTTTTGATAACAGCCAATTTAGAGCTTACTTTCGAACCTCCGATAATGGCGGTGAAAGGATGTTGGGCATTCTTCATCACGTTGTCGATAGCCGTTACTTCTTTCTCCATGAGATAACCCAGCATCTTCGAGTCAGCGTCGAAGTAGTCGGCGATTACAGCTGTTGAAGCATGACGGCGGTGAGCCGTACCGAAAGCGTCGTTAACATAAACGTCGGCATACGAAGCCAGCTTCTTGGCGAAGTCTTTTTGCTTAGCCTTCATTTCCTTCTTAGCCTCATCAAAAGCGGGATCGGCCTTGTCTATGCCCACGGGCTTGCCCTCTTCTTCGGGGTAGAAGCGTAGGTTTTCGAGCAACAAAGCTTCACCCATCTTGAGGTTAGCAGCTGCTTCGGTGGCGTTGCCACAATCGTCGGCGAACTTAACGGGTACGCCCAAACGTTCTGAAACCTTATTAACAATTTGCGAAAGCGACAACTTGGGGTTCACCTTGCCTTTGGGTTTGCCCATGTGACTCATCATGATAACGGCACCACCATCGGCCAAAACCTTCTTCAAAGTAGGAAGGGCGCCACGAATACGAGTGTCGTCGGTGATGTTTCCATTCTCATCCAATGGCACGTTAAAGTCCACACGTACAATTGCCTTTTTACCAGCAAAGTTGAATTGTTCGATTTTCATCTTTATTAATGTTATGAATATTATAGTTTTATGCCTGAATTAACAAGCGCAAAGGTAATGAATTATCTTGATATAAAGCCAAAATTGACAGGAAAATAACCCTTTTGCTTACAACATGTTTCTTTCGCAGGCGTGTAAAACGGCATTTGCTATGTGTAGTTTACAAATATACGTACCGCCAATAAAAAAAACGAAACCATTTCGGCAAACCACCACTTACCACTCACCAAGAATGTCATCGCCATGCATTTTCTTACTACTGATGATGCACGAACATTGCCTTAAAGACGTGCTTTTTGATTAAATGGCGAGTTATCACTAAGAGGTACGGCTATTCCACATCATCTGGAACACGGTTCCATATCAACTGGAACATCGTTCCATGTTATCTGGAACAGCGTTACATCTTAGCTGGAACAAATCGAAAGAACACAACACAGAGTAGAAGAGATGAATTGAGGGAATTTAAAAGATGAACAAATACAATACCACTGCTCTTTATTCAGACCATGCTAACTAGGAAATGAGCTGACAACAAATCATTTAAGACCAATTTAAACATAGGCTTATCATCACCTTTCCTTAACCTACTTCCATTCATACAACAAACAAAGAGGTCCCTATCATCTGATAGTGAACTGAAAAACGTGGTGTATCTGTTTACAATGAACTAAGCAATGCCTATCTCAAGGTTTAACGTTCGTACTTCGTGTTGTCTTCAATTCCTGCCTCGCGCAAGGCCTCCTTGCGTTCAACACAAGTGCCGCATGTGCCACAATGCACATCGCCACCCTTATAACACGACCACGTTTCGGCATAGTCTATGCCCAAAGAACTACCCCTGCGAGCAATGTCGGCCTTGCTGATATTGGTATATGGGGCCACCACATGCACGTTAGCAAATGTTCCTGCTTCAACTGCGGCATCCATAGCAGCAATAAATTCGGGGCGACAATCGGGATAAATGGTGTGGTCGCCACCATGATTGGCGATAAGCACCTTCGTTAATCCATTGCTTTCGGCTATGCCTGCCGCCACCGCAAGCATTATGCCGTTGCGAAAAGGCACAACGGTCGATTTCATATTATCCTCGTCGTAGCTGCCGTCGGGAATACTCGCACCACTCTCCAACAAGCTACTCTTAAAATACTGGTGCATAAAACCGAGGGGAATTACCACGTGTGCAATGCCCAAACGTTGGCAATGCAAGGCCGCCAAGGGTAGTTCGTTGTGGTTATGATTGCTGCCATAGTCGAAAGAGATACCCAATGCTATCTCGTCTTTCTTTTCGTAAAGCAAGGTGATGCTATCCATTCCGCCGCTCACCACGATTACCGAATCTTTCATTTGCTTATTATATCTTTAAATAAAAGCTTACCAACTGCGCCTCATCGCCCTCAAAAAAGGCCATGAAAGCAAACAAAGTTTGTTGGTGAAGCGTTATCCGAACAAGATGCGCAACGCCTCTTCGACCTTGCGAACGGGGTGAAGCTTGATATTATAACGCAATGGGTCGATGCCCGAAAGGTTGTTCTTGGGTATCACCATATCGGTAAAGCCTAGCTTTTCGGCCTCGGCAATGCGCTGCTCAATGCGGTTTACGGGGCGCACTTCGCCACTAAGTCCTACTTCGCCAGCCATACACCATTCCTTATCTATTGGCGTATCGACATTGCTCGACAGCACAGCTGCGATGATACTAAGGTCCATGGCTAGGTCGGTAACACGTAATCCGCCAGCGATATTCACGAAAACGTCTTTCTGAATAAGCTTAAAACCCACACGCTTTTCCAATACGGCTAAGAGCATATTTAGTCGGCGTTGGTCGAAACCTGTGGTGCTGCGTTGCGGAGTGCCATAGGCAGCTGTTGAAACCAAGGCTTGCGTCTCCACCAAAAACGGTCGTACGCCCTCGATGGCACAACTAATGGCGATGCCCGAGAGTCCCTCGTGGTCGCGAGTGAGCAGTAGCTCACTGGGATTAGACACTGGACGGAGGCCATTTTGTTGCATTTCGTAAATGCCTAGTTCGGAAGTGGAGCCAAAACGATTTTTAATAGACCGCAATATGCGGTACATATAATGCTGATCGCCCTCGAATTGCAACACCGTATCTACAATATGCTCTAATATTTTAGGGCCTGCCAGCACCCCTTCCTTATTGATATGGCCGATGAGCAACACAGGAACAGACGACGTTTTGGCAAACCTGAGCAAGGCCGAGGCACATTCGCGCACCTGAACGATGCTTCCTGGCGAGCTGTCAATAGCTTCGCTCTCGATGGTTTGTATCGAATCGACCACGAGGAGGTCGGGTTTTACCTCGTCAACTTGCATCAAAATCTTCTCCAAAGAATTCTCGCTCAACACGATAACGTTATCCGCCACGTTCTCTTCAATGCGGTCGGCGCGCATCTTTAATTGGTGCGTGCTCTCCTCGCCACTAACATAGAGGATGCGTTTTTCGGGCATTCGTAAGATGGTTTGCAGCACAAGGGTGCTTTTGCCGATACCAGGTTCACCGCCAAGCAGCACAATGGAGCCTCGTACAAGTCCGCCACCGAGCACGCGGTTCAGTTCTTCGTCGTGCAGGTCGATGCGTGGTTCGTCTTTGGCTTGCACCTTCGAGATGGGCATGGGCGTGTTTCTTGCGGAGGAGGCATTGCCTAACCCACCCGCAGCTTGTCGTCGTGCGCCACTCGCCACAACGGGTGCGACGCGTATTTCCTTAAAGGTGTTCCATTGCCCACAACTCGGACATTTGCCAATCCATTTCACCGACTCGTGCCCGCAGTTGTCGCAAACGTATGCTGTTTTATCTTTTGCCATGGCCTACAAAATTACAAAATCTTTTTTTTCGCAACAAAATTATTGCTAAATTTGCAAGGATAAAACCCCACGAAGAAGCCGACAAGAAAACGGCAAACAAGGTATTTAACAGCAAACACCATTTACAATGACCATATTTCACACCCGAACGCTCGCCTTGGCCATGCTGGCCACGCTGCTCTTCGCTTGTAATGGCAAGGGTAATGCGCCCCAAACGCAAGGCCAACAACAAACGACGAACGACTCGACACTGAGAATTGCCGTGATGCCCACACTCGACTGCCTGCCGCTATATGTGGCAGATGCCGCGGGGTTGTTCGACGAAGCAAACCTCAAAGTTCGCCTAGTGAAGTACACGGCACAAATGGATTGCGACACAGCCATACTCAGGGGCAGGGTGCAGGGTGTGTTTACCGACTTGGTTAGGGCCGAACGCATGCGCCAAAAGGGAGCTAACCTGCACGAAGCGGGGGCTACAAACCTGCATTGGCAGCTGATAAGCAACCGCAATGCACGTATTAAGAACGTGCGCCAACTGGCAGATAAGATGGTGGGGATGACTCGTTTCTCGGGCACCGACTTCCTTACCACCGTGATTATCGACAGCAGTAAACCCAAGAACGAGGTGTTTCGAATTCAGGTTAACAATGTGTTCGTCCGCTTGAAAATGATTATGGGCTACGAGATAGACGCCGCTTTCTTATCCGAGCCACAAGCCACTGTGGCGCGAATGGCTAACAACAACGTGCTGGCCGACACCAAGGAGAAAGACCTTCGATTGGGGGTGGCCGTGTTTAGCATGGCTGCCAAAGACCAGAAAAAGGTGCGCCAAGCCCTACCCGCCTTTGTTAAAGCATACAATAGGGCATGCGACTCGCTCAACATAAATGGCATGCAGCACTATGCTGACTTGCTCAAAACCCACTTTCAGCTGAACGATGCTGCTGTAGGAGCATTGCCTAAGATTGCCTATGCTAAGATGACGCCCGTTAGAGAGAAAGACAGAAACGCCATTAAAGACTTCCAACGCAATGAATACAGACGACATTAGGAACATAAAATGGACTATGAGGTCTAGCCCTAACACCACAATGGGAAAGATTTTCACAACCCGAGAACTTGGTGAGGCGCTAAATAAGCTGCGCGAAACCATCAATAACGACGGGTTGAAGCTATATATCGACCGCCTAGAAGGCATCGAGGAAGACTATCGCTTGATGAAAGACTTCATCAGGCGTGGCTTTAACGACCCCAAACGTGAAGAAGTGTACAACGGCTTGTTGAAAAGAACATACCATTTGTACAACGACACGATTGTTGCATACGCAAAACGCAACACGTCGGGTCTGAATTACTATTCGCCTTTCGCTGTGGCCACGATGCCATTAGACGATATCAGGCAACGATTGGAAAGCTTTGTGCAAGACACCGCACTGCTATCGCTCGACCCATCGGCAACTAACGAAGAGAAGAAAAAGGCCATCTACGCAGAACATCACGAACTGACGACGGCCCTTTTCTATCACCTCATGACCGATACGCATTGGAACGAGGAGACGAAAGCATTTTACCAAGAGTTGCTTCTCTCGCCTACCATCGACAGCATGGACGCCCAATTGCTTACCAGCGCCCTACTCTTGGCCTTACTCTTGGCCTTCGATGCCCGCAAGTTTGCCACCCTACTCTACCTCTATCAATATGCCACAGACCCGCAAGTGAAGCAAAGGGCCTTGGTGGGATGGGCACTTACGCTGCCCCGAGAAGAGATTTTGTTTTATCCCGACCTGATTGAACAGCTTAATAAGACCGTTAGCTCGCAAGCCGTTCAACGCGAATTACTCGAGTTGCAATATCAAATTGTGTATTGCATAGATGCCGAAAAGGCCACGCAAGAGATTAATCGCGACATTATTCCCACCATGATGCGCGGACAAAACATCGTTATGGGAAACCAAACGGATGAACAAAAGCTGCAAGACATCATTAACCCCGATGCCGAAGAACAGGCAATGGAAGAGTTGGAAAAAAGCTATACGCGGATGATGGACATGCAGCAAAAGGGCGTGGACGTGTATTTTGGGGGCTTCTCGCAAATGAAACGCTTCCCATTCTTCAACCGCGCCAACAACTGGTTCATGCCTTTCTACACCGAACACCCTGAATTGAAACCGCTAGAAGGCTTTGACGAAAGTAGATTAGAGCAAAATATATTCGAGCACAGTTCGTTTTGCAACTCGGATAAGTATTCGCTGGCCTTGGCCATGGCCATGATTGCCAAGCAAATACCTCCCGAACTGAAAAACGCCATCAATGCCAATGGCCTCGAGATACAAGGCAATATGGTTGTAGATAAAGACAACCCTGCCTACATTAGGCGCATGTATTTGCAAGACCTGTACCGCTTTTTCTTCCTCAATAACCTGAAAGAGGTGTTCGACAATCCTTTCCAAGGAGATGGAATTGCGATGCACGGACTTTTCTTCAACAACCAATTGCTGGGCCATACGGGTGTATCGGCGCACTTCACAACCTTTGGCAAGTTTCTCTTAAGAAAAGGTCTTGGCGTCTTATTACGTCTTTTCACCAAGGGGCAAGGGTCTGATGCAACAATCGTCAGCGACGAATGGCTCTACCTCTGTGCCATGGCTGCCATGCATGCAGGCGACTACGAGAAAGCGAAAAGCTACTTCGCCAACCTGATGGAGAGCCTACCCGAAGACAAGAAGATGATTCAAGGGTATGTGGAAGCGTGTATGCTAGACAAAGATTTCGACCATGCCGAGAAGCATTTGGAACGTTTATACAAGTTGGGAAGCATCACACCCGAACAAGAATTATTTCTAGCTGAAGGCCAGATGCAAGCGGGAAAGGTGAAAAAGGCCAGCGAGATATTGTTCAAGCTGAACTACGAGCAGCCCGATAACATCCAAGCGAAACGCCTATTGGCCAAAATCGAACTATGGCTCAACAAACCCGAGTCGGCCATTGATATCTTAAACAGCATCATTAGCAATGCAGATGTAGCCACCGACGACGATTATTTCTATGCCGCAATCGCCCATTGGTTCGTCAATGATATACAGAAGGCCATTGAACTCTTTACGCATACGCTTCGAAAGTGGAAAGTACGTCCCGATGATGTACCCAAAGGACTGGCCAACGCCATACTTCGAATAGATGATCTAACGAAGAAATACAAGCGTTCGCTGATAGACATAAGGATATTGACAGACATCGTGGCCGACGAAATGAGGGCTGACGAGTCGCCAAACATAAATAACGATTAGGATGAAAGCTATCATACGTATCACGTTCACACTGCTTTTCACGGCCATGGCAACCTTCGCTTTCGCCGATGACGCACCAACCATCAGCCCCGTGGCCACCTTCTTCACCCCAAATGGTGAAGAACAAAGCAGCGACTATCAAGGTTCGGCCCCACTTAGGGCACGATTCGAAGCCAATGTAGCCAACACCAACGGTTGGGACGCTCACTACGAGTGGCGATTTTACACCGACCCGAAGCGCCAAACGCCATACCTCTCACGCTTTGAAAAGGATACCGAGGTGACGTTTATTGTGGCCGGGACCCACTATGTGGAACTTTACGCCACCTTTGTGCAAGGCAGAGACACTGTGGAATACACGCGAGAATATTGGAGAACAGCCGATCCCATACGCGTAAGCATTGCCGAAAGCAAGCTGGAGATGCCCAATGCCTTTACGCCCAACGGCGATGGCGTGAACGATGTGTATCGGGCTAAGCCTGGTTATCAGTCGCTTGTGGAGTTCAAGGCATACATCTTCAACCGCTGGGGACAAAAGATCTACGAATGGAAAGACCCCGCTGGCGGATGGGATGGCAAGTTTAACGGACAAGATGTGAAAGAGGGCGTGTACTTTGTACAGGTAAACGCCAAGGGTGCCGACGGTAAAGTGTTTAACATCAAGAAAGACGTTAACCTGCTAAGAAACTATATAGAATAATGTGCCCCTATTACATGGGGTAGCTAAGGGCGTTTAAATAAAGGCACACCGCCCAACAATAATAACAACAGGACAACAAAAAATGCAAGACGAAAAGATAAATGTGTGGGGCGCGCGAGTGCACAATCTCAAAAACGTAGATGTGGAAATACCGCGCAATAGCCTCACGGTCATCACCGGCCTCTCAGGGTCGGGCAAGTCGTCGTTGGCTTTCGACACCATCTTTGCCGAAGGTCAACGTCGCTATATGGAAACGTTCTCAACCTACGCTCGCAACTTCTTGGGTGGAATGGAACGTCCCGACGTAGACAAGATAACAGGACTAAGTCCCGTTATCAGCATCGAACAGAAAACAACCAACAAGAACCCACGCTCTACCGTAGGCACAACAACCGAGATTTACGACTATCTGCGACTGCTTTATGCACGTGCCGGCACTGCGTATAGCTACGCCACAGGCGAGAAAATGGTGAAGTACACCGAAGAAAAGGTGATACAAATGATTTTAGAACGCTATGCCGACAAGCGCATCTACATTCTGGCGCCATTGGTGCACCAACGAAAAGGGCACTATCGAGAACTGTTCGAGAGTATGCGACGCAAGGGTTACCTGTACATGCGCGTTGATGGCGAGGTAATGGAAATAACCCGCGGCATGAAGGTAGACCGCTATAAAAACCACAACATCGAAGTGGTGATAGATAAGTTGAAAGTTCAAGGCAAGGACGACGAACGCCTGAAAAAGACCATTGAGGTAGCTATGAAGCAAGGCGACGGCGTTATCATGATATTGGATAAGGACAACGACGAACTGAAAAGTTACTCCAAACGACTGATGGATCCCGTTACGGGCATCTCGTATCCCGAACCCGCACCCAACAACTTCTCGTTCAACTCGCCCGAGGGAGCATGTCCCAAGTGCAAGGGATTAGGCTATGTCAACGAGATTGATCTCCAAAAGGTAATCCCCGACACCAATAAAAGCATCCACGAAGGCGCTATCACCCCGCTGGGAAAGTATAAGAACCAAATGATTTTTTGGCAGATTGACGCCATTCTCAAGAAATACGACTGCGAATTAAAGACTGCCATCAAGGATGTTCCTACCGATGCGCTCGACGAAATACTGTATGGTTCGATGGAAAGGGTGAAGATTGCAAAGGAGTTGGTACATACTTCGAGCGACTTTTTCAGCACTTACGACGGCCTGATAAAGTATCTGAAGAGCGTAATGGACAACGACGACTCGGCCAGCAGTCAGAAATGGGCCGACCAATTCTTAGCCACGTGCCAGTGTCCAGACTGTAAAGGGCAGAAACTAAAACGCGAATCGCTGGCGTATAAAGTGTGGGACAAGAACATTGCCGAGCTGGCGAACATGGATATCAGTGACTTGAAGACGTGGCTAGATAACGTAGAGGAACACCTTGACACCAAAGGGCGCAAGATTGCGGCAGAAATTGTGAAGGAAATACGAACGCGCGTGAGCTTCCTACTCGAAGTGGGGCTAGATTATCTCACGCTTAACCGTCAGTCGGTATCGCTTTCGGGTGGCGAAAGCCAACGTATCAGACTCGCCACGCAGATTGGTTCGCAACTCGTTAACGTGCTTTACATCCTCGACGAGCCAAGTATTGGTCTGCACCAGCGTGATAACGAACGGCTGATAGCCTCTCTTAAAGAGCTGCGAGACCTTGGCAACACGGTCATCGTTGTGGAACACGACAAAGATATGATGCTAACTGCCGACTATATCATTGACATTGGCCCCAAGGCAGGCCGTAAAGGGGGCGAAGTGGTGTATCAAGGCGTGCCTAAAAACATGCTGGCGGGCGACACCATCACCGCTAATTACCTTAACGGACGCATGAAAATAGAAGTACCCAGCCACAGACGCGAGGGCAATGGCAAAAGTATTTGGATACGCGGAGCAAAAGGTAACAACCTGAAAGACGTTGATGTAGAGATACCCTTAGGCAAACTGATTGTCGTTACTGGTGTGAGCGGCTCTGGGAAGTCAACGCTCATCAACGAAACACTACAACCCATACTCTCGCAACACTTCTATCGCTCGCTGAAAAAGCCCATGCCGTTCGACAAAGTTGAGGGAATAGACAACGTAGACAAAGTGGTGAACGTAGACCAATCGCCTCTTGGGCGCACGCCACGTTCTAATCCTGCAACCTACACTGGTGTTTTCAACGACATTCGCAATCTTTTCGTAAACCTTCCCGAAGCGATGATAAGGGGTTATAAGCCTGGTCGCTTCTCATTTAACGTGAAGGGTGGCCGTTGCGAAACTTGTTCGGGCAACGGATACAAAACCATCGAGATGAACGTACTGCCCGATGTGATGGTGCCTTGCGAGGTTTGCCATGGCAAACGCTATAATCGCGAAACGCTGGAAGTGAGATATAAGGGCAAGAGCATTGCCGATGTGCTAGACATGACCATCAACCAAGCGGTGGAATTCTTCGAGAATGTGCCCAACATCTTGCAGAAAATAAAGACCATTCAAGATGTTGGCTTGGGGTATATCAAGCTGGGACAGCCTTCCACAACATTATCGGGTGGCGAGAGTCAGCGTGTAAAGCTGGCCACCGAACTAAGTAAACGCGACACAGGAAAAACCATCTACATTCTTGACGAGCCCACAACAGGACTGCATTTCGAAGACATTCGCATCCTAATGGACGTGTTACAGAAGCTGGTAGACCGTGGCAACACGGTGCTAATCATCGAACACAACCTCGATGTGATTAAGCTTGCTGACCACATCATCGACATGGGCCCCGAAGGTGGACGCAATGGCGGACTCCTTCTTTCGGCAGGAACACCTGAAGAGGTGGCCAAAAGCAAGGCTGGATTTACCCCCAAGTTCTTAAAACAAGAACTAGAAATGGGTAAATAAGCATAAAATTGCATTACATTTAAGACTATTGGGGATAAGCAAATGGCAAACAAGCATGCCGTTAGCTTATCCCCAATTCCGTTATTTACGACCAAGAAAAACATACGATACCGCATTAAACACACAAATTTGTGTCATTTTAGGTATTTTACTTCTTGCATAAAGCGTATAGTGCCCATCCAAATCTCGCTCATTATATATGAGTTCAAGATAACAAACAACTAATAACTGCCCATGTACATGTTAGTAGCATTACATCAACTACCGCGTAGCGGTTGGCCTGTTGATAGGGCAGGGTTGGGAGCCAAAGCGACCTACCCTGCCTAAGCGGTGTTCCGGACCACACAACGCCGTAGGTGTTGGTCTTTTTCTGTTGGTCAGTTTGTATAGGAATGTTGGTTGTTTGTGGGTGTTGTTTGACATGCTGGAACAGGAAATAGGCTCAATAAACAGGCAGAATGATTGGGCGATGGAGGAGAGTGTTATGCCCATTCTTCACCTAGAAGCGTGTTCAACGGAAACAGACCAAGACCTACGGCCTTGAATTTTCTCGGTACAACTTAGGCAGGGTAAGTCGCTTTGGCTCCCAACCCTGCCCTACCAACAGGCCAACCGCTACGCGGTAGTTGGCATCATATCATCTTCTTGAATCTTTGTCTTGCGTAAAACGCTTGGTGTCTCACCACGATCTCGCTTATTATATATGAGTTCGAGATAACAAACCACTCATAACTGCCCATGTACATGTTAGTGGCATTGCGTCAACTATCGTGTAGCGGTTGGCATCATAGCATCTTCTTGTATCTTTGTCTTGCGTAAAACGCTTGGTGTCCCATCACGATCTCGCTTATTATATATGAGTTCAAGATAACAAACAACTCATAACAGTTCATTTACATGTTAGTGGCGTTGCGCCAACTACCGTGTAGTGGCAGCTGGCATAACGATTGTTTTTTATCCCAAACCTGCATAGCAAGTTGTAGATGCATTAGTGGCTACGAAAAATTTTCTGCTTGTTTTTTATTGCGCAATGGATTATTTTTTCTACTTTTGCGAAAGAACATGTAATTAAACAAAACTGCTTTGGCACAAAAAATAAAACTAGACAAGGCCGAAGACAGACATAACTTAATTGTTGAACGCAAACTTATTAAAAGATGAAACACTATTTTCGCAGTTTAGTAGGTATCGCCACAGTGCTGATGCTTTCTTTATTAATGGGTTGTAGCCATCATAATGCCGAGGAAGAAGAGAATTCTTGCTGTTTAGGGCGTTATGAAGCAAAGGTTGTGGGTGTCATGGACGATGACTATGTAGCCACTGATGCCACGCTATTACCCAACGGGAAAAAACCTAGTATTTTAACTAGGGTTTATTTTAACAAATTCAATCTACCCGACGAAACTTTCGAAGAAGGAAAGATTATATGTTTTATTGTGGTAAAGACAATACCCACACACGATATAGTTACTTGGGACAAAATTTACATAAAAGCAATTGTGAGACCCTGCAAATAAACAAAATATGAAATAGATGTTACACGCGGAAGCGTTAAGTTAAACCGCTAATAGGGGAAAAGGGCGTTTACATCCTCCATGCCATACAAGAAGACCAATGCTTTAAGGCTACTCTTCAATGTTGGCATTCAAAGGTCTTATTCGCTTACTTATAAGAGATATATAATGAAGAAGCGGCTGATGCATCTCGTATCAACCGCTTCTTAGATTGCAATTAGTGTCTATCCGCTTTGGCATATAGCTCAAACGATTTCAGTACAAGACCGTTTGTAGTGTGACTACAAGTGCTTTGTACTGACACTACAAGCGCTTTGTAGTGACGCTACAATAGGCTTGTAGTGGGGCTACAACTTGTTTGTAGTCGCCGTACAAGACCATTTGTACTGACCAAATACAATTTAACCGAAATCGAAAACATTGGCATAATGATCGAAAACAAGGTTTGTGGTGTAGCCATAGCTTCGAAAGAGGTCGAGAATCCATGTTTGCTGTTCGGGGTTAAGCATCCTTTTGCCATGCATATAGCAATAGTATGTGCCGTGTCCGCCAAGAAACTCCTTGATTTGCTCTCGCAACGGGACATCGTCTTTACGTTTCACTTCACTGAAAAGCATATCAAATCCCCACGCAACGCGTATAACACGCTTTTCAAAATAGTGTTTACAAACATTTCCCTGCAATGCCGTTGGATAGACGGCAGAGCCCCACGTTTCGCTCATTGGTACCTGTTCGCCAACAAAATAACGCATACATGTTGCCTTCAAAGGGCAATTGTGGATGAAACACAAGGTCCAATCGCAAGGTACGGACCTAAAATCGAATGTTGTGTAAGACATAATGATTTAAATTAAAAAGTTGATAATATGGTTAACATACTAACGATATGAAGTGCGTATGGCAACATGCCGATGTGCCAAAGCACCGTTTTTGGTTAATATAAACATGCATTAGACGCTGGGAAGGCATAAAAAGTTTACGCGGATACGAAAAAAATTATGCTACCCAGTAAAACGTTCACTTATCAAGGTTCTGACAAGATGTGCAAAGTTTTGGTTAATAAGAACATCGCTTAAACATCTAAAGAGTATAAAATCAAGGAAGAAAAGCATGTGGAAAAAGCTATCCCCTCGCGCGCGCATGTATTATTTATGGTGTAAGCTACGTAAGATAAGCGGTGCAAAAACACTTACAACGGTTTTAAAATCCAAGGCGCATTAACACCGTTACAATGTGTATAATAATGATAAGTGCGCTTACACGCGACCTGTACACAACAAGCAAGTGTATAACGCACATATCATTTATTTCTTATTGCAATGCCCAAACTGCTTGGAGCTAAGCAAACGGCATGCTATCCCTTCTTTTTCTTCGCCCCTTTAAACCAAAGATACAGCAGTAGGATAATGAAAACAACGAGGATGGAAGATAACTCGAAGACGTAATGTTGGGGTTCTGTCCAAAACTCCTTAAAGAAATTGATACGTCCGAGTATCTCTACAGGCGTCCAAAAGACGATAACCGTGGCGATGGCCATGCGGATATTGGCTCCCCATGAAGCCAAATATAACTGGCGTTTGAACATGAAAAGCGAACCAACAAGACAACCAAGGCCAACGAGGAAGGTTACGGGGTGATGGTCGCCAAGGAAATTCTTGTCGTAACAAAACATCAAAAGCAGATAGCAACCCCACAACATCATATTCACTTCCATAAAGGTTACGATGCTGGTATGGCGCGTCATGGGTTGTGCAACGATAACTTTGCGCTGGTCGCGAAAACAAACCTTCTGTATCCACGTGATGAAATCGCAACCGTTGCGTGTGCTAAAGATGTACATAACCATCACCATCATCCACAAACCAAACGATGCGGGCATGATGAGATATTCGGGTTTGGTAACAATTTCACCATTCTCTATTTCGGGCTGAACACCATAACGGCGAGCGTAATAGAGGAAAAGGAACTCTACCCAACCTGTCCAAAAGAGCAGACCACCTAACAAGCCCCAAATGGTTTGCCGCGTATCGCCCTTGACGAACACGCCAACAATAACCATGATAAGACCTACAAGCCCCAAAAGGAAACCTGCAACGTGCATGGCAGAAGGCTCCATGGTATGCTCCATGATAATCATCAGCGCATGACCCAAGGGCATAGAAAACAGCACAACTAAGAAAGAGGCGAGCGTGCGCCAAACATACATCTCTTTTGTTTTCATTGTTTAAAAATTAAAAAATGGCTCCGAAACTTGTTCGGAGCCATTATGTTGACTGTTATTCGCTACTGTGTGTATCGCGTTGGCACACAACAGCGCGATTATCTCGCTGGGGTTAAAAGTCGTTTTTAATGTTCTAGGAACAATCGAAGCTACCTTTAACCTCTGTTTGTAGCAATGATTTAGAAGAACAAATAGCGGTTGTCTACCACCTTGCCATTGATATACAACTGGTTCATGAAGTTGCCTACATACTGCATAGCACGCTGACGGAGGCGCAGTTCTGTTTCTTTGGCGTTATATTTCACAGGGCGCATCGTGCGACCAGTTACTTGAAACATGTAAACGCCAGCGTTACCCTTAACGGGAGTCTTATCAAACGCACCCTTGGCCGTAGCAGCAACAGCACCGCTAAGTGCAGGTTCGCTTGCACCTGTTGCCGTTAGGAACACGGGTGAAGCAAAAGTAACCTGGTTAACAGGCGTTACTACGCCACCCTTAGCCTGTGCAGCAGCAATGCTGGTTACGCCATTGAGCTTGGCCAAAATCTGTTCGGCCTTCTTATCCCTTATCACTTCGGCCTTCACCATCTCCTTTACCTGTGGGTCGTTAAGGCTGCGGTAGCCAATTGGATTAATGCGATCGAGTACAACAAGCAGTAGGTGGTTGTTGTCACCACACTCATAAAGGGGCGAAACGTCACCTTCGTTAGCGTCGAAGAGCCATTTCAAGGCTTCGCGAGTGCTGCGGATGCCAGCCAAGTTGTGTTGAGCGGTGGTAACATCCTTAGCTTCCTGTACACGATAGCCACTCTTTGCGGCGTTCTTCACTACGCTTTCGGCCGTTGGGTTGGCACTAACGAAAGAGCTAAACTTATTGTAAGCTGTGCGATAGGTTTCTTTCGAGAACTCAACATTGCGCTTCACGACAGCTGCTTGGTACTTAGTTACCATGGCCTTGCGGTTAAGCACCTGCAAAATGATATTGCCCTGTGCCAGCGTAATGTTCTTAATGTCGTTAACACCCATTGTGTTGAGGCTATTGATATAGTCTTTGGTGTCTTTATCCATTGAAGGAGCCATCTGATATTGGCGCGTGGTCATCCACGTTTTCTCACCCGTTTGACCGTATTTCTTAGCCAAAGCCTCGAAGTCGGCACCGTTGTTCAGGGCGTTATAGATAGAGTCAGCCGTCTTGTGTGCAGCTTCGGGCGTTATGCCACCCACTTGAATTTGGCGATATTCCACAGAGTCGGGCAGTTGAACCTTTGCAACAAGCTTGATAAGGTTCAGTGTATTGTCTTGCGTATTCTCAACCGGACCGTACACCGAGCCAACACCCATTGAGTCGAGACGTGCTGCGATGTCGCCAGGATAAGCCTCCTTGCCTACGGGAAGACCCAAATAGCTTACCGACGAAGTGCTCTTACGCACCACGTCAGCAGGGTCGGCAGCCTCAGCAAGCTCTTTCGTATAGTCGGCGAACTGCTTTCTTAGAGCAGCCTTATCGGCAGTTGAAGCGTCTACCTGTATATCAACATACTTGATATCGCGTGTTTCAACATATTGTTTAAAGCGCGGTTTCAGTTCTTCGTATTTGGCTTTGAGGTCTGACTCGGAAACTTGCACCTTGCTATCTTCGATGCTCGAATAAGGGAAAGCGGCCAATTGTATCTGGCTTTCTTCGTTCTCTTCCTTGAAAGCCATCTTAGCTTCAACAGGGTTAGAGAGCAAACAGTGGGCCAGCAGGCTTTGATACTTCTGAGCCAGCAACTGCGTGCGCAGCTGTTTCTCGATAAACGTCCAATACTTATAGATGGATTCGTATTGTTGAGCCATCTGTGGGTTCGCTGTTTGTTGGTTCTTGTACTCGGCCAAGAACTTTTTCAGCGAGCTAGCGTCGAAGCGTCCCGTCTGTTGGTTAACAAAGGGCGTCTGCATCAGCATGGGGTTGGTACCCTGATTCAAGATGTTTTGCATCTCTTGGTCGGTAACGGTGAGGCCCAACTCTTTGGCTTCCTTTTCCACGAGCTTGTTTTGTACATAGGTATTCCAAACCATGTCCTTCACTTGGTTAAGCTGCTCGTCGTTCAGGTTATCCTGACCTTGTTGCATTTTGATAGCTTCAGCGTATTCGTCAACCATCTTTTGGAATTCCTGAACGCTGATTTTCTCGCCATACACTTCGCCAACCTGCTGTCGCTGGTTGTTGCGGGTGGCCTCGCAAGAGCGGAATGCTTCTTCGGCAATAAATGCCAACAAGCCAAGACCAATGATTCCGATGAGAATCATGCCACGGCTTCTAATTTTTCCTAATACTGCCATTATTATTTTAGTTATTTAATTTATTTATTCAAGCTTTGGTTTGGGATACCCCCCAAGCTGCTATCACGCCGCCACCGTTTGCATGACAAAAGCAATTGGCAATGGCGAATGAGCTTTTAAAATGCGCACAAAAATACGAAAAAGATATGATATTCTTTAACGTTTCGTGCAAAAAGTGGCTTTATTGGTGCACTTTTAGCTTCACGAGTTCAATTTTGTTCATCGTGTTTTTAAGAATACGGAATTGGTAAGGCCCAATGTTTACCTCTTCGTTTATCTTTGGGAAGCTTTGATAATGGTGCAAAATAAGTCCGCCGATGGTCATATAGTCATCGCTTTCGGGTAGGTCTAGGCCGAACATATTGTTCACCTTATCAATCTCCAAGCGTGCCGAGAGCACATATTCGCCCTCTGCCGTTTGTTTGGCCACATATTTCTGGTTGTCGTGTTCGTCTTCAATGTCACCGAATATCTCTTCTACGATGTCCTCAAGCGAAACAATTCCACTCGTTCCACCAAACTCGTCGACCACAACTCCTAAGCTTCGCTTCTGCATCAGGAAGGTTTGCATCAGCTTTTGGGCTGCCATTGTTTCGGGAACGAATGGCATTTTGCGGATGTGTTGCTTCCATTGCTCGGGGTTTCTAAACAGCTCGGAGGAATGGATATAACCCACAATGTGGTCGATATCTTCTTGATAGACGATGAGTTTCGAGTTTCCGCTTTCGATAAACATCTGTGTAAGCTCGTCGATGGTACAATTATTGAGGTCTACCGAATTGATTTCGGTTCGCGGCACCATACAATCGCGCACCTTGGTATCCCTAAATTCAAGGGCATTTTGAAAGATTTTCACCTCGTCGTCGATGTCGTCTTCGCTCTTGGCACTGTCTAAACTGGTTTGTACAAGGTAGTCTAGGTCGGTCTTTGAAAAGAGAATGTTCTCGTTTTCTTTCTCAATACGAACGCCAGCGATGCGCATCAGGATGCGTGCAAGGAAGGTTGAGAACCGACTGAAAGGCCAAAGCAAGAGATAACACAGGTAAGCCGGCACGGCAAAGAGGGCGAAAAGCCTGTTGGGATTGCTCTTAAAGAAGGTCTTAGGCAAGAACTCTCCCGTAAAAAGCACAATGAGCGTAGAGAGAATGGTATCGGCAGGCACCGTAAAACTGGCGTCCATGCCACGAAAGATGGTGTTATCGAAAAGTTTGGCGATAAGTATGCCATAGACAACAAGCGCAATATTGTTGCCCACAAGCATTGTGCTTACAAAGTTGTTGGGATTTTTATAGAATATGGCCTGCACCTTTTGTGAGAGGCCATTACGTTCCTTGTCCATCTCCACAAGCATGCGATTGCTGGTGATAAAGGCTATTTCCATGCCCGAGAAGAAAGCGGAAAACACCATTGTGACGAGTATTCCGAGAACAAGGCTTATACTAATAGGGTCGTCCATATAGAACTGAGAATTGTCTTTTTGTTATAGGTTGATGTGTTGAGCCGTGCGTTGGCACAAACTACAGTTACCATCCACCCGACTTACGTTGAGGCATGGCCGAAGGTCGAACGGCCTCTTTGAGGGTGTCGGGGGCCGAACTAAGGGTGTCGTTCTTGCCAGCGATGTCGGTTCGTGCAAACGAACCCTTTGAGTTAGACACGTAATACTTGGTCATACGCTCATCACTACGGAAGTAATTGCCCTCCAACTGTCGGTCGGGGGTGATCAGTCGCGAGAACTTATTGGAGTAAAGCTCGTGCCTGTTTTCATCGCGATACAGCTCTTCGCTATAAAAGCGCACACCGTCTTTGGTTTTCACGCGTACCCTTCCACGTAGTTCCCACAGGCGTTCTTGGTCGTAATAGTACGCCGTATCGCACTGTATGTAGAGTTGTACGTGGAAATTTTCGTCGAATTCTTCGAGAAACACACCCTTGTCGAAGGTCCAACGCGGTGGATTCTTCACTTGATTCACCTCGTATCGCTCGGTAACGATTCGATATTTCACGATTCCAGAATCGGAAATAAGCGTGTTAACGCCATAGGTTACCATCGTTGGCACAGAGTCTCTGGGGTTTACTGCAGGTGCAAGATGTTCAACCGCCTGCTCGCAAGCGGTTAATATCACAATGCAACTCAGCATAAACGCTAAGCCCGAAGCTCTGAACAAGGTGTACATGCGCAGGGGTTATACGATAGAAATGAGGTTATTCCAGCTTCATTTTCCTGAACCACATCTCGTTGAACGTTAGTCCGACGTTGATGCGGAACACATTTTCGGTGATGAAGTTCTTGGAAGTGGAACGTGCCCACTGTGCGCTAATGTTGAGGAACGAACGGTTGTTGTAGACGTTGATGATAGGAACGCCAAAGCCAATGCTGGCACTCATCTCCGTTGGACCATCGTTACCATACACCTTTATATAAGGAGTGGTGTACGAAACACCTGCACGATAATGCACCCGATTGAAGAATTTGCGGCTAAGCGGTGCAGGACAGAATTCGCCACCAAGGGTAAACTTATGCCTATCGGTAAGTAAATTGTCGCGCAGTGCAAAGGTAGAAACGCCCCCTTCGGTTTCAAAGCTGGGGAATTTTACACTTGCCCACTGCTGAAGTGTATAGTCGACACCTACCTTGAACTTGTCGTTGTGATTCCACATAAGGCCCACCCCAAAGCTGTTAGGTATGCTTAGGTCGAAGTCTCCACCGTATGAGGTGGTGTCCGATACGTTCGTTTGCGAGTTGGTTAATATCTTTTGAACTTCGGGTTTACCGCCTATTTTATGCGTAGGACTGAACGTTAGACCCAGTGTGATATAGTCTTTGGCCGACAATTTGGCAGTGTACTGCGCACCGAAATCCACCTTATAGTTTCTGATGTCTACCGTATACTGTTTAACAACACTGTTGGCAGAAGCGTCGCTGTAACTGTTGATAAACCTACGGTCGTAATCTCCCCACATATAAGACACGTTAGCACCCACGGCTAAGCCCTTGATGGGTTCCCAACCAACACCCAAATAAGCCTGACGAACGCCACCCGTGCCCGTATAGGTGTTAGTAAGGGTGGTCGAACCAGGTTGATTTGTCAATGCGCTAGTTGACGAATACTCGTATCCGACATTTGTGAAAGGTATCAAACCGAAGCTAAATCCTAGCTTACGGCCTACTTTAAACCCTGCCACCACATATTCTATATTGGCGTTTTTAGCGTTGCGCTTCACGCCATTTTCCTCAAAATTGGTGAGATGCAACGAGAAACCTGCGTCGAAAAGAAACGTAAGTGTATCTAGTCGGGCATAAGATGCGGGGTTAAGGTAGTTCACCTGATTGCCTTCATGGAAGCCTAACCCCAATCCGTTCATGCCTCGATTAAATCCGCTGGACTGCTCGGAAAGCACACCTAAACCAAACTGACTGTAAGGAGAATTAGTTCCACTCTGCGCAAAGGCCACCATACCGACGGCCGACGCTAAGACAATGCCAATTACTTTCTTCATTATGAGTTATATCTTTATTACGGAGCTCGTGGCCCCATGTATTCGTTTTAAACGTGGCGAAAAACATACCGACTTGCTATGGTACGCCAAATTAGGGGCAAAATTATCGAAAAAAAACGATATAATCGCATCAAATGTTCAAAAATAAGGTTATTTTTGCATCGTGAAACCAATTATGTTGCTTTTGCGGCAGCTTTTTGCCGCTGTTTTGCTCTGTGCTTTCCAACTCTCGGCACAGGCCCAAGGCACACTTGCCTTAAAGGATATGGACGCCGTGCGTATATCCCTGCTCACCTGTCAACCCCATGAAGAGGTGTATAGCATTTACGGACACACCGCCATCAGGTATCAGGACCTGGCGCGCGGAACAGACTTGGCCGTGAACTATGGCATGTTCTCGTTTCACAAACCCTATTTCGTGTTGCGTTTCGTATTCGGACTTACCGACTATGAAATGGGCATCGAACCCTTCGAAGCTTTCTGCACGCAATACGCCTCGTACGGAAGTGGCGTGTACGAGCAGGTGCTTAACCTCACGCCCGAAGAGAAACTGGCCATCGCCAAGGCTATCGACACCAACTACGAGCCACAAAATCGGGTGTATAGGTACAACTACTTCTACGATAATTGTACCACCCGGGCGCGCGACATGATTACCAACCATCTGCAAGCTCGCGTGGACTATACTCCAGAAAAAAGCCATGACACCACCTCATATCGCCAAATTGTACGCCAATGCGCCAACAACACACCTTGGATAAGGTTTGGCAACGACATGCTGCTAGGCATTAAGGCCGACCTGCCCATTGACAGGGCGCAACGCCAATTTCTGCCTGCGAACCTGATGAACGACTTCGAAAGCGCCACGCTAAACAATGGTTCTGGCTCCAAACGCAAGCTTATAGCTTCATCGGGATGGGTGGTTCAACCTGGCGTTCAAACCTCCTCGTCTTCATTTCCCCTATCGCCCACGGCCTTTATGCTCATTCTTGCGGCGATTATTCTCGGCACAACGGCCATCGAAAGCAAGCTTAACACGCGCTTCAGATGGTTTGATGCCTTTTGGCTTCTTCTGTGCGGATTGATTGGCATCATATTATTTGTGATGATTTTCTCGCAACATCCCACCGTTAGCATTAACCTCCAAATACTCTTTTTCTGTCCCTACACATTATTATATATATATAGGGCCGTGAAAAAAAGCAAGGAAACGCAGTTCTTGCGTGGCATAAAAATATGGTGCATACTCATCGTACTCTTCCTCATTGGTGGCTTTTTCCAGCATTATGCCGAAGGAGTGAGGTTTTTGGCACTATCTTTGCTTATCAGATACATGTATTTATTATATCGACATAAAAGGGCATGAACAAGTACATAACCCTCTTTGCGTTGGCCACACTTGCCAACATCGAATGCGAGGCACAGCCTAACGTGGCCGTTCCGCGCCTTGTTGTGGGCATAACCGTTGACCAACTGAACAGCGACGACATGGAACAATTCGCCGCACTTTACGGCAATGGTGGTTTCAAAAAGTTGCTCCGAGAAGGCGTGGTGTACGAAAACGCCCAATACGATTTCGCTCCCGTAAACCTGGCTTCGGCCACAACGGCCATCGTCACAGGCGCTTCGCCAGCCGATAACGGAATAACGGCCGAACGATGGATTAGTCGCGAAACGCTCCGTCCTGTGGGATGCACCTTCGACAAGAAGTTTTTCGTGTCTCCAAACAACGTCATGGCGTCTACCATCGGTGACGAGATGAAGATAGCCAGCAACGGAAACGCACTGGTGTTTTCGGTGGCTGCCAACCAAGATGCAGCCGTTTTGCAAGGCGGACATGCTGCCGACGGAGTGTTTTGGATTGACGATGCCACACGAACATGGAAAACATCGGCCTTCTATCCTCGCTCTGCACAAACATGGCTTGACACTTACCAGCGCATGCCAGGACAAGACACAGCGAAGAAAAATGACAATCAAGCCACTTGCCAATTGGCATTAGACTGCATTGGAGATCATGTTATGGGGCGCGACGCATACACCGACATGCTCTTCGTTACCCTTTCGGCCAGCAATTCAAAAGCCGAAAGCAACCCATTGCTTGCCCGAGAGGCCACTTATAGGGAACTAGACAAGACTCTTGCCGACCTTATTCTGAACATCGAACAAAAGGTGGGCAAAGAAAACGTGCTTTTTGTGCTCACCGCCACTGGACGTTCTGAGAGCAATATACAAAACTACGCCAAATACAACGTACCCACTGGCACGTTCTATATTAACCGAACGGCCAACCTCCTGAACATGTATCTCAACGCGATTTACGGCATTAACCGATTGGTAGATGGCGTCTTGAACAACGAGATATATCTCAATAAAACCATCCTAGAACAAAAACGCATCAACCTAAGCGAGGTTTTGCGCCACGCACGCGAATTTCTTGTACAGATTGCGGGTGTGAAAGAAGTGTACACAGCCGACCAACTGCTGGTAGACAATGGTGTTTCATCGAAAGTGCGCAATGCTTTCAACCATGCCGTTAGCGGAGACATCATCGTGAAAGTTGTACCAGGATGGAAGGTTTACAACGAAGAGACCAAGGAAGAACAGTTGCCCGTAACCGGCAGCCTTCCCTTCCCCATCATCATTTACGGAGCGGGCGTGAAATCCAATACCGTTTCTACGCCCGTAACTACCAATCGCATTGCGCCCACCATTGCCCGTTTTATCCGCATCAGGGCACCTAATGCCTGTGTTGTACCGCCGCTCCCACTTAAATAAATCTACGATAAAGGCGGATTGTTGGCGAATATCGTGCCAAATAAACCAATTTATTTGTAAATTTGCAAACATTTAGGCGTAATGCCAAAAACAGCGTGCGGAACGGCCCACGTTATGCTTACGTCAACGATGCAAACATTCATCACACAACACAGATAATACAACGAAAATGAATTTAAATAAAATCCTACAATCGCTCTTCGGCAACAAGTCGACGCGCGACATGAAACTCATCCAGCCGCTTGTTGAAAAAGTAAAGGCCACGTACGATGAAATAAAGGCCCTTAGCAACGATCAGCTGCGCGCCAAGACAAAAGAGATACAGACGCAAGTGCAAAACGCGGCAAAAGAACAAAAGGAAAAGATTGCCGAACTGAAAGCACAGATAGAAGAAACGCCCATCGACGAGCGCGAAACGCTGTTCAACCAGATTGACAAATTGGAGAAAGAGGCCCTCGAAATCTACGAAGTTGCCCTCAACGAGGTGATGCCTGTGGCATACGGCATTATGCACGACACGGCCAGACGCTTCACCGAGAACGAAGAAATCGTGGTTACAGCTACCGATTTCGACCGTGAATTGGCCGCAACCAAAGACTTCGTGCGTATCGAAGGCGATAACGCCATATATTCTAACCACTGGATTGCAGGTGGAAACGACACAAAGTGGGAAATGATTCACTACGATGTGCAAATCTTCGGTGGTATTGCCCTGCATCAAGGTAAGATTGCCGAGATGGCAACGGGTGAAGGAAAAACCCTCGTGGCCACGCTTCCCGTATTCCTAAACGCGCTTACAGGTAATGGCGTACACGTGGTTACGGTGAACGATTACCTTGCCAAGCGCGACTCCGAGTGGATGGGTCCGCTCTACGAGTTTAACGGCCTGTCGGTAGATTGTATTGACAAGCATCGCCCCAACTCGCCCGAACGCCGCAAGGCATACATGGCCGACATTACGTTTGGTACAAATAACGAGTTCGGTTTCGACTATCTGCGCGACAACATGTCGAATTCACCCGAAGATTTGGTGCAAAGGGCACACAACTACGCCATTGTCGATGAGGTCGACTCGGTGCTTGTCGACGATGCCCGTACACCTCTTATCATCGCAGGTCCTATCCCCAAGGGCGACGACCAGATGTTCGAAGAATACCAACCTTTGGTAGAACGCCTCGTAGACGTGCAGCGCAAGTTGGCCACACAATACCTTGCCGAGGCCAAACAGCTGATAACAGAAGGACAGGAACAGAACGACCAAAAGAAATTAGACGAGGGTTTCCTCTCGCTTTACCGCTCATTCAAGTCGCTTCCCAAGAATAAACCGCTCATTAAATACCTCTCTGAAGAAGGTATTAAGGCTGGAATGCTGAAGACCGAAGAGGTTTATATGGAGAACAACAACCGCAAGATGCCCGAAGCCGTTGCTCCGTTGTACTTCGTTGTTGATGAAAAACTGAACTCGTGCGACCTTACCGACAAGGGAACAGAATGGTTGGCCAAGCAAGTTAACGATGCCCAGCTCTTTGTTTTGCCTGATATCGCCACCCAACTCTCAGCTCTTGAAGCTGATAAGACCATGAGCAGTGAGCAAAAGATCGACCGCAAGGACGAGCTACTTAACCATTACGCCATCCAAAGTGAGCGCGTGCACACCCTTCAGCAGCTTCTTAAGGCCTATACCATGTTCAATAAAGACGACGAATACGTGGTTATAGACGGCGAAGTTAAGATTGTGGACGAGCAAACAGGTCGTATTATGGAAGGAAGACGTTGGAGCGACGGACTGCATCAGGCTGTGGAGGCCAAAGAACACGTGAAAGTGGAGGCCGCAACGCAAACGTTCGCAACCATTACGCTACAAAACTACTTCCGTATGTACCACAAACTGGCTGGTATGACTGGTACGGCATCTACCGAAGCTGGCGAATTCTGGGACATCTACAAGCTTGACGTGGTGGAAATTCCTACCAACCGCCCCATCGCACGTAACGACATGGACGACCGTGTGTACAAGACGGCAAGAGAGAAATATGCTGCCGTTATCGACGAGATTGAAGACCTGCGCAAGCAAGGTCGCCCTGTGCTCGTTGGTACAACGTCGGTTGAAATATCCGAGTTGCTTAGCAAGATGCTCAACATGCGCAAGATAGACCACGAAGTGCTTAATGCCAAGCAACACCAAAAAGAAGCTTCGATCGTGGCAAAGGCTGGACAGTCTACCAACGGACTGGGAGCCGTGACCATTGCCACAAACATGGCGGGTCGTGGTACCGACATTAAGCTGTCGCCCGAAGTGAAAGCAGCTGGTGGTTTGGCCATCATCGGTACCGAAAGACACGAAAGCCGCCGTGTAGACAGACAGTTGCGTGGACGTGCCGGACGACAAGGCGACCCCGGTTCGTCGGTATTCTACGTTTCGCTCGAAGACAAGCTGATGCGCCTTTTCGCATCTGAGCGTATTGCACGCATCATGGACCGACTTGGTTTTAAGGATGGCGAACGCATCGAAAGTCCAATGATTTCGAAGAGTATAGAGCGTGCACAGAAGAAGGTAGAGGAAAACAACTTCGGTATTCGTAAGCACTTGCTTGAATACGACGACGTGATGAACAAGCAGCGTACCGTGATTTACGAGAAACGACGCCACGCATTGCTGGGCGAACGCATTGGCATGGACATCACCAACATTATCTGGGACCGCGTTATAAACATCATACAAACCAACGATTACGAAGGTTGCAAAGAGGCATTCATTAAGATATTCGCCATGGAGTGCCCCTTCACCGAAGAAGAATTCATCAGCACGCAACGCGAAGAATTGGAAGAAAAGACTTTCCAAACAGCTATGGAAACCTTCAAGCGCAAAACCGATCGTCTGCAAGAGATGACCTACCCCACTATTAAGGAGGTGTACGAAACGCAAGGCGACCGTTTTGAACGCATTGTTGTGCCCATAACCGATGGCAAACGCATCGTACAGATTGTATGCGACCTAAAAGAGGCTTACGAAACAGAAGCCAAATCGGTGATTAAGCAGTTCGAGAAAAATGTCATGCTGCACATCATCGACGATTGTTGGAAAGAGAACCTGCGCCAGCTTGACGAACTGCGCCACAGCGTGCAAAACGCATCGTACGAGCAAAAAGACCCCCTACTGGTGTTTAAACTCGAAAGTGTGAAACTGTTCGACAACATGGTTAACGAGATGAACGACCGCATAACAAGCTTGCTGATGCGTGCACAGTTGCACGTGGAGCAAGAAGTTCGCGAGGCTGCACCCGAAGTACGCCAGCAACAACAGTACACAGAGAGTAAAGAAGACCTCGACGAAGCGACCCAAAGAGCTGCAAGACAGCAAGACACACGCGAAAGTGCTGCACCGCAAAACCGTACACCAATAATGAAAGACAAGATGCCTAGAAGGAACGACCCTTGTCCTTGCGGTAGCGGAAAGAAGTTTAAAGATTGCCACGGAAAGGGCATTGCATAACCCCAACGCAGGCCATAACTGCCCTTACGTTAAGTTCTCCTCCTCGCAGAATTTTCTGCGAGGAGGAGAATAACTTAATAAAAAAGACATCAGATGCAAGTAAACATCAACAACCTTACAAAAATATACGGGGATAAGACAGCTGTTTCTATCCCCGATTTTTGTATGTCCGACAATGAGATTGTAGGACTAGTAGGGAACAATGGTTCAGGAAAGACCACCCTTTTCAGGCTTCTTACCGACTTGGTAAAGGCCGATACGGGCGAAGTGAGCCTTAACGGCGTGAACCCCACGCAAAGCGAAGCGTGGAAACAACACACAGGCGTGTACCTGGATGAGGGCTTTCTCATCGACTATCTTACACCCGAAGAGTATTTCGACTTCGTTGCAAGCATCTCGGCAATAGACAATGAAAGCCTAGAACAAACCTTGCAGCAGTTCGAGACCTTTATGGGTGGCGAGATACTTGGGCAAAAAAAGCTTATACGCGACCTCTCGGCAGGTAACAAGCAAAAGGTAGGCATCATTGCGGCCATGCTCGCGCACCCCCAATTTCTTATACTCGACGAGCCCTTTAACTTTCTCGACCCCACCAGTCAGAACGCCTTAAAGGCCATCCTCTCCAAATTTGGGCAACGCGAAGGCACAACGGTCATCGTGTCAAGTCATAACCTACAACACACCATCGACATTTCCACACGCATAGTTTTGCTAGAAAAAGGCCTCATCATTAACGATTTCAAGACCGTAGACACAGCTGCCATACGCGAGTTAGAGGCATACTTTGCAGCCCAATAGTTCACCATTTAAGTGGCATTATTTATGCCCTAAACATATCAAAGTAGACTTCACAGCGTGGTATCTCTATTTTGTACGGGGATTCCATATTATATGGAACATCATTCCAGATAACATGGAACCTCATTCCAGATGATATGTAATAGCGGTACATATTATCTGGACCAACCTCTACCCTGTTACATACCCCTACATAAAACTATAAACCGCTGGTTTATAACACAGTCATTATTTTATAGCATTTCATTAAATGCCTCGCAGAAAGGGGGCAAACACCCCGCATCCGTTTGAGTCTTCACCGCCAAACACACCAACTCATTAATATATACGCGCGCGCGAGGAAAAACCATAAACCATGGCGCACCGGATTAGGGCATGTCAACTTTAGCACCACAACTCTGTGACAACAATACCATTCACTCCCCTCTGCCCTTGCAGAGATACTAGAGGTGAACTTGAATATTGAGAAAAAACGTCCTTTACTTCTCGCTATCTTCAAACACACCATCATTAATTATAGGTAGAAAAGAACTGTTGTCGAGCAGAGGGCAATACCTATAACTAGGTATTTTAAATCTGAAAAGCGCCCTATGGGCCACCCCTCAAACGGAAATGTTATAACTTTGTGTAAGCATAAACACATAACACGTGCAATAACAAATGAGATTATCGGAGCTGAGAACGGGAGAAAAAGCCGTTGTGGTGAAAGTTATGGGCCATGGTGGTTTTAGGAAACGCATCGTCGAAATGGGCTTTATCAAGGGCAAGACCGTCGAGGTATTGCTCAATGCGCCCCTTCAAGACCCCGTGAAATACAAGATACTTGGTTACGAAATTTCGCTCCGCCACGACGAGGCGCAAATGATTGAAGTGGTTTCGGAAGAAGAAGCCAAACTTATCGACACGCCCAACGACGAAACGAAAGACAGCGAAAGCAACCCAAACGTAAACACCGAAGCAGACTATATGCCCGCTAAGGCAACAGCCGAAAACGACAATAGCGAAGAAAAGATGCAACAAGCGGCACGCCATAAGCGGCGTGTGATAAACGTGGCACTGGTGGGAAACCCCAACTGTGGCAAGACATCGCTCTTCAACTTTGCCTCGGGAGCGCACGAAAAGGTAGGAAACTATTCGGGCGTAACCGTCGATGCCAAGGAAGGCATTGCGCGTTTCGAAGGCTATGAGTTTCATCTGGTAGACCTGCCAGGCACTTACTCGCTCTCGGCATATAGTCCAGAAGAGCTATATGTGCGTAAACAAATCATCGAAAAGACACCCGACGTGGTTATCAACGTGCTGGATGCCAGCAATTTGGAACGCAACCTTTACCTCACCACCCAACTCGTAGACATGAACTTGCGCATGGTGTGCGCCCTAAACATGTACGACGAGTTTGAAAAACGCGGTGACACGATAAACCTTCAAGCGCTAGGCAAACAGTTTGGCGTACCCATGATACCCACCGTCTTTAAGACGGGGCGTGGCGTTCAGTTGCTTTTCCATGTCATCATCAACATGTACGAGGGCATGGACTTTATCGACAAAGACGGCAACATCAACCCTGAAGTGGCCGCCGACCTGCAAAAGTGGCACGAGGAATATAAGAGCGACGTACCCACCGAGCATCAAGAAGACTTCGCCACAGCCGACGCCCGACCACACAATAAGGTTTCGCGACATATTCATATCAATCATGGACCAAGACTGGAACTATGTATCAGTCGGCTAAAACTGCAAATTGAGCAGAATCCGGAGGTAAGACACAAGTTCCATACACGATATTTGGCCATCAAGTTGTTGGAGAACGACGCTGAAACCGAACGCGAAATTGCCTCCTTAAGCAACGCCAAGGAGATATTGGCCACACGCGATAAGGAGGCGCAAAGCATACAAACACAACTTAACCAGGATTGCGAAACGGCCATCATGGATGCCAAATATGCCTTCATTCACGGCGTTTTGGCCAAGGCTGGCTACAAGGAAGGTAAAGCAAACGACACTTACAAGCTTACGCATAAGCTCGATGCCATCATCACACATAAGTTTTGGGGCTTCCCCATCTTCTTCTTCCTGCTCTA
The DNA here is from genome assembly GCF_000378085.1 of Hoylesella loescheii DSM 19665 = JCM 12249 = ATCC 15930. Taxonomy (GTDB): domain Bacteria; phylum Bacteroidota; class Bacteroidia; order Bacteroidales; family Bacteroidaceae; genus Prevotella; species Prevotella loescheii. The sequence continues at coordinate 41,832 of NZ_KB899228.1, forward strand.
TGTGATGTTCCAAGTAACGTTCACCGTGGGTCAATATCCCATGGATTGGATAGACCAAGGCATTAACTGGCTGGGTGGCTGGGTTAGCGAGAACCTACACGACGGACCTGTAAAAGACCTATTGGCCGAAGGAATCATTGCTGGTGTGGGCGCGGTGATCGTATTTTTACCGCAAATTCTCATCCTCTACTTCTTCATCTCGTTCATGGAAGACAGCGGCTATATGGCTCGTGCAGCCTTCATCATGGATAAGCTGATGCACAAGATGGGTTTGCACGGCAAATCGTTCATACCTCTTATTATGGGTTTTGGCTGTAACGTGCCAGCGGTAATGGCTACACGCACCATCGAAAGTCGTCGAAGCCGACTGATAACCATGCTCATCCTGCCCATGATGAGTTGTTCGGCGCGTCTGCCCATTTACATCATGATTACAGGAACCTTCTTCGCCTTGAAGTATCGCTCGGCAATTATGATTTCGCTTTACGTAGTGGGCATACTCATGGCCGTGATAATGAGTAAGATTTTCAGTCGTTTCTTGGTGAAAGGCGAGGATACCCCCTTCGTGATGGAACTGCCACCATACCGCTTCCCCACAAAAAAGGCCATCGCCCGGCATACTTGGGAGAAAGGCAAACAATATTTACAGAAGATGGGCGGTATTATTTGTAGTGTACTGAGATTAGTTGACACTTTTCGTTGTTAAATACTCCTTTGGTTGACAAGAAAAATCCTTATGTTGTATTTAGGTTGTCATGTCCTTCTCCAAAGTCCAAATTTGGTTTACAACAGCCATCCGTTTGCAAAGTTAAGCATTGTTTGTTGTCTGTCCAAGTTTGGGCTGGCCTTTTTTGCGTGAATGAAAACAAGGCCATGAAAAACACCGAGGGGGGTGCCCTGCGGCAGGGGGCTCG
>NZ_KB899229.1 GCF_000378085.1 Hoylesella loescheii DSM 19665 = JCM 12249 = ATCC 15930
TTGAAAAAGTTCTCCCGAAGTAAGCGGACGGCTCGGTGTCAGATCATCATTGTTTTCCTGTGCTGTGGCTGTTGCTCCCACCATGGCAAGCATAGCCATTGATAAAATAATTTTCTTCATTGTTCCTTTTTTATTTGATGTTATTTTTTACTTATCATTTTCGATTGTTTTATTTGGACTGAACCAAGAAAAGGCGGTAGCCACCTTTGAGCGTTACCTTGATGGTGCGCAGCTTCTTTTGAAGCAGCTGACTTGCGCCCTGCATCACCCCACGGGCAGCCTCTGAGATAATCTGGTCTTTGGCAGAGGAAGCGAAGGTAAAGGATGTTCCCATTGAACCACCGATGTTCGCACCAACTTCCTTAAGCGCATTGATGTCCTCCGAACCTGGTATATACACGCCCTCCTGTCCGTCTGTGTCATATGCAGAGAGCTTGACGGCTATGATATGACCGTCCACCTCAATGCTTTTGATGAGTAGGTGCATACGGTTACCTTCAATCTTGGCGACTGCTATTAGTCGGCTCTGCCGTGGAATGTGCAGCCCCTCTACCTTGGCACTTTCCAGCAGACGAAGGACCACATTGTCACCCTCTTTAAGAACTGTAGTCCTGTCCACTACTACTTTGAGCGTATTGCGCATTGTAGGTACAGACGTGCTTGCAAGCGAATGAAAGCCCATATTACGAGCCTTCTTGCCGTATTCCTCCATAAAGTACACATCGCTCATAGGCTGATCAAGTGAGGATACTATCTGCCTACGCTCCGGCAGAACTTCCATTACAGGCTTCTCATTCTGCATGGTCTTGCCCTTAGCAGCGTCAGAGCCACCTGCTGTATCTTCCGTTTTTTTATTTCCTGCCGTCAGACCATTATTGAAGGTAGGTGGAGTTGATGCTTTAGGGAGATACTTCGCTGCCATCTGATAGCTCTTTTCCATCAAGGCAAGCTGCCGTTTCTCTTCATTGTCCTCCCTGCTGTCTTTGGCGGAGAGTTCCTTTTTAAGGTTATCAATCTCCGAGCGCAAGGCTTCACGCTCCTGCTCGTGTGGGTCGGGAGCGTAAAAAGAGTTTAAGAGCCGATTATTCTCCTCATAACGATGCATAGAACTTTCTATCTTTGCCGTAGAAGCAGCTGTCTCTGCACGCTGCGCCTCTGATGGAGCAGTATTTTCAGAAAATATTTTTCAAGAAATGTTAGAAAATATTATTTTGTCTTTTGCTGATTATAAAGAAAAATCATTACTTTTGTGTTCATTATTAACATCCTTAAATTTATAGGATATGAAGTCATCTAGACTTTTAAAATCTCTACAAATTGAGAGGAGTTTATTATCTTTGTACTGTAAAAACCAAGATAAACACTCCTCTCATGTACGAAGTACTGGACAGGCAAACGATAAAATCTGAAATCCTGCGCCACTTGCCTGTGTCAAAACGTGGTTATGCCTCAAAAAGTGACCTGGCGAAAGTTATTCAATGTATTTTCTACAAGTTGAGAACTGGTTGCCAATGGCAGATTATTTCTGTGTTTGCATAATGCCGTCTCCGTTAGCCGTGGGCAGAATGCCCTGCAACCATTCGCGTTGGCAGTTGTAAGCGTACATGCTTTCCGTCACCGTTGCCTTTGCATGCGTACACAGCACAATCTGCTTTGTCTTGTTTTCAGTAAGAAATTTAACATTATGAGTGCAGTTTTCGCCAACAATCGTCCACCCTGCCGCAAAAAATCGATTCTCGCGAAGGTTCGTTTTGATGCAAAAAGGGGTTAGTTGTACATGCTGGCAAAATGAATTTTTATTTAAACTGACCGCCACTAACACCCGTTTTTGGGCGATCTGCAGCAAAATGTAGTGCGTTTTGCTGCAAAACGCAGTGTAATATGCCGCAAAACGCAATGCGTTTTGGTGCTAAATGCAGTGCGTTTTGGTGCAAAATGCAAGGTGAAATGGTGCTAAATACAGGGCAAAATGCTGCTAAATGAAAGGTGAAAAGCATAAAAATACACCGTAAATGTATAAATAAAACCTTTTAGAACCGTTAAAAGCATGGCTGGAAAGGGCAAAATAGACACTGAAAAGTGGCATTTTAGGGGCTAAAAGTGGTTTTTGGGGCGTAAAAAATAATGAGTTGGCAAGCAATCTAGAAAGGCAAAATGGTGCAAAATGCAGGTTTTGCTCTTAAAAATAGACAAAGCAAGATACGTGAAAGGCAAGAAAAAGTAGCTTTTTGCCTACTTTTTAACCTGTTTTTTCGCTAGAACGGAGTGAAAATTAGAATCCGATTGTAAAATAAAAGACAATAATTTAAGTTTTTGAGTTGATGAGTCTTTGAGTTTGCAAGTTGGTGAGTTGATGTATTCGGGAGTTGTTGTTTTTTGTGAGTTTATGAGCCAAAGAATTGATTTGTCCTGCACTTCGTATATGATAGTAGGGTTTATCTTGGCTTTACGGTACAAAGACAATAAACCTCTCGTAATTTATAGGAATATTAAAAGTCAAGACGACCTCATTATTAAAATTTGTAACAATTCACCCACTTTGTAACTTTTCAGCAATAATGAACGTTGATTATCAACAACTTATAAACATAATGTTGTGGCAAAAAGGCTCGAAATGACATTATTTTACCAGAATTTGCATGTGTCTGTTTGTGTAACTTGTTGATAATCAATAATAGTTTATACGCCTTATTGCTGAATAGTTACCCCACTTTACAACCTATGTTCTCGCTAGAATGGAGTGGGAATTAGTTTGCTTGTGAGTTAATGTAGTCGTGAGTCGATGAGCTTGTGAACCTGTGAGTTGATGAGTTCTTGAGTTTGTAAGTTGGTGAATTGACATATTTGGGAGTTGTTGGGTTTTCGTGAGCCACAAGCCAGTGAGTTGATTTGTGGGACACTTCGTATATGGGAAGAGTGCTCATCTTATGTTGGCATCGAAAAGACAACAAACTCCTCACAATTATAGAAATAACAAAAGTCGAGACTGTTTCTATGATAAAATATGTAATTCAAGCGAAGAAAAATCCGCTGAAGAAAAACGAGATTAAGTATTATCCGCAAATGGCACCAACCACACCGATGTCGCTTGCGCAGATAGTAAAGCGTGTGGAAAACGTTCGACCGTTTCAAGTGCTGACGTTAAAGCCGTTTTAGATGCTTTGCAAATACGAGGTTATGGAGGCATTAGAAAATGGTAATACAGTCCGACTTGATGATTTAGGTTCGTTCCGCCTCACAATGAAATCGCAAGGTGCTCCGACTGCAGCCGAGGCAAAGAAGAAAGGCGCACAACTTATCAAGCAGGTTAATGTACAATTTACGAAGAGTACAACTATGCGCGATACCCTTGATGCCCGAGAAGCCTAAACCAGAAGAACATTCTGGTCCAGATATAGACGAAAATTTTCATCCTTAAGTAGCTAAAATCGTTGGTTTAGTAACCCATTTAGATGTGCAAAATATTTTACTTCTGCACATCTTTTTTATGGCATTTCATAGTTAAAAATCCGTCTCGTAACTATCTGATTATCAATAGCCATCAGACAGGGAAAATTGTCCTATAAGAGAATTAAAATTGTCTTATAAGAGAATTTGAATTGTCCTATAAAACAATTTCAAGAGTCTTAGCATGGAATTTTAAAATTAGTTACCCGTTGGCGGAATTAATTTAGGGCATACTTAATTCTGCCGATGGGCTTGTTGTTAATGAAATTCACATACTGAAGAATGGTTAGTGCGCTGATTTTGGCAATGATTCTGGCGTACAAGCCACTCGTTATCTTGGCGTAATTTCTTATGGTGAGGAATTGGTCGGTGAGTTGTGAGAAAAGCGTTTCAATTCTCTTTCTTGCCTTGGCAAGTGGAATGAAAGTCGGTTTCCAATCCTTCTGGTTCACCCGATACGGGCATTCGAGTCTTATATGGGCGGTTTCGAACAGATCAAGTTGAACGTCATCTCCTATATATCCTTTGTCCCCGTAGATGCTGCAGTCATGATAAGACAATTTCACATCCTTCATGTAGTCGAGGTCAGGTATGCTTGCCTTGGACAGGTCATATGAGTGGATGACACCTGTTAACCCGCAGAGGGCATGCAGTTTATATCCGAAATAATATGTGTTTTGTGAAGCGCAGTAACCGAAGTCCGGAGCTTGTGAAAAGTCCCCAGTACGTCCCATCTTGCACCGTTTCCCTCTTGCCACCCGACACACCCCTGTTGGCTTGGAGTCGACAAAGAACTGTTCTTCTTCCCCGTCCATTTCCATGGCAATCCTTTTGCGTATCTCTTCGCATAAGCCTGCTGTTTTCTTACGGCGGTCATTGAACTGCCTTCTTGATATGAGATTGGGGAAATTGCTTTTGTGTTCTTGCAACCGGTAGTCAAACAACCATTTCTCACTGTCAATACTTTCGGCCTCAGCCGTCAGCGATAATGCCACCACCTCCAAATCCGAGAACTTGGGTACTGGGCCACGACGTGGAATGTTGCCGCATTCATTGACGATATTTTGTGAGAATTGCTTGCATATCTCAAGGATTTTTACGAATTTTGTATAGAGGTTGTACATGCGATGATTTAAACTTAATTGGTTTACAACTACTAAGTTACTAAAAATCAACGACATGTGCAACTTTTTGTCTACATTTATTGATTTGATTTTATTCCGCCAACGGGTAATCTTTATGTTGATGCGTGGTGACAATGTGCCCCGCGCATCAATTTTTACAACTAAAAAGTAACTTAAAATTAAAAAGATGACGATAGATGATTTAAAAGAGATTATAAAGAAAAAGAAAAGTGCACCATTTCTTTTCTTGGGTTCGGGATTTACCAAACATTATTTGAATACACCTGATTGGGAAACGTTATTGTCTCACTTTTCTTCACAGCATATTAATGCATATTATACATCTCTCAATACAAAAGATTTGTCTAAAGTAGCTACAGAAATAGCGCAAGAATGTAATAAGAATTTCTGGGCTCTACCTGATGATGATGAATATAAGAAGTCTTTCCAAGATAAGGCTACCAATATAAGTAGCGTTTTGAAAGATAAAATAGCCAAATTCCTTGTTAAATACACTCTGGAAGAGCCAGATGAAAAGTATTCTGAAGAACTTGCTTTATTAAGCAAATTGAGTATTGATGGTGTGATTACAACTAACTGGGATGATTTTTGTGAACGTCAGTTTCCAAAATTTAATAGATACGTTGGACAAAAAGAGCTTTTATTTTCCAAATCTATTGTAAACATTGGCGAGATTTACAAGATACATGGTTGTATGCGTGAACCTGAAAGTTTGGTACTCACGCATGAAGATTATACCGATTTTAACAAGCGAAATGCATATCTTGCGGCAAAATTGATTACAATATTCATAGAGCATCCAATTGTCTTTATTGGGTACTCTATGAACGACAATAACATAAAAAGCATATTAACTTCTATTGTACAGTGTCTTGACCAAGACAAGATAGGCTTGCTACAAAATAACCTTTTCTTTGTAGAATGGAACAAGGATAACGATGCTGAAATGGAGGTGGAGAGATTTGATATGTTGATGAGTGAAGGTGTTACGCTTCCTGTTATTCGTATTAAAACACATGAGTTCAAACCTGTATATGAATGCTTAGCCACATTTGAACGCCAAATGTCTGCAGATATGTTAAGATTTTACAAACAGCAGTTTTATGAAATTATCTATTCAGAAAAACCTGAGAAGAAATTGTATGTTCTTCCCGAAAAAGAGATTGAAGCCAATAAGGACATTCAGTTTGTATGCGGATTCGGTACGATAGCAAAGTATCAATCTGCCGTTGGATATGTTGGTCTTGCCGTTACAGATATTTTTAGGGATGTTATTGCCGAACAATCCAAATATGAAAGCGAAATAGTATTAACGAAAACACTACCTAAACTCCGAAAAGGAAATATTAAATATCTACCGATTTATCGTTATCTACAAACGTTAGGTATCAATAACAATGAGCAATATGAGAATAATTCACTTGGAATAAATTTTCAATTGCTAAAATTAGATGACTTCCGTACCTACAACTTCTTTTCAAATGAAGAAAAGAAATATGATATACATACAGCAATCGATAGATTCCAAGATGTAAAGTGGAAAACTATGGCTTTAATTCCGTATCTTTCTATTGGTGAGGAAGACTTGGAAGTACTAAGGCAGTATCTTATAAGTAATTTCAATGATATTTTAGTAGTCAATAACAAGACCATTGGAAGTAACACTAAGTCCTACTTTAAAAGACTTATTTGTTTTTATGATTGGAAAAAATTTGGTTGGTAAATAAACCACTCAGATAGCTCATTTCAGGCATTATCCATATTTTTTTGGAGATTCCACTACGCCTATTACAAGACAGGCTATCTGACTGATGCCACAGAGATAGAGCACGACAACGAGAATGAGGACAGCCAGCAGTCCTCCTGCAAAGAGGAAGAGGTACTGTGCCTTCAAGCCCTTGAACTCCACCGTCCGGCCTACACCCTTGTTGATTTCCCAATTAGCCATATTTTTATAGGAAGAAGGAACGCAAGATGGTGGCAGCCACGATGAGGAAGATACACGCACCGAACCAAGAGGCTGCGGTCTTGCTCGTATCGGGGTCGCCACTTGAGAACTTATTGTACACTTTTATTCCTCCTATCAACCCCACTACCGCCCCTACGGCATAGATGAGTTTCGTGCCGGGATCGAAGTAGGAGGTTACCATTTTCGTTGCTTCATTGATTCCGGCAATGCCGTTGCCCTGTGCGTATGCTCCTATGGCGGTAGCCGTCAGCAGGATCAGCAGCATCATGATTTTCTTTTTGTCCATTGTTCTGTTTATTTTTAAGTTGTTAATGATAAGTCTTTGATGGGAGGAGACGGTGGAGCTGGCTCTATCTTATCGTATAGGATTGTTTTACCAGTGAGCCGCCCCAGCCTTGCTCCTTCCCTGCTTGCAATATGGATTGTTTTACAGATAGTAGGAAAGCGGCTTTTCTTCCATCGTTCCCTCGTTATTGTTTTCTTTGTCTGTTTCGGGGACAGAAGTCATTTTTGTATCATTCTCCTGCAACTCCGTTTCTTCGACCTTGCGGATGGCAGCGAGTAGCTTCTGATGGTCTTGCTCCTGTCCGAGTGCGACTTCTTTCATGTATTCCATGAGCTCTGTCCCTCGTATCGCTTGCAGCGTTTCATGAACGTCAGTTTCGCTTTCCTCATCGAGTGCATCGTCATTCCTGTGCCAACCGTTGACACGGATAATGTCCCTTGCGAGAATAGCGGACGGTGATACTTCGGGCAGAGAATCGTCTGCGATCAGGCTTTCACCTCGTCTGCCGATTTCCAATTCCAGTTCCTCACGGGCTATGGTGTCCTCATCTGGTTCGTCCATCGTGTAGTCGACATTCATCTCATTGTCGTCCTCCTCAGCGGTACTTCCTACCTTTTCGGTTGTATCCTGCCCTGTCGGGATATTTTGCCCTGCAAAAGTATCAGGATTTTCGGCTGAATTTTCAGACGGGGAAATGGCGGGAACTTCAGGGATAGACGAGGAAATGAAAGGCTTACTCCTACCTACCAAGATATGGCGGGCACTGTCTATTTGCTCTTGGGAAACAGAAGGCTTGGGACTTTCGCTGGGCCTGTTGTCTTTCTGTTTTGGGGTGTTCTTACCTGATAGAGCTGCTGAGTCTTGAAAAAGCCTCCAAAGGTATGCGGTACAGAGAAGCATCCATACTACACCCAAGAAAAGGAGAATATCTAAAAGAACAGTTTCCATATTCACAGGTATAAGGTGTTTTTTAATTTCTGCTTGTCTGCTATCTCATTAATAAGCTCCTGATGGGCTTTGAGGTGATTGGTAAGGATATTCTCTATGTAAGCCGTCAACGTCGTTTCCGCCTTTGTATCGCGGAGAACATTGCGGAGTATGGTTAAGGTCTCTGTGTTGATCGTGAACCCCGATTTGTTTCGGGACCGCCTTGGAATAAAGAACTTGGTTTTGTAATCCTCCCATTGTTCCTCTGTGCTCTGCAGCATAAAATCAGCAAGGTAATCAGCCCCTGTCAAATCCTTGCGGTCTTCCATGAGATGCTGAGTTCCGGACGCAGTTTTCTTTACCTGAGTGGGATTGTCCGTGTTGTCTTCCTTGGTGTTTCTGTCTCTTATGTAAACCTGAAAGAAAATGACACTGCAATATACAATCAGAAGAATATTGCTGAATACCAAGAATAAAATCAGAAAATCGATTGTTGTCATAATGCTATATTGTTATGGTTGTTTTACGCCGTTGTCTTGCCGTGGCATTGTTGAGCAATTCCTTATGCTCTCTGAGGTGTTCACGCAAAATGTTGTCTATGTAGGATGCCATCGAGACCCGTTCACCCAAGTCTTGCAGCACGTTCCTTAGTACCTGCAAGGTCTCCACGTTCATCGTGAAAGCTGTTTTTTCGCGGATACGGACAGCGTGGAAATAGCGTGTCCGGTAATCGTCCAATGAGAGCGCGGGAGTCTCATGCGGCACTTCTTTTGTCTTTTCCGCATTCGTTTCTTGGAGGACGGGAGTATTCCCTTGAACCGGCATAATCTTCTTCGCCTCTTGTTGCTCGTTTTCTTCATCCTCATCGGGTGGGTCGAAGGCAAGTGTGTCCTTGGGCTTTCCTTTCATCACGCCGTCCTCCGACATCTCCTTGAGCTTGGCTTCCAAGATTTTTCTCCGTTCGTCAATCCGTGCCATTGCTCGCCTCCTTCTTTAGTCTGATATGCGTAAGCAGGCTGTCAATCATCTCATCCAGCCCCGTGCCGGCACGCAGGGCTCTGCTTGGCGCAAGGTAGGTGGAACGGAATGTTCCACGGAAACCGTATTGTTCCAGCTCGTGACTGAAACGGTGGGCGGCATAGACATGCTCGTCAAACAGCGTGTAGCCCTCGTTCCTGATGTATTCGCTGTATTTTTCTATCAGCGTACTCTTCACCCGTCTGTCCACCTTGTTCCAAAGGAGCATGACGTCCTTAATGCGTGCCCCCGTCATCGACACGCCCAAGTCCTGCATGGTCTTGGCATAGGCAAGGCAGGAGACCATTGACTGCACATCTGCCTCGATGGGTGAAAGGATATAGTCCATTTCAAGTGAGAGTTCCAGAAGGTCGCTCGTCCCCGCATGCCCGGGAAAGTCGAAAGCCACCAGGTCAAAGCGTTTCTTTGGGTTCTTGCAGATGTGTTCGGCAGCCTTGGCGATGGCGCTCTTCGGGTCGGCCTTAAGCACACGGTAGGAGACACGCCCCAGTGCAGAGAAATAGTCGTTCATCTGCTGGGAAACCAAGGGATCACCCTCAACAAAGGTCTTTTCCCTTTGGCGGAGCTTGTAAAAGGAATCCTGTGACAGGTCGCAGTCCACGATGAAGAGTTCGATGCCTTTCTCATAATAGAGGATGCTGCTGACGATTTCTGCCAGCGTGCTTTTTCCGACACCTCCCTTCTGGGAGGAAAAGCCCAGAAAAATGGGCGATGTGTTTGTCTGTTCCATTGCGATAGATATTTTTATTTGTTGAACTGTCTTTTGAGCGATATGCCGTTTGGACGTTTGATAGTTCGATAGAACCATCGACAGTTTGTTTTATAGTTTGTCTTGCCGATCTGTCGGTCATTTGACTTATCAATCATTTGTTCTATCAACCATTCGGTTTGTCGAGAGTTCGAGAAATCTACATCTCGAAATGTCGAACTATCGATAAATCGAACAATCTGTTTCCCGAACTTTTTATCGTCCTTTTGAACGTTTGTTCGAGCGATTGTCCGCTCGTTCTGTCTGCAAAATAAAAGCTTTTTCGATAGATTTTTCTATGCCTGTGAAGTATAGGGAAATGAAAGGAAAAAGAGGGAATATTACTGATAATGAGATATTTGGAAATCCGCCGTAACTTTGCAGGCGGATAGAGCACATGGAGGTAAACTACCCGAAGCGGACACCCTTACAGGTGGATGCTTCCATCGCATCAGCTCTTGATATTGGCAAGGTGTGTCTTTGTGACACAAACCGCCGTTTGTACCACAAAGACCCTTGCCCCGAAGGGGAGATGAATTACTCCAAAGTCGTAATTAAGAAAACAGAACAGATATGAAAAAGGACACGGAACACGGTTCAGAACGAAAACAAGCGGAAAAGCCACGTTGGGACAACTGGCATGTACGCCTTCCTAACCCGAAGGACCAACAAAGGGCGATTGATTTGTTTCAGCGTTCGGGCGCAGAAACCAAGTCGGATTTCGTGCGTGGACGTATTCTTGGTGAGCATTTCAAGGTGATTACGGTGGATAAATCTGCCGTGGAATATTACCGCAAACTCTCAGAACTGACAGCACAGATTCATAAGATTGGCGTGCTGTATAACCAGACCGTGCGTGCCATCAACAGCTATCACAGCGTGAAAACCGCACAGATACTGCTTGAGAAGTTGGAGAAATTGTCGGCTCAAATCATCGCCTTGCAGGAGCAGGCTATCAATTTAACCATTGATTATAGAAAGAAGAAGTATTGAGAATTTAGTTAGAAAAATGATAGCAAAAATTTCAGCAACGGAGAACCTTGGAGGTGCACTCGGCTACAACTTCAAGAAGGTAGAGAAAGGAGAGGCGAGTATTCTTCTTGCTGCTGAGTTGTATCAGAGCAAGGAAGGTCGTTATGCGATGGAGGATGTACTGGCCGACATGGAGGCATTGATGCCGAAGGTATGCCGAACGAAGAAAACGGTGTTCCATTGTTCCCTTAATCCGCATCCGGACGAGAAGCTCTCAGATGAAACACTCACGCAGATTGCCAAGGAGTATATGGAGGCACTCGGCTATGGCAACCAACCCTATATCGTCTTCAAGCACAGCGACATCGCCCGTGAGCATATACACATCGTATCACTTCGAGTGGACAGCCGTGGACAAAAGATTAACGACAAGTTTGAAAAGCGAAGGAGCAAGCAGATTACCGATGCCTTGGAAAGGAAGTATAACCTCATCCTAAGTTCAAAGGTTACTGACAAAGCGATGAAAGAAACGCCCAAGATTGATACCACCCAAAGAAATATCAAGGAGCAAGTGGCAAACATTGTCCGCATGGTGCTGAAGCATTATTGTTTCTGTTCCTTGGGCGAACTGAACGCCATCCTTTCTGCATACAACCTTACCGTAGAGGAAATCAGAACAGAGTTTCGGGGAAAGAAATATGACGGACTTGTCTATGTTCTGACTGATGGCAAGGGTAACAAGGTAAGCACACCCATCAACGCATCGGACATCGGTCGTGGTGTGGGTTATACTGCTGTACAGAACAGGATGCAGAAGTCGAAACAAGCTATCAAACCATTGATATCAATCATAAGGTACAGGGTGTTACAAGCTATGCGCACCTCTCCTCAAACAGAGAAAGACCTGCGGAGCAGATTGGAGGAACAAGGCTTGCGTGTGTTTATCCGAAAGAACGAAAGCGGGCGCATCTATGGCATCACCTTCATTGACGACAAGGAGGGCGTTGCGCTCAATGGCTCACGCTTGGGCAAAGGATATGCTGCCAATATATTCAATGGTTATTTCTCCAATCCAACGGACAACCCATTCTTGGACGAGACGCTGTACGGCTGTCCGTCTGTCCGTTTGGATCAATCTGCAACCGTTCACCCTTCGCAGCTAAATACGGAGGAAAGCGACAACCTTGTCGATGAACTTATCGAGGATATAGCAGATGGTTCATTCCTATCTACGGGCAACGATGATTGGAAGGAGGCGGCGTGGCAGCGTAAGCTCCGAAAACTAAGTAAGGTAAATATTAGACGAAGAAAACGTTAAATAAATGAGCATTTCCAACTCCCTTCTCCTTTTCTTCCCTTTGGTCAGAGACCGTTGGTTCGGAGGGGTTGGAGGAGGCTACAAAAAATAGCATTATGGCACAGGAAGATGATTTAAGGGCATTAGGAAAAGTCATGGACTTTATGAGAGGCATATCAGTGTTATTCCTCCTCGTTAACTGTTATTGGTTCTGTTACGAGGCATTTCATGTCTGGGGTTTTACGCTTGGAATCATTGATAAGATACTGATGAATTTCCAGCGTACCACAGGATTGTTTTCGTCCATCCTCTGGACAAAACTCTTTTGTGTGGTATTTCTCGCTTTGTCCTGCCTTGGAACAAAGGGCGTGAAAGAGGAGAAAATCACGTGGCCGAAGATTTGGACAGTGCTTTTCTCCGGATTTGTCTTTTTCTTTCTCAACTGGTGGCTGTTGGCATTGCCCATCGGCAAGATTGGAGCGGCTTCGCTCTATATCTTTACGCTTTCCGTTGGCTATATCTGCCTGCTGATGGGTGGTGTGTGGATGAGCCGACTGCTCAAAAACAATCTGATGGACGATGTATTCAATACGGAGAACGAGAGCTTCATGCAGGAAACGCGATTGATGGAAAATGAATACTCTGTCAATCTCCCTACACGTTTTTACTATAAGAAGAAGTGGAACAAAGGTTGGATTAACGTGGTCAATCCATTTCGTGCCTCGATGGTGCTCGGAACTCCGGGTTCTGGTAAGTCCTACGCCATTGTGAACAACTATATCAAGCAGCAGATTGAAAAAGGCTTTGCCATGTATATCTACGACTACAAGTTCCCAGACCTTTCTGAGATTGCTTACAATCACTTGCTTCATCATTTGAATGCCTACAAGGTAAAACCACAGTTCTATGTCATCAACTTTGATGACCCAAGAAAGTCGCACCGCTGTAATCCCATCAATCCAGCCTTTATGACAGACATCTCAGATGCCTACGAGAGCGCCTACACCATTATGCTCAACCTTAACCGTTCGTGGATACAGAAGCAGGGGGATTTCTTTGTGGAGTCGCCAATTATCCTGTTGGCTGCCATCATCTGGTTCCTGAAAATCTATGAGAATGGGAAGTATTGCACATTTCCTCATGCGATAGAGTTTCTTAACCGTCCCTACGCACAGATATTCCCGATACTTACTTCCTACGATGAGCTTTCCAACTACCTTTCCCCTTTTATGGACGCATGGGAGGGTGGAGCACAGGACCAGTTGCAGGGACAGATAGCCAGTGCCAAAATACCACTGTCTCGTATGATAAGCCCTGCCCTTTATTGGGTGATGACGGGCGATGATTTCTCGCTCGACATCAACAATCCCAACGAGCCAAAGGTGTTGGTCGTAGGAAATAATCCCGACCGACAAAACATTTATTCTGCAGCACTCGGACTTTATAACAGTCGTATCGTGAAACTCATCAATAAGAAAAAGCAACTCAAATCGTCTGTTATAATAGATGAGTTGCCGACAATCTACTTCCGTGGATTAGATAACTTGATTGCCACAGCACGAAGCAATAAGGTAGCGGTGTGTTTGGGCTTTCAGGACTTCTCACAGCTCACCCGTGATTATGGCGACAAGGAAAGCAAGGTGATACAGAATACGGTCGGTAATGTCTTTTCCGGGCAGGTAGTGGGAGAAACAGCCAAGACACTTTCCGAGCGTTTCGGCAAGGTACTTCAGCAACGGCAGTCTATGACCATCAATCGCAACGATAAGTCCACTTCTATCTCCACACAGATGGATAGCCTTATCCCAGCATCGAAAATCAGCAATCTCACACAAGGTATGTTTGTAGGAGCAGTGTCCGATAACTTTGACGAGCGCATTGAGCAGAAAATTTTCCATGCTGAGATTGTGGTGGATAGTGCCAAAGTCTCTGCTGAAATGAAAGTTTATCAGTCTATACCCACTATCGCAGACTTCAAAAACGAAGATGGCTCCGATAATCTCAAAGAGACTATCGAAGCCAACTATAAACGTGTTAAACAAGATATATTATCCCTTGTTAGTTCTGAGATAGAACGAATAAAAAATAATCCACATCTTAGTCATTTGATATAGCCTATATAATACATACAAATATTAGCAAAGAATGTAAGACTATATTCGTTCAAAATCGTTTAGAGAGTCTCTTATTCCTCTAAAGGATAAAGAGAATAAGTCTTTTCACGCCTATTATTGTCATTTACACCCAACTTATAGAGAATACTCTTATCCCGAACTTGTATCATCAATAAAAGGTTCGCTATTTATTAGATTTGTAATTATTTTGACAAAATGTAGATTTAAAATTGATTTAGGATGAAAACAAAAAATGCAAATAATTCAATAGTTTTGTTGTCATACAGATCATCTGTAATTCTTATATCTTAATTGTTATTAGCTTTTGCATTCCAAACAAGAAGAGTTAGAATAACAGACATCAATGCAGCCCCAATCCAAAAGTAATTGATATATGTAAAATCATATACTTCAGAACCATTTACAAAATGTTTATGATCTTCTATCAGCCATCCACTCATAATATCTTGAACACCAGCTCCAATATAACTGGCTACTCCAACGACACCGAGTGCAGCACCTGCTGCATTCTTAGGTGCAAGGTCGACAGCCATCAATCCTCCAAGGAAACAAATCAATACACCTATACCTAAGCCAAAAAGCACCATGGCAATGACATCAATAATGAAATGCACACCAGGCACAAGCAGAAAGAGGCATAGAGCTACAACATTCAGCAGTCCAAAAACCAATGCAGGAACATTTCGAGAGCCCTTAAAGAGCTTGTCAGAGATAAGTCCTGAAGCAATGGTTCCAACAATACCGCATACCGAGCTAATGGAGATAATAAAGCTGGCATCCAGTGTTGAATAGCCTTTCATCGTTTCAAGATAGAAAACACCCCAGCTATTAACGGCATATCGGCTAATATACATGAAAGCTGAGCCTAAAGCCAGAACCCATATAGCAGGATTACGCAGGACAGCCTTTTGCGCTTTATTGAAATCGGTATTTCCTTTCTCATTATTCAATCTTTTCTGTTCCAACAAATAGCCATACTTCTGTGGCGTATCTTTCATACCAATTTGTATGACCATAAAATATGCGATACCTATCACGCCTGCACCAATCAATGCATAACGCCAGCCAAACTGCGTCGCAATGATTGCAATGGTAATGAAGGTGATTGCCTCACCGATGTTATGGCTGGCACTCCAAAAGCCATAGTAAGTGCCTCGGTTGCTACTGTCAAACCATCTTGACAGAGAGACTACACCCGAAGCAGCCCCCATGGATTGAAAGAACCCGTTGATGCCCCAGAACAACGCGAAAAGGAAAAAGGAATCGGTAAAACCGAGAATGAGGTTAACCAATGCCGAGACCAACAACCCCGTTACCATCAATCGTTTTACATTACTTCTGTCGGCAATAAAACCGTTACATAGCTTACCAATCGCATAAGTGAAGAAAAGGCAGGAACCGATAATTCCTATCTGTGTCTCTGACAGGAAGCCTTCCTCTACCATTGGTTTGCGGATGACATTCATGCTGAGTCGGCAAACATAATAGACCCCATAGCCCAACGTTGCGGTGAGAAAGGAAATGATGCGGACACGCTTGAACCTTTCTTTATCCGTCTCGGGCTTGTCGGTCGGAGACGGGATTTTATAGAATGAAAGTACTCTGTTAAAAAGTTCCATCAATCGTGTAGCTTACGTGAACGTAGGTATTCAATTAAATACTGTGGACGGTCGGTCTGAATAATTCGTGCACCAAGTTTATCGATAAGGTAGCCATAACCTTTATCGGGATTTTCCAAAGACATGTCATCGTCATGTCCACCAGCCATAGTATCCCAAAGGGTATTATACCAGATTAGCGCCTTTCCCTTGAGTTTTACAGGTAAAGACAGTGGAATGGTATTTGTGTCCTTCTTAAACAAAAGCTCAAAAGCAACCGGGTGCATATCACTGATAAACTTTTCAATTTGTTCAACTGCGTTTGGTTTATCAAGATCAACAATGGGCATATAAATCACTTCCTTAAGGTAATCACCATATTGCTTTTTTACCTCCTCGGCAGATTTGGTGCCCTTCATGACAATTTGTCTGGTCGTACCCGTTTCCTGCATTAATTTATACACTTGATCAAAATATCTGTCGGCCTTGTCAAGATTCAGCATCACTTTCCCTTTGGCATGCAGCAACGCCTCCTTCAATGTCGGTACACGATGAATTGTACGAATGTTGCAGCCGTTTTTCAAGTGTAAGGTCTTGATATAAGCCAAAGTCGTGTCTGCAATGAGTCCCTTTCCCGTAGTTGTCCTATCGAGTTTAGGGTCGTGCATTAGGATAAGCTGTCCGTCTTTTGTACGTTGCACATCTATTTCAACGATGTCAACTCCCATTTTAGCCGCATTATCAATGGCTTCGAGCGAGTTTTCACAGAAATTCCGCCAATCGCCACGGTGTGAAGCAACAATTACAGAGCGATTATCTCTGTTGAGTAGTTTCTGTCTGATTAAATCTGCACGGTTTTCGGCTGCTGTACTGAAAATGGCGACGGCCGAGAAAACGAGCAATAAGAGTTTCTTTTGCATATGAATTGAGGTTATAAGTTAAGGGATTATTGAATTCTGCCTGATGGTCTCTTGCTACCACCTATTAATCTTTATCAGATATTTCTTTAATAGCATAGGGTTGTCGCTGAAGATAATATCTGCTCCATGGTCGATTAGCCACCCGTAGCTGTTGTCGGGATTGGTAACCGCCATCTCGTCGTCGTGCCCTGCGTTAAACGTATCCCATAGTGAGTTAAGCCAAATACGATAGCCGGCCCTCTTGCACTCAGGGATTTTCTTGAGAATAGCGAAATCCTCGCGCGTGAAAGAGAAGCTCATCACGGGCGACGAATAGTTCTTGATGAAGTCTTCCAATCTTTTATTATCCGCGTCGCCCCCTTTGCAAACAAGCACGGGCATGAGCATGAGGCCGTTCAGGCTTTCTCCATAATTTCTTCTTGTCACCTCGCTGTTGTCAGTTGTCCGCAAGACAATCTGCCGTTCGCAACCATGCTTCTTCGCAAGTTCTGCCACTTGCTTTCCGTAAGGTTTCCATTTGTCTACTTGAATAAGTATCTTATCCTTTGCGAGCCGTAGTATCTCCTCGAAGGTCGGTATCTTTTGGCGGGTCTTCACACCAATGGGAGTTAACAGGTTAAGCTTCCGGAGCTCGTCCATCGTGTGGTCGGCCACCTTTCCAGAGCCTGTTGTCGTGCGGTCGAGGGTGTCATCGTGCATAATGACCAACACGCCGTCTTTTGTCATCTGGAGATCCACCTCGATACCGTCGAGACCTTCGTCAATACAATCTTGGAATGCTTGAACAGAATTCTCCGCCGAGTTACGCCAATTGCCACGATGGGCGAAAATCATCACATGTTTCGACTTGCCTTTATCGTGCATGTATTGAAGCAGCGTATCAACCCTGCATGTCTGTCCCACTGTCGCTGACGGAGTTGTCATAAGAAACAGTGCGACAATGCTTTTCTTAAAAAATTTCATAAACTTTCTTATTGATGAATTGATTATGTCCCAAAGCAAACATTGGCCAGCTTGCCTTGGAACTTTTTATATTAATCAAAGTTAGTACTATCCGTCCAGCCCGGATTTTGTGTCAGTATACCACCTGTCAGTACCCGCTCGCTTGCTGGGATAGGCCACAAATAGTCGCGGTTTTCATCCCAAGTGATGGCGATGTTGCTCAGGGCATGTATGTTCCCCGATGTGTTGTTGGTAAGTATAATGTCCTTGCCGATTTTGAATGCCGCCCCTTTGAAATCTCCCTTGGTTGTGGTGTATAGCAACACATCGTCCTTTCCATCTCCATTCATGTCGTATTCACCAGGACCGGGGAAGTAACAACCTTCGAATTCCTTGGTCAATTGTTGCCCTTCTTTCCAACGGAAGATATCCCACAAGCGGAATCCTTCCAATGCAAGCTCCACGGTACGCTCGCGTCTTATCTCCAAGATGACACCGGTGTTCGCACTTCTTGTGACATTCGGATAATATTGCAAGAGCAGATTGTCCGGATTGGAATTGGATACCGCCATATTCAAATGAGGCATACCGACTCTATCCCTTATTCTATTGATTGATTTATCCAAATCAGCCTGTGTCAAAGTGCCGAGCTCAGCCTTTGCCTCAGCAAAATTCAGATAAACTTCGGCTGCTCTAAAAAGCGGATAATCCGTGATGGCTTTGAGTGAACCGTCATAGGGCGAAGCATTCACATATTTTATCGGTCGGTAACCTGTTAAAGCACTGAGGTCATTAGCCGTCTCCTTCGTTGCCCCCACCTGAATATATCCGGGACAAAGTACGGTCTGTGCCATGCGCGGGTCCCTGTTTCGGGTTTCTGCTGCATAGTCCATCGTCCTCCAGCCTGCCTGATCCTCGAAACGTGTTCCGTCAGCCATCAAATAATGATTCATAAATCGCTTTGTAAAGCTTTGGCGATAGATGATGATGTTGAAAGGAATGCTGTGGCGCACATTTGCAGTATTGCTGTGTCTTTTTGCCAGTATAATTTCATCACCGACAGCGTCAATGCTATTGAACAATGTCCGATAGGGTTCGGCCCCATTGGTGTAGAGCCTATAGCCACTATTATCAATGAATTGCTCTCCGGCGGCTACAGCTTGTTTTAAGTATTTCTCAGCATCGTTCATGCCACGGTATTTGCGGAATGTTCCTTCATAGAGAGCCACACGACTCTTCAGTGCCAAAGCTGTCCATTTGGTTACACGCACCTGATCTTTCTTTGTTGGGAGCATTCCAATGGCTTTCTCTAAATCCTGCATCACTGAATCCATAATGATTTCCCTGTCTTGACGCGGCTTAGCGAGCAACTTGTCGTCATTAAAGTTCAGTACTTGATCATACCATGGAACATCACCATAGCGTTTCACCTTATCAAAATAGAAATAGGCACGGAAGAAATAGGCTACCCCATCATACTGCTTTCTTACATGCTCGTCAGGACATTGATTGGAGTGCTGGAGATAATAGTTGATATCTCTCAAGCGTTCCCAAGTCCATCCGTTTTCGCTTGCGGCACTGCGTTGTCCCATCAGTGTCTCACCCAATTCAGAACTGATATTGTCATCGGCATTCTGTTTGGCAAGGTCGTCAACATCGGGAAACAAGCTATAAAAATGGTTTGTCCACAACTCGAGCTGCGGCTCGTTCTTGAAATACGTTTTCGGACTAAGCGTATCTTCTGGAGCCAAATCCAAGTTACAAGAAGAAAAAACGAACAAGCCCAATAAAGTCAGGCTACTGAAAAGATTATTTTTATTCATGATGATACAAGTTTAAAAAGTTATGTCTGCTCCTACAGATATGGATTTAGAGAATCCGTAACCCACACCAGACTTACTTTGGTAGGTAGAAGTACTGTTCACCAGTTCTGGGTCAACAGCCTTTGTATATTTCTTCATCGGCGACCAATAAAACAAGTTCTCACAAGCCACGTAGACTCTTGCCTTCTTTAATATTTTATTATTCTTGATGGGCAAGGTATAACCTATGGAAAGATTCTTGAGCCGCAAATAAGCTGCATTTTGTAAATACCGGTCGTTATACACGTTGAGTGCACCTGCACTGTAGGCTTGGTTACCACGTGGTCGGGGGAAGTATGCGTCGGGGTTAGCCTCCGACCACACTTTACTTTCAAAGTCAGTTGGGATGAAAGAGACTGACGGCAAGGAATAAGGCCCCCAGAAGGTGTAGGCATATTGGGTTGGATACCAATTCTGCTTACCGACACCTTGGAAGAACACCGAGAAGTCAATGCCTTCATATTCTGCTCCTAAGCGGAAAGAATAAGAGTATCTTGGCAGATTATTACCGATGATACGCTTGTCACCGGGGTTATTGACCGTTCCAGAGCCCTCCGATATGACATTGTCACCATCTAAATCCAGAAACTTCACGTCGCCGGCACGAAGACGGTTGTCTGTTTTTGAGTTATAGACTCTGTTGTTTACCGCTTTGTCGTTTATTCTTGCTTGATATTGGGCTGCTTCATCATCAGACTTAAACAGGCCGCCAACTTTATAGCCCCACATGTCGCCCAATGTCATGCCCTCATAATAATCGGATATGAGTTTGTTGGGATTGTCAAACTTAGTAATCGTAGACTTATAGTCGCCTATGGTTGCCGACACATGATAACGTAAAGGTCTGCCTGCAACCTTAAACTGATCGTTCCAGCCAACATATAATTCCCAACCATTCGTACGTAAATCTGCACAATTGGCTTTGGGGGCCTCTGCACCGAAGACAGCGGGTAGTGTCAGTGAATGAGTGAGCATGTCCTTCGTATATCTGATGAAATAATCGGCAGTAACTGTCAACCTGTTTCTCAAGAATGCCAAATCGATACCAAGATTGTAGGTGGTTATCGTTTCCCATGTCAGGTTTGCCGACTTAGGATTCGAAACACTTGCGTAATAAGCTCTATTGAGTCCATCAAAGGTATAGCTCATCGAATTGTCTGTTGAAATCTCGTCGAAATATGCATAAGTGTCAACCTGCTGGTTTCCGAGACTTCCCAATGAGAATCGTAACTTCGCATTATCCCAGAAACGATGGAGCGGTTCGAAGAACTTTTCATCACTCACTCTCCAGCCAAACGAAGCTGACGGGAAGAACCCCCATCTGTCATGGCTTGCAAAACGAGACGTACCGTCCCAACGACCACTTGCCTCGACAAGGTATTTGCCCATATAATCGTAGTTGAGACGACCGAAATAACCAAGCGTACGAAACGCATTGATCTCTTGTGTCGTAACGGTCTCTCCTGTGGCAATGCTCATGGAAGCCAATTCTTTGCTCAGCAAATCATTCTTGGTGACAGAGAGTTCGTTGCTACGATAATCTTCATATTGCATACCACCGACGGCTTTGAAGTTGTGTCGTTTGTCCCATGTGTGTTGATAGGTCCCGTATATGTTAAGGTTATGGTCACGGATATTGACGTGGGTTTCTTGATAATAGTCTTTTATCGTTCCAGACGTGAAAGTCTGCGTGACCCCTTCCTGTCGTGAATATTCAAAAGGCATGTCACGGTAGCTGCGCACACGGTTGCGGTCTTTATAGGCATATGAGAATGTGAATATCAATTCCTTGTTCACTTCCAAATCCAATTGGTTGGTAAGCACCAAGTCTTTGTTTGTACGCCGGTTCCTCGCTTCGTTTGCGGTCAGGAAACCGGCATGGCCCCCACCAAGGGGCGAATTGCCTGTCATCTGATTGATATATTGCACGATTGTCCCGTCAGGATTACGCGGAACAACATTGGGGAACAGATTATAACTGAGGAAATACAGCGTCTGCTGCTCGTCCTTGAAACCTGCATATTTGTATTCAGTCGTATTGAAATTGACATTCCCGGTATAGGTGAACAATTTATTCAGTTTTGCACTGAGCTTTCCACGAAATGAATAGTTGTGGTATTTGTCGTGATATATTTTGAAGATACCATCCTGATCCAGTATTCGTCCGCTTACAAAATAGTTCATTTTGTCATTACCGCCCGTGACGGATACATTGTGTTCGTTCTCCGGACGGGTTTGACGGAAGAAATAATTATACCAATCAAAGTTCGCATAATACATATAACGTCCTCGGTTATCCGTCATAACCCATGGCCGATTAGGGTTCTCCGTCTTGTCATTCCTTCGGTCCAGC
Organism: Hoylesella loescheii DSM 19665 = JCM 12249 = ATCC 15930; assembly: GCF_000378085.1. Classification (GTDB taxonomy): domain Bacteria; phylum Bacteroidota; class Bacteroidia; order Bacteroidales; family Bacteroidaceae; genus Prevotella; species Prevotella loescheii. The sequence goes on from NZ_KB899229.1 coordinate 21,640, forward strand.
AACATCTGCATGCCTTCGTCATCATAAGAAAGCCATTGCTTGTTGTTATAAGATTGGTAATATTTATTTACCAAAGACACATAGTCATAACCGTTGCGGATAAAATCGGTCGAGGTGGTGTTTCGTTTCCAGCCTATACGCCCGTTATACATAATGGTGGCTTTTCCTTGCATATCCTTACCTTTCTTGGTTGTGATAAGGATAACGCCCGAACTGGCTTTGGCTCCATAGATGGAAGAGGCAGACGCATCTTTAAGTATGGAGACAGACTCAATATCGTTAGGGTTGATTTGGTTGAGACTCACTTCCATGCCATCTGCCAATACAAGCGGGGTACCGCCATTGATAGAGGCCACACCACGAATGTCAACGGAATAGTCGGAGTCAAGTGAGCCCGAATTGAAAGTCAGGTTCACGGACGGATCGGCACCTTGCAATGCACCTGCAGATGTGGTGACAGGACGGTTACCGATGTCGTCAGCGCTAATGGTTGCCACTGCACCAGTAAGATTGCCACGTTTCTGCGTTCCATAGCCCACTACCACCACCTCGCTCAAGGCCTTACTGTCCTCTTGAAGAACTATTTTTGCAAGTTTGTGGTCTAAGGCCTTCAACGTAACGGGTTGAAAACCGATGTAAGATATTGAGATCTCGGCATTCTCGGGCACGTCTGCCAGAACATAGTTGCCATCAAGGTCCGTAAAGGCCCCATTGGTCGTGCCTTTGACCATTACTGTGGCGCCGATAATGGGATCGCCGGCGGCATCTGTGATTTTTCCTGAAACTTTTCTCTTGTTGTCGTTTGAAGATTTGGAGCGGTTCTTTGACGCTTTGGGGCGCACTGTCACGTAATTTCCGTCAATCTCATATTCGCAGTCGGCACTCTGCAGCACGAGCTTAAGCAAATCCAAGGCGTCCCCCTCTGTCTTAGAGACGGAGTGTGTGCGTGACATGTCTATCAATGTAGCGTTATAGACAATGCGGTACTTCGAGGCTTTCTCGATTTTTTCAAACGCTTGCTTTAGTGTCACTTTGTTCGTTCCCAAAGAGACTGTCTGGGCATGAACCGTCATGCAGCCTGCAAGAAAAGCCCCTGTGACAAGGGCCGAGAGTCTTCGTGTGTTCATAAACTTTGACTTTTGATTGTTGGTTTTCTTTTGTTTTTTGGGTTTTTATATTTCTAAAGACCTTAAAAGTTGCCGTTACACCCAACAGAAAATAAAAAATATCAAAAATAAGACCAAGAACCGTAAACCCGAATCCGTTTTTGAAAAGTCTGTCCGTATTGGACAAGCCTCCCGTCGCAGTCGACCTTGCCGAGAAATCAACCAAATCTATCCAAATATTCCAAATATTTTTATACATCAATATTTGTTCGATTTGTTTCGATTTTTTCGCTAACGCTCAACAACCCGTGTGTGATTTCTGCCTGCAGAGCACTCTTTTCCTTCGTCATTTATGCACACCGGTTGGGCAGACGCACGCCCCGTGCGTCCCTACATGCCTCTTGCCTGCAAATCATCTTGATAACAGGACGAATCATCAAAGTCAAAGTTCAATGTTCAAAGTTCAAAATCAAAGTCCCTACATGCCGCACAACAATCAACTTGTTCACCCGTTTGCTCGTCAACTGTCAACTAAATGGATAATCAACGACCTACACCTCGTTTTCCAATCTCAGCTATTTCGTCATGCAATATGGCTGGTCTCATCGCGCAATATGACTCGTATTACCGCGCAATCTCAGCCATTTTACACACGGGAGGCAACATGGTGCCTCGCTCACCCGTTATACGTTTACCGATAAACCTCAGTATATGACGACACTGTCTCCATCAATTTTGTATTGGAAATCAGGAAAGATGTTGCCTATGACCCTAAGGGCTCCTTCAAGAGTCTCCCCACGGTTGAAGTGTGCAGTGACACATTGACGACGGTTCTTCCTTGAACGGATAGAAACTTTAACGCCATAAACCTCAGAAAGCTTGTTCATCGTTTCTTCCAACGTCATATTGTCAATGGTGATCTGTGCCGTTTTCCATGCGGGCACTAACTTTGGAAGTCCTCTGCCCACGTTGACGCTTCCGTTCTTCACGTTGTACGAAAGACTCTCGTCTTGCGAGAGCCTGTATGTGGTGCGTCCCTTTTCCGGATAGAGTTCCACGCAGCCGGTTTTCACATAGACGTAGACCTCATCTGTCGTCATGTAGGACGACACGGTGAACGAAGTGCCGATGTCAGTTATATCAAAATAGGGCGTTATAACGTGAAACGGCTTCGCACTATCGTGATGAATGTCGAAGAAAGCCTCACCGACAAGGTAAAGTCTGCGTTCTTTGCCATCAAAGGTTGTCGGATATTGAATTACCGTTCCACCTTTCATATCCACCTTCGTCCCATCGGGCAACACGAATGTCTTGCGTTCTCCTTCTTGGGTATATTTATATTGTAAGGTGAAGGCTTCTGCCTGCTTCATGTTATTAATGACATAAAACTCGGCCAATCCGACGAATATAAGTGCAGGCAGGAAGACTGCTGCGACTTTCAGCCACAAACGGTTTCGCAAGAACATACGCTTTTTCTCTATACGTTCCTCCGTTTCTATCTCATCCCACAATTGCTGATAGGCTTCCGTAGCGATACTGTCGTCTTTCGTCGCTGCCAACCGCCTCAAAATCTTTTCTCTTGTTTCCGGTCTTACCTCATGATGAGCGTAATATGCGATTATTTTTCTTATCGTGTCTGTCATATGAAACGCTTATGATTTGTTTTTCCTTTTTCTGAAAATCATTCTTTTATTCTATAAAGACATATCGGGAACGAGCTACACCCAAAAGAGCGAGACGAACAGTATCAGGAACAGTTCATTTTTAATATCTTTTAGCGCAAGATTGAGATGATTCTCGACCGTTTTCTTCTGTATGCCGAGCCTTGAGGCTATCTCTTCGTTTTTCAGATGCTGCTCTCTACTCATGCGATAGATCGTTTGTCGCTGCTCGGGCATATTCTCTACGACCATTTCTATCAGTAGTTGCGTGTCACTTGCCACCAGATTGTCGTGAGGGGTTACGGCATCCGTTTTCTCCGGTATCTTGTCCGAGCCATTATTTTTCATCTTTCTCGAAGACAGATAATCCAGAATGGAATTCTTTGAAAGCATGAAAAGATAGCTGTCCAAGCTGGCGACCTCTAAAAGTCGTGCTCGCCTCAGCCACACTTTCATAAAGATGATTTGACAAACGTCGTCGGCATCCTGAGCATTCTTTAGCAGCATGAGGGCAAACTGATGGACCTTGGGGAAAAAGGTCTGGTGCAATGCCTCGAAAGTGCGTGCATCCCCCTCTGCCAACTTTTTTATTTCATTCTGATTAAAAATCATGCTTTCTTTTGCTCTAATAAATATTTTCCTGTGACAAAAATACCTAAAATTAGTTAGTTAGCCAAATAAAATAATATTTTTATCAGTATCTCTTATATGAACTTATAAAAAAGATATATATTATTTTTCGGTTTTTTCATTTAACACGGATATATAATGTTTTATTTATCAATCTTTATAATGGTTAACTTCATATTCTTTCCTTTTATTTCCCGCTTTTCCCAAAAGTGTTCCAATCTCTTTATATAGCTATAATTTAGCAGCTTGATAACAGTATTCATCATTAAAATTATCAAGCAATGGAATCAAACAGCAATGACAATTACGTGCTGGTCTTGGAAGACCGCACGGAAGTAAAGAACGAAAAAGAAGCAGGCAAGCTTTCCATAGTTTCAGGTATCGACGACAAGGGAAACCTTAAAACCACCGAGGCAATCGCCGTCAATCAGGCAGCGTTCTTGAAGTTCAATAACAAGGACGGACTCCTCAAAAACTTCATGACCAATTTCCTTAAACAGTTCAATAACCCAACTCATTTTGGATTGTACAAGGTATTGGCAGACAATGTGGAGCAGGGCGTGGACAACCTGCGCACCATACTGCAAAGCCGTGAAAAGTCCGAAAGCAAGCAGCAGCTGGCTGAGATAGGCATTTCCTTTGAGGATTATTTACCCCATCAGAAGAATGCCACTGCTATCGATGAGTCGAAGATTGATTGGAAGCAACTCGATAATCTCGGACTTACCCGTGAGCGATTGGAGCAGAGTGGAGAATTGGAAAAGATGCTCAATTGGCAGAAGAGCAATCTCTTGACGATAGCCGTACCTATTGGAGACACTACCATCTACACCGAAGCTCGCCTTGCTTTCCGCACGGACGATAACGGCAATGTCGGTTTGGCAATTCATCCTTTGAGAAAAGAACCACAGCTTGACTTTCCCTATATGGGTTACAAGTTCTCTCCTGAAGAAAAGGAACAACTCCTCACTACGGGCAATCTCGGTAAAACCATCGAAGTGACTCCCAAGAACGGAGAACCTTTCTCTGCCTACGTCTCTATCGACCCGCAGACCAACGAAATTATAGCCCTGCGTGCTGACCGTGTGAACATCCCTAAGGAAATCAAGGGTGTTACACTCTCTGATGCACAGTACAAAGACCTTGTGGAAGGCAAAGCCGTGAAGGTGGAGGGTATGACTGCCAAGAGTGGCAAAACTTTCAATGCCACGTTGCAGGTCAATGCCGAGCGAAAGGGTATTGAGTTCATCTTTGACAGCAACCGTGGATTTAAGGAACGGCAGCAACAGACACAGCAGCAAGGTGCACCACATAAGCTCTGTGGACTGGAACTTTCAGAAAAACAGCGTGAAGCCTTGGACAGCGGTCGTACACTATATCTAAAGAATATGGTGGATAAACAGGGACAACCATTCAACGCATACGTTCGTATGGACAAGGAGCAAAACCGCCCACGTTTTTACAAGTGGAATCCTGACAAGAAGCAGGAAACCGGTAAAGAAAAGGTGGTTGCCGTAGCAGAGGAACACAAGACGCAGGTTGCGGTCAATAACCACGGCAAGACCAACGAAGCCACCAAGAACGTGAAAGAACCGCTGAAAACGGGTCAGACACAACCCACAGCTGAGCAAAAGCAGAAGCAGGACGAAAACAAGCAGAAGAAGTCCTATGGACGTAAGATGTAACCTTAAAACCACCCAGCACTATGATTACCTGTATTATCGCCGAGAAACCCTCGGTTGCCAGAGATATTGCCCGCATTGTAGGGGCAAATAGTAAACAAGAAGGATATTTGGAAGGCTGCGGCTATGTCGTTACTTGGGCAATGGGACACCTCATCGCCCTTGTCATGCCCGAAGCCTACGGTTTTTCTGCCTATAAAGCTGAAGACCTGCCCATCCGTCCCAATCCCTTTCAGTTAGTGGTACGACAAGTACGTAAGGACAAGGAGTATATATCCGATCCAGCAGCACTAAAACAGCTCAAGGTGATACGATCCTGTTTTGATAAGGCAGACCGCATCATCGTCGCCACCGATGCAGGGCGCGAAGGTGAACTCATCTTCCGCTATATCTATCAATATCTTGGTTGTAGAAAGCCTTTCGACCGCTTGTGGATCTCCTCCCTCACCGATAAAGCTATCCGTGAAGGACTTTCCAATCTCAAGCCGAGCAGCAGTTACGACAATCTCTATCACTCTGCCAAGGCAAGGAGCGAAGCCGACTGGCTCGTGGGTATCAATGCAAGCCGTGCATTGTCTATCGCCCGCAAAGGCGGCTATTCCTTGGGACGGGTACAGACCCCGACTTTGGCAATGGTCTGCCGTCGGTACATAGCGAACCGTGACTTTTCTTCCGTACTCTATTGGAAATTATCCATTCTCACAGAAAAAGAGGGCATGTCGCTGAAAGCCATTGGCTGTAAAGACTATGAGAGTGAAGCAGCGGCACAGACTGTTCTCACTGCACTTCGCAGTCAGAGCCGGCTTATGGTAGAATCGGTCACAAGAAAGGTGGGCAGTACACCGCCACCACTCTTGTACGACCTCACTGCCTTGCAGAAGGAAGCCAACAGACGCCACGGCTTTTCTGCAGACAAAACCCTCTCGATAGCCCAAAGCCTCTATGAGAAGAAAATCACGACCTATCCCCGCACAGGCAGTCGATACATCAGCGAGGATGTTTTCGAGGAAGTACCCGTCCTGCTGCGTAAGACCGGAGCGGCAATTAAATCACCTCTCAACCGTCATTCTGTGGACAATACTAAGGTAACCGACCACCACGCCATTATTCCGACTGGTGAAACACCATCAGGATTGTCGGCAGATGAAGCGACCGTCTACCAGATGGTGAGCAATCGCTTTGTCGAAGCCTTTTCCCCCGATTCAGAGGAAGAACGTATGCAGGTGCGATTCACTGACGGTACCAACATCTTTACTTGGAAAGCATGCCGACAAATCTCTTTAGGTTGGAAAGCCGTGCAGAAAGAGCAGGCAACTGAAGTAGAGAAGAAAGAAGATGGTGATGAACAGATTTTGTCTTCATTGCCTAGTTTGACAGAAGAAGAGATTTTACCACTTGTTTCTGCCGAGATAACCGCGCATAAGACCAAACCTAAACCTCTCTACACAGAAGCGACACTGCTTTCTGCTATGGAGAACGCAGGAAAAGAGGTCGAAGATGCAGAAAGTAAGAAGGCAATGGCAGAGTGTGGTATCGGAACACCTGCCACCCGTGCCAACATCATTGAGACGCTTATCCTCCGTGACTATATCTGTAGGGACAAGAAATCCATCATACCTACCGAGAAAGGCCTGGCAGTCTATGAGATTGTCAAGGACAAGAAGATTGCCAATGCGGAGATGACAGGCAGTTGGGAACTTGCCCTTGCCGCTATTGAAGCAGGAAAGATGCCATCTGATAAGTTCGCACAGGGCATTAATTCATACGTGGGGACAATCTGCGAGGAACTCCTCTCGCTTTCTTCAGAGCAAAAGTCCTATCCTGTCTACCGCTGCCCAAAATGCGGACAGCAGAGTGTCGGCATCTATGCCAAGGTAGCCAAGTGCAGGCATGAGACCTGTGGTTTCCATGTGTTTCGTGAAGTCTGCGGCATACTTCTCTCTGAAGATAATATCCACGACTTGATAAGTTCCGGTCGTACGCCTATCCTTAAAGGGCTGACCAGCAAGGCAGGCAAGAAGTTTAATGCCCGACTTGTTCTGGGCGAAGACTACGCCACTTCCTTTGAGTTTGAGAACAAGAAAGGAAAACAAAAAGGGAGATAATCCTGACAGATACAGAGAGGAACGGATATAGGTTGGGAGATACAAGTATTACCTCCCGACCTTTTTACCTCCACTTTATTAAAAGAAAACACTATGGCATATAATAAGAAAAACGTCCTTGAAGCCAATACGGAAACTATCCGTGTGGTCTTGCGCCTGGAGAAAGAACGCCGCGAAGCCACCGAAGCTGAGAAAAGTATCTTACGGGACTACCAAGGCTTCGGTGGCTTGAAATGTGTACTCAACCGTACGGATAACCCCGATGACATCCGCTATTGGAGCAAGTCGGAGCAACACCTCTTCGAGCCAACCCAAAGGCTCAAGCAGATGATTTACCGTGATGCCGTTGATGCCAATACCGCCAAGCGGTATTGGGAGAGCATCAAGGCAAGCGTGCTAACCTCCTTCTATACTGATACCCGCATCGTTTCTGCCATCTCAGACGCACTTGCCTTCACAAACCTGCAGATAAGACGATGCTTAGACCCTTCTATGGGTATGGGTGCCTTTGCCGAAATCTTTGCAAGGCAAGCAGGAGTTGTAGATGCAATGGAAAAGGATCTGCTCACTGCCCGCATCTCACAGGCCCTGCACCCCTATGGCAAAGGCAATATCTTCGTCCGAAACGAGCCTTTTGAAGCTATTGGGGAGTTAGAAAACAAAGACAAATACGACCTTATTACAAGTAACATTCCTTTCGGTGATTTCATGGTCTATGACCGAGAATACAGCAAAGGTAAGGACACTCTTAAACGTGAGTCCACACGTGCCATTCACAATTACTTCTTCGTGAAAGGTCTGGACTGCATCAAGGAAGGTGGAATTTTGGCATTCATCACCTCACAGGGCGTATTAGACAGTCCCCGCAATGAAGCCATACGCCGTTACCTCATGCAGAACAGCCGCCTTATCTCCGCTCTCCGACTGCCATCGGGTATGTTTTCAGACAATGCAGGAACGGCCGTGGGCAGTGACCTCATCGTCCTACAGAAGCAGACAGGTAAAGAAATCAGCGAGGGCATTGAGCAGCAGTTCGTAGAAACCGTTTCCGTTCCCAAGGAAGAAGGCTCTTCTGTCGTCTTCAAGCATAACTCTCTTTTTGTAGGGGATTGGAAAGACATATCTCATCGCACCGTTGCCACAGAGCGCATAATGGGTACAGACCCTTATGGAAGACCTGCATGGGAGTATCGGTTCACAGGAGGGATTGAGGAAATGGCAGAAAGTCTCCGAACACGGCTCTCCCTTGAAATGGAACAACGTATCGACCGTAAACTATATGAAACAGGTATACCGATGACAGAGGTAGAGCGAGAGGCAGAAGCGGAGAAACAGCTTCGCAAGTTGGGTATTACCATAATTCGGGAAGAAGAAACAGAGAAGACAAAGACTGAAGACAAGGGTATAAACGATGCCTATAACCTCATGCCCGACAGTATCAGGAAGCAACTACCAAAACTTTACAGCACGGAAAAGGAACTCATAGGCGATAAGGTTGCCTATGCATGCTATTTCTTCCCTATGGGAGCATACACAGCCTACCTTCTGGAATATGATCCTAAGAGCCGCATTGGCTTCGGTGCTGTCACGATGGGTTACGGCTGGGAGCTTGGCAATATGTCCCTCGATGAGATGGAAGGCGTAAAAGTAAGAGGACTGGGCATTGAACGTGACCTGTACTTCTCTCCTAAGAAATTGCACGAGATAGCCGAACTGGAAGAAATAGTCAGGGGACAATATACCAAAGAAGAAGTGGTAGCAGAGGAAATCAAGGAAGAAGTGATAACAAAGGCAGAAACAGAGAATAAGGTTAAAGAGACTGTAACCATTGCTTCTGAGAACGATACGCAGATAATGGAAAATACCGTTCCTAACGGCGAGACAATTCCATTACAGCCGTCATCATCAGAGTCTGCCCCACAACAATTCGTATCAGAACAGCCTTCCATGACTATAGAACCTGCTCCCGAAGGCGTACCCGCCTTGACACTTCATCATCAATACGAGCAGGAACCACAAGAAATCCGTACGGATATTGAAGCCCCGAGAGAGATGAACGGGCAGACGATATTCTTTGACGACGATCATCATCCGGTGGTGGACAATAACATGGAAGACATCGGACAACCGGAGCAACTGTCACTATTTGCCCCGGAGGAATACAGTCTTTGGACAAGAGAAGTTACCCGTGTGAACCATGAAATCAAGGATAATTCAGGAACTTCACAGGTGCGCCGTCCTATAACTCAAACTGCTCCCCAGAAACCATCGGAGTCCAAGATACAAAAGGCAGCGACCATTCCTCAACGGCGTACCCGTGGCAGCAGGAAAGCGGCTTCTTCCTCTTCACGTGAGCCATCCCTTTTCGACTTCATGAACGAAGCCGAGGAGCGCAAGCCGCAGCCGATAGCAGAAGTCAGAAAAGAGTTTGACGCTTCACCGCGCCCTTTTCTCTCTTCGCCGGACTCTCACCTGAGAGACGGCTCCATTGTCGTGCAGAAAGGTCAGGTGGGGTTTCTTTCTGACCTGAAGCGACATCCGACCTTCAACCCGATGGACTTGCCGTATGCGCAGCTTTCCCGTCTCAAAGCCTATATCGAGATACGGGAGTGCTATCACCGTCTCTATGACTACGAGGCAGAGAACCATGCAGAAGACAGGGAAGACCGCAGCAGGCTCAACCACCTGTATGATGACTATGTTGCACGTTGGGGCTACTTTAACCAGAAAGCGAACACCGACATCATCAAGATGGATGCTACAGGCGTGGAAATGCTGTTCTTGGAACGCTCCGAGAACGGCAGGTACATCAAGGCGGACATCTTCGACCATCCAACGGCATTTTCTACCACGGAACTGACCATTGCCACAGACCCGATGGAGGCTCTTGGCGCATCGCTCAACAAGTACGGCACAGTGGAACTTGATTACATGAGTTCGCTTTTACCTGATATGGAGGAAAGCGACATCATTTCTTCCTTGGAAGGGCGCATCTATTTCAATCCCGAAAAAAACGCATACGAGGTGGCGGATAAGTTCATTTCGGGCAATGTAATAGAAAAGGCGGAGCGCATCGAGTCGTGGCTCTTGGACCATCCCGGGCACGAGGAAGCAAAGCAGAGCCTTGCTGCCCTACGTGCAGCCACGCCAACACCCATTCCTTTTGCGGACCTTGACTTCAATCTCGGTGAACGCTGGATACCTGCCAAGGTCTATGGCAGGTTTGCTTCGGAGTTTTTCGGGACGGATATTGGCGTATCCTACCATTCCAACATGGACGAGTACGGCATTGTCTGCGACCGAAAGAATGCCAATATCTGGCACAAGTATGCCGTACAGGGAGAGTTCCGCCGCTATGACGGCATCAATCTCTTGAAGCATGCCCTGCACAATACCATTCCCGACATCAACAAGAGCAAGGAGGTGACGGACAAGGTTACGGGAGAGACCAAGACCATCAAAGTAAGGGACGGACATGCCATCCAGATGGCAAATGCCAAGATTGAGGAAATCAGACAAGGCTTTGTCGATTGGCTCGGGCGCACACCCGATACCTTCAAACAGCAACTCTCCGACAGATACAACCGCCTTTTTAACTGTTTTGTACGCCCTAACTTTGACGGTACGCACCAGACCTTTCCCGACCTTGACCTCAAACGATTGGGTATTGATGACCTTTACAAGAGCCAGAAGGATGCAGTGTGGATGCTCAAAACCAACGGTGGCGGCATCTGCGACCACGAGGTGGGGGCGGGAAAGACACTCATCATGTGTACAGCTGCCTACGAGATGAAGCGCTTGGGACTGGCAAACAAGCCGATGATTATCGGACTGAAGGCAAATGTATTCGACATTGCCGATACCTTTAGGAAAGCTTATCCTAATGCTAAGGTACTCTATCCTGGTAAGAACGATTTTAATAAACAGAACAGACAACGTATCTTCAACGACATCAAGAACAACGACTGGGACTGTATCATCCTCACGCACGAACAGTTCGGTATGATACCGCAGGCCTTGGAGATACAGGAAGCGATTATGCAAAAGGAACTGGACTCCGTGGAAGAGAACCTCGAGGTGTTGCGGCAACAAGGAAGAGATATCTCCCGTGGGATGCTCAAAGGACTGGAAAAACGCAAACAGACGCTTGAAGCCAAGTTACAGAACATACAGGACAGCATCACCGAACGCAAGGACGATGCGGTGGATTTCAAGATGATGGGTATCGATCACCTCTTTGTAGATGAATCGCACCAATTCAAGAACCTGATGTTCAACACTCGCCATGACCGTGTATCGGGCTTGGGTAATCCTGATGGTTCACAGCGTGCCTTAAACATGCTCTTTGCCATTCATACCATACAAGAACGGTCCGGAAAGGACTTAGGAGCCACTTTCCTTTCGGGAACGACCATTTCCAATAGCCTGACGGAGTTGTATCTTCTTTTCAAGTATCTCCGTCCGCAGGCTTTGGAAAAGCAAGGTATCAATAGTTTTGATGCATGGGCAGCCGTCTTTGCCAAGAAATCGACTGACTACGAGTTCTCCATCACCAATGAGATTATCCAAAAGGAACGTTACCGTACCTTCATCAAAGTGCCCGAACTGGCTGCTTTCTATGCGGAGATTTGCGATTTTCGCACGGCAAAGGATATTGGCATCGACCGCCCGGAAAAGAATGAGATACTACACAACATTCCGCCTACACCCGAGCAGGAAGTCTTTATCGGAAAGCTGATGGAGTTTGCCAAGAGTGGCGATGCCACAATCTTGGGGCGAGCACCTCTGAGTGAGAGTGAGGAAAGGGCAAAGATGCTTATCGCAACAGACTACGCGAGGAAGATGAGCCTTGATTTACGCATGATTGATGAAAAAGGGTACTCAGACCATATAGACAACAAGGCAAGCCATTGTGCCAAGATGCTCAATGACTATTACCGAAAGTACGATACACAGAAAGGTACACAGTTCGTGTTCTCTGACTTGGGAACTTACAAGCCCGGCGGAGAGTTCAACATCTATTCGGAAATCAAGCGTAAGCTGGTAGAAGACTATCATATCCCGTCCTACGAGATACGTTTCATTCAGGAATGCAAGAACGAGAAAGCAAAGAAGGCAATGGTAGATGCGATGAACCGCGGTGATATTCGCATTATCTTCGGTTCTACGTCCATGTTGGGTACTGGTGTGAATGCCCAGCAACGTGCCGTTGCGATCCATCATTTGGACACGCCTTGGCGACCTTCGGACTTAGAGCAGCGTAACGGACGTGCCGTACGCAAAGGAAACCTCATCGCCAAAGAGTTTGCCGACAACAAAGTCGATGTGATTATCTATGCCGTGGAACGTTCCTTGGATAGCTACAAGTTTAACCTGCTGCATAACAAGCAGCTGTTCATCAATCAACTGAAAAGTAACCAGCTTGGTTGTCGCACCATCGACGAGGGTTCGATGGATGAGGACAGCGGCATGAACTTCTCAGAGTATGTAGCAGTGCTTTCAGGCAATACCGACCTTTTGGAAAAAGCAAGATTGGATAAGAAGATTACTACCTTGGAATCAGAACGTAAGAACTTCCTCCGTGAACGTGATGCTGCAACAGGGAAGTTGGCTGAGATTGACAGTTCCGTATCTTTCCATACAGACAAAATCAAGGAAGCACAGTCTGACTTAGCTCTATTTGAGCAGCGTGTAGAACGTGATGCCGATGGACAGCCCATCAACAAACTAACTATCAAGGGTGTGGAAGATAGTACAGACTTCAAGGTCATTGCTGCACGTTTACAGGAGATTGACGAGAAAGCTCGCACCAAAGGGGAATACCACAAAATTGGCGAAATCTATGGTTTCTCCATTATGGTCAAGACAGAGAGTACTTCCAAGGATTTGTTTGACTGTTCGGTGAACCGCTTCTTCGTCAAAGGACAGGAGAGTATCTACTATACCTATAATAATGGTAAGTTGGCAACAGACCCGAAACTTGCGTGTCAGAACTTCATTAA
>NZ_KB899230.1 GCF_000378085.1 Hoylesella loescheii DSM 19665 = JCM 12249 = ATCC 15930
CGCCAGTAACGCTCGAGGCGGGCTTGCCCTTGGCGTCGGTGTTGCGTTTGAACTCGTAGTTGGAATACAGAACGTCGTACTCCTTACCTCCCATTTCCAATGTGGCTCTGAATGAACTCATAAATCTTGTTTTAGGTTGTTGTTGAATATTTACACTATGCGTCTTGTCCTTCCATTTCCCCCATGCGCGAGGGCAACGAAAAGAGAACGCCGTCAACGCCGCCTGATTCCGCCTCAGCCCCTCATGCGCAGCTGTTTTCCATGGCAGGACATAAGGAACGCGGCCAAACGTGGTTGATGTTGCAAATCTAGACATTTAACCCCAAGAAATCAAGAAAAAGGAATGCGAAGATCAAAAAATTAACCCTCTTTAAACCTAAGAGGCGCGTATCAAAATTTTACATAACGAATCTTAATGATAGCCGTTTCTTGACCAGTCCAGTCTTGTCCAAAAGGCATGGTATCTTATCCTGAACTCACCAATTAGCCATTCCGTCGTTCGCATTTTCATCATTTCGGAAATACGCCTACTAAGCCCAGATGACGCATTATTACATTAAGCGTTGTGTTATATCTGTTTTGGACGGCTGTTCCATGTTATCTGGACGCCTGTTCCAGTTGAATTGGAACGGCATTCCAATTCAACTGGAACAGGAGTCCAACTTAGCTGTAACAAGGCAGGAGCTTAATTCGATGACTGCAAGGGGTTATTTATGGGATTTCAAATAATGACTTCTAAACTTGTTTGAGCTTTATCATAATAAGGAGATACACCGTTCGGGGAACGAGAAAAGAACCCTCTACTGATGCTGATCACACGCTGTTTACTCCGCTTCACATGCATTCACGAAGGCTTGCAGGTGGCATTTTGCTAATCGAAAAGCATTCCATTTCTTTCCAATTTTGTAAGAATTGGAAAGAAATGGAAGGTTCGTTCTACTGAAACTACTGCGCATTAAGCGGGTATTTATTATGTAAAGCGGGTGCAAGGCATTGAGTTTACCTCATCCATTTCTGCATGTTTTCCAAGCCATTGGTGCGAGAGTTATTTCGCTGATGGTGCTGAACGCGAAACGTTTTCTTAACCCGACCTACGCCATGCACTACTCCGTTTGTCTATAAAATCCAAATATTCCCTAACAACGAGGCATTTTCCATTTTTTATTGCTACCTTTGCCGAATGCCGAATTGCGTTGTTATAACAACGTGCAGGCTATATAATTAGGAGTAAGCACCGCATATATAATAAGGTGTAAACAAGCAACAGCAGGTAAAAAGACAATATGAAGGAACGCAACAACACGCACTTGGCGCACAACACTATACGTACATACGCCCACAAGGGCAAGGTGTGGCGTTTCGCCTTGTTGTTGTTCACACTCGCCTTGATGGCCGCATGCGCCCGAATGGGTAATCCCGATGGTGGTTGGTACGATGAAACGCCACCGCGAGTGGTGGGTGCTTCGCCTGCCGAAAAGGCCACGGGCGTTAACACCCGCAAACTGCATATTCGCTTTAACGAGTTTATCAAGATTGACAATGCTACGGAAAACGTGGTGGTTTCGCCACCGCAGCTAGAAGTGCCAGACATTAAGGCGGGCGGAAAAAACATTGACATCGAACTGAAAGACTCGCTTAAGGCCAACACCACCTATACCATTGACTTCTCGGATGCCATATCGGATAATAACGAAGGTAACCCCTTGGGCAACTACACGTATAGTTTCTCGACGGGCGAACATATCGACACGATGGAGGTGAGTGGCTGGGTGCTCGACGCCGAGAACCTAGAACCCATCAAAGGCATACTGGTGGGACTGTATGCCAATCTCGCCGACAGCGCTTTTCTTAAACAACCGATGTTGCGCGTGGCAAAAACCGACGCGCGCGGACACTTTGTCATACGTGGCGTTGCAACAGGGAAATATCGCATTTACGCGCTGCAAGATGTGGATGGCGACTATCGTCTGACGCAGAAAAGCGAACAAATGGCTTTCAATCGCGAAATTATCGTACCCTCGTCGAAGCCCGACGTGCGCCAAGACACCCTTTGGCGCGACTCTCTGCGCATCGATTCGATCTCGCGCGTAAGCTATACCCACTTCTTACCCGATAACGTGATGCTGCGCGCATTCACCCATACACAAACCGACCGCTTCTTTACCAAGGCCGAACGAACGAAGCCCGAGTGTTTCTCGTTGGTGTTCACGGCTGGCAATAACGAGCTTCCTCGCCTGCGCGGACTGAACTTCAAGAATGCCGAAGAGGCCTTTATCGTGATGCCAACGGCAAAAAAAGACACCATAACCTATTGGATTAAAGACTCCATGCTGGTGAATCAAGACACGCTGCGCATACAAATGCAATACTTGGGTACAGATACCACGGGCAACCTGCGCCTGAACACCGACACGATAGAGGTGCTCTCGAAAGTGCCTTACGCCAAAAGGCTGAAAGAAAAGCAAAAGAAAGCGGAGGAATGGAAGAAAGCTCAGGAGAAGGCACAAAAGAAAGGCGATCCCTACGAAAAGCAAATGCGACCCGAAGCGCTAAAAGTGGAGGTGAAGATAGGCAACAGCATTGCCCCCGACGAGAACGTTCAAATTGAGATTCCCTCGCCCTTACAGGGCCTTGACAGCACCAAAGTGCACCTTTATAGCAAGCGCGACACACTGTGGTATGAAGCTCGTTATAGGCTTAGGGTGCGCGAAAGCGCCGACAGTTTGGCTCCCTTGGGCACCAATACCTTGCATCGGCGATGGCTGGAACTACAAGCCGAGTGGAAACCAGGTGTAGAATACAGTCTGGAATTAGACTCGTTGGCGTTCACCGACATCTACGGCGTGGCGTCGGGTAAGATAAAGCAGGGCTTTAAGGTAAAAGAAGACAACGAATTTGCCACCCTTGCGGTTACGCTAACTGCGCTAACCGACTCGAATGTGGTGGTGCAGCTGCTCAATGCACAAGATGCCGTGGTAAAACAAGTACGCTCTGTGGCTGGCACGGCTAACTTCTACTACCTGCAACCTGCCACCTATTACCTGCGTCTTTTCGTAGATCGCAATGGAAACGGACGTTGGGACACGGGTGATTTCTACCGCAACGAAGAGCCCGAAACGGTGTATTACTTCCCCGAAGAAATTGAATGTAAGGCCAATTGGGACGCTACCCGTACGTGGAACCCCACAGGTAAACCGCTTAACGAACAAAAACCGGGTAAGATTACCAAGCAAAAGCCCGACAAGGCCAAGGCTATTAAACGCCGAAACAGGGAACGGGCATTGGAATTGGGCATACCTCTGCCTCCCGAATTGAAGTAAAACACCTCGCCAATAGGCTGTAGAAATAGGCCTACGAAGGACAAACCACCCATAGTGCACACCCTAAATGGGGTGCAAATTCAAGATAACGAAACCCGCAAAGGGGACGCCCAACAGTGCTTCCCCATCCCATAACCCGCGGATGCGAGCCACAAACGGCTGACATCCCTTATAAAATGATATAACGAGATGAAAAAGATAAAGTTGGCGCTGATGCTCGTCCTGTTGCTCATGGCGGCTCAAACGCAAGCGCAATGCACCTTTCGCAACACCGCTTTTAAGTCGGGTGAGTTTCTCACTTACAACCTTTACTTCAACTGGAAGTTTATTTGGGTGAAGGCAGGCACGGCATCTATGTCGGTGGTACAGAGTGTTTATGGCGGGAAACCTGCCTATCGGGGTAGCCTCATCACACGTGGCAACAGCAAGGTAGACAATTTCTTCGTGCTGCGCGACACCCTTCTGTGTTACTCTTCCTTGGATATGGCCCCGCTCTACTACCGAAAAGGGGCGCACGAGGGTAGCCGTTACACGGTAGATGAGGTGTTTTACAGCTATCCCGACGGCAAATGCCACGTAAAACAACATCGGCAATACCACGATGGCAATCATTTTTGGGGCAATAAAACGCTCGACGAGTGCGTGTTCGACATGATGAACATCTTCTTGCGCGCACGTTCGTTCAACCCCGAGGGTTGGAAAAGCGGCAACGAAATTCCGTTTACGGTGGCCGAAGGCGATGAATTCATACCCGCCGTACTGCGTTACAACGGTAAAACTACCGTGAAAGCCGATAACAAGACGAAGTATCGGTGCTTGGAATTGGCCTATATCGAGCGCAAACCAAACAGTAAACCCAAGGAGATAGCACGCTTCTTCGTAACCGACGACGCCAACCACGTGCCCGTTCGCATAGATATGAACCTCAAATTTGGTTCGGCCAAGGCGTTCCTCGTTGGCATGAAGGGCCTTCGCAGTGCAGTTGGGTCAAACGCCCAATAGGCGATAGCGTTCGAAAAGGCAAAAGCTAAGAAGCCATAAACTCAAAAAACGTCACCTCCTTATCTCCTCATAAATCCACTAAAAAATGGCGCAAAACGATCAGGGGCTAACCCCCATGATGAAGCAATTTTACTCTTTCAAGGCCAAACACCCCGATGCCTTGTTGCTTTTCCGTTGCGGCGACTTCTACGAAACATACAGCGAAGACGCCGTAGAGGCATCGCGCGTGCTGGGAATTACCCTCACCAAGCGCAACAACAAAGGCAATAGCGATGCCACGGAGATGGCTGGTTTCCCCCATCACGCACTGGATACCTACCTGCCTAAACTCATCAGGGCGGGCAAACGCGTGGCTATCTGCGACCAATTGGAAGACCCGAAGCTAACGAAAACGCTCGTAAAACGCGGCATAACCGAACTGGTTACGCCAGGAGTAGCCATGGGCGACACTGTGCTAAACTATAAGGAGAACAACTTCTTGGCGGCCATTCACTTCGGGAAAACGGCTTGTGGGGTGGCGTTTCTCGACATCTCTACGGGCGAATTCATCACGGGGCAAGGCTCGTTCGACTATGTTGAGAAGCTTCTTGGTAGCTTTGCGCCCAAGGAAGTGCTTTACGAACGCACACATAAGAAAGACTTTGAACGCTATTTTGGCAACAAACATTGCGTGTTCGAACTGGATGACTGGGTGTTTACCGAACAAACGGCACGCCAAAAGCTGCTTAAACACTTTGGCACACAAAACCTCAAGGGGTTCGGAGTTGAACATGTGCAAAGCGGTGTGGTGGCTGCTGGGGCCATCATGCAATACCTCGAGATTACCCAACACACCAACATCGGGCACATAACGTCGCTTGCGCTTATCGAAGAAGACCGTTATGTGCGACTTGATAAATTTACCATTCGCTCGCTCGAGCTGATACAACCCATGCAAGACGATGGCGCATCGCTGCTCAATGTTGTTGATCGCACCGTCACGGCCATGGGCGGACGTCTGCTAAGACGATGGTTGGTGTTCCCACTTAAAGAGGTGAAGCCCATCGAACAACGACTTGACGTGGTGGATTACATCTTCCGCTACCCCGAATATCGCGCCCTTCTCGACGAGCAATTACATCGTATCGGCGACCTCGAACGCATTATCTCGAAGGTAGCCGTTGGTCGTGTGTCGCCCCGCGAGATGGTTCAGCTTAAGAATGCGCTGCAAGCCATACAGCCATTGAAGATTGCTTGCTTGGAGTCCGACAACGAAACGATACGCCAGATTGGTGAACAGATGAACCTTTGCGAGAGTCTGCGCGACCTCATTGAGCATGAAATACAACCCGATCCACCACTGGTGGTGAACCGCGGCAATGTCATTGCCGAGGGATTTAGTCCTGAGTTGGACGAACTTCGCAACATCTCGCGTGGCGGACGCGATTTCCTCATCGACATTCAGCAACGCGAAGCCGAGGCAACAGGCATTAGTAGCCTCAAGATAGGTTACAACAACGTGTTCGGCTATTATCTCGAAGTGCGCAACACATATAAAGA
Organism: Hoylesella loescheii DSM 19665 = JCM 12249 = ATCC 15930; assembly: GCF_000378085.1. Taxonomy (GTDB): domain Bacteria; phylum Bacteroidota; class Bacteroidia; order Bacteroidales; family Bacteroidaceae; genus Prevotella; species Prevotella loescheii. The sequence continues at coordinate 5,862 of NZ_KB899230.1, forward strand.
TAAGGTGCCAGAAGAGTGGGTTCGCAAGCAAACATTGGCTCAAGCTGAGCGCTATATCACGCAAGAGCTGAAGGAATATGAGGAACGCATACTGGGCGCCGACGAGAAAATACAGTCGCTAGAAGAACGTCTGTTTAACGAGTTGGTTACTGCCACGCAAGAGTTTATCCCTCAAATACAAATCAATGCCAACGTGGTGGCACGCCTAGACTGCCTGTTGAGCTTCGCCAAAACGGCTGAAGAAAACCGCTATGTGCGTCCTGTGATAGAAGATAGCGATGCCCTTGACATACGCCAAGGTAGACATCCCGTTATCGAAACACAGCTTCCGCCTGGCGAACACTATGTTCCCAACGACATTCGGTTAGATACCGAACGCCAACAGATAATTATCATCACGGGTCCGAATATGGCTGGTAAGTCGGCGCTATTGCGACAGACGGCCTTAATCGTGCTCTTAGCGCAGATTGGCTGCTTCGTTCCTGCCGAAAGTGCACGCGTCGGACTGGTAGATAAAATCTTTACGCGCGTCGGGGCTAGTGATAACATCGCGCAAGGCGAGTCTACTTTCATGGTGGAAATGACCGAAGCGTCGAACATTCTCAACAATGTTTCGCCTCGTTCACTAGTTCTTTTCGACGAGTTAGGTCGTGGAACATCTACATACGACGGCATTAGCATCGCTTGGGCCATTGTAGAATACTTGCACGAACAGCCCAAAGCGCGGGCACGAACGCTCTTTGCCACTCACTATCACGAGCTGAACGAGATGGAGAAGAATTTTAAACGCATCAAGAACTTCAACGTGAGCGTGAAAGAACTTAACGGAAAGGTTATCTTTATGCGCCGATTGGAGCGCGGAGGCAGCGAACACTCCTTTGGTATTCATGTGGCCGACATCGCGGGAATGCCCAAAAGCATTGTGAAAAGGGCCAACACCGTGCTTAAACAGCTTGAAGCCGACAACGCACAAGTGGGCGGAACGGTGGGCAAGCCCAGTGTTAAGCACCTGGATGAGAGTCGTGAAGGCATGCAACTAAGCTTCTTCCAGCTCGACGACCCTGTGCTTTCGCAAATTCGCGACGAGATTTTGGGCCTCGACATCAACAACCTTACGCCCATGGAAGCCCTCAACAAACTGAACGACATCAAGAAGATTGTGGGCGGATAAGAGTGTGTTTAGGCCGTGTTCGTTAGTTGTTTAGGCAGTACGGGCACATCGGCAGCCCTGCTATATGCTGCTAATCGTGGTAAAAACATCCTCAACAAGGCTCGCCAACGCGTTCTCCGCGCCTCGCCCGTGCCTAACGATACAAGCTACACATACTGCCGACAACTTTGCCGCACCCAACAAGAAGGCTTCATGCCATAAGCAACCACTAACAAATTATCCCCAAACAAGTATGAGCTTGTTTGGGGATAATGTTATCGTTTCTTTATAAAAGACAACGCGGACAGAGTAAACGAATAGTTGGTATTACAAATAACGCATACGAATATTGGTAAGCTTGATCTTCCCACGTTTATTTTCAGGCCCGTTAATGAACAATGTAATGGCATCGATTTTATTTCGCCCGTCGGTAAGATACTCCTTAGGCTCTTTGCGTGAGTAGAATTTTATGTAACCATCCGTTTTTAGATCTCCTTTAAAATGTCCACCAGCATAATCCACTTGCCAAGTAATGACTTTACCTTTCTCTGGCCTAAAAAGAATATCCCCAGGGGAAAGGCCGCCTTCGACACTAAAATAGAACTCGTGATGAAGATATTTCTTTGCATCATCACGTATTGAGCTATACAGCCCTGAAGCATTAACCGAATAAAAAGTAATGGGCATGTTAACTGTTGCAACATTCGAACTGTTCACCTCTTTCCGCGTACATGACAGCTTTAAGTCGAATGTTCCTGCATGATAAGGTTTAAAACGCAGATAATACGCTTTGTTAGGTAAGATATCAATACCACCCTTCGGTACTCGTGCAGCATGTTCCATCCCATAGTCCTTTGTTTTTTTGTATGCCTTATATTTGTCTTCCGTAAACAACCATATTCCATAATCGATCATCGAATTATAGTGACCAAAGCTATTCTCCACGTGATTCTGACTGAAATGGTACTTATAGCTGGCAGGATTGCTCACTTCATTCACAACAAAGGTGTACCACACTTCACCATCATTTTCTCGCACAATGCGGTAATCGAAGACCTCCTCCCCTCTGTCGTAAACATCCTTTATCACTGCTTTCATGCCTGCTCTTTCGTATTCTTCATCAGCATCGTTTTTACTGCCGCAAGCCGTAAGGCTCATCACTAAGGTACAAACAGCAATCATTGCCATTGCCCCTGCGGTTAACTTAAAGGTTGACCGCCACATAGGCGATGCCAACCAATGGTTTTGTTTACATTTCATAGATAAATGGATTTTAGTTTAATTAAGTGCAAAGTTAGACATTTATCGCTTTGGCTAGTAAAATTTTCAGATGTTAGAAAACACGTTTAAGCACATTATTAAAGACACATTCAATTTAATATTTGTCATTAATATACGATGACATTTCTCTTCTTGTTATCAGCTTACACTGCTTTGGGATAATAAACACCTGGAGTACTAGCCACTTTTTACCCATCTAATTTTGCTCAAGGCCGTTTGTGTGCATCACATCAACGACCTATACAATACGCGTTGGGGGAACAATAAGTATCTGTTACACCAACTACCGCGTAGCGGTTGATCTGTTGGTAGGTCAGGGTTGGAAGCGAAAGCGACCTACCCTGCCTAGGCTATGGTGGAGGAAAAAAGGCCGTAGGTCTTGGTCTGTTTTCGTTCAACACTCCTTTAAGGTGAAGATTGGGCACAATAATCTCCTCGTTGCGCTATTATTTTGCATGTTTATTGATGCCATTTCCTCCTCCAACATGCCAAATTACACCTGCAAACAACCAACACACCCATGCAAACTAACCAACGGAAAAAGGCCAAGACCTACGGCCTTGTGTGGTTTAAACGCCACGTTATGACAGGGTAGGTAGCTCTCGCTCCCAACCCTGCCCTACCAACAGACCAATCGCTACGCGGTAGATGGTGTAACAAGAGTTTTATATAACGCCAACGCGTATTGTATAGGTTATTGATGCGATGTAAACAATCAGCCTTGAGCAAAATTAGATGGGTAAAAAAGTGGCTACTACACCAGTTATCGCTACGCGGTAGTTGGTGTAACAAGAGTTTTATATTGCCCCAACGCGTATTGTATAGGTTGTTGATGCGATGCCTACAATATACTTTGAACGAGATAGGATGGGTAAAAAGTAGCTACTGCTCAAGCAATCGCAACGCGGTAGTTGACGTAGCAAGTGTTTATTGTTCCTCCAACGCGTATTGTATAGGTTATTGATGCGATGCAAACAATCAGCCTTGAGCAAAATTAGATGGGTAAAAAAGTAGCTACTACTCAAGCAATCGCAACGTGGTAGTTTGCACAACGCCATTAACATGCACATAGGCTATGATGAGTTATTTGTTATATCGAACAGGCATATTATGCAAAACACCAAACTTGTTTTAAACCCTTACGCCCCACGGAAAATCAAAAAACATCGACAAAGATAAGTATTTGCAAAACCAAAAATAAGCCCTTATATATAGCTTTTTAACCTCACGCCGTGTTTCAGCTATGTGGTACTCGCATTCCAGACAAGTTGGAACAGCATTCCATATCAACTGGAACATTGTTCCATATCATCTGGAATGCCGTTCCATCTTATGTGGAACACAACGGGTACTTAATTCATTGAGTAAAAGAGCTTATCAACGAGAGAACAATCACAGATAAACGGGCGGGCGGGAAATGAATAATACCCCCGTTTCAAGATAACAAACAACTTATGATAATGCCTCTTCGAGATAAGATAATATATACTTTTGAACCTTGCTCAAAACACACGAGAAAGCTATTACGGCATCTACCCCACAGTTGCAGTTTACATAACAAGTATTTCTTAGCCAAAACGCGTATATAATAGTCTGCTTATAGACGAAGCCACACCTACTTCCTTCCACCGCAAAAAAACTCATACACATTCCATTTAATATGCATTCCGTAACCCTAAGATATTTTTTTGAACAAATCTTAATAATGATATGCGCACGAATAATATTCGTTAAACTTTACTGCAATATTGAATATTATTTTTGTTATGTTACTATATATAAGTATTTTATGACTATATTTGCGAAAACCTACCACGGAAATACGAAACAAGATTTTGGAAATTACAATCTATTCATTAACCATTCAATATTTGACTATGACCCAAAAAGCAAGAAAACTAAGTAAAGCCACGCGCGCATCGCTATACGGCGTGCTGGCGTGTGCACTTGCCTATGGCATGCCAACGTATGCCGAAGGTAATGTTGCTGCGAAACCTTACGCTTCGCAGGCTGGGCAAAGAGCTGGCACTGTGCTGGTAACGGTGGTAGACCAAAACAACGAGCCTGTTGTAGGGGCTAGTGTTGTGGTGATGTCTACCAAGGCCGGGGCTGCAACAGACGTTAACGGACGATGCTCGGTAGATGCCAAGCCAGGCGACAAATTGCAAGTGTCGTACATCGGTTTCGACACACAGACGCTCACAGTGGGCAATAACAACAACGTGTTAGTTACGCTGGGAGAGAACAAAGCCATGCTCGACGAAATCGTTGTTGTGGGCTATGGCACGATGCGTAAGAGCGACGTAACAGGCTCTATCGCTGTGGCCAAGGGCGCAGACATGATTAAGGCGCAAAACTTTGGTGCGCTAGATAACCTTCGCGGTAAGGTTTCGGGCGTTAATATCTTCTCCAATTCGGAGCAAGGAACCACCGCTCCGCGCGTCATCATCCGCGGTATGGCCACCATCAACGCTTCTACCGACCCACTTTACGTGGTAGATGGAGTGGTGATGAACGACTTTGCGATGATGAACCCCAACGACATTGAGAGCATCGAGGTGCTGAAAGACGCATCGGCAACGGCTATCTATGGTGCTCGTGGTGCCAATGGCGTTATCATGGTGACAACCAAACGCGGACTTTCAGGAACAGAAGGCACGCAGATGAGTTACCAAGGCTCGGTAAGCATACGCCACATGGCACGCAAAATGGAAGTGATGAACGCCCAAGAATGGTGCGATGCCTTTATGAAAGGACTTGAAAACGAAAACAAATACCAAGGAACCAACTGGAAATTGAAACGTCCTTACTGGTTTAGCGACCGCAGATACTTCGACGCTAACGGTAATCCACTATACGATACAGACTGGCAAGAGGAGGCAACACGTACGGCCGTGGGGCATAACCACCAACTGAACATCCAACAAGGAACGAAAACTTCGTCGATAGGTGCTTTCCTTAATTACAGCGATTACCAAGGAATAATGAAGAATACGTGGACAAAGCGTATCAGCGGAAAGCTTGCTTACGATGCCAAACCTACCAAATGGCTGACCACGGGCATTAATCTGATGGTGAACCACACGTGGGATAGGCATACAGATGAGGGTGGAGGTGGACAAGAAGCACGTCGAACAATGATTGAGATGCTGCCGTGGCTACCCGTTAGAACACCCGAAGGCAACTATACTACATCTAATTCGCCCTCTGAAATGGTGGGTAAGTTCGGTTTTGAAGGTATGTCGAACCCTGTAATGATACTCGACATGCAGAAACGTTTGTATTATAACACGCAGGTGTTTGGTAACGCTGCATTCACGTTCCATATTCTGCCAGGGCTCGACCTTAAAACGCAGCTGGGTATCGACTGGCATGCAGAGGAATCAAGGAGATATGCTTCGCGCGAATTGAATAACATTTCGCAAACCGAACAAGGTGTGGCAGCGAACGGCCGACATAACAACCTGTATTGGCAAGAAGAGACTTATCTTACCTATAACCGCACCTTAAAAGGCCTTCATCGCGTGAATGCCATGCTGGGTATGTCGTGGCAAGCGTATGCTTCGAGGTATAACTACTCAGAAGCACAAAGCTTTGAGAGCGACTTCTTTGAAGACTTGAACATGGGAACGGGCAAAAATCCACGTCCGCCAGGCTCTAACTACGACGAGTGGAAGATGAATTCGTACTTCTTACGCTTGGCCTACACCTACAACGACCGCTATTCGGCTACGTTCACAGCACGCTCTGATGGTTCTTCTAAGTTTGGAGAGAACAACAAGTACGCCTTCTTCCCATCGGCAGGTTTGGCTTGGATTGTTTCGGAAGAAAGCTGGTTGAAAGGCAGTTCGTGGCTGAGCAACCTGAAACTGCACACAAGTTACGGACTAACGGGTAACTCTGAAATCGCAACTTATCGTTCGTTGGCCCGCGTTGGTTCGGGAACCGTACTGCTTGATGGCAAGCGGGCTGGCGCGGCTTACATCAGTTCGCTAGCCAATCCCGACCTGAAATGGGAAAAGACAGCACAATTTGACGTGGGTTTCGACCTCGGATTGTTCAACAATGCCGTTAACTTAGACTTCTCCTATTATTATAAACGCACCACCGACTTGTTGCTCGATACGCCCATTCCGCATTCTAGCGGCTTCGGAAGTGTATATAAGAACATCGGCGAAGTGAAGAATTCGGGTGTCGACTTTATGCTGACAGCCTATCCCGTACGTACGAAAGACTTTACCTGGACATCCATTTTGAACTTGAATTACAACACGAACAAGATACTGAAACTGGGCAAGAACGACGAAGACATCGAAATATTGCACTGGGTTGGCGGCTCGGAAGGTATCTTACGCGTTGGCGAAAGCATGGGAAGTTTCTACGGATACAAACGACTTGGCGTGTGGACGGATGAAGATGAAGCGGCAGGACGCTGCACAAAGAAGATGGTTGGTAGGGCCAAACGTGAAGAACAAAAGTCTATTTTGGGTAAGGGAATACCCGATTGGACGGGTAGCTGGACCAACACCCTTAACTATAAGAACTGGGATTTGACGGTTGAGATGCAATTTGTTACGGGCGTTCAGACCATGCAACAATTCTATCACTCGGTGTATGACCGCTTCGGAATAACCAACGGACTGAAAAGTATTCTCTATGATGCATACAATGGTACCAATCCTTACACCATGCAGCAGATGCTTTACTTGAGTAATAGCCCATACGATTCACAGAGTCATGCCGGACAAGACACGACGGTGGATTCCAGTTGGGTGGTAGACGGCTCTTATCTGCGCTGCAACATGGTGCAACTGGGTTATACCTTTGCACCCGCCACATTGAAAACGTTGGGACTTAACGCACTGCGCCTGTACCTAAGTGCTAATAATCTCTTCTTACTTTGCTCGAAAGACTTCAAGGGTTACGACCCCGAAATGACTTCGCAAGGCGATAAGTTCGGTCAAAACATGGCTTTCTTCTCTATTCCCCGTTCAAGGGTATTCACCCTGGGTCTTAATGTAACGTTTTAATTAAATAAACTAAACACAGACACGAAATGAACAAAATAATTATATTTGCAGCCTGCGCATGCTTGGTATTAGCTTCGTGTAACGACTTCTTGGAGGAAAAGCCCAAGTCGCTCCTTAGCTCGCGCGACTTCAATAAGACCGAAGATCAAATTCGTTCTAATATCAATGGACTATATAGAAGAGCGGCAGTAACTGCCCATTCGTCGGCTGGTAGTGCTTATATCGGCTCGGCCATGACCCTTCCTGGTATGCTTACGGGCTATTTTAGCAACTCGTACGAAGGCCAAGAGCGCGTTTGCGCGTATGCAAGAACGCTTACACGACAGGAACAAACCAACAATGTGTCGGGTTTTGTGGACGGAATCTGGGGCGGTTGTTATGGCGTTATCAACGTTGCTAACGGTGCTTTGAAGTCTATGTCTGAAGTACCTATGAGCGATGAGGCACGAAAAGTGTTGTCGGGCGAGGCTAAATTCTTCCGCGCCTTCAACTATTTCATGCTCGTAAAGTGGTTTGGAGATGTGCCAATGACCACTCAACCCTCTAAGAACGTTAACGATTTGGAAAAGCCACGTACGCCTGTGGCCGACATCTACACGCTTATCGAACAGGATTTGACAGAAGCCGTGGCCGCACTTCCCGACCAAACATGGCAGAAAAATGGTCATCGAATAAGCAAATACGTAGCTTTGCAGGCGCTTACTGCGGTGTATATGCAGCAAGGTAAGTATCAACAGGCAAGCGAAACGGCTAAGCAGATTATCAATTCGGGTAAATACTCGCTCACAGAAAATGAAGATAAGGGCCTGAAAAGTGCTTATAACAAGCTTAGAACCTTAGATGACCTACCTGAAGTGCTTTATGCAGTGGAGTATGATGCTGACATATCGACCACCGGTTGGCGACCAACCTACGCCTTTTCTTCGTCGGCTATAAACGCATTTAAGAGTTATAACATCTTTGAACGCGTGTATGGGCCCAACGCTCGCTATCTGAACATCTACACGGCAGACGACTTGCGCGGACAAGAACAGCAGTTTTTCGCCACAAAGTATAAGAACCCGAACAACGATTCGGTCTGGACTGCGCCCAGTGCAGACGCTCGTGGATGCTGGTATTACTTTGATGAGGAGGCTGTTCTTAAAACAGGGCGTGGCACGAAGGACTGGAATATCTACCGTTATGCCGAAACACTGCTCGATGCAGCAGAGAGTTTGGTGCAGAGTGGAGGAACTGTTACACCCGAAGCAGCTGGATATTTGGCGATGGTTCAAGCTAGGGCGCTGGGTAAAACACAAGCAGCGCTCACCACAGAGTTGTCGGCACTGTCGAAAGAAGCATTTATTGAGGCTTGTTGGACCGAGCGTTTACGCGAGTTCCCCTTAGAATATAAGTTGTGGGACGATTGTTTGCGCACGAAGAAATTCCCTAATATATCGGCCACCGAGCTAGGAAAGGTAACCTATGTAGACCTCGTTGGAGCCACCAATGGTTCGGGAGCAGTTATTAAAGCTTCTGACTTGCTATGGCCATTATCGCTTAACGAGATGCAACGCAACCCGAAATTGCGTCCGCAAAACGATGGTTACGCCAGCAAATAAGCAATAAAGGCGGGTTATATAAACCATCTTTAATGGGTTTATGTTGTAACAATTAATTTATAAAACACGCCTAAAACAAGGGCGACCGCAGACTGGTATTTGCATAATACCATAGCATTGCGGTCGCCATTATTTATTTTGCTTCAATCGCGAATTATCATTAAAAACTCCCCATTAGCCTAATACGCCTGCTCACTTATCCAACATACCCTGTGGAAAACTTTGTTGATAACCCACGAAAAAACTGTGGATAACTTTCCACTTATCCACAACCGTCACCCTAACCCAAATTAAGCGTGGATAACTTCAAAGTTATTTAGCCAAAATACAAGCGTTATCAACACTTTTACACCTAAAAAAGTTATGAACATTTGCACAATGCCCTACCCCATCAAGTTATGTGGAAAACATACGTAAAGCACTATCATACAATTCGAAAGATCACCTAATAACTTGTGCATAACCTTTTTCTAATGTTGATAACCTAAAACACGTTGCGTAAAGAGAAAAGTTATCAACTTATCCACGCCATATCATCACCATCATTTTCTTTCTCTTTAAAAAGGAAAGATATAAGATAATAATTGTGTGGGTGTGGATAACGGGGATTGAAATTTTTAGTTTTTAAGTTTGTATAGGGGGTTAGTTGATGAAATTATACCATTGAAAAACTTCACTTGCACAATAACTTAACCCCTCGTAAACTGAAAAACCAAGTTACTCAAAAACTTATAAACTCACGCACTTTAAAAATAACCGTCTTGCCATTTTGTATTTTGATAGGTTTATTTTAACTTTGCAAACAAGTTAATCAACTTGCTAGAAATGAAGAATAAAAAAGTATCGGGATTACTATATACCGCTGTTATGGGTGTGGCCGTTTTGAGCTTGGCTTCGTGCGCCGAAAAGAAGTTCAGGGTTAGCGGAACCATCACCCAAGCAAAAGATTCTGTTCTCTATCTCGAAAACATGAGTCTTAATGGCCCTAAGGCAGTAGATAGCGTTAAGCTAGACGAAAACGGCGAATTCGAATTTAAGCAGAAAGCGCCCGAAGCACCCGAATTCTATCGCCTGCGCATAGCCAATCAAATGGTGAACCTTGCCGTAGACTCTACGGAAAATATCACCGTGAAGGCCGCCTACCCTACTATGTCGGCCAATTACGAGGTTAGCGGGTCTGAAGAATGTATCAAAATACGCGACTTGGCTTACATGCAGCTAGAACTGCAAACACATGTTGCGGCCATTGCAAATAGCTCTTCGCTGGGCGTACAGGCTGTAGAAGATAGTGTGGCTAAGGTTTTAGAGGTGTATAAAAATAAGGTGAAGCTCAATTATATATTTAAAGAGCCCATGAAGGCATACGCTTATTATGCCCTTTTCCAAACCATCGTGCTGGGAAATGCCAACATCCTTATCTTTAATCCTCGTAGTAGCAAAGACGATGTGAAAGTTTTCGCTGCCGTGGCAACAAGTTGGGACACCTATTTTCCAAAGGCCGAACGTGGACTTAACCTGCACAATATTGCCATCGAGGGAATGAAAAACGTGCGTATTCTAGAAAACAATGCTCGTCAAACCATCAGTGCAGATAAGGTTCAGGTGGCTGGCGTGATAGATATTGCCCTTACCGACAACCATGGACGTTTGAGAAAGCTTACCGACTTGAAAGGTAAGGTGGTTCTCTTAGACTTCCAAGCCTTTGCGGCAGAGGGTAGTTTGAAGCGCATAATGATGATGCGCGACATCTATAATAAGTATCACGATCGCGGATTTGAAATCTATCAAGTGTCGTTCGACCCCGAAGAGCACTTCTGGAAGACAAAAACCGCTGCACTACCATGGGTAAGTGTGTGGGACGGAAATGGTACGCGCAGTGCCGTATTGTCACAATACAACGTGCAAACGCTGCCTACTTTCTTCCTCATCGACCGAAACAACACCCTGCAAAAGCGTGATGCGCAGATTAAAGACTTAGACGCCGAGATAGAGGCGCTATTGTAATGTACAGTTTTTTTTCATGTAATATTTATTTTGGTTTATTCGGCGATGTGTGCTTGAGACGAGCGCACGTCGCCTTTTTTACTTAAATGCACAATGACCACATCGAGCAAATCTGCCATTCGTATGGATAACAAATATAATACAGCCACTCTTCCCAATGGCCTTCGCATTATTCACCGCAGTTCTTCATCGCCTGTGGTGTACTGCGGTTTCCAAATTAACGCAGGCACTCGCAACGAAACGGAGGGCGAAATGGGCATGGCGCACTTTTGCGAGCATGCTTCGTTTAAGGGAACAAGCAAGCGAACGCCACTTAGTATATTGAATTGCCTAGAAAGTGTAGGTGGCGATCTCAATGCCTTTACAAATAAGGAAGACACCGTTTATTATGCGGCCATTCCCAAAGAGCATGCTTCACGTGCGGTGAAGTTGCTTACTGATATGGTGTTCGACAGTCAATATCCAGCTGCCGAACTGAAAAAAGAAGTGGAAGTGATATGCGACGAGATTGAAAGCTACAACGATTCGCCTGCCGAATTGATATACGACGACTTTGAAAACGCTGTTTTCTCGGGTCATCCGCTTGGCCATAACATCCTTGGAAAGGCTTCTTTGTTGCGCACATACACATCCGAACACGCTAAAGACTTTACCCGTAGGATGTATAGGCCCAGCAACATGGTGTTCTTTGCGTATGGCGAACTAGACTTTCGTTGGCTTGTTCGGTCGTTAAAGAACGCCACCCAGCATTTCCCCAACGCCCTACCGCACATCGATACGCACGAAGGCGAGTCTCTCCCACCCTATCAAGCGAAAGAAATAATACGCAAGATGGACACCCATCAGGCACATGTGATGCTTGGCAATCGTGCTTTTAGCACTTACGATAAGCGTCGCTTGCCCCTCTATTTGGCCAATAATTTGCTTGGCGGACCAGGTATGAACGCACGTCTAAACATCGCCTTGCGCGAACGCAATGGTCTTGTGTACAACGTAGAGAGTAATATGGTGAGTTATGCAGATACTGGCGTGTGGTGCGTTTACTTTGGTTGCGATCCCAAAGACATGCGTCGTTGTCTGCGTTTGGTGAAAAGAGAACTGAACACGCTTATCGAAAAGCCACTATCTGATCGCCAACTGGCGGCTGCCAAAAGACAAATAAAAGGTCAGATATGTGTGGCTTGCGACAACAGAGAAAGCTTCGCGCTCGACTTCGGCAAAAGTTTTCTTCACTTCAATAAGGAGAAACACATCGATAACTTGCTGCAACAGATAGACGCTATCACGGCCGAAGAACTGCAAAACGTGGCTCGCGAGGTGTTTGCCGAAGATAAACTAACCACGCTGATTTATCAGGGAGGGAGTAGTAAGTAGTAAGGGAGAAGTTAAGTAGTTATGGAGTTAAGTAGTTAAGCCAAATGCTTTTTGGCTATTGTCGGATTTTTTCGAATAAGTCCGATTGGTACAAATAGTACGGCTAGCATCAAAATATAGATTTTAATCACCTAACAACAAGGCATATCACTCCCCTCTCCCCTTGGAGAGGGGTTGGGGGTGAGGCTTTTTAATTATATGAACACAACCATCGTTTTTGCCACTAACAACGCACATAAGCTGGAAGAGATACGCCAAATTATGCCTTCCAACCTGCAAGTGCTATCATTAAAAGACATCGGTTGCGGCGTAGACATACCCGAAACAGGCTCTACGTTGCAAGAAAACGCCCTTATCAAGGCACAGTATGTGCTAGAACATTATGGTATGGCATGCTTCGCCGACGACACAGGCTTAGAAGTGTACGCCCTAAACAACGAACCTGGTGTGTATTCGGCACGCTATGCAGGTGGTGAAGGGCACGATAGCGAAGCCAATATGGCCAAATTGCTTTCTCGCTTAGCCGATAACACCCATCGCGAGGCACGTTTTCGCACTGTAATTGCGCTTGTTGCTCCATCTGATAACACGTTGGGCGTAAACGAACCCATGTTTTTCGAAGGCATAGTAGAGGGACATATCGCCACCGAACGCCATGGAACGGAGGGCTTTGGCTACGATCCGCTGTTTGTTCCCAATGGTTACGAAAAGACGTTTGCCGAACTTGGGGCCGACATAAAGAATCAAATTTCGCATCGGGCAAGGGCAGTTGGCAAGCTAGTTCAGTTTCTTAGCAGGTAAGTTTTTGAGTTTCTTAGTAGATAAGTTCTTAGTTTTTTAGGCTTGTGAGCATTTAATTTTGTGGTTGATCGATGAGGTACTGTCGATATATAAACATAGTTTTATACGAATTTACCTCATCTTTGGCTCATAAACTTATTACTTACTAGCTTACTCCTAAAACCTACCTCCTCACAAACTCAGTGCCTTACAAACAATATTTTCCATACGTTTACGTTATAAATTCATGAACTTATATGCTCAAAAGCTTATAAACTTACTTACCCACTTATAAATTCCCACATGCGCAAGTCTTCTATTATTCGTTTGTTTCTCGCCCTATTATTGTGTCTTAGCTTGCCCGCTCACGCCTCCTTATGGCGCAGTTACACGGCATACAGCGAGATAACGCAGGTGCAAAAGGCTGGCAACACGCTTTATGTGTTGGCCTCTAAACGCTTGTTTGCTTATAACACGACCGATAAAAGCATACAAACCTTCGACCGAATAAACGGACTTAGCGACACGCCCATCGCCTTTATCGCATGGAACAATGTGGCTAAGCGACTTGTGGTGGTGTACGATAACCAGAACATCGACTTTGTTATGCCCAATGGCGATGTGCATAACCTATCCGATTACTACCATAAAAGCATGATGGCAGATAAGACGGTGTTTGGCGTTAACACTTATGGCGCCAACACTTATCTCGCTACGGGCTTCGGAATTATAAAGCTCGATGCCCGAAAAATGGAGATTAACGACACGTATAATCTTGGCTTTAAGGTGAATTGGGTGCGCATTGAGGGCAATCGTATTATGGCTTATTCGGATGTTGTGGGATGTTATGCAGCCTCGTTAACGGCTAATCTTAACGATAAAAACAATTGGGTGAGGGTAGGGGCTTATCAAGCCGACCCACAGGCAGCACCCGATGCCAGCCTAATAGCAGCGGCTAGGAAGGCAAACGTAGGCGGACCGCGATATAACAACTTCTATTTCATCAAGCATACTGCAGGCCGATTGTACACCGTTGGTGGTGTATTCGCTTCGGGAGGCACGCAAAAGGGTTATCCCGGATTGGTGCAGGTGCTCGAATCAAATGGTTCGTGGACCTTCTATCAAGATAGTTTGTATGCCACTACGGGCATTGCATTCAACGATATAAACTGTTTGGCGGTAGACCCACTAGACCCTAACCATGTGTTTATAGGTGGCCGACCTGGCTTGTACGAGTTTCAAAACGGACGTTTTAAGACCCTTTACAATCGCGATAATAGTCCTTTGTTGCCCGCTGTGGATGGGGGCGTAGAACTGGATAACAATTATGTCATCGTAAACGCTGTTGATTTTGACGCTCAAGGCAACCTTTGGCTCGCCAATAGTCAAACGCGAAGCCAGTCGTTGCTTACCATTCCGCGAGGCAAACAGATGGAAAGCCGGCATCAAGAACGGCTCATGGCCGATGGGCTTAGCCTGCGAAACATGACGAAGATGTTGGTAGATAGTCGTGGATGGGTATGGTTTTGCAACGACCATTGGATTTTTCCGAGTCTTACCTGTTATAAACCTGCCACTGGCGAATGCACCGTTTACAACACCTTTACCAATCAAGACGGTGTGGCAATACACGTAAACGCCGTTACTTGCGTTACCGAAGACCGTGAGGGAAACCTATGGGTAGGTACCAATGTTGCACCGCTTTACTTGCAAATACGCAATAATCAGGCAGAAAAACATTTCGTTCAGTTTAAGATTCCACGTAACGATGGCACCAACAATGCCGACTATCTGCTTAACGAAGTTCACATAACGCACATTGCCATCGATGGTGCTAACCGCAAATGGATGGGTACGCTAAACGATGGGGCTTACCTGATATCGGCCGACAACTTACAACAGGTGCAGCATTTCACCAGTGCTAACAGTCCATTAATCTCTAATGCGATTAACAGCATCGCCATAAATCCCACAAAAGGCGAGGTGTTTTTCGCCACCGATAACGGCCTTTGCTCTTATCAAGGCGATGCCACCGAGCCACAAACAGGCGATGATAGGGAGGCATACGCCTATCCCAACCCCGTAGAACCAGGCTACAAGGGACTTGTTCGCATTGTTAATCTTTCGCCAAATGCCTATATCAAGATTGTTTCGCCCAACGGAACACTGGTGAAAGAAGGACGAAGCAACGGCGGAATGTTTACTTGGGATGCCACCGATCTTCGCGGACAGCGTGTAGTTAGTGGTGTTTACGTGGTGTTAGAAGCCACCGAAGAGGGTAAAAGCGGTGTGGCTTGTAAGGTGGCAGTGGTTAACTGATAGCTTTTTTCAATGTGTCGATAGATATAAGCGATATTATTTTGCATTGCTTATCGCATAAAATGAATTAATTTTGCATGGTTAAAAGACCTTGTATGTTACAATTTGTAATATAATAATGCATCTTAACATGCGTTTGTAAGAGGTCTGTGTATGTATATAATCATTCATCCATTTGCCCATTTTGCTGGGCGAGCGTTTTTAATCGATAAAGTATGAAAAGTAAAGTAATCGCATTTCTTGAGTTGGCATCTAATCTTCGCCAAACGGGGTTGAACCTCATTCGCGTGGCCATCCTTATTGTATTCGTATGGATTGGTGGCTTGAAGTTTGCCCATTACGAAGCCGATGGCATCGTGCCTTTCGTAGCCAACAGTCCGTTTATGAGTTTCTTCTATGCCAAGGAGGCTCCCGAGTATAAGCAATATAAGAATAAGGAGGGCGAACTGGTGTTGAAAAATCGCCAGTGGCACGAAGAAAACCGCACCTATGTGTTCTCTTATGGTCTTGGCTGCCTTATCATGAGCATCGGTATTTTGGTGTTCTTGGGTATGTTCTCACCCAAAATTGGTATTTTCGGCGAACTGCTCTGTATCATCATGACCTTAGGAACACTATCGTTCCTCATAACAACGCCCGAATGTTGGGTACCCGATTTGGGTAGTGGCGAGCATGGTTTCCCCTTGCTTTCGGGTGCGGGCCGATTGGTCATTAAAGACACCGTGATATTGGCCGGAGCAATAACCCTGCTTTCAGATACGGCAGGCAAGTTGCTCAAACAACTTAAAAAGTAAGTTATCTTCGGGCTTTGGTCCTACTGCATTGCCCTTAGATAACAAATAAAAATGCACCATACGTGCTTTAAAAGGTTTGTTGGTGCACAGCATAACGCGTTCGAGGCCATGTCTCGAACGCGTTTTATTATGGGTTAAATATAAGCGGGGTAGGGACGTTTCCAAACAATTACTTATGTCAATTCGGGATAAGAGAAATTCGTTATCTCAGCTACCGCATAGCGGTTGGTCTGTTGGTAGGGTAGGGAGAGCATGAAAAGACGAACGATGTAGCTATTGGTCTGTTTGCACAGACCATGTTTTTATCAATATATAGTTCACCTTTGACATTCCAAAAGTTAACCCCTTTGTTTACATGATGCTTTTAAATGCGTTGTATCATGTTATCTGGAATCCCATTCCATTTCATCTAGAACCTTGTTCCATCTTATCTGGAACCTTGTTCCAGTTGATATGGAATACTGTTCCATCTAAGCAAAACCAAGGCGTTTTATTATAAAGCTTAATGCAAAGGCTTGCTGGTGGCTTTTCGAACGTTATGCTTTAGCGGTTCGAAATGTTGCAGGAAGCGGTGCAGATTGCTTCACAAACGCCTCTGTTTGTATATTTGTGGCGATATCGGGAGATGGCTTGTGAAGTGGAATAACCCATATAATCTACGCGAGTTTGGGATAAGAGGAATTTGTTATATCAACTACCGCGTAGCGGTTGGTTTGTTGATAGGGCAGGGTTGGGAGCAACGGCGACCTACCCTGCCTAAGTTGTACGTGAGCAAAGCTAGGTCGAAGGCCTTGGTCTTTTTACGTTTGAGCAATCTGTTAGGGGATAAACCAATAGCTAAAAACAATGTCATTCGTCAATTACATTTGCCTTAATATCCGTCTATCGACAGGACAACAGCTGCAGTAAAAGTAAAAAGACCAAGACCTTCGGCCTTGTTTGGTTATGCCATTTGCAAGACAGGGTAGCTCACTTCATTCGCAACCCTGCCCTACCAACAGACCAACCGCTACGCGGTAGTTGGTGATATAGCTATTCGTTTTTATCTAATCTTGCTCAAAAAGCATCGTCTTTTATCCCGAACTCGCGTAACTTAATGGGTTAACGAGTTGATAAGTTAGTAGGCGAAGCCATCTTTTCACCTTTTCACCCTTTCACTTTTTCACCTTTAAAAGCCATCTTTTCACCTTTCTACGCTTTTTTTTTGGCAGAAGAACATAAGGAACATAAAGTGAAAATGACGCTATTATTTCACTTCTATAATGAGCAAGCGTGGTAGGCGTAGCCATCTTTTCACCTTTTCACCCTTTCACTTTTTCACCTTTAAAACTCCCTTTTTCACCTTTCTAATGTGCTTCTAGCCAGTTATTTCCCCATCCGCTATCGGCCACCAAAGGAACATCGAGCGGGTAGGCAGCTTGCATTTCTTCCATAACGATACGTTCAACCTGTTCTTTCTCTGTTGGAAGAACGCTGAAGTTAAGTTCGTCGTGCACCTGCAAAATCATCTTCGAGCGTATGTTTTCACGTTGGAAACGTTGGAAAATACGCACCATGGCCACCTTAATGATGTCGGCAGCCGACCCCTGTATGGGTGCATTGATGGCGTTACGTTCGGCAATTGCGCGCACGGTGGCATTACCGCTGTTGATGTCTGGCAAGTAACGGCGGCGGTGGAAGAATGTTTCCACGTAGCCATTGGCCCTTGCCGTCTCCTTGGCTTGCTCCATATACTGTTGCACTTGCGGAAACATCTTGAAGTATCCATCGATAAGCTGTTTGGCCTCGGCACGCTCGATGTTGAGCCTATCAGCCAAACCAAACACCGTTATGCCGTAAATGATGCCGAAGTTAGCCCGTTTTGCCTTCGTACGTTCATCGCGCGTAACCTCCGAAACAGGCTTATTGTAAATCTTTGCAGCCGTTGCAGCGTGGATGTCGTAACCCTCGCGGAAGGCATCGAGCATGTTGGCGTCCTGACTGAGGTGAGCCATCACGCGCAATTCAATCTGACTATAATCCGCCGAGAAGAACTCGCAGCCCTCTTCGGGAATGAAACACTTGCGTATTTCCTTGCCATCTTCGCCACGAACGGGAATGTTTTGCAGGTTCGGATCGCTTGAAGAGAGTCGCCCCGTGGCTGTAACTGCTTGGTTGAACGATGTATGTATGTGGCTCGTACGTGGGTTTATCAGTTTCGGAAGAGCGTCTACGTATGTGCCGAGCAGCTTTTTCAGTGCACGATAATCTAGAATATGCGCCACGATGGGGTGCTTGGAGCGAAGCGTTTGCAACACCTCTTCGCTGGTGACATACTGTCCTGTCTTGGTTTTCTTGGGCTTATCGATGATTTTCATCTCGCCAAAGAGAATGTCGCCCACCTGTTTAGGCGATGCCACGTTAAACGTTTTGCCTGCCGCTTGGTAGATTTCTTGCTCCAATTGCAGCATGCGTTCGGTGAAAACCTGCGATGTTTCTTTCAGTGCGGCAGTGTCTATGCGCACGCCGTTACACTCCATTTCGGCTAAAACAGGTATCAACGGCATTTCCACTTCATTGAAAAGACGCTCTACGCCAGCCTCAACAAGCTTGGGTTGAAGTACGTTTTTAAGTTGCAGCGTTATGTCGGCATCTTCGCAAGCATAGTTATATACCTCGCTAGGAGCCAGTTCGCGCATGTTTTTCTGTGCCTTACCCTTCGGTCCGATAAGCGCGTCGATGTGCACCGTTTCGTAGTTAAGGTACACTTCGGCCATGAAATCCATGTTATGACGCAGTTCGGGTTGCAGCAGATAATGGGCCACCATGGTATCGAAGAGCGGTCCTTGCAGGGCGACACCATACGAACGAAGCACCTCGAGGTCGTATTTAATATTCTGTCCAACCTTTAAAGTGTTTGGATTTTCGTATATAGCTTTGAACCTATCCACGATGTTTTGCGCCTCATCGGCCTGTTCTGGCACGGGCACATAATAGGCTTTCATCTCTTCTATGGCAAAACTAAGCCCCACCAATTGGGCTTCGATGGCGTTGGTAGATGTTGTTTCGGTGTCGAGGCTTATTACATCGGCAGTCGAAAGCAACGTTACGAGGGCTTGCATGTCGGCCTCGGTCTGTACCAAATGATACTCGTGAGGCGTTGTTTCTATCGTTTGGCGATTGGCCGAAGCAGCAGATTGAGGTTCGAACAAACTGTTGTCGGTCTCTGCCATTGCAGGTTCGTCGAACAAAGAAAGCTGCCTGTTCTCCACCTTTTTAGGCTTTTCGGCCTTGTTGAGCAGGCGTGTGGCAAAGCTCTTAAACTCTAATTCGGTAAATATCTCTTGCAGTTTGGTTGCATCGGGTTCTTTTAGTCGCAGCTGTTCGAGATCTAGTTCTACCGGCACATCTGTGCGGATGGTGGCCAAGAACTTCGACATCTTGATGTCTTCAACGGCTGCCTCCACTTTCTCGCGCATCTTTCCTTTCAGTTGGGCTGTGTTTTTGAGCAGTTGTTCCACAGTTCCGAACTCGTTGATAAGCTTCGATGCCGTTTTTTCGCCTACGCCCGGACAGCCTGGGAAGTTGTCGGCCGAGTCGCCCATCAGTGCTAGGAGGTCGATAACCTGCAAGGGCGAAGAGACGTTGTACTTCTGGTTAACCTCCTCGGGACCCATCGTTTCGTATCCGCCACCATGTCGCGGGCGATACATGTACACGTTAGAGCGCACCAGTTGGGCGTAATCCTTGTCGGGCGTAAGCATGTAAGTATCAACGCCTTGTTGGCCAGCCTTTAGCGCCAGCGTACCAATAACGTCGTCGGCTTCGAACCCATCAACCTGTAACACGGGTATGTGGTAGGCCGTAAGAATGTCTTTGATGATGGGTACAGAGCGCTTAATGTCTTCGGGCGTTTCCTCGCGCTGTGCCTTATACTGTGGAAAAGCTTCGTTTCGAAAGGTTAGTCCGTGGTCGAAAGCTACGCCAATATGCGATGGCTGCTCTTTGGTGAGCACCTCGTTAAGCGTGTTGCAGAAGCCCATAACAGCCGAAGTGTTAAGCCCTTTCGAGTTTATTCGTGGGTTGTTGATGAAGGCGTAATACGAGCGATATATTAAAGCGTAAGCGTCTATGAGGAATAGTTTATCCATAAGTTTTAATTGTTATATCGTGTAAAATTACGAAATAAAATGGGGTTGATAACGATTTATTGTGTAAATTTGTGTCAAATTTGAGATTACATGGATAATTTGTCGACCATACGGACACCTATATACACCGAGTTACAAGACTTTATCGCCCTGTTCGACAAGTCGCTGACCCACGAAGACGGACTGTTGGGCCAGGCCTTAGAGCATGTACGCGCCAAAGGAGGCAAACGCATGCGCCCCATACTTATCTTGCTGATGACTAAAAGCTTCGGCACGGTTACGCCTGTGGCACAATATGCCGCTGTGGGACTTGAACTGCTGCATACGGCTAGCCTTGTGCACGACGACGTGGTGGACGAAAGTGGCGAGCGGCGAGGTCAGGCTTCGGTCAACGCTTCGTATAACAACAAGGTGGCGGTGCTCGTTGGCGACTATATTCTCTCTACGGCCTTGCTTAGCATTGCACGCACCAACGACTGCGACATTGTGTGCGACTTGGCCGAACTTGGTCGTACATTGTCGAATGGCGAGATACTGCAACTAACCAATATCGTTAACACCAACTTCTCTGAAGAGGTGTATTTCGAGGTGATAAGGCAAAAAACGGCTGCCTTGTTCGAGTCGTGTGCCGTGATTGGTGCTAAGGCCGGCGGAGCCGATAAGCAAGCCGTTGAGGCTGCTCGTGCCTTTGGACGCAATGTTGGCATTATCTTCCAAATTCGCGACGACATATTTGATTATTACCAATCGGCCGACTTAGGTAAGCCCACAGGCAACGATATGGCCGAAGGTAAATTAACCTTGCCCGTGCTTTATGCCCTTAACACCACTGGCGATACTCAAATGGCAGCCTTAGCACGCAAGGTTAAGGCGCGTAATGTGTCGGCCGAAGAGATTGCTCAACTGGTGGAATTCACCAAGAACAACGGTGGCATTGCATACGCCGAACGAAAGATGGCCGAATGCCAAGCACTCGCCATAGACTTTATCGACCAATATGTGGCCGACACCCAACTGAAAAACGCCTTGAAAGCATACGTAGATTTTATAATAGATAGAAAAAACTAGCAATGCTTCTGAGTTGTTAGGTTCATGAGTTTATGAGTTATATCGCACTCTTTCGCAAGCAAGAATGCTTACCAACTTATTGCTCTGTATGAACGCTAAGACAGAAAAGCTGGCCAAACACACCAGCTTCTAAACCAACAGACTTCAATAACTAAGTAATAAAACAAAGCCGAAAGGCATCAAATTAACTATTAAATAAAATAACATGAGAGAATTAAGACGCTTTGGGTACCTAGTGTTAGGTGCCTCTTTGGCGTTCGGTGTTGCCGCTTGTGGCTCGTCGAACGATGACAACGGTCCTATTGCTGGCGGAATAGATCCAGGAGATAAGACCGAGATCAACACCGAACTGCCCCCCGAACAGAAAAAGCTAGAGTTGGATAAGACCGCTAAACGGGCTTTGGCAATGATTAAAACCACCGACTTTAACAACCTTGAAAACCTTGCTAACTATGTTAAGGACAACTTAGTAACCGACCACGCCACGGCAAAGATTGACAAGTGGTGGCGCGATAAGCTGAAAAGCTTTTGGACCGACCTTGGTAAACGCGAGAACGACATGAAGGTAATGCAGCGCATGATCGACTTAGCACAGATTAAGGGACACTTTACCGTGGAGAAGGGACAATGGGTTAGAAAAGACGCCGACGACCTCCAGTTCATCTTTAACGATAATAATGGCAAGGAATGTGTGCTTAAACTTGCGCTTTCGGGTAAGCAAACCAATATGTATATGCCTTTCTTGGATGATGAAGAAAGGGAGTATAAGGGCAATGGAAAGTACGATCGCACCAAGATTGAAACCAAATTAAACATCCCCGAACATGCAACGCTTACGCTTACACAAGGCGGAAAGACCTTGCTTACGGGCGTATTGAACACCAAGGTGTCTACAAATGGCACGTTCGACGCGGCAAAAGACAATATCGAAGCCAACTGCAAGCTAGCCATCAACAACTATGTGTTGGAGGTGAAGCAGCTGATGTTCGAGGCTTCGAAGGGTGCAAAGGTTGAGGCTACTGCTACTATTGGCAACCAAAAACTGTTCAACATCATGCTTTCGGTTAACGGACAGGCCACCAACGAACGCATTCAGAGCGTGGGAGAGGTAAATGTAGCTTTCGACGTTTTGGGCGAAGTGCAATTCAAAGGCAAGATAGACGACGGTAGCACCTTTAACAAATCGTTCAAGCCACTGATGCAAGGGGGCACGTTTGGTGACGGGAAGTTTACCTATTATACTGAGAAAGAGTACAAGGGCTTAGTTGAAGAGGCCAATAAGCACCTCAATGCGGGCCTATTCTTAAAGGGTTCAAACAAGCGTAGCGCCAATATCGAACTGGGAGCATTTGCAGAACAAGTGCATGACGACCTCACACTACAGTATAAAGAGATGTGGAAGCCCTATGTTTTGTTGAAGTTTGACGACAAGACAAGCTATGCCTTTAAAGACTATTTCACGAAGGAAAACTTCCCTGATGTGTACAAACAGGCTAGCAAACTAATCGAATCGTTCGAAAGAATGCTTAATAAGTAAACCTATTTTCCATCGCTCAGGACCTTTAGTTTGCCTTGGACGATGCGTATTTATCCAATGATAGAAATGGTATCGAAACGATATTGCCTTGTTAGCACGGCTGTACGAAGGCATGTTTCCCTACCATTTCTATTTTGTTTTAATGCTGCGTGTGTGGCTTTTCACACTTATTGCATGGCCATAACCCACCAAACGCTAAGTCACCCCCTATCATTTTACCCTTAAACCACCATTATTATTCGCCGCTTAACTTATCATATAATGCCCCGAACATGGCTTGCCTTGCTCTTCTTTGCCTCGTTTTTACAGGCCGAAGCACAAACAGCCGACACGCTGAAGACAGCCAACATACGCAATGTGGACGTTGTTGCGCCACGCTTGCGAGGTAAGTTGCGTGCCAATGCCTTAGGGCAAATAACGCTAAACCTCGATTTTCTGAACGACATGCCTAAGCTATTTGGCAATGCCGACCCATTGCGCTATGCCCAATCGTTGCCCAATGTGCAAACCAGTGGTGAACTAGATGCGGGCTTGCACATTGAGGGATGCGACAATGCACACAACGAAATGAGCCTTAACGGCGTGCCTGTGCATAACGCTGCCCATTTGTTAGGCTTCTTTTCGGTGTTTAACGCCAGCCATTATGCACAGATGCGCTTTTCGCCTACAGCCCTTTCGGCAGGTAATGCCAATAGGTTGGGTGGCTTTGTAGACCTTTGTTCGCCCGACACCATTAGCCGTAGGTTTGCCGCTGAGGGTAGTGTGGGACTTATTTCATCGCAAGCCACATTGCGTGTGCCCATCGGTACGAAGTCGGAATTGACGCTTTCGGGGCGCTCGGCCTACATAAACCTGCTTTATCACCAGCTACTTCGCATGCGCGAAATGGCTTTAAAATACGGCTTTTACGATGCAAACCTGACGTGGACTTACTGCCCCGACAGCAACAATACCCTGCGGATAGACTATTATAGCGGACAAGACAATGGCGAATTAAATGACATGGTATCTGTGTATGATGGTAAATTGAAGTGGAATAACTATTTGGGCGCATTGCATTGGACGCGACGCATGGGTAGGGCAACGCTTCAACAAACGGCTTATCTCTCTGCTTATGGCAACGAGTTTTCTACTAGTTTCCAGAACATTCACTTGCGTTTGCCCTCGTCTATCACAGATTGGGGCTACAAGGCACGCTTTTCTCTTGCCCCTTTAAACGTGCATGCCGCTGTGGTTTACCATCGCCTGCGACTTCAATCGCCTGAAGTGAGCGGCGATAGGCAATATAACAGCCCCTCTCAGCAAAAGCAACGCACACTGGAAACATCGCTCGGGGCCGACATCGCTTTGCCCTTGGCCGAGCATTGGCAGTTAACGGGCGGTTTGCGAGCCACTGCATACCGCTCGCCCGATGCTACTTTCTATGGTGTAGACCCTCTTTTGAACGTCGTTTGGCAATCGCCTGTGGGTACGTTTCTCGTTAGTGGGGCTGTAAAACGTCAGTACCTCTTTCGCACGGGCTTCTCTTCGCTCAATCTTCCCAGTGAGTTTTGGCTCTCATCATCGGCTGCCCATCGTCCGCAACGTGCCCTCAACCTCTCTGCCAACTATCGTGTAGCGCTTCTTAGGGGTGCATTACAGCTTACGGCAGGTGTTTATCACAAGTGGCTTTATCGTCAATACGAATATGTTAGTACGCCATTCGATGTTATTTTCAATCCTTCGGCCGATATAAATTTGCGCCTCGTTGAGGGCGAGGGACGCAATTATGGCGCACATGTGATGCTCGAAAAGCGTTCGGGAAAGCTAACGGGATGGGTTAGTTACGCATGGGGTAGGGCGCAACGACGTTATCCAGGTACGTCCTTGCTTGGCGATTACCCTGCTGGTCATGAGCGCATACACGAGCTTAACGCCGTAGCCACCTATCAAATGAGCCCTCGTTGGCGTTTCGGAGCAACGTTGGTGTGGGCTAGTGGCACGCCATTCACTGCGCCCGAGAGCTTTTATCTGATAGACGGCAACCTTGTTTCGCAGTTCGGAGCACACAACGGGGCAAGGCTAGGCACGTATGTGCGGCTCGATTTATCGGCAAATTATCTGCTGTATAGCCGTAATGGGCGCGAGCACGGCCTTAACCTGTCGGTGTATAACGCCAATATGCGACGCAACGACTTGTTTTGGCGCATACGTATAGATGGCGATGGCTATTCGTATAGGCCGATGTCGTTCTTGCCACAGCAAATGCCCTTCCTACCATCCATCAGTTATTTCTTTAAATTTTAGGCTATGTACAGGTTTATGCTCTTGTTATTGTTGGCATGTCTTTGCCTTGGTTGCGAAGAAACCGAGGTGAAACAGGTTCCCCCGCAGCTTGTGGTTGAGGGCTGGATAGATAGTGGTGGCTTCCCCATCGTGAAGCTAACCACCACCGTTCCCGTGTCTAAGCAAGCGCAATCTACCGATTCGCTCGACCGCTTTTTGGTGCGTTGGGCGAAGGTTACGGTGAGTGACGGCACGCGCGAAGTGGTGCTTACGGGTATGCCACGTAGGGATTACTTCCCTCCTTACATATATACCACCTCCGAAATGCGGGGCGAAGTGGGTAAGACTTACACGCTTAAGGTGGACTATCAAAACTTTCATGCCCATGCCGTAACCACTATACCCAAACCTGTAGCCCTTTCACGTATCTCGGCAGAAGAGATACCCTTATATCCTGGATGGTTTAAGCTGCGCATCGACTTTAAAGACGACCCCGCCACAACCGACTATTATAAGGTGTTTGTACGACTTTATGGTGAAAATCAAGACTTTCATTCTACCTACTTCGGCACGTATAACGACCGCCTTTTACCAACACAGGCCTCGCTTTTAGTAGAGAATGCGCGGCAAAACGTTGTCAATCCAACTGCCACTTTCTTTAAGCGCTACGAGATAGTAAACATTAAATTCTGCCATATCGACTCCGTTTCGTACGACTTTTGGAAAAGTATGGACGGCTACCAAAGTGAGGGTCGCAATCCGCTTTTTAACGCCATGCAGAACATCCGCTCGAATATTCAAGGAGGTTTGGGCTATTGGTGTGGCTATGGAGCATCTTATTATGCTTATCAGATTTTAAATTAATCACGCGAATTCAGGGTAAGAAAAATTCGTTATGCCATCAACCGCTAGGCGGTAGTTGATGAGGTAGTCATTCGTTTTTATCTAATCTTTCTCAAAATGCATTGTAGACAATTCGCCAATCCCTCATATTCGCATAGGCCGTTATGAGCTGATTGTTATCCCGAATATACGTATTAATAACCCTTTTATGGTCAACGAGTCAGTACAAAGCCATTTGTAGTGGGGCTACAAGTCGTTTGTAGTCGCACTACAAGTTGTTTGTAGTCACGCTACAATTTGTTTGTAGTGACGCTACAAGCGCTTTGTAGTGTCAGTACAAGATAGCTTGTACTGATGCAAACTGTAGTGTACTGAGATTAGTTGACACTTTTCGTTGTTAAATACTCCTTTGGTTGACAAGAAAAATCCTTATGTTGTATTTAGGTTGTCATGTCCTT
>NZ_KB899231.1 GCF_000378085.1 Hoylesella loescheii DSM 19665 = JCM 12249 = ATCC 15930
TGTGCCTTGCGCTCTTTGGCAAGCAAGGCCTGAAGCTCCTCCACTGTGGTGGGAATATTCTCTTTCTTCATCAGCTCCTGTATTGAGGACAAGTCGGGATTGCCATACTCCCGACAAAAATTGAGGAATGTGGTATAGGGCACACCGCAACTTAACGCAAAGCTGCGGGCATCCATACCGCTCGTGATGTACTTACTTAATAACAGAATTTTCTCCGTTTCATTGTACTTTACCATGTTTTTTTACTTTTTTTTGTTTGAGGTAAAGTGTCAACTTATTTAGTACACTACACAAAAGCCTTGGTACTGCACGTTGGGTGAATGGCCGATTGGTAAAGGCACAAATTGTTGTGGCTAGAAACGTTGCATTTTGGCTCATTGCAGCTGTTCGATGTTCAACTATAAGCCCAAAGATGTACGCGAGTTCGGGATAAGAGAAATTCGTTATGGCAACTACCGCGTAGCGGTTGGTCCTTTGGTAGGGCAGGGTTGGGAGTGGAAACGACCTACCCTGTCTAAGCGATGCATATAATCCTTCAAGGCCGTAGGTCTTGGTCTGTTTACGTTTGAACGATCTGTTTTTGGGAAACCAATGGCCAAAAACAATGTCATTCGCCAATAGCATTTGCCCGCATATCCGTCTATTGACTAGACAACAGATGCGGTACATGTAAAAAGACCAAGACCTACGGCCTTGTTTTGTAATTCCATCTGCAAGACAGGGTAGCTCACTTCGATCGCAACCCTGCCCTACCAAAAGACCAACCGCTACGCGGTAGTTGATTAGATAATCATTCGTTTTTATCTAATCTTTCTCAAAACACATCGTATTTTATCCTGAATTCACGCAAAGATGCTGTACATCTTCATGCCATTTGAACGCCAGTCAGAAAACAAAAAAACAGGCACAAGGCTGGTTTCCCAGTTGCTTGTGCCTGTTTTTTAAAGCGTTTTGTTGTATGGCGGTGTGCCGATAGCTACATGTTTGATGTGTGTCGGCAGCCATTAAACGATGATTATTGTGACTTAGTTTCTGAACACCAGTTTGCCATCAAGGGCATCGATGAGAATGGGCTTGTCGCGGTTAACCTCTTCGGCAAGAATCTTCTTGCTGAGATCGTTGAGCACGTAGCGCTGGATGGCGCGCTTAACGGGACGTGCACCAAACTCGGGATCGTAACCAAGGTCGGCCAAAAGACTGATGGCATCGTCGCTAACGTCTATCTTAAAGCCCTGCTCGGCAAGCATGCGACCTACCGAACGCATTTGCAAGCGAACCACTTCGGCTATCTGTTCTTTCGTGAGTGGTAAGAACATGATGGTTTCGTCGATACGGTTGAGGAACTCTGGACGTATGGTTTGCTTCAGCATGTCCATCACCCGCTGGCGCGTTTCGTCTAAAACCTCGTCGCGATTGGTGTCGTTGAGGTTGGCGCACTGTTGCTGAATGTACTGCGAACCTAAGTTAGAGGTCATGATGATGATGGTGTTCTTGAAGTTCACCGTGCGTCCCTTGTTGTCGGTTAGGCGACCATCATCCAGCACTTGAAGCAGAATATTGAACACATCGGGGTGCGCTTTCTCAATCTCGTCGAAAAGAACCACGCTGTAAGGCTTACGTCTTACCGCCTCGGTAAGCTGTCCGCCCTCATCGTAGCCCACATATCCAGGAGGCGCACCGATGAGCCTAGACACGCTGAACTTTTCTTGATACTCGCTCATATCGATGCGTGTCATCATCGATTCGTCGTTAAAGAGGTATTCGGCCAAGGCCTTCGCCAACTCCGTTTTACCAACACCCGTTGTGCCGAGGAAGATAAACGAGGCGATAGGACGTTTGGGATCTTGTAGCCCGGCACGACTTCTGCGCACGGCATCGCTAACTGCGGCGATGGCTTCATCCTGTGCAATAACGCGGCGATGTAGCTCCTCTTCGAGGTGCAGCAGCTTTTCGCGCTCGCTTTGCAACATTCGCGTAACGGGAATACCCGTCCATCGGCTCACCACTTCAGCAATATCGTCGGCCGTAACCTCCTCGCGCACCATGCCTTCTCCCGCCTGCGTGGCTTGCAGTTGTTGCTTGATGCTCTCGATATCGTTGTCAAGCTCTTTCAGCTTGCCATACCTAATCTCGGCCACACGTTCGTAATTGCCCTCGCGTTCGGCCCTATCGGCCTCGTGGTTCAAGCGTTCAATCTCCAGCTTGTTTTGCTGAATCTTGTTTACCAACGCCCTTTCGCTCTCCCATTTGGCCCTGAATGCCTTCTCTTGTTCGCGCAATTCGGCTATATCCTTATCCAATTGCGCCATCTTGGGCTCATCGTTTTCCCGCTTAATGGCCTCTCGTTCAATCTCCAACTGTTTAAGGCGACGGGTTATTTCGTCCAGTTCTTCGGGCACCGAGTCGCGTTCCATTCGCAGTTTTGCTGCCGCCTCGTCCATCAGGTCGATGGCCTTGTCGGGCAGAAAGCGGTCGGAGATGTAGCGTTCAGACAGTTGCACGGCGGCGATACAGGCATCGTCCTGTATGCGCACTTTGTGGTGGTTCTCGTAACGCTCCTTAATGCCACGCAAAATGGAAATGGCGCTAAGCTCATCGGGTTCGTTTACCATCACGGTTTGGAAGCGGCGCTCCAGCGCTTTGTCTTTTTCGAAGTACTTCTGATACTCGTTTAGCGTGGTGGCACCTATGGCCCTGAGTTCGCCACGGGCCAATGCGGGCTTCAAAATGTTGGCTGCATCCATCGCCCCTTCGCCTCCGCCAGCCCCAACGAGCGTGTGAATCTCATCGATGAAGAGAATAATCTGCCCGTCGGCGTTGGTCACTTCCTTGATAACACTTTTCAGTCGCTCTTCAAATTCGCCCTTATACTTGGCGCCTGCAACCAGTGCACCCATGTCTAGCGAATACAATTGCTTGTCTTTAAGGTTTTCTGGCACGTCGCCACGCACAATGCGCTCGGCCAAGCCTTCAACGATAGCGGTCTTTCCCGTACCGGGTTCGCCAATCAATATGGGGTTGTTCTTGGTGCGACGCGATAGTATTTGCAGCACGCGACGTATCTCGTCATCACGCCCGATAACAGGGTCGAGCTTGCCGTTTCGGGCATCTTCCACCAAGTTTTTGGCGTATTTCTCCAGCGATTGGTAGTTTTCGTCGCCCGATTGCGACTTCACCTGTTGCCCTTGTCGTAAGGCTTCGATGGCTGCGCGCGCGTCTTTTTCGGTGCATCCGGCATCTTTTAAGATGCGAGCAGCCGACGAATTGACGGCCAGCAAGGCCAGGAAGAGCGGCTCGACCGAAACAAACTCGTCGCCAAGGCTCTTCGATAGGTCTTCGGCCTTTAACAAAACGTTGTTGGCTTCGTTGCTTAGGTAGGGCTTACCGCCCTCTACGCGCGGAAGATGTTCTACTTCCGAGTTGGCCAACGTACTTACCTGCATGGCATTAACGCCAAGCTTCTGGAAGATGTAGTTGGTTACGTCGGCGGCCTTTTCAAGCAAGGCCTTGAGCAGGTGCACAGGTTCGATGCTCTGTTGTCCTGCCCGTTGTGCAATGTTCACGGCCTCCTGGACCGTTTCTTGCGCTTTAATTGTATACTTGTCGAAGTTCATTGTTTATATCTTTAATATTGTTTTATAGTCTGACTTATTGTCTGTTAAACACTATCCAAACAATGTGCCGAGGCTGTTTTATGTGTCAATTTGTCAGTTTAGTGACTATTTTTCATGTAAAACACAATTAATTGGCGGAAAATTTGTCACGTAAATTTGTTTTTCCTACCTTTGTCCCAACTGAATAAAAACCATCGGTAAAGTATTTAACGTAAACAATCAACCGACATTAAACCGTTTTAACTAAAAAGATATCGAACATGGCAAACAATGAACTTTTGATGAATGCCAACGAAGTGGTGGCATTCTTGCAAAAACCGTCTTCCGAATTTACCAAGGAGGATATTGTGCGTTTTATCCAAGAAAACGACATTAAGATGGTGAACTTTATGTATCCTGGGGGCGACGGCAAACTCAAGACCCTCAATTTCATCATCAACAACTTGGCTTATCTCGACACAATACTCACTTGTGGTGAACGTGTGGACGGCTCTAGCCTTTTCTCTTTCATTCAAGCAGGTAGTAGCGACCTCTACGTTCTTCCGCGTTTCTCGTCGGCTTTCGTAGATCCCTTCGCCGAAATTCCTACGCTTTGCATGCTGGCATCTTATTTCGACAAGGACGGCAATCCGCTAGAAAGCTCGCCCGAATACACTTTGGCCAAGGCTGCAAAGGCTTTCCGCGAGGTTACGGGTATGGAATTTCATGCCATGGGCGAACTGGAATATTACGTGATAACGCCCGACGAGGAGGTGTTCCCTGCCGTTGACCAGCGCGGATACCACGAGTCGATGCCCTACGCTAAAACTAACGACTTCCGCACGCTTTGCATGTCGTACATTGCTAAGGCTGGCGGACAGATTAAATACGGTCACTCCGAGGTGGGTAATTTCAGTCAAGACGGACTGATTTACGAACAAAACGAAATTGAATTCTTGCCCGTGCCAGTTGAAAAGGCTGCCGACGAACTGATGATTGCTAAGTGGATTATTCGCAACTTGGCCTATCAGATGGGC
Organism: Hoylesella loescheii DSM 19665 = JCM 12249 = ATCC 15930; assembly: GCF_000378085.1. Classification (GTDB taxonomy): domain Bacteria; phylum Bacteroidota; class Bacteroidia; order Bacteroidales; family Bacteroidaceae; genus Prevotella; species Prevotella loescheii. Next base: position 4,631 of record NZ_KB899231.1, read on the forward strand.
ATGAACGTTACTTTCGCACCGAAAATCACCACAGGTAAGGCAGGTTCGGGTATGCACGTGCACATGCGCATGATGAAAGATGGCAAGAGCATGATGGTAGAAAACGGCAAGCTAAGCAATACCGCACGTACGGCTATTGCCGGTTTGATGCAGCTTGCAGATAGCATCACCGCCTTTGGCAACAAGAACCCGATGGCTTACTTCCGCCTTGTTCCTCACCAAGAGGCACCCACCAACGTATGTTGGGGCGACCGCAACCGCTCGGTTCTTGTGCGCGTGCCGCTAGGTTGGGCTGCTGGCATCGACATGATGCATAGGGCTAACCCGCAACAACCTGCCGAAACACCCGACACTTCGATGAAGCAGACCTTCGAAATGCGTTCGCCCGACGGGTCGGCCGACGTTTATCAACTTCTTGCTGGCTTGTGTGTTGGCTGCCGTTATGGCTTCGAATTGCCCAACGCACTTGAAATTGCAGAGCAAACTTACGTAGATGTGAATATCCACGATGCAGCAAATGCCGACAAGTTGAGCCGTCTCGGACAGTTGCCCGACAGCTGCGTTGCCTCGGCTGATTGCCTAGAACGCCAACGTAAGGTGTACGAAGCTTATGGCGTATTCTCGCCCGCAATGATTGATGGTATTATCAAACAGCTGCGCGACTTTAACGACAGCAACCTACGTAAGGAAGTAGAAAATCGTCCCCAAGAACTGAAAGAGTTTGTTGAACGCTACTTCCATTGCGGATAAGGCCAACGTAAGATAGCAAATTAAACCATAATTGTAAACCCAGAACAAGGGTGGGGCTGTGCGCCCTTCCCTTGAACTGGGGTTTGTTGTTTTTGCGTTGAGCCACAAAATAACAACCTAACGCCTATGTCTAAGAAAAAAATGTGCCCTGATGACAGGGCGTGAGGCTCGCCAATTAACCATTCCTTCGTTCGCATTTTCATCGTTCCGGGAATGCGCTTGCTAAGTCCTGATGATGCATTATTACATTAACCGCCGCGTTAAACATGTTTTGGACCGCTGTTCCAGTTGAATTGGAATGCTGTTCCAGTTGAATTGGAACCCTGTTCCAACTTAGCTGGAATAGGGTTCCAACTTAGCTGTAACAAAGCGAGAGTTGAAAAAGCTCACTACAAGAGCTTATCGGGTGAGGTGTGAAAGATGGCGTTTGGAGGACGGAAAGGTGAGTTGTTGGCGGTGATAGGCTATGGAATGAAGGGCCTAGATCGTGCCAAGTGAGTATCAAACGCTACGTGAATTCGGGATGAGATACGATGCTTTCTTAAGCAAGATTAGATAAAAAACGAATAGCAGTCTCGCCAACTAGCACTACGCGATAGCTGGCATAGCGAACATCTCTTATCCCGAACTCGCGTATATGTTCATGTCTAGCACGGATTTTGAAACAGACTGAGATAACATAACAACACATAATATGAAAGAGATCGATTATAAGGAGATGGAATTTAATCCATTCAACCTGCTAGGGAAAGAATGGATGTTAGTGTCTGCAGGTAATGAACAGGATGGGTGTAACACGATGACAATTAGTTGGGGACACCTGGGCTGCCTATGGGGACATAATGATCCTACGGCAGTTATCTATCTGCGCCCGTCACGTTATACGAAGACGTATGTGGATAAGGAGAAGTATTTCACTCTCTGCGTTATGGATAACGACTTCAAGAAGCAAATGGCTTATTTGGGAACAGTGTCGGGACGTGATGAGGATAAGATAGCAAAGGCAGGGCTTACCAAAGTGTTTGCTGACGAAACGGTATACTTTAAGGAGGCCAAGCTTGTACTTATCTGTAAGAAGCTGTATGCTTCGGAATTACAGGAGAGTGGTTTCGTATATCAGGAGACGCTCGATGAGAATTACCCTAAGCGTGATCTCCACACGATGTACGTGGGAAAGATAGAGAAGGTGTTGGTGCGTGATGATGAATAACCTCCCTTATGTTTGTGTCATTGGCGTAATCTGTAAGGGTAGGGACGTAATGCCAATTTTGTGTAAAGGCAGGTTCTGAAAACTGCCCTCACAGTATTTTTAGAACCTGCCCATAAATAATTCCCCTTTATTCGCTCAATCTAAACATGCGTGTGGCATGTGGACGAACCTTTGTTGCAAAGCTTTGTTTTACGGCAGAAAGCTTTTCGCCGGTCCATAAGTCCCTGCATTGATAGCGTTTGTTGGTATCGAAGGCTGGAATTTGGGTAAAGTCGAAGGTGGCTTCAAGCAGTTTGCCCGACATGTTGGTAACAGAGAGGGCCACATCACCATTCTCCAAGTCCTTGGCAAACATCACTAGGCTATCAGTTTCTGATATCAAGTCGGCCTGTTGACCCATTCGGTCTTGGTTAAGGGCGATAAGATGGCGATTGGTTAGTATCTTCAAGTCTTCTTTTGTCAGGGTGTTGGCACGTGGGTCGAACGATAAAGCCATGGGCGACGACCACATGCACCACAGCGCAAACTGCGTGGCGTATTCGTCTTGCGTCATGCCTGGACTGCCGAAACATAAGTCGTTCGAGGACTTACCCTTACCATGCAGACCTGTACAAAGCATGTCTGCATCGTTAAAACGATTGACACCCGAATACTGAGCAATGTCTTTCATGGCCTTGATGCTTTCTACCACGCCCGTTCCGCCTGGTTCGCAGGTCCATCTATCACGTACATCCGCACTCACACGCCAGCAACTTCCGCCTGCTTCAGCTCCCCAAAGCCATGGCTTTCTGTCGCCCCACTCACAGATATAAAGCGTAATGGGGCGCGCAACGGCTTTGAAAGCATCGCCCAAACGACGGTAACGTACAATGGCGGTGTCTTGTTCGGTGGGTGCATGGCAATAGTCGCACTTCACAATGTCCACGTCCCATTGGGCGTATTGTTCAGCGTCTATCTGCTCATAGCCATACGAACCAAACGCGCCAGCACAAGTTTTGTTGGCTGCATCGGTGTAAAGACCAAACTTCATGCCTTTGGCGTGCACATAATCGGCAACAGTACGCAGGCCATTAGGAAAGCGTTTGGGGTCGGGTAGTGGTTTCCCGTCGTCTGCACGCTTACGTGCTTGCCACAAATCATCCATCATCACCGTGTTCCAACCAGCCTGATACAAACCGTTAGCTCGAAACATGTCTGCCACGCTCTTAACGATGGCCTCCGAAACATCGCCTTCTACGGAGTTCCAAGAAAGCCATCCCATGAAGGGGAGAGGCATAGCCAATTTGTCGGACACGGTAAGCCTGATTTGTTCTTCGCTTACTTGTCCTTTGATGGTAGAAGTAATGGAGTACGTATATATGCCAGGCGTTTTCACCTTACCCTCAACCAAGTTGCGGCGAGCATTCCATTGCAATCCGTTAGGTAATCCTTTCACCCCGATAACAGCATCGCTGTGTATCGATTTTATTTTATGCATGAAGCGCACATTGGGTTGTGAGAATACGTTTTTGGCGCAACGCAGACCGTTATCGGCTGAGGCCACGAGTGGCATAAACAGCAAAAGAAGCGTGTAGATTAGACCTTTCATATCAAAGAATCAAATTTAGTATGTGTGCAAAGATAGGTAGAAACAGCTAGATGAACAAGCTTTATCATAACAAAAACATGCCTACGAGGTTGGAAACGCCGTTTCGCGCTCGCTATCCATTAAATAGAGCCTTCTTAAAAGCAGTTCGTTTGAGAGGTGGGAGATATGGTCTAGGCATCTGCTTTCAGTTCTCTTGCATTGTTACATGTGACGTGTAACCTGGTTACATGTTATGTGTAATGATGTTACAGATCATATGTAGCCTTGTTCCAGTTGATGTGTAATATGCGTACAGAAGGCCTATTACTCTTCGTCTTGTTAAAGGACGTAGTGCAGGAGGTGTGGTAATGGTGGATGAAAGGTAAGAAACAGATCCACGTCTAACCCCTCTTTTAAGGGGCGAATGGCCTGTTGCGCTTTACGATTACGGCATTAGTAGGCTGCTTTTGTTGTTTCTTGTAGTCGTATTCCTTTATAAATAATTCGCAAAAGACCTATTACTATGTGAGATTTTGCTAACGACCAAACGATTGTTGGCAAAATCTCACATAGTAATAGGTCTTTTGCAAGGTGGTTGTTATGTGGCGTTGGCCGATTGAGGGCCAATTTGCAGGCGAACGTTTACAGGTCGTCTTCGATGGCGGTGCTTTTGGCGTATGCCGTGCTTTTTGCCTCGAAGAAGTCGGTTTTCACCATGTTGGCGTTGGCGTATTGAGAAACCCAGCGCATGTTTTCGGGCTCTTCGATGTTGTCTTCAAACAAATTGCCGAATCCAAGACTACGCCAGCGCATGTTGCCAAGGTAACGAATGTAGTCGTTTACCATCTGCCCGTTAAGCCCTTGCACCTCATCGCCTATCACATACTGCCCCCATGCAATCTCTTGGCGCACTCCTTCGCGCATCATCTCTTCGTAGAGCTTCACCTTTTCGGGCGTAAAGTATTCGGGTTCTTCTTTCTTCATTTCGTGAATGATGTTGCGGAAGATCCACAGGTGCGTGTTTTCGTCGCGGTTGATGTAGCGTATTTCTTGTGCCGAACCCGACATTTTGCCGTTGCGCGCCAAGTTGTAGAAGAACATAAAGCCACTGTAGAAGTAGATGCCTTCGAGTATGTAGTTGGCTATGAGCGTCTTCATGAGCGATGCCTTGTCGTTGTTGGCATAGAACTCGTTATAGCAGTCGCCGATGAAAGTGTTGCGACGAAGCAGGTGCTCGTCGGTTTTCCACTGGTAAAGAATGTCGTTTCGCTCTTCGGGCGAGCAAATGGTGTCGAGCATATAACTGTAACTCTGACTGTGAACGCACTCTTGAAAGGCCTGAATATGCAGGCAGAGGTTCACCTCGTTGGCTGTGATGAATTCGGTTAACGAGGGCAAGTTGGCGCTTTGCAGCGAATCGAGGAACACCAAAAAGCTTAATATCTTGTCGTAAGCCTTGCGTTCGGCTGGCGGCAGCAGTGGGTAGTCTTTGGTGTCTTGGGTAAGATTTATCTCCTCTGGAATCCAAAAGTTGTTCATTGCCTGCCTGTACCAGTCGCTGGCCCAAGTGTAGCGCATGTTGTTAAAATCGTTCAGATTGGTGGTGTTTCCGCCAATCATACGTCTTTGTCGCAGGTCGGTATCGCCTTGAGGGTTAAACAAGGCGTTCTTTTTTAGCTTATTATCCATTTATAATATATTGCTGTTTCGTTTGTTTTTATTCTGGTTAGGGTTACGATGCGCAGCTTTCGCACTCTTCCACTTCTAGCGATTTGCTTCGCACGTAATAGATGGTTTTCACCCCACTTTGCCATGCCAAGAGGTAGAGGTCGAGCAACTGGCGCATGGTATAGTTGTTAGTGATATAGAGATTAACGCTTTGCGCTTGGTCAATGTGGCGTTGACGTATGCCCGCAGCCCGCATACTCCATGCTTGGTTGGTTTGATACGCGCCCTTGTAGAGCCAAAACGTACGGTCGGAGAGTGCTGGGGCCACACGTGGAAGCATCGCACCCTTCTTCTCTTCTAAGAAAAAGCGTTGCATTACGGGGTCTAGGCCAGCCGTGGTGGCAGCCACAATGCTGGTGCTACTTGTGGGGGCGATGGCCAGCAGGTAGGCGTTGCGCATGCCTTGTGCCTTTACGCGCTGAGCCGTTTGCTGCCATTGGGGCGAGTCGTAGTTGCGTTTCTCGAAGTAAGCACCCGTTTGCCAGTCGCTCCCCTCGAAGCAAGCGTATGATCCTTTCTCTTTGGCTAAGGCCGAGCTAGCCTCGATGGCGGCGCGGTTGATGCGTTCGAATACCTGATCTACAAACTGCAGGTGGTCTTCGCTCTCCCAATTTATGCCCCGAAGTGCTAGTGCGTGGTGATAGCCACTTACGCCAAGGCCAATGCTGCGATAGCGATGGTTGGTTATTTGGGCGTAGGGTACGGGGTAGAAGTTCAGATCGATAACGTTGTCGAGCGCGCGAACCACCGTCGCCACCACGTCGTTGAGATAGGCCTCGTTTTCTAACGGCAGGTTGCCAAGCGACAGACTGGCCAAATTGCACACCACGAAATCGCCTGGCTTTACGGTTCGCACTACTACGGTATCACCGTCTTTGGTCACCACTTCGTTGCTAACCTCTTCGATGGGTTGCATGTTTTGAGCAATCTCGGTGCAGAGATTAGAGCAATAGATGATGCCGTTGTGGGCGTTGGGGTTGGCTCGGTTAACGATGTCGCGGTTGAAAGTGAAGGGCGTTCCCGTTTCAACGGCCGAGCGAAGTACAAGGCGAATAACGTCTTTGAGCGTCATTGTGCGGCGCGAAAGACGTTTGTCGGCCACGCATTCGCGATACTTCTCTTCCCATTCCGAGCCGTAAAAGTCTTCTAACGCGTAGCCTCGTGTGGTGAGAACTTCGTTAGGACAGAACATGTGCCACTCTTGATTGAGGTCTTGTTGCATCATTTTCCAGAACAAATCGGGGTAACAAACGGCAGGGAAAATATCGTGCGCCTTCATTCGGTCATCACCGTTGTTGGTGCGTAATTGTAGAAATTCGGGTAGGTCTTTGTGCCAAACGTCCAGATAAACGGCCACTGCGCCTTGGCGAACGCCCAGTTGATCTACGGCCACGGCTGTGTCGTTAACCAACTTCATCCACCTAACCACGCCGCCAGCAGCACCCTTAAACCCGCGAATACGTCCGCCTGCGGCCCTCACTTTGCCAAAATAAAGACCCATGCCACCGCCAAACTTGCTCACTTGGGCAAAGTTGTCGATGCTGCGGTAGATGCCTTCAAGGCTATCGGGAACGGTGTCGATGAAGCAGCTTGACAGCTGATGGAAGGGCTTGCGTGCATTGGCTAGGGTGGGTGTGGCCATGGTTACTTCCAGACGACTTAACATATCGTAGAACTTCCTTACCCAATGTAGGCGGTTTTCGCCCTCGTTCATGGCTAGATGCAGTGCAATGCCAAGGAACATTTCTTGTACGCTTTCAACGGGTTTATGAGCAAACGACCTGATGACATATCGCTTAATGAGGAGGTCGAGACCTGAATAGTTGAGCAGTTTGTTGCGTTCTTCGTCGATGAAAGATGCTGCCTGCTGTAGTTCGCCATCGGTATAGGCCTCGGCGATATAAGTTCCGTAGAGGTTTTGGCTAGCCAAATGGCGAACCTTTTGGGCAAAGGATTGTATGTCTTCTGCTTGTTCGAAGGTTTCTAGGTCGCGTTGCAGGCGATAGCTAAGCAGTCGTGCAGCGATGAATTCCCAGTTTGGGGCTTCGGCCGAGGTAAGTTCCACGGCGGCCTTTATCAGTGCCGACAGCTTGTCGCGCCCGTTCATGTCGGCCTTAACAAAGCCCATGAACTTCTCGGCGAGTGCTGCAATGGGGTACAACTCGGGGTCAAAATCGGCCGCTATACCTTTCAGCGCGGGTGCAATTTCGGGTTGTTGCAGGGTGTTGGCTATCTTATTGAGGTATTTTCGCTGTTCGGTTCGTTGCCAGCGAAACAGGATATAGCTCTTGGCTTCAGCGTAAAAGCCACGTTGCATAAGGCTTCGTTCCACCTCATCCTGAATACATTCAACGTTTTGTTTCGCTGGGTTGGTTATGATAACTTGCTCTACGGCGATGGCTACGTCGCGAATTTCGTCTTCCACGATGGTTCGTCCCGTGCTAATAAAACTCTTCTTGATGGCCGTGGCTATCTTTTCCCTGTCGAAAGGGGCCATCGAACCATTTCTCTTGGTTATGTCCATGAGATTGACTTTGACTTGCTTATTGATTCAAAAAAACGTTTCGTGGCGTTCCCTATTCCCACGAGTGGAACGGCACTTTGACGAACGGGCAGGTCTTCTGACTTTGTTCTAATTCTCTTCGCCTTCCCGATTCGGCGCGCAAAAACAATGCGATTGAACCGAAACAGTGGCTTACGCGATGGCGTTATCTAAAAAATACCCGTTCTGTTACAGGGTATTTTGTGCTTTTTTAGAGTCGGCCTTTGGAAGAAAACCATAAAAAACTTACAGCTGCGGGACAGTCGGGGAGTTGCACCCCGTTCCCTTTTAATTGCCGGGCATTGAGCCCTAGCAAACCAATTCTGGCACAAAGGTACACATTTTGGCGCAAAGGGCGAAACATTTGCAGGGCGTTATGCAGGCCGAAAATGTCTTTTAACGGCTACAAGGCTTTTCGAAAATTAATGTTTATCTTTGTACCAACAAACAAAAGAAAAGGAATTATCATTATGATGGAAATAGGAAGCAAGGCCCCTGAAGTGTTGGGGCACGACGAAAACGGAAAAGAGATACGTTTAAGTGACTTTAAAGGCAAGAAGCTAGTGTTGTATTTCTACCCCAAAGACCTCACTTCGGGTTGCACAACGCAAGCTTGTAACTTGCGCGACAACTATGCAGAGCTGAAAAAACAAGGCTACGCAGTGGTGGGTGTGAGTGTAAACGACGAGAAATCTCACAAGAAGTTTATCGAGAAACACGACTTGCCGTTCCCGCTAATAGCAGACACCGAACAGAAATTGGTGGAAGAATTTGGCGTGTGGGGTGAGAAAAGCATGTACGGCCGCAAGTATTTCGGCACGTTCCGTACCACGTTTATCATCAACGAAGAGGGCGTGATAACCCGTATTATGCTGCCCAAGGAAATTAAGGTAAAGGAACACGCACAGCAGATATTGGGCAAGTGAGACCCAATGGGCTACCGCTAAGGATCACCAACTGATGCTCCACCTTATCATGGGCATAATGGGGACGATGCTAACTTGTTTCCATTGGTCGTCTTCGTGGAAGAGAGCGTAGGGGTTGTGCCTGTTAAACACGTTGAACACAGAGAACGACAGCTCTTTGGTACAACGCCTTCCGCGGGAGATGTAATTGTAGGCAAGGTCGGTACGGAAGTAGTTTGGGGTTGAAATGGCATTTCGGTCGGACATCTGTTGCCTATCGTAGATGTGGCGATAATATTCGTCGGGATGGATGTAACCCGTTTTGAGATTGTCCCAATGGGGAGGTGCGAAACCTTGATAAGTGCCAATGGGGAGGGTGAGCCTATTGCCCGAAGCGAATACCACATTGCAAGCCACGTTGTGTTCGGCTGTTCCTTTGCGTGTTGCTCGCCTTACAAAGGTGTATTGTAGTTGACAGTTAAGGATGTGTCGCCTATCAAACTTATAGGGAAACGACCTGCCACCGTTGACGAATGGATAGCTACGGGTGGTTTTAGAGAGGGTGTAAGCCAACGATGCCGTAAATGCGGGCAGGGTTAAAGCCGAACTGGCTTCAAGTCCTAAAGAACGTCCAGTGCCACTGGTAGCCTCTTCTTCCCAAGTGGAAGTGTTTAAGCCGAAGGCGTTAATGGGGCTGGTGTAACTTACGAGGTTTTTCATCTGGCGGTAATATCCCCCAATTGTGACGTCGAATTTTCTGTCGTCGGCCCATGCCTCCTTGACAAATGCACCTGCGTAAAATTGGTTTGTTTCCTCGTTTGGAAAGCGATCGTTGCTTGGCACTCTAATGTTGAGCGGCCAACCAGTGGGTAAACCTTCTAATATATGGTGAAATTGGTTCAGCCTATCGTAAGCCAGCTCTAAGCCCAGCCAAGGTTTGAAGTACCAATGAGTAAGCGCATGGATGTCGATATTCACTGGCAGGCGCTCTTCGTGAAAGCGAACGTTGCCTCTTAGACCTAGTTTCAGGTCGGCCCGTGTGGAAAATTTCAGGTCGGTTTCTGCAAAAACAGCACCAAGTGTGCTGGGGTAAGTCTGCACGTTGTTTATGCTCCGCTCGTCCGTTAGGGTTCGTTGCGTGCCATTGGTAAACCCTTGGTTCTGTAAGGAAAGGCCTGCACGCATGGCTACACCTTGCCCCCAAGCGTGGCTTAACATAGCCCTTAATGTCCATTCTTTCAGCTTAGAGGCGATGGCAATGTGCGAACGGGTGTCGCTGGTGTTAGGGGCGAAGTAGTCGGACTCTTGAATGGAAAACGCAGAAGTGTGGTAAGCCAAGAAATTAAAGCTGGTTTGTTCGCTCAACTTGGTGTCCCATTGCAGTTTGGCGGCTGTGGCCCTCCAGGCCTGATTGTTTCGTGCCTCTTGGTATTGGGTGTATTCGTAGAGGTCGTTCGTGTGGAAATAAAATACCGAAAGGGTGTTTCTTTCGTTGGCCTTATAGTCTAGCTTTACGCAAATGTCGTAAAGGTCGACGCGCAGTTTGTCGTCGGTTTTGTTCATCCAGTTCAGGATATAGGGCAGGATGGTGGTTCGTGCAGAGAGCCTTATCGACATCTTATCCTTTATTAACGGCAGACTGGCGTGCAATCCACAAAGGTATGGCGAGACGTATACTTTACCGCTGATGGGCGTGCCATAGTTGGGCTTGGGCGTAACGCTTATCAAGGCCGACGAATAACTGCCGTTCGTGGCAGGTAATCCACCTTTGTAGAAGTCGGCTTTGTCGGCCATTTCGGGTGGAATAACCGAGAAAAGCCCCATCAGGTGTGAGGTGACGTAGAGTGGAACACCATCGAAATGAAGTCCGTTGCCGCTGGTGTCGCCGCCCCTCACAAAGATGCCCAGCGTGCCTTCCATGCCAAACGAAGTGCCGGGAAAGCTCAAAGTATGCCTTATCACATCGGGTTCGCCAATGATAGAGATGGTTGAGGCTGCCTGACGGGCATCGTAACTAAACTCGCTACCACGGTTGCTGGGTGTGGTAGAGGTGATGGTGGTTTCTTTTAAGGCAACGTTTTTGGGTACTATATATATGGTGTTGCCGTTCAGCTTACGAAGGTCTACCTGCTTTGGCTCGTAAGCCACGTGCGAGATGGTGACAGTTGTCGCCCCCGCAGGCGAGTTAAAGCAGCCTGCGGCATCGGTAACGGTTGTGCGTTCGGCGGTTTGGTTGTCGAACATTACACGGCAACCGCGCACGGCGAGTTGGGTTAAGCTGTCCCTAACCACGTATGTAGCTGCCTTGTTTTGTGCATAAAGGCAAGCGTGCACACAAAAAGCGACGATGAAGAGGGCTATGTTTCTCATCTGTTATTCGGGTAAGAAATTGTTGCAGTTCAACAACGTTTCTTCGTAAGCACCGAAAATGCCCACCCCGTTTTCGATGTTCGAGTAGATGGCGTTTTCTTCAAGCCATTGCGTAGGGTCTTGAAACGACTCGTAAGCTTGCATCTTCAGGAGGCTGCTTTTAAGGTAACGGTCGTATTCTTCAGAAACGGCGATGAACGAGACTACGCTGCTGAAAAGCGGATAGAGGGTGAAGGTCCTGGGCACGGTTGTTGGAAGCATCCGGATATAATGGTGATGATACTTCACGATGTCGGCTTCCGATGCCTGCATGTTAAATTGGTCGGTTCGCGGATAGTCGGTACCGATGTTTTCTAGCATTCTATAATTGGGGCGTATCACCACTGGGAGCATGGTGGTGTCTTGTTCTTTCGAGAACGCGCATGCCCAAAACGTTTCTGTGTTTTCCCTAATTCGGAAAGCGCGCTTATTTTCCTTGTCTTCCCGCCTTAACCTGTGGATGGGTAGACGTTCAGGAAAGGTGGTGGTAGCGGTCATGTCGGGGTGGTTTGGCGTTTGTATTCGCAGGGTGTATTTTCGTCCCCTTACGGGTTTGAACACCAACTGCCATTCGCCATACGCCACCTTGCTGAACACGCCCACTTCACGATCGTATTCAAACAAGGTAGCGATGGCTTGGGGAACTTCCTCGTATGCGGTGTTGCCCAGCTCGTTGGTGTACGTCAGCGACAGCTTTTGCACGGAGTCTTGGGTGAGCAAGCAGTTCACCACCATTTTGGGCTCGCGCAGGTTTGGCGTGGCTATCTCTTCCACGCAAGCAACGAGCAAAGCCACCAACATTAGCAATGCGGGCAATATTTTGAGGCAGTTCTTTCTCATATCGATGAATATCAGGGTACGAATTTCACAGCAGCAGCCGTGGTTTTAATCGATTTGTCTTCGCCCGTTATCAGTTCAACGGTGAATTGGGCCGTAACTGGTGCAGATACATTAACGCCTTCTTTAAACCTAAGAAATATTTCCGCGGGTGCCATTGGCTTATAAGAAAGGTATTGCGAAAGACTTATCCCCTTTATCCTAGCCTTATCGGTGATAACATTTTTGTTAGAGGTCACGATGAAATTATGGTGTTCATAGTAGCCTTGAACAACGAAAAGGTCGATTAGTGATTGACCAGCCGCTCGCCCTGCAATCTCTGCCGAGCACGTAATCTTAATGTCTTTCAGCCATGTTAGCCTATAATCCACACGTATGAGAACTGTTGTTGGCAAGTCTGAATTTGCAGTTCTTGTTTTAGAACTTTCAAGTTGTTGCCTCAATCGTGTTTCTATAACGGGGTCTTTTTCATCAGCCATGTTCTCAGTCATATAAGAAAGGGCATTGAATGGTGGATAATCTATGAACATGTTTCCACCATACTTCTTGTATTCTTCCTGATAATCTCCACGATAAGGATGTTTCTTCATGTCTTTAATGTCGACATTGCAGGTTGTAAAACCTAACACAAAGTCGCTTGTCTTTATCGTTGTATCTTTCTTGAATGGAGATATTCTTGTGTAGTTACCCCATTCATCGGAGAATTTTTTAATATAGGCGTTGAAAGCCCATGCGTAGTTGCATTTCCTCGCCGTAAGAATATAAGACGTACCTTCAATAAAATCATTGTCTTCTATATGACTGCAGGCAGAAATGGCTAAAGCCAGCACTATGAAATAAACATATTTTGTTTTCATTGTTGTTTGTGTTGTGGAGTTGACTAATGGTAACTTAATCATCCTATGGAAAGCGTTAGTGCATTCCAAAAAGGGAATTCTGTTAGTCTGTGTGGTGACGCATGAGTGTCATTCTTGACGTTATTCTGCTCATCTTTGGCTAACGTGCATTTGCGTTGACACTTGTGGTAGTCATTGGCGAGTGACTATAAATTGTACGGTGGACCATTTTCGTTCATTTGCATTGTATGTTATGGTTTTGTTGGATTTACGGTACAAATATAAGAAAAGTGTATTGTTTCAGTAATAAAAAAAGGTGTTTATTTTATTTTAGAGTCGTTTTTATCGTGTTTGGCTATTAAGATCTCTCCATCATACCATAGGCAACAAGGAGAGCAACCACAGCAGTTGCTCTCTGCGTAGCTGACTTCTAAACACCTTAAGCGTTGAGGTGAGATAGTTTTTCACGGTTTGTGGGGATAGGTTGAGCGTTTGCGCAATCTTCTTGATGGGCATATCTTGTTCGCGGCTCATCTCATATATCTTACATTCTTTGTTGCTTAGCTTAGCCTTTGCTTGTTCCAAATGTTCCTTTGTTTCGTTGAAATAAAGGCTTTCTTCGGGCGAAGCCGTGCTTGGCAACGCTTCGTGTAGCTTGAAATAGGCATCGATGTCGATGTTGGCCACCTGCCGACGGAAGGCGTCGATGATGAGATTGCGCGCCATAGTGAATACTAGGGCTTGCACATTGCCATAACAATTTAGGTTGGTTCGGTTGTTCCAAAGCTTCAAAAAAGTATCTTGCACCACGTCTTCGGCCATTTGTTTACTTTTGGTTTGCACCAAAGCAAAGCTATACAGCCTGTCTGCGTACAGGTTGTAGAGCATTGTGAAAGCTTCGCGCGAGCCTTCTTTCAATGCGGCTACATATCGTTCTTCGTTTTCCCGCATAGGGATGGCGCATTAGGTGACAATAGGATTAGGTTACAAATGTAGTGAAATGTAGCGAAAAAACCAAATCTGCGGTTCTGAAATAATGCTTTTGCGCCTGATGAAAGTTTTGTGTACAGGGCGCTATCGTTCCTTATTTCAGGGGGAAAGAGAAGTGTTTCTTGTCTTTTCCGTTCAATCCCACGTAGTCCACTTCCATTTTCCCACCCTTCACATGGCACAAAAGGTAGGTGTTGTTGCTATTCACCAGGTTGGGGAAATTGATAATTTCGCCAGGTTTTTCATACCCGAAGTGATGTAAATGTCCTGAAAGCATCACCTTGACGTTCATCTTATTCAGCTCGGGAACGATGGTTTTCTGCATGTGATATGGTCCGTGCCAGTCTTCGAGTGTTGGTGGCATGTGCGAAATGGCCACTACGGGGTAGCGTCCCAGCGTGCCATCGGCTTGCAATTGGCGTAACCACTGCGCCTGTTCCTCACGATAACGGTCGTATTCGGTTATGCCGCTGTACTCGATATCTGAGTCGGGCTTGTCTTCGCCCGAGTCGATGAAGAGGAAATCAACGCCACATACGTGTTGCAGACGGTAGTATTTGCCCGTTCGCGTGGGGAAATAGCGATAGAGGTAATCGGCAAACGGACCGCGTAGTTCGTGGTTTCCACGGTTGAAAAGTATGGGCACGCGGGTGGCGAACATACTTACGCAGGTGTCAATATAGGCTTCGAAAATGTGCACTTGCGAATTGATACGGTTAGACATGTCGCCGTTGAGCAAAACAAAGTCAATCTTTTTGAAGTCGATGTTTTTGCAAAGAGCTTTCATAAAGTCGGCCCGCTCGTGTATGTCGTTAAGTACAAGGAAAGTGAAGTCGCGTGGTTGGGCGGGGAAAGTGCGAAATTCGTGCGGCTTTCCACGCCAAACGTCGGTAGCCGTTATTTTGCCAAAGGTAATCCAGTCGTCGTATTTCCATTGTGCAATGGGCTCGGTAAAGATGCGATAACGATAGTGCGTGTCGGGCTTAAGTCCGTCGATACGCACGCGATGCACGCTATCTGTCAGTTCGCGTCGCCCGTGTAGGGTGGCATAAAAGCGTGGTCGTTCCTTGCCATAGAAGTGACCCATGGAATCGTCGGCCACCTCAACCCATGCCCGTCCGGGCTTATCGGTCACCCAAACGATGGTTAGGCCCGTACTGTCCATGTCGCAGATGTAGGGTCCGTGTGTAACTTTAATGGCCTTTGCGCTAAGCATCGGCAGCAGCATGGCTAGGAATATCAGTCGCTTCATCTTGGTTGATTTTTAGTTGACGAGTTCGAAAGAGCCTTATTTTTAATGGTCTACGGGCAGAAAGTTATGTCGGTCGAAAGGCTAATGGCACACCTTGCGTTGCCCGTTTGTCTTGTCGAAAACGTGCGGTTTTATATATAATACGCAGAAGCTTGCCTTTGGTACTTAGTTTTTAATGCTTTTTTTTGAGGCAGGTTCGTGCACCGATGCCTTGCGACTAGCAAAGGGGTGGTTAGCTAACCCTCGTTAGCACTAGTTTTCTCAAACTTTATCCTCATAACAGATAACAGCGACGAGCTATTCACTTTTTATGCTGTCGTGGTATGAAAAGACGCTTTTCATCGTTTATTTTGCAGGATAATTGCTACCTTTGGCATTGGTTTAAAAACAATCTAACGATGGAAATAATCTGCAAAGAGAACTTTAAGACGAACGAATGGGCGGGTGGTATCACGCGCGAAGTGTGCATTTTACCCGCAGAGGGGAGCAGTTTGCAAGACCGCAACTTCGAGTTGCGTGTGTCGTCGGCCGTTATCAACACCACGGAAAGTACATTTTCAGACTTCTCGGGCTTTACTCGTCTAATTTTATGTTTAGAGGGATGTATCACGCTTTGTGTGGATGGGCAAACCATAGAGCTGTCTAACGAAAACCTTTTCGAGTTTGATGGTGCGGCAAAGGTTACTTCCGTGAACACGCCAGGGGCAGTAGACTTGAACATTATATATAAAAGAGGTACGCGCGTGCGCGCACGCGTAAAGCATGGCGAACATCATTTTGTTGGTGTGGGGCGCATGTTGGTATTTGCCATTGGCAGCCAAACCGTATTAAACGGCACGTCTCTTCGGCAGTACGATGCGGCATGGGTTAGTGGCGACGTTCGCATTTCGGGCCACGTGCTGTGTGTGGAAATGTAGTGAAAGGGCTGTATATGCCAGCGTTTTGTAAAGCCAAATGAGCCACGTCGTGCTTGCTTGGTCATTGGCATGATGAGAAAAGCGAACTCTTGGAGAATGAAATAGAATCTATTTGGAAAGCTTTCAGCCAGCGCTTTCAAACCCTTAAAGCTGCATTATCAAACCTCTTGTTGGATAATCACTAAGATGTAACCCTGTTCCATATCATCTGGAACAGGGTTACATCTTAGCTGGAACACGATTCCAGATAACAAGGAACACGATTCCAACTTAGCTGTAACACCGCAAGAGGATAGAAAGCAGTGTTTAGGAGTAGTGAAAGTGGCTTCCAAACCCTTAATTGTCGATTTGCGAAAAGGGTGTTTCTAAAGGAGTGCCATTTTGTTAATATTATTTCTTAAATGCTGATAATCACCTTAAAATGTACCTTATTGTTTCTTGGTTTGTAATAAAATCATTATATTTGCACAAAATCTAAGGCGTTGAGAATGTGCAAATATGTAGATCTTATAGATAAGATATGTCTCGTTTTGCAGAGTTGATAAAGGGAGATTTGCCCAATAGTGACTTCTTGAAAGCGGCCGGATTGCAGAATGTAACTTGTGAAAGGTTACTGAACTTGTTTGAAAATAAATTCCTATAAAAGGGTAAAGGCCCTATATGAACGATATTCCGCGGTCTTGCCGTTACCTCTTTCGTCCACAAAACAAACAGGCATCCTCGTTATTGAGGATGCCTGTTGCGTTGTTATATAGTAGCTTTTGGGGGAGGGAGGTGTGTTAACTAGTCAACCGCCACCCCTTTTCTTCCTACTCTTCTACTGCTGCTTGCGCGGCTGCCAAACGTGCGATGGGCACACGGAAGGGTGAGCAGCTAACGTAGTTGAGTCCTACGCGATGGCAGAATTTCACCGATTCGGGTTCGCCACCATGCTCTCCACAGATACCGCAGATTAGTTCGGGACGTGTAGAACGGCCTTTCTTCACTGCCATATCAATGAGTTGGCCAACACCTTTTTGGTCGAGAACCTGGAAGGGGTCTACCTTCAAGATCTTCTTCTCCAAGTAAGCAGGCAAGAAGCTGGCAATGTCGTCGCGGCTATAACCGAAAGTCATCTGCGTAAGGTCGTTCGTTCCAAAGCTGAAATACTCGGCTCTCTTAGCGATGTTTTCAGCAACCAAGGCTGCACGTGGTACCTCAATCATGGTTCCAACGTGGAAGTCAACCTCCATACCTTCTTCTTCGAAGAGTTTCTTAGCTGTGTCGCGGATAACCTTTTCTTGCTCGTCGAACTCGTGAACAACACCAATGAGCGGTACCATGATTTCGGGACGTGGGTCGTATCCTTCCTTCTTCAGCTCAATGGCAGCACCAAGAATGGCGCGCGTTTGCATGGCCGTGATTTCGGGATAGGTGTTACCCAGACGGCAACCGCGGTGTCCCAGCATGGGGTTATGTTCGCTCAGCGAGTTCACGCGACGTTGAATTTCTTGCACCGAGATACCCATTTCGGCTGCCATTACTTGCTGTCCTTCCAAGTCGTGAGGAACAAACTCGTGCAAAGGTGGGTCTAGCAAGCGCACGTTAACTGGGTACCCGTTCATTGATTTCAAGATTCCGTAGAAGTCTTGGCGTTGGAAGGGCAACAGTTTGGTCAGTGCTTTCTCACGACCTTCTTTGCTATCGGCCAAGATCATCTCGCGCATGGCCTTGATTTTCTCGTTCTCGAAGAACATGTGCTCAGTGCGGCAGAGACCGATACCCACAGCTCCGAAGTTGCTTGCAACCTGTGCGTCGTGGGGCGTATCTGCGTTGGTGCGAACCACCAGCTTGGTGTACTTGTTGCAAAGTTCCATTAGTTCGGCCAAGTCGCCCGTTACTTTAGCGGGCTGTGTTGTAACTTGACCCAGATAAACTTCGCCTGTGCTACCGTTAAGCGATATGTAATCGCCTTCGCGCAACACCACGCCGTCTATTTCAAGCGTACGTTCCTTATAGTTGATGTTGATGGCGCCAGCACCCGAAACACAGCATTTGCCCATTCCGCGAGCCACAACGGCAGCGTGCGAGGTCATACCGCCACGAGCGGTAAGGATGCCTTCGGCAGCCGTCATACCAGCGAGGTCTTCGGGTGAGGTTTCGATACGCACCATGATAACTTGGTGTCCCTCTTCGTGCCAGCGAGCAGCGTCGTCGGCAAAGAACACTACCTGTCCGCAGGCAGCACCTGGCGATGCAGGCAAACCACGTGTAAGAACCTTAGCTTGCTTTTGTGCGGCCTTGTCGAAGACGGGATGTAGCAGTTCGTCTAGTTTGTTTGGCTCGCAGCGCTTTAAAGCCGTCTTCTCGTCTATCTCGCCTTCGCGGAGCAGATCCATGGCTATCTTCACCATGGCAGTACCTGTACGCTTTCCGTTACGTGTTTGCAAGAACCACAATTTGCCGTCTTGTACGGTAAATTCCATGTCTTGCATGTCGTGATAGTGACGTTCAAGCTTTTCTTGAATGGCGTTAAGCTGAGCGAAAATCTCAGGCATATTCTCCTCCATAGAGGGATATTGGCTTGCGCGTACATCTTCTTCAATGAGCTGTTGAGCAGCCCAGCGCAGCGATCCCTCTTTGGTTATCTGCTGTGGTGTGCGGATTCCTGCTACCACGTCTTCGCCTTGGGCGTTGATGAGGTATTCTCCGTTGAACACGTTTTCGCCAGTTCCAGCGTCGCGACTGAAGCAAACGCCCGTTGCCGAGGTGTTACCCATGTTGCCAAACACCATCGCTTGCACGTTAACGGCCGTTCCCCATTCGGCGGGAATACCCTCCATCTTACGATAGAGAATAGCTCGCTCGTTCATCCAGCTGTCGAACACGGCGCAGATAGCACCCCAAAGTTGCTCCATGGGGTCGGTGGGGAAGTCTTTTCCTGTTTGTTTTTTGATCGCTTGCTTAAACAGAAC
Source organism: Hoylesella loescheii DSM 19665 = JCM 12249 = ATCC 15930 (assembly GCF_000378085.1). Lineage (GTDB taxonomy): Bacteria > Bacteroidota > Bacteroidia > Bacteroidales > Bacteroidaceae > Prevotella > Prevotella loescheii. Next base: position 23,528 of record NZ_KB899231.1, read on the forward strand.
AACGAGCTTCTTGAGTTCTTCAACGCTCATTTCGTTGTCTAGCTTGATGCCACGTTCGGCCTTAACCTGCTGTATAATCTCCTCGAATGGATCGATGTCTTCCTTGTTTGTGGGCTTCATTCCCAGCACCACGTCGCCATACATTTGCACGAAGCGACGGTAGCTGTCGTAAGCGAAACGCTCGTTGCCCGACTTTTGTGCCAAGCCTTTGGCCACTTCGTCGTTCAATCCGAGGTTAAGGATGGTGTCCATCATACCTGGCATGGAGGCGCGAGCACCCGAACGAACAGACACGAGCAACGGATTGTTCACGTCGCCGAACTTGCTGTTCATCAAGCCTTCAATGTGTTGCACTGCCTTTTCCACTTCACCTTTAAGCAGGGAAACAACCTTTTCCTTCCCTTTTTCGAAGTACTCGTTGCAAACGTCCGTAGTAATGGTGAACCCCGGAGGCACTGGCACACCGATAAGGTTCATCTCAGCCAAGTTGGCACCTTTACCACCAAGCAGATTTTTCATGTCTGCCTTACCCTCAGCAACGCCATTGCCGAAGGTGTAAACTCTTTTCTCACTCATTGATTAAACGTATAATACTTTCTGTTTTTACCTTTTGCAAATATAACTAATTATTATTGATTTACAAAACTTTCATGCCCGATTTTGTAATTTATACATGGCAAAAAGGGCTGTTATCGTAAACGGAACGGCTTTTGTTCGGATATTCTTATAAAAATATGTATCTTTGCATGTGTGTAACGTAAATGCGAACGCGATGTTGGCGTTGCATGCGCTTGGCCATTGTGAAGAAAAGGGGTGGAGTGTCGCCCCTCGTAACTACTCATAAGACGTGCGCGTTACACCTTATTATATATATGGCAAGAAAGAGAAAGGATTTTCCGATACTGGAAAACGTTACGATTACAGACGTGGCGGCAGAAGGGAAGGCGTTGGCGAGAGTCAACGACATGGTTGTTTTTGTACCCTTTGTAGTGCCGGGCGACGTGGTAGACCTCAAGATTAGAAAGAAAAAGCACAGCTATTGCGAGGCTGAAGTGGTGCGTTTCGTGCAGTATAGCGACACGCGCGTTGAACCCGTGTGCCAGCATTTCGGCGTTTGCGGTGGCTGTAAATGGCAAAACTTGCCTTACGAAGAACAGTTGCGGGCCAAGCAGCAGCAGGTGTACGACCAGCTTTCGCGCATCTCGCATGTGCAGCTTCCCGAGTTCTATCCCATCATGGGGTCGCAACTCACCCTACATTATCGTAACAAACTGGAATTCGGATGTTCTAACAAACGTTGGCTAACCCGAGAAGAAGTTGCCTCGGGTGCAACCTTCGATACCATGAACGCCATTGGTTTTCACATCACGGGGGCATTCGATAAAATACTGCCCATCGAGAAATGTTGGCTGATGGACGACCTGCAAAACCAAATTCGCAACGAGATAAGGGATTATGCACTAACGAAGGGCATCAGCTTCTTCGACCTACGACAACAAACGGGCTTGTTGCGCGATGTGATGATACGCAACAGCGACACGGGCGAATGGATGGTGTTGGTGCAGTTTCATTTCGAAACCGCTACCGACCAACAAACGGCCGAGGCCCTGCTAGCCCATGTTGGCGAGCGTTTCCCGCAGATAACGTCGCTCCTTTGGGTAGATAACCAAAAGTGTAACGACACCTTCGGCGACCTGCCCGTGCATGTTTTCAAGGGCAACGACCATATTTTCGAGGTGATGGAAGACCTTCGCTTCAAGGTAGGACCAAAGAGTTTCTACCAAACCAACACCCAACAGGCTTACCATCTTTATGATGTGGCGCGCCGCTTTGCCAACCTTAGCGGTACCGAAACCGTGTACGACCTGTATACGGGCACGGGAACAATCGCCAACTTTGTGGCTCGACAGGCTAAGAAAGTGGTGGGCGTGGAGTATGTTCCCGAAGCTATCGAAGACGCGAAGGTGAATAGCGAACTGAACGGCATTAGCAACACCACCTTCTATGCTGGCGATATGAAGGACATCCTGAACGATGAATTCATCGCCAACAATGGCCAACCGGATGTCATTATCACCGATCCGCCCCGCGCAGGCATGCATGCCGACGTTATCGAAACCATCATCCGAGCCAATCCCCAGCGCATTGTGTACGTTAGTTGTAACCCTGCAACGCAGGCGCGCGACCTTATCGCGCTAGACGAACGCTATGCGGTGACGGCCGTACAACCCGTAGACATGTTCCCGCATACGCCTCACGTAGAGAACGTTGTGCTGCTGGAACGCCGCAACTAACCCTTTGACAACGATACTTCTAGACAATAACTATTAACAAGATACTCATGAAACAAAAGGCAATGTTTGCACTGCTCTTGGCGGCAACAACGCTCCAGGTCAGCGCTCAAACTGGTGAAACGCCAGTGGAAGAGAAAAAACTAACCCTTGTAAGCGACCTTAAACTTAGCGGCTACCTAATATCGCAGTATCAATGGGTAGACCAAAAGGATGCGGAAAGTAACGGATTTAACATCCGTATGGCGCGTATATCGCTCGAAGGACGGGCGCTTACCGACTTTTATTGGAAAGCCCAAATCCAGTTTAACGGCAATACGGCCACGCTTGGCGCATCGCCGCGTGTGGTAGACGTGTTTGCCGAATGGCAGAAGTTTAAACCTTTCCGTGTGAAACTTGGACAGTTTAAACGGCCGTTCACCTTCGAAAACCCCCTCCATCCTATCGATCAGGGCTTCATGTCATTTGGTCAGAGCGTGCTGAAACTATCGGGATTTAGCGACCGAACTGGCGAAGCGCCCAGTAACGGACGTGATATCGGCTTGCAAATACAGGGCGACCTCTTTCCTAATAGCAACGATCGGCCGCTGGTTCACTATCAGGTGGGCGTTTTTAACGGACAAGGTATCAACATGCGTGATGCCGACCAGCGCAAAGATGTTATCGGCGGACTGTGGGTTATGCCTGTTAAAGGCATGCGTATAGGTGCGTTCGGGTGGACCGGTTCTTACGCCCGAAAAGGCAGTTACACGCTGGTAGACCCCGATACGCATCAACCTATACTTGATATTGATGGTAAAGAGCAGACCGTAAAGGGAAAGCAGACGGTGGAAAAACGCCGTTTTGCCCTCAGTGGCGAGTATGTTACGAAGGGGTGGACCTTCCGTAGCGAATACATTTATAGTAAAGGTTATGGCTTTAAAACCACATACAACACCAAGGCCGACGAGCAAGACGCCAACATAAACTATGCTGCTGGCGACAAGGCTTATGGCTTCTACGGACTGATTATTGCTCCTGTGGCCGATTTTAATGGTAAGAAGTTGCATGTAAAGGCGCGTTTCGACCAATATTGTCCTAACGGAAAGAGCAATACGGCTAAGACATTTTACGAACTAGGCGTTGATTGCGAACTATCGCGAAGGCTCAAACTTAGCGCCGAATATGCGCGGGTGAACGACAAATCACTGAAAACGCCCAACTATAACCTCATCGATTTCCAGGTGGGATTGAAATTCTAAGGCGGTTGGCAGTTGGCGGACTGTCCTACGTAGTTCGCCAACTGCACAACGAGAAACCCTCATTGTACAAGTGCTTGTTAGCTTGTTAACTCGTTAACTCGTTATGATGTAAACTTGTTATCTCGTAAATTTGTCAACTATATTATATCCAAACTTTGATTGTTTTAGATTAAATGAACAAAAGTAGGAATCAAAAAATGAGCGAAGAAGAGCGCATCAAGCAACGCAACCTTAGTTGGCGTGAGCGTCGGCGTATCATTAGTCGCGTGTTGTTCATTGTGTTAAGCATTGTGGCGGCTTTGATCGTGGCTTTCGCCCTTTGGATACATGCTGTGGAATAAGGTAGCTCTCTTCCTGGTGTTTGGCGTGTAAGCGGTTCGCCCACCTTGTAATTACCCAGTTGTGGCCATGCGCTTCGTCAGACCAACAGTTGTGCGTGGCTTACCAATCACTTTTTCGTTACATACACGCGTCGCTTTTGGGCAGTGTGCATGCTAAGTTCGCTTTACGTGTTTTAATTTGAAGCGAACGTCGTTTCGTGCATGTTTATAGCCTATCAAGAGAAAAATAAAGCGCCTTTTATATGGCCTTGCCGATAATGTTTGGTGAAATTAGTTGTGCCAAACATGTTTGTTGGCGAAGAAACATTCCCCCTTTCGCTTAGCGCGAAAAATGCTTCCTCACTATATAATGTCTGTTTAGGCAGGGCAGAAAAACAATTGCCGTTTTGCGCCTTACGGTAAGCTGTAGTGTACTAAATAAGTTGACACTTTACCTCAAACAAAAAAAAGTAAAAAAACATGGTAAAGTACAATGAAACGGAGAAAATTCTGTTATTAA
>NZ_KB899232.1 GCF_000378085.1 Hoylesella loescheii DSM 19665 = JCM 12249 = ATCC 15930
CTCGACGTGTGCCTTGCGCTCTTTGGCAAGCAAGGCCTGAAGCTCCTCCACTGTGGTGGGAATATTCTCTTTCTTCATCAGCTCCTGTATTGAGGACAAGTCGGGATTGCCATACTCCCGACAAAAATTGAGGAATGTGGTATAGGGCACACCGCAACTTAACGCAAAGCTGCGGGCATCCATACCGCTCGTGATGTACTTACTTAATAACAGAATTTTCTCCGTTTCATTGTACTTTACCATGTTTTTTTACTTTTTTTTGTTTGAGGTAAAGTGTCAACTTATTTAGTACACTACAGTTGCTGAGAACCTGTTGGTAGGCTCATTTTAAAACCAATACTTTTCTATGATAATATTCTGTAATATGAGCAATAATATAATTGTAGCGATGTTTACATGGAAACACTGTGAACTAGAAAGAAAGTTTAAGGATGGCATAGATTGCCATGAGGAAATATAAATTGTTATGGAGAGATTTCTGTTAAAGGTAACTACCACCATTCTACGGGAAGGTGTGACAGAGAGCGAATACGCTGTCGACCTTGTTTTTGATGTAGCCCAGTTGCCACTGCAAGACGCAGAGGAAAACGCTGTGACGGCGTACAAAGTGACGCTCTCCGATAAGTATGTGCACTTAGATTCACCCTTTACCCCTGTAACGGATTTTGTGTGTCGTGCCCTATATCGGTATGATGGACTCTGTCCAATATTAAATATCAATGGCAAGCCCATCGGGATAGAAGGAGAAGATAGGCAGTTGGCACAATGGGAAGAAATACGCGACTTGCTGCTTTCCGACTATAACGGACCATTCGTAGACGAACAGTTACCCCTGCTCGAAAAGTCTATGGCGTGGCAACAGTCGATGAACAATTATTGTTGTCTCGGTCTTGTTTTTCCCGGCATACAGAAGCATACGTACGTAGGATGGCAAACGCAACGTGAGGTGGGGCTCTCATACGCACAGAACACTAGGTTCAACGAACTCCTAACTTGTACAGGTCAAGACAGTGGCCTACGCACGTTCACAGTGGAGAGTCTGCACCAAACTATTGATAACCATACAATAGAGAAGTTCGAAGGAACAATCCGCATTGCCCAAGACGATTTCTTGGCCTCTTGGGCACATGTGGTTGTGGCTTATACCCAAGACAGCGTCACCTATAGCTGGACATTTAAACTGGGAAGAATGACAATAAATCAAGAGAAATTATGCTTATGAAAGCAAAAGGAAATAAAATAGATACAGAAAACAGGCGTCAACAAGATGAGGAAGAAAGGCGCAAATGGAAAGACCCGAACGAAAACGAAAAGTTTGTTTGCGATGGCGCAACGGTGTTGTGCCCTTATTGCAGCGCACCAAAGGGCAAACTCGTGGTTAAAGAGCCACGAGTGAAATTGCAAGACAAGCCGTGGGCAAACGCTGGCGATAACGATGGGCTAACCAATTTCGCCTTTAACGGCTTGTGTATGCACCCTAAGTGGGGAAACCAAAAGCCACCATGCAATGCTGTGATAAGTTTGGGGCTATGGAAAAATCTCTCGGACGTTAATGTCGACGGGTTTAAGGGCCTAGTAGTGAAATCCACTATCCCCTGCCACGTTAGTGGAGAGTGCATCAAGATTGTGCATAGCGGACAGACTGCACGGTTGGACGTAAGGAAAGAGATTAAAGTGGCCAGCATAAGAGTGGTTGAACAATTGGAGAAGGGTCTTGATTATAATGGTGTAGAGTCGCAAGAGGTTGATGGGTTCGTATACGGAAAGACCTATCACCTCGAGGCTTTCGGTTTTACAAACGGAATACCCGAAGACAAAGACATCCAGTGGGAAGCGGAATTTGTTTTCTACGATGGGCGAAGGGCCACCGTTATGAACAAGGATCTTACTCGAAAATGGGAACCAAGAGGGAAGTGTGTTGAATTTCCACCATTGGATTACGACTCCATTGGGGGTACGGTCGTTTTCTACGCATACGTAAGTTATCGCAAAGATGAGGCCAGCTTAAATGTATGGTCGCATTTTAGGTTTAGGTTTTTCAGTTTTCAAGAAGTGAAAGCCCAAATCATCCAGCGCATGGGAAAACCTTGGCTTATAGACCAAAGCGGCACCTCACTGTGTGGCATGGCTTGTCTGTTCTATGTCTTTGCCAAACTACACCCCGTAGAGTACGGCGAGTTTATCATAGACATGCACCACAAGGGTGAAGCCACGTTCCACGGATATACCATAAGACCAGATGCCGATGCTGAAGAGCGAATGTATGACATGGACCCTCGGGGAGACAACTATCCCATTTGGGCGGACGCGAATGGAAAAGAGCGGGAACGTATGCCGATGGCAGATTGGCTGTCGCTGGCCGTGTTACGTTCGCACGAAAGTTCCACGTGGACTATACCAATAATAGTAAAGCGTTTCCCTCCCATCTTTACCCTGATTTCTAAAAAAATGATTTACAATGGGGAAAGGGAAAACACCATTGATCAACTGTCAGCCGTGAACTGGCCAGACATGATGGAAAGGTTGTGCCACGATTTCTTGGGCTTCCAAAATGTAGAATCCGTAGGCTTGTCCATTAACTCGTTGGAACGCAGAAAGAGCTTTCTGTCAATACGTAGATATGATGAGCAAAGCAATGATGACCTATACAGTCTTCTTGAAATGGAAAAAGCCCACAAGGAGGGTGCAACGGTTCTGATGATGATAGACTCGCAGATGTTTGACAATATAGTTTCCTATTCATACGAGGATTTGTTTACCAAATCGCATTGGATTGTATACGAAGGAGGATTGACGTTTTATGATGCTGCGAACAAACCTGTTAAGGACATAGGCGAGGCAACTACGCTTTCGTTTAAATTTGCAACATGGGGGGTGGCTCCAAGCAATAGTCATGAAAATCTAGTGAATAAGAAAAACATATCCGTATCGTGCTTCAAAAGTACCTTCTATGGCTTCATTATCTGCAGAGACTATTTGCCAAGCAATAAAAAGGTTATAGATTCATATATGAAAGTATAGATGATATTTATATGTTAAAGAGACATACACATCTTACGGCGTATATTGATTTTATAATATAACAAGATGATATTTGGATGCAACAATTCTAGCATGTCTTTTCCAGCGCAAGGCATTAAAACCTCAAATCGACATCTGCTTGATGTTAAATGATACTTTTATGATACTAGATTTTATCTAGAGTATGCATGCATCATTAGAATTACTCCAATGAATAAAAGGATTAATCATAACATAAAACATAACGACAATGAAGAGTATAATTTTTGTTCTTATTACAATTACTGCACTGTCTTCGTGCAAGGGAGAATGTAAGTATGATGATCCAATTAAAGAATTCTTTGTGACGAATTGGCAAGAGAATCTTCCAAATCACGGGAAGGTCTATTCTTTTAAAGCAGGGACAAACTTCACTGACCCCATTGATTCTTTTAACCTTCCTATCATTGAAAGGATTGATGTATATCCAGATTGGATATCTTTCACTTTGAGAGGAAAGATGCCTACCCATAAGGACGACATTCGTTTGGTTTTAGACGACACATTAGTCTACGACATATCAAACATAACCCTTTCGTGGTATGTCAATCAAAGGCAATGGACAATGGGAGGCCCACGAGAATACTGCATTGTTTCGTCTCTAAAAGTGAATGGGCGTGTTGTAAACAGCACAATGCATTCAGGTTATTTGGCTTTTCCACGTGAATATGCACGCGTACTTAAAAGGTGATGAAGGCAGGGATAGCCGAGAAAGTATTTCAATATAGGCATGATAATGTTTGCAAACAAGGTTTCATGTCCATGTTTACCAAATCGCATTGGATTGTATATGAGGGTGGATTGAGTTTTTATAATACAGCAAATAAACTTGTTAAGGAAATTGGCAAGGCAACTAAACTTGTTTTTAAGTTTGCTACATGGGAAAAGAGCCAGAAGAAAGTTTGAATTTACTTTCGGACAAACAACGGGTTTCTGTTAGATGCTTCAAAAGTACCTTCTATGGCTTCATTATCTGCAGAGACTATTTGCCACGAAGTAAAAAATATGCAGATTCATATTTAAAAGCATAATAAGTGTGCACAAAAGAAAAGCGTTTCAAATGGATGTCCTGAAAAGATTTACAAGAATGAATGTCAAAGAATCAAGATAGAATATGGAACTATGGAGAAAAATACTCATTGATAGTCAGCAATACTCAAAAAGGACTGTCATTTAATTGGTGTTTCAGAAGTGTGTTCTATGGGACATTATCTGTAAGTGACATTAGCTACACATAATAATTTATTAAGAACATTTAATAAAATGAAAAGAGATGTTATTGTTGTTTCTCTTGTTGCACTCCTAGCATTATCTTCGTGTAAGAAGGTATGTGACTATCGGCAACCAATCGAAGATCTTTTTGTAACAAATTGGGATTCACTTCCTCTTCCAAACCGCGGAAAGGTTTACTCCTTTAAGGCAGGAACGCATTTTACAGAGCTTATCGATTCTTTTGATTTACCCATTATTGAAAGAAATCCCGCTCACACCACTTGGATTACTTGTTCTTTTGGAACGAGAAAACCTACCCATGAAAATGATCTCCGGTTGATGCTAGATGATAGTTTGGTTTATGACATATCCAATGTTATAATTTCACGAATACTGGATCAAAGACGATGGACGATGGGAGGACCAACAGAACGTTGTGTGATTTCTTCGTTGAATGTGAATGGTCATCTTTCAAAAGAAATAGTACGAGCTGGGCAACTCGCTTTTCCACGTGAATATGCACGCGTACTTAAAAGGTGATGAAGGCATGGGTAGCCGAGAAAGTATTTCAATATAGGCATGATAATGTTTGCAAACAAGTTTTTTTTCCATGTTTACCCAATCGCATTGGATTGTAAACGAAGGTGGATTGAGTTTTCATAGTGCAGCAAATATGCCAGTTAAGGAAAATGGAAACGCAACTAAACTTGTTTTTAAGTTTGCTACATGGGAAAAGAGCCAGAAGAAAGTCAGGAATTGTTGACAAAGAAACATTGGGTATCTTTGGATTGCTTTAAGAGTACGTTCTATGGGTATATAGTCCGTCATGGAACATCAATCATGCAGAAGAATTAAATAATTGAATTTAAAGAAAGAAAACAAAATGCGAAGTGTTATTTCTGCTATAATTGGACTATTCCTGCTGTCCGCTTGCATAAATAAAAGAAGTGCATACAAAAGAAACATATCGGGTATATTTTTAACGCATTGGGATTCACACCCTCTGCCAATAAAGGGAACTGTTTATATCTATAAAAAGAATACACAATTTAAAGAACTTATAGACACGGTTAAGGTCTACGCGATAACAAGAGGTGGAGATACCACGGATTTGGCTTGTCTCCTATACACAAATAAACTAAATCATCTGAACGATATCCGTGTTGTATTAGACGACACGTTGGTATATGACATGTCTAATATTGTAATAGAAAAATTCTTGGATACAAGACGCTGGGGAATGTGGGGACCCATAGAACGGGACATCATACCATCACTGCTTGTAAATGGATACGTCACCAGGGATACGACTGTTTCCGGCGAACTTGCTTTCCCGCAAGAATGTGGGCGTATCATTAGAAAACGCTGATGTGTATAGAAACAGAGTATGGGTTCCTAAACGAGTATCGTACAATGCAAAAGAATCGTGTGCAAGACAGAGCTTAGACGGATTTGCAACAGACATCGTGTTTCTTGCGGTGCTGCTCTAATGAACTGCTGTTTGTACGTAAGGGCTACAATGGGAATAACATAAAAACATAACGACAATGAAAAGTATATTTTTTGTTCTTATTACAATTAGTGCACTGTCTTCGTGCAAGGGAGAATGTAGGTATAATGATCCAATTAAAGGTGTCTTTGTTATAAACTGGGAGCGATTTCCATATCCAAATCACGGAAAGATTTATTCCTATAAGTCAGGGACAAACTTCACTGATTTTGTCGACTCCTTTGATTTAACTATCATTAAAGAGAATCTTACTCGTACAGATTGGACAATTTGTTATTTGACAAAAGAAAAACCTACCCATAAGGACGATATCCGTTTGGTTTTAGACGACACATTAGTATACGACATATCAAACATAACCCTTTCGTGGTATGTCAATCAAAGGCAATGGACAATGGGAGGCCCACGAGAATACTGCATTGTTTCGTCTTTAAAAGTGAATGGTCATGTAGTAAAAGGTACAATGCATTCGGGCTATCTGATATTTCCACGTGAGTATGCACGCGTACTTAAAAGGTGATAAAGGGAGGGATAGCCGAGAAAGTATTTCAATATGGGCATGGTAATGTTTGCATACAAGGATTAACCATAACATAAAACATAACGACAATGAAGAGTATAATTTTTGTTCTTATTACAATTGCTGCACTATCTTCGTGCAAGGGAGAATGTAAGTATGATGAACCAATTGAAGGTTTCTTTGTAACGCACTGGGAAGAGGCTCTTCCAAGACATGGGAAAGTCTATTCCTTTAAAGCAAGGGCAAACTTCACTGACCCCATCGATTCTTTTAATCTTCCTGTCATTGAAAGGATTCATGGATATCCAGATTGGATATCTTGCACTTTAAGAGGTAAAAAACCTACCCATAAGGACGATATTCGTTTGGTTTTAGATGATACATTAGTCTATGACATATCAAACATAACCCTTTCATGGTATGTCAATTATAGACAGAGGGGGATGACGTGCCCACGAGAATACTGCATTGTTTCGTCTCTAAAAGTGAATGGATATGTCGTAAAAGACACAACGCATTCAGGTTATTTGGCATTTCCACGTGAATATGCACGCGTACTTAAAAGGTGATAAAGGGAGGGATAGTCGAGAAAGTATTTCAATATAGGCATGGTAATGTTTGCAAACAAGGTTTCATATCTATGTTTACCAAATCGCATTGGATTGTGTACGAAGGAGGACTGACGTTTTATGATGCTGCGAACAAACCTGTTGAGGACATCGGCAAGGCAACTAAACTTGCTTTCAAATTCGCTACGTGGGGAGAAAACCCTGACAATAGTATTGATAATTTGTTATACAAAGGACGTAAATCTGTTGCATGTTTCAAATGCACTTTTTATGGTTATATTATTTGCAAGCAGTAAAAACGATTTAATACTGAAGTACGTGTGAAAAGCAGTACAATAAGAATTTTATAAAAATCAATAACAATGAAAGTCTTTATCTTTATTATCACAGTCACTATCGTTGTGTGTGTGTCATGCACAAAGAGATGTAGGTATCAAGATCCAATCGAAGACCTTTTGGTAATGGATTGGGGAACGCGCCCCCTTCCACATCATGGCAAGGTTTACTCCTTTAGGGAAGGAACTCTCTTTACAGAACTCATCGACTCTTTTGAACTGTCTATCATCGAAAGAAACCCTGCTCGTACAAACTGGATTGTATGCTCGTTAGGAGAGAAAAAACCAACACATCGTTGCGACATTCGCTTGACGTTAGATGATTCGTTGACGTACGATATCTCAAATATAACCCTCTCATGGTTTATCGATCAAAAGCACTGGACTATGGGAGGGCCAAGAGAATATTGTATTGTTTCCTCATTCAAGGTTAATGGGAAAATAGTTGATAATTCCTTACACTCTGGAAGATTAGCTTTACCTCAAAAGTATGTACGCATTATTAAAAAACGATGAAAAGTAAGTGTGGGGTGTCTAATGAAATCAGTGGCGTCGCATTAAATAGCCTTGAAGATATGGAGCAAGCCCATAATGATGGTGCAACGGTGCTGATGATGATAGACTCGCAGATGTTTGACGATATTGTGTCCTATTCATACAATGACTTGTTTACCAAATCGCATTGGATTGTATACGAAGGAGGGCTGACATTTTATGATGCTGAAGATGAAACTGTTGAAAATTTTTGCAATGCAACTAGGCTTGTATTTTGATTTGTCACCTGGGGAAAAAGTCCAACAGAGTCTTCGTTATTGCTAAAACATGGTAATATATCTATAGCATGTTTCAAAAGTACTTTTTATGGATGCATCATTTGTAAGAATGGCTTAAACGAGATGAAAGAACATGTTTAATAAAGAATGTATCCTATGAAATATATTATTGTTGCTATTATTGGGCTAATATTGCTGTCAACATGTATTTGCCCAAAAGATAAGTACAGAAAAGAAATATCAGGAATATTCATATCCCATTGGGATTTCCGTCCTATTCCCCAGAGAGGCATTGTCTACATGTATAAGAAGAATACGCATTTTACTGAGTTTATTGATACAGTTAATTTTATAGTCATAAAAAGAGGACGTGTTGACTCCACAGAATTGGCTTGTCTCCTATACACGAAGAAACTAAATCACCTGAACGATATCCGAGTTGTGTTAGACGACACGTTAGTATATGACATTTCTAATATTGGAATAGAAAAATTCTTGGATACAAGACGCTGGGGAATGTGGGGACCCATAGAACGGGACATCATACCATCACTGCTTGTAAACGGATACGTCACTAGGGACACGACTGTTCCGGGTGAACTTGCTTTCCCGCAAGAATGTGGGCGTATCATTAGAAAACGCTGATGTGTATAGAAACAGAGTACGGGTTTCTAAACGAGTATTGTACAATGCTAAAGAATTGTGTGCAGGACAGAGCTTAGACGGATTTGCTACAGACATCGTGTTTCTTGCGGCACTGCTCTAATGAACTGTTGTTTGTACGTAAGGACTACAATGGGAATAACATAAAAGCATAACGACAATGAAAAGTATATTTTTTGTTCTTATTACAATTATTGCACTGTCTTCGTGCAAAGGGGAATGCAATTATAATGAACCAATTGAAGGCGTCCTTGTGACAAACTGGGAACGATCTTTGTATCCAAATCACGGAAAGATTTATTCCTATAAGGCAGGGACAAACTTCACTGATTTTGTCGACTCCTTTGATTTGACTATCATTAAGAAAAATCTCACACGTACAGATTGGACAACTTGTTATCTGACAAAAGAAAAACCTACCCATAGGAACGACATTCGTTTGGTTTTAGACGACACATTAGTCTACGACATATCAGACATAACCCTTTCGTGGTTTGTCGATCAAAGGCATTGGACAATGGGAGGTCCTATGGAGTATTGTATTGTTTCTTCACTAAAAGTGAATGGACACGTTGTAAAAGGCACAATGCATTCTAGCAATTTGGCATTTCCACGTGAGTATGCACGCGTACTTAAAAGATGATGAAGGGAGGGATAGCCGAGAAAGTATTTCAATATAGGTATAGTAGTGTTTGGAAACAAGGTTTCATCTCCATACCTGAATTCGTATGCCAAATCGCGTTGGATTGTATATGAAGGTGGACTGACGTTTTATGATAACGATGAAAACAGATGGAGTAGGTGGAGCCACTTTTCTTTCTTTTCGTGTTGCCACATGGGGGTATAGCCCAAATGATGGTTTCGAGTTTTTTTGTTTTAATACCTAAATCGCAGTTGAGTGTTTTTAAGCGTATGGTTATATGGATACATCACAGGTGAAAACAAAGAGTAAGCATAATATGAAAAAGATACTTTTATTTGTTATTTGGCTGATTGTCATAATATCTTGTAAGTGCAAAAGCTGTGACTATGGTAACGCGATATGCACGATATTTATAAGAGAATGAAATGATAGTGTCCCCAAGAAGGGGAGGGTGTACATGTACGAGAAGGATTGGGAGTGAACATGTTATTACGCGAGTTTCGGGATGAAACAAAATAGTTGTGCCAACTGCCGCGTAGAGCTAGCAGGCGAGATCGCCATTTCTTTACCTACGCTGTCTTGTTCAAAGGGCATGGCGTCTTATCCCGAACTCGCCAATTAGCCATTCCGTCGTTCGCATTTTCATCGTTTTGGGAATGCGCCTTCTAAGCCCCGATAAGGCATTATTACATTTTCCGCCGTGTTAAATCTGTTCTGGACGGCTGTTCCATGTTAGCCGGAATGCTGTTCCAGTTGATTTGGAACCCTGTTCCAACTTATCTGGAACAGGGTTCCAACTTAGCTGTACCAAGGCGGAAACTTTAAAAGCTCGCTGCAAGAACTTATTGGGTGGAGAATGAAAGATGGCGTTTGCTTTATATTGAAACATTTTCCCTGCATGTCTTGTTATGGTATTTGCCAGACGTGGCTGTTGTGCTAAAAATCATATAGCTGATAGACAAATAAGTGTCTAAGTGCCACTAATAACAAACCTTCGGGCAGTTGGTGGTTTGTACGACAGGTGTGTTTAAGCCCTCAGTATTGCCTGAAGTGGCCGTATCTGCATTGGGATTTAAATGAAACAAGGGTGTGCCTGCTTTTAGGCACACCCTTATCGCTGTTGGTTTATTAAACTTACTCCTGATTATACTGACTTTCCCAGTTTGCTTCTTCGGGTTCTTCGCCCTTTCGGCCTTCCAATTGGATGACGAAACTCTTAGCGGGGAAGTAGGGAGTGAGGTGAATGTCGAGCAGAACCCTATCTTTTTGGGTGGGGTCTTGTTCTATTCTGATAACCTTAAACTTCTCGATCAATCGCGATGGTCCTTTAATGCTATCTAAAAACTTAACGATTTGGTTTCGTAAGTCGGCTTCGGTGCGCGTTGTCCAATTCTCAAAGGCGCGACGGTTAAGGAAGTCGAATAACACTTTGGAGATGTAGTCGAATACGCGTACAACGGAATAGGTTTGCAATCCTAGGTTGTCTCCGTTGAAAAGGGTCTTGGCAGAGAAAGCCATAACTTTGCTGTACTCGTTCACCATCGGTACCAACCCCATACGCTCGAGCTCTGAAATCTCACTTTTCTTCAAGTCGAAACGTACGCTTTCCACCTCGTTGAGACTACCAAATTTCTTACCGGCAACCACTTGAGACATCAACGTGCTGTATATTTTCCCTGCAAGTGCACTCGAACCGGGCACATAGAGATTTTCCTCTTCTCCAGCCTCAACAACTCGAGGTCTACCTAGAAGGTAGTTGCAAGTCATGACAATGTTCGATTTGTAGACATCACCTCCGGTATGGTCGGCATTGAAGAATATGTCGACAACATCGTCTGCGGTTTCCAAGTCTTGGAAGTCTGTTACTAGCATCACCTTGTTGTTATGAGCCAATTTTGCCCATTTGTCTATCACAGCATTAGTTCCCAAGTATCCTGGTATAATAAGGATTGAGTAGTTGCGGCGTAAATCTAGTCTATCGAAGTTTTGGCTGAGTTCGTTTCCTATGTAATCGATAAAAAGCGTATTGTCTAGGTCCTTGAGTTGCGCAATGTCTGCATTGACAATTGTGACGTTCTTTACCTTTGTGCTTTCCGTGTTCTTATAAAAAAGAGCGACGGATCGATAGGCCGTTTCTAGTTCTCGGGTGCGATTCAATGCCGTATGCAGGTTCTTGCAGAGCAATTCCTCTACGCTTTGTGCCTTATCCTTGGCCCTGTCTCTCATCTTCTCTGCCGATTCTCCCGATTTGAGAAGGTCTAGCCAAACGTTGAGGCGATTGGCCAACACTTTACGTTCGCTGGCCCATTGTTCGTCTGTTAGGAAAATGTTACGTCGTGCCTTGCGTGTGGGGTTTAGGTTGGAGAAGCCATCGATAATGTTTTCTAGGAATGTGAAACCGCCATATTCTTTCAGCTTGTCTAATGCAGATGCAACCGACACCGCTTCTTTTTTTACTGTCGATTTACTGGTTACAACCGCCTGCTGTTGTTCTTTTGTTTTTAATTCGTTTTCCATCGTTCTTAAGGTTATTTGGTTTCCGATCCTTTTATTTCTTCAAGTGAAGCCTCCAACAGGTCGATGATGGCCTGTCTTTTATCAGGGTTTTCTAGTGCCTTTAATAGCGCCTTGTTCGAAGACAGCTGACGGGCTATCTTTGTGTTTTGTTCTTTCTCCACATTAAGCTTATTCATAAACTCGCTGCGTTCCAGCATGTTCTTTGCATCAAAGTCGCCAAGGTTTTTAAAGGTCATCGTTTCTGTAACGTCTTCCCCATTTTCGTTTTGCATTTCAAGTTCAACAGTTGGCTTAAAATGTGCAAAGACATCTTCCACTGTTTGAAGGTTGTAAGCTGCTTCTGGGCTGATGGGCGCATCATCCGTAAGTTTCTGTACCAGTAAGGTTCGATTGGAGGGAATGTCCGCTATCGACTCGTTGGCGTCGACCTTTACTTCGTTTCCGCCAACCCCATAATCAAATACTGCCATAAATTTATGTTTTTAATGTTATTCTATTATTTTCTCTCGCATCTGTTTGAAGAGAGGGTTCTGGCCACAAAGATATGAAAATAAGTTGAAATAATGGACAATATCTTGCGCTTTTTTTGTATTTTTTGTACTATGAAAGATGTATGAAGCAGTTTATGGCGTAAAATTGTCTGTTGAAAAAGATATTACAGAAAATCCTAGCCGTGTAACAAACAATCCGTATGTACCTTGGCGTGTTTCAGGTTTGCGTGAAGATCCGTATGCAACTTTACTTTTCTGTCTATATGTTCAAATGATTCTCTTTGCATCATGCCTATTCTTATTCTGGCAATCTTACTATGCCGTCAGACTCTACGATGCACTTTGTGTTTAAAAGAGTTTCTAAGCCTTCTTTTAGAGTTTGGTCCACTTTTGCACCGCGACGAGCAAAGCCTAATTTTTTTGCAACAAGAAGAGTAAGTGCGTCTGTCTTGATGGATAGCTGCTCTTGCACAGTGAGTGCTATAGCATTCATTATTTCAATTATGGGAATTTCAGTTATGTCTCTTCCGTGAGCCTGTCTATATCCGTTGAAAGCATCTGCGTGCTCCTTGTCAGTCCACAGTATGGTAGAATTACCTAAGGTCTGAATAAACATTTGCCTGTCTGCAATATCCTTAACCGAGGCCAACAGCGTGGGAGTAACCCTTGTGTTGTCCCTATGCGCGCACATACATCTGCATAAATACATCAGTGTCATAGGCTGCTCGCATGAAAGAATCTTCGTTGCAAGTACCTCGTCGCTCATGGAGTCAGTGTTCTCCATGCCATTATATACCTGATAGGCTTGCTCATTGCTTTCTATTTCCTCCACCTCTTCTTTTGTAACGTCGAAAGTGGCATTGCTAACTGGTGTTTCTATTGGCTTTGACTTCTGTTGTAGAGCGTTCTCAATACGAGCGATAACACGTTCGGGGTTGTTAATCCAATCTACGCTCCATACGCGCATTATTTTCCAGCCAAGCATATTCAATACCGTTGGCTGAACAATCTCGCGGTCTCTTGTGGTTTGGGTATTGTGGTAAACCTCACCATCAAGTAGAATACCCATAGAATAATTGCCGCAATCAGCAGAATCTGCAATGGCCACGTCGACTTTAAAGTTAGAACGTCCAACGTAGGTGTTTACATTGTGGCCGCGAGTCCTGAGCGCATTGGCAATTTGCTCTGAGATTATGCGGTCTGAACTGTCCTTGTGGGCATTGGCTGCCTGAATTAGTGTCTGTTGCTCGGCATACTCCAAGAAATGTTTCAAACCTTCCACACCGCGAGCCTTGGTTCGTTTCAAATCAATGTGCGATGCCTTCAAAGACGAGTATACAATCATTTCTCTTCTAGCACGACTTACTGCTACATTCAGTCGTTTTTCTCCTCCATTGTTGTTCAATGGACCGAAATTCATAGACACCTTGCCGTCTTTATCTGGACCATAACCGATAGAGAACAAGATGATGTCGCGTTCGTCACCCTGTACGTTTTCGAGGTTCTTTATAAATATAGGTTCGTACAACTCGTCAGCAGCCTCTCTTAGTTTCTGGTCCTTGTCAAGCTTTTCAGTCAGTAAGTCCTCAATTAGGTTTTGTTGTACTTGACTGAATGCAATTACGCCAATGCTATATTTGGCATGATCGATGCTTTGCACCCTCTTGACGATGTCGGCCACAATGGTTTCTGCCTCCTTCTTGTTCGAACGGCGTCCTCCCTTGTCGTATACGCCATCTACATGGCAGTACTTTACCTTTGTAGTCTGGTCGTCAACAGATGGGAATGTAATCAGTTCGCCGTCGTAATATTCATTATTAGAGAAGGCTATCAGCGATTCGTGTTTTGAACGGTAGTGCCAGTTCAATTGTAGTGAAGGTATTCCCAGGCTGTGGCAGTCGTCGAGAATACTATCCAGGTCGTCTATGTCGGCCTCTTCCTCGCCAACACTTGTTGATGAGAAGAAACTTGTTGGTGGCATCTGCTTGGGGTCGCCTACTACGATTACAGACTTGCCGCGCGCAATGGCACCAACCGCCTCGCTTGTAGGCATCTGTGACGCCTCATCGAAGATAACAAGGTCGAACTTGTTCTGCGACAAATCCAAAAATTGCGCCACAGACATAGGGCTCATAAGCATACAGGGACAAAGCCTTGGCAACAATGGGCTAATGTTGTCGAACAAATCGCGAAGAGAGATGCCCCTACCTCCGTTGGCTATGTTCCTGTTGAGGAACCCAATTGGGCTACTATTGTCGATGCTGTCTGTTACATGTGGTACATTCGCGGCCAGTTTGGCATAAAGTTCCTTCTGACTCAGTATCTGAAACTCTTCTGTTAGCTGTTGGTAGCGCGAAATGGTCTCATCGAATATAGCCCCTTCAAAGGTTCTCAGAACCTGTGACGATGCAATTTTCTCACAAGCAAGGCTTCGGAATATTCGCTTAAAGAAGGCATCTTTCAACGTTTCCGCAGGAATTGTTTCCAATTCAATATGTCGTGCTACTACGCCAAGACCTTCATTTTCAAGTTCCTTTTTATACGCACACCACTGATACCAGTCTCGTGCCTTGTCTGTATGGCTAAGCCAGTTGTCAAGACATGAACCATAACTCCTCAATTCATCGTTGCTTGGAAGTCTGTCGGCATCGAAATTAACGGCAAAGAGCGTGCGAACAATATCCTGTATTATTACTATTTCTGCATGTAACTGCTGATAATTAAGCAAATTAGAGAGAAGTGCATCAACCTCTTGTTCAATAATCAGACTATTAAACTGCTTTAACTTGGCAATGAAACTCCTCTTAGCAAAGAAACGAGGTAAGAACCATTTAGCCTTGATGCCTCTCCACTCATTATATAATGCCTCCCCATCTTGGGATAATATACCCTCGTTGCAGTCTCTTAGTATGTCTGCCTTTATACCTGTAGCTTTCGCAAGCATCTCTCTGTTCTCCTCTGCCTTGCGAAGTATTTCGGATGCCGTCTTGATACGCGAAGGCAAACGCCCGACATCAACTAAGTCGTCCTCAACAATATTAAGTCCAAGCAACGGATGCTTTGATGGCGCGCCTGTAATACTAAGTATTGCCTGATACTTCTGACTGAGCAGATGTGAGTAGCTGTCCATCTTTTCAATTCGGAACTGTCGTTTAAGTTCTTCATCGTTCGCATCAACATCAAGTTCTGGGGTATTAATGGATTCATACCTGATGATGCAGTCAAACAGCGACATGCCCTCCGCTCCCTTTATGTCATGCAAGGCCTCCATATACTCAATCAGTTTGCATCTCTGCTCATAAAGTTCATCGGCTATGCGTGCATATTCCTCTGGACGTATGATGTGAGCGGCATCCAAAGCCTTCTTCAACTGTTCGAGAACATGGCGCTTGGTGATTTTGTTCGAGTGCATTTCAAGGCAGAATGGACCAAGATTTATCTTCTCCAAACGTTTCTGTACCACACTCAGGGCTGCCATCTTCTCAGCAACAAACAACACACGCTTGCCTTGGAACAAGGCATTGGCTATAAGGTTCGTTATGGTTTGCGACTTACCCGTTCCAGGAGGGCCGTAAAGGATATACGAATTTCCTTGGCCTGCCGCCATTACAGCGGCCATTTGCGAAGAGTCTATCGGAACAGGCAATGCCAAATCAGATGGTTTTACTTCTTTATCCTTGCCTTTCAAGTCCGACATCACTTGGGTTGGAGTAAACGTAAGTTTCTGTTCCACAAGACTACGCACCACATTGTTGTCCAATAATTCTTGTCTGTGGTTATGGATGTCGTTCCACATGAGGAACTTACTGAACGAGAATACGCCCAAAATACATTCTTCTTCTACGTCCCAACGCTTTTTGTTTTTCAGCACCTCACGTATGATGGCGAAGATTTTTTTCACATCCACCCCATGATCATCCTTTGGCAGCGGATTAAGTCCAGGAATAGTAATGTCGAAGTTCTGCCGTAAGAACTCTGTCAAAGTGATATTCAGAGCAATTTCTTCATCACGTGTACGGATATAGTAGTCGCCCTTCTTATACACCATTTCCACAGGCAACATCAATATTGGCGCATAACGAGGTTTCTCGCTGATGTCTGTTTCAAACCATCTAAGCGTACCTATTGCAAGATACAACGCATTTGCGCCAGTTTCCTCAACGGCGTTCCTCGATGCGCGATAGATATTCTTCAACGTGTAGCGTGTCTCGGCCTCTGTCTGATACGAGTGTAGCGTACGGTGTTTTATGTCGTTTGTTATCAGCTCGTGTAGTTCGGGCAATAACTTAGAACGCACAAGACGTTCCTCGCCAATGATGTTAAAACCAACATTAGGCTTGCAAGAAATAAGGTATTCTTCTCCATCTTGCAGATAGTCTTCAACGAGGTCGACGTCAAACGAGATAAACTGAATTGCCTTCTGGCGCAGATAAAGGTTAAGCATGGAGTTACGCAACGAGAAATCCAAGAGCTTACGTTCCCAAATGTCCATCTTCGTTACCTCACGTTTGCTGTCCATCAGCATCGTCAGGTCAAAACGAGAATGTTCCTTAACATTCAGTACGCATTCGTCATGGCTTACACCTTCCGCCGGCACTTCCCATACGCCATTGTTCATCGTGCGTTGGGGCAGCGGACGTACTTGCTCCAGACGACAACGCTTAATGTCGATGAACATTTCAAAGATGCCAGTGTTGGCCAAATGCTTTGTAGCTATGCTTTGGGCATCTTCAAAAGTAGTTGACTCGGCTGTTACCTGTGTACATTCAAGCACAAGCATCTCATCAATGCCTTCCGCACATTTCTTTTCTATATACGAGGCGTCATCGTAAACGCTATACTGACAGCAGTCGTCAACCAACCAAACAGCAAGGTAGGCATGACCTTCTTGTAGGACGATACCGCTGTTTATGCCCAAGCTTTCAAGCACGCTTGCAAAAAGCAGAGTAAGCTCTATGCAGTTTCCTAGTTTGGAGGAAAGTACTTGGTCGGGTAGGGTAATGCGTTGTCCAACCACCTCGTACGATGCAGGTACCGAACGATACACAATGCCCTCGGCATGGAGTGCGCCATACACGGCTGCCACCTGCTTTCGCACCTCATTTGTGTTACCGGTTTGGTATTTGGTAAATGCAGAAGACCCCGACATTTCTTTCAGCTTGCCCGCTGCCTTAGCTACAACATTGTTTATCGCGGGATGATTAGGCGTAACAAACGAGGCAAGGCATTGGGGCAGAATGCAGGTTCCCAGCCATTGGTCGTACGGCATAATATCAATGTCGTAGCTATGGGTAAACAATATCTTCTTTGTTTCAGACAGTGCATCCGAAAACACATTGACGGTGAATGTGGATGCAGTCTTTTCTGTTACCGCAGCAACTTGTGTGGCTATTGGAGACAAGTTCATACCCTGTAAGCGCATCGACTTACCTGCTTTAAGTGAGTCGATGACACTTGAACGGAAGTCCTGGAAAAACTCACCAGAACATTCTATTACAATATCCCTTAAATCACTCGTTTCGTTATTACTGATTTCAACAGACTGACATATAGCTATTCTGTTGTTGATAAGGGAATAATTGATAGAAGGTAGATATTCGATATTGACAGTTATCATAGCGATATGAAAATATGGTGGGTTTTATTCTTATGTTGATATTACATTATGTATGTGGTTTACAAACTTTCTAAGACTCATAAGCTGATTGCAAGTGTGTCCATAGCATGGTCCTTTTAGAAGGTTCTCCGTAAACTTCTTGGTTAGTATATTACCATCGACACGAACGTAATCCAGTATATTTGTCTTGTAAAACCAAAGTGCATTGCTGCAAAAGTAGTTATTTGTTTTGATATTTCCTCATTTTGTTTTCATAAATTCAATTATTGTTATCCGCTAAACCCCTAAACAAACTCATTTCTCTATTTGCAAGGCCAATAAACAGGTGCTGTAACTTACAACCTCATCAACTCATAACCTCACCAACTCACCAACTTACAAACTCATAAAAACCTCTCAACTCAAAAACTTAAATTGTTGTTTTTTATTTTACAATATCATTCCAATTCCTACTCCGTTCTAGCGAAAATGTTGGTTAAAAAGTTGCCAAAAAGCTAATTTTTCTAACCTTTCACGCCTCATGTTTTATCTATTTTTCAGAACAAAAGCTGCATTTTGCACCATTTAGCCTTTCTAGATTGGGGCCAACTCATAATTTTTCAAGCCTCAATAACCCACTTTTAGCCCCTAAAATCCCACTTTTTAATGGCAATTTTGCCTTTTTGGCCATGTGTTTCATAGCTCGAAAGGGTTTTGTTTATACCATTAGCGTGGATATTTATGCTTTTCGCCGCGCATTTAGCACCATTTCGCCTTGAATTTAGCATCAAAACGCCTTGCGTTTAGCACCAAAACGCATTGCATTTAGCGGCATATTGCATTGCATTTAGCGGCATATTGCACTATATTTAGCAGCAAACAGCCCTGTAACTGGTGCAAATGACAGCCTTTTCAAATAAAAAATCATTTTGCCGTATTCACAAACTTGCCCCAATTTGCATCAAAACAAACCTGCGCGAGAATCGATTTTTTTTGCGGCATGGTGTGAGCGGTTGGTGGATAAAAAGGGCACTCATAATGTTAAAATCCTTGCCGAAAATCAGACAAAACAATTCTGTCGCATACACGCGTATAGGCAACGGCACAGAAAACACCTTCGCTTTACAACCGCCAACGCAAACGGTTGCAGGGTATGCTGCTCATGGCCAACGAAGACAGCATCATGCAAATGTAAAAGTCATCTGCCATTGACAGCCAGTTTCCTGGCTTGTAGAGATTACTTTGAATAACTTCCGTCAGGTCACTTTTTGAGACATAACCACGTTTTTCCACAGACAAATGAGGCAGAATTTCATATTTCATTGTATCTTTGGTCAGTACTTCGTACATGAGCGGGGTGTTTACCTTGGTTTTTACAGCACAAAGATAATAGACTCCTCTCAATTTGTAGAGATTTAAAAAGTCTAGATGACTTCTATATTTGTTGATTTGATTTTATTCCGCCAACGGGTATTCATCATTGTCCTCTCGTCTTTCGTCCTGCCAATTCCAACGCTAGTTCAGCTTCAACAATAATTTTGCACCCAACTTGTGTAATGGCACGATTGATTTTACCACTCTGCTTGATACGGTTAGCTGTAGGCAAACTACACCTCGGTATTGATCGGTGTTTTTCTTGCCCGTTCTGCTTGATACGGTTAGCTGTAGGCAAACTACACCCGAAGAGGCGTGCAATGCCTGCTAAGCCGTACACATACAGTTTTTCTTCTTTGGAGGAAGCCTTTGCCGTTTCTCCACTTGTGGACATATTGCCGTGCTGTGCAAGGAAAAGCAACTCTTCACCGGTCATCTGCCAAACAGGTTTTCCCAATAATTCGTTTATCGTCATAACTCGATTGTTTTGAAATGAATAACTTGCCCTTGCGCACAGGGCTTTTAGTCAGGTCTGACGATGCAAAAGTAGAGGGCTTTTGATGTTATTCCAAAAGACAGGGATGTAACAGGAAGTATAGGGAAATGCAAGGAAATCAACGACTATCAAAAACGTTCAATACATAGTCAAAAAGTGGGCTGTTTTGGACAAAAGCACGTTGTTAATTAATCATCATTGATTGTTTAAGAGATTCCTTATGGTTTCCTCTCACTGGAAAAACTATTTTTAGTAGCGTGAATGTTCTATTTTTCTTCGTTTTATTCATTATAAGTTCATGTCTTTGTAACTAATATTGAGATATACAATCATCTAATGGGACAGAAGAAAGAACATAGCAACCTCATTAAGGAACATTTGAAGAAGCGAGGTATCACCCAAACGTGGCTTGCCAAAGAGTTGGGTATGAGTTTCAGCATCACCAACGCCTACGTTTGTAATCGCAAGCAGCCTAATCTTGTCACCATCTTCAAAGTGGCAGACTTGCTCGGCGTGTCCCCCAAAGAATTAGTGAAATAGGAGTTTATGAAAACAACAATATAGATATTCTCAGTGCAATTTCTAAAACTATAGAAGTAAACATGAATAATCTATATACGAATAAGAATATATGAATACAATTCAGCAGCCCAATTCCCACATCTTTACCAATAAGGATGGAAATACATTAATAAAAGAGTTTGAGGGGGTATTGCAGCATAACCCTCAAATCAGAAACCTTGATGCTGTTGTAGGCTTTCTTCGTGCATCTGGCTATTTCTCCTTACGCCCTTTCCTTGATAATATCGGAAAGGTGAGAGTACTGATAGGCATAGATGTAGACAAATATATCGCTAAAGCGGCACAGCAAGGAAAACTATTTTTTGGAGCAGAAGAAG
This sequence comes from Hoylesella loescheii DSM 19665 = JCM 12249 = ATCC 15930, assembly GCF_000378085.1. Lineage (GTDB taxonomy): Bacteria > Bacteroidota > Bacteroidia > Bacteroidales > Bacteroidaceae > Prevotella > Prevotella loescheii. The sequence continues at coordinate 20,659 of NZ_KB899232.1, forward strand.
AGGTTAAAGAAGAGTATCTCAGAAAGACAAGAACTGATATAGAATCTTCCAACTATCGTAAGGATATAGAAGACGGAATATATCTAATGGTACAAGACCTTCTTGACAAAAAACTTGAATTACGCGCTCATCCTTCCAAAAAGATTCATGCAAAGATATATGTGCTATATCCCGATAATTTTAATCAGTACTCTCAAAGTATGGCCATTACAGGCTCAAGTAATTTATCAGGGAATGGATTAGGAATAACACAGGACAAGCAATATGAGTTCAATGTAAAGTTGGACCGATATGATGATGTGAAATTTGCAAAAGATGAATTCGAGCAGTTATGGAACGAAGCTGAAGGTTGTGAAATAACTTCTGAAGATATAAAAGCAGCCATTGACAGAACCTACCTTAAAGGGGATGTTCCTCCTTATGATCTTTACATTAAGATGCTAATGGAGTATTATGCTGACCGTGTACTTGAGACCGACAGTGCTGATCCCTTTGATATGCCAGAGGGCTATACGAAATATGATTATCAGATGGATGCCGTCATAGAAGGCTATCAAAAGCTTATTCGCTATGATGGATTCTTTCTCTCGGATGTGGTTGGCTTGGGTAAGACCATTGTTGCAACCATGATTGCAAAGAAATTCCTTATAGAGAATGGTTATGAGCACACCAAGATTCTTGTAGTTTACCCTCCAGCAGTAGAACAGAACTGGAAGTCTACTTTCAAAGATTTTGGTATAGACAAATACGCCAAGTTCATTACAAACGGTAGCTTAAGCAAGGTTCTTGATGAAGAGGATTATAATTATTGGAACGCAGAAGAATATGATCTCATACTTGTAGATGAGGCTCATAAATTCCGTAGTCATACCACATCAGCTTTTGAGCAACTTCAAGAAATTTGCAAGATGCCACGCTTAGAAGCAGGTAATATTCCTGGTTACAAAAAGAAGGTCATGCTTATTTCCGCAACTCCTATGAACAATTCTCCAGCTGATATCTATACGGAGATATTACTTTTCCAAGACCCTCGTCATTGTACCATTGATGGAGTTAGCAATCTTACTGCATTCTTTTCTCCATTGATAAAAGAATTCAAGAGACTACGAAAAAATAACAATACGAGTATTGAGGATTTTAAACAATTAGCAGAGAAGGTAAGAGACCGTATCATTAAACCATTAACTGTGCGTCGCACCCGAACAGATATAGAAAGTATACCCCGATACAACAAGGATGTGAATGGATTCCCTAAAGTTGAACATCCAATTGAGAACCAGTATGAGCTAAATGAACATTTAGCCAATCTCTTTGAACAAGCGATACAGATTCTTGACAAAAAGCTCACCTATGCACGTTATCAAGCTATTGCATACTTAAAACCAGAAGTCGCAAATGGACTTTATGACAATGCAGAGTTGATAAGCCGTAGTCTTGCAGGAATTCGAAAGAATGGACTTGTAAAGCGTTTGGAAAGTAGTTTCTACGCCTTTCAAGTTTCTATAGAGAATTTCCATCAAGCCAATCAGAATATGATTGATATGTTTGATAATGACAAGGTCTATATTGCACCAGACCTTGACATCAATCTGCTATTGGAGTCTGGATTATCTGAAGAAGAGATTGAAGAGAAACTTAACGCTAAAGCTTCTAACAATCCTAAGAACGCAATCTTCCATGCTGCTGATTTCTGTCCAGAGTTTATAGATATGCTACATAATGACCAGGCTATCCTTGAACAAATGTTGGCTGACTGGAAAGATATTTCTGATGAAGATGATTCTAAGTTTGCCAAGTTTAATGAGTTACTAAAACATGAACTTTTCAAAAGTGATCGTAACCCAGAGAAAAAGTTAGTTGTGTTCTCTGAGTCAGTTGATACTGTTGACTATCTAAAACGTAGAATAAATCGTAAGGACGTATTAGTAATCTCTGCACAGAATCGCAATAAACAATTTAAGACAATACGTGAGAATTTTGATGCTAACTACAAGCAGAAGCTCAACGAATATAATATCATCCTGACGACAGACGTACTGGCAGAAGGTGTCAACTTACATCGTTCTAATGTGATTGTGAATTATGATACGCCATGGAATTCGACAAGGCTGATGCAGCGTATTGGTCGTGTTAATCGTATTGGTTCTGCCTCAAAGCATATCTATAACTATGTTTTCTACCCTTCAAGGGAAGGTAATAAACAAATTAATCTGAACCAGATCGCATTAAGTAAAATCCAATCATTCCATAGTACATTTGGCGAGGATAATCAAATTTATTCTCAAGAAGAAATTATAGACCGTAATCTAAGTAAATTGTTTGAAGAAGGAGTGAACGAGCAAAAGAAAGATATTAACAAGGAACTACCTTTCTATGAGGAACTTCGTACTCTCTTTAAGACGAACCGGCAGGAATACAACCGTATTGCTAAGATATCCTTACGCAGTCGAACTGGGCGAGAGTCTAAAACTATTAATGGTGTTACGCTATCTGAAGATACACTGGTATTCTTAAAGACAAACTTCCGAAAAGTTTTCTTCCTTGTGTCGGAAAATGCTCAAGAGATTTCCGTTCTTGATGCACTTAATTACTTCAAAGCAACTAAGGATGAGAAACCTGTTACTCGTATAAGTAACCATCACAAGCATGTGGAGAAAGCCTTGACAAAGTTTCGTACCATTCAAGACGAGGAAATCCGTATACAAGAGACCTCGCAGAAAGATCTCTCTAATCTGGGTGCGCAGGTTAGTACGGCTATCAATCTGTTGAACAACTTTATGAATGAGATTGGAGACAATGACCTTTACATCAAAGTTGCACATCTAAAAACATTGGTGGAGCGTGGTGTTATCACCTATATTGCCAAGCGTTTACAACGTATCCAGAAAGACCTTAGACGTACTGGCGGTAAAGCTCGAATGACACCTGATGAGGCCTTCAGCGAAATCATCACAATGGCACAAAAGTACGCCCCTTATTATATTGCAGAAGAAACAATGTTAAATCAACAAGAAACAGACGCAGAAATTATACTTTCCGAAAGTTTCCAATAAATCAAATATCGAACAATGAATTACAAAGAGATTATTGAATCAAAATATAACCGTGAATCATGGCAGCAACTGCTTCATGACATATTCCTGAACAAGGTTACTTTTCATAATAGTCCAGGAAAGGTTCATGTAAGCAGTCATTTGGCTAAAGAAGCATTAAACTTGGGTTACATAAAATTGTCAGATGGTTTGACTATTGCCATTTACGAAGTAGAACTCTCAGACAATGTAGATATAGAGCGTAATCGGCGTGGTATTCGTGATATGCTCACCACGGACTGGCGCACCAATCATGCAGGTGCTTTTATGTTCTGCTATCGCAAGAATGAAAGCATACTACGTTTCTCCTATGTAAGCGAGACTTGGGGCTTCAACAAACAGGGGGAATATGAAAAAATATCTACTGATACTAAACGTTATACCTATCTGCTTGGAGAAGGACGTGGATGCCACACAGCTATAAAGCAGTTTGGAAAGTTGAAAGAAAGTAAGCAAGCTTTAACTGACATCACCGAGGCCTTTTCTGTTGAAACACTCACCAAACAATTCTACAAAGACTTGTTTGAGTGGTATCAGTGGGCTATAGACGACTCTACTCTGGTAACCTTCCCTAATAATATAACTACGGAAGATGATGGTAGGGACGATGTAGAAAAGAAGGTTATACGTATGATAACCCGTATTATGTTCGTATGGTTTATCAAACAGAAGGAATTGGTGCCAAACCGAATCTTTGATATTGAATATCTTTCAACAATACTGAAAGAGTTCGACCCATATAGTACAACTGTCGGTAACTATTATAATGCTATTCTCCAGAATCTTTTCTTTGCAACATTAAACCGTGCTATAGAAGACGAAAATGGCAACACACGTAAATTTGCGACCTCTACAAAAAGAGACATCAAGACGTTATATCGGTATACTGAGATGTTTTCAATAAGCGAACAAGAGGTTATCAACTTGTTCTCAGAAGTTCCGTTCTTGAATGGAGGCCTCTTTGAGTGTTTAGATAAGACACGCTATAGAGATGGTGTTGAACAATGCTATAATTTTGATGGGTTCAGTCGTAATAATGCTCGTTTTGCGGATGGCCGATACAAGCATCGTGCTGTAGTTCCGAACATTCTTTTCTTTGAACCAGAGAAAGGATTGCTCTCTATTCTGAGCCGATATAACTTTACTATTGAGGAGAACTCACCTGAGGAACAGCAGGTGGCACTTGACCCAGAACTCTTAGGTAAAGTCTTCGAAAACTTGTTGGGTGCCTATAACCCAGAAACAAAAGAGACGGCACGCAACCAAAGTGGCTCATTCTATACACCACGTGAGATTGTTAATTATATGGTTGATGAAAGTCTCATTGCCTATTTGGGAAACAATGATTTTGTTCGTTCACTTTTCTCTTATGATTTCACTTTTGACAAAGCAAAGAGTAATGAATATCTAAAGATTGCTGACAAACTAAAGGCTGTCAAGATACTTGACCCTGCTTGTGGCTCTGGTGCTTTTCCTATGGGACTATTAAACAGATTGATTGACATCCTTGAACGAATATCACCGAATGAAGATATTTATGAACTCAAACTGTCTGTTATAGAGAACTGCTTATACGGCAGTGATATACAGAGTATTGCAGCACAGATAACAAAACTGCGCTTCTTTATTTCCTTGATATGCAATTGCGAGAAAGATGCCTCTAAACCAAACTTCGGCATCCCAATATTGCCTAACCTTGAAACTAAATTTGTTTCAGCAAACTCACTTATTGCAAAGAAGAAAGAAGACATACAGTTAAACCTCTTTAAAAGTGAAGAGATAGAGTCAATAAAGAAAGAATTACATCAGATACGTCATCTACATTTTTCTGCTAAGTCGACTTCTACAAAACACCGCTTAAGAGAGAAGGATTTAGCTTTACGCGAAAAACTAATAGAACTTCTATCTGATGAGAATAACTTTGCATCTGATGATGCCAAACAACTTGCAGAATGGAATCCATACGACCAAAATGCAGTTAGTCCGTTCTTTGATCCTGAATGGATGTTTGGTGTTAACAATGGATTCGATATTGTTATTGGTAATCCGCCATACATACAACTTCAAAACAATGGTGGAGAATTAGCGAAACTGTATGAAGGGTGTGGATATTCCACCTTTGCACGTACAGGTGATATCTATTGTCTGTTCTATGAACGTGGATGGCAGTTGTTGAAGAAGGTTGGGCACTTATGCTATATTACGTCCAATAAGTGGATGCGTGCAGGATATGGTGAGAAAACAAGAGGATTCTTTGCCAATAAGACCAACCCAATGCTTCTGATAGACTTTGCAGGAGTAAAGATTTTCGAGAGTGCTACGGTTGACACCAATATCCTGCTGTTCTCTAAATCAAGTAATCAGCATAAAACGGTCTGTGCTGTTACCAACAAACAGAACAAAGATAGCGTAAAGAATTTGAGCGATTTTGTGCAGCAACAGAACTC
>NZ_KB899233.1 GCF_000378085.1 Hoylesella loescheii DSM 19665 = JCM 12249 = ATCC 15930
CCGCAGGGCACCCCCCTCAGTGTTTTTCATGGCCTTGTTTTCATTCACGCAAAAAAGGCCAGCCCAAACTTGGACAGACAACAAACAATGCTTAACTTTGCAAACGGATGGCTGTTGTAAACCAAATTTGGACTTTGGAAAAGGACATGACAACCTAAATACAACATAAGGATTTTTCTTGTCAACCAAAGGAGTATTTAACAACGAAAAGTGTCAACTAATCTCAGTACACTACAGACCCTTTTGTATTGTGACTACAAAAGGCTTGTAGTGCGACTACAAAAGGCTTGTAGTGTGGCTACAAAAGGTTTGTAGTGTGGCTACAAAAGGTTTGTAGTGTGGCTACAAACGACTTGTAGTGGGAGTACAAAAGCCTTTGTACTGGCTCCGAATTTAAAAGAAGTCTATGTTTTTGTTGTTTTCTGCATCGTCATTGCCCCTTTTTTGCAGCATGGGCCTTATCCAAACGCATCCTGCAAGCGAGAGAATGCCACATGCGAGAGCAACGAAGAATAGGTTGTTGTAGCCTAGCCACTCTTGCAAAGCGCCCGAAAACATGCTAGGAAGCATTTGGCCTAGTGCCAAAATAGACGTGAAGAACATGAAAGTGGTATGGTTGCCCATGGTCTTGCCTAGGCTTTTCACCGTCTCCCAACAAACGGATAAGCTCAAACCCAAGCCCATTTGGCAGACGAAGATGCAGATGTTGATAAGGCCTAGACTCGTTGGTAGGGTTTCGCTAAGCACCATGTAGAGAGCATTGGGCAACAATATGGCCACAGACAGTGGCAAAATGCATGTTCGTAAGCCTTTATTGGCAATGAGCCCCTTACCTAGCAGACTGCCTGTGATGAGCCCAACGACACCCACAGTGCCGTATGCCAGTCCGAATTCTTGTGGCGAAAGACCCAATCCGCCGTTGTGGTTGGCATCAACAAGGAAGAGCATTACCACCTTAGACGTGAGAGCCTCGGGTAATAAGAAAAAAAGCGCGAAGAACAATACGGCTGCTAGCTGCCAGCGCGAGTGCTGGGCGAAAAGCGAAAGCGTGTCTTTCTTCACCTCGAGCCATCGTTCTGCAAATTGTTCACGGCGTTGTTGTCGCCTCAAAAGGTGAATGGCCTCGTTGTAAGGGCTGGGCAACGATGTGCGATGCCATAGCCACGAGAGAATGAAAATACCCGCAACAGAATAGAAAATGAGGCTCCACGATAGGCTGATGCTGTTGCGATAGAGCAATTGCAGATTACCTGCAACCATTACCAAAAAACCTTGCACGAAGATGAAGGCCAACAGCCGAAATGTGCCTGGCATACCCGAAAGGCCCGAACGCGTTGTGCGCGCAACTGTGTCGCGGTAAAACACGTCGGCTTCGGTTTCGTGAATAGCCAAGACGAAAGCTAAAAGTCCGAGGAAAAACAGCGTGCCTTGCAGCCAATGGGCTGTGGGAATGGTGAAAGCCACACCACCCAAGGCCACGCCAAGCATCAATTGCATGGCCACAATCCACCAGCGAGGGGCGCGAATGAGGCCTAAAAATGGCGACCACAACGGACGTAACAGCCACGGCAGAAACAAACAACCCGTGTAAAGGGTTATCTCTGCGTTGCCCAATCCCAATTGCTTGTAGAGCAAAAGTGCAAGTGTGGCGATGGCAGCTTGTGCCGTTCCCGTGCCGAAATATATGGTCGGCACCCATCTCCACGGATTTTCTGTGCTTGTGGTCATGTTAGTTTATGAGTTTATAAGCCCGTAAGTTTATAAGTTATTGAGCTTGTGAGCTGTTGAGTTTGTAAGGTTTTAAGTTATTAAGTTCATGAGTCTTATTGTGTACAACATTGAGCTTAACAACTCAAGGACTAACGAATGCATAAACTCAGCAACTAATAAACTCAATAACTCACAATCTCAGCAGCCCATAACCTTAAACATATATCTATGGATAGAGTTGTTTCTGTTCAGCCCCTGGGTAGTAATGCGCCAATATCTCGTGGTAGTCATAACCCTTTTCGCCCATCACGGCCGCGCCAATTTGGCACAAACCCACGCCATGTCCCCATCCTGCGCCAGTGAAGACAAAGCGAAGTGGTAGCCCTTGGGCATCACGTTCGGTCACGTCTACCACGAAAGCCGAGCTGTATAGGTGGCTCTCGCTCAGTGCGCGACGTATTTCCAATTCCTTACCGAGGATTAACGTGCGCTTTGTTCCAACGATTTTCAAGCGCGACAAGCGTCCGCTCTTACCCCTTTCCATGGGTTCGAAAGCCGTAACCAGTCCAAAATCGATGCCCAATTTCTTTTTTAGCAGCTCGCCAACCTGTTCTTGCGTATATTCCAAACGCCAGCGATAGAAGTCTTTTGTGGTTTGGTCGAAGTCGTTAAGCACCTGCGATAGAATACGCGCATCATGTGTGTTGCAGAATGCATCGGGGTTAGAGCGTATCCAAGCCTCACTGTTTGACTCGTTGGTGAGGTCTATATCTACGGCGGGGTTGGGTAAGTCGCGTACCACTTTCAGGTAAGGCTTGTCTTCGTCTTCCCAACAATAGCGGTATTCTTCTACCATTCCGCCACAACATTTGCTAAAACGAGCATCGCAAATGCCCTCTTCGGACAGTAACACCAGTCCGCGAGTGGCCTGCACGGCTTCTGCAACGTGCTTGCTGGTAGCTTTGGTTATGCCTTGATAACGTTGGCAATGGTCGTCGGCGCACACGTCGAAGAGGGTGTGGTCTTCGCGGTCGTACCATTTCACTATCTCGTTATCGTTCATCACGAAAGCTGCTGCCGTACCCGTTACCGCCGTTTTCTTATCGCGGTTTTGTATCTGGGCAAGTAGCCAGCTGCGCGATATAACGGCATGGGCCTTGAGCAATTCGGGGCTTGAAGTGGCGCTCATCTCACTGGAGATGACGCTTTCGAGATAATCTTCCACCGACAATTGGTTGATGGCCACAATCTTGTCGCCATCTATCACAAAGCGCAGTGCGCCCTTGAAGGTTTGTGTCTGTTGCTGTTCCCAATGGAAATTCACGCCAATGGTGACGTTGTGGAGCGAGAAGTTGGCATCAGCAGTGCTCGGTTCGAAGGTAAGTTGGGCGTATTCTTGTCCGTTCCAAAGGATGCGGCCTTTGTTAAGGTAAACTGTTTGCTGGCCTTGCGCTTCGTTGTTGTTAACGTTATAAGGTGCATTTAGCACGAAGGCTATTTCCGTACCATTCATAATGCCCACCGATACTTGGGGCGTTTCGTTGTATTTGAGGTTCATAAGTTGTTTTTTAAAGGTGAAAAAGGGAAAAGGTGAAAGGGTGAAAAGGTGAAAAAACACTTAAAGGTGAAGAAATGAAAGGGTGAAAAGGTGAAAAGATGGCTGTGCCTATTAACTTGTTATCTCGTTCTCTTATCAACTCGTCTACTTGTTAACGTGTCTTCTTGTCTACTCGTTAACTCACGAACAAATAAACTTAAAGACTCACAGCATTTGGCTTAACTCCTTAACTCCATGACTCCTTAACTCCTCATGATAGTCCCATTATTCTTCGTTTCACGTCTTCGAAGGTTGACGTTGGCATGCCCACCTCTTTATATAGGGCTTCGAGTAGGGGTGTATCCAAGCGTTCGAAGTCTTCTTTTCGGGGTGTGATAACCAGTCCGGCCATGTCTAGCGCACCAGGACTGATGAGCATTTGCGCATCGCCTTCGGCCGAATAGCAGGCAGGGCGGTGCTTGTCGCGCGGTATCACCACGGTGATATATGTTTCGCCATTGCGCCATTTCAAGATGTTGAACATCGGTTCTGTTTCATCTTCACGTTGTGGTAGGGCCTTGTAAAGGGCTTCGAAGAGGGCGGCATCGGCCTTGGCGTCGCGCCCCACGATGGCAAACACAGGACAAGCATAATTGTTGATAGCCGCTAGTTCAGAGCCGTCGGGGGTAGAGAGCAGCGTTTGGCGATTGCTGTAAAGCTGCTCCCAATTGTCGCGCAAGGGCAAATGGCTGCCAGTTCCAGCTTGCAGATGCATGTGATCGGGTGCAGACGCACCACATTTAGGACCATTATAAAACACAGTAAGGTGTTCGAAGCTTTCAAGCAGTCGTCGCATCTTGCCGTAGTGCTCGCGAATAAGTTGTGGTTGGTGAACTTTTGCGGGTATGGTGAAATGCAATGGCAGGATGGGGAAGGGGTTAACCAACAGTTCGAAATCGTTATCGATGGGTATTTGCGTTTGAATCGCTGGCCTGTTCTTCTCACACAGGAAGCAGGGACGTTGCGCCAAGGCGGCTTTATCAATCTTTGCGCCTGTAGAAACTAGGCGTGCAGGATTGCATTGCACGTAAAACGGCATGCCTGCGCATGTCACGGGCTTGAGCAACACGCCCTTTAAGTCGTCGAAACGTTGTCGGGCATCGTGCCACGCTTGCAGTTGTTCTTCAAAAAAGCGGTTCAATGTGTCCTCGCCTTGCATCACTGTGGCTTTGGTTGTGCCTTGGCCATCTTTTATTTCCATATCGTTAAAAAACAGGTTTAGTTATTATTGATGCAAACTTACAAAAAATAAACGTAATAAAAGCAAGTTGATGGAAGATTATGTGTTTGGGGAAACGATGCTGGATGTAGCAGGAACATCTTGCAGCAAGCGTATCGACGCTGGTTTGAAGTTGGGATAGCGCATAAAAAACATGATGGTATGTTTGCAAAAGTAATTTCTTTGTGTTATATTTGCATGATATCTTTCTTCGGCGGCGTAAACTTTCTGCATCATAGACACAATGTGGATTTCGTTATGCGGCCTACAAGGAGTTGTTGATTTCTTTTTTTAATTATTTCCATTTGTATGAGGCATTATAATTTAGGGTTCATTTCAGACGAAGACATATTTAATCACATAAAAGACACCGTTAAGCAATATCGCAAGCGTATTAGTTTGAAAACGTTTAATAGTAATATCATTGACCCCATCAAACTCACGTTTGACTCTAAAATTTATGGACAAACAATGCGCCAAACAATTGAGGCTGAATGTATCCGACAGATAGATAAGACGAATAACAACAAGATTGGATACTTCCATCAGAACCTATTTAGGTATGCGGGAAAGGGTTGGCGTGTCCCTGTTAATGGAGAACAGGGTGGCTTTGATGTTCTAAACGAGGACCTTCACATATATGCGGAAGTAAAAAACAAGCACAACACGATGAACTCGGCTGCCACATCAGCTACGTATTTGAAGATGCTTGACAAGGTAATGCGGTCTGGTAACAGGGCTACATGCTATTTGGTGGAGGCCATTGCCAAGCAATCGCAGGATATTGTATGGGAGGTGACGATTACTCAGAATGGACACAAGGAGAAGTATAACTGGCCAAGCATCAAGCGTATTTCCTTAGACCGGTTCTACAAAATTGTGTTTGGCGATAGATATGCTTTCTATAAACTATGTAAAGCCCTGCCAGACATTCTGTCTGACGTGATAGACGAAGATACAACGGCTAGGTTGCAAAACACCGTGTATGACGAGTTGGATAAGACAGACTTTTACAAGAGCCTGTATATGCTGGCGTTTAAAACTTATGAAGGATTTGAGAACTTTTAACGATGCAAACATTTTTATCTGCAAATAGCCTTGCCGACCTAACAGGAACATCGCTTGCAACGACGCAACATTGGGGGAAAACCGGACAATACCCTTACCACACAAACGATGATGGGCGCAAGGGTTTCTACATGGAAGAGCTAATGGGGGTGCCAGTTATAAGGCAAATGCTGAACACCCATTGGGAAGAGGAGGCTGTAATAGCTCCGTTGCGTGACTACACCTCTGTTGAACTGTTTGCTGGGGCTGGCGGATTGGCATTGGGAATGCATCAAGCTGGCTTTCGGCATGTGCTGCTTAATGAGATGGATGCGATGGCTTGTCAAACGCTTAGGCGCAACCAACCCGATTGGAATGTACTAGAAGGCGATGTACATGGTATCGATTTCACGCCCCTTAGAGGGAAGGTCGACTTCCTTTCGGGTGGCTTTCCCTGTCAGGCCTTCTCGTATGCAGGCAAGAAAGGAGGCATGAACGACACGCGTGGCACATTATTTTTTGAGTTGGCAAGAGCTGTAAAGGAAATACAGCCCAAAGTGTTCCTTGGGGAAAACGTAAAGGGACTTCTCTCCCATGACGATGGAAAAACACTATCTATTATAAAAGATGTGATAGCAGAACTTGGCTATACGCTTGTAAAACCACGTTTACTAAAAGCCATTATGTACAAAGTGCCACAGAAGAGAGAGCGATTGTTTCTCGTTGCCATCCGCAGCGACATTGCAGAACACGTGGAATTCCGTTGGCCCGACCCTTATAAGCGGGTCATGACTTTACGGGATGCGCTATGCAAGGGCGAATTGTTTGCCTGCGATGTGCCAAAATCCGACGGACAAACTTATCCGGAAAAGAAGTCAAAGGTGTTATCACTGGTTCCCCAAGGTGGAGATTGGAGGGATTTACCCCTTGATGTACAAAAGGATTATATGGGTGGTAGCTTCCATCTTGGTGGTGGAAAGACAGGAATGGCTCGCAGACTTGCCATGGACGAACCTTCTTTAACACTGACATGTGCACCTGCTCAGAAGCAAACGGAGCGCTGCCACCCCATTGAAACGCGCCCACTCACGGTGCGCGAGTATGCCCGCATACAGACATTCCCTGACGATTGGCAGTTCGAAGGAAACCTTTCTGCCCAGTACAAACAGATAGGTAATGCTGTACCTGTAAACTTGGCCTACGCATTAGGCCGTTCGCTCATTAGGCTTTTCAACCAAATTGACGAGCAAAATCATGAAGAGAGTCAGTTTGAAGAAGCTTTTAGAATATCGAGAAATATGCTTCCACCTCAGTTGTTTCCAGTAGATTTGTTGGCTGTACAAAAGAAATTCCCAGAAGGAGTCATAAGTAATAGGTTTATAAAAGATAGAAATCATGAGACAACAAGTCTCGATGAAAGTAAAAATGTGCTTATAAGTCTTGTTACGAATGAGAATATAGCTCCATTTGATAGCCAATCTGCTAAGGTTTATTATACGGGTAAGAAGTTTCCATCTACTGTTAAGCTCAATAAGTTGTATTATTTCATGCCTTACACAAAGGGGAAAGGCATTAGGGATTTGTATCTTATTAAGGCCGCACGTGTGGGAACGAAGCACGAGGTGAATTTAAAAGCTGATGAGAACGATGTGCGGCTGGTATTCGAAATAGTCTTTGTCAAGCAGTTGTTCAGCCAGTACAAGCCCGTGAAGTTGCAGATATGGAGAACTTTTACCGATACTATATTGAAGGATGTGATGGGTAGACCAGATAGTAAAATGTAAAACCAAGGCTGTGCGATCTGAACGCTTTTTGTTCGCAGCTTCTTTGTAGCGAGCTTAGGAGTTGATAGTTGATGACGACATGGTAGACGAGGAGTGGATGGCCTATTAATTAATGCGAAAAGCGAGTTGTAATGCAAGCTGTTAAAACTTCTTCCCACCCGCTATCTTCAAGAACGTGCAGGCTAAGATGCGGGTATCCATCCACCAAGAGCGGTTTTGCAGGTAATAAAGGTCGAGTTCTAGGCGCTTCAGCATCTTTTCGAGGGTGTCGGCATAACCATTATACAGCGTGGCATACGATGTTACGCCCGGTCGTAAGGCGTAAAGTTGCTCATAGCGGGCATCTTTTGCCATAATCTGATCGATGTAAAAGCGGCGCTCGGGGCGTGGTCCGATGAAGGCCATGTCGCCTTTGAACACGTTCCAAAGCTGTGGCAGTTCGTCGAGATGATGCTCACGAAGAAACTTGCCCACACGTGTTAGGCGGTCATCACCATCAACTTCAAGCACCATGGGTCCGTTTTCTTCGGCATCCATACGCATCGTTCGAAACTTATAGATAAAGAATGGTTTTCCATTTCGCCCGATACGTTCCTGTGTGTAGATAACGGGCAGACCGTCGTCTAGCCTTATGGCGATGGCACAAAGCAAGATGAGGGGTGAGAAAATTATAAGGCAAAGAGCCGAAACGATAAGGTCGAAGGTTCTTTTCATGTGGCTATCTTCATTTTTTTACGTTCTGCCTTGCGTGTAAGCAAAAGCTGAATGAAGGTGAAGGTGGCCACATCAATCAGCACGATGCATGTTATCGAAACCGCAGGGAAGAGCAATAGGTTTAATGCCACGTATGCCACGGCAAGTCCTAGGATTAAGATCAAGGCTTGATGTTGGGTCATTCCCAAGCGCATCAGCTTGTGATGGATGTGGTTTTTATCGGCATTAAATAGGGGTTGACGGATGCGGAGTCTGTGAAGTATCACACGAACAACATCGAAAACGGGGACAATGAGCAGACTATAAGCCAACACGAAGCGTGCAGGAGATGCTGACATGAGTGGCGGATTGTGCATTGCCGACTTCACGAAAAGGAAACCAAGGATGAAACCTAGCGTAAGACTACCCGAGTCGCCCATAAATATCTTGCGGTTTTGTTCGGCTTTCCCCCATACGTTAAAGCGCATGTAGGGTATCAGTATGCCGATGAGCGAAGCCACGATAACGGCGTATGGCGTGAGTTGTGCTTTGCCGAAGATAAGCAGAAAGCCTAAAAGGGCAAGGATAGACAAACCTGCCGCCAACCCATCAATACCGTCGATGAGGTTTATGGCATTGTCAATAAACACGATGATGAATACAGTGAAGATGAAACCGAGCCAATAAGGCACCTCGTGTATGCCCATAAAGCCATAAAGGTTGTTTACGTAAAGACCACAAAGAGGCAGTGCGCAAGCTGTGATAACTTGCACAATAAACTTCACGCGTGCGTTAAGGCCAATAAGGTCGTCAATAACGCCCGTGGTATAAACGAGCAATAAGCTGGCCAAGAACGCAATGCTCCACAGGCTCACTTGTATTTTCGACTCGGTAAAGCCAACACTCATCACGCCTACTGCTACTATTATCGACAAGGTTATGGCAGGAACAAACGCCAATCCACCTAGTCGGGGCACCAGAGTTTTGTGCACCTTTCGTTGGTTGGGTATGTCGTAAATGTTCTTCTCCTTGCAGAAATTCAATATGCCGGGTATGAAAACGAACCCGAAACACACGCTTAGTAGAAAAGCAATAACTATTGGCAATGCTTCGTTCATCATCATAGCTGTTAATCTTTGATATATATAAAACTCCTATTCTTCCATAATATTGCATGTAAATGGAGAATAAAGTGTTAATTTTATATTATTTTACAGTCTATAAAAAGGTTGCTGCCATCGTGCAACAAACAACCAGCTGTTGTTGCGAAGTTGTGGGGTGGGGTAGCATTCTTATCTTGATAGATTACCTTTGTGATACCGTTGGCCTTCCGTAAAGTGCTTTTATTGACTTGGCTTAATACATGATCTATGTTCAGTTGTATATTGTATGATTGCCAATCTGCATGCGGTGGATTTAAAAAGAGTATGGAAACGAAACGTAAAAAACAAGAAAAAGCGTTATCTTTGCACCGAAGGGGGCCGCAATGCTTGCTCTTTGGGCAGCTTCAAGGCTAACGGGTGTGGTCAAATAGGCTTTAAAATGTCGATAGCGCATGCATCCTGCACCGTTTATTAAATGAATAGTTATCTAACCTCAGTTATGCAAAGAATATTCTACCTGTTGTTTGCTGCGCTCTTGATGATGGGTTGCAAGCAAGTGAAAAACGAAAGCGGAAAAGACACGGTGCTAACAAAAGACACTGTGCAAACAAGTGTGAAGCCCGTGGCCGTGGCTCAAACGGAACTGAAAACAAACCCTTTGGAGTTTATTCCTCAGGGATATGAGTTGTTCTCTCGGTGCGAAGGCGACCTTAATAAGGATGGTAAGCCCGACGTGGTGCTGATGATTAAGGGAACAGAGAAAAGCAAATGGGTGGATGATGAATACCGCGGACGGCTCGATCGCAATCGTCGGGGACTTGTCATCCTCTTTAAACGCGATGGCGGATACGAACTGATTGCCGAGAACGACGAGTGTTTCTCTTCCGAAAACGAGGATGGAGGCGTGTATTACGCACCCGAATTAAGTTTGGAGATAAACAAAAACACCTTGGTATTACATTATGCCCATGGGCGATATGGCTATTGGCAGTACATTTTTAGATACCAAAATAACGACTTCGAATTGATTGGCTATTATGGTAGTTCCAATCGCGGACCAATTGTTGTTAATATCACCGATGTTAATTTCTCAACGCGCACCTGTGTATATAAGGATAATATTAACTCCGACGACGATGAAGCGGAAGAGAAATTTAAGGTGAAGACAGTCAAGTTTAAACGGAAAAACCTCATTAAGTTGTCGGAGATAACCGACTTTGACGAACTTGATTTAGGTCTACCAGACGATGAACAGTAAGTGTTTATGAAGTGAAGGGCATTTCATCTGTTGCTTGTCGTGGCCTTGATAACGGGTTGCAAGCAAGCGAAAAACGAAAACGGAAAAGACGCAGTGTTTGCGGAAAACACTGTGCAAGCCAGTACGAACCCAGCAGCTGTGGCTAAAGGGGTACTTCAAGCAGATCCTTTGGCTTTTATCCCCAAAGGTTATGTCTTTTTCTCACGATGTGTAGGTGATTTAAATAATGACGGCGAGCCTGACATGGTGTTGATGGTTAAGGGCACAGATAAGAGCAAATGGGTGAATGATGAGCAACGCGGACGGCTCGACCGCAATCGTCGTGGGCTTATCGTTCTTCTTAAACGTGAGGGCGGTTACGAACTAATAGTCCAGAACAACAAATGCTTTTCTTCAGAAAACGAGGATGGGGGCATCTATTACGCCCCCGAATTAAGTCTGGATATAAACAAAAATTGCCTGCTAATAAAGTATGCCCATGGCAGGTTTGGTAATTGGCAATACACTTTTGGATACCATAATAATGATTTCGAGCTGATAGGTTATTATCATAATAGGTGCATCAGGTATGCTACTTATTATAATCTAGACATCAATTTCCATACCTGCATAAGGGTGTACGAAGAGAATCTTAAAGTTTACGACAAAGACGGGAATGAGGAATTTAAGGTGACAAAGACTAAAATAAAACGTAGAAAACCTATCAAACTGTCTGAAATAGCAGACTTCGACAAATTGAATAAGGGCGAGTTTGCCGACGAATAATGCGCATCCGCTATAAAAAGAATCTTTTATTTGTTGCTTACTGTGGTTTAGATAACGGGCAGCAAGCAGGCGAAAAATGAAAGTGGAAAAGACATCGTGACTGCTAAAGGCATTGTACAGGTAAACACCAGCTTAACAGAAAGGTTCTTTTATCAGTAAACAAGTTAACAAGTAAACAAATAGAAAAGGCTATTTGTCTGTTTCGGTATTAATTCATCATTTAACGAAAACGTTCTTTGGTAAGCGGGCAATTTTACCTGCCGCTTACAAAAGAACGTGTAAACGAACGTGGTCGGATCTAATCTTTCAAACCGTCTACCACCTCTTGCGCTTCGCCGTTGAGGTTAATGTTCCTCGTGGTCTTGGCTTGTATCGAACCAGCCTTCATGATGTCGGCCATGTCTACACCCGTTGCTGACTTCAAAACATCAAACGCTTGCTTGATGGCCACAGGCACGTTGCCGCTCATGGCACTGATGCCGTTGCCATCGCCGCTGTAAATGTTAACGTCTTTGATGGCACTGATGGGCTTGGCCACATTCTCTACAATCTGCGGTAGCACTTCTATCATCATTTGCGCTACGGCTGCATTGTTATACTTTTTATAGGCTTCGGCCTTCTTGTCCATAGCTTGTGCCTCGGCTTCACCTTTTTTCAGGATAGCGTAAGCCTCGGCCTCTCCCTTAGCTTTAATACCTTGTGCCTCTTGTTCCAACTTATAACGCGTGGCATCAGATGCTGCGTTTTGTGCCATTGCCTGCTGTTCGGCCTCGTAGCGTTGTGCCTCGGCTATACGTTTGCGCTGTTCCAAGTCGGCCTCTGCATTCTTCTGTACTTGATATTTCTCCGCATCTGCACGTTTTTCCACTTCGGCAGACAGCTCGTTTTGGCGGATAACGATTTGTTCTTGCGAAAGAATTTGTTGGCGTTTGGTCTTTTCAATCTCAGCCTCAACCGTCTTGATGTTGATGGTTTTTTGTTGTTCCTGCTGTTGGATGGAGTATGCGGCATCGGCATCAGCTTGCGCCGTGTCGGCCTGTCGTTTCAGTTCGGCACGCTTCAAGGCCAAGTCGTTGTTCTTCATGGCAATGGCTGTGTCGGCATCCACGCGTGCATCGTTGGCATCTTTGTCGGCATGAGCTACTTGTATCTTCACATCTCGTTCGGCAATGGCGCGGTTAATCGATGCATCTTTCTTAATTTTGGCTGTGTTGTCGGCACCCAAATCGTGTATAAGACCTTCCTTATCGGTAACGTTTTGTATGTTGCACGAAATGATTTCGATACCCAATTTGGCCATGTCGTGTTGTGCCTTCTGCATCACCTGGTCTGAAAAGCCGTCGCGGTCGGTATTCAGCGAACGCAGGTCTAGTGTGCCGATAATTTCGCGCATGTTACCTTGCAACGAGTCTTGCAGCTGTTCGGCAATCATCATGGGTGTCATGTTGAGGAAGTTTTTGGCAGCTAAGCGCGTCCCCTCAGCATTTGGTGTCACCCTTATTTTTGCCACTGCGTCTACGTCTACGTTGATAAAGTCGGTTGTTGGCACGCTCTCTTCGGTCTTGATGTCTACCGTTATCTGTCCTAGATACACGCGGTCAAGTCGTTCAAAGAAAGGAATACGGAATCCACCAGAGCCAATAAGCACACGCGGTTCGCGACTAAGACCCGATATGATGTAAGCGTACGAGGGTGGCGCCTTTACATACGAGGCTAACAGAAAGAGTACAAGCAGCACAACGGCAATGCCGATGATTACATAAAGTGAGAATTGTTCAAACATGATAATAAGGTTTTAGTTATTGTGAATTCATTTTTTAGCTAGGCCAAGGGGCATAATGTCGAATTTCTTCAGGCGTTTTGCTACATGGTAAAGACTATATCGGCGTTTTTCTACCGACATTGCAAAGATAGTGGATATTTTTTTAATACAATAAAAGATAAAACTTTTTTCCATTTTAAAGCTTCGTTTTTACAGTAAACAAGTAGATCGTTGAGCGCATTAGATAATGGAACAAACTTAATATGGTTGCCTTTTACAGAGCATTTGCCAAGTAAATGCATTTTCCACGCATATCGGCAGAATCCTTAATATACAACCTTGACGATGCGTTTTCAATCCTTTGATTATTAGTTTTTTGTGCTTTCGGATCGTTATTTGTGGTTGGCCATGTTGTAATTCATTAACTGGAATTCTGTTCCATGTCGTGTGGAACAGGGTTCCAGATGACATGGAACAATGTTCCAGTTTAGATG
The DNA here is from genome assembly GCF_000378085.1 of Hoylesella loescheii DSM 19665 = JCM 12249 = ATCC 15930. Lineage (GTDB taxonomy): Bacteria > Bacteroidota > Bacteroidia > Bacteroidales > Bacteroidaceae > Prevotella > Prevotella loescheii. Next base: position 13,433 of record NZ_KB899233.1, read on the forward strand.
TAACAGGGTTCCAGTTGATATATTACGACATGGCTATACAATGATAGCAAAATGAGAGCTGAAAAGACGACGGTTAAAGGCTTGTTAATGCGCTTGCGGAATATGGTGTAGTGATGCTTATGAGCATAGAAAGTGGAGAAAGGGAAAGCCATGCTTACGTCTCATTAAAGGGATAAAGCATGGCTTTCTGACACAACTATAACAACTATCAACCTATTTTTCTTAAAGATGTTGAGCGGCTTTGAAAGAGCTCAACAAAATGGATTAGTGCCCAAGTGCGTCGCTAATTGAACACGTGTCCACCTTTTGGGGATAACCGAGAACGTTACCATTCGATGGCTTGGTCCTCGTCGGGTATCTGTGTGTTTATCTGTCGTTCTAGCGTAAGTGTGCCACTAACCGACCAATTAAACTCCGTACCTGGTGCAGAGGTGTAATCTACGTAATCGTAACTGATGTTGTTGATGATAACGTAACGGTGTACAAGATAGGGCTTCACATCGTCTTTTTGCTCGATAATGTGGAAAGATGCCTGCTTGTTCACCTTCAATTTCAGATCGTTATTGGTGGTGTAGAAGTCTACCGTACCTTCCTTTTCACCGTTAAAGCGGGCAAAAACCTTGTACTTGGCACGGTCGGTGCGACTCTCGTCGATGTCGCCTGCGTAGAAAAAGATGGTCTTATCGTCCACCACATATCCGCGAATGATAGATTTAGCGGTAGCGTTAGCCTCGTCGCCCGTAACGAAAATCTTCATCGTACTGCCCGAATAGTCGCCCGAATAATCATTAAAGGGGAAGATGCGGAGCAGCGCCTTGGCGTAGTTCTTACGTGGATGGGCGGTGTAGCCATAGTTCTCACCGTTTACGATGGTAAGCGGCAATACCCATTTGTTGCTCATGTCGATACCGTTGAAGTTGAACTTGACGTTAAGTAGCCCCACGTTCTCGCCCGATGGGATAGTCGTTGTCTCGGGAATGGTGGCATAATCCTTCATGTCGGTGTACCATAGCTCAGTGCGATTTAAGAAACGAGCTTGGTTAAGCACGTTAAGCGTGTCGCCATCGTGCGCAATATGCACCGTGATGTTATTTTCGTTTTGCAATGAACCGCTAACGATTACGGGCAGCTTATACGACGAGAGTCCGCTACCCTCGACGAAAGTCTTGTCGGCATTGCGTCTGCTGTAAGGCACATAAACGTCGGTAACGCCCAATTTGCCAAGTGGTGCGCGAAAACTAACGTACTGCGTGTATTGCTCTTCTTTCCATTCGTCGTTACAGGCAGTAAGTGTGGCGAGTGCGCTTGCGAGCATCGCCGCATATATCGGAAGATGTTTTACTTTCATTTTCTTGTAACTTAAAGGGTGGGTTAATCGTTGTAGGTCCATCCTGGGTTCTGTGTCAGGCGCGAGTTATGTTTCAGTTCGCGGTGGCGGATGGGCCAAAAATACATCTTGTCAGAGAATGTGGTGCGCAGATTGTTGATGGGGATAATCTGCTGGAACTCTGCTGTGTGGTTGGCATCCATCATCACATTGCAACCATAAATGCGCTGGTTAAGCTCTCGTGGCGCATCTTTCCAACGGCGCAGGTCGAAATAGCGTTTGCCCTCACCCATGAATTCGATCATCCGTTCGCGTTTGATTTTCGCACGCAAGAGGTCTTTGTTGGCATAAACATCTGTTGAATAGTCGGGCACTCCGCCACGTATGCGTACGGGATGAATACCGTTTTGTATCTCCGCAACGTCGCGGCGAACGTTGTAAGTGGTGGCCTCGTCCCACGAGGGAATGGTGTATGTGCCATCAAGTTCGTTGAGAGCCTCAGCGTAGAGCAATAGGATGTCGGCATAACGGATGGCTGGTTCAGCCCTGTTCTTGATGTTCTTATAGTCTTCGCGGTCGGGAACGTCGGTGGGATTGACGTACTTTTTCACGCTGATACCTGTGCGAAGGTAGAATTGCGAGTTGTTGTAGCCGTTGCCGCTACCGCGATAATAGAAGGTTTGGCGGTTGTGGTGGGTGCTTTCTGGGTCGCCCAGATATTCCCAAACAGAGCCGTTATAGCCCACCGAGGCGTAGAAGCGCGGTTCGCGGTTGGCATATTGCAGCGACACATTGGCGGCCAATGGCTTGTATTTTCCGCGTCGATAGTCGCGTGCAGTGGTAAATCCCTTGAGGCGTTCAGCACCGTTTCCGCCGTTCAGTTCACTGTCTTTGCCAGGACAGTCAGTGCCGTCGTTCATATAATAAGCGTCTACCATCTTCTGTGTAAGGCCATGTGTGTTCCATCCGCCAAAGTCGCGAGGCATGGAATGTCGTGCAAACGACATCATGCTGTGGTTTATGCGTGTGGCATTTTGGTCTATACGCGAGAATATAAGTTCGGGATTGTCTTCAGGAGCAACGTCTCCGTTGAATAAAACACGGTAAGACTTGAAGGGATCGATGTCTTTCCAACCTGTCGGCCATCCGCTTTGGGCAAACTGGCAGGTAGAGTCGGCAGGCACGATGGTGGCAGGGTCGCCTGCTGCATCTGTTGTGCTGAACGATGCGTGATAGAGATCGTACACGCCAAGCTGCATAACGTCTTTGCAGGCAGCGGCTGCGCGCGCCCATTTCTCTTCCTGATAGTCGGCGTTGAGCAATGCTCGGCCTTTGTCGTCTACCAACTGTTTGGCGTAGGCATCGGTGTTTCCGTTGGCCAACGGACTGGCAGCGAAAGCCAATGCAAGAGCGCGCGTGGCCAAGCAAGCACCCTTTGTTGGGCGCGCACAGTTCTCGCCGTCGCGCCTAGTGTATTGTATTTCCTTGGCGGCTTGCACCATTTCGCGGCTAATATAGTTGGCCACCTCTTCATACGAGCTGCGCGGAGTGGCTATCTGTTCGTAACTAAGAGTGTAATCAACGCCTTCGTCGGGCATGATTGGCACTGGACCATAGCGGCGGAGCAACAGCCAATAAAAGTAAGCACGTACAAAACGCGCCTGGCCTTTAAAATCGAGCCGTTCTTTCTCGGTCATTTCGGTGTTCCTATAAATGTTGGCGATGAACACCGAAGCTTGATAAATGCCCTTGTAACACATTGTCCAGCCTTCGTTAAATTCGTTTTCGCTATATTCGCCTTGCATGAACGTGTTGTACGAAAGCTCGTTGAACTCCTTAGAGTCGTAGTTGACGTCGCGGTCGCCATAGTACATGTCGTCGGCGAAGGTAAACGAATTGGTTTCTTTCTCTTTGCCAACAACATCGGCGTTCTCGTCTTTCAAGAACGAATAGGCGTAGGCAAGCCATTGTTGGGAGCGTATTCTGCTGGTGAAGACCTTTTCAATCGTGATACGGTCCTCAAAGTATTTGTCGGAGTCCAGATAGTCGTTGCAAGCGGAAAAGAGTATTCCGATGCCCAATGCCAACGTTATCAGGGCGATATTTTTACGTTTCATGATGTATGTCTGTGGTTATAAACTAATTTGTATACCTGCCGTAAACGAACGGGTGATGGGGTACTCCTCACCTCGTTTGTCGCTGTCGAGCTCGGGATCCCAAAGGTCAAAGGCCGACCAAGTGATTAGATTTTGCCCCGAAATGTAGATCCGTACATTCTCCAAGTGTATGGCGTTGACCCATGGTTTGGGCATTGTGTAGCCAATGTCGAGGTTTTTAAGGCGCAAGAAACGGCCGTTGCGTAACCAGAAGGTAGATGGCTGCTCGTTGTTGTCATTGCTGCCGTAACTCAAACGAGGGTAGGCGGTGTTGGGATTTTCTGTCTCCTTGGTGCCCGAAATGTCCGATGAAATCCATCGGTTGTCGGTTACTCCTTTAAGGATATTTCCCCAACGACCTTTACTGAAGGCGTTAATCGTGCTGCCATTGATAAGGAACGTGTACTTGCCGGCACCTTGGAAATGGAAATTAAGGTCGAACCCGCGCCAGCTAATAGAGGCTCCAAGACCATAGATGAGGCTAGGGGTGCTGGTTGCACCTATGGCAACATAGTCGCCTTTGTCTATTACGCCGTCTCCGTTGACATCCTTATACTTGATGTCGCCAGGTTGTACGGCTCCCCAACTTTGTTTGGGCGAGTTGCGAATGTCGTCGTAATCGCGGAAAAGACCTTGTGCAATAAGGCCTCTTTGCTGTTTAACGCGGTAGCCTTTTTCGTATTGATAGGCGTAAACATTATTCTCATCATCGTGTTCTAGGATGGTGTTTTTACTGTAAGTGATGTTTCCGCGTACCGTCCAGTTTATCTCCCCGATGCGGTCCTTGTATTGGAAATTGCCATCGAAGCCACTAGATTTCACGGCTCCAACGTTTGCCCAAGGGCGACTTTCAAGTCCCGTGATATCGGGTAAGAAGTTACGTTGCATGAAGATGCCTGTTCTCTTCTCGTAGAAGTAGTCCATTGTGAGCGAGAACTTATTGTCAAACGCCACGAAATCAAAACCAACGTCGGTTTTACGAGCAATCTCCCATGTTACGTTTGGTGATGCCACCTGCTTGAAATGCATGCCTTGGGTGAGCTTAGTGATGAGGCTAGACCCCCAGTAGTAGCCTATATCTTCCTTGTTGGATTCGTTCTTGGTGAAATCAATGGTGTAAAGGTAGGGGAAACGATTTTTTTCTCCTGCCTTGTCGTTGCCTACCTTACCCCATGAGTAGCGTAACTTGAACATGTTGAGCCATGGTAATGCCTTCTTTACGAAGGGCTCTTCAGCTACGTTCCATGCTAAGGAGAAGGCAGGGAAGAAACCAAAGCGATGGTGGTTGGCAAAGTTTTCGGAACCGTTGTAGCCGAAGTTGAAGTCGGCAAAATAGCGTAGAGCGTAGTTATAGGTTATCTGCCCCGCAACACCTTGGTTTCTTTGGCTGACAGAGTTTTTGATGTCTTTGCCGAGATCTTGTGTTTGTATTCGCTCGTCTTGTGTGAAGCGAGCAATGGCACTGAAGTTATGCTGCTTGTCGAAGGTGCGATTCCAACGAAGCAAAGCCTCTAAAAACTCGTGTCGCGAACCTTCTCCACCCGCCTCTTGGTCCATGGGCGATTCGTTGAAAAACTTTTCCCAAATGATGTTGCCATGCGAATCGCGACTATTGGCGCGATACATGGCAGGCCAAAGGCGATGGTATATGTGGTTTTTATTATAGGTATCGTAGCCGAACCTACCCGTAAACGAGAGACCACGGGTAATGAAATCCAGTTTCTGGTCTACCGTTACGTTTGTCTGTATGTTGTTATCCCATTCTTGGTTGTAACCTGTGCGTGTGGCCGAGACCCAGGGATTCATCTGATATTTCTCGCGACCATAGGCCGGAACATAGCCGTTGGAGTAGAGAGCAGGAGAACTTAGAGCGTTGAAACCAAAGAGTTCGCCCCATACATATTGGTCGCCAAGACCTGGACTGTTGCGCTTGTTGAGGTTGCCCGATACGCCTAACTTGATAACAGTTGTGGGCGTAACGTCTATATCTACGTTCATGCGATAGTTCCAGCGTTTGTAATTGGCGTTGGTGTTGTATTTGCTGCGTAGCGTTTCGTCGGTGTTATACATGCCTTGGTCTTCTACATACGATAGAGACGCGAAGTAACGAGCCGTGTTTCCACCGCCACTTAAACTCAAATCGGCACGATAGCTCATTGCACCATCTTTGAGAAGTAATTTCGACCAGTCTACGTTAGGGTAGAAATCGGGATCTAGTCCCGACCTGATAAGTGCCAACTCTTCGGGCTGATACTGCGGAGGGAGGTTGCGTGTTATACGTGCCTCGTTCAGCAGAGTGGCATACGTGGGTGCATCAACAAACTTCGGGGTAATGGTTCGGGTGTTATACGATGCTTCACCTTTAGCGTTGATATTTATCTTTCCTGCCTTACCATGCTTGGTGGTGATAAGAATAACACCGTTGGCACCTTTCGAACCATAGATGGCCGTTGCCGAAGCGTCTTTCAATACTGAGAAACTCTCGATGTCTTCAATGTTCAAGTCGTCGATGTTCTTTCGTTCGAAACCGTCGACAAGTACCATTGCTTCGGCATTGGCACCAAAGGTTGAGATGCCGCGAACCCAAAAGCGCGATGTGCTTTTTCCAGGCTGACCAGACGATTGCATGGCGATTATGCCAGGAACATTACCCGCCAAGGCGTTGGTAAAGTTTGAAGAGGAGAATTGTTGCATCTGCGAGACGTCTACATTGGTAATGGCTCCTGTAACGGTGAGTTTCTTCTGTGCGCCAAGACCTGTGATAACAACCTCGTCGATGGCGTTGAGTTTCTCTTCAGCCATCTGCACGTCGATAATCCTTCTGTCGCCTTTAACCAGCACACTCACAGGTTTGTAGCCAATGTAAGAGAACACCAGCGTTTGGTATTGTTGCATCTTGATGGTGTATTTACCATCAATGTTAGTGATGGTACCCAGTCCCTTGGCGTCTTTCACGGTGACGCTAACGCCAATAAGGGTTTCTCCCGTGGCGTCGGTTACTGTTCCCGATATTTCCAGATGTTCTTGTGCTAGCGCGTTAAGCATGATGCCGCACAACATCCAGAATAATATAAATAGTTTTTTCATTGTCTTATGGCTAAAATAGAAATGTTATTTTTCCATCGAAATAGTACGTATCTTGCGTCCTTGAGTATCGAGGATGTAGAAAGTGTTAGAGCTCTCGTCGTAAGCAATGCCCGTAGGGCTGTTAAAACGAGCCACTTCTCGTAGGTCGCCATCTTCTGTTCCCCATGCGTTTCCATCGCCGGCTTGCGATGAAGTGCCACGTCCTGCGTATGTGCGAACGATGCCGTCAGGGGTGAGATAGCGTATACAGTGGTTTCGGTTATCGCAGAAATAGAAGTCGTACACGTCATCGCGGTTCTCGGTCACATATTTTTTGTTCTTTACGAAGCAGCCTTGGTAGGGCCTATTTACCCGTGCACCAGTGCCAACACCGTCTACCCAGCCATCGTTTCGTGCTTGTCCAGCCACAACGTATGGTGGGGCGAAACTCTTGGTGGTTTCGTTGTAGTCGGAGCGGAGTATGTAATGCTTGTTAACAACTACGATATAGCAATACTTGCCAGTAGGATGGATGAAGATTTTAAACTCCCAACTCACGTCTTGAATGGTGAACAGCTCCTTAAAGTTTCCGTCGGTCCAGTTGGGATACCATGTTCCGCCACTTGCAACGGTATTGAAGTAGTTGTTCATGTCTAGGCGGAATACCTGTCCGCGCTCGTAACTGTTGAAGTAAAGTTCGCCGTTTATGGGATGCACGGCAGCTCCATTGCACTGCTTGTAGGCAGCTAAGATTTGCGATTTAGAGGCGTCGGTGAAGGTGCCATCTGCGTTTCGTTTCACAATCCATACGCTGGGGCTCTGCAACTGGCGGTCGTCACGGTCGGTAGAGATGAGCATATATTGCCCGTCGTTCGAGAAATCGATGGAGCGCAACCTATGGTTGTCAAACTTAGACATTGATAGGATAGTTTTCACTTCCTTTTTTTCCATGTCAAGCGCTTGTATGCCATGGGCGTTTTCATCGTAAACGGCATATAGAATGTTCTGTTTTATCGGGTCGAAGGTAAGACATCCCTCACCTGCAAAGCCCGTAGCTTTGTCGAAAGGTCCATCGTGCCAACCTTGATCGTCAAATTGGTTACGTATGCCGCTGAGTGTTCCCACAACCATTTTTCGTTCGTAGTTAAATTTACTGCTGGCCGTTGCACTCTGTTCGTTGGCTGTTTTTCCGCCAACAGATACCATCACTTCGCCCGTATAGGCCTTGGCTGGCACCAAGCAGTAAAGGCAATCGCCCTTAACGTTGATGAGAACGGCGCGTTGTCCGCCAATGGTGACCTTGACGTTGCTGGTGTCGTTGCCGAAGTTACTGCCGTATACAACCAACTTTTGGTCAACTCCACCCTCTTTGGGAATGAAGTCTGTCACGGTGACAGGGCGTGAAGGGTCGTACTTCCCAGAAGAATCGTCAGCGTTGTCACTTCGACATGCTGACATACAAGCAGCGCAAAACAGCAAGGTTCCCCATGTGAACCTACGGCCATAGATGCTTAGATTATTTTTCTTCATAAATATATTGTATTTAAACTTTTATTTCTAGTCCACGGTATTACGCCCTCCCAAAGGGCACTTTCCCGATGTATAATGTGGTAAATTCATCAGCAAAATTAGTGAGAAATGAATTGTTGCGATAAAACAAACCATTCAAAAGATAAAAAAAACAGGGCATTTGCCCGTTTTTTCATCGAAAAATGTAGAAAATGAAGCACAAATGTAAATGTTGTTCGCTAGATAATGTATGTGCTAGGTATATGTTTGTAGGGGTCAAAACTTCAATTAAAAATAGCTTCGCACTCATCTATATAATAAGGAATAAATAGCATTGATTGTGCTTTAAGCCTTTTGTAGTGTGGCTACAAACAAACTGTAGTGAGACTACAAACAAGTTGTAGTGTGACTACTAGTAAGTAGTAGTGCCACTACAAAAGGCTTGTAGTCGCCGTACAGTGTAGTGTACTGAGATTAGTTGACACTTTTCGTTGTTAAATACTCCTTTGGTTGACAAGAAAAATCCTTATGTTGTATTTAGGTTGTCATGTCCTTCTCCAAAGTCCAAATTTGGTTTACAGCTGCCATCCGTTTGCAAAGTTAAGCATTGTTTGTTGGCCGTCCAAGTTTGGGCTGGCCTTTTTTGCGTGAATGAAAACAAGGCCATGAAAAACACCGAGGGGGTGCCCTGCGGCAGGGGGCTCGCAGCCCCCGAGAGCAAGAGGTG
>NZ_KB899234.1 GCF_000378085.1 Hoylesella loescheii DSM 19665 = JCM 12249 = ATCC 15930
TCCTTCACCGCCAAACCTTTCGTCCAAATCGGATGCCGTCAATGGACAACATACGGTATTAGTCCGACTTTCGCCGGGTTATCCCGTGGTGAAGGGCAGGTTGGATACGCGTTACTCACCCGTGCGCCGGTCGCCATCGGGAATTGCAAGCAACCCCCATGCTGCCCCGCGACTTGCATGTGTTAAGCCTGTAGCTAGCGTTCATCCTGAGCCAGGATCAAACTCTCCATTGTAAAATGTCTGCGCATCAGGGGAATCCAAAAGAAAACCCCGAACGCTAAAAGTTTTATGCCTTGCGGCATTATCCCATCAGGACGAGCACCCAAATCTATCGTAGTTACACTCACCTGTATCGATTAACCCACTCCCAAAAAGGGAAAGGAGAACCGACGGTTCTTTAATGTTCTACCCAAACACGCCCGACCAAACGGGCGCGTCTGCTCTTGTACTACTACTGTCTATGTAAATCTTTCAATGAACTCTTTCATAACGCTCACGGGCAACTTTGTTCCCGAAAGCGGATGCAAAGGTAGGACATTTTTCAACAACACGCAAGCCTTTTTAAGGAAAATATCGAACTAAAACGCAAGTTTTTGAGTTTCTTTACATAAAACAAACAAGGTTGAAGAATACACCTTATATATATAGGGAAATAAATCTGTGATCAGGCATAATAAAAATAAATCCTGCGCCTAATCGCTTACCCAACACCATCAGACTGCCACCCATCTAGCTTCACCACGAAACCCAAGAAACAACCACGAGACTTAAATCAACTCCAACCTTAAGTCACCAGAATCATCAGGCAAATAAGTTGAGATGCCATAATATCCCTTGACTATAAACAGGAGGAATCCACCTTACACTAACAAATGAAACCATCCGACACCCTAAGCCTACACATTACTCAAAATATCAGAACAGACGCAACAACATGCCAAAGTAACTCATCGAAGCATAGTTACGCCAAAAACAAACATACAAATCCCCACGCACAACCCCACAACAGAAGAACAACGACCCTACAGAAAACGAAAACAAAAATTACGAAAAGAAAACAAACCAGCAACAGACGTCCTACGCAAACAGTTCTTAAATTAACATTATACGCAAACACCTTTTGGCAAACAAAAGTGAAATAAGAAACTAAACGTTTATTTAGTGTGAAATCTCAAAAGCGAATCATTGACACATCTGTTTTTTTTAATACCTTTGCATGTAGAAAGAGTGGGTATAGCAAAGAAACAATGACACAGAGCAAAACTCCTCTTGAGAGTTGAATAGAGAGAAACTTTCCGAAAAAGAGAGTTATTTGTAACATTTTTATGATGATAAAAGCAATAATCGTTATAAGAGCTATGTACTAAAATATTGTTTGATTTTATATTTTTAATGTTTTCAATCGAAAGTGAAACAGACTTTAATTAACAAAAATGAGCTATCAGTTCATATTTTAACGTGTTGAAAATCATCACCTGAGAATGGTTAAGCACCATCTCTCGGCAAATGAATCGAAAAAGAGGCAAAACCTCATTGCATAGTAATGGTATTAGCAAAATAAAGAGAATTTAAGTAGTTATAGTTATGAGAAAATTTTATCCTTTGGTATTATTGGCATTATGTGCTTGTATGCCCTCGGCGATAAAGGCGCAAGGACAACATCCAAGCACACACGAATGGATTGGAAACTCCATATCAACAGTGGTTACTTCAACCAATGAAGACATCAAGAACGTCTATTTATACAACATAGGTACCGGCAAATATCTCAATGCCGGCAGCTATTGGGGCACTGTTGTTGTAGGCTTTGGCGTTGGCATGCCTATCAACATCACCAAGTCTCCCACATCAGGCAAGTATCGCATGCAGGGTTCGCAGGTCACGACAGAAGGTAACAACATTGCCTTTGGCCGCAGAAAAGACACGCCAGGTTATAACGATATCTTCAATTACAACAACGTTTACGTAGACCGAGGTGTGGATTACGACCTCTCTAAAACCCCTAACCCATACACACATGAGCCCCATCACATCAATGGTATCCTCGATTGGGAATTTGAAGAAACATCTTCTGGCAGCAAAACGTATAAAATACGCTTCTACAACGACGAACAAGACCAAAATTTCGGTGGAACTCGCTACCTGCAAATGAAGAATGCGGGGCACAACAACACTTACCCTCTGGACTACCCCTCATCAGTGTCCAGCGGCGACAAGTCGGGCTTATGGAAAATCGTTACCAAAGCCGACCTCAAAGCCGCGTTCAAAGAGCAATACGCAACCGACGAGTCGCCAGCCGACGCAACTTTCCTTATCTACGACCAAAACTTCATTCGTGGCGATAAGGATGTTGAGAAATGGCGCGCCAGCGGTGGCCTTACATGGAAGTTCAGTAAGCCACAAGCCTATCTCTTCGAACCAGGCGACGCCGACTATACTTATTATGTTGGCAACGGATCTATTTCCAGCAACTACTACATGGCCCATTATGCTGGCTACTCCACAGCCAACGTAAGAAATCTTGGTAACAACAACCAAGCCAACGGAAAGGTAACCCAAGAAGTCGTTACGCTGAAAAAAGGCTGGTATCGTGTTTCGTGCAACGGATTTTACAACAGTAAATCGGGCAGCCAGATGGTTTCAAAACTCTTCGCAAAAGTACAGGGTAGAACCGAAGCTTACTCAAATGTTGAAACCAACCTGAACACCTTCGCCCACCAATTCACCTATGTATACGACGACTTAAAGCATACGTACGATGCATCCGACCACGAGAACAACCACATCAGTCCGTACGTAAAAGGAGCCAAGGAGTTTGAAAAAGGATTATATAACAACACCGTATTGGTGTATGTTCCCACCGATGGAGCCAAGCTAAACATTGGCGTCGAGATAACAAATTCCTCTCGCAAGGGCGATTGGACTTGTTGGGACAACTTCCGCCTTGAATATTGCGGAACGCAAGATCTCATTCTCGATGAAGCGCAAACAAGCATAAACTACATCACCAAGCAGGTTCAGCCCCACAAGGCAGCCACTTTGATATTAAAGCGCACATTGCAAAAGGACGAATGGAACAGCATTGTCTTCCCCGTATCACTTACCGCAAAGCAAGTAAAAGCCACCTTCGGCGAAACGGTTAAGCTCTCAGCATACCCCAAACAATCGTCTACGCTGAGCAGCCGCATCGACTTTACCAAGGTTTCGCTAGACAACGACGACGACATTGCCATCAAGGCCAACCACCTTTACTTGCTCCGTCCAACGAAAGAACCAACCGTACCATCCACCGCTGCACCTTATAAGAAGCAGATAAAAGATATCGGATGGGTTCAGGTTGAAGCTCCTTATTACATTATCAACAACGTTACCCTCGACATCGATCCGCAAACGCTGCCCAACTACTCGAACGGCATTCTGCGCGACGCCTCTACACCGTCGACCACAACCGACGAACGACTGCAGTTCTGTGCATCGCTTTACAACCAAACGACGAAAGTTGTGCCTGCCAATTCATACGTATTGGGCAAGAGTGCCAAGTCTAACAACAAGTGGTTGTGGCATTTCACCCAAAACCAAATGGCCGTTAAGGGCTTCCGCGGTTGGATAGCCACAGGCAGCAGCACCCAATCGAAAGCGGTAAACTTCTTCGTCGATGGCGAAGAAATTGGCAGCACGTTCAGCAACACCACTGGCATAACAAGCACACCGCTCCAAGCAGAAGACCAATTGTTTGCACAACCCTGCAACATTTATTCTGTCGATGGAAAATTGGTGCGCCCCAATGCCACCTCTACCGATGGCCTACCCAAAGGCATTTATATTGTAAATCATAAGAAGGTAATTGTAAAATAGAATTAGGGAGTATGAAAAAGCAAGCTTACACAAAGCCAAACTGTACGGCGGTATATTTTGATCTGGACGAACTTTTACGTGCTCCAGGCGCATCAAGTTTTGATAATGATGGCGACGGCAACACAGACCAGCGGCCAATTGTTCCTGGCGACCCCGACGAAATTGGGGCTAAGCCTGGCTTTGGTTGGGGTTGGGACGATGAAGACGACATCTAATCACACACCTTGCCCACGTCATCGGCAACACGTTAGACCATTTTTCCTAACATAACCCGAACATAACCGAGCACTCGGTAATGTACCTCTCATCCGCAATGCTCATCATCGGGCGTTGCGGATGTTTTTATATTAGGCAGATGGTTGGCGCCATGCACGATATAAAACCCAAATAACATAAAACCATTTAGACAGCCTACACAGCCGTCAATCATAAAATTAGATCACTCAATTCTTCAAAACACACCGCCATCCCTACCCCATTCTCCTCGAAGAAAACGGCCAAACAAAAGGTCATTTACGAAAAACCAGCCCGCGTTTAGAAAGACATTAAACATAGCTTTCTCTCTTCGCGCCATGCTATAACTATGCGGTACTCTTATTCCAGATAAGTTGGAACGTCATTCCAGATAAGTTGGAACAGGATTCCAGATGAGTTGGAACAGGGTTCCATCTTAGCGATACCAACACGGCTATTGATAAAACACATCTCAAAGGCTAAACATGCGTTAGACAGAAGCTTTACTAAAGTCTTGACAAAGGTGAGAAATAGTAATGAAACAGGTTGTTGAGAAGTCACATAAAAACGGCGAATAAGGTTTAGAAGTAGGGCTACCAGCACGCTTGCATAGGCCCAAACGCCCATCTGTTGGCTTTAAGTTAACCGCTAGAAAAACATGCCTGCCTCGCTGGCAATTTTCATTTTTACGCCCTAAAATTGCGCATGTTCAAAAAACATGACGTATATTTGCACATGCCGAAGAGAAATATAAAGACGCGTCGTACGATCCAACTTCCTATAATTGGGCATCATGAGTCCAAACAAAACATATCGACCTGCTCTCGGCAAACAAGGAAAGAGCCACGTATGTTTACCAAGATATTCACCCTAATGCTGTTGGCAATGTTGCCCATGTTGAGGGCCACGGCCGCGGTTAGCGACAGTTTGCTCAACGAATTGGACCACATCATTGAGCTACGCCCCACCTTCATCGCCAACAAAGAACGCGCCATACACCAGCTTCGCACCTCTTTGGGAGGTGTGAAAGGGCGAAACGTACGTGAGGAAATGAACCTTTGCGAACAACTTTGGCGCGAATACGCAGCCTTTAACACAGACTCGTCGCTCTTTTACGCCAGCAAACTCTATCAATTGGCCGAAAAGGCCAACGACGAGGAACAGATGTTCAATGCCGTATTGCACAAGGTAGAGGCACTAATAACCATCGGTATGTTTAAAGAGGCCTACGAACTACTGAACACACAATACCAAAAGCCATGTCCAAAGGATAAACGAGAGGTTTTCTACCATCTCTACCGAACGCTCTACGGACTAATGGCCGACTTCGCCGTTACCCAACAAGAGAAACAAACATACACTCACTTAACCGACACCTACCGCGATTCGCTATTGGCGAATTACAGTCCGTCGACACCGCTTTATAAGATGATATTGGCCGATAAGTTAATAGCACATGGCCGATACCGAGAAGCCTTGGTGCATCTGCAACCCTTCAGTTTGGGCAAAGATGGCCGTCTCAACGCCGCCTACGCCTACACCATGGCCGAAGCATACAATAGCTTGGGCGATGCAACCATGGCCAAGCGATATTATATCATGTCGGCCATTGAAGACATGAAGAGCGACACGCGCGAATACATATCGTTACGCAAGGTAGCCACTTTGCTTTTTCAAGACGGCGACATTGACCGTGCCTACAAGTATCTCACCATTTGCATGGACGATGCCAAGGCCTGTAACGCCCGCATGCGCATATTGGAGATACTAGACACTTTCCCCATCATCAACCAAGCCTATTTGGCCAAGAAGCATCAGCAGCAAATGGTGGTGATTTGGGTGTTGGTGGGCATTAGCCTATTGGCCTTGTCGCTGCTATTTGCCATACGCTACGTGCTCAAACAAAAAAAGGTGGTGGTTACTGCACGGCAAGAATTGGCCGAGGCCAACGAGCAACTGCGCGCCATGAACGCCCAACTGACGCAATATAATAAGGAGATAAAACAGCAAAACCAACTCATTGCCGAGAACTCGTACCTAAAAGAAGAGTACATTGCCCGATATATGGACCAATGTTCGATATATCTTGAGAAGATGGGCAAGCTGCGCACGCATCTCAGCAAACTGCTGTCTACGGGCAGAACCAAAGCTATGGCCGAGGCCGTGAAGGTTTCTAACAAGGAAGTTGAAGTGGCTTTGGCTGAATTTTACGATAGTTTCGACGACACGTTTATCCAACTTTTCCCTACATTTGTTGAAGATTTCAATGCCCTTTTGCAGCCAGGCGAAGAGATTGTACCCAAAAACGGACATCGGCTAAATGCCGAGCTACGCATCTTCGCCTTAATAAGGCTCGGCATAACCGATAGCGTTAAGATTGCCCAATTTCTGCGATACTCTACCACCACCATTTATAATTATCGCACACGTGTACGCAATAAGGCCCGCGGACACCGTGACGAACTGGAAACATTGGTAATGAATATCGGTAAAATAACAAGCAATCAGTAGGCAAAACCACTTCACACCCACTACTTTTTAAGCTTTACCGTCAACAAACAACCTACTGACTAACAACACGTTAGCATTTACAACACACTATATTTTCGATACTCCGTATTTTCTTCGCATGCATTTTATGTTATCTTTGCAAACAGAATGGGTGGCGGCATAAAGTCTGCCTCAACCCCATAGTGATGCAATCAATTAACTAACAATATTTCTTTTAAAAACCAATGAACATGATACCCGTGCAAATCAAAGGCATATCGTGGTGCAAAGGATTGGCCCTATTGGTGGCCCTACTATGTTATACCACCGCGTTTGCCCAAAATTTCAGTGTTAAGGGTTTGGTTACCGACAAAAACGGAGAGCCCATTGTGGGTGCCACGGTGATGGAACAGCGCACCAAGAATGGCGTGGCAACCGACATCGACGGCAACTTTACCATCCGCGTAACCAACGAAAGGGCCGTGCTGCGAATATCTTATATCGGATATAAGCCGCAAGAAGTGGACGTGAACGGACGCACAACCCTCAACATAACCTTACAAGACGATGCCGCAGCCAACTTAGACGAAGTGGTGGTTGTGGGCTATGGAACGATGGATAAGAAAGAGCTTACCTCGGCCATTGCACATGTTTCGTCGGCCAATTTTACCCAAATAGCCAGCGTCGACCCCTCAATGATGATTCAAGGCAAGGTGGCAGGCGTGTCGGTTACCAACACTGGGGCTGCCGACCCTAATAAAGAAGCCAGCATACAGGTACGCGGCGTATCGTCGCGTAAGGCTGGATTGGGGCCACTTATCGTGATAGATGGTGTCCCAGGCGGAAATCTCACCAACCTAAATCCCAACGACATCGAGAGCTATGATATCTTGAAAGACGGTGCTGCCAGTGCCATCTACGGAACACGAGGCTCTAACGGCGTGATACTTGTTACCACTAAGAAGGGCCGTAGAGACGGAAGCATGCATACAACGTATAACGGCATGGTGTCTTTTGACGTGATTAAGCATGAGCTTGATATGCTCGACGCCGACGAATATCGTGCCAACCGAATTGCTTCGGGCACCGGCTACGACCTCGGTGGCTCAACCGACTGGTTAAAAGAGGTTAGCCAAGTGGGTGTAAGAACTCAACATACGCTCACGTTGAGCGGTGGCGACCTGCGTTCGAACTATCGCGTTTCGGCCGATTATCGCAATGCGAAGGGCGTAGATCGTTATTCGGGGCGCGAAGAATACGGTGCGCGCGCAGCCTTAAATCACACCACCCGTAGCGGATTGTTTACCTTTGGCCTGAACATCGCACCGCGCGTGGCCTATCGCAAAAATGCTTCGTGGGACGTTTTCCGCAACGCCGTGGAGGCAAATCCCACTACACCCGTGATGGATCCACAAAATCCCACACTCTATTACAACTTTAAAGGTCAGCCTGCAGCCTACAATCCCGTAGAGTTACTTAAACTCGACCAAGACACGGGCACAACAAAGCTTATCGACTGGGATGCTAGCGTGAGGCTGAATCTCTTCCCCTTACTGCTTAAAAACGACGACAAGCAGATGCTAACCACGCAACTCAACTTCGCCGATCACCAATACGACAACTATAACCAATGGTTTCGCCCATCTACGAGCACGTTAGCCATCAACGCAGGACGCGATGGTGAGGCCAAGCAAGAATACTCCAAATCTTCGCTTCGCAGCCTAGAATGGATTACCAATTACAGCAATTCGTGGGGCAACAACAACGTTAAGGTGATGTTGGGCTATTCTTACGAATACAATGTGTACGCTGGTTTCAACGCCGAGAACAAGGATTTCCCCAACGATGCCTTAACATACAACAACCTTGGTGCAGGTATATTTGCCAAAGAAAAGGGCGAACTGGGCATGGGGTCGTATAAAAACGACTCCAAACTGATTGCTTTCTTTGGCCGTGTGAGCTACGACTGGAAAGGTCGCTACCTGCTTACGGCCTCGCTTCGCCGAGAAGGCTCGTCCAAATTTGGCGTTAATCACAGGTGGGGAAGCTTTCCCGCCGTATCGGCAGGTTGGCGAATATCCGACGAACCCTTTATGGAAGGCGCCAAAAGTTGGCTCACCGACTTGAAGCTACGTGCCGACTATGGCGTAACGGGTAACCAGAACTTCGACAGTTACAAGTCGCTCAACACCATGGGGGGCTTTGGCTACTATCTCTACAATGGTAAAAACTACCAAGTTTGGGGACCTGGCAAGAACGCAAATCCCGACTTGAAATGGGAAAAAGGCAAGAACTGGAACATCGGACTTGACTGGACGCTGCTTAAAGGACGGCTATATGGGTCGTTCAACTATTTCAGTCGTCGTCAGCAAGATCTCCTTGGCGACTACAACGTGTCGGTTCCGCCCTACCTCTTCACATCTACCTTTGTCAATGTAGGTTCGATGCACAACAGCGGTTTTGAGTTCGATGTAACTTGGAATGCCATCAAGACCAAGGATTTCAGCTACACTTTGAATGTGGTTGGCGCAACAATGAACAACAAGTTTGTAGATTTCAGCAACAGCAAGTTCGTCGGACAAGACTATTACGACGAGGTTAGCCCCGAAGATCCATATCCTTTCCACCATCTGCAACGCATCGAAAGGGGTCGCCGCATTGGTAGTTTCTACATGCTGAAGTATGCAGGCGTTGACAAACAAGGACGTTGGGTGGTGTACGACAAGAACAATAACATGGTGCTTGCTGACAACGCCACCGACGAAGACCGACAATATGTGGGCAACAGCTTACCTCGTTTCACGGGTTCGATGACCCACACCTTCCACTACAAGCAGTTCGACGCCTCGTTGTTCTTCCAAACGGCTTTGGGTTTCGACATCTTCAACATCCACGACTTTTATTATTCAACGAAGAATTTCCAAGGCAACGTGATGGATAAGGCATATAGCAAGAACAAGCTAGTGAACCAAAACCCCATTGTTAGCGACTATTTCTTGGAACCAGGCGACTATCTGAAACTCTCTTCGGTAAACATTGGCTACACGCTTAACCTCAATAAGCGTTTCATCGACAGTGTGCGCATCTACGCCGCGGCCAGCAACCTGTTCACAATCACCAAGTTCTCGGGTATCGACCCTTCTACTTGGGAACTAAACGGATTGACCCCTGGCGCAACAAATTCGCGCACCTATTATCCCAACACACGCCAGTTTATGCTAGGCATGCAGATAGATTTCTGATCCACAACACATCTTTTATTATCATCGCAATATGAGAAAGACAATCAAATACATGGTAAGTTCGCTGGTGTTGGCAACAAGTCTCGTGGCATGTACCAACCTTGATGAGACGCTTTACGACCAAGTGGCTTCGCAAAATTACTATAACACCAAGGAAGATGTTATCCGTTCGGTACTCCGCCCCTTTGAACACGGCTACTGGAGCATACAAAGTCGCCAAGTGCTTAACGAAGAAACGGCCGACCAACTCATTACGCCCACCCGCGAAGATTGGTGGGATGATGGTGGCCGATGGGCACGTTTGCACCGCCATCAGTGGCTGGTTAACAACGGAGAGGCACAAAGTGAGTACAACGGATGTTTTCAAGGCATCATGCAAGCCAATCTTGTTATCGAAGACTTAGATAAACTTTCCGCAGCGCAATTTGGTTTTTCGGATGCAGAGTTCAACAACCTCAAGGCTCAAAACCGCGTCTTGCGCGCATGGTTTTACCTGCGCTTGCTCGATGCTTTTCGAAATGTGCCTTTGGCTGTAAGCTTTTACGACACTTCCAAAAACACCCAAGAACAAGTTGATCCTAAAACGATTTTCGGGTTTATAGAAAGTGAATTGAAGGCAACTTTGCCCCTATTGACCAAGAAAACCTCAATGGGCGGCAACCAAAACCTGCAAGGACAATGGACGCAAGCTGGCGCAGCGGCCTTGTTAGTACGGCTTTACCTTAACGCGAAAGTGTATGTTGGCAAAGAGCATTATGCCGATTGCGCCAACTATGCACAAAAGATTATCGATGGCGAATATGGCTCATACAAGGTGGCCGACCGCTGGGATGCCGCCTTCGATTGGAACAACGAAACCTGCGACGAAGTTATTTTCGCCTTTCCTGGTGCTGCAGGCTACTCGCATTGGCATTATAAGGGCGACTTGTATTGGTGGTCGGTTCCTTCAAAGGCTAGCGATTGGCTCAAAGACACTAAGAACAAGGAGGGCAGTCACAACATTAAGTATTCGGTTTCGCCCAGCTATAACCCCAAAGGGGAGAAGTACAACTTCGAATTGGGCATGCCCATCGCGCGCTTTAAAGATTATCCTTCGGACGTGCGGTTGAAAAAATACACCAACCTTGGCAACAACAAGCGCGAAGGACTCTTTGTTTATGGCAAGATTGCTTATACCGACGAGAATGGAAATACGGCCTACTTGAAAGACCACAACGGCCGTTATACCTTAGATTTGCGTGATGCCGTGGGTAAGTTTGGCGCTACCGATGGCGACAAATGGTTGGCCAGTGCCGACAGCCGACTAGAAAACGGCGACGACAATTCGGGCTGGATGTTCGTAAAATACCCGCTCTACTCCGACGATGAATCAGGTCAGCTGGAAGCCGACTACTGTGAAATACGTCTGCCAGAAATCATTTACAGCCTTGCCGAATGCAAATTGCGCCAAGGTGACGCTGCTTCGGCAGGTCGTTTACTCAACGAAGTGAGGAAGCGCAACTATCCATCTACCGATTGGAACACTGCCCTCTACACCCCCGAAGGTGCTGCCAAGCTCGATATGAAGGAGCTATTGAACGAATGGGGACGTGAGTTCTTCGCCGAAGGACGCCGTCGTGTAGACCTCATTCGTTTCGATAAGTTCCTCAATGCATGGTGGGATAAGGATGCCGATGTTGACAATCACACGCTGATATTCCCCTTCCATCGCGAAATATTGGGTGCAAATAAGTACCTAAAACAAAATCCCGGTTATAACGAAAAATAATTTAAAACCTATTTCTGCAATGAAAAGTTTAATGAAACACGCAACACGAGCCATCCTGCCATTAGTAGGGGTATTGGCAATGATGTCTTGCCACGACGACAAAGACATCAACGTGATAAACGAAGAACTGCCGCTGAAGGTGGCACACTTATATATGGTGGGTGACGCAACGCCCACGGGATGGTCTATTGATAACCCTACGGAGTTGACACGTGATGCCAACGACCAGTTTATATTTACCTATCACGGCAAATTGAATGTAGGCGAGATGAAGTTCCCCTTGACTAAAGGCGACTGGGGAGCAACCTTTATTTATGCGCCCACAGCTGGAACAGAAATCAACGAAAAAGGGGTGGCCCAACCAGGTCTCGACGTTCGCAAGGGTGGTAACGACACCAAGTGGAAGGTTACACAAGCAGGCATCTACACATTAACCCTTAACCTTCGCGAATATAAGCTAACTGCCACCTACGAAGGGGCAGAACCTGTAACACCAATAGCATCTAAAACGCTAGGTTTCATTGGCGACGCAACCCCTGCGGGATGGTCGAGCGTGGCTGCAACGATGTTTACGAAGACATCGGATACGCCCTTACAATTCACCTACGAAGGTCATCTCAAGACAGGCGAGTTTAAGTTGACTTACGATGGAACGGTGCTTAAAAAGTATGCTGGTCCGTATATCCTAGCACCCGAAGCCAATGTTACGCTCAATAGCGATGGTGTTTCGAAACAAGGAATGAATGTGGGTGGAACCGACAACAAGTGGAAGGTGACGCAGGCAGGCACTTACAAGCTGGTGTTTGACCTTACCAACCACACCATTACCGTAGCAGCTTTCACCCCCGATGCCGCCTCCAACCCTTGGGACACCGAAACATTATATCTGCTGGGACAAGCTGGCACAGGCTGGTCTATCGCCGATGCGCTGCCATTTAAGAAGATAGCCGACCACAAGTTTGTTTATGCAGGCGAGCTGAAAACGGGTAGTTTTAAGCTAATGGCTACCAATACAGGGGGATTCGACACAGAAGACAAGGACTGGTTTTACGCTCCCGCCAATGATACAGCCATTGGCGAGGCGGGTGTTGCTACCGACGACGTGGTGGCAGGCAATCATAAAAGTCCCGATAACAAATGGAAAGTGACTAAGGCTGGCAACTACGTACTAACGATAGACATGAACACGCACAAGATTTCGGCCGAATTTGTGGGCGAAACAGCATCGAGTATCGCCACGTCCGAAGCCCGATTGGTGGGCGACGCCACGCCTACTGGCTGGGACATTACTGGCACGGCCATGACAAAAGCTTCGTCTAGTCCCTTGGAATTTACATGGCAAGGCAAACTAAAAGAGGGCGAATTTAAGGTGGCCATCACATCTACGAATAACGATTTTTCTGGTGATTGGTTGCAAGCGCCCACTGCCAACACAACCGTTAACGAAGCAGGCATTGCCAATGGAAATGTTGTGAAGGGTGGCGACGACAACAAATGGAAGGTTACCACAGCTGGAACGTATAAGATAACCATTAATTTCTCTACACGGAAGATTAACATTTCCTACGTGGGTGCGTAGTCTTTCGCCTACGGGATATCATCAACAGCGATACCCGCTCCTTATATATATAATGTGTATGGAGCATGGGTATCGTCACAAAACCTAACAGCAAGACAATATTGAACATGAAAAAATATTTCATTGCTAGCTTGGCTTTCATGGCACTGACCGCTAGCTGCAACAACAATACATGGGACGTAACAAGCGATCTCACTGTAGATGCAAGCGACCCCACCGTGGGGCTCACCCCACTTGCCCAACAACAAGGCATGGATAATGCTCCCTTATACTGGAGTGTGTATGGTGCGCTGCGCCAACAAGAGAAAGAAAAGTCCTTTCCCAACATATTCACCACAGCCGATTGGGATAAGGCCATCGAATATGTAGCCACCAATCTAAAACCTTACGGATATGATATGCTCGTTACCGACGGCTTTGCATCGATGAGCGGAGATAACGGTTACATGACACGTTATAGCAGAACGAAGAAAGACGAGGGCTCACCTGAGGTTGAATTAGCCGACATCGTGGCCAAGTTAAAGGCCAAGGGCTTGAAGCTTGGCGTTTACGACAGTCCCTTTTGGCTACACTATACCAACCCCGATGCCGTTATCCCAGGTACTGACGGTATCACCGTGGGTAGCCTTCGCTATAATCCCGCCACCGACACCAACGTTTTACACCCTACAAAGAACGATAAATTTGGCTGGGTTGTCACCGACCATCCTGGCGCAGAACAGTTCTTCGAGGGATTCTTTAAGCACTATTCAGACATGGGCGTGAAGTTCATACGAATCGACTTCCTATCGTGGTACGAAGACGGTATGAACTATTCCGACCAAATAGATCGTGGCTATGGGCGCGAACGCTATGTAAAGGGCTTGCAATGGATCAACAAGTACGCCCAAAAATATGGTGTTTACGTTTCGCTAGTTATGCCTCACTTGAAAAATAATGCCATCATCGAACAGTATGCAGGCAATATGGTGCGCATCGATGCCGATGTATTGGAAGGCTCTTGGTATCGTTTTTCCGACAACAACAGGGGTACTTTGCGTGGCGGATGGCCCAATTCGGAGAACGCCTTCGATGGTTTCGTTAACTGGTCGAAGATCTCTGGCCGACAGAAAGTGCGTCTCGACGGCGACTTTATACGCATTGAGAGCTTTGCCAGCGATGACGAAAAGATGTCGGCAGTGTCGCTTCCGCTGATGGCGGGCGGTCCAATAGCCGTCACCGACATGCCTACGGGCGACAACTTGAAGTTCTTTCAAAACGCAGAAATATTGGCCTTGCAAAAGGATGGATTTGTGGGACAACCTTTAACACGCAACCTTTGGAATGCAGACGGACAGATTTGGTATGGCCAAATGAAAGACGGTAGCTGGGTAATAGGTCTCTTCAACCGCGAACAAGCAATAGCAACGCGCACGCTCGACCTGTCTAGAATAGGTTTGGCGGGTAACTGGAACATCCGCGATTTGTGGAAACATACCGATGAAGGGGTGGTAAATGGTAAGCTAGAAGCGCAAATTCCCATCCACGGATGCAAGATAGTCAAGCTCACGAAAAGTAACTAATAGCCTTGAAGCACAAGTTATGCATCACGTAGGGGCAGGCATAAACGTCTGCCCACTACTTTTAAAGGCAGGTTCTAAACATTGGTTTTATAACCCCAACTAATGTGATTATAAGACCGATAAATACTCATAAATTCACCAACTACAATGCGAAAAATATTCTTTTTGATGTTTCTTTTTCTCATTTCGACCGTATATTCGGCCACCGCAACAGAAGTGACATCGCCCAATGGAACGGTAAAGGTAACGTTCAACGTAAACAACACCGTGCCCACCTACACCGTAACCTTCCGTGGCAAGCCCGTAATCAAGCCCAGCCGACTGGGATTTGCGCTGGTAAAAGGTGGCGACTTGCTCGACGGATTTACCCTCGTGGGCGAAGAGAAGGGCTCGGCCGACG
>NZ_KB899235.1 GCF_000378085.1 Hoylesella loescheii DSM 19665 = JCM 12249 = ATCC 15930
CAGAAAGAGCAGGCAACTGAAGTAGAGAAGAAAGAAGATGGTGATGAACAGATTTTGTCTTCATTGCCTAGTTTGACAGAAGAAGAGATTTTACCACTTGTTTCTGCCGAGATAACCGCGCATAAGACCAAACCTAAACCTCTCTACACAGAAGCGACACTGCTTTCTGCTATGGAGAACGCAGGAAAAGAGGTCGAAGATGCAGAAAGTAAGAAGGCAATGGCAGAGTGTGGTATCGGAACACCTGCCACCCGTGCCAACATCATTGAGACGCTTATCCTCCGTGACTATATCTGTAGGGACAAGAAATCCATCATACCTACCGAGAAAGGCCTGGCAGTCTATGAGATTGTCAAGGACAAGAAGATTGCCAATGCGGAGATGACAGGCAGTTGGGAACTTGCCCTTGCCGCTATTGAAGCAGGAAAGATGCCATCTGATAAGTTCGCACAGGGCATTAATTCATACGTGGGGACAATCTGCGAGGAACTCCTCTCGCTTTCTTCAGAGCAAAAGTCCTATCCTGTCTACCGCTGCCCAAAATGCGGACAGCAGAGTGTCGGCATCTATGCCAAGGTAGCCAAGTGCAGGCATGAGACCTGTGGTTTCCATGTGTTTCGTGAAGTCTGCGGCATACTTCTCTCTGAAGATAATATCCACGACTTGATAAGTTCCGGTCGTACGCCTATCCTTAAAGGGCTGACCAGCAAGGCAGGCAAGAAGTTTAATGCCCGACTTGTTCTGGGCGAAGACTACGCCACTTCCTTTGAGTTTGAGAACAAGAAAGGAAAACAAAAAGGGAGATAATCCTGACAGATACAGAGAGGAACGGATATAGGTTGGGAGATACAAGTATTACCTCCCGACCTTTTTACCTCCACTTTATTAAAAGAAAACACTATGGCATATAATAAGAAAAACGTCCTTGAAGCCAATACGGAAACTATCCGTGTGGTCTTGCGCCTGGAGAAAGAACGCCGCGAAGCCACCGAAGCTGAGAAAAGTATCTTACGGGACTACCAAGGCTTCGGTGGCTTGAAATGTGTACTCAACCGTACGGATAACCCCGATGACATCCGCTATTGGAGCAAGTCGGAGCAACACCTCTTCGAGCCAACCCAAAGGCTCAAGCAGATGATTTACCGTGATGCCGTTGATGCCAATACCGCCAAGCGGTATTGGGAGAGCATCAAGGCAAGCGTGCTAACCTCCTTCTATACTGATACCCGCATCGTTTCTGCCATCTCAGACGCACTTGCCTTCACAAACCTGCAGATAAGACGATGCTTAGACCCTTCTATGGGTATGGGTGCCTTTGCCGAAATCTTTGCAAGGCAAGCAGGAGTTGTAGATGCAATGGAAAAGGATCTGCTCACTGCCCGCATCTCACAGGCCCTGCACCCCTATGGCAAAGGCAATATCTTCGTCCGAAACGAGCCTTTTGAAGCTATTGGGGAGTTAGAAAACAAAGACAAATACGACCTTATTACAAGTAACATTCCTTTCGGTGATTTCATGGTCTATGACCGAGAATACAGCAAAGGTAAGGACACTCTTAAACGTGAGTCCACACGTGCCATTCACAATTACTTCTTCGTGAAAGGTCTGGACTGCATCAAGGAAGGTGGAATTTTGGCATTCATCACCTCACAGGGCGTATTAGACAGTCCCCGCAATGAAGCCATACGCCGTTACCTCATGCAGAACAGCCGCCTTATCTCCGCTCTCCGACTGCCATCGGGTATGTTTTCAGACAATGCAGGAACGGCCGTGGGCAGTGACCTCATCGTCCTACAGAAGCAGACAGGTAAAGAAATCAGCGAGGGCATTGAGCAGCAGTTCGTAGAAACCGTTTCCGTTCCCAAGGAAGAAGGCTCTTCTGTCGTCTTCAAGCATAACTCTCTTTTTGTAGGGGATTGGAAAGACATATCTCATCGCACCGTTGCCACAGAGCGCATAATGGGTACAGACCCTTATGGAAGACCTGCATGGGAGTATCGGTTCACAGGAGGGATTGAGGAAATGGCAGAAAGTCTCCGAACACGGCTCTCCCTTGAAATGGAACAACGTATCGACCGTAAACTATATGAAACAGGTATACCGATGACAGAGGTAGAGCGAGAGGCAGAAGCGGAGAAACAGCTTCGCAAGTTGGGTATTACCATAATTCGGGAAGAAGAAACAGAGAAGACAAAGACTGAAGACAAGGGTATAAACGATGCCTATAACCTCATGCCCGACAGTATCAGGAAGCAACTACCAAAACTTTACAGCACGGAAAAGGAACTCATAGGCGATAAGGTTGCCTATGCATGCTATTTCTTCCCTATGGGAGCATACACAGCCTACCTTCTGGAATATGATCCTAAGAGCCGCATTGGCTTCGGTGCTGTCACGATGGGTTACGGCTGGGAGCTTGGCAATATGTCCCTCGATGAGATGGAAGGCGTAAAAGTAAGAGGACTGGGCATTGAACGTGACCTGTACTTCTCTCCTAAGAAATTGCACGAGATAGCCGAACTGGAAGAAATAGTCAGGGGACAATATACCAAAGAAGAAGTGGTAGCAGAGGAAATCAAGGAAGAAGTGATAACAAAGGCAGAAACAGAGAATAAGGTTAAAGAGACTGTAACCATTGCTTCTGAGAACGATACGCAGATAATGGAAAATACCGTTCCTAACGGCGAGACAATTCCATTACAGCCGTCATCATCAGAGTCTGCCCCACAACAATTCGTATCAGAACAGCCTTCCATGACTATAGAACCTGCTCCCGAAGGCGTACCCGCCTTGACACTTCATCATCAATACGAGCAGGAACCACAAGAAATCCGTACGGATATTGAAGCCCCGAGAGAGATGAACGGGCAGACGATATTCTTTGACGACGATCATCATCCGGTGGTGGACAATAACATGGAAGACATCGGACAACCGGAGCAACTGTCACTATTTGCCCCGGAGGAATACAGTCTTTGGACAAGAGAAGTTACCCGTGTGAACCATGAAATCAAGGATAATTCAGGAACTTCACAGGTGCGCCGTCCTATAACTCAAACTGCTCCCCAGAAACCATCGGAGTCCAAGATACAAAAGGCAGCGACCATTCCTCAACGGCGTACCCGTGGCAGCAGGAAAGCGGCTTCTTCCTCTTCACGTGAGCCATCCCTTTTCGACTTCATGAACGAAGCCGAGGAGCGCAAGCCGCAGCC
Organism: Hoylesella loescheii DSM 19665 = JCM 12249 = ATCC 15930; assembly: GCF_000378085.1. Classification (GTDB taxonomy): domain Bacteria; phylum Bacteroidota; class Bacteroidia; order Bacteroidales; family Bacteroidaceae; genus Prevotella; species Prevotella loescheii. Next base: position 3,213 of record NZ_KB899235.1, read on the forward strand.
GATAGCAGAAGTCAGAAAAGAGTTTGACGCTTCACCGCGCCCTTTTCTCTCTTCGCCGGACTCTCACCTGAGAGACGGCTCCATTGTCGTGCAGAAAGGTCAGGTGGGGTTTCTTTCTGACCTGAAGCGACATCCGACCTTCAACCCGATGGACTTGCCGTATGCGCAGCTTTCCCGTCTCAAAGCCTATATCGAGATACGGGAGTGCTATCACCGTCTCTATGACTACGAGGCAGAGAACCATGCAGAAGACAGGGAAGACCGCAGCAGGCTCAACCACCTGTATGATGACTATGTTGCACGTTGGGGCTACTTTAACCAGAAAGCGAACACCGACATCATCAAGATGGATGCTACAGGCGTGGAAATGCTGTTCTTGGAACGCTCCGAGAACGGCAGGTACATCAAGGCGGACATCTTCGACCATCCAACGGCATTTTCTACCACGGAACTGACCATTGCCACAGACCCGATGGAGGCTCTTGGCGCATCGCTCAACAAGTACGGCACAGTGGAACTTGATTACATGAGTTCGCTTTTACCTGATATGGAGGAAAGCGACATCATTTCTTCCTTGGAAGGGCGCATCTATTTCAATCCCGAAAAAAACGCATACGAGGTGGCGGATAAGTTCATTTCGGGCAATGTAATAGAAAAGGCGGAGCGCATCGAGTCGTGGCTCTTGGACCATCCCGGGCACGAGGAAGCAAAGCAGAGCCTTGCTGCCCTACGTGCAGCCACGCCAACACCCATTCCTTTTGCGGACCTTGACTTCAATCTCGGTGAACGCTGGATACCTGCCAAGGTCTATGGCAGGTTTGCTTCGGAGTTTTTCGGGACGGATATTGGCGTATCCTACCATTCCAACATGGACGAGTACGGCATTGTCTGCGACCGAAAGAATGCCAATATCTGGCACAAGTATGCCGTACAGGGAGAGTTCCGCCGCTATGACGGCATCAATCTCTTGAAGCATGCCCTGCACAATACCATTCCCGACATCAACAAGAGCAAGGAGGTGACGGACAAGGTTACGGGAGAGACCAAGACCATCAAAGTAAGGGACGGACATGCCATCCAGATGGCAAATGCCAAGATTGAGGAAATCAGACAAGGCTTTGTCGATTGGCTCGGGCGCACACCCGATACCTTCAAACAGCAACTCTCCGACAGATACAACCGCCTTTTTAACTGTTTTGTACGCCCTAACTTTGACGGTACGCACCAGACCTTTCCCGACCTTGACCTCAAACGATTGGGTATTGATGACCTTTACAAGAGCCAGAAGGATGCAGTGTGGATGCTCAAAACCAACGGTGGCGGCATCTGCGACCACGAGGTGGGGGCGGGAAAGACACTCATCATGTGTACAGCTGCCTACGAGATGAAGCGCTTGGGACTGGCAAACAAGCCGATGATTATCGGACTGAAGGCAAATGTATTCGACATTGCCGATACCTTTAGGAAAGCTTATCCTAATGCTAAGGTACTCTATCCTGGTAAGAACGATTTTAATAAACAGAACAGACAACGTATCTTCAACGACATCAAGAACAACGACTGGGACTGTATCATCCTCACGCACGAACAGTTCGGTATGATACCGCAGGCCTTGGAGATACAGGAAGCGATTATGCAAAAGGAACTGGACTCCGTGGAAGAGAACCTCGAGGTGTTGCGGCAACAAGGAAGAGATATCTCCCGTGGGATGCTCAAAGGACTGGAAAAACGCAAACAGACGCTTGAAGCCAAGTTACAGAACATACAGGACAGCATCACCGAACGCAAGGACGATGCGGTGGATTTCAAGATGATGGGTATCGATCACCTCTTTGTAGATGAATCGCACCAATTCAAGAACCTGATGTTCAACACTCGCCATGACCGTGTATCGGGCTTGGGTAATCCTGATGGTTCACAGCGTGCCTTAAACATGCTCTTTGCCATTCATACCATACAAGAACGGTCCGGAAAGGACTTAGGAGCCACTTTCCTTTCGGGAACGACCATTTCCAATAGCCTGACGGAGTTGTATCTTCTTTTCAAGTATCTCCGTCCGCAGGCTTTGGAAAAGCAAGGTATCAATAGTTTTGATGCATGGGCAGCCGTCTTTGCCAAGAAATCGACTGACTACGAGTTCTCCATCACCAATGAGATTATCCAAAAGGAACGTTACCGTACCTTCATCAAAGTGCCCGAACTGGCTGCTTTCTATGCGGAGATTTGCGATTTTCGCACGGCAAAGGATATTGGCATCGACCGCCCGGAAAAGAATGAGATACTACACAACATTCCGCCTACACCCGAGCAGGAAGTCTTTATCGGAAAGCTGATGGAGTTTGCCAAGAGTGGCGATGCCACAATCTTGGGGCGAGCACCTCTGAGTGAGAGTGAGGAAAGGGCAAAGATGCTTATCGCAACAGACTACGCGAGGAAGATGAGCCTTGATTTACGCATGATTGATGAAAAAGGGTACTCAGACCATATAGACAACAAGGCAAGCCATTGTGCCAAGATGCTCAATGACTATTACCGAAAGTACGATACACAGAAAGGTACACAGTTCGTGTTCTCTGACTTGGGAACTTACAAGCCCGGCGGAGAGTTCAACATCTATTCGGAAATCAAGCGTAAGCTGGTAGAAGACTATCATATCCCGTCCTACGAGATACGTTTCATTCAGGAATGCAAGAACGAGAAAGCAAAGAAGGCAATGGTAGATGCGATGAACCGCGGTGATATTCGCATTATCTTCGGTTCTACGTCCATGTTGGGTACTGGTGTGAATGCCCAGCAACGTGCCGTTGCGATCCATCATTTGGACACGCCTTGGCGACCTTCGGACTTAGAGCAGCGTAACGGACGTGCCGTACGCAAAGGAAACCTCATCGCCAAAGAGTTTGCCGACAACAAAGTCGATGTGATTATCTATGCCGTGGAACGTTCCTTGGATAGCTACAAGTTTAACCTGCTGCATAACAAGCAGCTGTTCATCAATCAACTGAAAAGTAACCAGCTTGGTTGTCGCACCATCGACGAGGGTTCGATGGATGAGGACAGCGGCATGAACTTCTCAGAGTATGTAGCAGTGCTTTCAGGCAATACCGACCTTTTGGAAAAAGCAAGATTGGATAAGAAGATTACTACCTTGGAATCAGAACGTAAGAACTTCCTCCGTGAACGTGATGCTGCAACAGGGAAGTTGGCTGAGATTGACAGTTCCGTATCTTTCCATACAGACAAAATCAAGGAAGCACAGTCTGACTTAGCTCTATTTGAGCAGCGTGTAGAACGTGATGCCGATGGACAGCCCATCAACAAACTAACTATCAAGGGTGTGGAAGATAGTACAGACTTCAAGGTCATTGCTGCACGTTTACAGGAGATTGACGAGAAAGCTCGCACCAAAGGGGAATACCACAAAATTGGCGAAATCTATGGTTTCTCCATTATGGTCAAGACAGAGAGTACTTCCAAGGATTTGTTTGACTGTTCGGTGAACCGCTTCTTCGTCAAAGGACAGGAGAGTATCTACTATACCTATAATAATGGTAAGTTGGCAACAGACCCGAAACTTGCGTGTCAGAACTTCATTAATGCTTTGGAGCGTATTCCAAAGGTGATAGAGTCGCATGAGAAGGAAATGGAGAAGGTAACAGCCAATAAGGATGTTTACACCAACATTGCAAACAGTTCTTGGAAGAAAGAGGACGAGCTTCGCTCATTTAAAAGTAAAGCTGCTGAATTGGACAGAAAGATTGCATTGACAATTTCTACCAATAAAGAGGCAAAAGGAGATGTAGAACATGACAAATCCATATCCATAAGTGGACTACCTAACCAAATAGATAATAAACAATCTAAGATACATGAAGACAGTGAGGATGGTCGTTCACAAGGTTTTCGTCCAAAATGGAGGCACTAATTCTCCAATATATAGAAGATTAGATTTCGGTAGTATATATATTGCTGTCGAAATCTAACATTTTATTTTATATTAATTTCAACCACAGAACAGTCATCTTCCGTACATTGTAAAGGTGATGAAGTTCTCTGTTGCAAGTACTCACTTACATCATATTTTTTGTAGAAGCCATCGCTACAAAGTATGAAGCGATCTCCTGTTTGTACTGACATTTGATATACTTCTATTTGAGTTCTGTACCCTCTTCCATTAATACAGACTGTAAGGTAACTCTTACCTCCAATGTTGATTACATCATCGGACGTCAGCAGTGTGATTGTCCCATTAATATGTTCATGATATAGACGAACATCACCCAATGAAGTATAATAGAGAAAGCTATCCGTCAGATACACGAGCGTGAGGGCAGTACCCATCTTACACTTTCTTTGGTAGCATGCCTTGCGTAAGGTTTTATCGGCATATTCTAAGCTCTCTTGAATAATCTTTGAGGGGGCAGACGCCTTGTAACTTTCAAAGTAATCAAGGATTGCTTCACAAACGATTTTCGACGCCTGTTCAGGAAAATCTAATCCTCCCATACCATCAGCAAGTAAAACCAAAGTTCCGTCTGCTATTTTCTTCAGAAGAATAAAGTCTCCATTCTTTTCGTTAGCTGCTATGCTTTGAAAAGTAATACATATCTTCATCGGGTAAACTTATTAAAAACTTCTATCATTTTTTGGAATGCATATAAAACTTGCTCATACTGAAGAACTGAGTTACTGTCCAATATTTGTTGAAGAAGCCTACTGTCCTCTTCTTTTGTGATTTCCTTTTGTAGACATTTTTCATAATAGGACAAATACTTTATGGGGAGAAAACCAACAATGTCATTGGCAAGCCAATATGCACCGACAATAAACTCATCAAAATCGTCCCAATCAAATACTTCTTGGTACACACTCCTGTTTAAATTGGCTACGAAGTAGTTCTCAATGATAAACCCCATATCATCAGCATCTTTATTTGTTTGCAGGTTACGATCTAACCAAGCATTAAATTTTAGGATAAAAAGTCCGTGAAGTGATGCTAGCTTGATGTCAAATTCATTATCAATACTTATGGTTATAGCATCTTTTAGAACCTCCTCATAACCTTTCACAGACATGGCAATATCTTCTTCTGGTGGCCAATAAATATATCCATCTTCTTTTGCAACATCTCCGTAAGGAACAACATCCATTTCATAAACCCCATAATAGAAGCGTTGATACATTTTCTCATCCTTAGTGAAACCATGCGCCAAAAGCATCTGCTTTATTTCGTCAAAGGCTTCCCAATTAGGGATAGCAATAGCTAAATCTAAATCTCTCGTTTTTCGACCAGAGCTAATGCCTACTAATTGCTGTATCAGTATATCACGTGCAGTTGCACCAATTACAAAGAAGTCTTGTCCTACCTCTTTAAAACATTCGCTGGCGGTTCTTAATAGTTCAACCAAAAGTGGATTGTCTATCTTATTACTTGAAATTTGAAAGCTCATCATTCAATATTTTATTTGCAGCTTCTATCGAACGACTATTGCCATCACCTAATAAGTCTGCATAAATAAGAATTATTGGCATTGTACTGCCTTTCCAAAACTTCTGATACATTGTAATTTCTCCTTCTGTTGCACGCATGGCACCTGTTTTCATCAGATTACCCCAAGCTACATCGGTATATATTTCAAACTTTTGTGGAGTTAAATATCCGTTTACTTGATAAGCAGCACACTCTCCACCCCAGCATATTCCTTCGGGCAACACTATTTTATCCCATTGTGTTTTAGACTGTTCATCTCGAAAGGCAAAATGCTTCACCAAAAGTTTTGGCTTAAGAACATGATGATAGTTTTCCACCCATAGATCAAGCAACCTGCGTTTATCTTTCAGTATACGCTTTCTTTTAGTAGTCAATACAAACTTTCGAGTTTCTAATTCATCAAGTACATTTTTTATAGTACCTAACGAAACGTCGCACTGTTCTTTGATTTCCCTAAAAGTTTTACCCACATTGTCTACATCTTGCAATAAATAAAAAATAACTTTTAAGCCTGCTTCTTGAAAGATTGGATAAGCCTTGTTAAGCGCTATAGGTGCTTTTTCACCTGTGTGAGAAAGTTGAAAAATCAGCTTCTTACCTTTTGTATATAGGATTTGATAGTTACCAACAGTGTCTACAAAATTAATGCCTGCCGTTCGTAAAATGTTATAAACACCTGGTTGAACATATCGTGCTATAAGCAAAATAGGTATCTTTTGTAGTTCAGCACACCCCTTTATCAAATCCTGAATGCGGCCAATGTTGATACTATTCACCTCGTTTTCTACAAGGCAAGGAAAGTCTATTCCTATGATGTTAACTCGTCCTTTAAGTATAGGATTACTTTGTGGGGTTAAATCATAGGTGATATTGAGTCCACTTTCTCCCCATTGTTGCTTCATTGCACTTACTGCCTGTTCTATAATATGTATTTCTTCCATACTTGTTCATCATTTATTACTTGTTCAATAATATTGAACACTGCAAAGATAATGAACAAATACAAAGCCACCAAATATTTTGTTCAATAAATTAATTTTGTTCAATAATAGTGAACAATAGAAGAATATTGAAAGAATCTAATTTTTGAGAGAATTTACCTACACTCTCGCTTACGTAGTATACTATCAATCTCTTCACGAAGAAACAGCAGCCTACCATTAGCTTTGAGAAATGGGATCTTACCCGCCCAAACCCAGTTATAGATAGTCTTTTGCTCAACTTTCAAGATTCTAGAAACATCTATGATATCCAGATATTCCGGTTTCAAAGGTGGACGGACAGTTGTGTCGACGGATTGCTCTTGCAGGACAAGTAACTGGTCGAGTTTATTCTCGACAGTTTTTAGTTTATCAAACAATTGTTTGCACCAATCTGTTTCTGAAGTATCGTTTAAGTATTGCATAGTTCTCCTTTTTGATAGTTTCCACTTGTATCTTGCGTCAATATGCGCTGCTCTTTCATATATGCAATGTACTTTTTTGCAGTTCGGTCTTTGATCTCCATTTCATACATCAGCACCTCACAAAGTTCCTGGTATGAAAGCCTTAGTTTGGTCCGAAATGCAGATTTGATGACAAGCAAGAGTTCATCGGTCTTGCGCTTTTCCTTATCTTCCTTCGATTTCTCGCCACGATAGACGTGCATGTCTTCAGTTTTATCCCAACCGAAGAGCATCATTGGAACATCTAATGGGCTCCCGTCACGGACTTTCAATGCCTTTACGACCGAATATTCAGGATTGTCGTCCTTTTCTATGGAGAGAATACCCGCCGCCTTACGTTGAAGTTCCGAACCAATATGCCCACGCAACTTTATGCCATTAGGCACAAAGTGAAGCACACAAACAATACAGGTATTGTATATGCCTGCCAATCGGTACAGTTCATCTACAATGGCTATACTTTCCGTTTCATCGTTGGCAGAGCGTATCAAGTCAGCAATACCGTCAATTACCACAATATGGATACCACCATGCTTGTGATGGAATAAGTCCATACTCTCACGAATGATTTTTAGCCTGTCTTTGCGGGATAGTGATGCCAAGTAGAGTGAATGGTAGAACTCTGGCACTGCCTTTACTCCTGCCCGACGAAGTGTCTTTCCCAAGTTCTTGTGCAGCTGTGCTTCAGACTGCTCCGTATCATAGTGGAGTACCGCTAATCCTTTTGGGTTAGCAGTTATCTCTAATCCCAATGTCTGTTCAGCTTGTAATCGTTCCGAACCAAGTGTGCCTGAAAGGATTCCAGAAATATAGTTGCTCTTACCTGTTCCTTCTCCACCTGTGATACAAAACAGATTATCCTGGGTTCCGAGTGGAACACCATTGACTGCCACAACTGATTTTGAAGCATCAGGTGGATTATCGTAGTCGATTTCACAAGATTTTAATATCATCATTGTCTGCGAATACATATTGGTAAACATATCAGAAAGGAGAGCTTTCAAGTCATTCGAGTTATTTCCCAAGGCAAAGAAGTCTGATATATCTTTCTCCGACTTAATCCCTTGCAATGGTAAGGTCAAGCTCAAAACCTTATATTGAATGAGTGCATTTGTTTGTTGTTTGGCTTCTCTTATTCCCGTCTCATCAGTGTCATATAATATGATAATATGTCGAAAACGAAGCTGTAACCCTTCGATAATATTCTCAGGAATCTCTGCCGTCTCACTATTGAAACAAATAGCATTAAAACCATGGGCAGATAAAGATAGTACATCTTTCTCTCCACCAGTGATGAATATGATATCTCCTTTACTGGGCAACTGTTGGAAGCCAAAGACATAATCGGTCACTTTCTCACCACCATAAAGAAAGCGTAGCTTACTTTTAGGACGATAAATCTTTACAAATGCCCCCATATTGTAAGCAAACATCGGCTCTTCATTTGTCGACCCTAATGTAAACGGCTTACCTTGATTAGAGATAGACTCATAACGAGCAAGCGACTTTACATGAAAACGTTGTAAGGTATTGGAATCAATACCATATTGTTGCCAATATTTCATTTCCTCGATACCAAAAGATTGTTCTATTAGTTTAAACCACTTCTTCTCTTCCATTAACTTTGGTTGGTCTGCTGGTTGTGAAATAGGAGGTTTAGGAGGTTTCATTATCGTAGATCGTTGTTCAAAGCGTTCTTGCTTTCCTATGTAGATGTTTAGTTGCAAGTCTCGTATAATAGTTTCAAGTACCTTAACAAAATCTTTCTTAACATCCAATCCTATCATTGTGGCAGCAAACCAAAAACAATCTCCAGAATAAGCATCATTTCCAAAGTCTTTCATGCGATAGCAGTCTGACTTTCTATCAAGATATATATTGCATGAAGCACGTTTATCGTCGTACAAAGGATTACGGAAATTACGCTTAATCACGAAATCAATAGGCATATAGAAACAGAATATTTCAAGTCCTTTGTTGGTACGCAATAATATTTCTTCTTTGATGTTCATAGCTCTTCGAATAAGGTTTGAGATTCTCCCATATAGCCTTTTAGCACACCTTCCTTGTAAGCGTTTAGACGCTGCAAAGCCTCTAAACGACGAAAGCCCTTGAAAGTGGCTCTACCCGTCTTGACAGAGAGATAGAGTCCTTTAAATGGATAAACTACATGATTACTAGATACATATCTGTACGGAATAGAATTAGATTCCCTCCATCTTGCAAGTGATGCCTTTGATATTCCAAGCAGGTGCAGAACATCTGCCGAACTCAACTCTATCTTTTCCTCCAAAACGGAATAATCACGCTTTAGCTCCCTGATAAAGCAGGCTATCTGTCTGAATTCTTCATGAAGTGTTTGAAGTTCATTTATTAGGGAGAGTGTTTCGTGGTGTTCCATCTTCTTTAAGTAGGGTTTGGCAAAGATTAATGATAGCAGACAAAAATGGTTTCATTAGATGTTCTTTATCGTGACTTGTTAGGTGTTTCTTGAAATCCTCCATGAAGTTAAAAATTTTTATTCCGTCACTCGGCATAACCGCCATCAGCACCTTAATCAATTTATCTTGCTCTATAGTTTCATAAAAACCGTTCATATGAGTCTTGGGCCCAATCATTGACTCTATGGTTCCCAAAGGAAGATGGATAACCAGAACTTCCTTCCCCAAGCCTGCAGCACACTTTCGATATGTGCTAAATCTTATATCCTTTTCCATCTTGCAAGCTTTAAGGAAATTTGAATACTCGATGCCACTTATATGAGCTGCTTCTTTTGCATTTTCACATAAAAGAGCTAAACCCTCAAGTGTAGGGCTAGTAATATAAAGATGCCCTTTGGGTTTTAATTTGTTTTTATTAGCCATAATATATATATAATTGTAATTATTATGGCTGCAAAGTTCCTAATGAAACAGGCTTTAGATAGAATATTAAAATACCATTTTCTGGTGGTATAATACCATTTTACATATTGATAATCAACGGTATAAATATAAGGTAGGGACCATCAGTGCAAGGTGCAAGACCTATCTATATATATAGGCTTGCACCTTGCACTGAAAATTGTAGCCAAAGAATCTATAAAACATTTTCTATCAAATATTTGGAGCATGTTCATATTTTTAGTACTTTTGAACCCAAGAAACACAAGAGCGTGTTTCAAGCAGCAGTATCCACGTGTACTCTCAAAATACTCTGTTGTGGCTACAATCTGGCTACACAGAAAAGAAGAAAGTTTATAAATAACTATGATACAAGGAGATACGAGGAATATTCATTTTCCTCTCTCTCCGCAAACAAGGGTGTAAATCAGACAGTTACAAGATTTACGCCCTTTATTACACCAAAAAACGTCATTGTCTTAGAAAAGTTATCGCATTTCTTTTATTGTAATATCCGTTTTCATTCGTGAAAGTAATTACTATCACATATATAAATATGATTTACGGATATATTAGAGTTAGTAGCGATAAGCAGACGGTTGAAAATCAAAGATTCGAGATTAGCAATTTTTGTCAACATCAAAATCTCTCGATTGACGACTGGATTGAAGAAACTATCAGCGGCACGAAGAATTATACCAAACGGCAGTTGGGCAGATTACTTAAAAAGGTGGGAAAGGACGATATTATAATTTGTAGTGAATTATCACGTCTTGGACGTAACTTGTTTATGATCATGGAAATCCTGAACCTCTGTATGACCAAAGAGTGTCGCGTTTGGACCATAAAGGATAATTATCGGCTTGGGGACGACATTCAGAGCAAGGTGTTGGCCTTTGCTTTTGGCCTTTCGGCAGAGATTGAGCGTAACCTTATCAGCCAACGTACTAAGGAGGCATTGGCACGAAAGAAATCTGAGGGTATTGTACTTGGTCGTCCTAAAGGTCGCAAAAGTTCCCCCGACAAATACAAACTTTCAGGCAAGGAAGTTCTCATATCAGAGTTGCTGAAGAATGGCACATCCTTTCGAAAAATAGCGAAGATTTGCAAGGTTGATAGGAATACCCTTGCACGGTTTATTAGACTCAAAAGATTGGCAGAAAACTAATGAGCGATTTTGTGCAGCAACAGAACTCCGTTTGCGACTTTGGCTCGTCTGACAGTTGGGTGGTTCTTTCACCTATTGAACAAAGCATCAAAAAGAAAATAGAAGCCGTTGGTACGCCATTGAGAGATTGGAATATAAACATCTATCGCGGTGTGCTGACAGGTTGCAATGAGGCCTTTATTATCAATACTGAAAAGCGTGATGAGATATTGGCAAATTGCCAAACTGATGACGAGCGGACAAGAACGGCTGAACTTATACGACCGATTCTGCGGGGCAGGGATATAAAGAGATATGGCTATGTAGACAATGGATTATTCTTAATCAACACCCACAATGGTATTAGAAACAAACTCCCACGCATTGACATCAACGATTATCCTGTTGTAAAGGCGTATTTAGACCAATATTGGGACAGAATCTCCACTCGTGCGGATAAAGGTGACACTCCATATAATCTTCGTAACTGCGCTTATTTGGAGGATTTTTCTAAGCCAAAAATTA
>NZ_KB899236.1 GCF_000378085.1 Hoylesella loescheii DSM 19665 = JCM 12249 = ATCC 15930
AAGGACATGACAACCTAAATACAACATAAGGATTTTTCTTGTCAACCAAAGGAGTATTTAACAACGAAAAGTGTCAACTAATCTCAGTACACTACAAACTCATCGGTACAACACGACTTGTAGTGGGGCTACAAGCCCTTTGTAGTCACGCTACAAGTCTCTTGTAGTCATGCTACAAGCCTTTTGTAGTGAGGCTACAAAAGACTTGTACTGACCCATGTTGCTCAATGCTTAAACCCAAATCGGCTATTAGTGCCAATACAGATCTTGTTCGGTTGCTGGTCAGATTGTCTATTGTCATGTCGAAAGCTTAACGGGCTATGTCGAGAGAGGACGACAGGCAAGATGCCGACAAGCAAACAAAAGATGACAGTAAGCCATATAATCAATATAAAATGACGGATAAACGGTCTTATGACCGATAGGAGTTAAAGGTTATTACCTACAACACCTGATCTATTTTTCTATAACTTAGCCATTTTGTTTATTTGTTAAGTTTGGATGTCGTTGCTGTTCTCATAGGGAGAAACACGCGATATTGGCTGGTTTCCTTTAGCCATCGTTGCATTAATGCGCGAAAAGATAGGGATGCGGGTATGGGCATTGTATACACCGCTTTACTTGAGATGCCGTGTACGCACTTCTTTCTTCTTCTCATTCTTCTTTGGATACCAGATGCTGTCGTCTTTAAATTTGGTTTTCACGCCACCTATATTTTGAAAGATAAGTGAACCATCTCGGGCATCTATGCTATAGACAATAGGCGTACCATTCTTATCGAGAAAACGCAACATATAATGTGGGAATGCTGTCGGACTTCTACTCATCAATGCCCATTGGGGCTTTTTATACAGGTCCACATCATACTTCTCTTTCACCCAATTTACCACATCGTCTTTGGAGTAGTTGAAAGGAGCATCGGTATTTTTTGTTTCTATCAGATTCCCTCGCCTGTCGTATCGATTTATTGGTCCTACATACATGTCGTAGAATCTAGCTAATGTTAACGCTACAGTAAGACTATCCTTGTAATAGAGTATTCGATATTCCGTGGCACAACTGTCTGGACATATTATTTTATGGTATAAGCTATCACCATAATCTATGATCCTTACCGTAGAATTCATGTCATGATACTCTAGTTCCCCATTCTTCTGGTTAAATTCAAAGTAATGTTTGTTAAACTTATAACCAAACATCGCAACGATTATGTCATTGTTCATATTACAGAGTATTAAAAAGAATATAAGTTTAGCCATATAGTTTATTTATTACGGTTGGGTGCAGTTGCTGTTCTGTTGGTAGGTTTCTTTGCGGAATTACGTATCCCTTTAAAACAAGATTGGAAACATTCACTCACAATGTTGCTACCTTTATTTGGCCAAACCAAAATACTAAAAGCATCACAATGAGTACAACCAAATTTAAGATTCTAAATCCTTTTACGATACTTTCCTTTGAGCCTACTATGCCATATAGGGGTTTCAAGCCACCGCCCGTATTCGTATTGACATACGCCAAGACATCAAAGAAGAAGTCGAGAATAACGATAGAAGCATTTGTCATTGTAATAAAACCCAACGATGCACAGACCCTCAGGTCAAAACCTTCAATAGGTGGGTCAACCTGCATACCCCACTGCCATACCCCAAGTATATGCAGTATCAAGTAAAAAGGAGAGAGACAGAAAAACGTAGAAAGATATATTACCAACAAGACATGAGCTAAAGCCTGAACAATAATATGTTACCAGACTCGGAATAAGTATCACTAGTACGATAATTCGGATGGGAATACCGCGCCACTCGAATAAAGAGCCTACTTTAAAATTATAGTTTAATCTCATAGATTCCTACTTTTAATTGTGCATCTGCTTCAAGGTGTAGAGTCAACCACTAGGTTGGCAATTACATAAGTAGAATTGATTTTCATTGCGTTATTTATGTTACGTTGGCTACGATACCCATAAAGGACTCATTAATTGTTTCGTTGTTTTGAACTGAACTATTCGTTTTCTTCGCGTTGTCCTTCGCCATATCAATATACTTTGCTTCTTGCACATTAGAACAGCCATCTATCAGATAGTTCAATATGGGTGTTGTAACATTCAACACTAGTCCGTTTAAAAGAGTCTTGGAAGCCGCGTTTCTGTTTGAAACTGCCCTTTGATGGTTCTTTGCAGCTTGTTTGGTGCCCTCTAACGTTACCGGCAACATCACGCCTTACGCCCTATACAATATTTACAATTGTAACTTTTATGTCTGTCGCCCCACTGTTTTATAACACTCTTCACTCTTCTTTCCCTTTAAATAATCTGTCAAATTCATCCTCGGGCAGGAAATATGCGAGGTATTGCTCAACAAATTTCCGCGTGGAATTATAATCTATTATGCAGGGACTAGAAGAGGAATCCCAGGGACCTATCGTCAGTTGGTTGTTGTACAAGTGGGTGGCCTTGATAAAGAATATCGGCATCGGTAATTTCTTCGTACCATACTTCGCGTCGTTCCACTGAGTAATATTCGCATAAGCAAAGATTGTAGGCTGTTCGCTATATAAAAATCCTCGTGAAGGTTCTTCAAGGTCGATTTCCCCAAATGTATCGATGTCACTGAACGACACGATAGCCAGATACTTTTTATACTCGGCGGAATAGAAGATAAATTGATAACAGTTTCTACGACCTTTCTTGCCAAAACGAAAGCTGTAAAACACCCTTTTCCTTTCATTCTTTTTGGGTATCGTTAACTTAATAACCTTCGACTGCTTTAAGTATGTGTCAACATAATCATACGCATCGGTATTACCTCGATAGAACAGGTAGGTGATTATATAAAAGAGCACTGGCACAGCCACAAGGTTGGACCAGACGTAAGTGGAATTGATTTTCATTGCGTTATTTATATTGCGTTGGCTACGATACCCATAAAGGACTCATTTGTTGTTTCGTTGTCTTGTTCCGAACCATTCTTTCGTCTGCGTTGTCCTTCCCCATATCAATATACTTTGCTTCTTGAACATTAGAATAGTCATCTATCAAATAGTTCAATATGGCAGTTGAAATATTCAACGCTAGTCCGTTTAAATGAGTCTTGAAAGCCGCGTTCCTGGTCCAAACGGCCCTTTGATGGTTCTCTGCGGCTTGGGTAGTGGCTCTAACGTTACCGGCAACATCGTGTCTTACGCCGTATACAATATTTGCAGCTGTAACATTTATGTCTGTCGCCTCACTGTTTTATAACACTCTTCACTCTGCTTTCCCTTTAAATAATCTGTCAAATTCATCCTCGGGCAGGAAATATGCGAGGTATTGCTCAACAAATTTCCGCGTAGAGTTATGATCTATAATGTAGGGATTAGGAAGGGGTACCCTAGGACCTATCGTCAGTTGGTTGTTGTACAAGTGAGTGGCCTTGATAAAGAATATTGGCATCGGTAAATTCTTCGTACCATACTTCGCGTCGTTCCACTGAGTAATATTGGCATAAGCAAAGATTGTAGGCTGATCTCTATAGAAAGATCTTCGAGAAGGCCTTTCAAGGTCTATTTCGCCATAGGTATCGATGCCACCAAACGACACGATGGCCAGATACTTTTTATGCTCGGCGGAGTAGAAGATAAATTGATAGTAGTTTCTACTACCTTTCTTGCCAAAACGAAAGCTGTAACGCCCCCATTGATCATCGTATTTTTTGGGGATAGTCGCCTTAATTACTTTCGACCGGCTTAAGTATGTGTCGACATAATCGTACGCATCGGTGTTACCCCGATAAAACAGATAGGTGATTATGGAAAAGAGCACTGGCACAACCACAAGGTTGGACCAGACGTAAGTGGAATTGATTTTCATTGCGTTATTTATATTACGTTGGCTACGATACCTATAAAGGACTCATTTGTTATTTCGTTGTCTTGATCTGAACAACTCATTTTCTTCGCGTTGTTCTTCGCCATATCAATATACTTTGCTTCTTGCACATTAGAATAGTCATCTATCAAATAGTTCAATATGGCAGTTGTAATATTCAACGCTAGTCCGTTTAAAAGAGCCCTGAAAGCCGCGTTTCTGCTCCAAACGGCCCTTTGATGGTTCTTTGTAGCTTGGGTAGACTTATTCTTCAAATTCCCGTACCTGCTCTTCTCTATATTGTAAGCTTTCTGCGCCTTACTTTGTGTCTGCCTTGCTGCTGCCTGCTCGCGTCCTGGCTTGGCTGCTGTTTTCTGGACAGACTTCACCGTATTCTGATGTGCAGTCATCGTTTCCTTAGATGCACTTACGGCCTTGTTTGTCGCATCTACGGAAGCCTTAGCCTCTTTGGCAGATGTAGAGGCATTTATGCTACTAGCCACGTCTTCTTTTGCGCCGTATGCAATGCCGGTAGCGGTAGCTTTCTGGCCCAAGCCACTGTCATATTCGGAGAAACAATATATTCCCGCACTGATGCCCATCTCTACCAAGCCTACAGAGCCAGTTGCAGCAGTCGCCATGCCTATAAATACGCCCTGCACCGCTTGGCTGCCCATCTGCCACCAAAGCGCATTGGTGTTGCAAGAAGAAATGTATGCTGCCGCCTTAATGGCTGTCTTCTCGTTAAGGATAATCTCTATTTGCCCACCACGGGTACAATTCATATAAGATTGGTTCAACAATGCGGGGCGGCCCTCTATCATTACACCATTATGGGGAAGACTCCACTCGCAAGCCAGCGTTTCGTCACAATCGTGTTCCACAGCATAAGCTAGACCACTCCCAACAACAACTACTCCAGTGAAAACGAGGGCTGCCTTGGTCGCGAGCAAAGCAGCTGCGGCTACTAAAGTTTATTGGCACGAATAGGACGTCCTAACTCTGTCTCTTCTGCTTGTATCGCTTTGATGAGCAAAGATAGGTCGTGCCTACCTCATTAAGCTAGACCATTGAATCATTGCTAGTTATGAAACCAATCAAAGCGATCCTATTTTTTCACGTCCACACTATCATGTGCAGGCTTATACGGGAAATTTACGCCGATACTCTTCAGGCGGGCAACCAATTTCTTGAAGTCTTCATCATCGTAATTTCCATTGCCACTATCAATAAAGTCTTGAACCCAAAAAGCAACATTAGCTTCTCCCTCAAACACACCAACACCTCCTGTCTTCATAGGGTCAGCTCCTTTATCCCACAACCACAATACCATCTCCCATTTACTTACAATACTTTGTTTTGTTATTACGGTTTCCTTGGAACGATTAAACTGATTAATGTCCGCACCATGTCCCAAAAGATATTCTATTTTTCTCCTGTCATTATATAATGCCGCTGCAAAAATAGGTAGTTGGGCACGATTGTCATTAGGATTGGCGCCATGCTTAAGCAACAATTTAACATATTCAAGGCCATATTGATCATAGCATACCCGCTCTAGAGGAAGCATCGGTATAACCTCATCTGGAGTTGACTCCCAAAAGTAGGAAACGAAATTAGGATCGGCACCATTCTCCAGAAGAAATTCGGTCATCTTATAATTATCTTTCCATATAGCATAAAGCAAATAGGACATGCCGTGTTCACCCATGGAGTTTACGTTCCAGCCATGCCGCATCATTTCAAGTAATTTGTCTTTGTCTTGATTATGAATGGCTTCGATAATCGGATACTCTTTATCGCTGAAAAAATGCTTATAAGGGGCTTCGTTGTTAAACATATTACATGAAGTTAAGATGAAAGATAATAATGCTGCTAATATTCTCATTGTGGGGGCCTCGTTGTTTTAAAGTTTATTGGCACGAATAGGACGCCCTAACTCTGCCTCTTCAGCTTGTATCGCTTTGAGGAGCAAAGGTAGGTCGTGCCCCCTTTCAAAGCTAAAGCTATCCATCGTATGCAGCATAATCCGTTCTCCTGCCGCCTTTGGCATAAGGGAAAGGTTATTGCTTGCCATGTTTAGGAAATCTTGGTTGGAATAGTAGGTGTGTACCTTTGACGTATCTGGATGCTGTACCCCATACTTCTCATATGTGTTGGGATGTACTCCTGCCGGGCAGAAGGCGTAAGTCTTGCACCCTGTAGCAGCACCACCAGCGGTAGCCAAGCCGCCACCAAGGGAGTGTCCCGTAATGGTCAGTTGCTTACCTTTCTTTGCAGCTCCTTTCTTTACTTTCCTAGCTAAATCTATAGACTTCTCATATTGTTCACTCCCCATGCCTACCCCTTGTTGTATATTTTCGTCTGTCCATTCTTTACTCCAGTCGTGCACCAAATCATTTTCAGGATGGTTTGGGTCGCTATATGTCCCACGATAAGCAAGAACATAGTTTCCCTGCTCATCTTTATATACATCAGCTTTGAAACCTGTAGAAGGGTCATTTAACTCTGTCAGATCTATGATACCTAAGTCGGTTGCCAATTCTTCGTCGCTAAGTTTTTCATACCCGTCAAGCTTTTCACTTCTGAGCATGTCTTGTTGTTCTTTGCTTAGACCTTCCAGGGCTTTGTCCATATTATAATCCTTTTCGGGCTTTTCCTTATTCGTACGGTTATAGGCAAAGTAGCTTAGGCAGAGCATTTTCACCGCCTCAGAGAAATCTGGCTTGATGATGGTAATCAATCCGCCTTGTACGCACACGAGTTGGGCCCCTTCAAGCAAGGCCCGTTGCCCCTTGATCTTTACCTTCGGATGGACCTTGCTCCAAAATGACAACTTGGTATATGAAGCGCACATGTTGGGAACAAACACTTTGAGAAGCATTTCTGACACTTTTCCCCTTAAGAATGAATATGTGCTGGCAAAGCCCGCCACAGCTCCAGCTAATAAACCCAACTTGGCAGACGTTATCTTGTTCACTTCTCCTGACAACTTCGCGAGGACAGAAGACCCATTCTCGGTCTTCTTCCGCTCGTCTACCGAAGCCCTTAGGTAGCCAACAATGGCCCCGCCCAATGCCCCTACGACAGAACCGAGTAGACAAGCCGACATAAAGGGTATGTGTATGTTGGTAAGCACTGTTGAAAGAACACTGATATAGCCTAGGGGCTTATAGCAACCATAACACGCACCCATCCTGTCGTTCTCCGTAGCAAGCAATTTGCCATTATTGCGACGAACACAATCTTGGCTAGTCACCTTTATGAGAACCTGATGAGCTTGTTTGTATTTTCAACCGCTCCTTTCTGCCATGAGGCATAAGGGGCGGCAAAGTACACGACGTACTTCAACCCATCGGTGTCACCGATGTTGAAAAGATATTCACAACCGTTATACAGCAGTGAGGCCAAAATAAAAAAACCGATGGCTCGCAAAACGCCACTGGGACAGGATCCTATAGTAAAACTATAGCCAACCATTTATCTTTGTTCATTTCCCCTAATTTAATGAATAAGCAGCAAAAACAATACTCAGACCCTTCTTTGCAAATTTATCTCCTGCCGATTACAATGTCATTTCTTCCCGAATAACCTCACCAGTTCGTCTTCGTCAATGATACGTGTAAGATACTCCGTTACGAACAAGCGATTCGCCTCAGCAGTGACGTCGTCTTGAACATCGAAGTAAGGGATTGACTTTGTAGAGCGGTCATAAGGGGTGCCGTCATCATTAAATTTGCAATTGACCTCACCCGAAACAAACTTGTGCCAGAATACAGGGACAGGATTATCTTTCGTTCCGTATTTAGGATCATTTAACTGAGTCTTATTCACATGAACCATAAAGACATTGCCGGGATTGAAGTACGACTTTATTCTCCCTGCTCCCAAGTCACCTCCTCGCTTCTCCTTATCGAAGAAATCGACACCCTCAAACATATAAAATGATATATATCTTTTTAGTGAATCACTATAAAAAGTTTTCGTGTAACAACATTTCTTGTGCCTATATCTGTCATGGTAGTTATTAAATTTAGACCATCTCAGACCGTCACCGTGAGGAATACTGATGGAAATAAGCTTGGAATCCTTTATATAAGTATCTACATACTTTAACCCGTCGGTGTTACCAGTGTTGAAAAGATATTCACAGGCGTTATACAGCAGTGGGGCCAAAATGAAAAAACCGATGGCTCTCCAAATACCACCAGAATAAGACGCCATAAATAACAATTTGCCTTTATTCATTTGTCATTAATTTAATGAATAGGTGGTAATAGGTCCACCTGCCTTTCTCCTGTCCTTATTAATCGTCTCTTGCAGTTTTGTTATCATGCCTCGTTCTGTAAATTCAATCTCTTTATCATAAGCTTCTGCTATTTTCATGGCAGCAATTCCGCCAAGAACACCTAAGCCTATCTTAGCAATATTCGATGCAAATTTTTTCCAACCCTTACTTGCTTCTTGAGCACGCTTTGCAGAAATTCTATCAACATTTTGTTTTTGTATCAAAGCATGTTTTGCAGCGGCTTTCGTGTTTTTCTCTGCGGCTTTCTGAGCTAAACGTTCATATCCCTTTTTCTGTGCAACTAGGTCTTTAGAAGCATTTTTCACAGCCTCGTATGAAGGCTTTGCATCTTTAATCGTTTCTCTACCCCCATTAAGTACACCTGCGCCTATCTGCAACTCACCCGAATGTTCTACACCCCAATTGTCATTGTATTTTTCATCCTTGTACATTTCTTTATGATGTGGCTTTGCAACAAACCATTCATAGAAATGAAAGCTACTAGATATAGCCAGTGATAGAGGATTCAGCCCACAAGTTGCTCCACTGACCATTCCTTGCCAAAATTCACTCTCACGCTTTTTTGAGATAACATCTTTATTGGCGGTTGTCAACATACTGGCAGCCTCTTGCGCAATGGCATCATCCATGATAATCGTAATCAAGCCTCCTTGCGGGCATTCCAGCAAGGAACGGTCAACAATCACATAATTGCCTTTCACCTTTATGTTCCGATGGTATGCATCCCATGTCATGCTAGATACAACATCACAGTCGTGTTCCAGTCTATAGCCATAATATTTCTCCGTTCCCACAAGTGTTGCCGTTGCAATGATAGCTGTCCATTTCAAACTTTCCGCAACAAGAAAACTGACTGTTCCCATAGCAAGTGCACCAAGTCCTCCTGTTCCAAGAATAAGAACTCCTATTGCTACCACGACCAATACCGCCGCAGCTAGGCCAAGTACCAGGCCTAACATGTTACTCCAGATGCCCAAACGAAAACTTTTGGTCAGCCTACATTCAAAACATGCTGATATCTTGGTGTCTCTATAAGTCATAATAGGTGCGGGGCAATCTGCGCGGTATTGTTCAAAACGTGGTTGTTCTATACATCCTATTTTACGAGGGACACCGCATGTCATGTTCGTACAGACAATGTTCGTTCCCAAATATACAATTTCAAAGGCCATATTCCTATTCTATTTTTCTTAATTTGCAAAGTATCGTTAAGTCAACATTGTTTACCACCTCTTCAATTAGGCGTACTTCAGCTTCTTCAATAAGTCGTTCTGCCTCATTTACAGTTTCACGGATGTTGAAAGATGGCCGGTACTGCGTAAACTTATATTGGATAGTCGGTTTGAATTGCTCATCATAGAATCGAACAATGTCTGATGACGAAGACACGTTTTCATCCACACTCCCGTCCCTTTCATAAACAACTTTATTGGGAGATTCCTGATATATTTTAGGAGTCATAGTCATTGGGAATGAGATTCCCTTAAACAATTGAGAGGGAAAAGTTATGGAATAAGGTCCATTATACTCTTGCTTCCCCACGAGATAGTGATCGAAAACAAGCATGTAAAACATCTTACAGCCCATTTCCGCCTTCATCGCTTCCTGATCAAGAATCAACTTGTCCTGCGTTTCGAGAAACTGTTGAACTGCTTCTTGAGTAGCATTTGACCTTAGGAACTTGTATTTATCCCTGAAATGTTCTTTATACCCTTCCCATGTCTCAATAACTTCTTTGTGGTTTACTATTTCGCCAATATGGCCAGTATTCATATCCACATTTATAACAGCCTTACATTTTATCTTCTCAAGATCTACGACCATGTCCATCCCTGCTTGATATTGCGTTGGAAAAACAGAAGCGATATTATCATCGATACTAAATGCAAGCTGCATGATGTCGTGTCGAGAATTATAGACCTTTTCAACAGTATAATCTGTTTTCAGCCTATTAGTACTGACAGGCATACCATTCACCTTCATAGCAACGGTCTGTTCGTTTCTGTATCGGACTTGTTGAAGATCAACATATTCCTTTCCTTTAATTTTCTCTTTCAGTTCTTCCCAATATCCCATAGTTAGAGTTTTAATTGATATTAACAGGTTTTCCTTTAATCGTTACGGCCTCACCCTCAATTGTGGTCACTCCGTTCACCTCGTTCTTTTTCCCAATAATCTTATTATTATCTCCATCAAGTTCTATACTTGTACTTTTGATGGTTACCTTGTCGTTGGTAATGGTAAGTACACTGCTTCCGACAGTTAGTCTGATTTTAGTCTTTCCCGACAGGTCGATGTTTCCGTCCTTATCCATTTTCAACACACTGGCGTCTTCGCCTACGTTTGTACACGAACAGGAACCTGCATTCAAGCAGTGACTTCCTCCACCATCAAAATTCATATTTACACCACCCTTGTCGTGCAGTGTTAGACTTCCCTCCGCATCATTGAGGGTAAGAGAACAACCACTGCGCGTACTGATACTCTTGCAACAGTTGTCTTCTCCTCCTCCCTTACCTGTCCTACCGTTGAACAGGCTGCCCATGACATATGGCCTGTTGGGGTCGCCGTGCCGGAAACCCACAAGCACGTGGTCGCCAACCTCAGGGATGAACACGAAGCCGCGGTTCGTCGACACGCTCTCGCTGCCGCCGCCGTCGGGCGTCATCACGCGTATCCAACCCGTGCGCATGTTGCCCGTCTGCCAATTCATCTGGACCTGGACGCGACCCTTGCCGTCGGGGTCGGCGTTGCCGATGACCCTAGCCACCTGCGTCTCGGCAACAGAACGACCCACGTCGCGAACGGGAAGGCTACGGGCAACCGAAGGTATCGCACGGAAGCTGTTGCCGTAGAAGCGGTCGTCGCCGACATCGTGCGTGACGTCGATGACCAGGAACTCGCCCATCGAGGCGTCGGCCACGCTGCCGATGCGCGTGCCGAACGAGCAGGAGAGCTTGACCACGCTCCCCACCGACAGCCAGACGCCCTTGGTGGAGCACTCCACGTAATGCGACTCGGCCGTCTCCGCCTCCTGCTTCTT
>NZ_KB899237.1 GCF_000378085.1 Hoylesella loescheii DSM 19665 = JCM 12249 = ATCC 15930
AAGGACATGACAACCTAAATACAACATAAGGATTTTTCTTGTCAACCAAAGGAGTATTTAACAACGAAAAGTGTCAACTAATCTCAGTACACTACATTGTACTGTGTCTACAAGCCGTTGGTAGTGTGGCTACAAACAGCTTGTAGTGGGACTACAAGTGGTTAGTAGTGTGACTACAAAAGGCTTGTAGTGGGTCTACCAACGACTTGTAGCCTTCATGCCAGTGCGTATGCCAACCAATGAAACTGTTCGCCTGAACAGGAAAGCACTAGAAAACCTTTCTTTTCAGGGAAACACTAACAATACGACAAAACAACGAACGTCTACACGAACAAAAGAAAACACAAGCTCATTGATTATTTCTTACAAAGGCTATGGTTTCATCGCAATCCCTGATATAGGTTAAACACCCCACCGATTTTAATGTTACTCCTCATCATCATAGCAGTAACAGCCTCGAAAAAACAAACCAATAATTTGTTCATTCGACAAAAAAACGATAAATTTGCACATTAACTAAGTCGTGTGCAACAACGCGCGGCAAGCATATAGATTAGAGAAAGGAGGAAACGAAGATGTCCATTTCCAAAACAAGACAAAAGTTAGTGGACGTGGCACGCCAGCTATTCGCACGCAACGGTGTGGCCAACACCACGATGAACGATATCGCCGTGGCGTCGGGAAAGGGCAGGCGAACGCTCTACACCTATTTCAATAGGAAGGAAGACGTGTATTATGCCGTCATCGAAGCCGAACTTGAACGGCTCTCCGACAAGCTAGACGAGGTGGCTGCAAAGAAAACCAGCCCGCAAGACAAGATTATCGAGCTGATATACACCCACCTCAGCATGATAAAAGAAACGGTTGTGCGTAACGGAAACCTACGTGCCGAGTTCTTCAGAAACATTTGGACGGTGGAGAAAATGCGCAAGAATTTCGACGAAGACGAGATTGAGCTTTTCCGAAAAGTGTATGCCGAGGGGAAGGCCGATGGTGAATTCGACATCGACAACGTTGAACTTGTGGCCAATATCACCCACTATTGCATTAAAGGACTTGAAGTGCCGTTTATCTATGGCCGACTGGGACACGGCCTAACCGAAGAAACCAGCAAGCCATTGGTGGCAAAGGTGGTGTATGGCGCATTGGGCAAACGCATCAATAAGCAATGAGAATACTCGTTTTTATTGCGCTCGCAGCCCCCATCATGGTTGCGTGCGTAGCCACGAAGCCCAAAGAAAAGGGGATTGTTACCACCAAACGCAGCCATGAGCAAGCCCCTAAAGCAACACCAACCATGAAAGACAGCACGCCAACACAACGTCTGGCCGTCCCCGACACAACCACGAAGTACATAGAAGAAGATGGTGGCATGACGCAAATTGAAAGCAAGTTCTTTACAGAAACGGCTTCGATGCAGGCCCTTTATCAAGAAACGATACGAAGGAAAGACATCGACCACCCCGAACTGTTATTGCCACAACTGCCTTCAAAGAGCAAAAGTGTGGATGTGGGGAGGAACGGACTTATTTCGGTATCCTACAAAATAAGCGCACATCAAGTAACGGTAGAGATGTATTACGAGGGTGGCGTAACCACACTTATCCTACGTGCGCAAAACGGAGGCGTGCAACGTGAAATCATCTACAGTGCCGATTAGACCCAAACGGCTATCGGGCAACAGGCGCAAACATTGTTTTGCCATGTCAAAGTAAGTTTGTACCTTTGCCTAACGAAATCAAAGTATTTTTCTAACATAAATAAAATAAAAATGGGATTATTAACAGGCAAAACTGCCCTTGTTACGGGAGCTGCCCGCGGCATCGGTAAAGCCATCGCATTGAAGTTTGCACAAGAAGGAGCAAACATCGCATTCACCGACTTGGTTATCGACGAAAACGGTAAGGCTACTGAGGCCGAAATAGCCGCTCTCGGTGTTAAAGCCAAAGGATATGCCAGCAACGCTGCCGACTTTGCACAGAGCGAAGAGGTGGTTAAACAGGTAAAAGAAGACTTTGGGTCGGTAGACATCCTCGTAAACAATGCTGGTATCACCAAAGACGGCCTTATGCTTCGCATGACCGAACAACAATGGGATGCCGTTATCGGTGTAAACCTCAAGAGTGCGTTTAACTTCATTCACGCTGCCATTCCCGTAATGATGCGCCAACGTGGTGGATCTATCATCAACATGGCATCTGTTGTGGGCGTTCATGGCAACGCAGGACAAGCCAACTACGCAGCTTCTAAGGCCGGTATGATTGCTTTGGCCAAATCTGTTGCTCAAGAAATGGGTCCCAAGGGCATTCGTGCCAATGCCATTGCTCCAGGCTTTATCGACACGGCAATGACACAAGAGCTGTCTGAAGAAGTGCGTAAAGAATGGATGAACCAAATTCCTTTGCGCCGTGGCGGTACGGTTGAAGACGTGGCCAACTGTGCCCTTTACCTCGCTTCCGACCTTTCTAGCTATGTAAGCGGACAGGTTATCCAGGTAGATGGCGGTATGAATACATAACATAAACAACGTTCGGGTTCGGCGAAAGAGCAACCATGTCCTTTCGCCGAATCAACGTTTCCGTTAGGCCAATGGGTTAATAAGCAGACGGATATAACAATTCGTTAACCCGTCAACTTGCTAACCCATCAACCCGAAAAGAACGAGCGTTACCCTAAATGTCTCGCGCAAGGCGACAGCGAAAGAGAGAGAAGCCCCCCTTTGGGGTGTCCATGCAAAATCAACCCTTAGATATCATGATTCCTGTTTACGAAGACAACCACATCATTATCGTATCGAAACACAGTGGAGAGATTGTGCAAAGCGACAAGACTGGCGATGTTCCACTGGTAGACATTGTGAAAAACTATCTCAAAGAGAAGTATGCTAAGCCTGGGAATGTGTTTCTTGGGGTGGTTCATCGGCTAGATAGGCCGGTGTGGGGGCTCGTTGCATTCGCAAAAACAAGCAAGGCACTAAGTCGCATGAACGCCCTTTTCAGAACGGGCGACGTGGAAAAAACCTACTGGGCCATCGTGCAATCGCCTCCCGAAAACGAATCTGGCGAACTGGTGCACTGGCTCACACGCAACGAAAAACAAAACAAAAGTTATGCGCACAACCACGAAGTGGCAGGCGCAAAAAAGGCCATTCTTAGCTATAAGGTTATCGGCCAATCAGAAAACTACACGCTCTTGGAAGTGCAACTCATGACTGGCCGACATCATCAAATACGTTGTCAACTAGCCGCTATGGGCTGTCCCATCAAGGGCGACTTGAAATATGGGGCTAAACGAAGCAATCCCGATGGTAGCATCTCGCTGCTTTCGCGAAAGATTTCGTTTGTTCATCCTGTCTCGAAAGAAACAATCTGTGTAGAAGCTCCCCTACCCGACGACAACCTTTGGCATGCATTTGGGGAGGAATAGGGCTTAACCAATAGAAATAAAACAAACGAACCGACAAGCATCTAGAAACCCTAAGTGATGCAAAATGCAGGCGATACTCTCAAAAAATGGACAAATAAAGAGCTGCGTTATGCTGAAAATTGCGGTTAATTGTATTATTTGCAAGCATACTTTTCACCAGAAAATATCGAAAGCACGACGCCTTTTTAAAAATTTAAGTTTTGTGGTGACGAGTACGTGAGTTTGTGAGCTGAAGTCAGAAAAACTTCAAGGTGAAAAACAAGAAAAAGAAAACCAAACAAATTCTTGAAGTCCCTCTGTTGACAAGTTGACGAATTTTCAAATCGCAACAGGTATATCGGAATGACGTGTACCCCTTGCAACTAGCAAGAATGATGTTCTTCGTTATTCCAAACTCGTGTATGGAATTATTTGGAGTACCATACATCACAGATATTAGTCCGTGTGCGCCATTTTACTTTTTTGATGGGTCTGAAACCAAAATGGCTGATGGTTATCATTAGGAATCTCTTTAATTCTGAATTCTTTTGTTCGTTGATGATTAAATTGCTCGAACGTTTCATTGTATAATCGGATATGTCTAGCCTACCTATATCTATCTTTGAACATAAATTGGAAAGAAATGGTAGCTCTACTTTGCTGTATATAATCAAAACTATAAAAGCCTAACAAATCTGTCTTTCTGTAGCGTTTCTCTTTTCTACCTTTGCAAAATAATTTCATTGTCGGTATACTCAATAACCACAGTCTGATTATAAAAGATACGCACTAGCAGAATTAACACGTTAGTGGCACCTAAGTACAAAAACAAGCTCGCCAATAAAAGGAGATCGTCGGAGACATAATTTATAAGTAGCCATGCAACTACACACCCCCAAAGGGCTCCACCAACAGCAAATATATATAGACGTAGCGTCGTTATGTCTGTGAATATTAATTTATATTCCATTGTTTCTTGATTTTAAATCATAAGACTGCTGCACCCACTCATCATAATTTTGTATACCAGGTGTCTGCATAATTCAATGAGGAGAGCCTACTTCGCCATTTAACTCTTTTATTTAATTTAAAACCAAAATAATGGGTTGAAGTTAATAGAAACTCTTTCAGACTTTCATTCTTTTGAAGTCTGACCTCTTCTGACTTTTCAAATGGACTATCTTCAAACAAGTTTAACCTACAACCATCTTTAAATACAAACTGTATCGCTATTTTGTATTGACTTGTATTTATATAATCAAGACTATAAAAGCCTAATAAATCTGTTTTTCTATAACGTTTTTCTTTCTTTCCTATTTGGAAAACGACATATTCCTTGGTATACCCAACAAGTACGGTCTTATTGCAGATTTTATGCAACAAATAGATGCACATATACACAATAGCACAGAAGGAGCAAGACATGATCCACCAATTATAATATTCGGTAGGGCAAAAGAATTTGATTATAAAATAACCGAACATGATGAATATCCCTACCCATATCGCAGATATATATGGAGGATAAGTTAAGACATTGGAGAATTTGTATCTATAAAGAGTATCCATATTATTTCATACCCAATTATTTATGCAATTGTTATTTGATGAGCATTGAGTACACAAGTGGCTAGTCTAGCTCATTATAACCATCCGTATTTATCATTTTTCCAGCTTTGTACAAATTTGCCATTGTTTATTTGGAAGACCTTTTCTTTAACAACTACATCACCATCTACTAATGCTACTGTTTCTCTTAACACTATCTCATATTAATGTGTTATCTTAAAGCCCAAACAGCGGCTTATATGACAAAAGCAGAGGATTATATTTTTGTGGATTGGTTTAATTGGATCTTAACGTTACGTCTTTTAACGACTTATCATTGGCGTTCAATATCAAACAACCTTGTGTACTCGTAGATTTTGGTCCTGTGCCATATTCAAACAAACGAATAACATATACGCCATTACCTTTTTCAATTTTCGCATGGACATTCTTTTCACTGAAAGACAATCTAAAATTCGAACATGACAATATGAAATCTTTCAACTTTTCAGCGCATGGTATCATCTGCGGATTCAATTTTAAACAAGTTTCATTGCTTATTTCCATTTTTGCCTTACCATAACAAGCTAAAACAACAAACGAAAATATAAATACAGCTATCTTTTTCATTTTAGATCTATTTATAAGCAAAAAGAAATAGTTTTAGAACTAGTCTATCGAAAATTGAGCGTTAGAAATGACACCAACTCCTTCTTGTATTCCACGGTATTTACGAAGAGTCTCATCATTGAACGTCTAAACTATTCTTTCGTTCAACGATGTTTGTTTTGAGCACTTTCTTTCTAAACACCTTCCATTGGCATTCAATGAGGTTATGGTTGGGTGAACATGAACGTAGAAACAGTTGTTTAATCCTCTTGCCAGTTTCGGCACACAAGTGATGTGAGCCTAATAAGACTCACACTCCTTGCTGTGCCGAAACCTACGAATAGGGTTTCGAGTGCCTCTTTGGATAAGTTAATATCATGAAGTTAAGACAGGCTTTCTATCGATACATTCCTAAATCATTGGCTCTCGACCATTATTCATCGTCCACTTACAACTTGTTAACTTGTCAGCTCATCAACTCTAACGGCTTTATCTCAGCTTATGCCCTTTAAACGCGAAGAAAGCGATGTAGAGGAAGCAGGGGAGGCAAATCCAATAGGCGTTTTGAGGGCCAAAGTTGTCTTTAAGCAAACCGAACAGAACCGTTACAACGGCTCCACCAATCAAGCCCATAGTAAGAACAGATGCGCCAGACTTGGTGAACTTGCCCAAATCTTGCATCGACAAGGGCCAGAATGCAGGCCACATCAGCGAACAACCCAAAGCAATTACGCCAATGCTAAACACGCTCAACGCGCCAGGAAGCAGCACAACAAGCAACGTACCCACAATGGCGATAATGGTGCAGATTTGCAATGCACGAGTCTGCGACATGTATTTGGGAATGAGTGCCACGCCCGAGATATAACCCACGCTAATGCAAAGAGGCGTAATCCACGAATAATTCTCGGCATTTTCAAGTCCAAGGCCCTTAGCATAGTCGATAAGTGTGGCCAAAGCGATGGTCTCAGCGCCTACATAGAAGAAGATGGCCAGGGCACCAAGCACCAAGTGAGGGAACTGGAAAATAGAAGTCTTGCTATTAGCATACTGCGATACCTGCGCATCTTCAGCATTCTTTGATGCCTCGCTCTCGTCTTCGCCTGCCGCCTTCACCTCGGGGAGCGGAGCCATCAACGACAAAACGCCAAGCCCAAGGAATACGGCGATGATGATATAGAAGGGCTTATCTAGTTGGCTAACGGTAAGATGTTCGCCTGCGACCAAGGTGATGAACCACGGCGAGATGGGCCAAGCCAGCTTATTGCATATACCCATGACACTTATTCGCTTGGCTGCGCTCTCTACGGGACCAAGAATGGTGATGTATGGGTTGATGGCTGTTTGCAGAAATGCATTGGCCGTACCGCTACAAAACGATGCAACGAGGAATAATACAAAGCTTTCTTGACTGGCCGAAACGATGAACACACCGAACGAAACGGCAAACATCAAGAATGCAACGGCCATTGTACGCTTATAGCCAATGAGTTTCACCAATTGGCCAGCGGGATAACCGAAGATCAAAAAGGGAATGAACGTTGCACCAATAAGCAGGTATGCACCAGCCGAGGGTACGCTTAGCGACTCTTGCAACACTGGCACCAAAAGCGAATTGATGCCTAGCGCAAAGCCACAAGAGAAGAACATCAGGCCTAAAAAGGCAATAGGCACTAGATAATTTTTGTTTTCTGACATAATGTTGGTTTATTAATTGATTGTTTACGTATGGAAAGAACAGGCAAGGAACATTTCGGTCTTGGAGCTTACTCCACTCTACCTAGAGCGCACATCTTCGATATGGAAGAATGCTTAACTTGCATGTTCGGGATATTATAAGGCGAAAGATGGATTGTTACGGGCTCACCATTATGGCGAATTAAGACTGTGTTGACATGCATAAGGGTAAAAGCGTATGGTATGTATGATGAAAATTGCAACACATGTCACATCTGCCAGCCGTTTTATTGCACTTGCAAATGGTGGCATGAGTCTGTTTCTGCAAAAGGTTACCACTTTTATTTCACCAATAAGCACAAATGTCTAAAGCATCTTCGTTGCTATTATCTGATTTTACTTGATGATACATAATTTGTTTTAGCAAAGTTACGACAAATGGAAGATATCGCCAAAAAGATATGAAAAAATAATTATTGATGCTCGACAAAAGCGTTGAGATTTCGACATACACCCGTTGAGTGGGCTATTACAGGCTGTTCTCTGCTTTCTCGCGCAGATATAACACCCAGCAAATGGGCATTAACAACGTTGGGCAAAAGTGCTTCAAGAGGTTGTTTTTGGCATGTACCCGACTTCGTTGAGTAACAACGTGCAGAGGAACAGACGTGTTCTTACATAACGCTTTCAAAGTTCTAAAAGAGAGCTTTATGCCTTTCTGTCATGGTACAGATGAAAAATAATCCTGTTACTTATCACATGGAACCCTGTTACATTTATGCTGTAACGCTGTTCCATGTGATAAGTAATGGCAGTTCAAGATAGGTATAACACGGCGGTAAGACTGGAAATTGAATTCTAGCGTTTAGCAACAGCGAAACATAAGGTGATTTCAAAGAACTAAATTCATGGCGTATTCATGAATAGAAGGCTGGTAAATGCTTCTTATGGGAAGAAAAAACAAAAGGGCATAAACAAGAAAAAGGGACGGACAATCGAAATCGTCCATCCCCTTTTTATTGTCTAATAGGGCGACAACCACTGCTTTATGTGGTTTTGTTCATCGCTCTCGTCACTTTTTCATAATAGCGTTGCGTCCCTTTAGTAGTGTACTTCAACCCTCCATTCCAAGCTCTTATGGCTCGTTCTACATTGTTCTTGGGGTTGTGACGCTTCTGAATAAGAAGGAACATTTCCTTCGATTTCTTTACGCTAAATCGATCTTTAAGTGTGTAAGCCTTCTTAATATTCAATTGCTTGAGATACAAGTTGACTTCTTTTACGCATATCGGTGTTATCTGCATGGCTCCAACAGACTTTCCACTTTTAGCAAATCTGTTTCCACCGCTTTCCACCTGAATAATTGCTTCCATAACAGGCTCCCAATTGAAATTACTGTTCGCCGCGTTATCCTCATTCTTTGTTGCTTGGGCTAAGCCCGGCAATAAACTTAAAATTGTAAAACATAAAAATACAATTCTCGTAAATCTCTCCATAATTTTTTATTTATGGGGCCTGAGCATGTAAACCATATCATTATAGCACATTTGTTGCCCGCGACTATTACTTTATGAGAAATAAGTTAAGTGAATAATCTCAGCCCCGTTAGATACCTTATCGAATAAGCTCTTCCGAAACAAGGGGAAGGGTCTATCCTTATTCTTATCGCATGCAAAGGTACGAAATAAAACCCAAATAACCAAATTTTAAGGCTAAAAACGGACCTTAACAACATTACAATATACTGAAAAACAGACAGTTAAGACAAACGAGAGAAGAAAGAAGAAATATGGAATACAAAAATTAAATCTTATTGGAAAAATAGGAAAAAGCGAACAATGCAAGACGAAACCAAGATTAATTTAATGGCAATTTGTATTAATTCGTGAGAAATATTATACATGCCGAGGCATATCTGAAAGTCCGCGAAAGATTAGTTTCCTATTAAACAGATTTAAGTATCAAGTTTTCCAGACATTTTACAACTTCTAAATGGCAGTAACAATGTGCACCTCGCCAAAGCATTTGAAAAAGGGACGCATAATGATATGCCAATTGAGAATCATACCGCTATAACAAGACAAATTAGATATCACACTTTCTACGAGCGGACATTACAGTGTACTATCAACCAACTTAACAAATGAAATGAAGCATTAAAGAGGGGTGCACAATTGCTTTCCATATATTCGTGATATCCCATTGATGGTATACAGGGTCTGCATCTATATATCATACCTCCTTGACAATTCAGCTACTAACGTACTCATGAACTTAAAAACTCACAAACTCATAAACTTATGAACTTATAAATTCATAAACTTAAAAGCCTACAACCTCACAAACTTAGCAACTTACAAACTCATGAACTTAAAAACTCACAACCTCACGCCCTCCCAAAACGAACAAGCCCCGAGTGCGAAACGTCGCGCTCGGGGCTGTCGTATGAAAAAAGGCGGCCACCTACTCTCCCGCATTGCATTGCAGTACCATCGGCGCAGGCGGGCTTAACTTCTCTGTTCGGAATGGGAAGAGGTGGGACACCGCCGCAATAACCACCTGATTAGGGTTTGACTATCGCACAAGCAAGGGAAGAAAGAGTGACGCGCCACGCGGCACTTATGTCCTGCGGCACTCCAAGCGGAGGGCCGACGACACGGCTGAGGTGAGGGAGGTAAGAAAGTTTCGGGCTATTAGTAGCGCTCGGCTTTGGCGTCGCCGCCTTTACACCTGCGCCCTATCGACGTCCTCGTCTGGGACGACCCTCATGAGGAGTTCTAATCTTGCGGCCGGCTTCGCACTTAGATGCTTTCAGCGCTTATCCGATCCAGACTCAGATACCCGGCGGTGCACCTGGCGGCACAACCGGTAAACCGGAGGTCTGTCCATCACGGTCCTCTCGTACTAGTGACAGGGCCACGCAAAACTCCAACGCCCACGATAGATAGAGACCGAACTGTCTCACGACGTTCTGAACCCAGCTCGCGTGCCACTTTAATGGGCGAACAGCCCAACCCTTGGGACC
>NZ_KB899238.1 GCF_000378085.1 Hoylesella loescheii DSM 19665 = JCM 12249 = ATCC 15930
CAGGTGGCTAGGGTCATCGGCAACGCCGACCCCGACGGCAAGGGTCGCGTCCAGGTCCAGATGAATTGGCAGACGGGCAACATGCGTACGGGTTGGATACGCGTGATGACGCCCGACGGCGGCGGCAGCGAGAACGTGCCCACGAACCGCGGCTTCGTTTTCATCCCCGAGGTTGGCGACCACGTGTTGGTGGGTTTCAGGCATGGCGACCCCAACAGGCCGTACGTGATGGGCAGCCTGTTCAACGGTAGGACTGGCATTGGCGGATTTGCCGAGAACCATCTGAAAAGCATCCGAACCCGTAGTGGGCATGCCCTAGAGTTGGACGATTCTCCATCTTCTCTGGGTATCACCATTAAAGATAATAAAGGTAATTATATTTATATTGATTCAAACGGCGATAATATTATTCTTAACGCCGAGAAGAATATTACCATTAGTGCAGGTGAGACAATGACATTGAACTGTAAAAATATGAGGATTCAAGTCAATGAAAATAAAAAGGAGGATATCGGACAGAGTAAACGAATAACTATCGCTAAAGATTATATTTTGGATGCTTCCAACAAAAAAGAACATATCAGTGAAGACTCTACTCTTTGTGTAGGAGAGTCTCTGGAGCAGACAGTAGGTGATCTGAAGACATCCGTAATAGAAGGTGACCTAATCTTCAGTGCACAAGGAAGAGCTCTTGTGCAAGGAAAAACGGATGCACGTATAAGTAGAGAGTAAACCAACTAGATAAATAATTATAGAATGAGTGGGAAAGCATATAATAGTTTCGTATACGACTTATCAAAGAAAGTAGATCGTTATGATTTTATTCCAGAAATAAAGTTGTCAGAAAAGTTGAAGATTTCCTCAAAGGAAGTTTTCTTCTGTGATTGGGGTTATGTAAAAGATAAAAAGAAATCGCCTTATTTTTACCATAATGAAGTACTTGAGACATTGTGGAATTGTCCTGTTTGTGATTTCAATTTTGATTGGAAAAAATATAAAGACAACGGTTACTTTAAATATCATTTATCTCCCTATCTTGAATCGTCTAAAAAAGAAAAAATCTTTATATACTTAAGAAAACGTGGCGATGTAACTATTACATTTGATGTTATAAAAGGGAATACAAAAGCAAATGACTCAGATGGTTATCTAATAGTAAAAGTAAATCCACCATATGCAAAAAATGGAATAGAACTTCTTAGTCCTAGAGGTCCCATAAAGGTCGAATATGGTTCTTCTATAACAGTAAAATTACGTATAAAACCTAATATTAATCATTTCTATCCTAACGAGTATTTTGATCTAAACTTTTATGCATTTGATAATAGTCGTGACCTGTTTGACTTGGAGGGGAATGTTACAGGATAAATACTTTGTGGGCAATTTGGCATTGTCTCACGGAATTGTATTTGTGAAAATTGGCCGACGATTCCATCTGTAATACCCGGAAAGAAATTCGTCGTATATACAGAAGATTGCATGAAAGCATCAATAGCCCAATTGAAAAAAGTTGGATATAAACCCAAAGGAGATGCAAATACGCATATTTATAAAATATATAAAGATGCAGATGGCAACAGAATCAATGATTTAGGAAATAGTTACATTGCTGATTTCAAAAAAGCGATTTCCTACTTAAAGAAATCGTTGTCTGAAGGAATGCCATCAATTGTAGGAGCTGATTATCAAAAAGGTCATCCTGGAAATATAGATAAAACGACCGATCATTTTTTTGTTATCGTAGGGATGGGAAAAGATAATAAGGGTGCTTACTTTACTTTTTTTGATAATGCAATGGCTGCTTCTGAAGTTCTCATTGGTGGAGGAAATAATTCTACACATAATAAGTTATACGTTGATTGTAAAAACTATAGATTACTTTCCATCGGAACTGCTCCTTTTGCTGCAAATAAGGAATATAAAGATTACTATATCACGCAAATACGAGAATCTGAAAAAATCAAGAAATGAAAAAGATCGTATTATACTTCACTTTACTAACATTTTCTTTATATAGTTGCCATACGGACTATAAAAGTAAAATTGATAATGCTCTTCAGAATGGATATGATGAATTAGCGATAAACTATTTAAATAAAGCAATAGAAGAAGCCCCTACTTTGGAATACTTATATATGCGAGCTAATTGCCAGATGAGAATTGGCAAATATGAGAATGCTCTTCGGGATTATACAAGACTACTTCAATACAGTTCTACAGAAATGCAAGAAATTGATTCGTATATTAATATAAGTAAGGATAGCATCGTTAACATCAATTCCATATATGAAAACCAATTATCTGCTTATTATCATTTAGGAAGAATAGACTCTGCAGAGAATAAACTTATCCAATTGTCGTCTTATTTTGACTATTATCATTTGTATGGACAGAAAGATTATTGGAATGGTTTGATTGCCAAAGAAAAAGGGAATATGGGTGATGCATACTGCTATTTTCTCAATGCAACAAAAGAAGGATATACAAAAGCTCTTGCAGAATTAAAGGAAATAGCAAAAAATACAGGACGACCTTCTGAAATTCCTTTAGAAATAGGTCCTGCGGGAATAGAACTCCAATTTACAGATGGAACAAAATGGGGCTTTGGTAAACAATTAAAAGAAATACAAAAACCAATTAAAGTAGAAAAAAAACGAATTATAGTAGATTATGTGAGAGAGTATATATTAATGAATTTCCTAAATAAAAATGCTCTTAAATATATTCCAGGAATGAGAAATAAGGAAAAACAGGCCGCTTCAGTTTGTTTAGCCTACATGCATAATAAAATCATACGAATCATAAAATTACCCAATAGTAAACAATTGACCAATACGCTCCTTGAAAAGTATAATGTATGTTTGAATGATTATACTCTTCCAGACAAACCGTTGATTCTAGATGTATGGGTTCTGAAATATCAGAATACCCAAGGAGAGAAAACCTGTGAACTATATCTCATTTGAAGAATTGCAATTTACAAGAGAAAATTATTTAAATATTCAAAATACAGAATGGATATAAGTGATAGAATTTTTCTTTTATGATAAAAGTTTGCCCTTATGGAAAAAGATCAACAGACTCAATATTCACTAAAAGCATATTTAGCAACCGAGCAAAAAGGGGTGCCAAGAAAAGAATATGATTTTTCGATATTTTGGAAGCTCAAATATACAGAAAATAAAGTGTTGCATCATAAGAAGACGAACTTTCCACTTAAAGTTTTAGAGCTTGAATTTGTCAAAATAGATTTTTCCACAAATGACAAAACCCTAGGTAAATCTATAGATTTTTTACACCGTACTTTTTATCGCTATGATGGATTAAAATTAAGCATAACACCCAACGGTATGACAATAGAGAATAAAGAATTATTGTTAAATCAGTGGCAACAAATACGCTCTTCACTACAAGCAGATTACAAAGGATTCTTTGCCGAAGATTATCTTGCACAGCTTGATGGTAGGATGTCGCATTGTCCACCAACAGATAATTACTTTTATTTGGGATTACTATTTCTCGAAGTATCGGAATCACTTGGAGTTAAACAATCGCGTAATCGGCAGATAATGCTATCTGATTTTGATGACATATGTTTTACTGAAAGATTAACTTGTGAACATAAAGGAAGTGGGCAAGTTTATTTCTCCATAACAGGAGAGTTTACCAACCAGCATGATTGTTTGTTGAATAAATTTTATGGTCGTACGCAAATAAGAGAGGAGTGTATTTTACCAGAATGGGTGCAACTGGAGGTTGACTACGTAAAAGAAGACATCAATATATATTGGAAATACGAACTAACACGGCAGGAGGAAAATAGCTTATGAAATTCAACTCGAACCATGCAACTAATTTAGAATGTCTTAACAGTCAAAAGCAAGAAGAAAAAGAATGCAAATGGCGCGATCCGAATGAGGATGTCAAATATGTTTGCCAAGGAGGAAAGGTACAGTGCAAATATTGTAGCAGCCCGATTGCCTCACTTACAGTAACAGCTGAAACGGTTATGTTGCAGGATAAACCGTGGGCTACGGTAGGTGATAATGATGGGAAGGTAAACTTTGGTTTTACGGGAATTTGTACACATCCTAAATGGGGAAACCAAAAACCTCCTTGTAAAGCTGTTATCAGTCTGGGAGAATGGAAAAACTTTTCAGAAACAATCATTGGTAACCATCAAGCGCTTTTAGTCAAGTCTACTATTCCATGTATGATTAGTGGTGAAGACCTGAAAATCGTCCATAGTGGGCAAACCGCCACATTAGAACAAATAAACCCCTTAGACAGAAGAAAAGTTCTTATTGATGCTTATTGGTTGGATGGAGAGGAAGA
>NZ_KB899240.1 GCF_000378085.1 Hoylesella loescheii DSM 19665 = JCM 12249 = ATCC 15930
AACGGCTGAACTTATACGACCGATTCTGCGGGGCAGGGATATAAAGAGATATGGCTATGTAGACAATGGATTATTCTTAATCAACACCCACAATGGTATTAGAAACAAACTCCCACGCATTGACATCAACGATTATCCTGTTGTAAAGGCGTATTTAGACCAATATTGGGACAGAATCTCCACTCGTGCGGATAAAGGTGACACTCCATATAATCTTCGTAACTGCGCTTATTTGGAGGATTTTTCTAAGCCAAAAATTATTTGGAAGATTATTGGAAGCCGGTTGGCCTTTGCAATAGACAACAATGGTATAATGCTGAACAATGCTTGCTATCTACTAACAGGCAATCATCTAGCACACATCTTAGGATTCTTAAATTCGTCACCCCTAATATGGTATAGTGAAATTACTAATATGAATAAAACAGGAGTCGGTGATGCTCAAGTTGGGGCACAAAACATTATACTCTTTCCTATTCCCTCAACCATAGATGATAAGGTTGTAGAAATTGTTGAACAGTTACTCAGTACCCCAGCCAATAGTAACTTGAAGCGAATTCTTTCTGAGCGCATATATGCAATATATGGGTTAGATATTGAAGAAATAAGTTATTTGGAGTCCTTAAACCTTTGATTAAGCCATTAGCAGGTAGTTCTGAATCTATCTGCTAATAAGTGATTTAATCTCTATTTCTGTAAGACCATATATTTGAAATGCAAGGTCGTCAATTCTTTTTTCTGATGCCAAAGATTGGTGTACTAATACATCTTGTACAAGGTGTATCATTTCGTTTTCTTGTTTTTTTGTTGGATGTGCTATAGGAAATTTCATAACATATTGAGACAACATTCTGAATTGCCTTTCTTGCAATTGGGTTACATACAGCTTTACAAGAAACTTTCCTAGTCTTGAGTTAAGTATACCAAGTACATATCTTGGATCTGTAGTTTCACTACTCATAATGTATGCAGTATTTAAGACAATACATCTATTGTCATCATAAGAATAGCATGGGAATGGGTAACCTTCTTCTGGATTATCGGTTTGTATTTCCATGTACACAACTTTTGGCTTAGAAAAATCCTCCCAATAACTAATGCTATCTTGTGTTTCAAACCACTTATTGCTGGTTCTCTTTCGGGCTTTCACTTTCTCTCCATTGACAATATGTTTTTTGCCAGTTTGCTCCAGTCTTTCAATACCGAAAGAAAGCAGATATTGCTTGACAGCTGGGTATTCATCAATATTGTAATGCCGTGATGGGAATGTTGCAATAAGCCAAAATTCTGCCCACTCATAGCCATATCTCTTTATATCCCTGCCCCGCAGAATCGGTCGTATAAGTTCAGCCGTTTTCTTGCGTTCATCTTCTGTCTGGCAGTTGGCAAGG